>CAWGBP010000070.1:0-47060 GCA_963820835.1 Pirellulales bacterium | reverse complement strand
ATCAATAGTTGGAGGGTTCAGGGTTCGGGGTTCAGGATTCCGGGTTCGGGCGGCGGAGGTCAGGAGTCGGGTGTTAAGGTGTGCGAGTCGTCGGGAGCGTCGGAGGCGCCGAGGGCTTCTTTGAGGCCGGGCAGATCGAGGCCGCCGGTGAGGCCTTTGAGGGCTTCGGCGTGCAGTTCCTTTGATTTGGCGACGGCATCGTTGACTGCGGCGGGAATGAGGTCTTCAATCAGTTCGCGATCTTTTCGCTCCACGAGCGCGGGATCGATCGAGACTTTGAGCACCTGGCCCAAGCCGTCGACCTCGACTTCGACCATTCCGCCGCCGGCCTTGCCTGTGGCGCTTGGTGCGCAGCTCTTCGTTGACGGCTTGAATGCGGCTGCCCATTTGCTGAGCCTGCTTCACCAGCGACGTCAAATTCGACAATCCTTTAAACACTTTTAGCTCTCCACCGATTGAGGCGTGGCATTGAATAACTCGATGGCCTGGCGGACGAAGGGCCGTTGGCAAACCTGAGCCAAGCGCTGCCGCTGCGAAGTCGGGCGAGGGGCATCGGCGGATTCGGTTTGTGAATCGGCCTCAAGTTCGTACCCGATTTTCAGGCGGCGGCCGACCAAATCGGCCAGCAGCGTAATCAATTTTCCAGCGTTTTCCGGCCGCTCGAAAAACATCTTCGCGGAATTATACTTCGCGGGGAAGAACACAACTAGCTGATCGCTTTCGACGATGCGGCCCCGCGTGGCTTGGCGCAACATATCGACGGCCATGCCGCCGAGCAACTGGGCGGCTTGCTGCCAAATTTCCACGGCTCGCTCGTCGGTCACTTCGCTTGGTGCGGCGGCAGTAAGGGTTTGCAGGGCGCTGTCGACGAGTTGGCTAAGCCAGAATTCCCGTTTGAAGATATATCTGTTGCCGTATACGGCGCGGCGCGATTGCGTGAGAGGCGCCGTTGTCGAGAGTTGGCGGCTCTTCAGAGTTTGCACCGACTCCGCTTCGCGCAGGCTTCAAATTTTTTTTTTGCCGCGGGCGAAATCGCGGCAGCGGCCGGTGACGACAGTTGGGATTTTGCGGCAGTAGGTGAAGTGATTGCGCGAGGCGCAGTTCCGGAGTTGCTTCCCATGCCAGCGGAGCTCGCAGGAGCGCCTTCGCGAAGCTGCGAAATTAACTCAGAGAGCGCATCTAAATCTTCTAATAAACAAATTCGCACCAGCGCCAATTCCAAGACGGTTCGCGGATACGTTAAGTACTTCAATCGCGAAAGCGTGTGGTCGAGAATTTGCAGCACGGCCAAAATGGTTTCCAAACCGAGCCCTTTGGCTGCCGCTTGCACCGCGGGCTGCTCTTGCGTGGAAACATGAAGCAACACTTCGGACGAGCAACCGACCGCCGAGGCCATGACATCGCGAAAGTAGCCGAGCAACTGGTCGAGCAATTGGCCCACATCGACCCCTTCGGCGCAGGCCCGATCGACTTCGGCCAATACTGCTGCCGCGTTGCGGTCGATTAGATTGCCGACGAGGCGAGCAATGCGGTCGCTGCCGGCGGTGCCTAGGAGGCGATGCACATCGTCGACCGTGATATTGTGGGAGCCGAATGCCAGCAGTTGCTCAAGCAACGATTGGCTATCGCGCATCGAACCGGCGGCACGGCGCAGAATTTCCAGCGCCTCGGGCTGGGCCTGCACTTTTTCGGCAGCGACGATTTGCTCTAACCTTCGGACGATTTGGCTGGTTTGAATGCCGGCGAAATCGTCGCGCTGGCAGCGCGACAAAATGGTGATGGGGATTTTTTCAGGCTCAGTCGTGCAAAAGATAAATTTCACATGCTCGGGGGGCTCTTCGAGCGTTTTCAGAAGCGCATTGAACGCCTCCTTGGTGAGCATGTGCACTTCGTCGATGATATAGACCTTGAAACGCGCACGGCTGGGACGCACATTTACGTTCTGGCGAAGCTGGCGAATTTCGTCGATGCCGCGATTGCTTGCGCCGTCGATTTCCAACACATCCATATCGTCGCCGGCGGTGATCGAGCGGCAAATATCGCACTCGTTGCATGGGGTCGGCGTGGGTCCATGTTCGCAATTGAGGGCTTTGGCGAAAATGCGCGCGGTGGAGGTCTTTCCCGTGCCGCGCACGCCGGTGAAGAGGTAGGCATGGCCGACGCGGCTGGCGGCAATGGCGGCGGCGAGACCTTGGGCTACGTGCGATTGACCGATGAGCTCGTCGAACGATTGGGGGCGATAGCGCCGGGCGACAACGACATATTCCGATGGCTGCTTTGCGGCCTGGGGTGTCGAACCATCCGTGAATAGATCGTCAGCCATATCACATGGTCGCGAATTTAGATTTTGATCACTGTGCCCCCCACGGCCTCTGATGAGAGACCCACCGCACAAAAAGGTAACTGCTTATGGCTGCTGTATTTCTACCCTGACCAGGTTCACAGGCCTCCATTGCGGGGGCCTCTCATCAGAGGCCGTGGCGAACGCCTATCATGTTTTACGGTTTGACTGGGGGAAGGTCAAAGGGCGGATTTGGGGCCATTTCGCTGCGTGCCACAGACGAGCGTCACTCGGCTTTTGCATCTTTCGGCCGAATTTCGAGAATCACACTTTCCGATTGGGTGCCAGCCAACGGATACGCCGCGGTCTTGCGCAATTGAAGCTCGTGGAATAACCCGTGGTGGCGAGCCTCGCCGCGCTCTTCGATCCATTGAGGGCCTTTGATCACCAGCAGCCGGCCGATGTGCGACCAGTGCGGTTTGAACCAAGTGAGAAGTTTCACCAGTGGAGCAACGGCCCGAATCACGAGCGAATCAAATTTCTGTTTTTCCAGCAGCGATTCAGCGCGGGCATGATGCACACGAGCGTTGACGCTGGCTTCGCGGACAATTGCTTCGATCGCTTTAGCCTTTTTCGCTACCGATTCGCACAGTTCGACGTGCAAGTCGGGGCGCAAAATGGAAATGACGACGCCCGGAACACCACCCCCCGTGCCAACATCGAGCACGCGCTCTTTGGGCGCTAGCAGCTTGGCAAGTTGCAAGCTATCTAAACAATCGCGGCTGACGAATTTTTCGTAGTTCGTATGGCGAGTGAGATTGAGCCGCTGGTTCCAGTCCCAAAGGCGCGCGCAATATTTTTCGAGCGCGCTCGTTTGATCGCTCGGCAGTTCCATGCCATGGCGTTTAAGAGCGGCCGAAAGCGTATCCGTCGACGAATCTTGAGTTTCGGCCATTTTCAATTCGATTTCCATGCGAAATAATTCACCTTCGTACCTAAAACGGAGGGACAAAACCGCTCAGAGAAGGGGACAGGCACATATTGCTGGGCGGACTGCGCAAAATGAGCCAGTCCCCGGCGGTTTTGTCCCCGGGGTCTCAACAGTCCGCGGACAAATGCAGCTTGCGACAATGTAGCACCCGTTTTTCAGTAATAATCAGGTCGACAAGGCGGTCGTGCGATTGCCGTGGCAGCATGGGCACTATTTGGCATTCGAATGCTAGCCCAATGGCTAACTCGATCGATTGGGCTGCCAAAAAACGGTCGTAATACCCGAGGCCCCAGCCAAGCCGGTCGCCACGCTCTGCGAACGCGACGCCAGGGCAAATACAAATGTCGATATTGCCGTGGAACGGTTTTCCCGGTGGCGGTTCGAGAATACCACGAGCGCCGATTTGCAATTGTTCAAACGAATGAATTTGCCGCGCGATCATTTCGCCCGGGCCGACGACTCGGGGGGCTAACACTGTCGAACCGCGCAAGTAAATTGCGAATTAGCTCATGCGTGCTCACTTCGCTGGACGTCGAAGCATAAACGCACCAGGTTTTCGCGGCGACAACTTCGTTGAGCGCGAGCAGCGTTTGAGCAATACCTGCGCTGGCCATCGAGCAGGCGGCGCGGTCGCGTGCAAACGCATCGCGAGCGGCTTTGACGCGGGCGCGAGTTTCTTGTTTTTCCGTCACGCGGATTTGGGTCCTGTTGCGGCGAGCATTTGGGCGATGCGGTCGCTCGTTACGGGTTCAATGACGCCGTGCTCGCAAATGATCGCGCGAATGAGGCGCGCGGGAGTTACGTCGAATGCTGGATTATAGGTTCGAACGCCGGCCGGAGCGGTCTGGCGGCCGAAGCCGTGGGTGATTTCTTCGCTGGAGCGCTGCTCGATGGGGATTTTCTCGCCGGAAGCAATGGACAAATCGAACGTGCTGCTGGGGGCGGCGACGTAGAGCGGAATATCGTGTGTGGAAGCCAAAATCGCCACGCCGTAAGTGCCAATTTTGTTGGCCGTATCGCCATTGGCGGCAATGCGGTCGGCTCCGACGAGCACGGCATGAACTCGACCTTCGCGCATGACTTGGGCGGCTGCGGAATCGCAAATCACGGTGGCTTCGATGCCACGCTGAAGCAATTCCCAGGCGGTAAGGCGGGAACCTTGCAACAGCGGCCGCGTCTCGTCGACGAACACATGCAGGCGTTTGCCGGAATCGTGAGCGGTAAAAATAGGGGCCAGCGCCGTACCGTAATCGACTGTCACGAGCGCACCGGCGTTGCAGTGGGTAAGAACGCCACAGCCATCTTGAAGAAGCACTGCGCCGTGGCGGCCGATGGCGCGGCACATGGCACGATCTTCCCCCCAAATCGCATTGGCCTCAGACAAGAGCGCTTCGGCAATTTCGCACGGTGGCCGGCTTTTGAGCTTTTGAGCCGCGCGCTTCATGCGCTCGACTGCCCAAGAGAGATTGACGGCCGTTGGCCGGCTGGTGGCGAGATAGGTGACCATTTCGTCGAGTTGGCGAAAGAACGCCGGGGCATCGGCAGTCATGGCTTGTTGCACGCCTAGACAAACTCCATAAGCGCCCGCAATGCCGATGGCGGGCGCGCCGCGCACCTGCAAAGTTCGAATTGCTTGCCAAACGGATTCGGCGCTACGGCATTCGATTTCAACGAATTCCACGGGGAGCCGCGTTTGATCGATGAGCCTCAAATGGCCATCGATGCCGCCAACCCAGTGCAATGTTTGCAGAGGCGCAGGTTGCGGCATGGGGCTTATCGCAGGGAAGGGACGACTCACGCCAAATCGAAGCGCGGGCTGTGCTTGATGCCGAATGTGTCGGCCACCGCTCGATTGGTTATTTCATTATCGATAATGTTCACGGCCTCGGCGATGGGGCGGAGCCGATTGGCAGCAGGGACAATGCCGCGGCTGGCAATTTCAACAACCCAGGGAAGGGTGACATTGCACAGCGCGTAGGTGCTGGTGCGGCCGACCGCGCCGGGCATATTGGTAACGCAGTAGTGCAAAACTTCATCGACCATGTAGGTCGGGTGGCTGTGAGTGGTCGGTCGGCTTGTGGCTACGCAGCCGCCTTGATCGATGGCTACGTCGATGATCACGCTGCCATGCTTCATGAGCTTGAGGTCTTCGCGCTCGATCAGGTTGGGCGCCTTGGCACCGGGAATCAGGACGGCGCCGATTACCAGGTCGGCCAGTTTCAAATACTCGCGGATGGTGTAGCGATCGCTGAATAGTACATCGACATTGGCGGCGGTCACATCGTCGAGATAACGGAGACGATCCATATTAACGTCTAAAAGCGCGATGTTTGCGCCAAAGCCGGCGGCCACTTTCGCCGCGTTGGCACCGACCACGCCTCCGCCAAGGATGAGAATATTTGCCGGCGCCACGCCCGGCACGCCGCCGAGCAATATGCCGCGCCCTTGTTGGGGACGTTCAAGATATTTTGCACCTTCTTGAATGCTCATGCGGCCGGCGACTTCGCTCATGGGCGTTAGCAAGGGCAAACGGCCGCGATCGTCGCGCAGCGTTTCGTAGGCAACCGCTGTGGCACCGCTATGCAGAAACGATTCGGTCAGTTCGCGATCGGCGGCGAAGTGAAAATAAGTGAACATCACCTGCCCTTTGCGCATGAGAGGAATTTCTTCCTTTTGCGGCTCTTTTACTTTGACGATCATGTCGGAGCGGTCGAACACTTCTTTGGCCGATTCGATCATCTCCGCTCCCGCCTGCTGGTAGTGGGAATCGGATAAACCGGAGCCAACGCCCGCCTCGCGTTGCACAAGGACCGTGTGGCCGGCGCGAGTAAGCTGGTCGACGCCAACGGGCAACATGGCCACACGATATTCGTCGCGTTTCACCTCCTTCGGAACGCCAACAATCACAGATCACCTCCAAGCGGCGAAGAGTCGTCGCCAATTTACATGTTTTCCACAGTTTAAAATTCACAGGCATTTCAGCATGCGATTACGCCTGCGCCAAGGGATATGCGCGTGCGCAAACCCTGCTGAGTCTGGCGTTTGGGGGGAATGCAAGGGCTGCTGTACCCTCGGCGCGAAGGTTTTCCTATCTGCGCGGTGCGGAGGTGGTTTACACCGCCCAGCAGGCGCGCCAAAATGCCAATTTGAAACGCTGTGAATTCGCAGGAATGAATTGGCGAATCGATCTTATTCGCAGTAAGTGTTCGGCCGATGCGATTCGGCCGAGCTGTTAGAATTGAATGGATTGGCTCAGGGCCATACAACCTATTTAACGCAAGATGCTTGTCATCGCCGTTCATCGCGCCATCATGTCGCGCAACAGCAAGTGGATTGACGCCGATTCGCCCGACGAGCCCGCGGCCGACGTCGCCAAGCGGGCAATACGCGCGCGGCTGAAAACGTTTCGTGAGTGGATGGAGCTGGTCGATCGCGCGGCGGAAGACGATATCGAGCCGGTACACCAACTTCGGGTCTCGACTCGGCGAGCGATGGCGGCGCTCGATATTTTCGCGCAGATGCTGCCGGCAAAACGCACGAAGCGGATGGCCAAGCACCTCAAAAGCGTGCGAAAGGCGGCAGGGAACGCGCGCGATTTAGATGTGCTAGCCAAGCGACTTGCCACCGTTTGCCCAGACGCGGGAACAGCCGATTGCGCCGCACTCTTGGATCGATTGGCACGCGAGCGCCGCGCGGCAGCGCCCATTGGCGAGATTTGCAAAAAGCTCAAGAGCCGCTGCTTTAGCGGCCGTGTGAAGAAGCTCGTGCGCAGAACTCGGTGGCGGCAGGAGGGGCAAGAGCCAAGCTTTCTGGAAGCCGCGCGCGTTGGTTTGCAGCCGGTGGCAGCAACTTTTTTTGCGGCGGCCGAAGGAGATTTCGAAAGCACGCTCGCGCTGCACGAATTTCGAATCGCCAGCAAGCAGTTGCGGTATGCGATGGAACTTTTTGCGGCAGCCTTTGACGCTGGCTTCCGCAAGGAACTCTATCCGCTCGTGGAGCAATTGCAGGAGAAACTGGGCGAAATCAACGACTATGCCATCGCCCGCGACCGCTATTTGGTTTGGCTCGACGAAACAATGGAAGACGATCAGCGGCGATTCTTGGGCAAGCTGATTGCAATGGAAACCGCGGCTCTGCAGGAGTCCACCCGCCGGTTCCGCGAGTGGTGGACCCCTGCTCGAGCAACGGACCTCAAGGTACGGTTTTGGCGGGAAATTTCGCCCAGCGAAGCGCGGTGCGCATAGTCGCTGTTAAGTTTATTTCGTGCATTTAAGATTTTCTCGTCGGCTGCGTGCGCCTGATTATTTATTTCTTCTTGGCGGTACTCTCAGTGGGCCATTGGATGGGATTATTTCTCAGGCATAATGGCGGGAACTGCCTGCAGAAAGCGCCCTCCGCTTTCGTACCAGCCCGTGGTAATGAATCGACACCAGGTAATGTCGATCGATAGACCCAGCCAGCGACCGTTGCCGGCATCGAGCGAAACGATCATCCGGCGGTCGGCCAGCGGCTGCTGATGAAAAAAGCCCAAGCCGCGCTCAGAAAGATTCTTGCCCACCACGACGATTGTCTTATCGGGCTGCGGCGTGCCATCCTGATCGGCGGGAGTCAGGCGAATGAGGTGTGGGTAGGGATAGCGGCGATCGTGCCGGCGTTCTGCGGGCGGTCCCGGGGGATACATTCGCAAGAGCAGTTCGTGGACGCGCGAGCGAATATTGGTATCGCCTGCCGAGACTGTTTCGAGCGCCGTAACCGTGTCGATCATGAGCTTGTCGGCCGGAATGTCAGGCATCGTTGTCGCTCCAAAGCTTGATTGGCGTAGCATGCGATTTCGCGAGAGTGCGATTGGTCCTTAAATGATCGACTCAATTCTTGTTGGCAGCGCGCAAAATTGGCATTGGTGCCCGGCAATGCCGTACCGTTGTGGGCCAGCGACGTGACCTTCGTCCGGCGGAAAGTTCGTTCTAAGACTAGTTTGACGACGATTGGACTAGCGTATGTGCAACCAATTAGAGCCGGAGACGAGCGGTCGTCGAGCGGCGATGCGTACGAGATTTTAATGCACTGCAGAAACCACAGAGCCAGAGGAGATGACAAGAACCAATTGAATTAATGCGATGAGTCCGGCGACGGCCAATCGCCATTGAAAACGTAGGTCGTGAATTTGGCTGCGTCAAATCCAAAGCGAGCGCGGCTTTGGCTGCTGTAGTTCAAGTCGGCACGAGCAGTTCATTGATGGTGGCCTGTAGTTAGGTCGATCCGGGTGTTGAGAAAAGGCAACTTGCAGCTTTGAAACGGCAGCTCTGCAATCGAGCAAAGCCATAGCCAATTCGATCGACAAAAGACTCCTACTGCTAGCACGGATTGAGGGGGAAGAAAAGATCGCCCAGACGCCGAATATATCTATTAACAGTGCTCATCTTTGTGCGCATTCGCTGCATTCTGTTCGGTATCACACCTAACCGGCGGTCTGGCATCTGCAATGGTTGTACGTGGCATTTGTGCCCTGGAATCAATTATTTAAGCTGCGCACTTGCAGCCAATCGAACGCGCCCGAGGTTTCGTCGCTCCCCCCGTCGGTTAGTTTGGTTCGGTATCGGACTTGTATCGCGCGGAACGCTGCCGTCGCATTGAGCCGTCAGCACCAAGAGATAGGAACGAACGACAATATGGGAATTGCAAAGCAGATTTTTGCGAAGCATGTTGTCGATCCCTGCGTACCCCGAGGGATCTTACCGCGGCGTGGTGTGGGCCGGTATTTGTTTCGTTGGGCTCTCAAGGGGCGCGATTTATACCTTGATAATCGCCATCCGCTTTACGACATCGTCCACCGCCCGCCGTTTAATTCGACGTACGCCCTAACTCGAGGCGCAATGGCGTGGCTGTGGCGCTATTTGCAGAAGGTACAGCCCCGCACGATTTTAGAAATGGGAAGCGGCCGGAGCACGGGCATGTTCTCTCTCTATGCACGGAATCAACAACATCTAGGAAAGCTCACGCCTGCAGTCGTTTCACTGGAGCATGACGGCGAGTGGTTTACGCAAACCGCGACGCTCTTACGCGATCTCGGCACGGATCATCTAGTGCACTTGATGCTGGCGCCGATCGCCGGTGGAACCTTGCAGGAACGAGGGTACGGGATCGACCAATCCGAGCTTCGCCATGCGCTACTGGGCCAAAAGGTGGATTTGCTGTTGATCGATGGGCCGCCCGGCAAAGAGGTCGGTCGGCAGAACACTTTGCCCTTGGCGATGCCTTTGCTGGCCGACAACGCCGACGTGTTCCTGGATGATGCAGAACGGGAAGGGGAGTCGCAAATCGTCGCTCGTTGGCAGGAACAATTCGGAGAACGACTCCAGCATCAAGGCACATTCCCGTTCGGATTTGGATTCAGTTGGCTCAAAATCAGACAAGCTTGAGCGTTGCCGCGCGTCTGCGAAGTTCGATCAATGCCGCACAATAACGGCTTGGCCATCAAATGATCGCTATGCTCATTCATTACGCGGCATTTGGTATGACCGCAACCTGCTTGCGATGTTTCGACTTTGCCTTGGGACCATCATACGCAAACACTTGGCCTTCGAATCCAATGATGCGATCGACGCCGATTTTGCGGGCGGCCAAATCATGGTAGCTGCGAAAGCGATAGGCACCATAACCTTCTGGCCGCGCTACCCAGTGCCAAACGACCACGTCGTGGCAGTAGCCTACTCGGATCCCGTGGCGACGCGCACGAACGAAGAACTCCGTATGCTCGTTCTGGCGCAGTTCCGGATCCCAGGCCCCCATAGATCGAATTCGATCAACTCGGGCCACGTAAAAATTATGCGCGATATCGCAAAGCGAATATCCGTCGCGCGTGCCGTGAGTTCCGCCGACGAGCCGCAAGTCACCCCCAGTGAAGCTGAACAATCCGTGAAATGGCTGCGGTTTACGGCGCAGTAGAAATTTCCACTTGCGCTCGATGCGCAGGCAACTTCCGGCTGCGAGATCTAATTCGCCCTGATCAACCAAACTCGCGAGTTTTTCGATTTTCGTTTGCGGTCGAAACTCAACGTCGTCGTCGATCAACAAATAATACGGTGTTGTCACACGGTCCAATAGCGCATTGCGACCGGTGCTGATGCCGACATCGGTGGGCAGCCGAACGTACTCGACATCGGTGCGCAATGCCGGTTTAAAGCCGTCGTCGGCCACAATGATGTGCAGTTTAGGGTAATAGCGCCGAATGCTGCGGATCGCCCGATCCAAGCTTTCCGGCCGCTGGAACGTTTTGATGATCACCGTTGTCTTGGAAAGCGGATCCATGACCGAACGCGCCCTTGCAATGAATATGTTTTGGAAAGGCAATGCACCCATTTCACCTTTGTTCGCTGCTAGCAGCGCGTGATGGCTAATGAGCCCTGCCGCTAGACGAAGCTGCATATTGTGAATTTTCGGCCAGGCGGAGAACTCGACTCTGCCGAAAGAGCGAACGAATCTGTCATTACCGACGAATTCGGAAGGGTCATTCAGAAGGATTTCCGCTTAGCTCGACTGGCGAAGCTAGCTGGCCAGTGCGCTGGCTAGGTCGAGCCAATGCCTCGCTCATTTCGGCAGCACACTAAGCAGCGTCCCCCCAGCGACGGCAATAATTAACTCGACAAATAGAAATCCAGTCAATTCGTCGGTCGAACACTGAGAGGCATCTTGCGGACACCCACGCCGCCAACAGTTTAGCGTTTGGTGGTGTGTGATTATTGGGGTCCACCTCACGGCCAGCACTGCGAAGCCTACTTGCAAGAGCATATCAAGGGCGTCCATGTTGACGATGTTCAGGCCGATGAAATTTGGCAGTTCATTTTCTGCAAGCGCTATACCGCCAAGACCAAGCATTACGTCGGCGGCTGCGGCGATAGTTATTGCTATACAGCCGTTGAGCGAAACACCAAGCTTCTGATTTGCTGGCATCTAGGCCGACGCAGTGAGCCGGACACCCACGAATTCTGCCGCAAGCTGAACGACGCCACGACGGGCCGGTTTCAACTGTCGACCGATGGCTGGGCTCCGTATCCGTTTGCCGTCCTGCGCCAGATCGGCAACCGGACCAGTCACGGCGTTTTGGTAAAACTTTTGCGGAGCCAACCAAAGAAGATCGGCGGAAGTATTCGCCTTCGCGGATAATAGGCAGCAAGAAGGTTGCGGCGCTTGGCAACCCGGAGATGGACCGCGTTTGCACCAGCCATTCGGAGCGTCATAACGGCACGATCCGCAACTTCTGCAAACGTATGGGTCGGTTAACCTACTGCTTTAGCAAGAAGTGGGGCAATCACCAAGCCGCTTTGGGCCTGATGTTCGCTCATTACAGCTTCTGCCGCTTCCATCGGACGCTAGGCCGAATGACCCCGGCTATGGCCCACGGCTTGGCTGACCATCGTTGGACCATTCGCGAGTTGATCGACACCATCATGGAAGCCAGACACATTTAGGGGTACACCACCTGAGTTCGGGTGGTTGCATTCATGGCACAGTGTTTGCAGAGCTTGGGGCATGGCTGGCGAGAGCTGGCCGATCGGCAGCGGGGTCGGAACAAAGAAGAGGCGCTTTGAGAACGACGCTGGGGCCGGCAAACGAAGAGGTTGATGTCGGAGAATCGACATCAGGGAATAAGGCTGAAGGCTCGGTGGCACCACGATTTACGCTGTTTTTCCTCGCTTAATACTCCCCCATTTTAAAACGAGGTCAGCGACGCCAACCGGGACAATTTTGGCCACGACGCAAAGGCGAGTTGGGAATCCAAGTAAGTGAGGATGCCCAACTCGCCTGTTCTTTTTTGATACTCGCAAAATTGAACATATGCCGCGTTTTGATACAATATCTCGCGAGCTTGGATGTAGGATTTTGGCCGCCGTGTGATAAATTCTTTTTCCAATTTTTTGCCGGCCGCGATATTAGGGGCAAGGAAGGAGTGCCAGATAAACTCCAAGCGATTCCGCCTGCGACAACAAACGGCTTCGCAACCTTAGTTCGGCCTTTGGGAATTCAACAGCCACCAGGAGCATCAAACCTGCGCGATTTGTGAATCGGCTTCGCATTTATTCTGATTCCTATTCCATATTCACTTGCGCACGAGCGAGAACTGCTTCCGGCAATCGAAAAGATTTTGAGTATCGGCGCAAAAGTCGTTACCATGATGGTAGCAGTGGCAGTCTGCGCTGGGCGATGAGTTCACAGGCTTGCATTGGAGGAGCGAAGATGGCAAGGGCCTTGCTGGTAATGGGGGGCATTGCACTAGGGTTGGTAATCACCTTCGCAGTGGTGGCGGACGATGCAGGTATGCCGTCGGCCGGCAATGATACTTCCGCCGCGATGTCGTCGGGAATTTCGGGCGAGATAGCTGGCATCAAACCAGCGGAAAAATCGGAAACAAAGCCCTCGGCAGTTTCTGTATCCTCATCTTCTACAAGTCTGCCGCCCGCCAGCGGGCAAAGTGATTCGGACACTGCTAAATCTGACACTGCGAAATCTGACTCTGTTAAAACTGACTCTGTTAAATCAGAGAGTGCCGATGCAACAGGGTCTGCTTCAGCGTCAGCCGCAGTGCCCTCCAATAAAGCGCGGCAATCGTACGGCATTCCGCAGGTTGCCTATATCAACGACCTCGTCAAGCAAGGCTGGGACGCTCACGGACTTAAGCCTTCCCTGCCCGCGACCGATGGCGAATGGTGCCGGCGCGTGTATCTCGATGTGCTGGGACGGATTCCCAGCATTGAAGAGCTGGAAAGGTTTACGAAAGATAAGCCAGCCGATCGGAAGTTGAATTTGATCAATCGGTTGCTGTCGGATGAATATGTCGAAGAGTATGCGCGGAATTGGAGTACGCTGTGGACGACACTATTGATCGGGCGGCCCAACCCGATGCTCGACCGCCGTTCGATCGTGAATCGCGACGGCATGGAAAAGTATTTGCGCGACAGTTTCGCCCGCAACAAGCCGTACGACCAGATGGTGTACGAGCTGGTGACCGCCACCGGCTCGAACAAGCCGGGCGAGGAAGATTTCGACGGCGCCGTGAATTTCCTGATCGGCAACATGGAAGACAAGGGGGTCAATGCCACGGCGAAAACGGCCAAAATCTTCCTCGGCCTGCAAGTGCAATGCACGCAGTGCCACAACCATCCGTTCAACGATTGGAAGCAAAATCAGTTCTGGGAATTGAACGCCTTCTTCCGGCAGACGCAGGCCGTGCGCGAAGAGCGGAAAAAGGCGCCGGGGGCGTCGCTGGCAATGCTGAAGAATCAAGATTTTCGCGGCGAAGACGGCAAGCCCGATGAAGCAATCTTGTTCTACGAGCTGCGCAACGGGCAGTTGAAGTCGGCGTTTCCAGTGTTCGTCGATGGCGAAACCATTTCGCACAGCGGCAAGCTCGCCGACGTCAATCGCCGCGACGAACTGGCGAAGATGATCATTAAGTCGAACTATCTTGCCCATGGCGATCGTCAACCGCATGTGGGGGCACTTCCTGGGCTACGGCTTCACCAAGCCGGTCGACGACATGGGGCCGCACAATCCGCCGTCGCATCCGGAACTGCTCGCAGAAGCTGGCCGGCGATTTTGCCAACAGCAGCTTCGACCTGAAGCAGCTGATTCGCTGGATCGTGCTCAGCGAGCCCTATGGCCTGTCGAGCCGCATCGTGAAAGGCCGCAACGAAAAAGACGATCCGGCCCTGGGCGAGAAGCCGATGTTCAGCCACTTTTATCTGCGGCAAATGCGGGCCGAGGAGCTGTACGAATCGCTGCTGGTGGCGACCGATGCCGACAAAACGCAGGGGAGCCTCGACGAGCAAGAGCGGATGCAGCGACAATTGGCTGAAGCAGTTCACGATCGCCTTCGGCACCGACGAAGGAGACGATACGACGACGTTCAACGGCACGATTCCGCAGACGCTGATGATGTTTAACGGCGATTTGATTCGCCAGGCGACGACCCCTAAAGAAGGCGGGTTCCTGTACCAGTTGGCGAACAATTCTAAAATGAACAATGCCGACGCGCATTAACCTGCTGTTTATGGCGACCCT
The DNA here is from genome assembly GCA_963820835.1 of Pirellulales bacterium. Taxonomy (GTDB): domain Bacteria; phylum Planctomycetota; class Planctomycetia; order Pirellulales; family JADZDJ01; genus CAVRAW01. The sequence goes on along the minus strand of CAWGBP010000070.1, from coordinate 32,730 downwards.
GTCGCGCAAGCCAACGCGAGGCGAAATTGACCGGGCGAATCAGCTTGTTGGCCGCCCGCCAGGGAGACCCGGTCGGCGCGATGCAAGACGTGTTTTGGGTCGTGCTGAACACCGGCGAGTTTATTTTGAATCACTAGAACGATTCGCGGTCGAATTCGAGGAATTCGTGCGAAACGAATCGTACCAACTTGAATTCGACGACAACTTCCCGTCTGGGAGGCATTCCATGAATCGCTGCAACTGCCCGTCGGAATGACACGGCGTCATTTTATGTCGCATTTGGCCGGCGCGGCGGTCCTGGCGGCCCCGGCGATTTCGTTCACCAACAGCATCTTGGCCAACGCGGCCGAACTGAAGAAGCAGCACAAGTCGTGCATCATGCTGTGGATGAGCGGCGGCCCCAGCACGATCGACATGTGGGATCTGAAGCCCGGTGCGGCCACCGGCGGCCAGTTCAAGCCGATTTCGACCTCGGTCGACGGCTTGCAAATCTGCGAGCACATGCCGCTGATGGCCAAGCAGATGAATCAACCTGGCGATCGTTCGCTCGATGAGCACGCGCGAGGCCGACCACAACCGCGGCCGCTACTACATGCACACCGGCTACGTGCCCAATCCGAACATCGAGCATCCCAGCTACGGCGCGGTCGATCGCGCACGAATTGGCCGACAAAATGTCCGATTTGGAAATTCCGCCGTTCGTGTCGGTCGGCGGCGGCAGCGTCGGCCCGGGCTTCCTGGGCATGACCTGGGCGCCGTTCGTCGTCGACGCCAATGGCGACGTGCGAAATTTGAATATCGGCGGCGATCCCGAAGCGGCTGGAGCAGCGATTGGCCGTGCTGGAATCGCTCGAGAAGAATTTCATCAGCGAAAACCGCGGCGAATCGGCCGACGATCATTACAAAGTTCTGCAAAAGACCGTGTCGCTGATGACCAGCAAGCAAATGGACGCCTTCAAGGTCAACAAGGAGCCGCCCGAAGTGCAGGAAAAGTACGGCAACACGGCTTCGGCCACGGCTGCCTGATGGCCCGCCGGCTGGTCGAGGTTGGCGTGCCGTTTGTCGAAGTCGATTTGGGCGGCTGGGACAACCACCGCGACATCTTCACCGACGCTCGAAAAGAAGCTGCCCGAGCTGGACAAGGCGATGACGCGCGCTGGTTACCGATCTTGAAGGAGCGCGGCCTGTACGATCGACGGCCATCGTGTGGATGGGCGAATTCGGCCGCACGCCGCGCATCAACGGCAACGCCGGCCGCGATCACTGGGCCCGAGCTGGAGCGTGGTCGTCGGCGGCGCCGGGTTCAAGGGCGGCATCGTGGTCGGCAAGACCAACGAAGACGGCACGCAGGTCGACACCGAGCCCTACACCTCGCAAGACCTGATGGCCAGCGTGCTCAAAGCGCTCGGCATCTCGCTCGAAACCACCTTCACCAGCAAAAACGGCCGCCCGATGAAAATCGCCAACAGCGGCAAGGTGATTAAAGAGCTGTTTGTGTAGTCGTAGAACGCGATTGCCGCCGGTTCCTGGCGATTGAATTTTAGCCTTGCGGATTGCAATCCGCGAGCCTTTGATTATCTTCGACGGCTTCTATGTCAGCGCGGAAGCTGTTTTGTTCAATCGGCGGATGCAGAGAGATCGCGGCGATTCAAACTCAATGTTCACCCGCCGCATTCCAATCGTAAGTTGGGCGCTGGTCAGTTATGCGGCCGCGCCGAGGAGCGCGCGTTTCTCGAGCGTGCCCAGCAGCAGAGTGCCGGCGGTATCGACGTGACCGTGGCCGTGCTCGACGATCGCGAAAGCCATCGGTTTTTCGGTGTGCGCATGGCCCGCCGCGGCATTCAGCCCGTCTGGCTGCGCATCGCCAACGGCAGTCAGAAACCCTGCCGGCTGAGCCTGCTGGGCATCGACCCCAACTACTACTCGTCGCTCGAAGCGGCCGCTGCGAACCATTTCTCCACGACCCACCGCTTTTGGGCGTTTGGCTTGCTCGTGCTTTTGTATTTGCCGATCTTGTTGCTCTTGCCGCTGCGTATCATCACGGCCCGGTATGCCAACCGCCGCATGGATGCCTTTTTCCAGCAGTTCGCTTTCCGCCTGCGGCCGATCGACCCCGGCGCAACGAGCGAAGGCTTCGTCTTCACGTCGCTCGATGTGGGCAACAAGGTGGTGCATGTGCGCCTTTTGGGGGAAGGAGACCAGGGCGAGTTTATTTTCACCGTTCAAGTGCCCGGCATTGAAGCCGACTATTTGCGGCACGATTTTCAAGATCGCTTCACGGCCGACCAGCTTGAAGAGTGCGATCTGCCGACCTTGCGCCAGCGAGTGTCGGAAGCGCCGCGCACCACCAGCAATGCCCGTGGATCGCGCGAGGGAGACCCGGTTAATCTGGTCGTCGTGGGGGAATTTGCTACCGTGCTCAGCGCCTTTGGAGCCCGCTGGGATGAAACCGAGGTCATTTCGCTGGCAACTTGTTTGAAAACGGCGCGATCGTTTTTGACGGGCAATGAGTATCGCTATTCGCCGATCAGCCCGCTATTCCTTTATGGCCGCAGCCAGGATTTCGCGCTGCAGCGCATTCGCGAATCGATCAACGAACGGCTGCACTTGCGGCTGTGGGCCACGGCGCTACGATTTCGAGGTTTGCCGGTCTGGATCGGTCAAATCAGCCGCGACATTGGCGTGCGATTTACCTGGCGCACTTGGAATTTGACCACGCACCGGGTCGATGCCGAAGTCGATGAGGCTCGCGACTACGTCATTGAAGACCTTCTGCAAGCCGAACGATTGGAAATTGCCGGCTATCTCGATGGAGCCGGTGCCTGCGATGAGAGGACCCCGCGGCGGAACCTGACGGGCGATCCCTACTTTACGGATGGCAAACGCGCCGCCGTGCTGCTATCGCCCACGCGCACCACGCCCAAATTCGTCGGCTGGACATGAGAATCGGGGTGCGGCGCCTGCATTTCTAGCGAATTTTGGTTGCGCCGGCGGCTGGCGTGCGTCATTATGGGTGCTTAAGGAAGCGAGCCCTCGATTTGAAGCGCACCCCACAAGACGCGCTGGCGCTATTGGACCAACATGGCCGGCGGTTGTATGCGCTCTTGGTGAGGCTCACCTTGCGCAGCGACGTGGCCGACGATTTGCTGCAAGATTTGTTCGTCAAACTCGCCCGCAGCGACGGCTTCGCTCGGGCCGCCAACAAGCTGGCCTATGCCTACCGCGCCGCGACCAACTTGGCGTTCGATTGGCGGCGCACCGCAAAGCGGAACGCAACAAGCCCTATCGATGGCGCACCCGCCTCCGCAATTTCAACGACCAACAATGCCCCCTGGATTGACTTGGCGCACCGCGAAGAGATCGATCGCATCCTAACCGCTCTGGAGCAACTGGCCGCACTAGGCCGCGACATTGTCATCATGCGTTACTTGCAGCAAGAAAGTTACGAAACGATCGCCGCTCATTTGGGCAACACGCCGCACCAAACCCGCGCGCTCGCGCACAAGGCGATCAAGCAATTGCGCGCTGTGCTCGGCGAACAACCATTGAATTCGAATTTGAACAAGCCCGATAATTCCGCAGAGGTGATTCACCGTGGAACGTAAACAAAGCTCTTTGAACGGCCTGCGAGACTTAGCCAAATTGAATCCGAGCGACGATGCCGCCGATCATGCGATCGAGCGCGCTCGAGACGCACTAGCCGCGATCAATGCAGCTCCGTCTCCCGATGTCGGAGAGGGCGAGACTCCGCAGGCGACTCGCCGTGGCGAGGTGAGGGGCCGGCCGATGCTTTCTCGCGCATGGGCGCTGGCCGCCATTGCCGCTGCGCTGGCCGTCATTTTTCTACTTGCCGAGTGGTTGCCCTTTCGCTCCGGCGCAAGCTTCGGGTTCGATGAAGTGCAAAAGACGCTGGCCGGCACTAAGTCGCTTCAATATCGCGAGATTCAAACCATCAGACTGAAAGACGCCGAACGTTCGGAAATCGTTTATGTCTCCCATGTCAGCAGTTTGAATGGCCTGTTGCGGCGGCGGGAGTTTTTGCCGGCCGAGCAGCCCGTCAACACAGGCGAGCATGAGCATCGCATTGCGATTTACGACGGAAAGCAAACGCGTCAAATGAATTTGCCGGCGATCACGCTGTTTCCCGACCGTCGGGCATATAAAAAGCTCGTTTCGGTCGGCTCCTGGGACCGAGCCGCCAACGCATATCCGGGAGCGACTGTTATCAGTGAGCCTGAGCCGGATTCTACCTACGAGTGGCTGCGGCAAGCGCCCGACGTTTCTGCGAAGCGGCTGCCGGCGAAAACGATCGACGGCAAAGCAGTCGTCGGATTCGAACTCGAGCAAACCGCGCCGATCAAGCGCAACGGCAAGCCCGACACCGTCACCACGAAAACTATCTATTGGGTCGATCCTTCGACGAAACTTCCGCTACGGGTCGAAGAAACCTTTCATGCGACGCAATCCGACGAGGCTGATATCGACTCGGTTTACGACAAACTTGTTTTCGACGTTCCGATCGACAGGTCGCTGTTTGCCATCGATCCGCCGGCCGGCTGGAACGATTTAGCGGCGTTAGCACACAAAGAGCCGGAACCGCAATCGACTATTCCCGGCAAAACCGAATTCGTCTTCGCCGACGTGCAAGAGGTGGTTGCCAAAACGAAATCAGTGCAGTACACGGAAACTGAAACACACGAACACGGTCCGGATGTAAAAGACGCATTAGAGTCGGTTCAGCGAGTCAAAGTGCTTGGAACTTTACGAAAGCGAGTCGAAGCAACTGCTTTTGACCTCGGTAAATTGTTTCCTGACCTTGACGTTGTGCCGGCAAGTCGAGAGGGTGCTCCGAAGACACTACCGGAATCTTTTGGCGAGGAAATAGCCAAGCTTAAAGGCGTCAAAATTGTCGCCGGTGAACTGCAAAATAAAGCCTCTCCGACCGGAGAGATAGTCGACGTCGATGATCGTGCTCATGGGGGAAAAGGTATTCTCTTGTTTGGTTGTTCTCCTCAGGATTGGCGAATCCAACATGCCAGAATCATATCAGGCAGAAAAATCAGCGCTGACGATTCTAATAAGGTTATGATCGGTTATCGGTTGGCGTCATTCCTTCATAAGGGGATTGGCGATACGATCTCCTTTGCAAATCAGCCATTTGAAATTGTGGGGACATTTGAGAGCAATCTGCCCATCGAAGGAGGGAGTGTAATTATTCCTTTAGCCGATCTCCAAAAGCTAGACGGCCTGGACCGCGAAGTTGAGGGCTTTGAAGTGTCGGTTATTGACCCAAGCGACAAAGCGGCTGTTGCTTCACTTTGTCAGCAGATTGAAGCGTTGCGATCCAACGTTCGCGCCTATTCGCACTCGGATTGGAGCGGTCCAACAATCGCCATAACCGATAGCAAGGCTTGTAAGATGCTTTTCTTGTATCCTGAGAACAAAGCCTTTTTGTCCCAGAATTGCGTGGTAACGATCGGTGACGAAAACGTCTGGAGAGAATCACAGGGCACCCTCAACTTTTATGATCTGATTCGCGAAGTTCCAAAAGATGCGAAGCGGTTCGACGAGCGAGTGATAGATGGCAAGAAATTGGATGGATTTTCGGTAGAAAAGAATCTCGACCAGGAACAAGATACCGATCGGTGGAAACGAGTCTACTGGGTTGAACCGGATACAAAGCTTCCTGTCAGGATCGAAACCTCTTACGACAGCGAAGATCCGACGAGATATTGGACGAAATGGGTTCTCTCAGACATCGTTTTTGATGCCGACTTAGATCCCAAGCTCTTCAGCACCGATCCGCCGGCAGGCTGGACTGATTTGAATGCGAAGAAGTGATCGGCACACGCCGTATACCGCGCCCATTCTGAGCGCCTCATCTTAATCGCGACGATCATGAGATCGCCGCCGAAAATTCGGACGTGTTGTTGTTCGGATCGGTCGCCGTGGCGGTGTAGTACGTCGTACCCACGATCGGCGAAGTCGGACCGAAGAACGTGAACGTGGCCACGCCCTGCTTGTTCGTTTTCACCGCCATTGTGCCCAAGTAAATGCGGCCCGAGCTGTCGTTGTTGTCAGAAGCAAAGAACTCGAGCGTGAACGTTTTGCTGGGCGTGCTGGTCAGCGTGCCGGAAATTTGCACTGTTTGCAACGTGGTGCGCACGGCAGTAAGCACCGGGGCGGCCTGATTGTTATTCGCGCCGGAGATGAGCAGGATGCCCACGTCGCCGTTGCCATAGATCGAATTTTGCAAAATCCCGTTCCCTGTTCCTTGCTGCACCAAAACTCCTTGGGAATTGTTGTTGGCAATGATATTGCCCATATTGGGCTTCGTGCCGCCGATCGTATTGTTCGAGCTGTTGACGATGTAAACGCCGGCCGCGCCGTTGCCAATGGCATATTGGCCGCTGAGATCGGTGCCAATCTCCGTGCCAGTGATTGTGTTATCCTTGCCGTTTAAGATCAATACGCCGCTGGCGTTGTTGCCGCTGATCACCGTCGGCAACTTGCTGGCGCTTGAGCCAATGGAGACGTGGCTGGTATTGCCGCCGATCACGACGCCGTAGGCATTGCCGATGGCATACGCGCCGGTGACGTCGGTACCCATGAGGCTGTTGTTGATGGAGATGTCGTGCGCACTGCCTTCGACATCGACGCCGTACCAGCCATTTCCGGAGAATGCGTTAAACGGAATGATATTGAACGTGGGTTGCGGGCCGCCGATGACGATATCGTGGGCACTGCCGTCGATTAGAACGCCATCGCGGTGGTTGCCCATGTTCGAAAACCCATCCCAATCCAAGCCGGAGATGATGCCGACGATATCGACATCCTTGGCTGAGCCGGTAATGTGAACGCCGTTCATGAAGTTCTGCGAAATCACGCACGTGCGGAATAAGTTGTGCCCGCCGGTCGCAGTAATCAACACGCCATCTTCGCCGTTGCCATAAGCCGAATTGGGAGTATCTTCGAAGGCTGCGACCCCGGCGAACGTGTTGTACGAGACGAAGTAGCTGGCCTTGTCCGCAAGCACCACGCCGTTGAGCACATTCGCCGAGACCACGTTGCCCAGCGGAATCGGCCCGCCGAAGGTGGTATGCGCCGACGTGCCGCCGATCACGGCGCCGTTGAGTTGATTGCCCACGGGCGTGCTGTTGTCGGCTCCCATGCCCATGAAGTTGCCTTGCACCGTGGTGTTGTTCGAGTTTTCGATCACCAGTCCGTTGCCGTCGTTGCCGCTGAGCACGTTGTAGTACACGAACGGGTTTTCGGTGAAGCTGCAGCCGATCAGGAAATTGCTATTGGCTCCGACAATTGCCACGCCGTCGCCGCCGTTGCCCAGCGCCGCGATGCCTGTGTTGTCGGTGCCGACGAAGTTGCCGCTGACGTGATTGCCCGTCGATTTCTTGTTGATCAGTACGCCGTCGGCATTGTTGCCGGAAATCACGTTGCCCAGCGCCGGCTGGATGTAAACGGCGCCGGTCGGGTCGTTGCCGTCGGTGGCGATGCCGCCGATCATGTTGTTCTTGGCAGCGGCCGTCAGCAGAACTCCGTTGGCCGCATTGCCCAAATCGACCGTGCCGGTAATGTCGGTGCCGATGTAGTTTTGTGCGATCTGGTTATTGCTGGCTCCGGACAGCTCCACGCCGTTTTGGCCATTGCCGCTGATAACGTTCGATAGCTCGAAGCCACTGTTGACCTGCGCCTGATAGTTGAATCCGGCGCCGAGCACCGGACCAACCACCGCGTCGCCGTAGACCGAATCGGCGCTCGTGATATTGGTGGTCGGATCTAAACCCGAATAGTGCAGCGCATACCAGGTGGCCGGACCGAACGATCCATTCGCATTGCGGACCACGGTCACTAACGATCCTGCAGCGGGGGTTCCCGTTCCCACGGAAGCCGAATCCGCGGCCATTGTATAAACGCCGGCTTCGACGCTGCTTAAGCCTTGGAAGTGCGTGAGCAAATTCTTCCCACTGGGATCGACAAATGTGGTCCAGTTCGAGAATTTGCCCGTCGCGGAATCGTAATCGACCAAGTAGGCGTTTCCCAGCGGCGAATTCTGATTGGCAAAATTGTTGGCAAAGCCATTGTTGTATCCGCCGGCCAGCGTGTAACTGGTGCCGCCGTTGTACCAAATGGCGTACGTCGAAGTTGATTTCGCGCCAGGGTACGCCACATGGCTAATAAACTGCCCGGTGGACACGTTGTAAATAAACGCTTGGCTCGGCCCATACTGCAGACCTCCCAGGGCTTGTAGCGCCACATCGTCGTAGTTGCCCACCGCCAGTCCATTGGCGACACTGTGCACGTAGGTGTACTGGGCGCCGGGGTAATCGATGGTGGTGTAATGCGCCAGATCGTTCAGATCGGACGTTTGTCCCTCGAACACGAACCCGTGAACGACCGGCGAGTTCAACGCGGTCTTATATGTGCCGACCAGCATGATGTCGCCATTGCTCATCAGATCGGGACTGTAAACCGACGTCTCGTACATGCCGGGAACATCGACTTGATACGTCGTTCCCGTATTTCCATCGAGCGTACCGATGAACAAGATGCCGTTGGTTCCCGACGTGCCGGTCATCATGTATTGGCCGGCCGTTGATGCGGCGCGAATGCCCTGCCAACCATCCACGGGCATGGTAATCGCCGTGCCATCGTTGGCATCGTAATAGGTTGTTCCCGTCACTGGGTTGGTGTTGCCGATGATGTTTCCGCTGGCGTTTTGCACTTTCACGCCATCCAGTGTATTGCCCAAACCGGCTGCGCCCGCTGCGTTCAACCCAATAATGTTGTCGCTCACCGTGTTTTGCGTCGATCCGCCATTGATCAGCACGCCATTGGCGTCGTTGCCTGAAATCAGATTGCCCAGCGCTTTGCTGCCGATCGTATTGCTGTTCGATTTTGCAGCGAGCAAAATCCCATTCATTCCATTGCCTAAATCGGCGGCACCGCCTACGTCGGTGCCAATATTGTTGGCCAGAATTGAGTTTCCCGAGCTGCCGCTTAATGAGATTCCGTTTTTCTGATTCGCCGAAATCGTGTTTCCCTGAATTTCGTTGTTCGAAGCATTCACGAGCGACACACCGTTGCCGCGGTTGGCATCGGCCGTGGCGCCGTCCATGTCCAATCCGATGAAGTTCTCTAGGACCGTGGAATACTTCGTGCCGTTCAGAGTGAGCCCATCGTTTTTTGCATCGACCAGCGACAGCGCATCGATCACTGACCCGGCAGCTTTCGAATTCAGCACCAAGCCGCTAAAGTCATTGAAATCGATCTGCACCACCGGATCGGGCGCGCTATAGCCCGGGGCGGTAGTGCCGTCGATCTTCACTCCATCGGTAATCGTTGGCAGCGCGCCCGTGGTGAGCCCAATCGTGCCGGCCACGGCGAAGTCGATCGTGTCCACGCCCGGATTTGCGTTGGCGTCGAGGATCGCCTGGCGCAACGAACCCGTCCCTGAGTCATTCAAATTGACGACTGAGTAGCTGCTGAGCACAGTGCGCTCTTCCAGGCGTTCGAAGCGGCGCAATTTCCTGGCGGCTTTGCGCGAGATCTTTTGAGTCGATTTGCGACGACGAAATGATCGCATTGTTGGCTGCTCGATTGAAGGAGTAATTGTCAAACGCTCACAATGCTCAGTGAGCTTGCGTGACAGTTTGATGTCGGTGAAACCGGCGGCAGAAGCTGCCCCAAAAATACAAACGGGCGAGAGAAAATAGCGGCGGGAGGTTTGGAAGGAACTGGCCGAAATCTTCCCAAAGTTAGCTCACCCCGATGCGCGCGGCACAAAAGGTATGGGATGCCGCCCAGCAATGTTGCCAGAAAGCAACGTTGGCTGAAAAGAGCGTGTTTTTCGCTCCGCCGCCGCCAGATAGGGCAATCGAAACAGCTTGGCTATTTCGATGTAGCTGGATGATAGTTGTGCGACTGCAGCCAACTCTCGATTTGCCACGTTGCAATGGTAAATCCGGAATCGGGGAATTTCGCCACGACCCCTAGCGCGAACTCGGCCACAAACTCGGCCGGAACGTTGCCGTCTATCGAGTCGCTCAAGATAGCGTGCGCTAGCAGCGTTAATTCGGCTGCCGTCGCCCAGCGGCCCCAGAACCAAGACGGGATGCCACCCTGCTGACGAAGAATTCGGCCATAAATAGCACCGTCATCAACCACCACCGTCGGGCCGGGTGTTGTTCTGCGCTTGCCGTGGTACAGCTTATGGAAGTCGTGATCGTGCATGGCCGAATTCGCGTTTCGCAAAAAGGAATCATCTCGACACTACCTGCGATTCGATAGCGAAATTCATGCCAGATTGTTACCAGACGTTGAGCGGTTTAACCGCCTATAAATGCCAGGCGCCGCCGCGCGGTTTCAGTCTTGGCGTTGGTCGAATAATGCCCGATTTGATCGGATATGCAGCGGCAATTGTGAGTTCAATTGCCCAGAGAGACTGCGTAGAGATACCACGCCACGTGCGGCAGCCATTGTTCGCCCCAACGCCAATCTTCGTCTTTGCCGGTGACGGCGTAGCTGAGGTTGAAATCGATATCGTGCGGGTTTTTGTAGCCCGACGTGATGCCGTTGCAAATTCCGCCGGGCAAGTTCGTATACTCGTACGAATCGAAGAACATATAAGGGGGATTATTTCGGCCGGTGCCGTGAAGCATGCAGGCATCGAACGGGTTTAAGCCGAGAATCCAATTCAACTGATCGGTCGCGTACGATTCGAGTTTGTCGTGAAACTGCTTGTCGTCTTTAAAATGAGGGGCGGCCAGCCGTGCGGCAGTAGCCAGCGAACTTAGCCGCGCGTTTTCACCCTGCCACCAGGGAGCGGTTTCGGTGTCGTGCGGAAAGAAAAACGACGTATGGCGCTGGCCATCTTTGCTTTGCACCAGTTGCCGGGCATAGCCGAATGGATTGGTGACCTCGCCGGTCACTTTTAGTTCGAACTCGAGCGATTTGCGGGCTGCGGCGAGCACTTCCTTCTGCATCGCTTCGTCAGCAATGTCGTAATAATTAAGCAGGCTCACCACCGGCAGCCCGGCATCGGCGGCATGAAAAAATGGGCGGTCGGCATCGTCAGCCCGCCAATAGTTTTTGTACTTTTCGCCTGCAACGAGGCGGCCCATCAGGTTTTTCGCGCGGCGGTCGGCAGCCGCTTTGTATTTGGCATCGTGCGTGGCTTTGAACAACTCGGTGGCCGCCAGCAAAGCGCAATAATCGTCAACAATGTTTTCTTTGCCGTCGTTGGCGTATTGCAAATTGTGCTGTTCGAGAAAATCGAAGGCGTCTTCGGCCGCCCGACGATACTGGGCGTTGGTGAATTCGCCGCTGACATCGTAAGTGCTCGCCATCGCCAGCGCGGCAATCGCCACGCCGCCGCCGTTGCGATAACCGACTTCATAGGGGAATTTGGCATTGAGCTGTTGGATGTTGCCGGGAGACATTTTGTCTTTGGTTTCGAGCGTTTTGATCGCGAAGCCGCCCCCTTCCTTGGAAATGCGCCTATCCTCGGGTTTCTTTTCGCCGCCGGGGCAGCCGATGGATCGGTAAAAAGAGCCGCCGGGATTCTTGACGCGCACCAAATAATCGGCCCCGTACATCGCCTCGTCGAGCAGCCGGCGCTTGTATTGGCGGAAATTTTTATCGCCGCGGGCCTTCAACTGCTCGTACGCCTTGAACAAGCTCCAATCGGTCATCGGAATTTGCTGCGGATTGAAATAGGTCGAGAACGACAGGTGGGAAAGATGCTTGCCATAGTCACCGGTGGCGTCGAACCAGCCGCCGTGCACGTCGGCGGTATTGGTCGAATCTTCGAATTTCAAGTTCCTATCGGCTTTGTCGAGCAGACCGGACGATCGCTCGGCTTTGAAAAACGCGATAACATTTGAGAGCGTGTTGTGCTCGAGCAAATTATCCTGGATCAAAAACGGGAATGAAATGATCGCGCCGCTACCCGTTTGGCACTCGATGCGGTAGGAGCCTTCCGTTTCAAGCGCCGTAAAATCGGCCGTCCAGAAGATCCAATCCTTCCACTGGTCGACCGGTCCGATTTTGGAGAGAGAGCCAGAGAATACTTCTTTGCCAGTTTGCTCATTGAGCACGCGGAACTTTGTCGCTTCGTCTTTGTTGCGACCGACGACGACCACGCGCTTTGGTCCGAGTTTCTCGTAACCGAGATGATTGGTGAGCACCTTCATTCCGCCAGCGGTTGCCGCCGCGGCCGACGACGCAGCCGCTCCCTCGGTAGCGGTGTCGGCCGAAAGCAGATCGCTGCAAATTGCCAGCAGTGCAAAGATTGCGGCGAGGTGGATGTAAATGCTCGATCGATGCATCATTTATCGTCGCCGCCGGCCCAGCGGATCGCTTGCGAGAGGAGCTTTTGGAAATTGGCGTCTTTGTAGGCCGGGCCGTGGCCGATCATGATCGTCGCCACGCGAGAATTCTTTTCTTGGCGAGTCCAGGCGAGCGGTTTATCTTCCGCAGTGAGCAGCACATGGATGTCCTTGCCGGTTGGGACGCCGCGATACAGTTCATCGTGTACCGTGAAATCGTCGAGCCCATCAGTAATCGGGTGCGTTTTGTCGACCACTTTCACGTCGATGTCGGTCATTTGCTTGGTATAGGTCGAGGCCGGTAGGTCGACGCCATCGCGCAGTTCATGGTCGAGCAAATATTTACCCCCTGCGATGCGCTCGTATTCAGGCCAACTCTGATAGGAGAGCAACGCGTGATGCAGCACAATGAGGCCCACGCCTTTGTCGAAGAGCGATTGGAAGCGGGCCTTTTGAGCGTCGGTCATATCGCGCTGAAAATCGTAGAGCAAGACGACGTTGTAGTGGAGCAGATCGTCGCGATCCCAAACTTCGGCAGGTTTTTTTTGGTCGGCGACAGTGTAGGTGATATCCGGATCCTTATCGAAAAAGCTAAAAAAGAGTTTTGGATCGTAGCCGTGGCCGCCGGTGACAACGAGGACATTGATTTTTTTGGCGCAGCATCAGCGGCCAGCGCTGGCCTGTAATTAGCCAGCGTGGCGAGCAGGGCGATTACGGCGATTGACAGAGCTGGGCGAAAGGTGTTCATAAAACGAGAATTATGGAGTAGCCGGCGGTGCAATATGAAAGCGGCGCACGCAGAGGATTCCAAGAATTATAAACAGCGCGAGCGTCACACCCTGAGTGATCGCGAAGGGAGGCTCCGATTGCTTCGGCGCCAGTTCCATAAGCGCCGGGATGCGGCGGAAAAGTTGAATAATGAGGACCGCGAAATTCAGATATTGCGCGGCCAGTGCCGTGACAACGTAGATCCACCGCCACGGGCCGCTCAAACGTTTGATGTAATAGGCGAAAATGGCAATTGCCAGGATCACCAACGAAACGATTCCGATGGCGTGCGAGGGCAAGAAGTGATCGACCTTAAAGCCGAAGCCGGTGGCGCTTGTGGCCACGGTCGTTAGCAGGTAGAGCGCCGTCATGATGTCCAAGCGTTTGCCAGCCAGGAATCCGCCAATGACGACAAAGCCAGCGGCGATTCCGGCCAAGCTCAAGGCGACGTGCACCAGAGTGAAGGTATCCATCTCGGGAATGATAATGGTTGGAGGGTGAAAACGCCAGCAATTTCAGCAACTGTTGCGGGCAAGTTTCTCGTGGTAAATTAACTTACTGACCTGCGGGCGTAGCTCAGTTGGTAGAGCGCTAGCTTCCCAAGCTGGATGTCGAGGGTTCGAGTCCCTTCGCCCGCTCTGATCGGAAATGTTGCTGAATCATGGGTTTGTGATACCTGCCGATGTTCGGCAGTGCGGCCTGTTGGTCCTGAAAAAAACCGTAGTCTACGGTTTTCGGATTCAAAGGAGCTTGCACTATGTCGAACGAAGATCGGATTCGCGTTCCATCCTATTGTTTGCACAAGGCCACGGGACGAGCCGTGGTCACGCTGGCCGGCACCGACGTCTATCTGGGCAAATTCGGTTCGGCCGCCAGTCGCAAAGAGTATCGGCGACTTGTCGGCGAGTGGCTCGCCAGCGACGGCACTTCGCCCCTAGCCGATGCCGCGGAAATCACTATTGCCGAAATGCTGCGGCGCTACCGCAGATTTGCCGAGCGGCACTACCGCCCGCGCCCGGGCTCACGCACGAATGAATTGGCCAACATGGCGCACGCCATCCGGCCATTGCGGGAAATCTACGGGCACACGCTCGTCAAAGACTTCGGACCGCTGGCGCTGAAAGCGCTGCAGCAGCACCTAGTCAGCAGTCAATTGAGCCGCCGGACCGTCAATTCGCGCATCAATCGTATCCGACGCGTGTTTCGATGGGCGGTATCTGAGGAACTGGCCGGCGCTAGCCTGGCGCATGCCCTGGACACCGTGCCCGGATTGCGCTACGGGCGCAGTGAAGCCCGCGAAACAGAGCCGGTTAAGCCAGTGAGCGATGCCGCGGTCGAGGCCACGCTCACCCACCTGGCCGCGGTCGTGGCCGATATGGTTCGATTCCAGCGCTTGACCGGCTGCCGGCCGGCGGAAGCCTGCATCGTCCGCCCGTGCGACGTGAGCACCGCGGGCGACGTGTGGGAGTATCGGCCGGCGGCTCACAAGACGCAGCACCACGGGCACGAACGAGTGGTCTTCATCGGGCCCAAAGCACAAGACGTGCTGCGTTCGTATTTGCTGCGTTCAAAGACCGACTATTGCTTTTCGCCCGTCGACAGCGAGCACGAGCGCCGTGCTGAATTGCACGCTGCGCAAAAACGCCCCTATCGTGCGGAAATCGACCGGGAACGAACATCAAGCGGAAGCCCAAGCGCCGCGCGGGACAGCGGTACGACACCGCCGCTTACTTGCGCGCCGTCTATCGCGCGTGCGACAAAGCATTTCCCGTGCCCCGTGAATTAGAAGGCAAACAAGTAGGATCATGGCAACGCGAGCATCGTTGGCACCCGAACCAGTTGCGCACACGTTCGCCACGGAGACGCGGCGGCGATTCGGTTTGCAACCGGTCGGTTGTCTACTGGGTCACGCCGAATTGGAAACCAGTCAGATATACGCCGAAGCCGACCGCCAACAAGCGGCGGCGGTCATTCGTGAGGTGGGCTAGTTTCGTTACAATTACGACATTGCCGCGACGCGGGTAGCTCCCGCATCGGCTGGCCGTCAACGTGGCGCATACCCCACGCTGGCGGCTGGCCAGTCCGGCGGAAAGGTATGCGCGATGCCAATTCACCGAATTCATGGAACCTACATCCGGTGCAATCAACCGGCGGTAAACATCAACCGGATTTTGGAGAGGTCGTACATCGACACATCTTCGCTCACTGGGCCGGAAATGATTGAACTTGTCAAGTTTTGGGAGCACTATCCGGACTGGGAAAATCGCAGGCCGCGCAGCAATTGCTTTCGCTCAAGAGCGCCCGACAAGCGTGCAAGTTGTGCTGAAGTTATCAGAGCGTGAGCACGTTGAATGTGAATCGCGTATGTCGAGTTGGCAGTTGTCATTCGCAACTGACCGGCTCAAGGGAAGCCCCAAAATTGTGGCGCTCAAAATTAACGGCCATGATTCGATTGTGCTTGTCAGTAAGATCCCCGGACCCGCGGAAGAAAATGGCCGTTGGCATGTTTCAATCGGATTGGACGATGCGCACCAAAAGGCCGAATACATGCTCTTGCCGGAATTCGGTAGGCGCGGTCTTGACGCTGGCGCCTTTGTTCAATCTGGCAGAGTGTGTCGCTCTTGTTGTCAGATTGTCAATCGAAGTAGGACCGAATTTACGACGATTTTAGTTGGAACTCAATTCTGGCCGTGCCTGCTCGCAATGCGAAAATGCTCGATACATTTTCCGCAAGTGACCGCGATGCAATTGTGTGCCGCACGCGCGATTGCATCCGACTATGTAACGATGCGGCAGCGGAAAAACCCCTTCGACAAACAGTCCTAGCAAACGAACCCCGCGACAAGCGGTTGTATGAACAATGGCAAGCAGGAAAGTCGGCCAAGGAAATTAAAGTCGCGAGCAAGCGCTGGCCAAAGACCTGGGAACGGTTTGACGCGCCTGATTGGACTAACAGCATCAAAGCCGCTGCTAGGCGTTACGCCGAGCGCCACAATCTTCCGCCTCTAAATGCACACCAGCACGGTCGCCGGCCTTCTAAGGCGAAATAGCGCGAGTTTTCATGCGCGAAAAGTGCCTGAATTATCGGACCGAAAAACTGCGCGCGCCCCTGCGCTCGACTCATGCGCAGTTTTTTCGGTTAATGACGAGCGGAACAATGCTCACAGTTGCACGTTTGACCACGTAATTGTGAGGCATAGCCATGATTGACTCGTCGCGCGAAACTCTAATCTCTTTGGCGGATGTTCCCGCCAATCTCCCCGACCGCCGCGGCGGCAAGCGGCCGCATGTGAGCTGCATTTATCGTTGGGGGCAGCGCGGTTGCAAAGGCATCAAGCTGGAAGTGCTCCAAGTGGGCGGCACGAAATGCACTTCTCTGGAAGCGCTCCAGAGATTTTTCGAGCGGCTATCGGCGCAAGCCAATGGTGAACAACCGCGGGCACGCACCACGACCCAGCGCCAGCGCGCGGCAGAAAAGGCCAATGCGGAGTTGGCCGCCGCTGGATGGTGAGCCCATAAAAAATGCGGTGCGCCGCCGGCCAAGGGACGCACCGCAAGAAAGAGTGACAAATGAATGATATTGCTAATGCAATCGGGTTGCAAGAACGAAACGGCGACTTGTCCGATCTCGCCATTCGCATCAACGAAGTGCACGACCGAGCCGTTAGCGCCGCAACTATCGCCATCAATCACGCCATTGAGGCCGGCAAGTTGCTCATTGAGGCAAAGGCCGCCTGCCAGCATGGATCCTGGGGCGACTGGCTAAGCACCAATTTCCGTGGCTCGCAGCGTACGGCTCAAGGCTACATGCGTGTGGCGACTGGTTTCGACACCCTGCCAAAAGCGCAACGCGTTGCGGATTTGCCCTACCGCGAAGTGCTCAAGCTTCTATCCGACCGCGAATCGGATGATCCTAACAAGTTGACCAAAGCGAATCGGGAATTGATTCCGAGCGCAGGCCACCGGCTCATCTTTGAAAGCACAAAAGAGGCCAAAGACGACTGTTTCGACCGGCTTGTTATCGAGCCCCAGAATCATCCCGACTACTTTTTCGTGACCGTCATTCGAGATTACCCCGAGGGCGGCGCGTTTGTCCAGGGAACGCGCAGGGGACTTATCAAAACACAGTTGGCCAATCTCGTGCGCGACTACGGCGCGGAGGGCATCGTCAAATTCGGCAAGCGAACGGAAGTGAAAGTCAATGAGACTTGGAAGTACAACCATTTGCTCTACGACAGCTACGAACATTACCTGAGGGAAGGTCTCGGAATTAGAAATTAGTGAGTAAGTCCGATGTCGCCAGCACGTTGCTGGCCGTGGTCGTTGAACTGGCAAGGTGCTCCACGAAATTCAAACCAGCCAGAATAAACGGTGCTGTTACAAACTCCAGCACTGCAAAGTTGGAATCTTAAACGAGGAGATTCGCGGCTACCGAAATGCTGTTTCCCCAATGGGGTTTTTCCTGGCTCCGCGATGGTAATTGATCCATCATCGACAGCAATGTCGATTAGCCGGCCTGCGTCCAGGTCTACAACTCGGGTTGAAACAAAAAACAGCAGTATAAGGGACAAAGAATGGATTCGAGCCGACGACTTTGATTGCAGACATCGGACAAAGCACAGCGGCAGCTAACCAGCGGCCGCACGGTATTCCCCTATCCGAGAAGGGAAGGCCGGCAGTGTGCAAAGACGGAGTCAAAGGCAAGGGGCGGCGATCCCAGGATGGAAGCGGGCCGAAAAAACCAATGGCGCGCAAAACGACATCTCGCCCCCAGACGTGCCGACCCCGAACGTAAACCGCAAGGCATACGATCGCCGCGAGAAACTATCGCAAGCCGCCGAACAGCAATCACTTGGCGAACTGAAGCGCGGCTCAGAAATTTCCTGAGTTTTGATGTGTGCTCGTAGATGTCGCAGCCTCGTCAACGTGCACCATTTCGTCGCCGTGGTCTTTGATCAGCACGCCAAGAGCATCGTGTTTGGACTTCGCACCTAATGCCGCTGGTCGAGCGATTCGAGATCAGGCGATCCGTATGCAGCCTTCCACCACCCGCGAACCTGCAACGCCTATCGCTCTTGCCACGCGCAAAGACTGCACGTTTCGATGGAACTGGCAACGCACAGCCAGATACGTCATCCACGGCCTGCGTGATTTCCGCCAGAGCTCACGGCAGCAAAGCAACGAGCTAAGGACGTGCGCAGCGATGCGGGTTCGAGTAGAACGCCGGAGGGCGGCGGGGTCGGTCTGCACGCAAGGCGTTTCGCCTCCGTTCCAATTGCAAACCCTACGCAACTTTTGGCATTAAACGAACTTTCAAAATAAGGAACGAAATGGCTGGTAATCACCGCAGTGGCCGCAATCGCAAGCCGATTGAGCACCACCTCGTGGCGGCACCTTTCGCCTCGATCGGCTCTGCCCGATGCTGACGACCGGCGGACAGCGAAACTCCACGCGACTACAGCGATATTCGATCTTGACAACTTGGATCCCACGCCGAATCCGGGCGAAGTCTGCTGCCGATTGCCTGGAGGAATCCTGCTGATCACGGCAGACGAGCGCCCTCATTATGCGAACCCGCTGCCCTCTGGCGCTGGGTCCGACGCTGTATGCCGTTGCCCGTATCGCTCCGACAGACCGCGATGTCTCGCATGCGGTTATCGGCTTACGGTCGGAATTCGACCGACTGCCGCGAGTCCGGATTGAAGCCCGGCGTCGCACGGCGCTGAACTTTGATTTTACCGCGCCAGGACGACACGTTCAGCAATTTCTAACCTCGACCGTGCTCCCCGGGCGTCCGTTGACTGCCGAGTCGAAATTGCAGACGACTCGAAAGCGAGGGCAACACCGCTGAAAACCGGCGACGACTGCCCGACGTGCCCGATTGGCCGGCTCGTGGTGTATTGCACCCGCTGGCAAGCCGATCGCGCCATTCGATTCCTGCGCTGCGATATTTGCGGCGCGACCGCCGGCAAGGAAATCTCGCGCCCGGCACCGTCCGCAAGCGCCGTACTAATGCTAGTAAACCGTGACCCCAATTGTTTCCCAAAGTTTTCTAAAATCGGAGTAGTGAACCACCATGAGCACAATTGCACCAACAGTTGATTTTTCGCCTAACGACGTTTCGGATCCCGGCCTGGCCGAGCTGCGCACCCTGGCGCTATCGGCAATGAAGGCCGCGCCGCGGTTCGGCGAGTGGTTGCACAAGTGGACCGACACAGAGCAAGCCCTGGTGCAAAGGGAGAAGGCACGGCGACACGGCGCCATGCCTGCGGATTGCCGCTAATGGCCGAGTGGTCGAACGTCGACGCGGCCGGCGCCGTGGAAGCCGTGGCCGTGCTGGTGCACAACGTCAATGATTTTTCGGCATCGCAATTCGCCGAGCGATTGCAGTTCGCCGTGTCGATGGAAGCCGGGCACCGGTTGCGACAACTCCATTGATTCCCTGCCCATAACTACTTAAATCAAGAGTCCCCAAATCCAGTATTGCACCACTCGTGCCATTAGGCACGGATGGCGTCCATAGAAAAGCATGGGAATTAGTGCTTCCTACCGTAAGGTACGAATAGCCCGTTATTTGGCCGCTTGCATTGATGCCAGCACCGTAGCTTGTATTACCACCTAACGTTCCAAGGTCGGTAACAATGTAATTGATGGCGGCCTGAGCTGTGATGCAAGAATTAGTGCAAAAAAGAATCCCCGCTAAGCAAAGGACCCAAAACCAAACGGAGTTGAATTTTGTCCTCACTAGTCTCCTCCCGACGGAGTTTGGCGGGTTCCTTGCGGAATGCAGAAGGCATGTAGTTTACGGCATGCCATTGTAGGTGTCCATCATTATTGGGGGAGGCTAATACCGCTATTTAGTCGCCCTTTCGTGGTGACATCTTTCCGTCGTCGGACAGTTCGTCCTTGGTCACGAACGCAGCATGTGTTGGAGGTGACGGACTGGTGCGAGTTAAGGCCAGCTCAGTTCGTTTAAATCTGCTCACAGATCTAAACTAGCTGAAAGCTCTTTGGCCTTCGTGCTGAAAGGACTTCTTGATTGTCGCAAGCCTAATTCGTATCTCGCTCAAGCAGCACCCGTTGCTCCCAATTGCCGACGGGTTTGCCATCTTTGTCGGTTTGCGTTAATTCAAAGCGCCGATGTACCGTTTTGAAGCCGGGATATGCAATGGTTGCATCGTAAACGCCCGGAACCCCGACATAGCACAGTCGACCATCTTGCGAACTACTTAGAGTCGGCGGCGCCTTGTCGCCATTAAAGCCGATATCGCAGCCTGGAATTAAAATTCCCTCTGCATCGAAAATGTGAACTACCATAAAGCCGATAGGTCTGGTCGGGGCCGCTATGGTTTCCGGCGTTATGTCCAACGATTTGACCTCGCATTCAGGGGGCGACATTTTGAGCAAAGTGTCGGCCGTGCGAGTGTCTATCTCTTCAATCAGATATTCGCCGGCCAGCGAATTGAACAGTTTGGGCAGGAATTCGCTGCAAAGGGGGGGAAAAGGCGCCCAGCTAGTACTGCTTGTAATTCTTTATGGTGCCGTCAGGGGCAGCTTCGGTGACTTTACCATATGCATCGGTGTTTTTGACCGTCCCATTGGGAAATACTTCGCGCAGTCTGCCATCGGGCCACTTGGTGACGATGACGCCATCTTCATACTTGATCGTGTCACCATTTATTGCGATTGCATTTAAGTCGATATGAACAACCGGTCCTGGCTCGGGAAGTTGAACATGATGATCGATTGTGAAATCAGGCGAGTCCCAAACCTTGAGCCAGCCGTCGCCCGCAGTGACGAGATATTTCCCGCCCGATGAGAATTGCAGTTGGTCAATGCCATCGTGCTTGTATTTGAGCTTCGCTTCCAATTGTTTGTGCTCGGCAATGTTCCAGAATTTCACTTCGCCGTCGTCGCCGGCGGTGGCAATCGCGTCGCCTGCGGGGGTTATTCGTACACGTAAGCTGAATTGAAATCGCAAACGCTCATTGTCTTCGGGATCGATCATTAGCTAGAGCACTTATCCCTTTTGCGAGTGCAGCGCGATGCGGTTGCCTTCAGTGTCGAGGATAACGGCGCGGAAGCCATAGGGGCCGATCTGCTCTTTATCGACGAGCACTTTGCCGCCCCCGTCGCGCACTTTCTTGATGGCGTCATCGATGCGGCCTTCTACGCTCAAATAAATGAGCGGGCCGTTTTGTGAAGGCTTGTTGTCTTTATCCACCACTAGGCAGCCTGACACGTTGTCGTTCTCGTGCGGCAAGAGGCCGAATTCCATGCCTGGCATCGATTGTTTGGAGACGGGCGAATTGAGCACGGCGGAGTAGAACTTCGCCGCGCGATCGAAGTTGGTAACAGGAATATCGGTCCAGCAGAGCGTGTTTTTTGACATGTGGGCACCTTGGGCTTGGAAGTGCAAAAGCATTGGCCGCCACGCGAAAGTGGCGAGCCGAAAAGAAATTGTCGACGAGCGCAGAGCAAGCGTCAATCGGCCAAAGCGACGATAAGATTTCGGGGGCTGGCTGAACTCGATCCCGCTGCTTCCCTTGCTCGCTCCGCGCCCCTAATCCCTCGCCCCTCAAATGTGATACATCGCTTCCACATCGCCCGTGGCGCGCTGGACCAGTTCGGCGAAGGTGATGTCGGTGAGCACATCGCGCTCGGCCACTGCGGCATCGCGCCATGATTTCAAAAGAGCCCGGCGCACCGGAGATTTCGCCGATACGGGGTTTGGCAGCTTTTCGTGGCCGTCGACCACAGCCATCACTTCGGCCAGGGTAATTTCCTCGGGGGGCCTCAGCAATTGATAGCCGCCTGCTGCGCCGCGGGTGCTATTCACTAGCCCTGCCCCTTTAAGCTGCAACAGAATCTGCACCAAAAACCGCGAAGGAATGCCGTGTTCATCGGCAATATTGCGAATGCGCACCGGTTCGCCACTGTCGAACGATCGCGCCAACTCGAGCACGGCGAGGCAAGCGTATTCGGTTTTGGCAGATAGCTTCATGATCGACATAAACCGCCGAGACACAGAGACGCGGAGAACACAAAATTATAAGGAAGCCAGGAATTCCGGAAAGAAAATAAACAACAGCATCAGCCTTCTCTGTGGCTCCGTGGTTAACTTAGTCCGACGTATGCAGGCCGCATTCGGTTTTCTTAAAACCACTCCAGCGGCCGGCTCGTTCATCTTCGCCGAACATCACGGCCCGGGTGCAGGGCCAGCAGCCGATGCTGGGATAACCCTGGTCGTGCAGCGGGTTGTAGGGGACGTCTTCGTCAGTAATCAGTTTCCAAATATCTTTCTTGGTCCAATTCGCTAGCGGGCTGATTTTTACGAGGTTGAATTTCTTGTCCCAGCCGACAATCGGCGCCTTCGCGCGATCGTTGCTCTGATCGCGACGAATGCCGCTCATCCACGCATGCCAACCCTTGGCCGCTTCGCGCAGCACGCTTACTTTACGATCAAAGCAGCACTGGTCGGGGTGCGTCTTGTAGAGCGGTCCGCCGTGCTGCGCTTCGTACGCTTCGACGGTTGTCGCCGCGCTTTTGTATTCCACTTCGATGCCGTAGCGCCGCGCGATTCGCTCGCGCAGCTCAAGCGTTTCTTTGAATTGGTAGCCGGTTTCCAAATTGAACACATGCACGCGCGGCTCGATTTTCGCGAGCATGTGAATGATCACGCAGCCTTCCGGGCCAAACGCGGTGGCCATGGTGAGCTTGGGGAAATAATGATCGACTCCCCATTGCACAATTTCCCAGGGCGTGGCCGTTTCCAGCTTCTGGCTTTCGGCGGCCAGAAACTCAAGCAACTCGGGGGTGGCTGAAAGAGGCTGGCCGCTCGCCGGGGTTGCTGTTGTGGGCTGGCCTGCGGAGGTTTTCGAACTGGCGACAACCGGGAGCGGAACTGGGATTTCAGACATGAGCAATGTCGAAGACGGTGTCATGGATTCCTGGGACCTTCATGCGATGCCGATGACGGATAATCGCGGCTCAGGTGGGGCGTGAATCGCGGAATCATACGAATGTTACTTATCAAAGTCAACTATCGCATAATTCCCTTGTCGGTATCGACGCGCGAGGTGGCGATTCTTCAATCTTTGCCGATTATGCCAGACTGGCTGAGCTGCCATCGGGATTGTTGTTTCCGGACGCTTTACAGACGTAAATCGTTCTGCTGTAATCCCTTCAGTCCACTGCCTGTTTTGTATTTTGGGGAATTGAAATGGCGCAAACCTGTTATGTAGCGATCGATTTAGGTGCGTCTAGCGGCCGACACGTCGCTGGTTTGTTCGATGGCCGCTTGCTGACCCTCGAGGAGATTCACCGCTTTGAAAACGGCCCAGTTGCTGCGGGAGCGCATCTGTATTGGGACCTGCTTCGCCTTTGGCAGAATGTGCTGGCAGGTCTGCGAATGGTGCATGCCAAGCACGGTGAGCGCGTGGCCAGCATGGGAGTGGATACCTGGGGCGTCGATTTCGGTTTGGTCGCCCGCAACGACGAACTTCTGGGCAATCCTGTGTGTTATCGCGACGCGCGCACCAATGGCATGATGGATCGTGCCTTCTCGATGGTGCCCCGCGCCGAAATTTTTGCGCAAACCGGTTTGCAGTTCATGCAAATCAATACGCTCTATCATTTGCTGGCGATGAAGCTGCAGGATTCACCGCTTTTAGAAATGGCCGAGACGCTGTTGATGATGCCCGACTTGTTTCATTGGCTGCTTACCGGAGTGAAGGCCAACGAAATGACCGAAGCATCGACCTCGCAATGTTTCAATCCTGCGAAAGGTAGGTGGGCGACGGAATTGCTCGATCGGCTTGGGCTGCCGAAAAAAATATTTGGCCCGATCATTCCGCCAGGCACGAAACTAGGCCAGCTTTTGCCGCAAGTCGCATCGGCTACCGGCCTGAATAAAGTGGATGTGGTTGTGCCGGGAACGCACGATACCGCCAGCGCTGTGATGGCCGTTCCGACCGAAAGCGAGGCCGGCGCGCGGCCCGATTGGTGCTACATTAGTTCCGGCACTTGGAGCTTGATGGGGGTGGAAGTGCCCCAGCCGGTGATCAATGAAAAGAGCCTTGCCCTGAACTTCACGAATGAAGGAGGGGTCGGCGGCACGACGCGGCTATTGCGCAATATTTGCGGCCTGTGGCTCGTACAAGAATGCCGCCGCGTGTGGAGTCAGGCGGGCACGACTTATTCATGGGAACATTTAACGGAGCGCGCCGCGGCGGCAAAACCGCTTGCAGCGCTCGTCAATCCCGACGCGGAAGAATTCTTGCGCCTCCCAATATGCCCGAGGCAATTCGCGATTACTGTAAACGCACGGGCCAAAACATGCCGGCCGATGAAGGGGCCGTCATTCGCTGCGCGCTGGAAAGCTTGGCGTTGCGCTACCGGCAGGTGCTGGGCTGGCTCGAGGAACTTATCGGCGGGCGCATTGAAACCATTCACATTGTGGGGGGCGGAATTCAAAATCGGCAGCTTTGCCAAATGGCGGCCGATGCGTGCGGCCGCCGCGTGGTCGCCGGGCCAGTCGAGGCCACTGCGGTGGGAAGTGTCATGATGCAGGCGGTTTCGGCAGGCGAGATCGGCTCCATTTCTCAGGCGCGCGAAATCGTGCGGCGCAGCTTCTCGGTGGAGATTTACTCGCCGCAGCACAATGCCGCGTGGGACGATGCTTATGCGCGGTTTTCGAAAATCGCGGCGAACTGAATTCGCCTAGTCGCATCGTGCGCCGCCATGACAAATCTGCACGCGCTCTTCACACGCGCTTGCTCGAATTGCGCGGCCAAGCGCGAAAGCGCCGTGCTAATATCGTGATGGCCGATCTGCACGTGCAACAAGCTCGGCCCGCTGGTATCAGCCCAGGCGCGCTTGAGGGCGTCGTCTAACTCCCCCTCGGTGCGGACTTTGTAGCCTGTTCCGCCACCAAGCACGTGCGGTAATTTGTGATACTGCCACGCCGGAATATCGTTGAATTGACAGTTCGGGTGCAAGAACCGCTCGGTGCCAAAGCCGCCGTTGTCGAGCAGTATGATGATTGTGGGGAAATGGTGCTGAATGAGCGTCGCCAGTTCCAATCCCGTCATTTGAAACGCACCGTCGCCAACGATAACGACTGCACGCCGATCGGGGCGAGCCACTTGCACCCCCAGTGCCGCCGGCACGGAAAAGCCCATCGATGTGTAATAGGCCGGGGAAATGAACTCCGTTTGTTCGCGCACCACAAGTTCAGTGGCGGCAAACAGCGAATCGCCGATATCGGCGATGACCACCGTTTTGTCGTCGAGCATTTCGTTCATGCGCGCCGTGAGCCGTCGGATGGTCACTGGCGCATCGGGCTGGACGACGAACTTTTCTAGTTTGGGGCGCGGCGGCAGTTCGCGCAGCGGCGGTTGCGGCCGGCGCGCGGCGAGCGCCCGGATAAAATCTCCCAATTGCACGCCATGAAAATGATGATGGCGAATTCGCAATTGTTCGCTCGTGGCGTAGATGCACTTCGCCGGGTCTAAATTGGCGGTGTAGATCCCGAGGTTGATGTCTGTCATGAAGGTGCCGAGCAAAATGACGCAATCGCTTTCCTCGACAAATCGCGTCACTTCTTCGCGACCTAATGCGCCTTCGTACAGGCCGACATACAACGGATGCACTTCACTGATCGCGCTTTTACCGAGCATGGTGGCGGCGATTCCAATGTGTGAACCCTCGGCCAGCGCGAGCACGTCGTTTTGCAATCCGAAGCGATGAATTTCGACGCCGGCGATAATGGCCGCTTTTTTGCAGCTTGAAATCCAGCGGGCCGCCTCATCGGCCGATTCGGCCAACACTTCGGGATCGCTTTTGGCTTCGTCAAGCCGAAATTGGTGCGGCTTGTCGGGCACGACTGCGACCATGTCGCGCGGCAGCTCCAAATAGACCGGCCGTTTGAAGCGCGCGGCCGCATCGAGCACGCGGTCGATTTCGCGGAAGGCCTCTTGCGGATCGTCGAGTTCGGCCCCGGCCACGCAGATTTTCTCGAACACGTCGGCCTGGGTATGAAAATCACGCACTTTGTGGTGCAAAAGCGGATTGTTAATGCGCTCGCCTAGCCCCGGTGCACCGCTAATAACCACCACCGGCGATTTTTCGGCGTACGCCCCCGCAATGGAATTGCAAAGGCTCAAGCCACCGACGCAATACGTAACGCACACTGCCCCCATGCCGTTGGTCCGAGCGTATGCATCGGCTGCGAAACCTGCACAATCTTCGCGCGTGCAGCCGACCACTTCAACCGGACTGTCGTCGAGCATTTTGTAGAACGTCAGCACGTAGTCGCCCGGAATGCCGAACACGTGCCGCACGCCATATTCGTGCAGCCGGCGGATGAGGTACTGGCCGATCGACAAGCCGGTGATTGGCTGAAGCGATGCCTTTGCCGCCGCACCGGAGAGCGTCGAGGCCGAATCAGGCGTGGTCGTGACGTGCCTCATAAGAAAGTTTTCTCCGATCGCGTCGAGATCCTAACCTAAGCGGCAGACGCGCAGACAAACCCTCTTCTACTTCGGCGGCTGCGGCTCGTCGGTTCGCCACTGGTCGTCCTGGCGATGGCGCAAGTTCGACGTCGGCTTACGTGTTAGCATCAGCACCCACCAAAACGCCAGAAAGGCGCCCATGCATCCAAGTACGACCAGCGAGCGAGCAAAGTCGTGCCGCAAATTTTCGCCCCCGAAGCCGCCGAAGTAGGCCCCCACCGCGTGGTAAATTCCCCACACCGCCAGCGCCAGCGTCAACCCGATGAGCACCTTGCGGCCTGGAGCGGACAAATCGGGAGGGGAATCCATGATGGAATTCTACTCTGTAACGCGGGTGCGGAGAATGAGAACTGCTATTAGAGCGTGTTTGTAAATTAGGTTTTGAGCCGTGCCAGACGGCGTGACATGAGGTTAATCATAGTGATGTGGAGCATGGCTTCGCTGGAGCGTACGGTTCGTTCGTAATCCTTGCTGTTGCGGCGGCAGCGTGAAAGCCAGGCAAACGTCCGTTCGACGATCCAGCGTTTGGGCAACACCACGAATCCTCGAATCCCAACCGGCCGCAGCACGGTTTGCAAGACCCAGCCAAAGGTGGCTTTCACCCATTCGGGCAATCCACTGCGGGCGTAGGCTGCATCGGCGAAAATGACCTTCAGTCGGCCAAAGCCCTGCCGCATTTGGTCCAGCAGCATTCGCGCGCGATCTTGGTCTTGCACATCGGCGCGATGCACGACCAGCGCCAAGATCAGCCCCAGCGTATCGACCGCCACATGTCGTTTGCGGCCGGTGACTTTTTTGCCGGCATCGTACCCGCGAATTCCGCCGACTTCCGTGGTTTTTACACTCTGGCTGTCGACAATCGCAGCACTGGGTTTTGCCTTTCTTCCCTCGGCGCGACGGACTCGCCCGCGGAGCGTGTCGTGAATCTCCTGCCACAGGTTCCACAGTTGCCATTGCCAGAACAAATGGTAAACCGTTCGCCAGTTGGGAAAGTTGCGCGGCAACTGACGCCACTGACAGCCCGTGCGATTCACATACAAAATGGCATTGATCACCTGCCGACGGCAGACTTGGCGAGGCCGTCCCACGCGGCTCGTCGGGGGCAACAAAGGTCGGATCAATTGCCATTGCTCGTCGGTCAAATCGCTGGGATACTTTCGCCCGTCCATGGGTGCGGCTCCATCCGTGTTCTAGAAACACAATAAGGGGATGGAGCCGTACCTTTTTCATCAATCTCATGCAAGTTCTCAATTTACAAACACGCTCTTAGGACCAATTTAAGGCGGAATCAGCAGCGCCGGCCCTTCGCTCCGGCGATGCTTGGGCGCATTCAATATCACAAACATTCGCTGTCAGACTGACTGCGCCGGCTAGTAATTATTACATGCTGGCAGCGGGAAATCATGCGGTTGTTGCGGCGATATTTTCGATTGCGGCGCGATTCTTCGAATTGGCATGGGGCGTGCAAATGTTTATCGACGAGTCTTACGTGCAGAAGTTTCAAAAGCCAACGACTCGCACTTACTTATAGGAGTTAGAGCCATGAGACGCGTCATCTTGGCCGCAGTCATCGGAATCGGGACGTTCGGAATTGCCGGCGCGGCACAGGCGCACGACCATTGGTGCGGGCCGCCGGTGCACCACCCTTACCGCGCCGCCTATTTTTACGGACCGCCGGTCGTATACGCCCCCGCGCCGGTTTATGCAGCGCCTGCGTATGCAGCCTACCCACAGGCGCCGGTCGCGTACCCAAACAGCAGCGTTTCGTTTTTCGGTCGAAATTTTGCGCTGCGATTCGGGTTTTAAGCCAAAGCCGAAAATTCCGGCTCGTAATCGCCTGCAAAAGTCGAACGCGGGATTGATTCCGCCTCCTCCCGGATTCAAATGCCGTGCGCAAGGCAAAAGCGGTTATTTGCCGCAGGGCTAAGATTTGGCCGGGGCCGGGCCAAATTGTTTGCCGGCGGCTTTCATCTGCTGTTCGAATTTCGCGCGGGCCTTTTCCCACATCGCGCCGCCAATGGGCACCGAACAGCCCCCTTTTGTTTTGCAGTCGTTGAAGCCGGGGGCTTCGCCGCAGCCCCCTTGGTGTTTGCAATCGTTCATTGTGGCGCAATCGTGCTTCACTGTGGCGCAATCGCCTAAGCCTGCGCAATCGTTCTTTGCACTTGCCCCCAAGCCTTTGCACTCGTTTAAGCCACGGCAGGCATGAATCGCGGCGGCAATTACAATTGATGTGCCTGCGGCGGCAGCGGCCGACGCGCCCTCCTTTGATTTGTCGCCAGAATTTGCGGCCGGATTTTTCTCGGATCCGCAGCCTATAAGCGTACCCGCCACCATGCCCCCCAGAGCGGCAGCAGTCAGTTTATGGAATTCGCGGCGTGAAAAGTTATCGAGCATGGGGCTTTCCCGTTTTCTCGTACCCACTGGACATGCTGGCTTTCCAACGATAAAACCAGCGTACTCGAACGAGCCGGTTTCGTCCATTCTCGCAGGACTTTGCTAATGATCTCGGGCAGATTGCACATGAAGAGGTTTCGATCAAAGTCCTGTTGGAAGGGTTCGGAATTTTGCGCCGCCATTTATCAGCATTTCGGGTTAGCAATCTCAGCCGCCGATTTTGTCGGACGCTAGCGCGGCGCGGGCATCGAGTCACTTGCTGGGTTGCATTAATCGGCTATCTGGTGTTGTCGCTGGGCATCTCAATCCCCATTCCAAATCTATCGACGGCAAAGAATACGCGGCAGCCCTACCCGTGCATGAATCATCCTTGCGGCTGTTCTTCAGCCGATCAGTGTTGGCGGCACTGCTGCTGCACGACGTTTGAGCAGCGGCTCGAGTGGGCGCGGGAACACCACATAACCCCGCCTGACTATGTGCTGGCTGAAGTTCAGGCACGTGGCATCGATTGGGAATCGTTCTGCGCCGTGGGGGCGGAACGCGAAGCGCATTTATGTCGCGACGGCGAAGATGTGCCAGCCACCGGCTGCGAGGATGCAAAAATATCCGAGCCAAATTCGACTGCGAGCAAGGCTCCGGCCGCTTCGGATCCCGGCGTCAGTTTGATTCAAGCGCTGGCCTGTCAAGGCATTGGGCAGATCGCGATCGGTGGTGGTGTTTCCCTTTCGCCGCCGGCAATCGTGCAGATCGATCGTCTTGAAATTTCGACCGCGCTCGTTGTCTGCGAATCGCCCTGCGCTATTTCATTCTCTCTTTCTCCTCCCACGCCGCCGCCGCGAATGATCGACACTTAATGTCGTGATTTGACGGGCGTGATGCGCGCGGTGCCATGTTTCGGCTTGGTGGTAGAGACTCAATAACTGGCGCCGGCGGACCATCTGCCATCGTTGAATCGTTCATTCTCACGACGTTTTCGCGTGGAGTGTGGTATGCGCAAGCGGTACGGATTTACGATCGTCGAGCTCATGGTGGTTATCGCCATCATTGGGTTACTGGTCGCATTATTGTTGCCTGCGCTGCAAGGCGCCCGAGAAGCCGGCCGCCGGACACAGTGCTTGAACAACGAGCGCCAAATTGGCCTCGGCCTGCTGCAATATGTGTATGTCAACAAGGGGCATTTTCCGTGGACCTCGCACAAGGTCGTCAATGGCGTGAACCAATCGTGGATTCTCACGCTTGCGCCATTCATGGAAAACGTGGATAACGTGCGGTTGTGTCCCGAACCTACCCAAACCGGCGATCAGCGACTGTTGGCATCGTCCGGAGGTTTTACAGGGACCAGTTATGTCATCAACGAATACATTGCCTATCAAACGAGCGACGGTTATTCGGTGCTTAACTACTACCGCTTGAAGGATCGGACGACATTCATCGTGATGTTTGAGGGGGCCGACAATGCCCTGGCGAAGGATGATCACGCGCATACTTCGACGTGGTATTTGCCCTATTACGTCGCGCATGGATTGGTATGGCAACGGGTTAACGCAGATACCAATCCTGCAAGGCACGTGAATTCCGCCAACTATTTGTACGCCGATGGACACGCTGCGACGGTATCGGAAGCGACGTTCTATGGCTGGGTTCAGCAAGATTGCGCCAATGGCACGAATTTTGCGCGGCCCGCGCAGTGAGAATCTTGATTTTTACCTCAGGTTTAGATGCACAACAGGAGATAAATCGATGAAAGCAGTGCTCTTTTCTATAGTCTTTGGAATTGTCGCAATGGCCACGATCAGCAATGTTTGGGGGCATGGATTTCCCTTGTACATATCGCCTGATGAGACGACGATCCGTACAAACTCGGAAGAACCGTTTCAAGGAAATCCTCTAACCTTTTATTCTGTTTTTAGTTATTCCAACTTACTTGACCACACGAGTCCGCTGGACACGGATCACGGCAACCCGTTTGCTGGCGACGATCCTGATGGGGATGGCGTGCCGGGTTACAATGCTTTTCCAGATGGGACAAGTTTCACGTATAACTTTGCGAGCCCGTTGTTTTTTTCCAACGGCAGCCCTGCGGTGCCGGCCTACGTAGATCCGACAAATCCCACCCACGATTCCAATTTGCCTGACAGCAGCGCTGTTTTAACTTTTGCGGATGTGAACTTTGCCAATCCACCATTGTTGAATCTTTACGGGAATCAACTGCCGCCGAACTTTTCGATTGAGGCCAATCAAGACGGTCATGAATTGGATAAGGAACTGTTCAACTGGGCTGCAACTCAGGGAAACGGAATCTATGGGTTTGCATTCACAGTGACGGCGACCTTGCCCGACGATGCCACGGTCACATCGCCTCTATTAGTCGATTTGTTTGCTTCGCCCGACTTTTCGGGCAGCGGGGCGTTGAATAACGCAGCCAACGCGGTGCTTGCCGCCGTGCCGGAGCCGTCCGCTGGTGTAGTCGGCATGATAGGAGTCTTGATTGCCGGCTCGTTGAAATGGCGGAGCGGACGAAAAAGCAAGGCTTGATGGATCGCCTGATGATAGAGCGATACTTCGTTGACAGGACTCGCACTTCGGCACCTCACGGCGAGCCGTTATCGGCGGCTTTGCCGTGCAGGTTGCCTGTGCGGAATGCGTGCGCCATGGCCATGGGGACTTGTGCTTCCGACTTGACCACGAGCGCCCGGTTCGCTTGCACCGCTGCTTTCATTTCTTGCTCTTTGGCGATGGCAAACGCGCGGCGCTCTTCGGCTTTGGCGCGAGCTACGCGCGTGTCGGCCTCGGCCTGATCGGCTTGCAGCCGAGCGCCAATGTTCTCCCCCACGTCGACGTCGGCAATGTCGATCGACACAATTTGGAACGCCGTGTTGGCATCGAGCCCGCGCTCGAGAACGGCTTTGCTGATGCGGTCGGGATTCTCGATCACACTTAAATGGCTTTCAGCCGAACCGATGGCGGTGATGATCCCCTCGCCAACGCGCGCGATTATCGTTTCCTCCGTCGCCCCGCCGATCAATTGCTGCAAATTCGTGCGCACCGTCACACGGGCTTTCACGCGCAGCTCGACGCCGTTTCGCGCAATCGCCGAGAGCGTGCTCTTACGGCTGGTGTTGGGATCGGGGCAATCGATCACTTTGGGGTTCACGCTGGTTTGCACGGCATCGAGCACATCGCGACCGGCCAAGTCGATGGCGGCTGCCCGGTCGAAATCTAAATCGATATCGGCGCGCTGCGCGGCGATGATCGCACGGATCACTCGCGGCACATCGCCCCCTGCCAAATAATGCGCCTCCAAGCGGCGCGTGGTAATTCCAGTGTGCGGGTCGGTCCCGACACCGGCTTGCATCGCCATAATTTTGGCTTGCACGATCACGCGGGCATCGACCTTGCGCAAGCTCATGCCGACCAGGTTCAGCAAACTAACCCGGGCGCTCGACATGTACGCCTGAAACCACATCTTGCCATAGGTAATCAGCAGCAGCACAAAAATGAGAAAGAAAAACGTCACCACGCCGGCTGCAATGTACCAGCCGGTGTTCTCGGGCAGATTGAGCTGAGCTAGGAGTGGCAGAAATGGAGACATGGGTCCTACTTAATATTTTCTAAGGCGCCTTGTGCCGTCCCTTAGCATACTTTGCCGATGCCGAGGAGAACAGGCTTGAATCTCTCGTGCTTGGGAGCCCAAGGCTCGCGCGATT
>CAWGBP010000069.1:0-45575 GCA_963820835.1 Pirellulales bacterium | reverse complement strand
CCCGACGAGGTCAAGAGATATTGCCGAGAATTGGCGGGCAGTAGACCGTTTAGTCCGCGAGATGCTAGCAAGCTTGTAAATGCTGGGCCTTCGATCTCGCTCCAACTAGCGACTGACTCGCTTCCATTCGCACAAACCGTATACCCGGTTGTAACCGCCGGGACCGGGCACGTCCTGCGGCCTAAAACTAGTCGGCCTAGAACCATGCGCTATTTCAGTCGCATAACATTCCTTCAATGTGTCACCATTCAGCTCATAAATCCCCAGACGAATGTCATCCTTAAATCGTGGGTCGAGAAGATTTTCGCAATCAACTTGTTTTGGATGTTTAGAGGGGTCGATCACCATTCGAACGTGCCGAATGATCTTGTCGTCTTCCCATTCTGTTACTTCATTACCGGTACAAACGCGTCGATATTTTGAGAGATCGCCTTGGTGGATTGGATGACCATTGATTCCGCCGAAAACTAGCGCCCATTCCCCTTGCATTGCTTCCAAATCCTTCTGCACAACTTCTTGGTCTATCTTGGTCGAGTCAATGGTCGGCTCGACTTTGCCAGATTGAAATGGATCTATCACAAATGGCATACCCTTCTCCATACCCTGCGGCGTACTCGGTCCAGCCTTTGTCTCTGAATTGGGCGAAGAGGCTGGGGGACCGATAAATACGACCAAGAAAACGACCCCCAGAATCACCGCCAAACCCAGCAAAATCACGGTCACAAGCGTGGTCGTTTGCTGCCGCGACCGCCGCTGATTTCGCGTAAATGTCGCTTCTGTTGCCGCCCGATTCGCCACAATTGCCTCGCGCAGCGGATCATCGACCGGGCCTCGAGGACGCACCTGCAATAGCAGCGGCGGAGGTTCTTGGGCCGCAGGTTTTGCCGGTGCTTTCTCCCGCTCGGCCTCAGGAGCAAATCCAAGTTCTTCCACTGCCGCCCTGGGAGGTTTCGGCGCGGCTCCGGCAGCAGGTGCGGACGACTTCCCACTTATCGCCGCGTCGGCTGCCGCCTGCTCCGCCTCATCCATGATGATGGTGTCGGTGGAATCGTCAGGATTCTCGTCGGGGTTGGCCCACGAACCGCCCTTCGGCGCGCGCCCGCAACTGTCTTAGCCGCCGGAGGCGGCTCGCTGGGAAGCGGAATGACCACGCTCGCGCCG
Organism: Pirellulales bacterium; assembly: GCA_963820835.1. Classification (GTDB taxonomy): domain Bacteria; phylum Planctomycetota; class Planctomycetia; order Pirellulales; family JADZDJ01; genus CAVRAW01. The sequence goes on along the minus strand of CAWGBP010000069.1, from coordinate 44,414 downwards.
CACCGAGGGCATTTGCCGCGCTTACCGGCCAAAAATGCCTTCACATGCAGGTGATGCCCATTGGGGCATTGAAATTTGACGCCCATGATTGCGCACTTGCGGGTTTAGGCGCAACAAAGAAGTACCTGTGCAGTCAGTACACTTTCGTACAAACCTTTGACTGTATGTCCAGTCCACACCCAGCCATATCGACACCCAGAGACGCCTATTCCTCCGCCGACCGCACCTTTTCCAGAATGACGCGGTGACCGCCATCCATATATTCTACCCGCGACATGTAGTTCCGCATCAACATAATTCCCCGACCGCTGGGCGCTCGAGGTTTGTCTCGGCGGTGCAATCGGGTACTTCTTCGGGATCAAAGCCGCTCCCCTCGTCGGCAATTTCAATCAGCACGCGGTCGCTCGCGAGCCTGCAATGCACGTGCACGTGCTTGTTAAGGTCCGACTGATTCCCGTGGCGAATCGCATTCACCAGCGCCTCTTCCACTGCCAGGTGAATGCCGAAAATATCGCGTTCGCTCCAGGCATTGCGCTTTAGCGCTTCGAGAAGTTCCAGAAGCAATTTTTGGCCCGCGCCTCGAACGCTCGGAAACCGCACTTCCGTAGACCATTTCCAGCGAGGTTGATTCGCCATGTTTCGCCTGTTCCGCTTACAGGTAAATGTCCAATTCCAATTATATTGGCTTGCGGCCAGGGAGAAGTGCAATGGCAAAGTCGATTTTATCTCTCGCTGGCCATCGGCCCCGCCGTTGCAGCATCGCGGCCGGCTATTTGACCCCGCCCAAGGCCGCAGCTGCGAATGCCGGGACTCTTTTTCTACCATTCCACGCGAGCATTGCTCACCACCCCGATTTGCGTGCCGCGCTCCGCTGGGCTATGCTCAACCTCACTTTCATGTCAGAGCAATAACTTTCGATCTGCGGTGCCGTCATGCAACGGGAGGTCGCGGCAACCGAGCCGTCGCAATCGCGCTGGCTGCCCAGAGCGCTCTGGCCCCCTGCGCCGGCCGCGCCGATCACCGACCCGGAGCAAGTTCGCCGCGGCTACCGCTACTACCGCCCGCGCATCTTGCTCTGGACCACCATCGGCTATGGCAGCTTCTATTTCGTGCGGAAGAATCTCTCGGTCGCCATGCCGGTGATGCTGACCCAATTGGGCATCAAAAAATCGCAGATGGGGCTGTTCCTGACCCTTCACGGCGTCCTCTATGGCGTTTCGAAATTCGGCAACGGCATCATTGGCGATCGCGCCGATGGCCGCAAATTCATGGTCATCGGGCTGGCCGCCTCGGCCATTGTGAACGTCCTGTTCGGATTTAGCTCGGGCGTCGTAACGCTCGGCGTGCTGTGGATGATCAACGGTTATTTCCAAGGCATGGGCTACCCACCCTGCGCCCGCTTGCTCGCGCATTGGTTTTCGCCGCGCGAGTTGGCCACGAAAATGTCGTACTGGAACGCCTCGCATTCGCTGGGCGGCGCCGGCATTTTAATCCTGTGCAGCTTTCTCGTGAGCACCAATGGCGCCGGCGGTTGGCGCATTTGCTTCTTCGTGCCAGCCGTAATTGCACTGTGCGTCGCGGCAATTCTGTGGACGCAACTTCGCGACACTCCCGAATCGGTCGGCCTGCCCGAACTCGAAGGCACGCATGTGGCCGCCGCGGCCCCCGAAAACGCTCAATCGGCAGCCGAGTTCCGCGCCTTCCTCTGGGATCGCGTCTTTTCTGACAAATATATTTGGATCGTTTCGGCCGCCAATTTCTTTGTCTACGTGCTGCGTTATGCGATTTTCGACTGGGGCATCACCATGCTCAAGGAAACCAAGGGCATCAACATTCAAAACGGCGCCTGGATTATTGCCGGTTTCGAATTCGCTGGCCTGGGCGGCATGCTGCTCACCGGCTGGCTCACCGACCGACTCTTTCGCGGCTGGGCGGCGCCGTTGTGCGTCGCCTCTATGTTGCTGGCCGGCGTCACGGTCGGGCTGTTCTGGATTGCACCGGCGCACAATCCCTGGCTCAGCATGGCGCTTTTGGGAGCCGCCGGCTTCTTCATTTACGGGCCGCAAGCGCTCGCCGCCGTAATCGTCGTGAAGCTGGCCACCAAACGGGCCGCTGCAACCGCCGTTGGCCTGACGAGCATCTTCGGCTACGCCAGCACGGTGCTTTCGGGCTGGGGCTTGGGAATGCTCGTGCAATCCCTGAGTTGGAAGTGGGTCTTCGGCGAACTGATCGTGTTCGCCGCGATCGGAGCGCTCTTATTCGCCGCGGCTCTCCCGGCCGATGTTGAAGACTATTCCCAAGCGGTGCCGGAATGAAGAGCGGCTGGCAACTAGCATTTAGCATTTGGCTTTGAGAAATTAGCTCCCGGTGGCTAATTGCTAATCGCTAGTAGCTTTGCCTAGAACGCCGCCAGCGCATCCGCCTCATCGTCCTTAATGTCGAACAGCTTGTTGAGCTTCGTGATGGCGAACACTTCATAGATTTCCGGGCGTATGTTGCTTAGCTTCAGCCGGCCGCTGTTGGCCTTAACTTTTTTATCCAGCGTAATCAGCTTGCCCAGCGCGGCACTCGACAGAAACTCGACATTCGAGAAATTCAATAGCAAGTTCTTCCGCTTCTCTTGCTCCACCAGTTTGAACAACTCGCCGCCCAATTCCTGAATATTCGCCTCGTCCAGAATCTTGCGATCGACGAATCGAACAATGGTCACCTCGCCCGACATGTTCACTTCAATTCGCCGGTGTCCGGACATCTGAATTAATTCCTTCGAAAGCGGAAACGCAGGAACCGACGCTGTTGAAAAGCGAGCGCGTGAATCTCGTTATCTTAAGTGGCCACATGGGGTTGTCAAGCGCAACCGATGTGTTGCACTGCGTTGCGAACGACTTGCGTTGAGCCGCATTCACATGTCGCAGTTGCCGACCATCTGAACCCTGAACCCTTCCAACTGCACCGCATTAACGCGTTGCAAAGATCTCGCGGCAGCTTTAGACTGATGGGCAGTTTACCCGCCTGCTGCCCCGCTATTCGTGGGGCGGCAAATGCCAGCGCGCTCAAGCGCAGCGCGCCGGACCTACCGATTGTACTGTTTCTCCCGACGCGACCACTGGTTTTCCCGCGAGCGGCCTGATTTCCAAGCCGAGCTGCGTTCGATGGATATTTAAGGAGCTGTTTCAAAACTGCCAGGGACTCTCCCAATTTTGAAAGTGCCGCCGAGTCCCGGCGCGCCGGGAGGGCTGTTTCCTTTGCCGAGGCCGGTTTTGAAACGACATCTGTAGTCGACGGTTTCGCCCGGCTGGCTGAGTTTTTGTTTAAAAGGAGTTTGCATGATGAAGTGCGTAGCACCCATGGGCCTTGCCATTTGCGTTGTTTTCGCTGCCTGCCAACTTCACGCCGACGACCTGAAAAGCGGCCCCCAGCCCGGCGACATGCTCGGCGCGTTCGAGGTCACCAAGGTCGCCGGCGCTCCCGACGATGGCGTCAAGGTCGGGCAAGATCTCTGCTACCGCTGCAAAATGGGCAATCGCCCCATGGTCATGGTCTTCTCGCGCAAGCCCGATCGCGCGCTCGCCCGCCTGGTTACCAAGCTCGACGCAGTCGTTGCCAAAAATAAGCCCGAGCACAATATGGGTTCGTTCGTGAGCTTGGTTGGCGATCAGCCGGAAACGCTGGCCTCGGCCGGCAAAGAGATCATCGACGAAACCAAAGCCCAAAACGTGGCCGTCGTGGTCCCCAAAGATCAGCCCAACGGGCCCGAAGATTACAAACTCAACCCCGCCGCCGAAACCACCGTGCTCATTTACGTCAAAGGCAAGGTAGTCGCCAACCATGCTCTGCCCGCCGGCGCGCTCAACGATGAAACCGCCGAGCACATTCTGGCCGATACGGCGAAAATTCTGAAGTAATCGCGCAGGGCGTTCCATTCTTCTCCCTCTCCCCTCGCGGGAGAGGGGCATGGTGAGGGGCAGTGCGACTCCGTCCCCTCTCGGAATACGCAGCGCGATTTGATTGAAATCTTTGCCTGGTTTAGTCTATTGACCATGGCAAATCGCATTCTGTTCATCGCCGCTTTCGCAACAGTTTGTTTCGCCGATTGCGCACGCGCTCAATCCATCCTCCTCACCCAGCCGCAGCAAAAAAAACTAACGCAAATCGTCCGCGCCGACAAAGAAGCCGCGGCCCTCTACGCGGGCATCAAGCGCGAGGCCGATAAGGCCCTGGCCGATGCGCCCAAGCCCATCGAAAAAATCCAAACCGAAGGCAAGCTCGCCAAGGACCCCGCCAAAATCAAAACCGAGGAAAGCCTCGCCGATATGCACAAGCTCGAGGTGCTCGGCTACGCTTATGCGGTCGATGGCGATGCGAAATACGCCGCCAAGGCGCGCGAATTCATTCTCGCCTGGGCCAAAGTAAATCGCTCCGCCGGCGACCCCATCGACGATACTAATTTAGAGCCGCTTTTGACGGCCTACGATCTGGCCCGCGCCACCTTTTCGCCCGCCGAACGGCAAACCGTCGAAACCTATCTGCGCGGCGTGGGCCAGGCCGAAATCGAGTCGGGCCAGAAGAAGCACGACAACGCGCACAACAACTGGCACAGCCATCGGCTGAAAATCGTCGGCCTGATCGCGCTACTATTGCACGACAAAGCAGCCATCGACCAAACCGTCGCGCTCTACAAAGACCAGATCGACCACAATGTCCATCCCGACGGCAGCACGTACGATTTTTACGAGCGCGACGCCCTGCATTACCACATGTACGATATCGAGCCGCTGTTGACCCTCGCAATCGCCGCCCGCAATAGCGGCGTCGATTTGTATGGCTATCAATCGCGCGAGGGAGCGTCGCTAGCTAAGGCAGTCGGATTTCTGCTCCCCTTTGCCCAAGGCACGAAGACGCACGCCGAATTCGTGAACTCGAAAGTTGGCTTCGACAAACGGCGGGCCGACGCCGGCCAGAAAGAGTACGAGGCGGGAGCGAGCTTCGAACCGCGCTCGGCCGTGATGGTGCTTTCGCTCGCGCAGCAATTCCAGCCGAGCTTGCTAGAGGCGATTCAAAAACTTTTGCGCAAAGCGTCGCAGAAATATCCCAATTGGCAAATTGTGTTGAATGAGGCTAGGCGGTAGCGAGCATTCTGCCTACCGCCCGCCGAAGTCGCTTACGATCCGACTAAAGAGTGCTTTGTCCGCTGTCTGCTTACCTGACGAAGCGCACGGCGTCGCCGACAGGTCCTAGCAACCGAGAATGTCTCGTGCACGATGAAACGATCAAGCCCACCGATTCACTTTGTGCCCTCTCGGCCGGCCCCTCGATATTTGGATTACTCCGGAACCCCACCATGCATGATGCGCCTCATCGTCGATAACCGCTGAATTGCACTCGCATTTGGCCATCTCACCGAGCACTTCGCGCATGTAGGCTTCGTAATTCAGTGCGCCGCGCGAGCGAATTGGCGCTGCCAATAGCGAGAGCGGCCCGCGAGGGTCGCCAGGCTCCACGGGGCCTGCGCAGCGCCCAGGCACAATAGTGGCGCGAGGATCGATCCCCAATACTGGTTGACCGGCATGCCGACGAAGGCAAAAAGTATCAGGAAAGTACAGACCGTCATGGTGGCGCGGCGGCCGGTGGGCGTGCTCCAGCCGGCGAAGCCGAGAACGGCTAGCGGTAGATAGATGGCGGCAATCCATTGCGGCAATATCAGCAAAAATAAATTCATTTGCGCGATCGATATGATGAACGGCGCACCGCCGCACTCAAGCCAACTTTCGGCTTGCGCGTGGTCGCTCGGGCCGACCAAGGCCATCGATTGCGTGACATGCCAACTGTAGAAAGCCGCATAACCCGCGAGCCCAAGCGCCAGGCGAGTGTTTCCCAATGGCGGCGCTCGCGCAGAGCCAGCAATAAACAGATGATGGCATATGGCGCGGCGAGTTCGCGCACAAAAAGCGCGGCCAGTCCGCAGACGACTGCACAGACGGGCTGCCGCAGGCCGTAGCAGCAAATGGAAATCAGGATCAACAGTCCGGCCCAAACTTCGGGCATGATGTAAACCTGATCGAGCCAACAGGGCAAGAGTGCGCCCGCGAGCAAAATTCCGCCGGCCAGCGCCACACGTGAATTCGCTTCGCGCGACAACACCGAAACGGCCAAAAACAGCCCTAGCGCCCCAAGCAAGCCGATGATGGAACGACCTGCTTCTTCGGGCATTTGGCCCAAGAGCCACATCGGCAGCGGCGTGCGCCAGTTGAACATGCTGAGCGTGGGATATCCGCGGGCATGAAGCTCGGCGGCGGCGGCGTCGTGATAGGTTGCGCCGGCGGCGATACGACGAACTTCGGCTTGATAAAGTTCGACATCGCCTGCACCCCGGCTGGGCTTGTCGGCAAAGCCGCTGGCCAGCGGCGAGACGCTAATGAGTATGAAAAGCAGCGTAACGAGCGCCCAGATGCGCAAAATGGTCCGAGCGGCAGGGGGCGTGAGTCTCTCAAACCCGGCGGAGTATTCGACGATGTGCATACGGGCTTGTGCGATTGAATCGTTGATCGATTGCCAAGGCCGGCAATCGGTATCGCGGCACGAGCGCACTGGGGGCTGTTAGAAGCCTAGCTTATTTCCGAAGGGACGCTGGCGATTGCTGCGTCAGACTAGAAAGCCCAAGCTATGCCAGCCGTATTAGGCGGGATTGCCTGACTTAGGTCTGACGAGAGGGTTATGCCGCCGGGAACAACAAGGCAAAACCTATTGACGTTACCTAGGCTGGCGTGAGACGATCCGTCCCGCGAAATTAGCACCCGGGCGCGGCTTACGAGGCAATCCAGAGAGCGCGAATTAAGTCCAGGCGCGAGACCAAAATGAACCAATGGACCGCACAAAAGTGGAGGATAGGGGACTTGAACCCCTGACCTCTTGCATGCCATGCAAGCGCTCTCCCAACTGAGCTAATCCCCCTTTGGGGCTTGTGCGGGGCGAACAACAAAAACTATCGCCGAGGGTAGAAGTTGTCAAGTTAGCAAGAGTGACACTGAGGGCATGTGGTCGGCTAACGTGATGTGTAAATTGCGGAGCCGCTTCAGAAATTCAAGTCAGAATCAATTCTATACGGAAACGGCGTTGAAGAAGCTCATTTGGAATTTATTGCGGTGGAGCGTCCCAATCGCAATTATCGCGTGGCTGGTCGTGGGCGCAGTGCGCAACGACAGCTTTTCGCGCTTGGCCAACGAGCCGAAGCACTGGGATTTGCTGGCACTGGCGACATTGGTCTGTTTTGTGGCCGTGCTGGTGACGATGGTGCGGTGGTATTTTTTGGTGCGGGCGCTCGATGTGCCATTGACTTGGAATAATGCGCTGCGGCTGGGTTTTTTGGGTTACTTGCTGAATTTCATTTCGCCGGGAGCCGTGGGGGGCGATTTGTTCAAAGTCGTGTTTTTGCGCGCGAGCGGCCAGGTCGGCGCACCGAAGTGGCGCTGAGCGTGATCATCGATCGGCTGATGGGGTTGTATGCGATTTTCGTGGTCGGCACGGTGGCCATTTTGCTCACTGGCATGTGGCGCTCTGAATCGGCTGAGGTGCGGTTTGCGTGCCGCGTGATGTTTTGGTGTACTGGCGGCGGAACGGCACTGTTGGTCGCCGGCTGGATTCCAGGATTTAGCCAAGGGCCGATTGCGCGGTGGTTCGAACGCTTGCCAAGGGTCGGCCCATTCATAACAAAACTGAACCGAGCGAATCGGATGTATTACAGCCATCCGACGGCGATACCCCTGGCCACGGTGTTGAGTTTGATCGTGCAGTCGCTCTATCCGATTGGCATTTGGTTGATTGCGCGGGGATTGTTAACGCAGCCGCCGAGCTTGGCCGAGCATTTTGTAATTGTGCCGATGGGCATGGCGACCGGGGCGATTCCGCTTGCGCCCAATGGGCTGGGGACCTTCGAATTTCTAATCAATTTCATGTATCGCCAAATGGCCGATGGACCGGCGAACGACCCGAGCGCAGGATTGCTGGTGGCGCTGGCATACCGCGTGATTACGGTGCTGATTGCGATGATCGGCGTGGGGATTTATTTGGCCAGCCGCCGCGAGATGACGGAAGTCATGCACGAAGCGGAAGAAGAACTGCACGCTCAGGATCGCGGCGAGCGGCAGGCCACCGGCGCGGAAGCGTAGGCGCATTGCCAACAACGCAAGCCGCGCGACGGGTCGACGGGATGGAGCGCCCGGTGTAGATTGAATCGGCGATGCACAGCGCGCGGCGTGTGCGCTACATGCGGCATGTATCGAGTGCGCAAGGAAGCGAAAGCGTGATGGAGGCGGCCGCACGATTTGGTCGATGCACGATCCAATGTGGCGTGCCGCGGCAATTGGGGTTGGTGTTGTGCGCTTTAATGCGATTCGATGAACTCTGCTGCTACGATCAAGAATTCGTCAGCGCCGGCGGCGGCAAAAATGCCGAGCGAACTAGTGCGCTCGCTGGTTACGCTTTGGCTGCTGTTTCATTTGCTGGGTATTACGCTCGCGCTGTGCACTAATTTAGTCATCGATCCGCCCACTTCGACGCTCGTGGCGCGCGTGAAAAGCGCGCCGTTTATCAGTCAATATTTGTACGGACTGTGGCTCGACGTGCCGCACAGCTACGCCTTGACCGAAGGGGAAACGGACGGCGATTATTCGATTAAGGCCACGCTCAATTTCGCCGACGGGCATACCGAAACGGAGACGTTTCCCTCGGATGCCGACCATGGCGAAGTGCGCGAAAGGTACCAGGTGCTCGCGCGGCGCGTGGCGTCGGGGGCCGATGAAGAAGAAATCAGCCCGACAAGCTTGAACTTACTGCAGGCACTCGGGGGCGGAATATTGCGGCAGAACAAAGAGGCGGGGCTCAAGGAAGTGGTCTTTGGCGTCGATCGGCGCGCGCCGTTGACGCAGGCCGACGCAAATGGCAGCGATGTCGCGCAGCGCGATCCGCTGGCCGCGCGAACATTATTGACGCTGTACACCGCCTCGGTGCGGCTGGATAGCCGAGATCAACCCCAGGTGCAGATTTTGGCGCGGGCAGCGCGAGACGTGGCCCCAGTGACCAACCCGCGGTCGCCCGGCGCATCGCGGCGAAGTGCGCCGCGGGGGGGCTCCAGTAGCGGGCAGACGGATGGCGGTTCGACAAATTCAGGAGCCGCGCCTTCGGACTTGAACAAATTGAAGGGTTTGATGCCAAGCAATACGCCGCCAGACGATGCGGCAGATTCGAGCGGGAACAAGTAAGAGCGCGAACGGCACAAGCACTAAAAATAACGCCGATTATGGGCAATTATTTTCGCACATTGAGCAAGAGCTTCGGCAGCGGCTGGACCAATTTTTGGTTCACGCCGAGCGATCCGATCGTGCTGTCGCTGGTGCGCGTGCTCACGGGCCTGGTCGGCATTTGGTGGTACCTTGGCTACTGGGCGCAGTTGCAAAATTGGTTTGGCCCCAACGGAATTTTTCCGCTGGAGTTCATTCAGCAAATGCGCGGCGATGCCGGCGAGCAGTTCGCGATTTCGATATTGGAATACGTCCACAGCTCGTCGGAATTGTGGTTTGTGTTTGCGGTCGGGCTGGCGGCATTGGTGCTTATGACCGTCGGCTTTTTCACGCGTATTACAACGATTGCGTCGCTTTTATTTGCGTTATCGTTTGTGCATCGCGGCTGGATATCGTCGCGCCCCGTTGACGACATGCTCGTGATTTTGCTTTTCTATTTGTGCATTGGACCGGCGGGCGCAAATTTTTCGATCGATGCGTGGTGGCGGAATCGCAAGACGCCGGCGGGTGGGCTCGCAATGAATGCGGCGGCCGCAATTCCATATTCCAGTGCCGCGACCGTGGCCATTCGCCTGATACAGGTGCACTTGGCGCTTGTATACGCTGCAATGGCGCTTTCGCAATTGATGTGGCCGACGTGGTGGCAGGGGACGGCCGTGTGGTGGATGATGGCGCGGCCCGAATCGCGGCTGGTCGATCTGACCGGTTTAAGCGGCATGGGCCTGGCGTTTGAATATTTCGATAATTTCTGCACGCACGCGATTGTGCTTTACGAGTTGTGCTTCGCGCTGTTGGCCTGGAACAAGTTGGCGCGGCCGATCTTGCTGGTCCTGGGGCTATTCGTGTGGGGTGGATTCGCGCTGGTCGCCGGCGCACGAAGCTTTGCCGTGCTGATGCTGGTTGCCAATTTGGCGTTTCTTTCGCCTGAGATACTGCGCGGCTGGTCGAGCGGCAGGCAAGAACGCAGCGCCGGAGAACGAGAGGATGGCCACGGCGGCTGAGAAGTCGCTGGCGGCGCGGTAGATTGAAGACGACGCCATTTGGTTGGCAAAAATGGAAGTCACACCTCCGCTGCCGCCTTGATTTCGCGCAGCTTTTCCGCTTCGGGCAACTCTTTGTAATACGAGTCGAGCGGAAAGCACCCAGAAATGATGCCGTTGCGCGGCGCAGTTGTGCAATCGCTGAAAGTGCGGCAAATTTGCTTGCGAGATAATTTGCCAGAGGCGAGTATATCGGCCGGAAGTTGGGGATAAGAGAGAACCATGCGCCCAGGCCGACGGCATCGATCCAGCCGGCACGCACCGCAGCCTGAGCCACTTGGGGCAGAAAATCTTGCAAATAGCTGTAGCCGCTGCCGACCATCGGCAAATCGGGCACGGCTTTCTTGCATTCATGCGCGGCATGAATTTGCCGCGCCACGCCCACCAGCGGATCTTCCGGGGGCTGATAGCCGTCGCTGGGTGGAAAAATCGCCGGCCGCTGCACGTGCGGATTGTAGTAGGGGCTGCCGCAGGAAAGATTGACTGCGACGACACCGGCTGCTTTCAGGCGGCGAATCAATTCGATAGGTTCTGAAAGATCGTAGGCCAGCGGATCGTTCGTATTGGTGCCAAAACCGAACCGATACGGGAGCAAATCTTTGTAATCGAGCGGTTCGCCAATTTCACGGCTCGTTTTGTACGGCAGAATATCGAACACACTCAATCGCACGACGACCATCAAATCGGGAAATTGCTCGCGCACACGGCGAATGACGTTCATGAGCACGCGGCTGCGACCTTCGAGATCGCCGCCAAAACGCCCCGGTCGAGTGCGGGCGCTTAAGAATTCGTGTAACAAATAACCGTGGCAGGCTTTGATATCGACGAATTGAAAGCCAACATCGCGGGCGATGCCAGCCGACGCGACATAAGAATCGATCAGGCGTTCCAAATCGTCGTCGGTCCAAACAATCGATTGATCGTTGCCGTCGATGCCAAACTTGGCATCGAGGAGCGGATGATGGTACGCAATGCGCGGCTCTAGCCGCTTGTCGTGCGGGCGGGAAAAGCGGCCCGAGTGCGTAAGTTGAAGACCAACGAAGAAATCGTCGTCATTACTGAATGCTTCGCGGTGGGCCGCGCGGCAGGTTTCCAAAAGTGCTGCCAGGCCGGCGCAGTTTTCGCGCGTGGCCAACGTTTGATTGGGATTGGCGCGGCCATCGGGCTGCACTGCTGCGGCTTCACCACCCCAAATCCATTTCGCGCCGCTTAAGCCGAAATGTTTCCAACGCCGTAGCGTGTGGGGCGAGGGAGAACCATCGCGATTGGCGTCCCAGCCCTCCATGGGATGAATGCACCAGCGATTGCCGACCTTGAAACCGCCGATAATGATCGGCGCGGCCAGCGGCGAGCCCTCGGCGGCAGTGAGAATTCGCTCATCGAGCGGCAATTCAACGCCTAATTCAGCCAGCCGCGCGCGAAGGGCGGCAGGGTTCTTGAGCTGGGCGACTTTCGGATAAGCACCCATAAGCGGCTCACACCACGCGGCAGATGAAGCACTTAAGATATTCGCTTTCCAAGCAAGTGGCGCTGACCGGATGATCGGGTGCCGCCCCGCGCTGCTCGAGCACCTGAATCTGCCGGTCAGAGCGTTTGGCAACGCCGGCTAGCATATGCAGGAAATCTTCGCGCATCACATGCCCCGAGCAACTGCAGGTGACAAGAATTCCGCCGGGTTCCAGCAGATCGACCGCGCTACGGTTGAGACGATGGTAGGCCATGAGCGCATCGTCGACGGCGGCACGGCTGCGGGCGAATTTTGGCGGATCGAGAATGACAGCACCATAACGCTCGCGATTGACGACTTGTTCTTGGAGCGTTTGAAACCCTTCACCGACTTGGAATTTCAAATTCGTTAACCCATTGAGTTCGGCGTTGCCGCGAGCCAGGGCAATGGCCTTCTCGCTGCTATCGACGCAAAGCACTTCGTTTGCGCCCTGCTTGATTGCGTTCAGCGCGAAGCCGCCGCTGTAGCAGAACATATCGAGCACGCGGCGGCCGTGCATGTATTTCGCGGCTGCCAGGCGGTTGTCGCGCTGATCGATATAAAAACCCGTTTTTTGACCCTCCCGCAAATCGACGCCATAGCGCAGTCCGTGCTCTTCGATAAATACGGGTCCGGGCGGCAACTCGCCCCAGTGGCGCCCTTCTTCGTGTGGCAGGCCTTCCATTTGCACCGCCCCGCGTTCTTGCCGTAGCACAATGCCGCGCACAGGGGCGAGTTCTAGCAAAAGCGGCACAATTTGCTCGAGCCGCTGGTAAATCGCTAGCGCCGTAGCTTGCACCGCCAAATAATCGCCATAGCGATCGACGATGAGGCCGGTAAGCCCGTCCGATTCGCTGAATACCAATCGAGCCGCGCCGCGTGGATCGCTCAGCCCTAATTGGCCTCGTAATTCAAGGGCGCGCTCGAGCCGCCGGCGAAAAAAGGTTTCGTCCAACAGCTCGCCCGGATCCCACGTGTACAGCCGCACGCGTAATCGGCTGCGGCTGTTGTAGAGCCCACGGGCAATGAATCGCCCTTTGTCGGAAATAAGGTCGACCACATCGCCATCGGCTGCGTGGCCTTCGATCGTCGCAAGCGCTGTATCGAGCACCCAGGGATGCCGGCCGAAAAATGGCTGTGCTTTGCGCGGTTTGAGAATGAGGCGCGCGGCACTAGCGCCTGGCGCGATTTCTCGCGCAGGCGTCGCGGTTTGAGCAGCAGAATCGGTCGGTTGCGACATGCCTGGCGCAGTCCGTCGGCGGTGTCAAGAAAGTACGAATAGCTCGAACTTCCTTGAGCATAACCGCCACTGCGCTTGGCCGGTAGTAGGCGCAAGCGCGGTCGATTTCGCACTGCCGGACGAATCGGCGCAAGCGGCAAGCGCATCAACGGCGTTTCGCAGCGCCGATGATTCGCGCGAATCGGAAAACTCGCCGCCAAACGCGCGCGCACTATGGGCGGTTGACAGACGAAGATTCTCGCCCGCGCTAGCCGATGTTCGTTAGCTAAGGCTCCTTGCTTCGGGCGTTACCGAGGCAAGTAGCTGCTGCTATACGTGGCCGGGCCAGGTGTCACAATCGGAGCCGGCGCGGGAGCCGTCATCATTGCCGGGCCGCCGCCGCACGAATCGCAGGGTTGTTCGCCGCACGAATCGCAAGGAGCTTCGTAGGGACCGCAGGCGTCGCGACGGCCGCAGCCGCCAAGACGACCCAAGCCGCAGCTGCAGCAGCCGAACGATGTAGTCGTCGCGGCCGCAAGCACAGTTAGGACCAATAGCCGTTTCATGGCTGATCTCCAATACATCAGAAACAAGGTGGGCGGCGATTGAGGGGTACTTGGGTCGCACAACTCTACATCAAGACCTGTGATGTGCAACCGCGACGCGCAGGAATTTTTTTTCCAACATGTTCTCTTTTTGCAACGCACACAGTCGGAATAGGTGATATGTTTTCCATGGTCGCTCGCGGTGCGCGCCGCTCGCGAATCGGATTGTGCCGGATAGGAGGATGGGGCCGGATATGACGCAGTTGAGCATTGTTTCACTTCGCACGAGGCGGACACTGGGCCGATCGCTCGCGCGGCCGATTTTGTGCGCCGCGATGATGGCAGCACTTTAGCTGCGTAGTCTTCGGTGCGTGCGGCGATCTGCGGCCGGGTCCAGCGATAGCCCGGCGGCTGCTACAAGTTCGACAAAGCTGCCCCGCCGCGGCCAGCCAGTGCCATAGCAACTGCTGCTATGCCGATTAAGCCATCCAACGCGGCAAAAACCGCGACCGCAGCGCCGACTGTCGAAACGGTGAGCTGTCCGACCACGCCACCGGCGTGCATTGCCTGCGCCCCGCGCACTCAGGATGAAGTTTGGTTAGTGAGCACGCGTTGCCTAGGGTGCCCCGATAATGAGACGGCGCCGTACAACATCGGTGTCATGCAATACAATTTCGCCGCCCACCAGTGGCTTGCGTCCTCGCTGCAAGACTTTTTGGCGGCACAGGAACCGTCGAAGCCCGATGTTTTTTGGATTCACGGCAACCGAATCGAGGCCGATGAGGCGCGCGAGGAAGGTTTTCAGGTCTATGAGCAATTGACCAATTGCGCGCCGGATCACCCGATTCGATTTATTATATTTTCCTGGCCGTCGGCCCCGATCAGCGGGTTGGTTGAAGATGCTCGGGTCAAGGCCACCCGAACGAATTTAGACGGTTATTATTTGGCATGGCTGGTGAATCAGATCGATCACCGCGTACCGGTTGATATTATCGGCTACAGTTTCGGGGCGCGAATCGCAACGGGGACATTGCACATACTTGGCGGCGGTGCACTATTCGGCCGCACCCTGCCCGAGCCGCTCGTGCCGCAGTGCGCCAATCGATTGTCTGCTTGTCGCCGCGGCGGTCAACAACGATTGGCTGGCCATTGGGCACGCGCATGGGCAGGCGCTCGTGGCCGTCGATAAAATGCTCGCGCTCAACAACGGTTGCGATCGGGCGCTAAAGCACTACGGCGCGATTGATCCCTGCTATCGGCCCGAGGCACTGGGCTACACCGGCGCGGTCGGGCCGCTGGGCGAGAATGGCAAGAAACTCTTCGAAATCGATATGTGCTGCGCCGTGGGGAAGGAACACAATTGGCGCAGTTACTTCTACAACCCCAACGTCGTGGCGCGAATGTGGCCATATGTGGGGCTCGGCCAGTGACGTGCTGCTAACAGTTAGCATCCGGACGGCAGACCGGGCGGCATTTTGGTCGAAAGTCGCAGCGTCGGGCGTTGACAAGCTAAGCGCTGCGTTCTCAAATCGGCTAATAGCTTAGCTGCGCGTTTGATCTTCTTTTGCATTCTGCCTTCATAGATGCCTGAGCCGATTGCTTATTTAAACCGGCAGTTGATTCCCGCGGCTCAGGCAGCCGTCAGCGTGTTCGATGCCGGCTTTATATTCGGGGCCACGGTCACCGAGGTGCTGCGCACGTTCCGAGGCGAAATCTTTCGGCTGCCCGAGCATTTGGAGCGATTGCGGCATTCGCTCGCGATCGTGCGTCTGGAGCCGAGCGAATCCCTAACCGACATTGCGGAAATTGCCGGGCGTGTAGTAGCGCACAATTACGGCCTTATCGATCCAGCTAATGATTTGGCATTGACTATCTTTATCACTCCCGGACCATCTGCATCCGCCATCGAAGAGTCGGCAGCAGTACCGCTTGTCGGCGTTCACACCAGGCCCCTGCAATTCGAGGCCTGGGCCGATCGCTATGAGCGTGGCCAAGCCTTAGTGACCACCTCAATTCGCCAGGTGCCCTCCGCGTGTTGGTCTCCGGAACTTAAGTGCCGCAGCCGAATGCATTATTTTCTGGCCGATCGGGAAGCGAGGCGGATCGATCCCGCTGCCAGGGCTGTGCTCTTAGATTCTGATGGCCACGTGACCGAGGCGACGACTGCCAACGTGTTGCTATTTGACGCAATGCGGCTGCTTTCGCCGCCAATTGCCGATGTATTGCCGGGCATCAGCCTTCAAGTAATCAAAGAATTGGCTAGCCGCCTAGATATTCCATTTACGCACCGCAAAATACACCCCGACGAACTAGCTCAGGCCACCGAGGCATTTCTCACCAGCACGCCGAATTGCATATTGCCCGTGACGCGATTCAACGGCCAGCCCATCGGCGACGGAAAGCCGGGAGAAATTTTCCGCTTTCTACTTTCGGCCTGGAACGAAATGGTCGGTTTCGATGTGGCGCAACAAGCCCGGCGATTTGCACTCTGAGCAACTAGGCGCTTGCTGGCGCGACGACCTGAGCTGTGCAAAGCCGTTCGGCGATATCAGCTATTCCCGGCTCGGTCTCCTCAATTTGCAATGCTATCGAGGTATCGCGGCGGAGCCAAATTTCGCGCCAGTATGAATAAATGCCGCGCGGGCAAGGGCGGCGATAGCGGCTCGTGCAGACCACGTCTTCCAAAATGACGGATGTTCCCTTGGGCCGAATCAGGCGGCCGGTCGATTCCTCGATCATTCGCTCCACGCGCCTTAGCACGCGCACCCGGCGGCCGCAGTAGGGGAGCATTTCTGAGTCGAACGTCAAGCCGCGGTTTCGACCGCTCTTATCGAGCGTGGCGAGAATTTCTTCTTTGCTTTTAATGATGACCCACTGGCCGGGCTGAAGATCCAATTCCTCGGTGGGCGTTTTTTGAAGCATGCCAGAGACACTGGGCATGCGCCGGCCAAGAAATCGCAACGACAGTTTGTTCAACACCGCCATGACGAAACCACGAACGACTTCGTGCATCGGCACTTTGTTGATGAATAAATCGCGCAGGTATTGGCTGGGCTTCCACCAGGGAAGCGGCCGGCTGGCATTTTTGAGCTCGGTTGCCTGGCAGCGATAACAGATTTCCGGTGCAATTGGGCTGCTTCGGACCGACTGTTCGTTGAGCCAGGCGCAATCGCGGGCAGAATCGCCGCACGGCGCCCCGTCGGTCGCTTCACTTGCTACACCGATCGGCGACGATTCATTCGAGGATCGCTTCAGCCATGCTTCCTTCCAGAAAAGTAAGCAGCCCGCTTGGCAATTACCGTGCGCCGAGCCGTCGCAGCGCAATCCGTTGAGATGCACCGTATCGTTCATTTGGCGCATACCGCTACTGGAAACAGTGTCGCATGTCGAATCGGCGCGCTTGGAAACTGGATATTTCTTGCCGCAAAACCGCAGCATCTCAGGTATGAATGGAAGATTCTCGAGCGTGGCGTTCTCGTCGAGCGTCGCGAGTATTTCCTGGGCGCTGCGGACTTCGACAAACTCGCCCGGGCGCAACTGAAGCTTGCCAAGATCGTTCATTGCGGTTGCTCGTTCAAATTTATAATCTGCGAACAGACAGCATCAACCAACGACGCATTTTCGACAATAAAACGCTTCAGCCAGCTTACTCTCAGCCCGGCACTCCATACCGCGCAGTCGCAGAACTGCTTCAAACACCCCCGCGTTGTACCACGGTTTGCCGTGCTGCGAGGAAAAGTGCTTAAGTAGATGATCAATTTTTTGCCGTGCAACGTCTTCGGCCAGCGGCACGAAACAGTTTGCCGCGCCCCAATCGCCTTCGTACTTGGGAATCTCGTATTCCCATATCAAATGGTTACGAAACGCGTTCCAGGTGAACTCGGCGATCAGTCGATGGTCTTGGTGCAGATCTTCGCGACGGTGCGTGAAAATGAGATCGGGCTGCACCTCGCGCGCAATCTTCTGAAACACTTCTTTGATCTCTTGGCCGACAAAGGGAAAGCAGGTGTCGCGAAAGCGATGCAGCGTAATTTGTTTCGATGCGGCGGCTTTCACGAGATCATGATAGCTGGCCGTGGCTTCGTCGGCGCGTTCATCCACGGCGCTAAATACAACCCAATGCACTCGCAGGCCAGAATACTGATTCAGCAGCCTGAGAATTGTGCCGCCGCAACCGATTTCTAAATCGTCGCTATGCGCGCCGAGGCACAGAATCGATTCAAGCTTGCCGAAATCTAGACTGATCATATCGATTCGGGCTGAGTGCAGAAATTCAAACCAGGTGCTGTCTAGTCGTACCCAGCTCCGTCAGCGGGGAATGTTCTTTAGTAACAGCGGCATTCCGTCCACTGCTTCGAGGTCGTCGGCGCCGCCGTCATACTGCGGCCGGTTCCAAATTTCCCACGGCGTTTCGCCGCGCGCGACCATATCTTCCAGCCGCTGCTTGTCTTTGTAGGTATCCATACAGCTCCAGAATCCTTCGTAACGCAGAGCGCACAATTCTTGCGCGCAATGAGCCGCTGGAACGGCATTTCGACCAGTTCTTCGCCGAGCTTTATCGATTCGAAAATGCGGCGGTCGAACACGAAAAAACCGCCGTTCATCCAGGTGTCGTGGTCGCTAATGGGCTTGATGTTTCGCACGGCTCCATCGCTGGCGATTTCGGCCGTATGCCAGGCTTGTTGCGGCCGCACCGCCAGGAAGGCCGCCGCAGCCCGGTGGCGGTCGAACATGCGCACCAGTCGCGGTAATGGAAGATCGGTAAGCCCGTCGCTGTAATTGGCCAAGAACACATCTTCGGCTTCAAGATATGGTTGAACAGCAAGCAATCGCTGGCCGATATTGGTTTGCAAGCCCGTATCGACAAATGTGATGCGCCAATCGCCGTACTTGACTGTAGTGGCTCCGCAGGCGTTTCCATTAGCGCGTGAACCAGCGGCTCCAACGCCACCGCGGTCAAGTTCGCCGAGAAAATATTCCTTGATCGCGTCTCCCTTGTAGCCCAAACAAAGAATAAAATCCTTGTGTCCCCAGTGCGCGTAATACTTCATCACGTTCCACAGCACCGGTCGCGGCCCAACGCACACCAGCGGCTTGGGAATATTCTCGGAGTATTCCCGCAGCCGCATGCCAAATCCGCCGCAAAATAGAACGACTTTCATGGTGCGCTTTATGAAGCTTAGGGTGAAAGGGTACAAGTGGTTGATTTTGGTTTCCAGCCCGCCGGATTCTGCGTCGCTGTGCCGTGCTTGCTCCGAATGAATTGCTTCAGTTGCTCTTCCCAGAGCCGATCGACCAGGCGCGGCGCTCGCCGTTCGACGTCATCGAAGCAAACAGCTTCGTCGCGTTTGATCGGGCGCGCGCAGCCGGCAGCCCGCGCTTATGCCCATAGGAAGTAGATTTTCGCGGCGGGAGACGTCAGCATTTTCAATCAGACCATAACTGGCGAAGCCCCCCATGCCGTCGAGCGCTTCGCCAGCCTTTAGATCGCGCTTGGCCAGGGTGATGACCTCGCACGCGGCGCACCTCGCGGCGCAATGGCGGCATCCCCAAACAGCACGGCGCGCGCTGCCGACAGCGAAGCTTCTTCCGTCGGCAAGATGTAGGGTTCGTAGAACACGTAGAACGGCCCGTGCCCCATTTTCAAGTAGTTCATATAGCGCTCGGTGAGAAGGTCTTTATTATAACCAACCACAAACACGCCTGAGGGGGGTTCGCAGCCGAGTGCATAGTCGACCAATGGCTTAGCCAATAGTTGTTCCGCGGTAAAATGCTGGGCAATTTCTTTGACGTGGCTGCATCGAGGGCCGACCATGCCGCGTCTTGCAATGCTTAGCCCCGCGGCGTTAGCGAGCGTGCAACACTCCATATTGAGCTTGGTTCCGTCGGCATACGCCGATACCATTTCAGGTCGCTGCCCGGTCTTCTCCGCGAATTCGCGCTGCGTCTCGGGCGTGCGATAGCGATCAAGAAACCCCTTGATATTCCCCGCCATAACCACTTGAAATCCAAGCGTTCGAACATGCCGAACGAGATTCATGGCTACGGCCGGCTCGTCGCCATCGCAGCCAGAGTAGACAACGCCTGCGACTTCTGCCCGCGATTTTAACAACGGGCCGACCGTTGCATCGAGCTGCGCGTTCATGTGGACGACGTGTTTCCGCGCGGAAATGGCATCGAGAACGAGTTGTGCGCTCGTCTCGATATCGCTTGTTGTTTCGATAATCACATCGATCTCAGGTGCGCGGGAAACGAGCGCCGCGTCGTTTGTGACCACGGGCCGAGCTGCCGAGATGGCCTCGTCGAGCTCCCTTTGCGTACGGGCGATGGTTGCGTTTGCTTGAACAGCCGCAGCCCAGGCTTGCTGCGCGTGTGCAAGAGTGCGATTGGCAATCGCGACCAGCCGCATACCCGGCATGGGCCGGCAAAGCTGTAGCGCGACCGCCCGACCCATGAAACCAGCGCCCACTAATCCGACCCGGATTGGCCTTCCGTCGGCTTCGCGCTGCGCCAGTGCTTTATCGAGTATGACCATTGCGTCTCTGCTACCAGATTTCAAGCTCTGGAATCGGCACGACAAACTTCGCTCCCCATTGGCGAACATACGCCAATTGCTGGGCGATTTCGTCGCGCAGGTTCCACGGGAAGAATCAAAATATAGTCGGGCCGGGTTTGAGCGATTCGCTCAGGCGCGTGAATGGGAATGCGCGTGCCCGGGAAGGAATTTCCCTTGCTTGTACGGATTGCGATCGACCGTGTAATCGACGAAATCTTGCCGAATCCCGCAGTAGTTCAGCAGCGTGTTCCCCTTCCCTGGAGCGCCGTAGCCGGCAACCCGCTTTCCAGCGCGCTTCGTGGAAATAAGAAATTCCAGCAAGCGGTGTTTGACTTGCACAACTCGGCTCGCGAATTCGGCATAGCCGGAGAGATTGTCGAGGCCGGCCCGCTGTTCGACTGCGAGCTGTTCGGCAACGCGTGGCGAGTTTAACTGCGATTCATCTTCAGCGTGGCGCGCGAAAACACGAATCGATCCACCGTGCGTCGAAATTTCTTCAGCGTCGAAGATCGTCAGACCATGACTGGCGAATAACTGCTGGAGCGTTCGCAGCGTGTAGTAACAGAAGTGCTCGTGATAAATCGTGTCGAACTGATTGAGTTGCAATAGTCGCAGCAAATATTGGATTTCGACAATTGCCACCCCCCGCGGCGCAAGCAGCAAATTCATGCCCCGAACAAAATCGTTGATATCGGGCACATGCGCTAGCACATTGTTGGCCAATAACAGATCGGCACGACGGCCACGATCAACTATTTCTCGGGCAGAACGTGTCCCAGAAAATTTATTGAGCGTGGGTATGCCGCGTTCTTCAGCAACACGGGCAATGTTAGCAGCCGGCTCTACTCCCAGGCACGAAATGCCGCGCTCGACAAAGTTCTTCAACAGGTATCCATCGTTGCTGGCCAACTCGACGACAAAGTTCTCTGGCGTGATATTGAAGCGGCGGATAGCGCTTTCGGCACTGCGCCGCGCATGTTCAAGGTAGCTTGTCGAGAAAGACGAAAAATAGGCATACTCGCCGAAGATGTGCTCGCCACTGACATAGGCCGGCAATTGCGTGAGCAAACACTTCTCGCAAATGAAAACCTTTAGTGGATAGAAACGCTCCGGCTGATCTTGCTGTTCAGCCGACAGATAACTTTCACACAGGGGCGAAGCGCCCAAATCGACCAGCACATGCGTAAGCGGCGCATCGCAAAAGCGGCAATGGTGTAGTCGATTGTCTTGCGCGGCATTGGCCAAATTTGGCCGCGCGACAACATCCGCGTGTGCGCTAAGCGGACCGGCAAGTTTTGGAAAATTTGACGTAGCGACAGTCATATTGTTTCATTATTCATTCAGTTGATCGCCACTATCCCTTTACCGCCGCCCGCTCCCAAGGCAAAGGCAGCTCGCCCTGTGCCTTTTGGGCCGGCGGCTCGTACGGCGGCCAGGAGAGATCGTTCTCGGAGATCGCTGTGACCTTCAGGGGCCACGCAATCTTAAAAAACGGATCGTTGTAACGAATTCCGCGGTTCAATCCGGGCACATACGCCGTGGACATCTGATAGAACAATTCGCTCGAGTCGGCTAGCGTTTGATATCCCTGAGCGCAGCCGCGTGGCACGTAAAGCATGCGATGATTTTCGGCCGAAAGTTCAGTGCCGATCCAGCGGCCGTGCGTGGGCGACTCGACTCGAATATCAGCCACGGCCACAAACGCGGTCCCCTGCGTGCAACGCACGAGTTTCGCCTCTTCGTGAGGCGCTGCCTGAAAGTGCAGCCCACGCAACGTGCCGCGATTGGCCGACCAGCGCGATATTGGCCTGCGCAATATCCGCCGCTAGCCCGTGGCGCGAGAATTCGTCGCGGCACCAAGCGCGAGCAAAGATGCCTCGGGCATCGGCAATCGGCTCGATGTCGATCAGATACGCGCCGGCAATTTCGGTGGGTGTGAAAATCATCGAGGTTCTATTTGTCCTCGCCACACACCACCGGACGAAAGGCGGCGTGCTACGAGGAACTGACCATGGTTCGCAAATCGGAATCGATCGCTCCGCTTTGCATCAGACGGCGCAGCGTGGCCAACCGAATGAAGCGGCCGCTGGCAATGTCGTCTGGAGAAAGCGGAACACTGCGGAACGAATCGAACAACTGCTTCGCGCCGCGGCGCACATTCCACTGCGGCTTGAAGGTGGGCACCTGACGGGCAATTTTTCCGCAATCCACTCGGTAGCAGCGCTTGTCGGGCCCGCCGCCGGACACGTATTCGATGTGGCAGCCAGGCACAACTTCTTGCACCATTTCGGCCAACTGGCTGACGCGGTAATTTTCCTCTGTGCGCCCGACATTGAACGATTGGTTGTGGACTTTTTCGCGCGGGGCAGTCAGCACGGCGATGAATGCCGAGCAAATATCTTCAATGTGCACTACCGGACGCCAAGGCGTGCCGTCGCTTTTAATGACAATTTTGCCATTCAAAAACGCGCTGGCAACGAAGTCATTGATCACTAGATCCAGCCGCAGCCGTGGCGAAACACCATAAGCGGTGGCATTGCGCAGATAAACGGGCGTGAACGAGTCGTCGGCCAATTTAGCGACATCGCGATCTGTCGCCACTTTCGTTTCGCCATAAGGCGTGCAGGGATTGAGCGCGGCTTCTTCGTTGAGCATATCGTCGCCGGCGGTTCCGTAGGAACTGCAGGAAGAAGAGACCACAAACCGCTTCACACCGGCCTGCTTGGCGAGCTTGCCCAGCCGCACGGAAGCCTGGTGGTTGATTTCATACGTCAGGCGCGGCTCGAGGCTGCCCAGCGGATCGTTCGAAAGCGCCGCTAAGTGGCAAATAGCGTCAAAACCGTGCAGATCGGCGGCTTCGACGTCGCGCATGTCGATCGCGTGCTGCTCGTAATTCGGCGGCGGATCGCCAAACAGGCAATCCGCGAACAAATTCGTATCAAAGCCCACAACTTCGTGGCCCGCTTCGACCAGCCGCGGCGCCAGAACGCTGCCGATATATCCGTTAGAGCCAGTGACGAGCACGCGCATGATCGATTCTCCCGAATTTATGGTGGCCATGAATGAGATGGTCAGGAGAATATCAAATACAATAAAACAGGGTCAACGCTAATCGGACGCTGTGATATCAATGCGGAATTGCGAATTCGGAGTAGGAACTGGAGATTTTCGAATTAAGGCGAGTTTGCGGTGGCAACGGACCGTGGGTTCGCAACGATCGGCGCGGCTGGCAAAACGTCGGCCAGCGGAAGCGAACTCTCAGTTTCTTGCGGCACTTGCAAGTAGCCATCGGTAATTCCGGTGTCGCGCAGCGTATTCACAAAAATGCGTTTCCATTTGCTCAATTGCATAATGTAGCGCAGCCAAACTCCAAAGCAGCAGACCCGCTCAATGGCGCCAATTGGTGCGGCCGGCAGCAGCCCCAAATAGCCAAACGTCGAGCGAAATTGCCGCGGAATTGGCAACCGCAAAGCCCGTTTGCC
This sequence comes from Pirellulales bacterium, assembly GCA_963820835.1. Classification (GTDB taxonomy): domain Bacteria; phylum Planctomycetota; class Planctomycetia; order Pirellulales; family JADZDJ01; genus CAVRAW01. The sequence goes on along the minus strand of CAWGBP010000069.1, from coordinate 20,790 downwards.
GGGCGCGATCAAGCGGCGCTGCGCGGTCGAGCTTGCCAGCATTGTATATTGCTGCCAATGGCGGCGAACGTAAAACAAAACTTCCGGCACTTCGATCAATTTTCCGCGAAGCGCCATTTCGGCAATAAATACTTTTTCCGAAGAGCAATAGCCGCGTAGCTTGCCAGTGGTCTTCAAGACAGCCGTGCGCATCAGCCCGTAGGCCTCGAGGCACCAAACGGTTTGCAGTAGCGCTCCATAAAAGCGTCGATACGGCCGCGGTGCATCAAGCCCGCGCGCGTCGTGCTCGTTGGCAGCGCCCGGCGCATCGCCATCACCTTTCGGTTGCCATGCCGCAGGATCGTTTGCTAAAAGATTTCCCCGTTCGTCGACAATGCCCACGCGCGCGTACGCCAGCACGGCGTCGGCATCGTCGTCAAGCGCCGCCACACTGCGCTCTAGCAGCGCCGGCGCACATAGATCGTCGTGGGCGTGCCATTTGAAGAATTCTCCGCGGGCAAGCTCGACGCCGCGGCAAAAGTTCCACGTAAGTCCTCGATTCTTCTCCTGCCGCTCGTAGCGAATTCGGCTGTCGCGGGCCGCACATTCGCGGCACATATCCTCCGTGCCGTCAGTCGACGCATTATCGGAAATCACTAATTCAAAATCGCTGTATGTCTGCGTAAGCAGCGATTCGATAGCGGCCGCAAGGTAGCGCTCGCCGTTGTAAACTGGCAGTCCAATGCTCACACGCGGTGTTCGATCTGACATAAGTCACTAGGTGGCTGGGCGCTATCCGTATCGGAGTTCTTCCACAGGGGGGCGATCGGCGGCTTTGTCCGCGCGCCAAATTCCTGACATTTGCAAGCCAACGAGCGATAAGTACAACGGGTTGAGAAGCAAATAGCGCCTCCACAATCGACGAGGTTCCTGCCCGAGGCGATACAGCCATTCTAATCCACGGCGCTGCCAGCGGCGGGGGGCCTGCGGCAGCATTCCGGCATGAAAAGCAAACGCCGCCCCGACCGCTAACAGGGGCATTCCAAGCAAATCGCGCATTTCGAACGCGAAAACTTCTTGGCGGGGGCAGCCTAGGCCGACAAAGACGATGCGAGCACCCGAGGTGCGAATTTCGGCTACTGCTTCATCGCGCTCGGCCGACGTAAGTTGGCGGAAAGCGGAGGGACGCGCCCCGGCAATTCGCAGCTCAGGAAATTTCTCGACGAGGCGCTGCTCGATGGCAGTCAGCATTTCGCGCGTGCCGCCAAAAAGGAAAATTGGCAGGTTTTTCTCAGCCGCGCGCCGGCACACCTCAAGCATGAGGTTCGGGCCATAGACCCGCTCGGGCAACTTCACACCGTACAACCAACGGAGCGCCCATCGCACGGGCTGTCCGTCGGGCACAAGCATGTCGAAGCGATTCAATCGGTACCGCTGAGCGCGATCGAGCACCCCCGTCATCACGCCATGCACCGCCAGCGCCGAAATCGCCATCGGCCGGCTCTCGCGCGCGGCCTCGACAATCCGCGCGACCGCGGCATCGTAATCAACCGCGTCGATCGGCACCCCTAGCACGCTATGTTTTCCCAGGTCAATCATCGAACGGCTGCCTCCAGCCAGCGATCGGCATTAAATTCGTAAATCTCGCGAATGATGCGCGGCACGTCGTACGTCAACTGCCAACCCGGGTAGTGCCGCTGGAATTTGGCGACATCGCTGATCCACCAAATATGGTCGCCCGTGCGGTTGGTTTCGTTGTATGTCCATGCCAGCGGCGGGCCGCCAAGCTCGTCGCACAGTGCAATCGCTTCCAACATCGAGCAGTTGCTAAAACGGCCACCGCCCATGTTATAGACTTCCCCCGCGCGCGGATTGCGGAAGAAATGATCGAACGCCGCAATAAGATCGGCGCTGTGAATGTTGTCGCGCACTTGCTTGCCGCCGTAGCCGAACACGGTATAGGGCGCGCCGGTGACGGCGCACTTCACCAAGTACGCCAAAAAACCGTGCAACTGCGTGCCGCTATGATTGGGTCCCGTCAGGCAGCCGCCGCGAAAGCAAGCCGTGCGCAGCCCGAAATAGCGGCCGTATTCTTGCACGAGCACGTCGGCCGCCACTTTCGATGCCCCAAATAGGCTGTGCAGCGTTTGGTCGATCGACATTTCCTCCGGAATGCCATGAATCCATGTGTGATCCGAATCGATTTCCCAGCGCGTATCGAGTTCCACCAGCGGCAACCGATTGGGCGTGTCGCCATAAACCTTGTTCGTGGAAGTGAAAATGAATGCCGCGTCGGGGGCGAAGCGCCGGGTGGCCTCGAGCAGGTAATGCGTGCCTACGCGCATTGACCGTGAAATCGGTGGTTGGTTCTGTCGCCGCCCAATCGTGCGAGGGCTGGGCGGCAGTATGGATCACCAACGCAATGCTTCTGGCATAGCGGCGAAAGACCATGTCGATCATTTCGGCATCGCGAATATCGGTATCCACATGGTGATAGCGCGCGCCGAGTTCGTGGCGCAGGCGTTCGCTTTGCCACCGAGTCGAGGCTTCTTCGCCAAAGAATTGGCGGCGCAAATCGTTGTCGATGCCGACGATCTCAAGCCCTTGCTCAGCGAAATAGCGGCTGGCTTCCGAGCCGATCAATCCAGCGGAACCAGTGATGATTGCGACAGACATGGCAAGACAAAGGGTTCAGGAGTCAAAGGTCAGGATGCAGAAACGGGTGATCGAGCGACAGGATGAGGCCACGATTTAGCAAACACTTCTTCATGATCGGTGGAAGCGCGAACCTTCGGCATTGCCAACAAATTCCGCACGCCGTCAGGCAAAACGACGGCCTGCGTCAAACGAAGCTCGTCGTCAAGCGAGAACAATTCGTAGCCATGGTCGCGCAGCAATTGGCATGCGCCGTCCGCGTTGAGATTCAAACGCCCCGCGGCCTCGCGATTAACTTCAAACAGCACAATGGGCCGCCACTTATCGAGCACCGCTTGCGCGCCGCGAAGCACCAATTCCTCGGCCCCTTCGACATCGAGCTTGATGAAATCGATTCTCGCAATTTGCTCGCGCTTCGCAATTTCGTCGAGCGTTACAGTCGTGATTTCGTCGGACGCCGCGTTCCCATCCACCCCCAGCGAAAATGAATTCTCTTGGCCGAGGCAATGGTACAAACGCGCCCTGCCACTTTGGTCAGAAAGCGCCTGATTGATGATTTTCATGTGTTCAAAACTATTAAGCTCCTGCGATATCCGCAGAGCATCAAAACACCTTGCCCCCGGCTCAAACGCCAGCACTCGACCTTCACGGCCGACTAGCCGCGCCGCAGTGAACGAAAACACACCCGTGTTCGCGCCGCCGTCGACAAACACCATGCCGGGTTTCAAATACTGCTCGAGCAACATCAACTCGGGTTCGTAATCTTCGCGAAACAGATATGGCGATGTCGAACCGCCGCCGCGCCACTTGGGCGGAAGATGCAGCCGGTAGTTCCAGCGGCGGAATTTCGCCCGTGCCGGAATCCGCAGCAGGCAATGCAGCGACCACGCGGCGGCCCGCCCGAGCACTCGCACCCGATGCCGGCGAAAGGCAGGATGCTCGTGGAGCATGCGGAAGCGGTCGGTGAACTTTCTAGCCAGCGTCACAGCCCCTCCCCAATTCTCGTGAAAACCTCTTCCATCCGTGTCCAGTACTTCCCGACGGTATATTCCCGCAGAAATTTTTCGCGTCCTGCCAAGCCGAGCGCACGGCGCCGCTTCGGATCAGCTTGCAATTGTTCGAGTCGATCGGCGATGGATGCCCAATCGCGCACAGGGGCCAAGTAACCGGTCTTCCCCTCTTCCACGATCTCCGGAATGCCGCGCCAACGCGTCGCCACTACCGGCAATGCGGCACACATTGCCTCCACGAGCACGATGGCAAACGTCTCGGCTTCGTAAAATGTCGGCAGGCAAAGTACGTCTGCGTTCGCATAGGCGCGCCATTTCGCGTCGTCACCGAGCGGCCCGAGAAATTCGACCTCATGTTGCAGTTCCAATTCTTCGATCCGTCCTTTCACTTGCACTTCAAACTCAGGCGACTGAATCTGCCCCACCACGCGCAATTCGAACGGAACTCCGCGCTGAGCTAGTTGGCCGCACGCTTCAATCAGAACCAAGAGTCCCTTCGATTCGCGCAAAATGCCAACGAACAAAATCTGTAGCGGTTGGGATTCGCACACAGCCACCGAAGTACCACTCGATAGAATTTGATTGGAGCCGACAACGCGGCTGCCAGCAAACGCGGCTAGCGCGATATCCACCGATTCTGCATCCCCTACACGATTCATTCGATAGGCTTCGATTTTGGGCCATTCATCATCAATGCCGTTGGGAACGATGAATTCCTGCTGAGCGGCGAGCGCCACAGCGTCGGGAGGCGAACCGTGCGAAACGCGAATGCCGGCATCCGCGTCGAACAACGCCTTGCGGAACAGCCATTGCGTTGTGCGCGAAAGCTGCGGATACAGTTCCGAAATGCCCCCCGCGTGGAAGTGGAAAATCGTGCGACGGAACATCCACCGGGAACACAGCAAAATCACCAAATCGCGATAGAGCGGAACACGATTGGGTCCCGCCGGCGGGTAATACAACACCTTCGCGCCATGGACCAAGCGATGGTAGACGATTTGCGCAATCACGCTCACTAGGTGAAAAACTTTGCTCAGGCGAAAGCGGCCTACGTCGCCAATCGAATCGGAAAACGCCATCCGCACGCGGTACAACCTCACGCGCTCGTAAGGCGCACGCAGCAGGCGATCGATCATGATCGCCTGGCCATGCCATGGCGGCGGCGTTTGCCCGACGACTAAAATTTTCAAGCGAGTTTTGGATTGAACTTGGGCAGGCTGCGCCATTGATTGAGCGCCGTTGATCCCCCGCGTAGTGTTGTCGGGCCGGGGGTGAATACTGCCCGATTTCATTTCTTTGAACTGCGGCGAGAAGATCATAGATACGGATGCCCGACAATAGCCTCGCATTCGCCATAGCAGGCACCGGGCTGCCAATGCATCTCCGGTCGCTCGGCGCAATCGCGCCCACAGCCAGCGCGGCAGAATCAGACAAGCTGCTTGCCCGATGCGTGCCAGCAACATCAGGGCCAAGCCGACTCGCCCCAGTTCGTTGTAGTCGCGCTTGGCAAAAGAATTGCCGACCTCGACTGATACGGCTCGCAAATGCTTTTCTGCCAACCGATCGGCCGGCACCAGATGCCACACCACGGCATGGGGCGTGAACCACGTTTCGATGCCTGCAGCGCGCAGGCGGCGATATAAGTCGGTATCTTCGCCGGCCGAGTTGAAGGTGTGATTGTAGAGGCCCACCTGCTGATATGCGCTGCGGTGGAGCATATGGTTCCCGCAGCCGGGGCCTTCCTTACGCGTGTAGGGCCGTGGCTCGGGCCACCCGGCCGATTCGCCCAGCAATCGCCGGCAGACCCAAGGAATGGGCCGATTCCATTCCGACGGCAATCGAAGCGCAACCGCGCCACCGACACTCAATAGTTTTTTTTCATTCGCGAGCGCGAGCAATTGTTGCAACCAATGGGGATCGGCCACTTCGTCGTCGTCGAACGAGGCAATCCACTGGCCGCGCGCTTCTTGAATGCCACGATTTCTGGCGAACACTCGTCCCAGTTGCGGCTCGTGCACGTAACGTATCAAGCTGGGGGCTGCCGCCGAAACTTCGTTCACCACCTGCGGCGTGTGGTCAGTCGAAGCATTGTCGACCACCACTATTTCATAGGTGAATTGGCCGTCGGTCTGTTGGTTGATCAGACTCGCAAGCGCCGTGCGCAATAGCTCGGCGCGATTGCGCGTGCAAATCGCCACAGTAATATCGACGGTGCTGTCGCTGCGCGGTGTCATGGGGTGGAACTTGCCTCCCCATTAGCAACCGCCTGATATTCATTGGCATATTCATGCGGATCGACAAATGCCAACATCGCGAGACAGGAAAAAGCCACCAGCGGCGCGAAACCGGGATTCGCGAACGCCGACTCCAGCAGCCCGTGGAACAAAACGAACAAGAGCATCACCGCCGGGAAGGCATAGCCGACCGCCGGATAGTGAGCGTTCAAGCGCACTGCTTGGATCAATCCCCACACCACTGCGGAAATGCACAAGCCTGCGCCGATTAAACCGACTCCCAATGTTAGGTCGAGATACGTCGAGTGGCCCACCGAAATCGCCCACGATTGCGAGTCGGAAATATCTTCGATGTTTCGCGGAATCCAAAAACTGTTGAAGCCGTAGCCGGCCAAAGGTTTTTGGGCAATCGACTCGGTTAATTCTTCCCACAGGGGCATGCGTCCGCTCAGCGTGCCGGCTTCGTCTTCATCGGCACGTCCCATCAGAGCCGCTTTGCTCAAGGTTTCGATGGCCGCATCGCCGGCCACAAGTATCGCCATGCAAACCAAACCAACCGCCGCCGCGACGCCGATGATTTTCCCTTTCCACGGCGCCATGAGAAACCAGGCGATCAGTTGGGCGACCACCAAAGCCGCCAAAGGCGTGCGCGATTTTGTCATCCACAACGCCCCCAAACCGACCGCGGCCAGCGAAAAAAATAGCTTTCGATAACGCGGCGTGCTTTGCGCCAAATAAACTGCGGCCATCACCAGCAAAGCGCTGTGCAATCCCTGATGATTGGGGTGCAACGTGCCGGCAAACCGATAATCGGCGCGCCACGGTTGAAATGTTCCTTGCGAAAGTTCGGCAAGTATTCCGATGCCTAAATACAACAGCGTGCAAACCAATGTGGCAAAAGCCAATTCGCGAGGCTTCAGTATTTTCGCGGCCGCTAAAGCGGCAACCGCCAAGCAGCCGGTGGCAATCAATCGGCGCAGGGCGATCGACGGTTCGATTGACCAAAACCAACTGGCCGCGCACCAGGCTGCGGACGCGAGCATCAGTAGACCAAGCACATTGTGAACTCGCAAAGCATAGCCGCCGCGCCAAAACAGCGCTACCACGCCAATCGCACCCAGCGAAAAAATGGCGGCGCCGCGAATTAAATTGCCGCCGGCCGCATTCGCTTCCATCGCTTCGCTGGTGCTGCTGAAATCCTCATACTTGGAAATCGACCAATCGTGATCGGCCAAAAACAGCAGGCAGGCTGTCACAAGAGCCGCCAGCGCCGCTCGCCGCCATGAAATTCCCAGTGTTTCATCATGGTCAGTTGCGGAAACGGACAAGCCCGATGAAGCCAATGGGAACGTAGGCGTGGGATAGGGCATCACACTGCGCTCCTTTCCGGCATTTGTCTGCACGCTCGGGCAAACAGGATAATTTTAACGCTCGTGGAGGAAATGGTGCCTAGTAGCCCGGCCAAAGCCGCGCCCACGACGCCATGCGTGGCAATCAAGATAGCGCCAGTGGTCAGCGTGACTATCAAGCCAGAGAGATACGCCCAGAAGTTTGCGGCCGGCCGATTCAGAGCCACCAGACCGTTCTCTGAGCCGATGCCTGCCGCGAGGAAAAACATCATCACGGCCAAAATCGAAACGGGCAGTTCATTGCCCATCAGCTTTTGACCGTACAACAGCGACAGCAAACGACCGCCGAACAACACCAATCCGACAGTCAACAGCGCCAAGACGCCCGTAACCCAAAACGAAATTCCCCATGCCAGCTTGCGCAGCGCTTTCAATCCTTCCGCTTTGTAAGCATGAATGGCTTGCGGAGTCAAAAAGTTATTTAGTCCAATCAACAGCGGGTTGGCGATCAGCACGATGCTAAAGCATGCCGAGAAACGGCCGGCCTCGGTGACGCCTGCCAACAGCGTAAGCATCCACGGCAAACAGTATGCCGAAAGCAAAGTGGCTGTTTGACCGGCGAACGCCCATTTCCCAAACGACCAGTTCCCGCGCAAATCGGCTAGCGCCTGTCCATTATGATGCGCAAAATGTCGGCGCGCGATATAGAACGTCGTTCCACCGGCAATCGCGCAGCTTGCTCCCACGCAAATAAATGCAGTGGCCGCCGTCAACTGGCCACCGAGGTAGAGAACAAAAACGCCAACAAGTTGCAGCGCCGAAACAGCGATATCTAATCCCAACACGGTAACCAATTCCAAGTGCGCGAACGCCAGGCGGCGAATGAATTCGCGCAACAGCACAAACGGCATCGCGCACGCGAGCACCAGTGCCACCGAGCTAAACGGCAAGAATTCAACCAAGCGCCGGGCAACCGCTTCGCTCGGCGCGTGCTGGTAAATCAGCGGAAGCGTCCAGCCGATCACCGCAAGTAATACCGATGCCATTGCGGCATAAACGATCAAATGCAACAGCGTGCTGCCGGCGTATTGCGCTCGCTTGAGTCCTTCCAGCCGATTGCCAAACAGCGCGTAGGGGGACGAAATGAGCGCGTTTTGCGCGCACATCGCGAGCAGTACCACGCTGAATCCGAGCAGATACACTCCCAATTCGTGCTGCGAGGCTCGGCCAACCAGCACCAACGTGGAGAAGTTCGTCGCACTCACAATGCCTTGATCGACCAGCGACAACGCCCCTTTGCGGAAAAACGTTCCTTGGAAAAGTTTAATATCCCCCTTCCGCGGCTTGGCAATTGGCGCTGATGTAACAAGCGGCGCGCGATGAAATGTTGAGTCGCCAGCGCGATTGACTCTGGCACGCAGTGCGTCTGTCGCGGGCGCGCGATGCGTACTGCCCGCTTCGCCGATTTCAGTCGACGGCAATGGCTCGGATTCCCTGACTTGCAGCGCCTCCAGCGACATCAAACTGCCTCCATATTTGTGTGGGCCGCGGAATTATGCGGCGCGCCGCTGCGCGTGTTGTCATACGTTGGCCCACCGAGTTCACGATCCGCCAGGTTCTTGGCGTCCCGAAATTCGCAACAGTCATATGCCGCGGTTTCGAGCACTTGGGCGTACACTTCACTCATTCGCTCGCTTTGCCGTTGCCACGTATAATCTGCGGCGCGCTGGCGTGCGCCTTGGCTCAGTTGTTCCAGTTCCTGGCGGTTGCGACACAAACGTACAATTGTCTCGCGCAATTCTCTGACAGCGCGGGCGGGCGTCGTGACCGGTATTTTGAGCCCGCAGAGCGATGTAACAACTTCACCCGCGCCCTGATGGTCGAAGCACACGACCGGTGTGCCGGCCGCCAGCGACTCGACCACCACATTGCCAGTCAGGTCGCGCAGGCTGGTGAAGGCAAACACATCCGCCCACAGATATTCCGCGAGCGTCTGGTCACGATCGATCCAGCCCAGCCACTGGCAATACCGCTCGACATTCAGGCGGTGCGCCAGCTTTCGCCACCGCTGCTCCAGTGGTCCTCGTCCCAGAATGCGCAGCTCAACGCGAACATCAGACGGCAGCGCCGCAATGGCTTCCAGCAAGAGATGCAATGCTTTGCGATGCTCGAACACCCCGCTCCATAAAATTCGTAGCGCGCCCTTGCCATCGAATTTGCGCGGCGGCAATTCGCCAAAATCGGGCGCGCCCGTTTCGAGCATGATTTGCGGCATACTTCCGCGCCGCGGCGCGAGTGCACAAGCGTTCGATGAATTCGCGGCTAGAAACACTTCCGCCCGCCGGGCAGCTTTCCCTACACGGCGCGCAAATCTGACTTGCCATAAATTTAACACATTGCGGACCGCTTCACCCAGTGCACCAGACATTCCAGCCGCTGGCAGGAACCGCCACGGATAATTTTGAGTTCCGCCAACTGGTCCCCAAACAAACGGCGCATCGAGCCTCCACGTGTACCCCGGTTCGCGGAAACCGCACAAATTCACTTGATGGACCAGATCGAAGCGCTGCTTTTGGTGCAATACTCGCGCGAGCTTGAAAGCACGGCGGTGCCACAGGTTGTAGTGCAAATAAAAGCTGCCCGAAATGCGCCGAAGCAGCCTGTCAGCCCGCCCCGGCGGCACGTAGACAAACTGCAGATTCTCAATCGCACCATTTCGCGCCAGGTAGAGTTCAATGGCCGCGCGATTGTACTCCTCATCGCACAAAACCCACGTGGCGTAATGTTCGGCCGCCGCCAGCGCGCGGTTCCATCCCACCGTCGGCTCTGAGCCGATTTCCGGACGGCACGAATGCGCCACCAGCAATATTCGCGCACGTGCTTTCGTGGATTGATTCATGGTGAAAAGTGAAATCTGTCAGGATCGATCAATTGCCGCTATTGTGCCCCTCGCCGCAATAGCACCGCCGGCAGCGTTGCCATCAGAATCTTCACATCCTGCCACAACGAGCGGCGCTCGATGTATTCCAAATCCATCCGCACCCATTCGTTAAACGTCACCTGCGATCGCCCGCGCACTTGCCAAATGCACGTCAACCCCGGAGTCACGTCGAGCCGCGATCGCTGCCACGAAAGGCATGCGTCAGCTTCGTCGCACGGCAGCGGCCGCGGCCCCACCAGCGACATATCCCCTCGCAGCACGTTCCAAAGTTGCGGCAATTCATCGAGACTTGTGCTGCGCAATAGCCGCCCCAGGCGCGTAACGCGCGGATCGTCCTTCAATTTAAACGCCGGCCCATCTTGCTCGCTCAGCGCCCGCAAATCGGTTTTCAGCGTTTCGGCGTCCAGACACATCGAGCGGAATTTGTACATCAAAAACGGCTTGCCGCCGCGCCGCGCCGCCATTGGCTGAAAAACACCGGACCGCGTGAGCCAATTTTTATTGCGGCGGCCAGCGTAAGAAATAGCGGGCTGAGAATCACCAATCCAGTCGACGCCCCCGCCACGTCGATCGCGCGCTTCCACAGCGGCAGGCGCTGCATGAACAATGCTTCCAACGCCTCCACTGGCGGCTCGTCGGAACTCGAATGACTCCGCAATTCCCGACCGGCGTGATCGAAGTGCGCCGGATCAGATGGATAAAAATACACTTTGCACTGCGGCTCGAAACCCGGCGCGAAATGCGCCCGAATATCGTCGGCCACTTTCCAAGCCCCCTGCGGCCCGGTGGCCGGCAGCACCACGCCAACGCGGCGTCGATCGAGCCAGCCGGCCTCGTCGGTCAGCCGCAGCCGTTGGCGAAACAATCGCGCCAAGCGCAAATGCGTGGCATGTGCCGTCGCGTCGTCGCGCGGCGTAAATACAACGAGACAAAACCGATCGCCGCTGCGATCGCTGCGCATACGCTCTCGCGCCAGCACGCGGCGAAACCGCTGAACCGAATGCAGCGTGCGCAAGCGCCGGTTGCTAGTCCGGCGCACGAAGCGGCGCAGTGCTGTTACCAACGGGGAATAAATCATGGTTGTCGATTGGCATTGGTGTCGATTGGTAATTTGTTATGGGCGAAAACGTGCAGGGGCTGCTCGACCAGGCGAGCCGTGTGGTGCGCACTTGCGCGGTCGTTCGTTTTACTTCACTACGAAAACTCAAGGGATGAGGTCTAAGGGTGGGGCCAACGAGCAACGACGTTTGCCCCCTGGTTAAAAACGGCTCCCGCCAGGCGTACGTGGGCATGAGCGAGTAAGTCGCGAGTGCGGCGAATCTTTTGCCGCGTTGCGCTTCCGGCCGCTACCACTAGCAGCACCCCATCCAGAAGTTCGGCCAACCGTAGCGGAGCATGACAATCGCCCGCCGGCGGCAAGTCGAAGACCACAAGCGCAAAATCCGACTTCAATTCTTCCACGAGACCCGCCAGCGCAGGCGAGTCATACACCTGGTCCTCATTCCCCCTTATCGTGCCCGCTGATAAAACCCACAGGTTCTCCACGGGCGATACTTCCAGTTGTAATTCGTTGATTTCGCCGCTGCACACGGCCTCTGCCATGCCGCGCGCGCTAGATATCCCGAAAAGCGCCGCGGCAGCAGGACGTTCTAAATGCGCATCGACTAACAACACTCGGCCGGCGCCGGCGCGTGCAGCCGTCGCCGCCAATTGCGCCGCAATGGTAGTGACTCCTTCGCCGCCTTGGCAGCATGTGAGCCCGAGCGTTTGCAGGGCGCCATCGGCGCCTGGCCAGCCCAAACGGCGCAAGACCGCACGGTGCCGCCGCGCGATCTCGTCGCTGAAATGCAAGCGATCCAGCGCCACGCGAGCGAGCGATTCGCTGGCAAATACCGGCGACAAAATCACAGGAGTCGAAGTCTCTCGAATCATTTGCTACTTCGCTCCATTGCCGACCATCGCGCGTCGCGGCGCAAACGGCGGTATATCGGCAAGCACGGGTATTGCCAGATCATGCTCCAATTCGTCGGCCGTTTTGGCCGTTTCGTCGAGCGTGTCGATAGCAAACGCTGAACCCAGCCCGCCGATTAGCCCGAGAATGATCGCCAGCGCAAAATTCGTAAGCAGCTTCGGCTTGATCGCTTTCATGTCAAGCGTTCCCGGCTGCACAATGCTGATGTTCGATTTCCCTTCGGTGGCCATCGCGCGATCGATGCGCGCTTGCTCGAGACTATCGACATATTTGCGATAATTCGCATCTTCCAACTGCACTTCGCGCTGCAAGCGCGCAACTTGCAGCTCATCTTCATTGAGCTTCGCCAGCGAAGCCTTTTCAGAGTTTAGCTGCGCCGTCAACCGATCTGATTTTGCCCTAAGCGAGGCAATGACCGGCTCTTCCTTGAGCAATTGAAGCTGCGTTTCTTCGTGCGTTTTGCTGATCGCAGTTTTTGTCTGCGTGCGTTCCGGTTTTTCTTTAGAGAGCACGGCCTCGGCCTGGGCAATCTGCTGCCGCACTTCCTGTAATTGCGGATGATCGTTAGTTACCTTGCTCGCCAACTCCTTCTCGCGCAGTTGCAACGTATAAAGCTGCTGCCGCATGCCGTCGGCCGCTTCGTTCGAAAAGCCGACGGTTTGTTCGGCCACTTGCTGCTCCGGCAAATCGGCTAACTGTTCGTGCAAACGCGCGACTTCCGCTTCCGTTGCCGCCAGGGACGAATTGGTTTCGAGCAGCTCGTCCTCTAATTTCCCGATCCGATTGGCAATAATCGTGCGCCGCTCGTCGGGGGCCGCCAATCCCGTTTTATCCTTCAGCGTGCGCAGCTCGTCCTCGCGGCCTTCGAGCCGCTTGTGAATATTCGCGGTCTGCTCCGTTAAGAATTCTTCGCCACCAGGTGTGCGATTGAGTTGAATGTACTCGTCGAGGAATTGATCGACGAGCTTGTTTACCACTGTTTGCGCAAGCTCAGGCCTCGAGGCATCATACGTGATCGCCAGCACATTCGATTTCCGCACCGCTTCCGCATCGAGCGCGCGGTTCATTTGGCGAATTGCCTCGTCGCGCAATGCCGGCGTTGCCGCCTCATTCTCGCCGTGCCCCAGCATCCGTGCGGGACCAATGGCATCGACAACTTTTTCCAGCAATACGCGGCTGTGCAGTATTTCAATGACCGAATTGATTTCGTTTTCGCGCGATTGTTGCACCGTCAAAAGTGGCGTGGATCCCAACATCGCCGTCGGGTCGAGCGCCATGTTTTCTCGGCCCAATCGCAATAGCAGCTTCCCCTCGGATCGATATGTTTTCGGAGTCAGCAGCGTCGCCAGAACGACCACGGCCACAATGCCGCCGAATACTAGAATAGCTTTGCGGTGCTGCCGCGAAACAACCGCCAGCGCAGCTCGTAGCGAGCTGCTGGTAGAACGATGAGCAGTCATAGGTGGGAGCCGAATTGCATTGCAGAAATTATGGCCCTGCATTTCTGGACGCATCGGTGTCGGCAACAGCGACCATCCGCTCGTGCAGTTGTTTCTGATGCAACAGTATAACTACGGCGAAAGTGAGTTGGAATAAGCCGGTCGTCCATTGCAGATACAGAATTTAAGAAGACGATCATGCTGCGCGATTTCATTTCAATTTCAATGTTCCCCGCTCTCTTCCTCGTGGGGGGGTACAATTGCTTCAATTACGTTCGACCTGATCGCGCTGTTCATTCGTATTGTTTTGAAACATTTCACACTCGACGGGTCTGCAAGTTGCTTGCATCCTGGACCGCGACTAAGCTGGTTTCGGACATAAAACTGTACTTAAGGTTTGATACCGTCCTATTTTGAGACGCGAGCCGTTCAATGATGCCATCCATTGTCGACAGTATGCGGCAACACGTGATCGCTGGTGAAATACCGCAAGCTGCGCTCGACGCGCTGCCTGATCCGATTTTTCTCATTGAACGTTCTGCTGCCGCCTTGATTCCATTAAATTCAGCGGCGGCCCGCATCTACAACATCCCCAAATCTCTCGATGACGTGCTTGGGGACGGCAACATTTCGGGCAAGCTGGTCCTCGAAAAATCTGCGAGAAATTTTTCCGAGTCTTTTCCTGAACTCGATTTGGACGTCGTTCTGAATGCTCCAGACCACTCCTGGTTCACACATTTCATTTCGGCGCAGTCCGAATCCGCCTGCGACGTCGAACTGCACATCTATCCACTCCATGGCAACGCCGAACAATTTATCGCCATCGTGCGACCTATAGCCATTCATCAGGGCGCGGACCAGAGTCCACACGCTCACATTCAAAGTTCCTTTCACGATCCATTGACCGGGTTGCCGAACCGCCGCCTCTTCGCCCGCCGCTTGGAGCGCGCCATGCGCCGCGCGGCCCGCGGCAATTATCATTTCGCGGTGCTGTTTGTCGATCTCGACAACTTTAAGGTGCTGAACAATCAATTCGGTCATTTGCACGGCGACGATGTATTGGTCGCTGTCGGCAAACGATTGCAGCAGTCGCTCCGCCCGCAAGACATGGTCGTGCGCCGCGACGGCGACGAATTCACGATCCTGTTGGACGATTTAGAGCATCCCAGCGATGCCGAAAAAATCGCGCAGCGCATCGTCGAAGAACTCCAAAAACCGCTGGCCCTTTCCGGCAGCGAAGGCTTCGCCGAATTGACGCCCGGCGCTAGCATCGGCATCGCCCCTTCGGGCGATACGGCAAGCACCGCCGACGAACTGATCGCGCGCGCCGATCGCGCCATGTATCACGCCAAGGCGCTCGGCGGCGGCACCTATATGCTCGTCGATCGCCCTGCCAAAGCGCGTTGAATCGCGTCTTCTCGCATTCATCAGTTCGGCATTCGCAAACCTCTGCCGCCTGCGCTGAACGATCATTAGCCCGTTCCGCTTGCCACTTCGCGCCGGCGCATCTACAGTTGAAGCATGCGGCCGCCGCACATCGGGACTCGCGCTCCGCAAATCGCTTCGCCGCAGGGATTTGGCTCGTCATGACGCTCATCGACCGCTTTCTATCTTTGCTCTCCAGCAAGGTCGATTTGACGTCGCGCTACGAAATTCTGCGCGAAACAATCTCGGGCACCATGTCGAGCTTCTTTAAAGTGCGCGATCGCCAAACCGGTAAAATCGTCGGACTGAAAATTCTCGATCCCGACAAAGTGAACATTGTCGAAGGGCGCTTCAAAGGGCTCAACAAACCGAGCGAAGCCGATATCGGCGCGTCGCTGATGCATTCCAATATCGTAAAAACCCTTGGCAGCGGCATCTCGCTCGATAACAAGCAATTCATTGTGCTTGAGTATCTCGAAGGCGTCGGGCTCAATTCGCTATTGGTCAGTCGCAGTCCGCAGCTTGATGGCAAACGGCTGGGCATTATCACGAAAATGGCCGAAGCCATCGCAGCCGTGCATAAGGCCGGCTACATCCACCGCGATATCTGCCCGCGCAATTTCATGGTCTCGCCAGATATAAGCCGCGTGACTCTCATCGATTTCGGCCTCACGCTTCCGGCCAAGCCTGAATTCATGCAGCCTGGTAATCGCACCGGCACTCCCAACTACATGTCCCCTGAAATCGTGCGTCGCCGCAAAACCGATCAGCGCGTTGATGTGTTTGCCTTCGGCGTCACCGCGTACGAAGTGATGACGTACGAATTGCCCTGGCCCCGCGGCGTCGATGGGCGTGCCGCGCTGGAGCACGATCTGGTCCCGCCGATCGACATTCGCCAATATCGGCCGAACATAAACGAGAAGCTCGCCAAAGACATCATGTGGTGCATCGAGGGCAACGTCGACAAACGATGCCCCAGCATGGAGCGCTTCCTGCAAGTGATCGGTGGGCTCAAGGCTGAAGACGTAGGTTAAAGCTTCGCTTCCGATGGTCTGTTGTGGCGCCCCAAACGCGCGCTTCCGCGCCTTTCGGCCGTCCGGGATGTGGACAGCCGCGGCCACGAGAAGCGCGCTATTCCTGATCAGTCTGATCGGTTGGCTAGCAGACCGGCTTGGAAACAGCCCGTGCCAATTTCCTTGCGACGAACCCGCTCGCGGCAAATCGTCGTGCCGAGAAACCCAATGAAATGCGCCGCAACCGCCGTGCCCACGGCGCGTTGCATCAGGCAAGAAGACGATAACCTACGACCCTGGGGGACAAAACCACCGGGGATCGGCTCATTTTGCCGGGCATCATCGGCTGCGGATCGTCGCCGCCGAAGTCGCGGCGCGTCGGGATACCCCTTCCCTCCTCCGAGATCATTTTGTTAGACGTTCCAGGAAACCACCTCGACTTTAATGTTCTGACCTTCTGACCCCTTTATTTCTACCTCTGTCGCGCGCGGCATGCCTGACCTACTTGGCTCAGTCGCAAATTGTTCTGACCCTTATTTTTCCGACCCCTTATTTTCCCCCAATTCACGCTGAACCAGGACAATTATCCCCGAGGGTAAAATCTGCATCGTCGAATATCCGAGTCAACTTTTTAAATTCACGGCTGCAGCTTATCATTCGCTGGATGAAAACTGCTGCGTTTTTTGTCTTGCTTTTGGTGATCTGCGGTGCAGTGCCCGCTGCGGACCCGACGAATGCATTTCGTCCCGGCCAAGTCTGGCTCGACAATAACAACACGCCCATCAACGCCCACGGCGGCGGTCTCCTGTTCTTCAAGAGCACCTGGTACTGTTTCGGCGAACACAAAGTCGCCGGGCCCGACGGGAATAAGGCCATGGTCGGGGTACACTGCTACTCGTCGGCCGATCTGTATCACTGGAAGGATGAAAACATCGCGCTGGCGGTGTCCGACGATCCGCACTCCGACATCGCCCAAGGCTGCATCCTGGAGCGACCGAAAGTTCTGTACAACGACTCGACCAAGAAGTTTGTGATGTGGTTCCATCTGGAGCGCAAAGGAAAAGGCTACAAAGACGCCCGCTCGGGAATCGCCATCGCCGACGTGCCGGCCGGTCCCTATACCTTCCTCCACTCGCTGCGCCCCAACGCCAACGTCTGGCCGGAAAATGCTCCCGACAATCTCAAAGCGCCGCTCAGCCCCGACGAACTTGCCTCATTGGCAAATCTCAAGTTGCCGGGCGGCCCCGTCGCCGGACAAATCTTTCCCGTCGATCTTATATTTCGCCGCGATTTCGCCGCCGGCCAAATGGCCCGCGATATGACGCTGTTCGTCGACGATGACGCACAGCACACCGCCTATCAGATCTACAGCTCCGAAGACAACGGTACCTTGCACATTTCACAACTTTCCGACGACTACAACAAGCCCGCCGGCCACTACTGGCGCATCCTGCCGGGCGGCTTCAACGAAGCGCCCACGCTGTTGAAGCACAATCACAAGTATTTCTTGATCACCTCGGGCACTTCTGGTTGGTCTCCCAACGCGGCCCGCCTGGCCGTTGCAGACAAGGTATTCGGCCCGTACACGGCGCTGGAAAATCCATGCCGTGGCGAGCCCAACGATGTCAAAACCACATTCCACTCGCAGGGCACATTCATCCAACAACTTCTCGGCCGGCCCGACGCCTTCATTTTTCTCGCCGACCGCTGGACTCCGAAAAATCCAATCGACGGTCGCTATATCTGGCTTCCCATCAAGTTCGATGAACAAGGCAACCCTTCGCTCCAATGGCACGACACGTGGACTCTCGACATTTTCCCCGCGCCGATCAAATAACCCCCGCTCACTGGGCCACCGATGCCGACTCATCGCTATGGCACGTGAGTTGCTAAATAACGAAGCAGAGATGTAATCCAATTTTCGGGAGTTTGGATTTATGCGTTACGTCCTTGCTGCAGTTGTACTTGGGGCTTTTTTACTGGGGACGAGGCCAGCGCACGCACAGTGGACGATTGCTCCACCGGGCACCAAGCGTGCCAAAGAGATTAAATCGATGGACATGCTCGATCGTCCGAGCCGCCCGTTGCATATTTACGGGACGTTCGTCAGATGGATGAATCGTTAGTGAATAAGGGGTCATGAATAAGACTAACCTTGCGGTGATAACCGCATGATCCGCCCTCGCTTATGTATGAGTTCGAGAAGAGGTGTGGAAGTTCTTCCCGTCTGCCTGAGATTCTGAGCAAGCATGCGCACCATCCACGAAAGCACGAACGACAAACGGAAGAAATCCGGGGGAAATTGCAGCGGACGGGATTTCGCCTATCGCTCTTTGCTTCTACCTTAACGCGCTCACATCTTCGACGGCGCTAAGCCGCTTATACGTCCCCGTCTGCCAGCGTAATAAATCGCTTTTATAGAACGCCGAAAACCGGCTTTCGCTCGGGCCGCCCGGCAAATTCGTCCAGGCCTCATCGCTCCCTAGGTCAGTCACAAAATGATACGACGGCGCAAATGTCGTCTCGCGTTTCGCAGTCATCAGCAAATGCCCCTGAAACGGCGTGGCATGGCAGCCCGGCATCGGCAGCATCCCCGTGTGAAAGCCCAGAGCCCTCCCCATGCGCGTCGCGGCGATGAATCGATTGGTAAACCGGAACGAATTGAATTCCCCCCAAGGCTGATCGGGCTCGTCCGCCAACTTCGCCGCCGCTCGCCGAATCAATTCGTTCTTATCGCGGCCCGCCCACCACAGCGATGCGTCTTTTTCGAGCAAGCGATCGATTGACGTCAGCACCATCATCGAGAACCCGAACCGCGACGATAAATACAACATTCGCCGCCAGCCGATTCCGCCACCTTCGCGGTCCGGCGCCTCGCCAAAAATCTCCAACAGCACGTTGCGATACAGCTTCGCAAACAGCGTCGCTTCCAAACTGCCGGGATGATAACTGCAATCCCAATTGGCCAACCGTGTTTTCATCGCTCCTTCCGCGAGTGCGGCAAAAACACCTTCAATAAATCGCGCGCTTGCGTGCTCACCACGTCGTATTGCAACTGCTGCATTTCGGTCACGGTGGCGTGCGGCAATTGCTCCAACCGTTCCACGATTCGCCGCTTGCGATATTCGGGCAGCGGTTGAGTGACCAGCATTGGTTCGCCCGGCCGATTAATATTCTCATTGGCCGTCGCGATGAAGCCCTCCGGCGGATCGTAAATGCGCGGCAAGTAATAGCTTTCTACACGCCCGCGCCAATGATTCGCTTCGTCCCAGGCCGGCACGGGCACCAATCCGCTATTGGCCGGATTGCGCTTGGGAATCCAGCCGCCCCCTTGCATGCCGATGTGCCCCTCGCGATCCGCGAACATCCAGCACAGCGTTGGCTGCGGGCATTGCTGCACAATGTCCATCGCCTCGGTCGCGGCTTGGCAGCCAATCAAATCCAGCCACGTGCCGATCGATTGCGACGCCCCCTGCTGCATTGCCGATCCAACTGAACGACAAATAATAGCCCGCCCCCGCTTGGCCCGGATCCGCTTCCAGAGTTCCCTGCTGGTTGTAAAACACTTGCAGCGTCTCAGTCGTCCCCGATTTCCGCTCAATCACTTCCTCGCGCAGCTTGAAATCGAGCCAGCGGTCCCCGCGGCGATATTGCCAACCCGTTTTGCCGCCCGGCCGGCAATCTTCGATGAAGTAATCGATCGTGTCCCCCTTCATGTACGTCACGCCCCACGCCATCTGCCCGGTGCGCCCGACGCCGAACAGCGGGCAGCCAGGCAGCGTGGCCCCCATCACGTATTCGTCTATCCCATTTCAGCACCGCCTCGTACCAAATCGCCGGCAAGCGATTCACTTCCAAATGCGGATCGGAGGCCAACAGTGCATGCCCCGTCGCGCTGCGCGAGGGCGAACCGCCCAGGCGTTGCTGCCGGCCAGCCGTGGCAAATCGGTGATCAGCTCAATCGCCTCGTCCGAAAGCTGGCTGGCAATCCGCACCCGCCGCAACAATTCCAAATTCACGTGATCCAGCAGCGGCGGAAACAGTTCGCGCAGCTTCGTCGTCGGCCGATGCCCGTTTGAATCAGTTCCAACAGCAGCCGCTCGTTCTGCTGCTGGCCGACCGCCAGCCCGCCATAGCTCAGCAGATTGCCGATCAGCAGCACCGCTTGCTGATTCCACGGCGTCGGATGAAACCCGGTCGCCCACATCGGCAGCGACCGTCCCGACTCGCTGCATGCCGTCGTTGACACCTTCGCAATAGGCCGTGATATCGCCGAACGTGCGATCATCGAGCCGCCGCACTTCGTCGTCCAGCAGCAAATGCAAGCCCACGCGGCGAAAAAACCGGTCGGTCTCCAACAGTTCCGGCTTGTCCGCAATCAGCTCCGCCGATCGCCCGCTGGCCACCGCCCGCGCAAACTAGCATTTGCGTCGGCCGATCGAGCGCGTGCAAATAACCCAGCCCATAGACGCACCGCCCGCCACGATCCCGCCTGCACGTGCGGCACGCCGTTGTCGTCGTCCCGATATCCTCCACTCGGCGACGTGCGTGTTTCAACGGCAACGGTTGCATGAGCTCTTTGGTAACGCTGGGTGCAGCTTCGACTTGGCAGGTTCACTCCGGGTGCCATGCCCACGGTTCGGCGTGGGCATGCTCGCTGTTGTGGCAAGATCTCCAAATCGGTTCCGGCACGGTCTCCCGACTGTGCCGCGTCCGACCATCAATATCTACCCTTGAATTCGTTTCGTCCCCGCTGCAGCCGCAACTTCAGTA
>CAWGBP010000068.1:0-47794 GCA_963820835.1 Pirellulales bacterium | reverse complement strand
GACCGCACCGGTCTCTTCGCCATTTTCTAAATTCACAACGTGCAGTTTGCCGTCGCAACCTGCCAAAAAACAGCGGTCTTCCGCTACGGTTGGCGAGCAGCGAATTTGATCGCCAATCGTGTGCTTCCAAATTTCTTTGCCCGAGTTCCGATCGAGACAATACAGCGTGGCGTCTTGGGACCCAAACAGCACATAGTCGTGGTAAAAGTTCGCGGCAGAATTGATTTCTCCGTCGGTCTTGTAGCTCCATTTCTTTTCGCCGCTGGTGGCATCGAGACAGAAGAAAACCCCATCTTCGTCCCCCAAGTAAACCAATCCGTCTTTCACAGCGGCGGTCGTGTTGAAGCCGACTTGCGGCGTCGGGTCTTTGAATTTCCATTTCTTCTGGCCCGTTCTGTAAATCAATCGCATGTACGTGCCATCCAAGTCGCCGATAAAAACCACACCATCGGCGATGACCGGCGTCGACACGAACGAACCCTTCTCCAGCGAATATTTCCACAGCAACTGCGGCTGATCGGGCATTGTTGATTCTGCAACCCCGGTCGCGTGGGCATTGCCGCGAAACACCGGCCAACTTTGTCCGCCGCCGATCGCATCGCTTCCCTAGCGACAGCCGCAAAAGTGCCTTAAGAAGCAACACCGTAACGGCGATAATCGAAATCAAACAGAATTTGGCCGCAAATGAACGCAAATAAGCGCAAATGGCATTTGCAACTTCATAAGCTGCGCCGACGAAATCTTTGGTCAGCACACCCGTCTTCGCGTTCATTTGCGTTCATAGGCGGCAATTTACCTTTCTCCCTGCAAAATAGCGTTCTGCCAGCTAAAATGCCGCGCGGTACAGTTCCAGCAAATCTTCCGGTTGAACTTTACGGGGATTAAATTCGGCGGTCCATTGCTGCGCCGCTTCGCCGGCAAGGGCGCAAGGTCGGCTGGTGAAATTGCAAACTCCCCCAAGCGGCTCGCCAGACGGGCGAGGCCTAGCAGCTCTGCAATAAAGTCGGCCAGCCCCCGGTGTCCTTCCGAGGGCGCAGGAAAGCCGTTTCCGCCTGCGGTGCATTCCAATAATTCGAAATACAAATTGCCCACTTCAGCTCCGTTGAAGCAAATCACATGCGGCAGCATCATGCCGACTGCCTGGCCATGGGCAACGCCGAATCGCCCCGTCAGCGGATTCGCCAGCATGCGCCGCTCCCCAACATGCTGTTTTCAATCGCCAGTCCCGCGAACGAGGCTCCCAACTGCGTGCCGCACCGCGCGGGCAAATCGGTCGGCTCGTCCAACACGCGCGAAAATTGTCGCCCAATAACAGCCACGCTTCGCGACTGAAGGCCATCGATGCCGGATTACGTGTGCGGCACACATAGCTTTCCAGCGCGTGAGCGATCGCATCGATTCCCGTCAGCGCCGTCACGCCCGGCGGCTGCGTGAGCGTTAGTTCCGGGTCGAGCAGCGCACGCGAAAGCTGGCCTTCTTATCGCCGCAGGCCATCTTCACGTGCGTTTTCGCATCGCTGATGAGCGCGAACGATTGCGTTTCGCTCCCGGTGCCGGCGGTGGTCGGCACGGCGATCATGGGGAGCATGGGCTTGGTGGCTTTGCCCAAGCCCCAGTAGTCTTCGATTTGTCCGCCATTGGAATACAAGAAATTAATTCCTTTGGCGCAATCCATTGAACTGCCGCCGCCAAGGCCAACGATCAATTCCGGCTCGAATCGCTTGGCAATTTTCAATCCTGCGGCCACATGATCGGTCGTTGGGTTCTCGCCGACGCCGTCGAACAGTTGCGTTTCAATTCCTGCTGACGCCAATGCCGCAATGCCGCGCTTTGAGTGCCCCGCCGCGACGATTCCCGGGTCGCTCACTACTAGCGTCCGCGCAGCCCCCAATTCCCCTGCCAGTTCGCCCAGCGCCGCCACCTTGCCGGGCCCGAAGACGATGCGCGTACGTGGATAGAAATCGAATGGGGTCATTAGGGTGGACAGCCACTAACAACTAGCAACTAGATAACTTGCATCGCTCGCGCGGAACAAAAACTCCACAATGTTCCCTTCGTGCGGCTGTAGCCAGTCGAGTTTCGTGGTGGGAATCGGGCCGAGGTTCAGGCGATCGATGTTCGTGGCGTCGGTCAATTCGCGCCGCCACGAGACGCTATTCGTAATCGCGGTGCCGACCAGCGTATAGCCGATCGACTCAATCATTTTATCCTGCGAGCACTTCACAATGCTAACAAACGGAAACATGAATTCTTTTTTTGCAGCGGCCACGCCTGGAGATTCGCAATGTAGCACGGTGGGGCGCAATAGGCGCAGCGTCCTTTTCCACCAGTCGCGGACCGTAGGGCGAGGTCGTATTTTCGACGCCGGCCTCGCGCAAGTCGGCCTCGATGCTTTTCCACACAGCGGCCGCTTGCCCGGGCACGGTAAATGCTGCCAATTCGGCTGTGGGATCTTCAGGCGGCTTGGGTTCGACCGGCCCGATGCGTCTTGGCGATGGCTTGGGCAATTTCGTTCGTGTGCCGCGACGCCCAAATACTCGAACAATTGATGCAGCCGCGGCCGCTGTTGATGAACACACTTTCGACCATCACATCCAAATATTGCTCCCACTGATCGACCACATCGTCGCCCAGCAGAATTTTGCTGAATCCCGGCCCGTGAACGCTCACCTTTGGGTTGCCTCTGTAGCGCTCAACCGTCGCAGTGCCGCCAAATATCATGCTCCGCTCGCAAGCGGCGAGCACCGCTGCACCGGCGTCGGGGCCGCCGGGATAAATGGCGATCGACTCGGCCGGAATGCCCGCTTGCACAAAGGCCGCCGTCATACGATACGGCGTCCAAGGTTCTTGCGGCCCGGGCTTCAGCACCAGGCCAACTTGCATTGGAATCACGGGCAGCCATAACGTGTGCACTCCCGGCGAATTCGAAGGCAGCACCACGCCCAAGGCCGGCGCCTGGCACTGATAGCTCACCGTCACGCCGTGCGCCTCAACGCCATGGCCGCGCGAGAGTATTTCCAGCGGCAGCCCGCGCTGAGCGCGTTGAGCATCTGATCCATGTGCGTGAGCACAAAATGATTTTTGCGCATGTTGGCCTTGGCCATCTGCTCGGGCAAGCCGGTGCTGGCCGATTGCTGCCGTGCGAACTCGTCGGGCGATTGCTGGCCATCACCCAGGGGCAGTGTGGCGTTCAAATACAAATCGGCTGCCTTTTTGACGCGTTCGATTAATTCCTCGGGCCGAAAATCCAACAGCGCCTTGGCGACATTTTTCGCGGTGCGCATATGCGCCTGGAGCAGCGCCCCATTGGCTTGGCTGACTGCGGCCATTGGCTCGCCGGAAATGAAATGGACCACTTGGTCCTTTTCCAGCGAGTCGTACGGCTTGCCCCAACGAAGAACGGGAAGATTGAGCATAATGCGGAGTTCGGAGTTCGGAATGCAGAGTTCGGAATGCGGAATTTGAGCAAGCTATCAATTGCCACTGCGACGCGACGTTTTTATCGATTTCACAATCATTGCCGTAATTTCATTTGCTTCCTGACTTAGATTTTTGCAACTCCAAATTAGTGCTTGAATGTCTTCTGGCTGCACGACTATTGGCACTCCGCACTCCCAACTCCGCACTCCCAACTCCGCATTCCGCACTCTAATACACTCCTACCGTAGTCGCTTCGGCCAACTGATGAAACGGCCGCACGCCGCTGACTCCATCCCACGGATACTTCTCATACGGCGGCTCGCGCTCCCCTTCGTCGCGCTCCAGGAAGCCAGGCACAAAGAATTCCTTGGTAAGTGTAGTGAGCTTCACGCGCCCGGTTTTTTCGTAGCCGACCGTCTGACCGTAGTCATCGAATTCGACCACTTCGATCACGGCGCGCGGCTCGGCGCGTAATAGCTTATTTTGTATCCATCGGCCGCGCTTACCGGTTTACTCGCGGCCAGCCCCATCAGCGTGTTGCCATAGGTTGGCGTCATATACACGCCGCTTTGCTCCGGCGGACCGCCCAAAAACTCCTCGACCGCAAACCGTGTCCACTGCGGGGTGAACTCGGTGCCGCCGCTAAAAATTCCCGTAATGCCCTCCTTGGGAATGCTCGATCCCTGTTTCTCCAGCTCCAGCGCCAGTGCTTCGAGCAGCTTGGGCGTCGTGAACATGCATTTGATATCGTGCCCGGCGCGGCAAAATCGTAATCGCCTGCTCGATGCAATGCTGTTTGTAGGCTTCCAAATGTTCCAGCCAGCCGCGCTTAATGAGCTTGATCACCCAGCGTGGATCCAAATCGATGCAAAAGCAAATCCCGCCGCGATGCTGCGCCAAATGCTCGACCGCCAACCGCAAGCGCCGCGGCCCCGAAGGCCCCAGCATCAGCCAGTTGGAACCGCGCGAAAAATATTTCGCCGGCAACGAGTCGCTAAACAGCGAATAGTCGATGCGAAAATCTTCGCTGGCAATGCGGCTTTTAGGAATGCCGGTCGTGCCGCCGGTCTCGAACACGTAAATCGGCCGCTCGGCAATCGCGTTGGGCACCCAGCGCCGCAGCGGCCCGCCGCAGCCACTCATCTTGGAACTCGGGGAACTTCTGCAAATCGTCGAAGCCGCGCACTTCTTTCAGCGGATCGAATTTCAGTTCCTTTGCTTTCGCCAGCCAAAATGGGCACCCGGTCGAGGGATGAAAATGCCACTGCACAATTTCGTACACGTGCTCATCGAGCCGATCGCGAGCGGATTTAACGAGTGAATTCAAATTGCCAGCCGGTGCTGTCGCAGCCATCTATCAACCTTCGAGAATTGAATGCGGGTCGAATTGCGGAATCCTGATTGTAGATTACCGCTGGAAGATTTGAATACGCCGTGAAGCAGAACGGGCGCTCGTTCATTTCGCAATCTTCATCCAGTAATCGGCCATTGGTGATTCTCTCGCCGCGGGGCGGCCGGTCGGCGGTCATATCGAATCGGAGAAGACCGGGTTGCAACCGATTGCGGGCCCGGCTATTTTCCCGCCGATTGCGAAGGCGCCGCAGCAACGTCGGCAGGCAGTCCGGCGCCCCCCGTCACCATGTCCGCTGGCGTCTCAATGCAATAAAGCTGCGTCTCAGTGCGCAAAAACAATTGGCGGCCAGCAATCGCCGGCGTCGCCAATGTGCGCTCGTCCAGATCGTTGGTAGAAAGCAAGTCGTACTTGTCGCCGGCTGCAAGTACGTAGGTCACCCCATATTCATTCGTGGCGTAAAGGTGTCCGTCGCCGACTACGAGACTCGCCGTGAAGTTCCCTTTGAGCCGCTCCTGCCAGATTGTTTCGCCATCGCCAAGATTAAAGCAGGCAACGACGCCCCCATCGGCAATCGTGTAGAGTCGATTGCGGTATGCTATCCCCGTCGGCACATATGCGCCGCCGTGCGACTGTCGCCATACGATATTCTTTGTGGAAACATCTCCCGCACCGCCGGGCCGAATGGCAAAAATCGGACCATTCCGTCCGCTGGTGCTCACGACTAAACCGCTGCCGAAAATGGCAGTGGGACAAACCGTATCGGTGGTCCCTTTCGCGCGCCACAATTCGTGGCCATCATCAGGATCGTAGGCAATCAGAAAGCCGCTTGCGCCCCCGTCTGTTCCCGTGCCGTTGACGACGATCTCTTTCTGCGCACCACCTGTGGCACCGATTGCATCAACAACGATCGGCGTCGTCCAACATCCGTTGCTTTGTCGCGGCGTGCGCCAAATTTCCTGCCCTGTCGATTTATCGAACCCCACAATTGCCGAATCAGCCGCGGCATCGCACAACTGCACCACCCTATTGCCGACGAGCGCTGGACTGGAGGCCGACCCCCATTGATGTTCAAGCGACCCCAAATCAACTTTCCACCGCCTTTGCCCCGTGGCCAAATCAAATGCGAACAAACCTGCACTGCCGAACGAAGCGAACACCAATTGGCCGTCGGTTGCCACGCTGGCCGAAGCATAGCCGTTTTTCACATGCGTGCTGCTTGCGGTCTTTCCCGCATCGGCTTGCCATTGAAGCTTTCCGCTGGCGCGATCGAGTGAATCGACAACAAGCGATGTCTCGGCCCCCTCGCCCACCGCCGACGTCACCAGTACGTGATCTCCCCAAACCACCGGCGAAGAATTTCCTCGACCTGGCACGTGCGTCTTCCATCGCACGCCATCCGTCGCCGACCAGTGGATTGGCAGGTCGGTCGCGGCCGAAACTCCCGATGCGTTTTCGCCTCTCCAGCCCGGCCAATTCTCAATCGCCCGTTCGTCCGAGTGTGCGTCGGTATGCGCAATGGGAAGTGTCACCGCGTCGGCCGAGCGTTCGACGCTCTGTCCGCAACCGCTGGAAATAAGCAGCAACGAAATTGTGATCGCGGCCGGCAACCCTGCGGGATTCCGGCGATCAATAGCAACGATTTTCATGAGAGAATCGACGCCACCGGATCTCAATATCCATCGGGCTGCGTCGTACCAAGGCGGGACCGCCGTCCTGTCCGATTCCTCTCGAACGGTCAAACAGCGGTTGGAATAATCAATCGAATCTACGCGGAATCGAGCAAATTTCAAAGTGCCGCGACGGATCGATTCTAATTCTTCACTCCCGGAGTTGCACTACCAAGCTGTGCCAGCACTTGCAGCACGCCGTTCAAATGCGCCAAGCGTGGCCCGTAGCGGTCGATGAATTCGTGTAGTAAGAATTCGCCATCGAGTAGTGCATCGGGATTATCGTTGATTTCGGTTGCCAGCGTCGCCAAAAACTCGGTTTGCACCTTCGCCAGTGCCTCTGAGGCCGCCCGGCAGCTTTTCGCTAATCGTGGATTGGCCTCTTTCCATTGCGCCAGTTCCTGGGCCCGTTGTCGCTGCACCGAGCTTACCTGGGTAATCAATTCCTCCATCAGTTCGTTCTGCCGATCCAGCGCTTGCAAAATGCCGCGCAACAGCATGCTGTGCTCAACGGAATTGCCCGTCGCCGGCGCAGTGGCGGCCGGCACATCGGCGGTTATGTCGAGCTGAGTAATAAACGGATTCTCGGGTCGAATGAGTGTCATCCTGAACCTGTATTGCCTGATTCCTACGGTAGAAAAAGGAAACTAATCCCCTAGCTTAATCCAAACTTTGGGGGTTCGCTAGCACGCCATTTTTGATCTGATCCGCGCGCCGGCCAGTGCCAGCGTCGCCGGTGCTATCGGATTGCCTCTCGTAGCTATTTTATGCCTGCATGTTCCGAAAAGTCAGCCTTCCTTGCCAGACATATTGCTGTGCCGAGCCGGCAATTCAAGTCGCGATACGTGCGGCCCGAATCAATCCCAAAGCGGCGTGTTGGACCGTGCGTACGCGCCTATGCCGATTTTCGCGGCCTCGATCAATCTCACCATCGCGCATGCACCGCGAAAATCAATTCATTCTACGGCCGCCCAATGACTGCTAGCACCACCTCGCCTCCTGCGATCGGCTTTCTCACCGCCGTCGAGCAGCCTCCGCACGGCCTGTTTGGCGGCTATTTGCTGTTGAACACGGCCGGCCGGCCGCTGGAATTTCATTGCACGATGCCGGTCAAGCCGAATCGCGCGCAGCAAATACTCTATGGGCCGACCCTGGAGCCGTTTTTGTATGGAGAGCAAATCGGCGCCACTTTGGTGAACAAGTCGGCGGTTGCGCCTCTGGCCGTGCTCGTCGATCTAGCCGCAATGCTCGCCGTGCGACCACAAATAGGTTTTCCGACCGCTTTGGCAATTGCCGAAGGCACGGCTGTTCCTTTGATGAACGTGAATTCAATTGGCGCAACAGAATTGATCGTCGGCAAAAACCGCCTCGCAGTGCCGAATCGATACGCGGCGGACCGCGATCTCATTCACGAGCGCCTCTCGATCATCGAAGACCTCTTCGATTTGGCCGAGCCCTTCCAGCGCATTCGCGATGCCATCGAAGAAGCCCAGCGCGGCACTGCAAAGGCAGCCTGATGGCTAGTATTAACGCCAGCTCACCGCGTAGCACCAGTCGAAGCTATTCACTTGCTCCCGCGGTGCTCAGCTACGCGCTTGCTGCGCCACCGATTGAAGTACAAACCGCTTCTTTCGCAGCTCAGCCGGCGACCATCCAGTTATTGGAAGCTTATCGATCATTGTCCTGGGCGGACTCTCCGGTCTGTTCTATACCGCTTCAGTGGCCGGCTAGCTCGGTCCAAAGTTTCTTCTTCTCTCCGCCAGCCGTGCCGCCGACATCTGCTGCAGAGATGTCAGTCCCGGCGAAGCTCAGCAGATCCGAATTATCCGAGGCATCAGCAGGCCAAAAACGAACGCTGCTCGAACTGATGACGCGCATCCGCCCTCCCGACGATGTCATTAAGCTCGAGGATCGTTTGTATTACGTCCTGCAGCCGTCGCTCGAATTGCTTGTCGCGCAGCAATCGCTGGAATTTCCGCTGCGTCCCTTCCAGTTCCAATTGGAAGGGGTCGCGTTCTTGTATCCGCGCATCTCGGCTGTGCTGGCCGACGAAATGGGCCTGGGCAAAACGATGCAAGCCATTACCGCCGCCCGCATGCTGCTGCGCCGGCGAAATCCAGAATGTGCTCTTGGTTTGCCCCAAGCCCCTCGTGACCAATTGGCAGCGCGAGTTTTCGCTCTGGCGCCTGAACTACCCACGATCATTGTCGAAGGGGATCCCGACCGCCGCGCCTGGCAATGGGAACTCCCCAGCGTTCCTGTAAAAATCGCCAATTACGAATTGCTTTGCCGCGATGCCCAACTCATCGCCGCCGCCAAGCTGCAGTTCGACCTCGTGATTCTCGACGAATCGCAGCGCATCAAGAATCGTTCCTCGCTTACCAGTGAAGTCGTCTGCGGTCTAACGCGCAGAGCGCAGTTGGGCCCTGACGGGAACGCCGGTCGAGAATTCACCCGACGATTTGCTGGGCATTTTCGAATTCGTGGCCCCGCGGCGGTTGTCGGCCAAAATGAAACCGCGCGCGTTGGGCTGCGCCGCCGCCAATTTTATCCTCCGCCGCACGAAAGACGGCGTGCTTGCCGATCTGCCCCCTAAGCTCATGCGCGACGCCGAACTAGAACTCAGCCCCCAGCAGCGCGAAACCTACAAGCTCGCCGAAGATGAAGGCGTGCTGCGGCTCACCGAACTGGGCGCCTCGGCCACCATTCATCATGTGTTCGAGCTCATCTTGCGGCTTAAGCAAATCTGCAATTTCGACACCGCCACGGGCGATAGCTCGAAGCTCGAACGCCTCACCGCCGATTTAGACGAACTGACAGCCAGCGGCCAAAAAGCCATCGTCTTCAGCCAATGGGTCGGCACGCTCAAGCGCCTCAAAAGCGAGCTAGGCGATTTCCACCCGCTGGAATACCACGGGCAAATTCCTCCTAGAAAGCGCGATGCCGTTATCGAGCAGTTCCGCGACGACCCGCGCCACCACCTGCTGCTTATGACCTACGGCGCGGGAGGAGTCGGTTTGAACTTGCAATTCTGCGGATATGTGTTCTTGTTCGATCGCTGGTGGAACCCCGCCGTGGAAGACCAAGCCATTAACCGCGCGCACCGCATCGGTGTCGCCGGCCCGGTCACCGTGACGCGCTTTCTTACCTTGGACACTATCGAGGAACGAATTCAGCAGGTGCTCGCCGAGAAACGCGAATTATTCGACACCATCTTTTCCGATGCCGCCAAGCCCCGCAATCTGGGCCTCACTCAGCAAGAAATCTTCGGCCTGTTCAAACTCCGCTGCCCGACGGGTAGTATTGAAACAACTGCCCCGGTCGAAGCCGCGTAGGAATTAGGGTGGCTAAGCGGAGTTGTGCAGCCATTGCAATTGGAATTGGTCCCATCGCGAACTCCTTGGCCTAGGCGCTGTCATAAACTGACTGCAATTATTACTTACAGCCTGGGGACAAAACGTCGGGGACTGTCCCAATTTTTCGGCGGGCACCATCCGCTGCGGATGGTCGGGGAGAAAAATGGGACTGTCCCCCTCTCCGCGGACGTTTTGTCCCCCGGCTCTTAGTGTTTAGCACGTACCATTGTTTTCCCGCCTCTTCACCTCTTCACCCCTTCACCCCTTCACCCCTTCACCTGCTCACCTGCTCATCTGTTCATCTGTTCTTATGCACCGCCTCTCCACCGGCATTCCCACGCTCGTCGATCTGCTCGGCGGCGGCCTATTGCCGGGGCGATTGACCGTCGTGGTGGGTGCTACCGGAATCGGCAAGACACAGCTCGGCGTGCAGTTTGCCAACGCAGGTCTTGCACAAGAAAAACACCGCGGCATTATTTTCGACATGACTGCGCGAGGCGACTCTCAAAGCCAGGCCGATTATGCCCATCGAATGTTCGATTGGTCGCTCTCGCCCGCCGATCCGAGTGCGCGACCCGACTTGGATCATTTTTTCGATTCCGCGCCGGCCCGGCGACTATCTGCACGTGTTCGATCGCAAAGGCAAGCGCATCAGCCGCGGCGATCTCGATTTCGACGCCTGGCATGAGTGGCGGGCAGAATTGGCGGCGCGGCTGAACACGACCATCGCCTTCTTCTACGGCAACTTCATTCGCGGCGTGCGGCGGTGCGTCATTGATGGGGTTGAGCCCGTGGCGCGCGCCAGCCAGTCGATTCAAATGGAATTGTTCGATTACATTTATCACCAGATTCTGCGCAAAGACAGCCGGTGGGTCGCCCGCGATTTGTTTCGCGAACAATTTCACACCCATGCCGAACAAGTGGAGCAGGCCCATTACGACCATGAGCAAATCGGCTGTTTGCTCCTCTACACTTCGGCGGAAACAATGCTAGAGGAACTAATCCGCCGGCCATTGGACGAAGGGGATGTGCTGGCCAACGCCAACACCATCATTCAGCTCGGCAAAATCCACGATGGCCCAAAGGTCCGCCGCGCGCTGCACATTGCGAAGCATCGCGGCAGCGCCGCCAGCGACGAAATTGTGCCGTTTGAGATCACTGCCCAAGGCTTGCGGTCGCTGTAACGATCGCTGTTAACCCTTGAGAAAGTCATAACCGACTTCATTGTCCAGCTACCTTGCGGCTGGCACTGAATGTGCAGCATGCGGTATCATCAGGGCTCACCTACAAGTGAGAGAGAAAAGGTGGAGAGAGAAAAGGTGCCCGGAACCAATTCTGCGTTTCTTGATCGCCCTTACGGGCGAAAAGTCACCAATCGGTTCCTGATAGGAATGGCACTTAAATAAGCGCGAGTCGGTGGCAGAATTGATCTGGACAGAGACGGCCTTCTTGAGGATGTGAAGGAATGATCACAAATCTTTCACGTTCCAGGCAAGGAGGCCGCCCATGTCCAGAAGTATTTCAGCGACGTCATTTTCTCGACGCGTGGAGAGGATTGTCAAACAATTGCAAGAGGACGGAGATCTATCTTTTCAGCAGTGGCTTCCTGAACAGCTCGTCAACTCGCTTCTGGAGCAGTTGGGATGCACCTTTCGCGAGCGGATCTATCGACCCGCCGTGACGCTGTGGGTGTTCCTCTCGCAGGTGTTATCGGCCGATCACTCTTGCCGCGAGGCGGTCGCTCGGCTGCTGGCGTGGCGCACCAGCCAGGGGCAATCGCCCTGCTCTCCGGAAACCGGCGCTTACTGTACGGCACGCCGTCAATTGCCGGAAGAGCTATTTGCCAAGTTAGTAAAGACCACGGGACATGCTTCGCACGTTGACGCACGGCAACGATCCGGATGGCTGTGGAAAGGCCGCACGGTGAAAATCGTCGACGGCACCACCGTGACCATGCCTGATACGCCAGAGAATCAACTGGCCTATCCGCAGCACAATGTGCAAAAGCCGGGTCTAGGCTTCCCAATCGCGCGATTGGTGGTGATCTTTTCACTGTCGGTTGGCTCCGTATTGGAGTTTGCCATGGGTCGCTATCAAGGCAAGCGAAGCGGCGAGAACCAATTGTTCCGCAGCCTCCTGGACGGGCTTGAATCGGACGACATCTTACTGGCCGATTGCCATTACGGTTCTTATTACGACCTCGCGATGCTTGCCCAGCGCGGCGTGGACCTGGTCACGCGGCAGCATCAAATGCGCAAAGCCGACTTTCGTTCCGGCCAGCGGCTGGGCCGGCGCGATCATCTGGTAAGCTGGCGGAAACCGACTCAATGCCCGTATTGGATGGATGAGCTTGCCTACGCCGCGTTGCCCGACCAATTGGTCGTTCGGGAACTGCTGGTGCAGGTCAGCCAGCCAGGCTTTCGCGTCCGTAGCTATGTGCTGGTGACTACCTTGCTGGATCCGCAATGTTTCTCGGCGGCTGACCTAGCCGGCTTGTATCGTGCTCGCTGGCAGGCGGAACTCGATTTGTGCGCGCTGAAGACGGTGCTGCAAATGGACCATTTACGTTGTCAAACACCGTCGATGGTCCGCAAAGAAATCGCCACGCACCTGTTAGCCTATAATTTGATCCGCCGCATCATGGCGGAAGCCGCCGCCTGCAGCGACCTGTTGCCTTGTACGATCAGCTTCAAAGGCGCGCTGCAGACACTCGGCGCGTTTCGGCATCTCGGTTTACTAAACGATCGTTATGATCTACGCCGGCACGCGATCCTGCTCGCCGCCATTGCCTCGCACAAAGTGGGCGACCGACCGGACCGCGTCGAACCACGCGCCGTCAAACGTCGGCGCTCCCAACACTTCCTCACGATCCCGCGGGCCGAAGCTCGAAGTCGTCTGCTCCAAACCGCTTAAGACCTATTCAAGTGCCATTCCTTCCTGACACCTTTTATTTTTCCCTTTTATTTTTCGCATAGCGTGAAATGCACCAGTCGCATCCAAGCTTGCGTGAGCGTTTCGTGATAGCCGCGGTCGATGGATTCGGGCACTTTATGAGCGGAGTTGAAGCGCTTGATCGATATGCGCATGCGCTGGATGGCTTCATCGAGCGGGTAGCGGCGCAGATACAGATACGCGGCGAGAATATGCTGCCGATGATGCCACTGGTCGTGGGGCCAGGAGCAGTTTTCGAACTGGCTCAAGAATTCGTCGTCGGTCATGAGGACATCACTCGCAAGATCCAGGCTCGTTGGATAGTCATCGTTACAGACGGCCCGAGAGCTTGCGTGGTTCGCGGGGGGGGTGCTGTCGTTAGTTAAGCGCTAAATGCCACCGACATCGACAGGCCGAGAAGTAGGCCAGCGATAGTAGAGAAAGCAAGCCAAATGCGTTCAGTTCTGCGCCGGCGGCGGATCATGAGATACATGCCGCTAAGAAAAGCAGCAAGGCCAAAGACCGACGCGTAATTTGAAACCAATGCAGCTTGAAATTGTGTCAGGTCATGGCAGAGATACAGCATGGCAGAAGATAGGCAAACCAAAAAGAAGCTTGTGAGATGGATGCCCATCACAATCCGGTTCAGGCTCATGCCACGACTGCGGAGATATGCTGTGAGGTGCATCGATCTCCTCCAGGCGACTTTTCCATATTTGACGTATCACCCATCCAGATGCGGGAGCGCGCCGCTGGAGTCGCCGATTTTTTGGGCTTTTACTCCCATTCGATCGAGCATGGCCAGCCAGAGATTGTTCAGCGGTGTTTCGTCGGCGTATTTCAAATGGCGGCCGGTCTGGATTGTGCCGCCGCCACGGCCGAACAACAGTGTCGGGAGATTGTTGTGGAAATGGGCGTTGCCATCGCTAATGCCGCTGCCGTAGGTGAGCATGCAGCTATCTAAGAGCGATGCGTCGCCTTCCTTGGTGTTTTTAAGCTTGTCGATCAAGTAGGCCAATTGCCGGATGTGAAAGCGATTGATGATGCCGAGCTTAGCCTGCTTTTCGGCCTTGCCGCCGTGGTGCGAAAGATCGTGGTGGCCTTCGGAAATTTCGAGCCAGGGGTAGGGGCGGTTGTTGCCCTCGTTCACAAACACAAACGTGGCCACGCGCGTGCTGTCGGTTTGAAACGCGAGCACGAGCATGTCGGACATGATGCGCAAATAATCTTGATAGTTCTCCGGCACTCCGGCCGGGCTGCTCGGCGTGGGTTTGGCTGGCGACGGTTTTGGTCAGCTCGATGCGGCGTTCGAGTTCGCGAATGCTAGTGAGGTAATCGTCGAGCTTGCGCTGGTCGTTGGCACCGAGCTTGCGGTTGAGGCGATTGGCGTCGTCGAGCACGAAATCGAGAACGCTTTGGCGCTGGGCCTCGCGGCTGCGGCGAGCTTCGGCCGATTCCGCGCCGCCCGAGCCGAAGAGGCGCTCGAATACCTGGCGCGGATTGATTTCTTTGACGACCGGCGTGTGATCGGTTTTCCAGGAGATATTCGACGAATAGGCACAACTATAGCCGGAATCGCAGCCGCCAGCCTGCAGGCCGGGTTCGCAGCCGAGCTCGAGCGAAGGAAAGCGAGTGAAGAGGCCTACTTGCTGGGCAGCGATTTGATCGACCGAGACGCCCACGTGGATGTCTTCGCCATCGGTTTTCTTGGCGTGGCAACCGGTGAGATAGACGGCCATGGCGCGGGCATGATCGCCTGGGCCGTCGCCGTGGTCGCGCGCCCAATCTTGCGTCAGGCCCGAAAGAACCAGCATGTCGTCTTTGAACGCCTCGAGTTCAGCCAAAGTCGGAGGCAGCTCGGCCAGCGGGCCCTCGGCTTTGGGAGTCCAATCGGCCATGTGAATGCCGTTGGGCACATAGAGGCAGGCCATGCGGCGGGGGGCGGCGGCAGCGCTGGCCATTTCCCCGACACCGGCAACACTGCTGGACAAGCCAGCAGTGGCACTCGCAGAACTTTCGGCAGCAAAGGCTGACAGCGGACGCATGCAATCGAACAGCGGCAAGGCGATTGACGCGCCTAAGCCCCGCAGTACGATGCGACGGGAGATGCGTGTGTTCATGGCAATGATCTTGGCTAAATGCTAATTGGCGCTTAGTTCACACGTTGGAGAACATGCTTACGCTCGCGCGAAAGCACGCCACCCTTTCATTACTCATTGTTCGGTACTGCCGCTGGGTTTGCTCCGCGGCGCATTTGGAAGGGTTCGCTCGTGACGATTTCCGAAATGAGCCGGGAGAATTTGTAATTGTCTTTGGTGACTGCGGCGGCGATGCTGTCGATCGTGGGATCGTCGGCATCGGTCGTGCCGCGGCCTAATGCGTATATTAACATCTTTTCGGTCAGTGCACGCACGAATAAATCGCTCTGGGCGAGCAAGATTTTCTTCAGTTCGGCCGGCCCGTTGAATTTGCGGCCGTCGGGGAGCACGCCCGAGGCGTCGATGAGGGGGAGTTTTTCCGATTTGTTTCCGGCAATTTTCGTTGCGACGCGGAACATTGCTGCATTGGCGCGGTCTGCCGCGCCCCCTTCGCGATCGCGCCAGCCGCCAATGGCATCGAAGTTTTCCAGGCCGAATCCCAAGGGATCCATGCGCTCGTGGCACGCGGCGCAGCGCGGGTCTTTGCGGTGTTGCTCCATTTGCTGGCGCACGGTGCCGATCAAGCGGCCATTATCGCGCGTGACCAATTGCGGCACGTCGGGAAGCGGCGGCGGCGGCGGCGTGCCGAGAATGTTTTCCAGAATCCATTTGCCGCGCTTCACGGGTGAGGTGCGGTCGGGATTGGAAGTGGTCGTTAGCGTGCTGGCCATGGTGATGACGCCACCGCGCGGGCTGCCGGCGGGAAGATCGACCTTGCGGAAGTTACTGCCGTGCACGTCGGGAATGCCGTAGAGGTCGGCGAGATCCTCGTTGACGAATGTGTACGGCGCGTCGATGAATTCCAACAAGCTGCGGTCGTTGGCCATGATGTAGGCGAACAGCGAGAGCCCTTCTTGGCGAATGGCGCGGCGGAGGTCATCGTTCCAGGCGGGATATTGCTTCGGGTCGGGGGACATGATGTCGAGGCGGCGACTTTGCAGCCATTGCCCCGCGAAATTCTCGACGAGCGCCTGCGATTTCGGGTCGCGCAGCATGCGTTCGATTTGAGGTTGGAGCTGGTCGCGCAGTTGGCTGCGGCGGGCCAAATCGAACAGTTCGTCGTCGGGCATGCTGCTCCAGAGGAAATACGAAAGTCGCGAGGCGAGCTCCCAATCGTCGATCGGGTGCTGTGCTTGCGGATTATTGGGCGCGGAATCGAGCTCGACGCGGAACAAGAAGCGCGGATTGACGAGCACCGCTTCGAGCGCCGGCTGAACGGCGCGCGGGAAAGGAACGTCGTCGTGGTCGGCGGCGGAATAGAGCTGCATGAGCCGATCGAGCTCGTCGTCGCCAATCGGGCGGCGGAAAGCGCGATCGGCGAAGTGTTTGATAATTTGTGCGCGGCTTCGGCCCGGCCGACATGATCGGGATCGGCGATCATGATGCGCGTGTAAGGCTCGGGGAGCGATTCGCTGCCGGTAAGTTGCGGCCCTTCGACTTCGAGCCAATCGACTTGCAGCGTGCGGTAGCGCGTTTTTTTGGGCTCGTTTTCGTAAACGTCCTCGAATGGATTCACAAACGCCGCAGCGATTTTATGGCGGCCGGCGGGAACATGAAGTTTGTAGTGACAGGCAGGCTGCTTCGAGTCAGCATCGAGATCGAAGGTGCGCAGCGCCACATCGTCGAGCTTTAGCGCCATCCGAACGGTTTCGTCGGCCAGTGGCGTGCCCCAGGCGTGAACGCGAATGGTGTAATCGGCATCGCGGGGAAAATCGTAGGAAATGAATACTTCGCCGGCACGGCGGAAGCTTTTTTGCTGATTGTTCGAGCCGCGGCCGATGGCGACGCCGTTGAAATCGTCGGCTTTGAAGCGTTTGGGAGGGTGCTTGCCATCGTCGATGTTGAGCACCAAATTGAGCACGTTTTCGGCGGCGGCCAGGTATTTTTCCAACAACAGCGGCGGCAGCGAAAGCACATCGCCATTGTTGTCGAAGCCGTAGCCCACGTCGTCGCTGGGCAATTCGTCGGCGGGGTGAAAATCGACGCCCAGCAAATTGCGCAGCGTGTTGTTGAATTCGACGCGATTGAGGCGGCGCATGGTGACGCGGCCGGGATCGTGCGGCATGTTGCGGGCGGCTTCGGCCAGCGTGTCGATCAGCGCATGAATGATGGAGTCGGTTTCGTCGGCCGGAGGTTTGGCGGCATCTTTAGGGGGCATTTCATGGCTGCGAAGCTTAACGATGACGTTCTTCCAGAGCTTGCGATTTTCGGCCACGGAACTAGCGCTGTGGAAATCGGTGAGCCGATTTCCTTTTTCGGCATCGGGCCCGCTGTGACAATCGCCGCAGTATTTAACGATGAAAGGGGCGACCGTTTGCTGATATTGCGATTCGCGCTCGGGCGAGACGAGGGAATGTTCCGCCGCGGCAGGCTGACTTGCGCCTTTGTCGGATGACGCAGCGGGCGGTTCGCTAGAAGTCGATGCAGGTATTGGTGCCGCGGACGAATCGGCCGTGGGCGGTTGGTCCTCGGCCGTCGCAAATCGCAGTAGCGCCGCCGACAGCACAGCCAAGGCTGCGCAGCAATAAATCGTTCGGCGGTTGGGCATGAGTATCAAAGCCGCACGTAATCGATCGAATGAACTGCTTTGGGACGATTGTAGCGCGCCGAAGTACCGCTAGTAGTTGACGATCGAACTGACTGTATTGCAGGCGGGACCGCACGACTGTTATTACCCTGACAGCGTCGCGGCGGCAGGCGGACGGCGAACTTTCTTAAGTTCATTTAATCATACCACGGCGAACAAGGCTATTGCTTTTTGGGTAGTGAACGCGAAACCCTGCTTGTAGAGTTTTGGTCGCTGAAAGGCCGAGGGTCGACGACGCGGTGAATGAGCGAGTCTGCCGCGCGGCGCGAAATCGCGCGTGGAGGAGAAGTTAGCGGCGGGCGACGGAGGCTGAGAAATAGCCCAGCTCGTGCATTCGCTCGATGAGCAATTTTGCCACGGGGCCGGCGGCGGTGGCGGCATCGCCCGCGTGTTCAAGCGCTATGACAAAGGCGATTTGCGGATCGTCGGCGGGAGCATAGCCGACAAACCAGGAATGGTCGGGCTGGCTTCCGCCAGTTTGCGCAGTGCCCGTCTTGCCGGCGATGGCGACACTGGCCAAGTCGACTGTCGCGTGAGCGGTGCCTTGCTGGTCGGAGACGGTTTGCCTGAGGCCCTTGCGAATGGCGGAAATCATTTCCGGAGTGAGGCCCGGAATCGGCCGCGGCGGGAGAAACGCGAGCGGCTCATCATAGTGCGCGGCATGTACATCGTCGTTCAAACCACGCCCTTCGGCTGCACTTAGGGCGTGCCACCCGACGCCTTCGGCGAGGTGCGGGGTCACCAAGAATCCGCCGTTGGCAATTGCGGCCACGACGCGCACCATTTGCATCGGCGTGGTGGCAAGCGCGCCCTGGCCAATGGCCAGCGGCCGCGGATCAAGTTGCGGATGAGCGGCAGATTGGTCGCGGGAGGCATCGGCGCTGGTTAAAGGTATTTTTGGCAGTGATCCCGCAGCTTCACTGGGAAGATCAACGTTCGTTGGCATGCCCAAGCCCAGGCGCTGGGCCCAATCGAGAAATGGCTGTGGGCCAAGCTGCTCGGCGTGGTGGAAAAAGTAGACGTTGCAACTGCGGGCCAGGGCATCGGCGAGCGTGACCGGGCCATGGCCAATGCCATACTGCTTGAAGATGGCGCAGCGAAGCGCGTCGGGCTGGTGCAGATAGCCTTCGCAATCGACCGGCGAGCGCGGATCGACGCCGTGATCCAAAAGCGCGCAGGCGGAGATGACTTTGAAGACCGAGCCGGGGGGTAAAGCCATTTGGACTGCGCGATCGAACAACGGGTGAGCGGGATTGTTGAGCATTCGTTGAATTTGCGACCTATCCCCCTCAACGAAGATGTTGGGATTGAAGCGCGGCCAAGATGCTGAAGCGAGAATGGCGCCCGAGTGACAATCGAGGACCATGATTGCGCCGCCGCACGAAGCATCGAGCGGCGCGTTTTCAGTGGGGAGCCGGCGGGCGATTGCCTCGTCGAGTAAGGTTTGCGCCTGCGCGCTGGACGGCCGGATCGACGGTAAGCATCAGGTCGCGACCGGGAGTAGGATCGCGCAGGGTTTTCGTTTCAATCGTCTGGCCGCGGGCATCGACGCGATCGATGGTTATGCCGCGATGGGCGCGCAAAATCGATTCGTACTGACGTTCCAGGCCGGCGCGGCCGATGCGGTCGTCGGGCTGGTAGGCATCGGCAATATCAGCAATGGCTGCGACGGGTTGTTTTGAAATGTCGTTGGGACCGGCCGCGCCGAGGTAACCGAGCACGTGGGCAGCCAATTGGCCCTCAGGGTAGACGCGGCGATAGACCGGCTGGAGTTTGACGCCGGGATAGAGTTCGGAATGCGTTTCGATTTCGGCGACGGACTGGAGCGAGAGGTCGGTGCAAATAACGTGGGCATCGAGCTCTTCAGCGACGGTAATGCGAGGGTTGTGGGGGAGTTGATCCGTTGCAAACAGCGCGCCGGCGATACTGCGGCCGGCGAGTGCGATGAAAGAGGTGTTGCTTGAGCCATCGCTATCTGCGGTGCTGCGAGCATCGGCGCGCAGTTGTTGGCGGGCGTTGGCGGCGCCACCGATCGACTCGATGCGTGCTTGGATTTTTTGGCGGCGGGCTTCCCATTCGGAGTCGGTCAGCCCGCAAAGCGTTGCGAGGCGCAGAGCTAAATCGCGACGCTGGATGACGATGTGCTGCTGAGCGGCCGCAACGGCTTGGGGATTGCGGCGCTCGGCGGCGGTGAGCTGCGCGCGGGCCATTTGGCGCAGCCAGCGCGGGTCGGGCGGTTCTTCGAGCCAGCGGTATTCGACGGCCAGCGACATTTGGGCGTCGTCATAGGCGAGCACGGTGCCATCGCGGGCAAGGATGCGGCCGCGCGCGGCGGCGACGGTGTGTCGGCGAACGGTCGGCTCGGCAGCCACAGCGCGATATTCGTTGCCATCGCGCACCTGGAGCGCGATGAGCCGGCCATAGACGGTTGTGGTCAGCACAATAACAGCGGCCAGCAGAAAACTGAGACGGCGGTCGGGCACGGATGGGGAATTGAGCCGGTGAAGATGTGAACAGATGAACAGGTGAAGAGGTGAAAATAAGTTTTTTGGGGCCGCCCCGGGTGACGATCAGGTTGTTAGGTCGAGCGGCCGCTGTGGTGCTCGAACCCAAGCGATCAGCAGGAGCATAGGAACGGCAAGGGCTGACGTGTAGAAGCCGGCGACGAGCGCGCGGGTGATTAGCGCTTGGATCGGAATGGCCGTTTGCCCGGCGGCGCGGGCGACGATTGCCTGGATAACACTCGCGGCGGTAATGCCCAGCCAGACGAGCGTGAGACGACCAAAGAAATGATCGAGTTGCAAGCGCGCCTGCAGCGAGGCAAGCGAATACGCGACGAGCGCGAAGGCGGCCAGGCCCAAGCCGAGTGGACCTGACGAATTAAGATCGCTCGCCAGACCGATCAGCGCGATTATGAATATTGACGATCGGCTTTGAGAAATCGCAATGAACGTAAATGCCACCAGTGCGAGCAAATCGGGCGTAATGCCTGCAATTTGCCAGTGCGGGGCAAGGAAGATTTCGAGCACGGCCGCGAGGTAGATGAGGGGAAGCAGCAATATCATGTTTCTTAGGCGGCGTGGGACAGGTGCGCGACATGGTGGCCGATTTCTTTCTGGGCGATGTTCAGGGCCTGGGCGACGACTTGGTGCATGTCGTAATACATGTATGTTCCCAGCCGGCCGCCGAAGATGATGCTTTCGCCATCGGCCAGCGCACGGTAGTTTTCGTAAATTGCGGTATTGCGCTCGTCGCGAATGGGGTAATACGGGATTTTTGTTTCGTCATACGCTTGCGGGTATTCGTAGGTAATGACGGTGCGCGAGTTGGTGGATAGGGCGAAATGCTTGTGCTCGATGATGCGCGTGTAGGGGACCTCGGGGGCGGTGTAATTGACGACTGAAACACCTTGAAAATCCCCTTCCAGCACGCGGTCTTCGAAGCGCAGCGAGCGATAGGCCAACGGGCCGAAGCGATAGCCGAAATACTCGTCGATTTTTCCGGTGTAGACCGTTTTGCGCGCTTGCTGTTGCAGTTGGCCGCGGTTCTCAAAGAAATCGACGCCCAGTTCGGAGCGAATGTTTGGGTGATCGAGCATGTTTTCAAACAGGCGCGTATAACCCCCGGTGGGAATGCCTTCGTAACAATCGTCAAAGTAGCGATCGTTAAAAGTGCGGCGAATCGGCAAGCGGCGAATGATTGATGCCGGCAAATCTTTCGGGTCGCGCTCCCATTGCTTGGCCGTGTAGCCGCGCATGAACGTTTCGTAGATTTCTTGACCAACTTGGGCGAGAATCCACTCTTCGAGATTGCGCGGTTTATCGCATGAAATGCGCACGTCGGCCAATTTCCGCTCGGCTTCTTCAGGGGTGGCGATGCCCCACAGTTGCTGGAGCGTCATCAAGTTGATGGGGAATGAAAAAATGCGCCCGCGATAATTCACTTTCAGATGATGGCGGTAGTGATTGAATCGGGCGAAGCGATTGACGAATTCCCACACGCGGGAGTCGCTGGTGTGAAAAATGTGGGCCCCGTAGCGATGCACGTCGATGCCTTGGAGACGCTCGGTATAGCAGTTGCCGCCGATGTGCGGGCGCTTGTCGATGAGCATGACCTTCGAGCCATGTTCGGCCACGACGCGCGCAAACACCGCGCCAAACATTCCGCAGCCGACGATGAGGTAATCGAAACTCATATTCCTTACGCCACCGCTTCGAGCGCCTGCGGCAATTCGTGCAGGCGGAACTTGTAAAAGGCTTGGGGGGCCGGCAGATCGTTGTCGGCCACGAGCACGTGCGCTTGCTTGGCCAGGCGCACGGCGCCGGGATCGTCGTCGGCAACCACCAGCACATTGCACTGTGCATGGCCGCTGAACTTGCCATTTCCCGGCAGCACGACCACTTCGATCTCGGGATCCAAATCAGGCGCGGCATTTGAAACCGTCGGCAGCGTCAGGCGGCTAATTCGCTCCTCTGAATTTCCCACAATCCGCAGCCGTAGGTCGGCCAGAGGCCGTTTCAGGAGTCCGTTACGGCAACGCGTAAGGGCGCCTTTGCGCCGCATGTACTCGGCGTTACGCGAGTGCTGCTCGTCGGCGGGCGCGGTGACGTCGGTCGGATGCCAGAGATGATAGGTGTTCGTCCAACGCAAAATCGATCGAATGCTTAGGCCAGCGCGGCGCAAGCGGCGGCCGAAATCTTCATCTTCCCAGCCCCAACCTTGAAAGTTTTCGTCGTAGCCGTTGATGCGCAGATAATCGCTGCGCCAAATGCCTACGTTGTTGCCGCTCAAGCGCGGCTTGCGCGGATGGCGAAGAAGCTCGTAGAATCGGCTGCGGCGACCTTTGCTGCGCATGCGGCGAATTTGTTTGGCGTCGGCCCAGCGAACGAAATCGCCGCGGCGAATTGCGTCGTCGTCGACGCGAGCCGATGTCGGTTCATCGAATCGATAGAACGTACCGGCCCAAACCACTCCGGGCTGGCGCCGTGCGAGATGAATGGCCACGTGGTCGGGGGGCAGCAGGCAATCGCCGTCGAGATAGAGTAAATACGGTGCGCGGCTGGCGGCGACACCCTCGTTGCGGCAACGCGAAAGCTGAAACGTCGTGTGTGTGTGCGTGGTGTAGCTTAGCGGAAAATGCACGTTGTGCGCCATTTCACGAACCATCGGCAGCGTTTCATCGGTCGAACCATCGTCGGTCACTACCACTTCGAAGCGGCCGGCCACGCCGCGCTGCATGGCAATCGACAATAGCGCGGCGCAAATGGTGCGGCCGCTGGTAGGACGAAATCAACAGCGCGATATCGGGCGAAGCGCTCATGAACTTTTTGCGGAATATGCGCAGACCAAAGAACTTCGGGAAAATGGCCGCTGAAGATACGGCCGGCGGCGGGCATGGTCAAGGCCGTTGGGTGATTGGCGCTGTGGCCTACATAGATAGATTCGACGGGCCTGACGTCGACAGAGAAAACCAGGCGGCAATGGCAAGTACGGCAGTTTCAACGCGGAGAATTCGTGGTCCCAAATCAACCAGTTGCCAGCCCGCCGCTGCGCCCAATGTTACTTCTTCGTCGGTGAAGCCTCCCTCGGGACCGACGGCGGCGACGACGCTAGCACCGGCGGGCCAATGGAGCACCGATTGTCGATTGCTCGCCAGCGGCTGTCCGCCAGGGTGCGCCAGCAAGCGAGCAGCGAATGATTGGGGCTTCGCTTCGGCTAAGCGTGCAGCGTAATCGATCCACGGCGCGGAAGGAGCGATTTCCATCAGTCGGTTTCGTCCGCACTGTTTGGCGGCCTCTATTGCCGCGCGGCGCAGCCGATTCAGCGCCGCTTCGCCCGGCTGAGCGACGCCGCGCTGGGTAATGAGCGGAACAAGCTCGGCCACACCCAGTTCTGTCGCTTTCTCGACCAACATTTGTTGGCGATCGCCTTTGGGAAGCGCGACCGCCAGGGTTAGCCGCAGCGGCAGTTCGCGATCGACTGCGCGGCGTTCGATAATGGTTAGCTCAACTTCGCCGCGGCCGATCGATTCGATTCGCGCCGCGAACTCGCAGCCGGAGCCGTCGAACAAAGTCACTTCATCGCCGACGCTCGCCCGCATCACGTGGATGAGATGATGCGCTTCGGACTCGATTAGCGTGGCGCGGTTGTCGGAAATCGGGGATGCGACGAAAAATCGGTGGGACATGGGGTTTTAGGCGTCTGGGGGTCTGGGTGGCTGGGGGTCTAAGTTGCTGGGAGAAGATGTGCACCTGGCACGATCGGACGAATGTTTCTTTTGCTAGCACAACATCAAAGTCTGATGCCGATCTTACCGATGATATAGAAGATACGGAAAGCGTTTGGCTCTCATCTTTTTTGCATTTGTTTTCGCGCGTGCTCCCAGGCGGCGTAAATCATTGCGGAGTGGTCAGTTTGCATGTCTCGACAGTATTGGCAATTGCGCGAATCA
Source organism: Pirellulales bacterium (assembly GCA_963820835.1). Lineage (GTDB taxonomy): Bacteria > Planctomycetota > Planctomycetia > Pirellulales > JADZDJ01 > CAVRAW01. The sequence continues at coordinate 23,831 of CAWGBP010000068.1, read as the reverse complement.
CCTTTTCGCGGCGCGCTTGATCCACGGTTTTATTTCCCAAGCCCTTCGCACGAAGAGGCGCTTGCACGGCTGGATTTCTTGGTCGGCGAGCAGCGTCGCTTGGGTTTGCTGTTGGGCGAAAGCGGCGTGGGCAAATCGCTCACGCTGGAAGTTTTCGCCCGGCGATTGCGGCGGCAATCGGCCCAAATTGCAAATGTGAATCTGCTGGGGGTCGATCTCCACGAATTTCTGTGGCTATTGGCGGCTGAGTTGGGAACCAATCCCGATCGCGGCGACGATACGTTTCGCTTGTGGCGGCAAGTGATCGATCGGCTTGCGGAAAATCGATACCAGCAGTTGGCCACCGTTGTTTTGCTTGATGACGCCGATGAATCGTCGCACGAGGTGCTTGAGCATATTGTGCGTCTTGCGCAATTCGATCGTTCGGCCGCGGCCCGGCTGACAATCATTTTAGCCTCGGGCACAAACACGGTGCCGCGCATTTTGCCGCGGCTGTTGGAGTTGGCCGATTTGCGGTGCGATATCGAGGCGTGGGAGCCGGCCGACACGATGCAGTATATTAAAGCGGCCTTGGAGCATGCCGGCAGCGAGAACCCCATTTTTACCGACGAGGCGCTCAACCTGATGCACGATTTGTGCGAGGGAATTCCGCGCCGCGTAAATCAGCTCGCCGATTTGACGCTGTTGGCGGGCGCCGGCGCAAGCTCGCGCAAATCGATGCCGATACGGTCGATAGTGCGTATCACGAGTTGGCCGTGGTGGAAGCGGCCGCCTAGGCGAAGAACGTTCTAGGCCCACTAATTTCGCGCTCCAATAGCGGGCACTGTCGAGCGAATAACCTTCTGTCGTGCCAAGCGGCCGCCGCAGTTTCGCACTAGTGGCAAACGCGGCGGTGGACTAAAATCCACGGTTTGGCTGAACGGATAATTCGGCGTCGTCGTGGTTGCTTACCGATGCGCCGGCGGGGAAATTTCATTGCACTTTGACGCGAAACGATTGGGACAATCAGTGTCGATGCTGCCAAACTGTCGCCTGCCAAAGAGCCGCAAACCAGCGCTGCGGAGGTCGATTTGCGCGACCCGTGGCTAGCGGCATTTTTAGCCTGGCTGTGGCCGGGGTTGGGGCATATCTATCAGCGCCGTTGGGGTAAAGGCGGACTCTATATGACGTGCATTTTAGGCACGTTTATTTACGGGCTCTGGCTGGGGGGAGGCGCGTGGTTTACGCGTCGTTCCGCGAACCCGACTGGCACGATTGGCACTGGGCCTACGTGGCGCAGTTGGGGGCTGGTTTGCCTGCCATGCCAGCCATCATTCAATCGATGCGAGTGACAGGCCCGGTGCCAAAGCGCCGCTATGGGATGGCTTGATGGCGCCTCCGATGCTTCGCAATCAAATTGTGCCGCGCACTTGGATTTTGCAGCAGCAAAAGCTTTTTCCGAACGACGAGTCCTACGATCTCGATGATTTCGAGCGGTATGACATCAACAACGAATACTATGTGTATTTGCCCGGCGGTGCGCAGCGGCGAGCGGCCCGATCAAACCAGCATTTGGAATCACGATCTCGGCTCGTTCTATGATTTGGGCACGGTGTTCACGATGATCGCAGGATTGTTGAACGTCCTCGCGATTTGGGATGCGTGGGGAGGGCCGGTGCAGGCGATGCCTGTAGCGGCTGGGAGTTAGGTTCAAAGTCAGGGACCAGGATCTGTCGTTTAGCGTTTAGCCAATTATCATTGAATCTTATGCTTGCCCACGCTAATCAGCTCTGGTATGCCTTGCCGCTGGTGGTGAGCGTCAGTTTGGTGTACGCCAGCACGCGGCATGAAGACATGCCGTCGATCGTGGGTCACGCCGCCAAATGGATTACGGGCATCGCCTTGCTCATGGGCGGCCTGGGGGTATTTCTCTGGTGGCTGGGCCGAGGGCTCTAGTGCCCCAACGGTGCGACGGCAGCCGTTTGCTTTCGCGCCTGGATGACGGCCCGGATGCCGCCGCCGGGACGCAGCGTAACCGAGGGCCAGGGTTTTACTTCTTCGGGCGCGACCAGTTCGAAGTGGAAGCGGGCGGCGATGGTGGCGACCGCGAGCGTGGCTTCGAGCATGGCGAATTGATTGCCGATGCAGCCGCGGGGGCCGGCACCGAAGGGGAAGTAGGCGTAGAAGGGGCGAGCGGGTGGGCGGGTGAGCGGGTGAACGGGTGAACTAACGGTATTCGACTCTTGACCTCTGATTCCCGACATCTGATCGTGGTGCGCGTCATCTGACGTATTCTCCAGCCAGCGTTCGGGCAGAAACTTTTCGGGATCGGGCCACCAGCGCGGATCGCGATGGATGACCCATTGGCTCATGATCACTGCACTATGGGCGGGAATACGGAAGCCTTGAATCGTGGTGTCGGCGAGCACGCGGCGGCTGAAAGCGTAGACCGGCGGAAAGAGGCGCATGGATTCTTTGACGACGGATTCCGTATATAGCAAGTTCGGCAGATCGGCCAGCTCGGGAAGTCGATCGCCGAGAACGGAATTTAGTTCGGCTACGAGCGCTTTTTCGGCCGCGGGATTTTGCGCGAACAGGAACCAGGTCCAGGCCAGGGCATTGGCGGTCGTTTCGTGGCCGGCGAGAAATAGGGTCATCACTTCGTCGCGCAGTTGGCGATCGGTCATGCCGGTTTGATCAACTTCATCGCGAGCCTGAATGAGTTTCGAGAGTAGGTCGCCGTGATTGGAAGGATCTTGGCGGTGCTGGCGAATGATGCGATTGACGACTTCGTCGAGCTTGCGCACGTTGCGAATGGCGCGCCGGTTGCGCGGGGTGGGAATCCAATGCGGGAAATGCCACAGGCTCTCGAAACGGTGGCTAAAATCGCGGAACGATTCTTCAAGCGGCTGCGAGATTTCGTCATCAACGTTGTCTAAATCAACATCCATGAGCGCCTTGCCGACCACGGCCAGCGCCAGGCGGTTCATTTCTCGACGGAGATCGCGCGTTTCGCCGCTCTGCCAGGGTTCGATAACGCGGCGGATGGATTCGAGGATCTGCGCCGGCATAGCTATTGATGCTTCCGTGGCTGAAGGCGGGCTGCATGAGACGCCGCTGGCGGAGCCAGAAATCGCCTTCGCTGTTGACTAGTCCATTGCCGAGCATCGGGCGAAGTAACTCGAAGACATAGCTTTTGCCGAACTTGCGATTCTCCGTCACCATCACTTGCTCGACGATATCGGGATGCGTCGCCAAATGAACAAGACGCTTGCCGAAACGAAGCGCTACCAAGTCGCCGTATTCACGATTGCAACGGGTGAAAAATCCGAGCATGTCGCGGCGGAACTCGGGAAGATTACCGAGCAGCCAGTGGCCGGGAGGACTCGGAGGGCGAGAGTTGGGGGCAAGAGGCATTGCGGTCGTGGAATGAACAGGTGAACTGCTGAAGGGGTGAGCGGATGAACGGCATACGCGCATATGCGACAACGCAGCCTAGATATTGTAATGCAAAAAAACGCCCCGTGTTACACGGGGCGGAAGGATGAGCTGATGTGCAAGTGATGCGGTGAACACGTGAGCGGAAAACAGCCGCCGTTGCAGCAGAAGGGCGAACGAGTTCACGTCGTCACCTGCTCACCTCTTCATTATTTGATCGGAAATTCGCGGAAAAACACGAATCCGCTTACCCGTCGCACTTTCGCAACGCGCCGATCAAGTGCCGGGACGCAAGTGATGTTGGTAGGCCAAGATCACTTCGTAGAGGTCGGTCGAGATGGTGATGTCGTCACCAGCGAAATCGCGCAGCCACGTGCGGCGGCTGTTGACGGCATCGGCCAAAAGAGGAAGCACTTCGCCCAACGAAACGGTAACGGTTTGGGGCTGTTGGTGCTTGGAGACAGTGGCGGTACGGCTATCGGAGTCGGGGCCGTAATAGACTTTGAAGCGGCGTTGGGCAGACATGGTTGTCATCCTTGACAATGTGGGTAAATGGCGAACATTCCGACGGCGTTGCGGCCTCGTCGGCAGCCGCCGCGCAGCCTCTAACTTGGCACGCGCAGTAAGCCCACCCTGCTGAGAGCGTTTGTTGTTATCGGCAGAAGCGCGGAAGCAGATTTGAGAAAATCGGCCGCGAGTAACGATTTTTTTATGTCGCACGGTGCTAGCGAGCTTCTATAGCTTGACAATTGAGGTCGCAGCAGTTTAGATTGCCACCAGACGTATGGGGGCGCGTATCCGCAGGTTGGGTGTGCGCTACTACTTTATTTCGATATTCGCTCTTTCGAATCCCGCGTTGGTCCTTCGCCACCAGCGAGCACTATGCTCTTTATGAACATCTCTGGTGCGCCAGCGGTGCATCTGGCGGAGATGGCGTTCACTTGGCTGCTGCATGGGTTTTAGCACCACCATCGATCTTGCGCCGGTTGCCGCGGGGCTAGCACTTCCGCTTTCGCAAGTCGAAAGTCGCGGTGCGGCTACTAGATGCCGGTAACACGATTCCGTTCATAACTCGGTACCGCAAGGATGAGACGGGCGGCTTGGATGAGGAGCAAATTCGCCGGGTTCAAGATCAGCTCAACCGCATTCGGATGCTGGTGGAGCGGAAGCAGACCATTCTGCGATCGATCGAAAGCCAAGGGAAGCTGACGCCCGAACTGGCGTCGGCGATCGAGCACACCGACAGCATCAAGCGGTTGGAAGATTTGTATCTGCCGTTTAAGCCAAAGAAACAAACGCTGGCCACCGTGGTGCGCGAGCGGCAATTGGAGCCATTGGCGGCGGAAATTCTGCACGCAACGGTGTCGGCGGAAGATTTAGATAGGCGGGCGGCCGATTTTGTAAACCCCGATAAGCAACTCAATAGCGCGGCCGACGTGCTGTTGGGCGTGGGGCACATCTTGGCGGAAGATTTTAGCGAGCGGGCCGATTTGCGCGGGCGGTTGCGAAAGATTGTGAAGAAGACCGGGCAATTGGTTTCGGCCAAAACAGAAATTGCCGAGCAGCAGGGGAAAGAGTTCCGCGATTATTTTGAATTCAAAGAGCCGCTGGGCAAAATTCCGCCGCACCGGGTTCTGGCGATCAATCGGGGCGAGCGGGCGAAGATGCTGCGGGTGAAAATCGAAGCCGATGAAGCGGCGATGGTCGCGGAGGCGGAGTCGCTGCTTGCGCCGGCAGAACATCCGCATGTGGAATTCTTGCGCGGCTGGCGCGCGACACTTTACAGCGATTGGTGTTTCCAAGCTTGGAGCGGGAAATTCGCCGCGAGATGACCGAAGCGGCCGAAGTGCACGCCGTGACGGTGTTTGCGAAGAACCTGCGAAACTTGCTCTTGTTGCCGCCGATTCGCGGGAAGCGCGTGCTGGCAGTTGATCCAGGATTCAAAAGCGGCTGCAAGCTGGTGGCGCTCGATGAATTTGGGAAGCTATTGGATCAAGCGGTGATTCATTTGGTTGGCAAGGATGAACGGAAGGCCGAAGGGGTGCGAAGCTGGTCGAGCTGGTGAAAAACCATAGCTTGCAAGTGATCGCGCTGGGCAATGGCACCGCCTGCCGCGAAACGGAAGAAATGCTCAGCGACGTGCTGGCGAATGAATTGAAAGATGACGGCGTGGCGTACGTGGTGGTGAACGAAGCGGGCGCAAGCGTATATTCCACAAGTCCAATCGGCCGCGAGGAATTGCCGGAATACGACCCGGTGCTGCGCAGCGCGATTAGCATTGGGCGGCGCCTGCAGGATCCGCTGAGCGAGCTGGTGAAAATCGACCCGGGCAGTTTGGGCGTGGGATTATATCAGCACGATGTGAAGGCGAAGCATTTGCGAACATCGCTCGACGGGGTGGTGGAATCGTGCGTGAATTACGTGGGTGTGGACGTGAACTCGGCCAGTCCTGCGCTGTTGCGATACGTAAGCGGGCTCAATCAATTGACGGCGCGGCGAGTGTACGATCATCGCATCGCCAACGGGCCGTTTCGCAATCGCGATCAATTGAAAGAGGTGTCGGGGTTTGGCGAGGCCGCTTTTGTGCAGGCGGCGGGATTTTTGAAGATTGTCGACGGCGACAATCCGCTGGATGCCACCTGGATCCACCCGGAGAGCTATGAGGTTGCGCGGCAAGTCATCAAGAAACTGGAATGCGCGACGGAAGACTTACAACGGAAAGAAACGCCGCCGGAACTGGCGCGGAAAATCAAAGACTTGGAAGCGAATGCGGCGCAGTTGGCGGCTGACCTAAGCGCCGGACAATTTGCGCTGCGCGATATTTCAGCGCAATTGACACGGCCTGGACGCGACCCGCGCGAAGATTTGCCGGCCCCGATTTTCAAGAGCGGCATTTTGAAACTGGAGGATTTGCAGCCCGACATGGAATTGATGGGAAGCGTGCTGAACGTCGTCGACTTCGGCGCATTTGTGGATATCGGGCTGCATGACAGCGGGCTGGTACACGTCAGCCAGTTGGCGAATAAGTTTGTGCGCGATCCGCACGATGTGGTTTCGGTGGGCGACATTGTGAAGGTGTGGGTCAAGGAGATCGACAAAACCCGGCGGCGCGTTTCGCTGACAATGATTCCACCGGGAACGCCCAAGCACGAACCGAGGCAGCGCGGTGGGCACGGCGACGCAAATCGCGGCGGCAGCCAGCGTCGCGGGGGTCGAGCAGGTGGGCAACGTCCCGGCGGCCAAGGCGTCGATCGAGGGGCAGCGCCTATTGGCGCGGAAGGCACGAATGGGGCCGGCGCCGTTGGTCCGGCGTGTGCTGCCGCGGCAGCAGGCAATTTGGCGAATGAACCACAAAACACTGGCAGTGCCGCTGCCCAACACGGCGATGCAGTGACGCAGGCAGGCCAGCAGAGGCAACAGGCGGGCGGGCAGCAGCACGGCGTGCGCCCTCCGCATGGCAGACGGGATGAGCGCAGAGGGGGTCAGAGCGGACGCCAAGGAGGACGGCACGGGGAGCGCGATCGGGGAAAACCGCCCGGTCGGCCGCACTATCAGCCTAGACCCAAACAGAAGATTTCCACCCCAATTTCCAAGGCGATGAAAGAGGGGCGGGAACCGTTGCGGACTTTCGATGATTTGATGCAGTTCTATCAAATACAAAACAAGTCGGATACGCAGAGCGAAGCAGGTAAACCGGCCGCCAAGGATGGTTCTTCAGCTATTGTGTCGGAAGCTGCTTCTGATACATCGGAACGCGAGCGAACGCTGCAACCGCTTGCTCCGACGACTACGGCTGTTAGCGAGGAGCCGGGGACATCGGCCATTGAGCGATTGGCTATCGAATTGCAGCAGCCCGCCGAATCGGAGCCAGTTCCGGAGCGGGCTGCCGAGGCGAGTGAGCCGCCTGCAGCGGGGAGTTAAGGCCGCGGTTTGTTTTCCAGGTGGATGTCGTCGGCCGGCTATTGCGCAAAGAAATTGCCCCGCGCTTCTGAACCTTGTCTCAGGAGCACGGGGCACATATTGAACAGTGGCTAATTTTGGGCTTTAGCCCAAATGCCGCTGGTGGATTCCATCCCAATTCGAAGAAGGCCTGTCAATGGCCTTCGCCATTGCCGACAACTACTTGCCACAGCTACTGCACGACGACTCGCAGCTTGCCGGGGCGGAAGCTGCAGTGCTGTTGCAGGAAGTGCAAGTGCTAGCACACGAGGTGCTGCAGCATGACGATTCGCAGCAGCGGCGGCAACGACGGTGGCCGCAAGCTTCCGCGAATTCAGGGGCCATCGAAGCAACCACTGCCACTGCCAACACAGCCATTCTCACATACTTCATGATCAATCCTCCACTGACAGAAACTAAGGGTCAAAACAAACTGCCTTCCACTGGCCTGCGGACATTGCAAAACATGCTGGCCCGTGCGGCAAAGCGGCCGCGAACAACCGCAGCTCGCTAGCTCGAAGAAATGCCAGTTCGTCACCAGGATCTCGCGAAAAGTTAAGTTCGCAAAGATAGGAAGCATTTAACGGCAGCTTCGAGCGACACCCTTATGGCAAATGAATGCCTGGAAATCAACCCCTTGCTAGCACTGCGGATCCAAGGATGTAAATATGCGCAGTATAGATCGTATAGAAAGCATGCGCTGTGGCGTAATTAATTCGTGCAACCGCCATGCTGCCAGCGGTTTGCGCGTTTTACAGCAGCTAGCCCAGTGTGATGCGATCGGTCGTGTCGTCGTAGCTTAATAGCTCGCCAAATCGCGACCAGCGGATGAGGGTGTTGAAAATCTTCTCATAGTTCTCATGCGGCACGTGCATGATGATCGTTTCGAGAACCAGTTCACGATCGATCTCATGCTCCGGCTGTCGCTTGAGCATCTGGTAGATTTCGCCGAAAAGATGAAGCTTGAGCAACTGTTCCCGCCAAAGCGTCTTTCGCTCTTCTGGGCTGGCCTGCACGAAGCGTTTGCCATCGGGATCGAGAATAACCATGCGTTTTGGGGTATCGACAAAATTGAGCATTTCGGCGGCTTTGACCACAGCGATCACTCGGCCAAACTCCTGGTTGGTGTCGCTGGCGATGCGGAACACGTCCTGCTTGCCGCCGCGGGCATCGAGGTATTCCAAAAGGCCGATGATTTCGCTGGTGGAAACTTCCGGTAGCGGCTCAATATAGTCGGTACCCCCGGCGGCGATGGCAGCAGGCACATCGGGCAATTCGCTGCCAGTGATGATTTCGTGCAGTTGATCGACCAGGGTCAAAAGTTGGGAAGATCGGTAATCGCGGGGGCGGGGAAGGTTATTCTTGACAACTGTGCGGACAATGCCCGGATTGGCCCCCATAATTACAATTCGATCGGCCATGTAGGCCACTTCTTTGATATCGTGGCTCACCATCACAATCGACGAAGGGTTGCGCTCTTGCGTGGACCAAATGTCGAGAATTTCGGCTCGAAGGCTCTCTGCCGTGAGGGCATCGACCTGGCTGAACGGTTCATCCATGAACAGCATTTCGGGGTCGACAGCCAGTGCGCGGGCGGTGCCGACGCGTTGTTTCATTCCGCCGGAAAGTTCGCGGGGATACGCCTCTTCGAAACCTGCTAGTCCGACCAAGCGGATCACGTTTTCCGTGCGGCGAGCGACCTCCTCTCCCGGCAAGCCGGCGGCTTGGAGGACGGCTTCGATGTTCTCCGTGACCGTCATCCAGGGATAGAGGGCGAAGCTTTGGAAGACGATGGCAACGCCGGGATTTAGTGCATTGAGGGGCTTGCCATGATAAAGCACCTCGCCGTGCGATGGGGGAATAAGTCCGGCGAGAATGCGCAGGATAGTCGATTTGCCACAGCCCGAAGGACCCAACAGGGCCACCACTTCATCGGGCCAAATACTGATGCTGACATCTTCCAGCACGCGCAGCGGCTGGCCATTGGGCAAAGTGAAATCTTGCGAAACGTGGTGTGCTTCGCACAGCGCAGTTGGCGGTTTAATGACGATGGTCGGAGCGCTAGCTAGAGACATGTGCAGGATTTCGGCGAGGATTGAGGAACGAGGAACGAGGAGCGAGCGACCCGCCGCCTCACTTGTTAAGCGAATATTTCGTCTCCGCTAAATGGTACAGTCGTTTCCAAACGGTGCGGTTAAAAGTGACAACGAGAATCGACATCACTAAAACGCTGGCGGCCAACATGGGAAAATTCTCCGCCGATGCCGCCACGCTAATCTGAGCGCCTAAGCCGTCGGTGGTCAAGACTTTTTGATTGCGGGAGACGACATATTCAGCCACGATACTGGCGTTCCAAGCACCGCCGGCCGCGGTGACCCAACCGGTCACAAGATACGGGAAAACGGAGGGGGCATAGAGCATCTTAAACCGTTGCCATGTGTTCAAGCGGTAGCTGCGGGCGGCTTCCTTCAAATCGGCGGGAATGGCCATCGCTCCAGCGACGACGTTGAACAGAATGTACCACTGGGTGCCCAATAGCATCAGTAGGATGCTCCCCCAACCCAATGACACGCCGGCCCATTTCAAGAGGGCTATCACCAGCGGAAACAACATGGGCGCCGGGAACGACGCCGCCACTTGCACCACCGGCTGCAAAATGCGCGACAATCTGGGCGATAAGCCAATGGCCAATCCCGCCGGCAACGCCCACAGTGTTCCCACTGCTGTCGAAATCAATACGCGTTCCAAGGTCAGGTAAGCTGAAGCAATCAGTATTACCCATTCTGGCCCTGTCACATGGTACAAGAGATGGATAAGGCGCCAAGCACCGTAGGCCAACAGCAACCACAGCACGGCCAACAAGGCCAACGAAAATATCGCAGCGCCATGTCCGACTGAAACGCTTTCGAATGTGGCCGTCGAATCGTGCGATTGGACAGCGGAGCGACGAAGTTTCTGACGAGTGCGCTTAGCTTCGCGCTGAGTTTTGAAACGCCGATAGAGGTTGGCGGCGTTTTCCAGCAACCGGGAACGGTGGAGAAAGTCTAGAAACCAGGACGACATGGCTTCCTGGTAGCCTCCTTCCTCGACGCGAAATTTTTGTGCCCAGACGGTGATCGGCCGCCACAGCAATTGGTCGAGCCCCACGATCATAAACACCATTGCCAAAATCGCCCACAACATGGCATCCACGCGTCCTTCTTTTACGGCGACGCTCATGTAGGAGCCGAGGCCCGGCAGGCGAAAATCTTGATCTTTCAATTCGAACGATTCGGTGATCATCAAAAAAAACCAGCCGCCGGCCATGCTCATCATGCTGTTCCAGACTAAACCGATCGTGGCGTAAGGGAGTTCCAACTCGCGCAATCGCTGCCACCAACTGAAGCGATAAACCGTGGCCACTTCGCGCATGTCGAGCGGCACCGACTGGAGCGAGTGGTAGTAGCTGAAGGTCATGTTCCAAGCCTGTCCGGTGAAGATCATAATCACCGCGGCGAGTTCCAGGCCGATATTGCTGTGGGGGAACAGGGCCACCAGCGCGAGGATGAGCCCGGGAAGGAAGCCCAGCACCGGAATGCTTTGCAGAATATCCAAGAGCGGAATCAGCACGCGCTCGGCGGCGCGGTCTTTGGCCGCCCAGTAGCCGTATAACAGCGTGAAAGTAAGTGAAATGGCATACGCCAGTAGGCCGCGCATCAGGGAAAAAAACGTGTATCCAGGCAGCGCCAGGGCGAAAGATTGATTTCCACACTGGGCCGATGCTCGCCGGTCCACTCTCGGCCCAAATCAATCAAGCCGAAGAGCAAACCGGCCAGAGCAACGATAATCAGCAAATCAACCCAACCGATACCGCGCTTGCGAAATAGCAAGCCGGTGGCGGAGCCCCAGACACGCTGGAAAATTCGGCGGTTGTTCTTAGGGCGGGACATGAAGGGCGGGTGACTCGTGGTCTAGCTGGCTGGAGTCTCTGGCGGCTGACAAACGGAGCGTGGATAAGGGGTGAAGAGGTGAACAGGTAATGGTCCACGAGCATCGACAATGGCGCGACGGAGGTTCTTGCGCAGAAGCAAAGGTAACGCAAGCGAGGGCGGTTGCCCAGTTCCTCTGGGCGCAACCGATAGCTTGCGGCTTTCCAGGTGCTAAACTCGTCGAAAACGGCCAGCGGCTTTATTCGCCTGTCATGGTATAATAAAACCGCTTTTAATTGCTTCGGCAATTCTGGTTTTTGGAGATGACAATGAGGGACTGGCTGGCGGTGATGTTGGGTTTGATCGCCGCGCATTGTTGCGTTTTCGCGGCACTCGCGGGAGAACCGGCGGTGCAAACTGCGGTATCGGCGCCAGCCGAATCGAATGTCAAAGTCTATTCGGCCGACGGAGATTCAGGGAGTGGCCCGCTTCCTCATCAAGTCGCCCAAGCTACGCTCGACGCGTGGGTCCGCGATCTCGGCTCGGCCGACTACCGTGCCCGCGAATCGGCCATGCGGCAGTTAATCGCGGCCGGTGGAGAGTCGATCGATCCGATTCTCAAAGCCTCCCAAACCGATGATCTGGAGGTGGCATTCCGCGCCGTGAGCATTCTCCAAGCACTGGTCGATTCCAGCGACGACGCTATTGCCGAACGGGCCGACGCGGCGTTAACAAACCTTGCCGCTCAAAAGACGACAGTTGTGGCCAATCTGGCCAGTGACGCGATTGCGCTCTACGAATCGACGCGGCAAGACCGAGCCATCGAAAAGCTGCGCGGCCTGGGTGCTGTGATGGCCATTAACGTCGACTTGGCCGAGCCCGACAATCGCGGCCTCTTCGAACTGAAAATTAACAAAGATTTCAAAGGCGCCGCTGCCGATTGGGAATTACTCAAGCAAATGCCCGATCTCACGCGGCTTACCATTGTGAACGTGCCGGTCGATGAGGCGGTGTTAAAGACAATCGGCGAGCTTAAGCAACTGACGATGTTGAATTTGTACGGGACCGATCTGTCTGCTGACGATACGCAGAAATTGGCCGCGCTGTTGCCCAGCGTGCGCGTCGACCGGCGCAACGGGGCGCTGTTGGGAATTGGCGGAGCGCCCGGCCAGACCGATTGCCGCGTGCAACTTGTGCAACCGGGTAGCGCCGCCGAGACGGCGGGCATTCAAATTGATGATGAAATCGTCAGCTTCGAAGGACAGCCGGTCCACAACTTCGAAGAATTCACGAAGTTGGTCGCCACCAAAAAGGGAGGCGACAAAGTAAAGCTGGAAATTCGCCGCGATGGCGACTTCGATCCCCAAAGAAGTGACGCTGGGGTATTGGCAGTGAGCCGGGAACGATAGTCGGCGAATTTCCGCAGCATCATTTCTCGCAAGATCGCATTCGTCGGCCATGGCGCCGTGCGATTTGTCCTACTCGCTGGATTTCAAATTCAACTCGACGGCCGATCTAGTTACCGCCAAAACGCGCCGATCGCATAGACCACTGTGAAAATGGCAAACAGCACGGTCAGTCCATAGTAGGCCACCTTCAGCCACCAAGTCGTTAAATACGGTTTGGCTTCGAAGACCGCTTGCAGTGATAGGCGGATTCCCCAGAAGGCGAAGCCATAGATGCAGACCGCGCGGGCCAGCGATGTTCCCCCGGCAAGTTCGCGCGAGTTCGTGATGCAAATGAGCCCGAGGCTCGTGATTCCTAACACGACGTATCCGCCATAGACCCAATATAACTGGCGATACAATCGTGGCAGAGCCAACAGCGACGTGCGCCACTTAAGCCGAATGGGAATCATGGCCGAGGCGACTAGAACTGCTAGTTCCAGCCAGCCGATGATGCAGAAAGCTTTCGCCAAGCGCTCATTCATTTTCCGCACCTCTGCGAATTTCTGCGACTCAAATCAAATCTTCACACTTGCCGCCCGCGCGGCTCTTAACTGCCGGGGCGTGTGTGATACAATTTGTTGTTTCGGCCGCCGCCTCAATCACAACTTCAAAACTTCCACTCGCAGGACCCCGCCATGCCCAGTAAGGAACAACTGCTTTCCCGCACAATAGAGCACATCGACATCACCAAGCACAATGTCGTCGGCCTGGTCGACGCCATGCGGCACATGGCGTACAGCGCTCGTGATTTATCGCGGGCTGCCGAAATTTATGATCGCATGCTGCGCGACAAAGAATGCGGCATCATTTTGTGCCTGGCCGGCTCGCTGATTAGCGCCGGCCTGCGCGGCATTTTTGTCGAAATGATCCGCAGCCGCATGATCGACTGTATCGTCAGCACGGGGGCGAATATTGTCGATCAAGATTTTTTCGAGGCGCTGGGTTATCGCCACTACATTGCCGACGAGCGGCTCAAGGCCGGCATGGACGACGACATGCTTCGCGAGGCCCACATCGACCGCATTTACGATACGCTCATCGATGAAGACGAGTTGCGAATTTGCGACGAAACGACGCGTGTTATCGCCGACGATCTGCCGCCGCGCCCGCACAGCTCGCGCGAGTTCATCGCGGCCATGGGAACGTGGCTGGCGCAGGAAGGCAAAGGGGAAAGTTCGATTGTGCGCACGGCTTTCGAGCACGATGTGCCCATTTTCTGCCCTGCGTTTTCCGATTGCTCGGCCGGCTTTGGCTTGGTGGCCCACCAGCACGCGCGCGGCGATCAGCCGAAAGTATCGATCGACAGCGTGAAAGATTTTTACGAGCTGACGCAGTTGAAAATCAAAAACCCCACGACCGGAATTTTTATGATTGGCGGTGGCGTGCCCAAGAACTTCACGCAAGATATCGTGGTGGCGGCCGACATTTTGGGGGAAGAGCCACCGATGCACAAATACGCAGTACAAATTACCATAGCCGACGTGCGCGACGGCGCTCTATCGAGCAGCACGCTGAAGGAAGCGTCGAGCTGGGGCAAAGTCGATACTGCGTTTGAGCAAATGGTGTTTAGCGAGGCCACGCTGGCATTGCCGCTCATTGCCGGCTATGCCTGGCACAAAGGCGGGTGGAAAACGCGCGAGGCGAAACGGTTTGGCAGGTTGCTGGAGCCAGCAGCAAGTGTCGCAGAATGAGGCACCACGGGGCATCACAATGCAAGAATTTCATGACTTGGCGAGTTCGGCAATTATCAGTGCGCTTCGCGAAGTCGATCATACCTGGGATATTACTGGTTGGCAAAACATACATCCAAATTTAGAGAATTACCGGCGAGACATTCTGCTCTACTTGGCGGAAAGAAACCGAATTTGAGTTTATGGCGCGCGAAGTCGTGCAAATCACGTGTCCAAATCCAGGGCATGCACAATTGCTTTTTTGATCTGAGCCATTACATCGCTCGGAAGTGCGCCCAATTTTCGTTCTAACCGCACGGTCGGCAGCGATCCGAGTCCTTGCACATTAGCCACTGAATCGCGATTCAAGAATTTCAGAGTCGGCAGAACAATCTCGTAAGTGCTCCCGCGATTTTGCGAAGTCAGCGGCACGTATAGTACCAACTGTCGCGGCGGGTCCGGATCGGCACGAGAGATAATTACCACTGGCCTGGTCTTGGCTGCCAGTCCCAAATCAGCCAGCCAAACTTCACCGGGCTTGGGGGGCGTCGATGGCATCCATTACCTCTTGCTCGACTGTCCGCGAGCGTGAAATATCGAGCGCATCTTGATCAGCTAGTTCAATAATTTCAGCAATTCGATCGCGCACTTGTTGAGCAGTCTCTACGCCCCATTGGTGCAGCTTCGTATCGAGTTGCTCGGCTAACGCGTCCATTAGTTTCTCTCCATTTGATAGCTGTAACAATTATATCACACATGGCTTGATCTGTAGCATGCCAGCTTCGTCGAGATCGAAGCTAGGTTCCCACCGATTCATTTCGGCCTTTGCACCCTGTGAGCGATCGCGATAACATTTCCGGATTCTTTACGCTTTGCAATGTGCGGCGAATTTCAGCCACTGTATGGATGACTTGCCCGTCAACATCACAAGCCGCGAGTTCAAGGCCGATGCCGATCGATTTTATGCGCGGCTGCGGAGGGAAGCTCCGGTGTATCGCACCGTGTTGCCCGACAAAATGCCGGTCTGGATTGTGTCGCGCTATGACGATGTGGCGATGGTGCTCAAAGACGAGCGCTTTTCGAAGCAGTTTCGCACCATGTTCGACGCCAATCCGAACCTCAAACCGCCGTGGGTTCCAAAATTCTTAATGCCGCTGATGCATCACATGCTGCACAGCGATCCGCCCGACCATACGCGGTTGCGGGCCTTAGTGCAGCAGGCGTATAAGCCCAGCTTGGTGGAACGGCTGCGCGGCGCATCGCCGAACTATTGGCAGAATTGCTCGCAGCCGCCAAGCGGCGGAAAACAATCGATTTAGTCAGCCAGTTCGCGCTTCCCATTCCAGCGACAATTATTGCGGAAATGCTTGGCGTTCCCGCCAAAGACCGGCATAAATTTCATCGATGGACGACCAAGATGATCGCCAGCGGTGGGCAAAAATTCCGCATCTTGCGAAGCATGGGGGTTGTCTGGCGATTCAACCGCTATCTGCATCGGCTTATCAAAGCCAAGCGGGCAGCGCCACAGGACGACTTGTTGAGCGCCTTGCTCGAGGCCGAGGAGGCCGGCGAAAAACTTACTGAAGATGAACTGGTGGCCATGGTGTTTTTGCTCTTGATTGCCGGACACGAAACCACGGTGAACCTGATCGGCAATGGTACGCTGGCGCTTTTGGAACATCCCAGCGAGCTGGCACGACTGCGCCGAGAGCCCGAGCTAATGAAATCGGCGGTGGAGGAATTGCTGCGGTTTACGAGTCCGGTGGAGACTGCGACAGAACGCTATGCGAAAGAAAATGTGACCATTGCCGGCGTGACCATTCCGCGGGGATCGCTGGTGTTGGCGGCGATTGCGTCGGCTAACCGGGACGAGCAGCACTTCGCGAATCCGGATGAATTGGATTTAGCCCGCGAACCGAACAAACATTTGGCGTTTGGCTTGGGGCCACATTTCTGTTTCGGGCGCACCGCTGGCGCGGTTGGAAGCACAAATTGCAATTGCGGCGCTGCTGGAGCGGGCCGCCGACATTCGGCTGGCCGTGCCGCGCGAAAAACTGCGATGGAACCGCGGGCTGGTTTTGCGGGGGCTGCAATCGCTGCCGCTGGAGGTGACGTGGCGGTGAGGGTGAAAATTAGAAAGAACTCTAAGCAAAATCCAATTCCTTACCCTTCGGCCTGTCCTCTCTTGCAAGGCGAGCGGGTGTTTGCCTACAAATTAGGCGTCGCATTCTTGCAAGAAGGCGCGCGTGATCTCGCATTGCGGCGCGTCGAAAATCTGTGCTGGAGGACCGCTTTCCGCCACCCTACCCTCGTGAAACACATGCACGGTCTTTGCTGCACGGCGGGCGAAGTTCATCGCGTGGGTAACTACGATCATCGTCTGGCCGCTGGCCGCCAAATCGGCCATCACTTCGAGCACTTCAGCCGTCATGCGCGGGTCCGAAGCGCTAGTGGGTTCGTCAAAGAGCATCGCTTTGGGCTGCATGGCCAGCGCCCGGGCAATCGCCACGCGCTGCTGCTGGCCGCCCGAGAGTTTGTCTGGCCGTACATTTGTCTTTTCCGCGAGGCCGACGCGATCGAGTAGCGACTTTGCACATGCAACAGCCTCGTCCCGCGGCATGCCCAGCACATGCACCGGTGCTTCGATGACATTGCCGAGCACGGTCAAATGCGGAAACAGGTTAAATTGCTGGAATACCATGCCGATTTGCCGGCGCACGGTGCGAAGATCGCGCATCGCGCCGCGATCACGCGCGCCGGCTTCCAGCGTCTGCTCTCCGACGCGGACCTGGCCAGAATCGAACGTATCTAGTCCGTTCAAGCAGCGCAAAAATGTGCTCTTGCCGCCCCCCGAGGGGCCGATGATGGCCGCGACTTCCCCCTGGGCAACCGAAAGGGAAATGCCCCGCAGCACGGCAAGCGAACCATAACTTTTATGTAAATTGCGTGCTTCAATCATGAAGAAAACTATTTATTAGGAAGACAGGAAAAAATGAAGCCAAGAAATGAGAAGAGAATGATTAGCGATCGATGACACGTTTCACTTCCAGCATTGGTTTTGCAAAATTCAGCAACAGTCCGTGGCGCAAATTGGCGGCGCGAAGATACGATTTAACAACGGCGAAGTGAATATCGTCGAGTTCCTTGACCGTTTTTAATTCCACGACGATTGTGTTTTCGACCATCAAATCGAGCCTATGCTTCCCAACATCCATTCCATCATATTGAATCGCAACTTCTAGCTGTTCTTGCACTTCGAGCTTTCGTTTGTGCAGCTCCAATACCAAGGATTTTTCATAAATCGATTCTAGGAATCCCGGGCCCAGTCGGCGATGAACTTCAATGGCCGCTCCGATGATCTTTTCGGTTAGTTCCTTGAATTCCAATTCCACAGGATTCCTCCGCTTCCTGGTTTTTAGTTCTTCTTGGTTTCCTTAGAAGCTGTTTCAAAACCTATTTTCGCTGATGCGTTAGCCGATTGAAGCAAATGAGGGAAGCCGCCAATTCGTGAAAGGCTTGGAAATGTTCCGCGGTACGTTCGTAACACAATTTAAGACGACGGAAGTTCCCGAACCAACTGAGGGTTTGTTCGACGACGTAGCGGGTTCGCCCCAGGCCGCTGCCGTGTTCGCGTTTCGAGTTGCCGTAGGGAGCCAACAGCGGTCGGATGCCCCGCTTCACGACTTGCCGCTGGATTGCCGCGCTGCCGTAGGCCGCGTCTCCTTGAAAGATTTTCGGCTTGCGGCGTGGCCGTCCCCGCCGGCCTGCGACGGCGGGAATTTTGTCCAACATCGCAATCGCACGCTTGCCATCGGGTTCGTTGGCCGGGCCGGTTTCGACCACCAACGGCAATCCCCTGGCGTCATCAATCACATGCCGTTTACAGCCGTTTTTCGAGCGATCCGTGGGATTGGGTCCGGTATGTTCCCCCCAAAAACAGCCCGCACCGAGGCGCTGTCGATGATGGCGCGGGAAAGCCGAATCGCACCCCGTTTTCCCAGGCGACGCAAGAGTTTCCGATGGAGTTGGGGCCAGATGTTCAAGCGGGTCCACTCTCGCAGCCGTCGCCAACACGTCACGCCACTGCCGCAACCCATTTCCAAGGGAAGCATGTTCCAAGTCACACCGCTCCTGAGCACAAAAATAATTCCCGCCAGACAAGCCCGGTCGGAAACCGACGGTCGTCCCCCTTGGGGCGATGGGATGCGTTTGGGCAATAGCGGTTCGATTTCGTTCCATAGCTTATTCGGCACTAATGTAGCCATTTGTTCGCCTCCTTGCGGAACAAGAAGGCGAAATACTAGCAACCCAATTCAGGTTTTGAAATAGCTTCTTATAAAAAGACCGTCTCAAAATCACGAGTGCGGTTTGTCCGCATCCAAGCGGCGTTCGCTCCAGCGGGCAAAGAGCGAGAGCGGGAAGCTCATCAGCATATAGAGCACCGACGTCACGATGGCCAACTGCACAATCGCCCCTGTGCTCAGCGCCAAAATCGAATAGCTCTTAGTTAGCTCGACGATGGTAATGACCGAACAGACCGAAGTATCTTTGAATAACGCAATAAAATCGTTGGTTACCGGCGGAATGACAATGCGGAACGCCTGCGGCAAAAGGATGCGCCGAATGGCCAAGCTGCCGGGCATTCCCAGCGCTAGCGCCGCCTCCATCTGTCCGCGCGGAATCGCCTGCAACCCGGCACGATAGATTTCCGATTCATAGGCGGAATAGTTAATTGCCAACCCGGCAATCGCGGCCACAAGCGCCGGCAATTCGAGCCCAACCTTCGGCAGCAAGAAAAAAATGGCGAATAGTTGCAGCATCAGCGGCGTGCCGCGCAGTACCTCGACGTACAATCCGAGCGGCTTGGCCACAATCCAGGGCCCGTACAGCCGACCAATCGCCACCAGAATGCCAATGGCAATCGCTAGCGGAAACGACACGACCGAGAGAAACACCGTCATGCCGGCCGCTCGCAACAGCACGCCGGAATTTACGCTGACGATTTCCCAAAAAGACTGATGCTCGGCGGTGGTGGTGTCTGATTCTTTCCGCAGCAAGAGCGCCTGGCGTCGTCCGCCAATTTCCCATTTGTCGTAGAGCCGTTCGATGCGACCATCGGAAATGATCTTACTCAACGCTTGGTCAATGGCCGCCAGCAGGCGGACTTCGCCGGGCTTGATGAGCGCTACGTAGTAGCCGGCATTGATCGGCCAGCCGATAAGCGCCAAACCTGGATCGCGATTCAAATAATAGACCGCTGCGCATTCGTCTTGCACCGTCGCATCGAGCCGACCCGATTTCACATCTTCCAGCGCGTCGGTCGTGCCGTCGTAATTGGTTACTTCCACGTTGTAGCCGAGATCGATCACGGCGTGCTTGAGGTACGTCTCCGCCGCCGAGCCGCCTAACACGCCGACTCTATAGGCCGCTCCGCCGATGGCGCCGTGCGCAATTCATCCCACGAGTGAATTGGGCTGTTGTTCTTGGCGATCAATTGCAGCCCATACACATAATAGGGCCGGCTGCAAAGATAATCGCGCATGCGCTGCGGCGTGCGCTCGTAGCCGTTCAGGGCAATATCGATCTGATTGTTGCCCAGCATCAGCGGCACGCGGTCCCACTGGCCCTGCTGAAATTGGGCCTTTACGCCCAGCTCGCTGGCGAGCATCTCCGCGAGATCGACTTCGAAGCCGATCAAATGCGTCGGGTCTTTCGGATCGGGAAACACATAGGGCGCACCCCCTTCCTGATCGCCGCCCCAGATGAGCGTGCCGCGGTTGTGGATCACGTCGAGCGTATCGGCGGCAAAAGTGCGGCAGGCGACTACGACGAGCGCCATCGCGGCAACAATCGCGCGAATTGTTGTCGGACTGCCCCAAGAAAAAACTGGCCGCAATCGTTTCATTTGCGGCTGATTATAGGTTCCGACTACCGCCTATCAAGGCGAGAATCGCAAACCGCCTGCCACCATGCCCGCAGCGCCATTTTAAGAAAGCCGCCGAGAAGAAATCCCAGTAGGCCGCCAAGCATGGCGAGCGAAAATGTGCCGACGATCAGATCTGGTGGAGTGGCGTTCGGGAACTGCTCGAACGTCAGCTTGCCGATCGCGCCGCCGGCCAGAAAGCCGCCTATGCTCACAACGCGAATGATCCACCCCAGCGGCGTGCGCTCCATTAGCCGCGATCTTCGCACGGCCATGGCATTGTCGAGCGCGGCGGCGCAAGTCAGGACTTAGCTGATGCTTTAGCACCTGGGCCGAAGTTTCATCGCGCAGTCTTGTGCCCAGAGCATTGCCAGCCACGTGCAAGGCGATCATCGCTAGCAGCAGCAATAGCGCCGTCGAAGCGATTGGCCCAATGACACCCATTAGAGCGAAGACGACTGCCAGGTAGGTAACAACCAGAAACAACGTGCGCAGCCGGAACTGCGGCAGCGATTGCGAAATGGGCCGGTCGATGAAGGGGTCGCTTGCCATGACGACCGCTATTATAGAAAACGGCATGCCGTCAGGCATTAAAAAACCCGCCCGAGGTCAATTGGCTCGGGCGGGTTGCCGTACCTGTGTCGGCGGATGAAGGACGTTTGAATTTCAGACGCTGGAAGGCGGCTCACGCGGCGGCCTTCCAGTGCTGCCAGCCCGGTGGATCGGTCATCGATGGCCCTCCTGCAAAAGCATAGATAAGGAAGCGATCCAAGTCACATCGTCGACGCTATCCGTGTTAGCAAATTTTGCCCCGGTCCGTCAACAATTTTTCCGCGCTTCCAAGCGCCCGCTACAGTTTTTTTCTGCCCGAAGTTCCATTTAAAGCGGTCAGTGAAAAAAAGCCAGGGGAAAAGCGATATTTCGGCGTCTTAGATCATGAAGCAGCCAAAATTCAAAGCGGACGGTGCCCATCCCAATCTGAGATGCCGTGTCTCAATTGTGTACTCGGGCGCATTCCGCGAGACGCAGTTTTCCCCGCACCGTTAGTAAGGCAAAACGCGAAAAACATCCAGAAACGCCGGGATTTGAAAGAAAACTTATCTTGGGGGGCCCGACCGGCACGCGCCTTGCGTTGGAAAAGCGAATCTATTTCTAAAACTGCTTGCACTTCGCGCTAGCGCGCGGCGTGTAGAAGAAAACATCGCATTTGTCGTCTTTCGACGCGCTTCGGCTATTTGAATTAGTAGGGGTCTTATCATCGTTCGAATTCAGAACAACTGACAACTTGCGGCAAGCCCCGCTTGCCAGCGTAATCGGATTTGGCTTGTCGCGGATTCAAGCGAAGCATTCACAGCCACGCTCCGCACCATCGACTCATTTCGCGCGTCCCGACATTCCATAGGGCGGGGCTCGGCCAAACAAGCCGAGTTCCGCCTTTTTGATTAGTGAGTCTTATCTTCCCGCGTCTTTCGACCATTTCTCAAGGAGGACGAGTTATGACAACTCACACAGACAGCGGACGGCATCGCCCGTCGGCTGCCCAAACGCCTGAGTTCAGTCGTGGGGGCTTTGTGCGGAACCGTACTAACCTGCCCCCCGCGACGGAATTCGATTCGGAAAAAAAGCGCAATGCGCGCGACGAAGACGCGCGATACGACAAAACCGCGCGGCCCAGCAATGGCGCGCCTCGTCAAAATTGTCCAGAGGACCGGCGCGAAAACCAATCGTTTAGGCCGGGCAAAAACACCTTTCCGACCGATCGAAGCGAGAGGCAGGCCAAGTCCAAGTTGCAGGCAAAATCGAAAATCCGCGTCATTCACCGAACCCGAAATGCCGCCGGCTCCGTATCGATTGTAGGGGCTGACGGCATCTCGGATTCGCAACGGAAGTTGAATTCCGACATCGTCAGGGCAGCAGAGTGCGGTCAAAAAACAACACAAGGTTCAATCGTGGGATCCGATCCGAGCTCGTTCTTTTCAGCGCAAATCTCGTCTAGTTCGCATGTTTCGCAAAGTCATTTTTCCGGGCCGCCGATCGCGGCACTGGGAGTGCTTCCAGTAGCAGACGCATCCGCGGTGATTGTCGGCGCGGAACTGCCGGATCTTATCCCCTTGCCACTGGTGCAGGAGCAACCCTTGTCGAAATCTCGCAAAGCCGCTGTCCACACGCCTTCTTTACGTGCTCCTACTCCGCGCCGCGGGCGAGGCCGATTCGGCCGCCCGGGCCAAGCCATGCCGGGAAAGAATGGTTCGCCGCGCCCGAATTTGAGCGGTGATCCGATCGATCGCTTGGGCTCCGATGACGAAGCGCCCGGTTTCGATGACCCCGATAGTGACCAGGATCTCGACGACCGCCGCCGCGATTCTGCGGCGGAAGATGTGAATTCCGAGGGCTTGGGTTCAGAAGATCAAATCGACGATCCGGTGCGCATGTATCTCATGCAAATGGGCGAAATCCCACTGCTCAATCGGCAGCAAGAAATCGACTCCGCCAAGCGGATCGAATACACCCGCACCCGCTTCCGCCATAGCATGTTGGCTAGTGACTATTTGCTGCAAGGCGCGGTGGCGCTCTTGGAAAAGGTGCGCGACGGCCAGTTGCGGCTCGACCGCACTATTGAAGTGTCGGTTACTAACACCGCCATGAAGAAGCGCATTCTTTTGCGGCTTACTCCTAACCTGAAAACGCTCGTTCATTTGCTGCGGAGCAACCGGGCCGATTTTCGCGTGGCTATCAGCAAAAGCACGCCCCTGGCGAAACGAAACGACGCCTGGCGGCGGCTCGTGCGGCGCCGCAACAAAGCGGTTCGCCTCATTGAGGAGCTGAACCTGCGGATCGGCCGGTTGCAGCCGCTCTTGGAAAAGCAAGCCGAGATTTCTCGCCGCATGATCGTGCTCCGCGACCAGTTGGCCAGCGGCGCAGGTGGCGAGTTGGGCAGCGTCGATGAACTTCGCCGCGAGCTGCGCCACCTCATGCGAATCACCCTGGAAAGCCCTTCCACTCTCGAGCGCCGCAGTCGCCGCACCGTACAGCTTCAAAGGCATTACGATGAGGCCAAGCGCGGCCTGTCGGCCGGCAACCTGCGGCTGGTGGTCTCGATCGCCAAAAAATATCGCAATCGCGGCTTGAGCTTTCTCGATCTCATTCAGGAGGGCAACACCGGCCTGATGCGGGCGGTCGATAAGTTCGAGCATGCCCGCGGCTATAAGTTCTCGACCTACGCCACGTGGTGGATTCGCCAAGCGATTACCCGGGCAATTGCCGATCAGAGCCGCACCATTCGCCTACCGGTGCACATGATCGACACCATGGGAAAAATTCGCGCGGTCACTCGCGATATCGTGCAGCAAACCGGGCGCGAGCCCAGCGTCGAAGAAGCAGCCGATGCGGCCGGGCTCTCGCTGGAAGACACCCGCTGCATCATGAAGATCACGCGCCAGCCGCTATCGTTGGATCAGCCCATGGGGGACCACGACGATAGCTACTTCGGCGAATTCATCGAAGACCATCGCGAAGACGACGCGCT
>CAWGBP010000067.1:0-191585 GCA_963820835.1 Pirellulales bacterium | reverse complement strand
GTCGAGGCATCGCAGGAGAATTAACCCCAACCGGTGCGGGAATCAACGGCCCTTGTGGCTCAGGTAAATCCCAGGTCACCAGTTTGACTAGTCCCCAATGGTCCAGAAAATCGCCCAATTGCTGGTAAAAGCCACTTACTCTCACTCCCTACTTGCTGGGTTCCAGCAAGTGGTGTTGGCACGGCAAAAGCTCGGTGGAGTGGAAAATCGGGCCGATCAGTCGAACTGATTTCTCGATAAAGTCTTTCAATCTCCAACCGGTGTTGAGAATACGCGGGATTGAATACGAGCCAACCGGCATAGCCCTTTAATCTCCGCCAAATGTTTTCCGACCGCCGAATTCCTGCTTCTACTTTCCTTTGCTGGGAGGCGCGACCAGCCGAGTCTCTGCATTTCGCTCGAATCAATCAAACTTCCTGGTGGACGAAAGCACTGGATAACTGATTGGCTTGGAACTCCAGAATCCGATCGCATTGACGGCGTCGCATACCGATTGAAATGCATATTCCGCAGCCGCATGACTCACGTCTATAAATCGCTTGCCACGCTTATTGCCGCTGCTGAGAATTCGGATCGCAGACGCCGGAAGACAGTAAAGCGGCTGTCCTTTATCGAATTCTGCGAACCATTCTGGAAACTTTTCTCGGACTCCGTCTAATTGAACGATCATCGAAGGCACGTCACTGCTTCCTCGTACATGATGGTGCGACTGCAGCGGGTTTGGTGCCTCGTTACGGGGAAATCGCTCATCTTCGGCATCCTTGCCAAGCCTGATATCAATTGAGATGCGCGTCATGCGCCTAGTTCCATTAGCCCACGGGCTCTTCGATATGTCAAATGCGCGTTTCCCCATGCTCCTCGTCGCAGCGCAGCAACGTAGAACAGCGGCGGCGTCAAGCGTTCGAAACTTTAATAAATCTTGCTGAGTCGTTGAACCATCGGCCAGATCGTCTCGGATTCGATAAGTGCAATTGTCCACGACCACCAGTGACGCCGAGTCTTCGCCAGTCTCCCAAGGTCTGCCGAGATCGGCAATCCTTTTACGTGGTAACATGCAATCTCAGTACTTCGAAAGACTATCCGGCGAGCAGTCAATGAGCCCCTACCATTCAATATTGGCAGCCTAGTTCCCAACACAAGCCTAAAAGGCCACAGAGCAATCGCGGTTTGTCTGAGACGCCCGCTTTGAAACTCATCCCAATGTTCAAACAGCAATTTGCGGGCTTCGGCTAATTCTTCCAGCCGTCAAATTGAAGTCTTTGGCCACGGTGGCGGTCATTTCGCCCACTGCCAGCGCCGCGCAATTTGGCGATTGCGGGGAGACAACAACTTCAGCCAGGCAACTAGGTCAAAACGCGCTGCCGCGGTATCGGCCGGACCGGCACGGTGATCTTCCAGCAGCAACTGGTCCCAAGTCCCGGTTGTTTTGTCGTGTCGATCGATTCGTTCAACCTTGATCCGACCTGCGCGATGTGCACAAGGGGACAGCACATCCCCTGAATTTTGGCGAGTCCCTACCTTTCTGCCGGCGTAAACTTGCCGAATCGCGTATTACGCTAACGGCGTTGGGTACGCCAGGGCTGCTTTTCCCCGACGGACCAGTTGCACAAAGGCGCAAATACGCTGGCGACAACTTCCTCGATAAGTTCCTCTAACACTTCTGGCGTTCGGCCGCGGAAGGCAATTTTCGCCTGGCGGCGGATTTTGGGAAGCATTTCCAGGAACTGCTCATTGAAGTCTTCACGCTGCGCGGTCGGTCCTCCAAACTTTGCAATTGCGATCATCGATACCTCCTCAGCGCAATCGCCCCGAGTGGGGCGATCCTGCGTAAAAACGAAGATCGCCCCAGCACTGCGCTAGGGCGTAAAGATCGAAGCCACCGCATCAACCGCAGCTAGCGGAGATGCGTCGGTCCTTATGACCGGTGTTGCTCAACGGAAGAACACTGGCCATCCCGGCGATGGTCATTAGTCAGTAGCCGACGACCTCACCGGCTGGATCGCGCTCGGTTAGAAGCTCACTCGTCAGCGTACTGCTCGACGGCATGGCGGTTGAGCCAGCGCGACTGGCGCAACGGTCACAGCGCGGTCCGAATGCGCCGACGTGACTCATGTCACGCCCTCCTTAGTCAGTTACACGCCACGATGTCTGGTCCAGCAAACTCGTCAAAACTCGAACGGCTTCTACCGCGATAATTGGCTGCGGGAATCCAGGCACCTGGGGCAGCGCTTATGCGAACAGTAGTAGGAAATACCCACGTTCGGCACTATGTTGATTCGCAGTCAGTCGGGCCGAATGTACGTGTGTTGCGCCCTTAGGCCAGGCTCCCCGACGCGTTGCGAGCCTGCAAAGGCCGCTAAAAGTCATACACCACAAAGGCTCGCCAGAGCTTGCCGAGTCTTAACTGACCCGTATCTGGGCCGCGTCGGGCGATACCGCCTCTTCGAGCCGGTGTAATCCAGATTTTTTTGATGCAGCAAGGTTATTTTGAAGAAAATCCCTCGCTGGCCGGGTCTTTATAATACGGACCAGCGATGGATTCCACGAACAAATCATTGGCGGCGCGGCTGGCGCTCGGCGAGGAGTCGGGCTTTGCAGAACTGTATGACGCTTGCGCCGATCGCCTGCATCGCTATTTAGCAATCCGGCTGGGCTCGTTGGATTCCGCGTCCGATGTATTGCAAGCAACCTTCCTGCGAGCTGTCGGCCACCGGCGACGGTTTAGTCGGGTCGAGAATCCAGTTGCCTATTTGTTTCAAATGGCCCGGAATGAGGCCACAAGGTTCCGATCGCGTCAAGCGATTCCGACCAGACGGTTGTCCGGAAATGAGAAGCTAGCGACACCCGCGCCGACCTCAACCTGGGAAGACGCGGAAGCGGCCAGCGTGGCCCTCGGTCGGCTGGACGCCGAGGATCGGGAATTAGTTGAGTTAAAAGTTTTCGCCGGTTTGACGTTTCGGGAGATTGGTGATGTGACCGGCCAGCCCCTTGGTACGGTAGCCACACGATATCGTCGAGCACTTGAATCGCTGCGAGCTTGGTCAGCAAATCGGGTGAGCCTAGGTTAAGGAACATACATGGATCAAGATTTTCAACATTTCGAATCATCACTCCGTGAGCTAGCAAGGCCGGGCGCCCCGCCTGAACTGCGCGGTCGAGTGCTGAGGAAAGTACACCGACAACTGCGGGGTGAGCGCTGGGAGTGGCGGGCGGGAGGATTTGCTGCGTTGCTATTAATCGCCGGGATCGGACTGAATTTGACGGTTACCTCGCATCGTCAGGAATCGTCTGGCGCCCCGACGGATTTTGCGGGAGGTCCGCAAGCGCTCATCGAGGTTGCCATGACGGTTGCCCAGGCTACGGATCCAGAGACGGCCAGCCGCATGGCACAACAATTAGTGGCACTGAGCGGCGCAGTGCTTAGTCCAGAGCAGGTTGCGACCCTGGATCGAGCGATCCACAGGCACACGAAGAATACTGTCATTAAAGGCGGGGAGGGATAGATGCAAATCTGCTCAAAGCGGGGCCTGAAGCGAATCGCCATCGGTCTTGGGCTGCTGATCGGGACCGCCCTGGTGGCTAATGGCATCATGGCATGGCGTTCACAGTACAAGCTCGACAAGAAGATTGCTGAACTGCGCGCGAACGGAGAGCCCACAACGCTGGCGGATTTGACTCCCAAGCCAGTTGCCTCAGAGAAGAATGCCGCGGCTCAGCTCGCGCTGATCGGGCCCGTCCTAGACCAATTTGCAGCTGACTACGGTAAATTCGACAGCAGTCCGTCCGGCGAACAGTTGAGCGAGCAGTTCACAACCGGACAATCACCCAGCGCAGAGCAGTTGGCGGCGATGCGGTCGATCCTTGAAAAATACCCGACAATTCTTTCTGCGTTACAACAGGCTTCTGACTGTACCGAGTATGCATCACTGCTGGACTTCAAGTTGCCGCCCGGTCAATTCTTGAAGGAAGCACTGGCAGAGCACACGTTTAATCCGATCATCAAGATGAGGTGGTACGTCATTTGGAAAATGACGGTACTAACTATAGAAGGAGACTCAAATGAGGCAACACGATTGGGCGTGCAACTGTTGAAATTGTCTAGGCTCCACGACAACGAGCCACTGCTGGTCAATTATTTAGTGTCGATCGCCACACGCAACGCTGCATTCCAGGCGATCAACTTCGCCCTGCGAACAAACAAGGTTTCTCCGGAGATGCGCGGCGAACTCGAAGCGGAACTGGCAATGCAAGATAGTCGAGAACCATTTCAGCGTGCGTTGCGGACAGAACGGGCATTCGCAATTCCATATGTCATTGAGCAGAGCAGTGCGATATCAGCAGCTCTCCGATGGCCGATGCTCAACTGGATGCTCGGCGAACTAGATGTCGAGGATCTTGCAAATGATTCAACGAAGTTGCCGCTCGATCAATTCGTCGACGGGTGGATCGGTCATGGAAACGCCGAAAGCGCCAAAACTCTGCGAAGTAGTTTAATTGGCAGCTCTATCCTTGCAACATTCGGCGCTGATGTCCGACGGCTGGCCCAAACACGCGCATTGCGGGTACTGAATGCCCTTGGAGAATACCGCGATCGGAGCGGCAAGGAGGCCGAGGATCTCGATCAATTGTCGCTGCCACCTGGAGCGTCGATCGACCCTTATTCCGGCAAACCATTGTTGCTAAAGATGACCGGTCAAGGTTGGGTTGTTTACTCGGTGGGAGCAAATGGTGTCGATGATGGCGGCGATTTTACTGATATGAAAGATGTCGGACTCGGACCACCGGGATATCCGGATACGGCACGGGGCACGGCGCCCTGAGCATCTCGCTATCGGATCCGAAGCTCCAAATATTGTGGGCAAGGATCTGCAGAATCAGCCGCTTGATTTGCATGATTATCGTGGCAAGGTTGTGGTTATTTCCGTCTGGTTTACTGGATGCGGGCCATGCATGGCCCTGTCGCCGAAAGAGCAACACCTCATTGAGACCTACAAAGAGCGACCATTCGCGCTCTTGGGAGTATGCTGCGATGAAACGATCGACAAAGCGCAGAAGACCGCTACGGAGCACAAAATGAATTGGCCTTGCTGGTTTGACGGTCAGAACGGACCGATTGCCCGCGATCTCAACGTGCTGCAATGGCCGACGATTTATGTGCTCGATAAAGACGGCATCGTAGTGGCTAAAGACCTGCACGGCGACGAATTGGACAAGAAGATTGCCCAACTGATGGAAGACAGAAATTAAGCTGATGGCCGATTGTCGTTCACTGGGCACTGGGAGTGGCATGGGACGCGATAACTTTATGATAGAATGACAGAAGTCTTTTTGAGAAAAACCGATGGCGAATCATCAACTTAAGTTCGCAGCACTCCTGATCGTTGCGGCGATTGCGATCGTTTTAAGAACGGTTGGCGCTGATGAATCGAGCGAGCCGTCGGATACATGGCATATTCACGGTCGTGTTGTCGACGAACAAGGAAAGCCAGTCGAAAACTTCGTGGCGGCCACGTTCTGGTCTGCCAATGGCAAGCAATGGGACGACGCGGGCAAGTTCATCAAGGTCGACCAAGCGAATTTGGGCAAGTATTGGAAGGACGAAGGAGTGCTGGAACCGTATCCACACGAGTTGGCATCGCCCATGGAAGCTGGTCAGTTCAAGGTAAAGGTCGAAAACTGCCCGCGAGTCTCGATATTTATCACCGACAGCATGCAGCAGCATGGCGCGATTGTGGCAGTGGAAAAAAGGGCCGCCGACAAACCAGTCACAGTCAAACTCTTGCCCTTGGTCCGCGTGACCGGCAACGTCTATTGTTCCGACGCCAAAAAAACGCCCGGTTGGACAATGGTAGTCGTACATCCACCCGGCGACATGGAGAACTTTTTGAATTTCATCCATTGCGGCTCAGTCCAAGGGCGGTTTTCGTTTCTGCTCCCGCCCGGAAAGTTTGATCTCGATGTCTACAGTGAGTTGCCCGACGCTCACATGCCCAAGCCAATCCAGCGCAAGAACAGAGATGCTCCAGTCGATATGCCGAAGTATCTTTCGGGCATTCGGATTGATGTCCCCCTTGGCCAGTCCGCATTTGATGTGGGCTTGCTCGACGTCGTGCCCAGCGATTCCGACACGCTCGATTATTTCTCTCGGTTTTATGGAAAGAGACCGCCAGAGTTGGCGATCACCGACGCTCGCGGCGTTCCTAAGGGCGTCAAGTTGGCAGATTTTCACGGAAAGTGGGTGTTGCTCGATTTCTGGGGTCTGAGCTGCGGGCCCTGCATAAACGTGGGCCTGCCCAAGCTATCGAAGTTTTACGAGGAGCACCAAACCGATCGCGACCGGTTCGAGATCCTCGCCATTTGCAACAACTGGAACGACGACGTCAGGACAATGGAAGAGTTTGACCGTTTGGCAGCGTCAATTGTAGACACGAAATGGGGCGGCAAGCAGTTGCCGTTTCCGATTTTGATCGATGGCGAAGGGAAAACATTTGAAGCGTATGGCGTCGGCGGAGTCCCCACGACACTGTTGATCGACCCCGACGGCAACCTCGTCAAGGGCGACGAGGAGATTTTAGCTGAAAAGCTCAGAGAGAAACGGCCGTAGCCATGGGCAGGTTGTGCCGCGGGCCACGATTACCAGTAACAGGGAACTCTCGATGGGGGCGCGACCATGAACCGCCGCTTTGTTGTCGTTTTAGTATCGCTAATCATGGCCGCCGGCGCCGCGTTTGGGGCCGATAGTTCGCAGACCGATCTGAGCAAGATCGATCGCGCTTCGCCGAAGTTACCGAAGCTGCAATCTGAGCATCCTGAATACTGTCTCTTGGTTTTCGGCGCCGATGCACACAAGAAAGTGTGGCTGGTTCGCGACGGGAACGTGCTCTACGTGGATCGCAACGGCAACGGCGATTTGACCGAGCCGGGCGAACGGGTCGAGGCCGACGCGGCCACGAGCCAGCCGGAGGAAGGCATTTATTATTTCAAGGCGGGCGATATTCGAGACGGGGAGTTACTGCACAAAGATTTGCGCGTGAGTTGGTACCGTGTGGATCACCTGATCGATCAAAGTCCTGAAATCAAGAAGCTGCTCGACGGAAATCCCAAGTGGCGTGCTGCCAACATTCGTTTGGATATCGAGATACCTGGACAACACGGCGAGGGAATTGGCGGGCGGATCGGCCAACGTACAAATGGAAGTGATGAGAACGGCTGGTTGGTGTTTGCCCCGCGTCCAGGCGATGCACCGGTGGTTCCTTTCGATGGCCCGTGGGAGGTTACGTTTTGCGACCGGGAAAAGTGGCTCTCAGGCAATAAGCACAGAGTTGACGTGGCAATCGGCACGCCAGGAATCGGCCCCGGCTCGACGGCCTTTGTCGAATATGACGGAATCATTCCGCGGGAATTGAAACCGCTGCTAAAAGTTGTCTATCCACCAACCACCAATCAAACACCGGTTGAACAAACCTATGAATTGGGAAAGCGCTGTTGCTATATCGATCTTTACGGCTCGGTGGCAGTGCCTTCGAATATCAGTGTCGGCAAGGCACACGTAGATATTTCACTGCCGAATTGGCCTGGTGTGACGGTGGGGCCCACGCAGCACGAAGTGGACATTACGCCCGGTAAACGAGAAGCATGGGAACTGGAGCCAGTTTCAAAGCGACTGAAAGATTCGCTAGAGTTCGCCGATAAGACGAAAGCCACTGGACCAGATTCGTCGGTTGTTGAAATTCAGTTTTCGCCTGATGGTAAGCAGCTAATAGCCGGCGATTACCCCGGCGGCACCGTTCATGTATGGGATGTGAAATCAAAACGCGTGTTGGTGACCATCGAAACAGGCAAAGGGTATCGAGGGGAACTTCAATATTTTATAGTTTCCCCGGATTGGCGAACACTTTTTGCGCCGACGTTGGATCGCAACCGAAAATTTGAGCGCGTCGAAAGAGACGGAAAGGCATTGAATCGCTGGACGTTTGACGATTCGATCCGAGTGTTCGACCTGAGCACCGGCAGGTTGGCGCAGAGTATCAGAGCTCGCCGCCGCGTTGTATCGATTCCATTACGCTCTCGCGGGATGGTCAGAAGCTTGTTGCTGTCGAAGGGCTGCCTGGTGAATACGTGGGCACCTACTCTCGCATGATGAGCTTGTGGGATGTCGCCGCAGGCAAAGCATTACACTTGCCCGATCGTGTTCGCTTTGGTGCTCTATTCTCGCCCGATGGGAAGACGCTCGCCGCGCCGATTGATGTTGCAAACCCAGAGGTGAACGAGCAGGAATCGGTCAAGTTGTTTGACGCAAGTTCGCTTGCTGAAAGGTTGACCATCGCATTGCCTAAAGGACATATTTCCGCTTGGCCATGCGCCTTTTCCGCGGACGGAAAGACACTTGCGGTGCGGCTTGAAACAGGTGAGTGTGAAAATGATCCCCACTTTAAGTCGATACTGAATTTCTATTCAACGAAGACTGGTGAGAAAGTCGCGAGCGTTCCGGCTGACGGGAACGGGAGTTATCTTTACCCTGTGAAACTGTCGGGCGATGGCCGCACATTGTCGATGGCCAGCGACAATCTGGTTTATTTGATCGACATGAAAGATTACGACGTGCAGCGGATCGGTTTAGAAGGCGGAGGAAATGGGAACCCGAGCATTCCCGACTTTGCCTTCGATCGCAGCGGCCGGTGGTTGGCCGTGACGACTCGAACGATTCCTGAAGACCGCAAAGGGGCCGACGATTTGACACCCGAAGAGTTGCCGCAACCACGAATCCATATTGTGGATGTATCCACGGGAAAGGTTGTCGAGACGCTTGTCGCGCCGCAGTGCTGCATAAACTCGTTGGCGTTTAGTCCCGACGGGAAAACGCTGGCGTCCAGCGGCAATGGTGAAGTACTGTTATGGGATTTTTCTATTCTCCCAGGGGAGTCGCGACTCTAGCCCTGCCGTAAAACCACGCGAATTTGTCATGGATGAGTTCAGTCGCTGCTATCTCCAACCTTGTGGCATCAGGGTGGCTGCGATGGGCTGCGTTCGTGACCAAGGACGAACTGACCTGTGGTTTTAAGTCGGGATTGAGTTGGCCCGATTGGTTCTCAACGAGAGTAAGGCCGACCAGCACCTTCGGCGTGATTCGGGATACTCCCCGGTTGTACCAAAGCGAAAAGCCACTGGAACGGTCTTCTCGCTGACATTAAGCCTAGCGACAATCATTGGAATCGATTCTTCACAAGAACTCTGTCGCACAACATCGGGGGCTAGGAGTTCGTAGTGAGGTTGTCTCGCGACGAAACGCACTTCAGTCGATAGCGCATCGGTCCAACCACACTTATGCAGGAACGCCGCCGGCAATAGCACCCAAGAGCGTAATTAAGCGATCGGAGTCGGGCTCGCGGTCCGAGATCTGACAATCGTCTACTTGGAAACCGACCGGGGGCAGGTAAAGTATAGCTGGCTGAGGAAAGCCCGCTTCTCGAGGCAAGATCTGTTCTGGGAGATAGGAACGCATTCATTCGGCGGGGACCCCATGAGATGCGAAGGCGGAGCCCGGCGACGGCCGACAGCCGCTGAATTTGTTTGATTGGCAATTTTGCCTGCGGCCGCAAATGCTACATAAGCAGGACGTTTCGCAGCGTTTCTTGCCCAGATTATCACCTATTAAGTTGCGGAGCGCTGCTACATTTTCTTGGCGGGCCGTGTGACCATTTGATCGCTGCTGACGACTCATGAGCGCCAGAAGTGACGGTCGTGGACCGTTGGACTATAGGCTGGCGGATGAGGATCCTTGCGGGGGCCGACAAATAGTATTTCACTTTGTGCGCGGGGGTGGCGGCGATGGCGATGGAAAATTGGGACCCGAACGAAATAGCTCGCCTGCGGATGGCGATTGAGCGGATTCAGAAAGACATTAACGAAGCCAGTGGGCGGTTGGGGGAGTTAGAGCAGATTGCGCTCCAACGATTTTCGGCAGCGCCGCAGATCAGCCAGTCGGGGACACCGCAGATCGACTCGCTGCGGGCACCGCCACCGCTGCCCACTTCGAAGCTGACCTCGGAAGGGCAGTATCATCCTGCCGCGGCAGCAGCATCGAAAATTGATGAAGCGCAGTTCGACGACTCTGAATATGTGCTACCTCCCGAACCAGCGGCTCAAAGAACATCGCAATCAACGCCGCACAAGCAGTATGCTGGGCCCATTGCGCCGGCACCCAGCGCGCCTGCGAAACGAAATCGCGCGGAGGAGTTGCCGAGGAATTCGATCGATTGGGAAACGCTCATTGGCGGGCGGTGGATGACCTGGGTCGGCGCGTTTACGCTGCTGTTGGCCATTGGGTTTGGAATTCACTGGGCATGGACGCAACTGGAGACGCCGCCGTGGCTGCGAGTCGTCGGTTTTCATCTGCTGGGCGTGGCGTTTTTGGCCGCGGCGCATTTTTTGAATCGGCGCGGCGTGCCTTTGGCGGTGCAGGCGCTGGTGGGGCTGGGCATTTTCACGCTGTATGCGTCGGCGTTTGCCGCGCTGCATTTATACGGGCTGTTTTCGGAGCAAGGGGCGTTCGTTGAATGCGCCGGCATTACGGCGCTGGCGATTGGGTTGGCGATTCGCGCGAATAGCCCGGCCGTGGTGCTGTTGGGGGCACTGGGCGGTTATTTGACTCCGATACTTACGGCGCACGACAGCGGAAACTACGCGGGCCTGTTCACGTATTTGGCGTTTTTAAATGTGGCGCTGTTTCTTGCGCAGTGTGGCGCGGGTGGAGCTTCTTGAAGCCAATGACGCTGGCCGCCACTGCGATAATGTTCGCCGGGTGGGTTGTGAATCGACACTTCAACCCGGCTGATAATGGGATGGTGTGGGGAACGGAGTGGTTTGCAGTTTTACATGCGTCCATTTTCTTGATCGCTTCGACGATTCCACCGCTGGCGTGGAAACGGGTGAGCGGACCGGCCGATTTAGCGGCGCTGGCGGCCAATTCTCTCTCGTTTGTGGGATTTACGTGGTTTTTGTTTCGCGATCATCCGCACGAACAACTGGCGCTGTTCAGTTGGGGAATGGCGGCACTGCACGCCGCGCAATTCGGGGTGACTTATGCCCGAGTGACGAATATTGATCGCATGCCGCGCGTGCATTTGGCGCTGGCGATCGTGTTTCTGACGCTGGCAATTCCGCTGCAAATTAACGATGCGGCATACTGGAGCGCCACTTGGTGCTTGGAAGGTTTGGTGTTTACGGCGGTAGGGATTTATTTTGCGGACCGGCAAATGTGCGTGTTGGCGGCGGTTGTGCTGGAGCTGGCGCTAGTGCGGCTAGTGGGATGGGATTGGCAATCGCTGCCGCGGACGATCGGCGGTTCGGTTATCGACATTCGCTTCGTGATGTTTCTGGTGGCGGGAATTCTGACGATGCTGGCCGGTGGGGCGTATCGCCTGCTGCCTTGGTTGTTAGGGAATCGATTGACGAACAAGCTGCCGGTCGAATTCTCGCGGCGGACCGATATGGTTTTGTCGATTATTGGCGCGGCTGAAATTACGCTTGCGCCGATGCTCCAATTGCACGATTTTGTTTACCTGTCGCCCTTGTGGGCGGTGGAAGCATTTGTCTTCACGTTGCTGGGGCTTGTGCTTCGCAATACCCAGCTTCGGGCGACGGTGCTTGTGGTGTTCGCTTGTGCCGCTGTGCGACTTGTGGGTTTTGATTTCCAGTCACAGCCGCGTATGTGGGGCGATACGCTCTTCGACGTGCGCAGCACCGCGTCTTTTACGGTGGGGATGCTCGCGCTTTTGTGCGGTGGGGTTTTTCGTGTGCTTGACCGCGGCGCGGGAATTGATTCAGCGTCGCGCGATGGTGGGCTATCGGACGAACTGGAGGAATTGGTTCGGAAGTCGGTGCGCAGTGTAACGAGTTTGGCCGGGGCGCTGTTGCTCATAGTCGGGGCCTTGCTGGTGACTTGTGCGCCGCCTCTGCAAATGACTGAGCAAACCATGCTCGGGCCGATTTGGGCGCTGGAGGCGCTGGTGTTTGTGGTGGTGGGGGCGTGCTTTAGCGATCTGTTACTTGCGCTTGTCGGAATTGCGGTTTTCATTACCGCAGGCGTGCGGCTGGGAAATTGGGAATTCCTGGGAGAGCCGCATTTGATTGCTGGAACGCAGTGGGACGCGCGGTTTGTGGCGATGGAAGTTTCTGGATTGTTAGCGATCGCCGCCGGTGCGCTGTATTGGTGGATTCCGAAATGGCTGCGCCGCACGGCCAACCAACTGCAAACGTCGATCGGGGGAATGTTGCTTGCTGTAGGCAACCTGGCACTGATGCTGGGACTGATATGCCAGTGGCACACCCGGGTGGTGCTGATTGCCTGGACCGTTGATGCCACGATTGTTTTGGGAGCAGGCTTCTTACTTGATCGCTCAGCGGTGCGTTGGCACGCCGTGGGGCTGGCGCTAGCGATGGTTGGCGGGCGCGCGCTTCATGATGGCGCGGAAATGGATGGCGCGTTTTGCTTGATGTTCAATTCGCGGTTCGTGGCGCTGGCGCTAGTTGCCGCTTTGTATTTTGCAGCCGGCGGATTGTATCGACGGCGGGCACTGAAGTTGAATCCAAATCGGAATCGCCTGGAAACGTTGTTTTCAGAAGAGTTGCACGGACTGGATGAATCGATTCTCGATCCGTTGTTCGGAATTCTGGCCAATGGCGTGCTTTTGACAGCGATATCGCTTGATATTCATTCATGGTACATGGCTGCGGCGGTTGCCGGTTGGAGTCCGTTTGCCGACATGCACATGGCGGAGATGGCCACCTACTCGATTGTGTGGGCGATCTATGCGGCGATTGTGGTGGTCGTTGGTTTTGCCATGCGCTACCAGTTGTTTCGACTACTGGGTTTGATTAGCTTCGGCGTAATCGTACTGAAGGTGTTTTTCATCGATCTAGAGAGCTTGCGCTGGCTGCCGCGCGTGTTGGCGCTGGCGGTGCTGGGGGTGTTATTGATCGCAGTATCGATGCTGTACCAGCGATTTGCCGGCAGTATGCAGGAATCGGCGGCGGAGCGGCAGGCGTGATAGAGCAGGCCGCGGCACCAGAGGGCGACGGTAACGAGGGGGTGGTGCGCGGAGTGTTTGCGAACCGAACCGCCAATAGGAACAATTATCAGGAGCAAGGGCGAATCCGATCGAACATGAAGACGGCGGATCCGCTTGCGTCTGTTCAATTTCCTTGATCTTCACGGGGCGAACTGGTTAAGATCACCCTTGTGTGATATGTCACAAATCTGGAACAGGTCTGCTTTTCCACCAGAGAGTCTTGCGTAATTCTGGACTCGCATAGAGGACGCCGAGGGACGTTTGGCCGAGTGTGAGCAGCGGACATCGGGAGAGGCAATATGCGCGCGGATTGCAGGCCGAATCGACGAGCGGCATTTCGTACATCGCCTGCGCTGGTTTTGATGGCCGCGTTCGCCGCCGGCGCGCTCCTTGCGCCGATCTCATTGGCGCGGCGACGCCGGTCGTCGTGCAGAATGAAGCGGGCTTCGAAGGCCTGGAAGAACCCACGGTCATTTATTTTCCCGACAGCAACACCTTCCAAAACGATTCTTACGCCAATCATGTGGACGAAGGGGGCGGGCTGTTCCGCGACACGCTGCGGAATGAATACCCCACTCCCCTGCCGCCTTATGCTTCAGGCCCCGGCTGGTGGGACGGGGATCGCAACACGACCAATACCGACCGGCAACGTTCGGAGGCTAAAGGCATCGTCGGGCTGGGCCACCAGGGCGTCGATCAAACGTTTGAATATTCGTTCGATTTCCGCATGGATCCGGCGTTTGTCGGCACTTCGCACTTCTGCGATGTGTTCCAGCTTAAGGCTACCGATGGCAACGACGGTGCGCCGCTGGCCACAGTGGCACTCTATAAAAGCGGCAGCACGACGATCGGCCGCGTCGACTGCGATGGCGATGGGGCCAGCGGCACTGTCAGAACCTTCAGCTTCACTGCCGGCCAATGGATCCACGTCGA
This sequence comes from Pirellulales bacterium, assembly GCA_963820835.1. Lineage (GTDB taxonomy): Bacteria > Planctomycetota > Planctomycetia > Pirellulales > JADZDJ01 > CAVRAW01. The sequence continues at coordinate 177,582 of CAWGBP010000067.1, read as the reverse complement.
CATTCGCATTGCGACCTGCCAATCGACCGAATCGACCGGCTCCGTCGTCGCCTCGATCAACGGCGATCCATTCTCGGGTTTCGTCAATCAACCGATATACTTGACTAGTTCGACCGATTATCGGCCGAAATTCGGGCTGTACCGTGGCATTGGAACGGACTATGGCGTTCCTGCCGGCGATTCGTGGGTCGAGCACCGCACCGTTACCGGCTACATCGGCACGAGCAATGTTCTTACCTGGAACGGCACGGCCGGCGTCAACACCTGGGACAACAACACAACGATGAGCTTCTTGAATGGGGCAATCGCAGCCTCGTTCAACATCGACGACCAGATCAATTTCACCGATGCGGCGGCCAATACGAATGTGAACATCTCGGGCAATGTGTGGCCCAACTACATTCGCTTTAACTCCACCAAGAGTTACGTGGTTTCGGGCAGCTGGCGCGATTACCGGCGGCGCTACGCCTGCGCAAAGACGGCACCGGCACGCTAACTTTGTCGACCACGAACTCCTATCAAGGACTGACCGACGTGCGGGCCGGCACGCTGTTTGTGACCGGCTCGGTCGGCAACAGCTCTTTAGTCTCAATTACCGGTGGAACGCTGAAGGCGGGGTCGACTGCGGCGCTGGGCACCAATTCCACGATTGGCACGCAAATTGACGGGGGCACGCTCGATATCAATGGCTTTAACCTCAGCACCGAGCCGATTTCGGTGGATGGCACAGGCACCAGCGGCGCAGGGGCGATCGTCAACACCGGCAGCCAGCAAACCAGCGCTCTGACCAATGTCACGCTTACCGGCGATACAACTTTCGGCGGCACGGGGCGCTGGGATATTCGCGGCACGGGCGCGACCTTAAGCACCGGCAGCACCAACTACGCCCTTACCAAGACTGGTACCAACCAGATTTCGCTGGTAGGCGCGGCCGTTGATCCGGCCTTGGGCAATATCAACATCAATCAGGGCATTCTGGCCTTTCAAACCAGCACCAGCTCGATGGGAGATCCGACCAGCACGGTCAGCGTGGCTTCAGGCGCGACTCTGGGCTTCTGGGGGGCGTCGAACGTGATGAACAAGCTGTGCACGCTCAACGGTGGCACGATTTGGGGCGAAAGCGGCACGGGCACGCAAAACACCTTCGCCGGCGCGATTACCGTCAATAGTTCCGGCGGCACGCTGGATGCCGGTAGCGCGCTCACTGGCGGCACGCCCAACGCCAATGCTGTTTTGAACATTACCGGCGCGATTGGCGGCAACGGACGCATTACCAAAAACGGCCCCGGCACAGTCACCCTCAACAATGCCGCCAACGGTTACTCCGGCGGAACGACCGTGAATGCGGGCACGCTGGTAGTGGGCAATTCGCACGCGTTGGGAGCGGGGGGATTATTGATAACCGGTTCCAGCAACGTGAAGCTGCAAGCGAATCTTGGTGCGCCTGTAGTGTTATCGAGCTTATCGATGGTGGCGCCGACGACCACGCTCGACCTGACGAACAATAAGATGGTGGTCACGAATACAAGTTTTACCAATGCTAAAAACACTTATCAGCAACTGTTGGGGCAGGTGAAGAACGCCTTCGACAATTTTGCCTGGGATCAACCGGGCATCACTAGTTCGCAAGTAGCCGCTGACATTGCTGGCGGCATTCCCACCAGCGTGGGCATTGTGCTCAACAATAATCTCGGCGGCGCAGGCAACGCCAGCGACGAATTGTTCTACGGCAATGGGACGAGCCTGCCGCAATTCGCGGGTGTGTCGGTCGATCAGAACTCGGTGTTGTTCAAGTACACCTACATCGGGGACTCGAACCTGGATGGTATGGTCGATTCGACCGACTTCGGCCTGTTTTTGGCCGGCTACAACGATCCGGGCACGGCGGCCTCGCTGGGCTGGGCGGTGGGAGACTACGACTACAGCGGCACGGTCGATTCCAGCGACTTTGGCTTGTTCTTAGCCGGTTACAACTACTACGCCTCCAATCCCGTCCCACTGGTTGGCGCTGGCGGCGTGCAGCCGGTGCCGGAACCAGAAAGTATTTATCTCGCGGAAATTGCGGCCGTTGGTTTGGCCGGAGCGATGCTGTTAAAACGTGGAATCAATTAATCCGTTGCCGGCCATATTCCAAGCAGACATCATCGATTTTGGAATAATGGTAGAGCCACAAACGCCGCCGTGTAAGTCATGCCCCACGAGTTAAAGGAATAAACACAGTCCGCCGAGGAAAATTGCCGCGCCAGCATACCGAATGAGCCACACTGAACCCGATTGGCGAGCTAACAGTCCGAGACCGATGCCGCACGCGTGCAGCGCGGTGGTGGTAATGATGAAGCCGATGCCGTAGGCCAGGGCGGAATAGGTGTGCAGCATTTCGGCGCCGTGGGCGTGGCCATGGAACAAGGCAAACGTGCCGACGATGAGCACGCTGAGCAAGAGGGGCAAACGGACCGCGGCCGCGATTAAGATGCCCAATATCAGCACTGAGGCAACGATGCCCGGCTCGACTAGCGGCAGACCGATGGCCATGGTGCCCAGCAACCCACCGATGGCCATTACGAGCACAAAGGCCAATGGCACTAACCAAATGGCGCGGCCGCCGCGCTGCGCGGCCCAGAGGCCGACGCCGATCATGGCACAGAGGTGATCCAAGCCTCCCAGCGGATGTGCCAAACCATTTAATAAGCCCGAAGCCTCGCCCACGCCGGTATGGGCGAAAGCGATAGCCGGGGTTCCAAGCACCATAAATGCCGCAATGAACCAGGGCAGGTAAGCACGATGATCAGTGTTCATAATTTGACCTCAATAAAAATTGATTTAACAGCTATATCTGGCCGGCTCCCGCTGGAACGGGCATTGCCGCCCACTGGTCGACGAGCACGTCGAGCCAGCGATCCATCCCCTGTCCTGTTTTCGCCGATACCTCCAAAATATCGATTCCCGGACGCACCGCCTGAATGTTCGATTGGGCCGCGCAGACATCAAAATCGACGGCGGCCGCCAAATCGGTTTTTGTGATGATAGCGATATCGGCCGTGTTGAATATAGTCGGATATTTTAGCGGCTTGTCCTCCCCTTCCGTCACGGAAAAAAGGACTGCGCGGAACTGTTCGCCAAGATCGTACGAGGCGGGGCACACCAGGTTACCGACGTTTTCAATGAACAGAAAATCCAAATCGGCGAGCTTCCAATTGAGCAGCGCGCTACGCACCATTTCGGCTTCGAGATGGCAGACCGTGCCTGTGATGATTTGGTGGATGGGCACCTCGGCGCGGCCCAAGCGGCGAGCGTCGTTGTCGGTCGCCAAATCGCCCACCAGGGCCGCAACGCGAAATCGCTCGCGCAGCATGCGAAGCGTGCTTTCCAGGAATGCCGTTTTGCCGGAACCGGGACTGGAAACCAAGCTGACGACGGTCACCCCGGCATCATGAAATTGATTGCGCAGCTCGTCGCGCGATAACATCGTTTTGTTTCAGAATTTTGGTGCGCACTTCGACGAGGCGCGTGGAATGGTTCATGATTCGATCTCCAGCGCGGCCACTTCCAATTCGCGGCCGCTGACGACTTCGACATTCGACGCGCCGCACCGGCGCAAACCATGCAGTAGGGCGATTCCGGCGGGCCTTCGGCGCTGCAAATAGCGGCAGCGTACAATCAGCGGAATATCCTCGACCACCAAATTGCAATTGGCCAAAGTAGTTCCTTCGCGGGCTAAATCGTAGGCCGACCGCAGGGCCTGTTTGACCACGCCTGAGAGCGGGCCGAGCTTGACGTGCACCGCTTTCACGACCGCCCCGCTACGGTGCGCGGCTTCTTCTTCGATCATGTCGAGCATGCTCAGGGCTATCGACAATTCGTGCATAACGCAGATCCTACATCCGCTTATATCGCAAGTATCGAGGCAACTCGAACAGGCTGACGAATAGGCCGATGAGGATGGCGACCAGATCGATCAGCAAGACGATAACGCCTAATACATATTCGCAAAAAATCATTATTGCTTTCATGCAATTACTCCTTGCCTTGCAAGGCGTGAGAAGTTGCCGGCGATTGGGTGAAATCGATTTGACCTGTTGACGTTAATTGAGCCACGAACGATTCGATCAGATTCACCGCCTCGCTCACTGCGGCCGCGACCGGCTGGCTGAGCCCATCGCAAAGATCGACGTCGGGATCGAAAGGCGTGGGCTCGCAGCCGACTAGCACGATGCTGCCGAGTTCGGCCCCTAGCGATTTGGCCAAGCGCAGCACCTTGGCGGGATCCATGGAGTGCGCATCCCATAGGTTTTCGGCCGCACCGGGCGGGGCGTTGAGCACCTCGACATTCGGCTCGATGACGTACAGCGTGCCGGGAGCGCCGCCGCGCGCCACCGCGTCGATTAGCACTACGTGATCGATTGGCTCTAGTAGAGTGTATGCCAAGTCGAGGCCGCGGATGCCGAAATCGCGGACGTCGATTCCTTCGGGCCAAACTTTGCGCGCAAGCTGCCCGGCCACTTCACAGCCGAAGGCATCATCGCCAAAGAAGATGTTGCCGATGCCGGCGATCAACATGCGTTTAGCGGCGGCCATGGGTACGTCAGTCCTGCGGTTTGTTGTCGGGCAAACTTATCGGTTCGACTTCTTCCAACGAAAAGAAGAAGCGGTGGCCGATTTGGCGCTGGCGGCCGAGATCATTTCCCGGATCATCGTCGATTGTCACGGCCAGATGCACGCGCTCTTCGTAATCTTGTTCGATGGCCTCGATGGTGGCCACTTTGCCGGCTAGTGCGAGGTCTATAATGTCGGAGTTTTGCTTGGGCCAGAGGCGCACCTGGCTGCCCGCGCGCAGCTCGACGCCGAGATGCCGCACACTCTCCAGTTGCGGCCGGGTTTCCATTTCCCAAGCAAAGTTGTTGGCGTATTGATTTTCCATTGCCGGTAAGTGCTCGATGGGGTGTAGGCGCTTCAGGCCGCGTATGGCCCCGTGGAGTTTGCGGAACTGTTCGTCGGGCAGGTTTTCAGTGCGGGCCAAGATTTGCTCATGGGCATCGAGCGAATCGATTCAACCCGAGCCAGCCGCGGCGCCTGGCGAAGCAATCCCATTTCGAATTCTTCCAGCACCCCTTTTTCCCTTGAGCTTCGATATAAACCGATCCCGCATCGTTCCGCACAAAACCCTGTAGTCCAAACGTCGATGCCAACCGATAGACGAAGGGTCGAAACCCAACGCCCTGCACAATTCCGCGTACCGTAATTGCGCGCTGCTCCATGAACAGCCTTTGCGCCCCAAGCCGCGTTCGAGCGAACAAAACAACGACTGCTTACTACAAAGCAAAAAACCAGAGTTCCGCTGCTGATTCAACTACGACCAACGCGATACAAATCGAACCAACGCCCTCCCGCACGGGCAACTCACCGCCCGTTTTCACTAGAAAGTCCCGACAATCTAAAGGATGTTTCGGGGGCACGAGCGGCTGCCGCAATCGCGATGCCATGTAAAAAGAAATTAGCGCAACCGTTGGCTTGCCCCAGCAATTCCGCGAATCAGAAGCGCGCTAGGGCTTATCGCCAGCGCGATGAAATCCAAATCGAATATCGCAAGTCGACCTGGTACACAGGCGATGGGTAATCCAATAGGCTTATCTAAAATCAAAAGCCATTGAGACTTATCGCACACGCTTTCATGTCAAATCAACCGCACACCTATCGAATCGCATTAATTCCCGGAGATGGTATCGGGAAGGAAGTGCTGCCGGCTGCCGTCGAAGTGCTTGAAGCAGTTGGCCGGCTCCACGAGTTCAAATTTTCCTGGATCGAACTCGATTGGGGTTGCGAGCGCCTGTTGAATACAGGCTCATTACTTCCGGTCGATGGCATCGCGCAATTGAAACAATATGATGCCATCCTGCTGGGCGCCGTGGGTCATCCGGCTGTGCCCGACCACGTTTCCCTATGGGGCCTGCTAGTTCCATTGCGCCGCGAACTCAGGCAATATATCAATTTGCGCCCGGTCAGGCTGCTTTCTGGGGTTCGATCGCCGCTAGCCAATCGTGCGCCGGGCGAAATCGATTTGGTTATCTGTCGCGAAAACAATGAAGGGGAATACTCCCGCATTGGCGGCCGGATTTACGAAGGAACCGACGACGAAGTCGTCATTCAAGAAGCCGTCTTTACCCGCCGCGGGGTCGATCGGGTAATTCGGTATGCCTATGAGCTTTCACGCACTCGCAAGCGAAAGCACTTAACCTCGGCCACAAAATCCAATGGCATTTATCACACCATGCCCTTTTGGGACGAACGTTTCGCAGCCATCGGGGAAGACTATCCCGACGTGACGACCGCCAAATATCACATCGATATTCTTACGGCCCATTTCGTGCAGCACCCCGATTGGTTCGACGTGGTCGTGGCTTCGAATCTATTTGGCGATATTCTCTCCGACCTCGGCCCTGCTCTGGTCGGTTCAATTGGGTTGGCCGCGTCGGGAAATATCAACCCCGAGCGGGCGTTTCCCTCAATGTTCGAGCCGGTTCACGGCTCAGCGCCCGACATTGCCGGCAAGGGCATCGCGAATCCAATCGGCCAGATTTGGGCGGCGGCAATGATGCTCGACCACCTCAATCAGCATTCCGCTGCAGGCGCAATCGAACGTGCGATCGAAAAAGTGCTCGCATCGCCCCTTGCGCCTAGAACTCCCGATCTCGGCGGCAAGGCAACGACCACGGAAGTTGCCTGCGCGATTGCGCAAGAACTCGGTTAGTTTCAGTCGAGTGGCAAGCGTGGCATCGCAGTTGCTTACCTTGCGGCGACCGGTTTCGACGTTATCGTGTCGATAATCCGTACTTTCGCAAGGACGACCTATTGATGAGGCCAAAGCCGATAACTCGAGAAGGTTCGCCCCAAAAATGGGCATTGGCTCAGTAAAGATCAAGTTGATTGGAATACACGCAGAAATTTTCGGTTGAAATCCGCCCGTATATACGCTTTGTGTCAGCCTGCCCCATAACCTCAGCGGTCTGCACCGCTGTCCCTTGAACGGCCGCGCGGAGAACTGACCCGTGGCGCAAATCTTTCCGCGATCGATCAACTACATATCGCGGTTAACGATCATTGGCACGGCCTTTGGCGGCGCTTTATTCGCTTGGTTCGCACTCATGTACACCCGCTCGTACGGCACCAGCGCCGGAATTGCCCGCGAGCAACACATCCCTTTCAGCCACGAACACCACGTGGGCATGTTGGGAATCGACTGTCGCTATTGCCACACGACGGTCGAAACATCGTCGTACGCCGGCATGCCTTCGACGAAGACATGCATGAACTGCCACTCCCAAATTTGGGTCGGCAGCCAAATGCTCGAGCCGGTGCGCAATAGTTACCGCGACAATAAGCCGCTTGTTTGGGATCGCGTGTACAACTTGCCTGGCTTTGTTTATTTCGATCACAGCATCCACGTGCAAAAGGGAATGGGATGTTCGGCCTGCCATGGGCGCATCGACGAAATGCCATTCACGTATCAGGTGCCCAGCTTGCTGATGGACTGGTGTCTCGATTGCCATCGGCATCCTGAACGGCAGATTCGCCCGCGTGAAGAAGCGTTTAATATTCGCTATGAAAAACCGGCCAACCAGGAAACGCTCGGCCGAAAATTGTGCGAGGAATACCACGTGAAGGACGCCCAGCAGATTACCAGTTGCTCGGTGTGCCATCGTTGAACGTCAGGATCCCCCCGGCTGATTTGCGTGCGTGTGACTTTACTGAGAACACCATGAGCTGCCGAAAAGATCTACGCGATCGACTGACTCCGCTTGGCAACTCTAAAAGCGCCAGCGGCCGCAGACTCTGGACTAGCCTCGAAGAACTCTCAGAAACGGCGGAATTTCAAGAGTTGGTGGTGCGCGAGTTTCCCACGCAAGCTTCCGACTGGCCCAATTCGCTCAGCCGGCGGAAATTTCTCTCGCTCATGGGAGCGTCGCTCGCGCTGGGGGGCATCAGCGGCTGTTCGGTGAAGCCCGCGCCCCCTAGTCAAATCGTGCCCTACGTGCGTGCACCCGAAGAAATTCTTCCCGGCAAGCCGCTCTATTATGCCACAGCCATGGCGCTGGGCGGGGCGGCCACCGGCCTGCTGGTCGAAACCCACATGGGACGGCCCACAAAAATCGAGGGAAATCCAGACCATCTTGCCAGTCGGGGCGCGACGAGCGTCTTTCACCAAGCGTCGGTTCTCGAGTTGTACGACCCCGATCGCTCGCAGGTCGTTCGTCATTTAGGGCAAACGCGCACCTGGGACGATGCCGTCGCCGCGCTTCGCGGCCTAATGCAATCGCGGCACAACGCTAGCGGCGCAGGTTTGCGATTGCTTACTCAAACCGTCATTTCGCCAACGCTCGTCGAGCAAATCAATACGCTGCTGGGCGAAATGCCCGAAGCGCGCTGGCACGTTTACGAACCGATCAATTTCGACCGAGCATACGAAGCCGCGCAAAGTGCTTTCGGCGAGGTCGTGGTTCCGCGATACGATTTTACGCGAGCCGATGTTGTGCTTTCGCTCGACGCCGATTTTCTCGCCAGCGGCCCGGAGTTTCTCCGCCATGCCGCCGATTTCATGAGCCGTCGCCGTGTACGCACAAGCACCGCCGATGCCAGCACCGCGGCTATGAACCGGCTCTACGTCGTGGAAACAGCGCTAAGTTGCACCGGCGCGAAAGCCGATCATCGCTTGGCCGTTAAATCGCGAGATGTCGAAACCGCTGCCAGGCATCTTGCTGCCGAATTGGGCCTGAGTGAAGCCGCGACCCAACTGAATGCGGCGGCCGGAGGAAAGGAAATTAGCGAATGGATTACCGCTGTTGCACGTGATTTGCAAGCGCACCGCGGCCGATCGATTGTACTGGCCGGCGAGCGGCAGCCTGCGGCGGTTCATCTGCTGGCTCATGCCATCAACGATCGCCTGGGGAACATCGGCGGTACGATCGAATACATTCAGCCGATCGATGCGCGGCCGGTCAATCGAAACGAATCGCTACGAGATTTAGTCGCCGCCATGCAAACAAACAACGTGGAACTGCTCATCTTCCTTGGCGGCAACCCGGTTTACGATGCGCCTCTGGATATCTCGTTTGCGGGTGCGCTTGAAAAGGTGAAAACAAGAATTTACTTCGGCCTATACGAAAACGAAACCTCGCGCCTCTGCGACTGGCATTTACCCGAAGCGCATTATTTAGAAGCCTGGTCCGACACCCGGGCATACGATGGGAGCACATCGATCGTGCAGCCGGTCATCGAGCCACTTTACAACGGCCGATCGGCTCACGAAGTTTTCGCCATTTTAAACCAGTCGCAGTTCTCAGGCGGCCGCGATATCGTCCGCGATTTTTGGCGGCGCGAGTGGGGCTTAAGCGAACAAAACCTGGGCGAATTTGAGACACGCTGGCAAACCGCCCTTCACGACGGCGTTATTTCCAATACCCGCGCACCAGCACGGTCGGTGCGCCTCACAAATAGCTTGCAGTCCGCGCTTCAGTCGGGCGGCGCGGCGAGCGCGGCGAAAAACTCCTCGCAATCAGCATCCGACGAACTCGAAATCAACTTTCTTACCGACCCATCGATCTACGATGGTCGCTTCGCCAACAATGGCTGGCTCCAGGAGCTTCCCAAACCGCTCACGAAACTTACGTGGGGCAACGCGGCCATCGTGAGCCCGACGACCGCAACGCGCCTTGGCCTTTCAATGGGTAGCTACGCTCATGGCGGTGAGCACGGCGGCTATTACATGTCCGTGGTCGAACTGACCCTCGAGGGCCGATCGCTTGAAGTACCCCTGTGGATAATGCCGGGTCATGCCGACAACACTGTATCGATCAGTCTAGGATACGGCCGCAAGAATGCCGGTCGCATCGGCGGCTGGCAAGACGAAATCGTCGGCGCGAATGCCTATCGCCTGCGCACGAGCGCGGCTCCTTGGTTCGCGTCGGGCCTAAAGGTTACCGACACCGGCCGCACCGAACTCGTGGCCTGCACGCAGGCGCATCACCGGATGGAAGAGCGCGAGCCGGCTCGCTCGGGGACGCTTAAGCAATATCAGGAGCAGCCGAATTTCGCCCCTGCCGAAGAACGAAAGCAAGAAGAAGATCGCTCGACGCGGACTCTACCGCCGCTCAATTTATATCAGCCGTACGATTACAGCCCTCCCAAACACAAATGGGGCATGGTTATCGATCTCACCTCATGCATCGGCTGCAACGCCTGCGTGATCGCCTGTCAAGCCGAGAACAACATTCCAGTCGTCGGCAAGGAACAAGTCTCGCGCGGCCGCGAAATGCACTGGATTCGCGTCGATCGCTATTGCGAAGGAGCGCCCGACGAACCCGATGCGTTCCACTTCCAACCGCTTCCTTGCATGCACTGCGAAAATGCGCCATGCGAATATGTTTGCCCGGTCGAAGCCACAGTCCACAGTGCCGAAGGCTTGAACGAAATGGTCTACAACCGTTGCGTGGGCACGCGATTCTGCTCCAATAATTGTCCGTACAAAGTTCGGCGTTTCAATTTTTTGGCGTTTGCCGATTTCCGCAGCCCGGGGCAGCGCATGCAGTACAACCCCGACGTGACGGTCCGTTCGCGGGGTGTGATGGAGAAATGCACCTACTGCGTGCAGCGCATTCGCCAGGCCGAAATTGGCGAAGAGACATCGCAGCGACCGATTGCCGACGGCGACGTGCTCACCGCTTGCCAAGCCGTTTGCCCCACGCGAGCCATCGTGTTCGGCGATCTGAACGATTCGCACAGCACCGTGAAGAACTGGCACGATTCACCGCTGAACTACTCGCTGCTTGACGATCTGAACACCGCCCCGCGCACTACCTATTTAGCGCAATTGCGAAACCCAAATCCGGAATTGGAAGCGAAATCCGCCGCCAAAGTTACATAACGCGTGTCGAGACAGCCGCCCAAAAAACCCGCAATTCGCACCGGCAATTCAATGATTGAAGTTTCCGAAGTCGCCGCCGCCATCGATGCCGAAGAACGCGTTCTCGGCCAGCCCGGCTACATTCCGCATGGCCAAACGCTTACCACCATTACGCAGACCATCAGCGACGTGGTGCTCGAGCGCCCCACAGGCTGGGGTTTCATAACGTCGCTCTGGTCGGCGCTAGCCCTGTTGCTTTTGTTCTCAGCCGTAGTGGTATATCTCTTCATCATGGGAGTCGGCATTTGGGGGATCGATATTCCCGTTGCCTGGGGCTTTACGATTACCGATTTCGTTTGGTGGATTGGCATCGGGCATGCCGGCACGCTCATTTCGGCGATTTTGCTGTTGTTGCACCAGAAGTGGCGCACATCGATCAATCGCATCGCCGAAGCGATGACTATTTTCGCCCTGATGTGCGCTGGTCTGTTTCCAATTCTTCACTTGGGCCGCCCCTGGTTTTTCTATTGGCTGCTCCCCTACCCCAACACCATGCGGCTCTGGCCTCAATTCCGCAGCGCTCTGGTCTGGGATGTGTTCGCCGTCAGCACCTATTTTCTGGTATCGCTCGTGTTTTGGTACATGGGCATGATTCCCGACTTGGCTACCCTGCGCGATCGAACGAAATCGCGCCGCGCTCGAATCATTTACGGAATTATGGCAATGGGCTGGCGCAACTCCGCGCGGCATTGGCACCGCTACGAATCGGCGTATTTGCTGTTAGGGGGCCTGGCCACTCCGCTTGTCGTTTCGGTTCACTCGGTCGTCAGCTCCGATTTCGCCATCTCCAACGTTCCCGGATGGCACGAAACCGTTTTTCCGCCCTACTTCGTTGCCGGTGCGATTTTTTCCGGCTTTGCCATGGTGATATTGCTGTGCGTTGCCATTCGCCACATCTATCGTCTTAAAGAATTCATCACCATCGACCATCTCGAGGTGATGGCGCGCATTGTGCTGGCTACTAGTTTGCTCACCTCCTACGGCTATTTGAGCGAGCAAACACTCTCCTGGTATGGCCATGAAAAAGCAGAGCACTACGTGTACTTGAATCGGCTCATCGGCTGGAACCAGTATGCGCTCGTGACTTGGTCGCTCGTGTTCTGCAATACCATTACGCCGCAAATTCTTTGGTTTCGCCGTATGCGCCGCAATCAAGCGGTGCTTGTCGCAGTTTCGGTGCTCGTGCTCATCGGAATGTGGCTGGAGCGCTACATGATCATCACGACAAGTCTGCATCGCGATTTCTTGCCGTCGTCGTGGGGCATGTTTTTGCCGACGGTGTTCGATTACCTCACCATTTTCGGCTCATTCGGCCTGTTTGCGTCCGCGTTTTTGTTGTTCGCGCGCTTGATGCCCATGCTCTCGATGTCGGAATTGCGGGGGCTTTTGCCACGCTCGCATGCCCACGAGGAGGGACGATGAAAGCGCCGGCACTACATGGCCTGATGGTCGAATTTCTCACGGCCGACGAAATTCTCAAGGCCACACAAAAAAGTTGGCAAGCCGGTTACCGAGATATGGACGCCTACGCGCCATATCCGGTCGAAGGCTTGGCAGTGGCGCTGGGGTTGAAGCGCAGCCGCGTGCCGTCGGTCGTATTCATAGGCGGTTTGGTCGGGGCCTTCGTTGGCTTCACGATGCAGCTTTATTCGATGTCGGTCGATTATCCAATGAACGTCGGCGGCCGGCCGCTCAATAGTTGGCCGGTGTTCATTCCCATCACGTTTGAGGTCATGGTGCTGGTCGCCTCTTTTTCGGCGCTTTTGGGCATGCTCTTTTTAAATGGCCTGCCGCAGCCGCATCATCCCGTGTTTAACGTGCCGCAGTTCGAGCGCCAGCCAAGATCGCTTCTTTCTTTGCATCGAAGCGAGCGATCCGTTGTTTCATCTGAATGACACCGCTGAATTCTTATTGTCGCTTTCGCCGCACGGCAAAGTCATTGAAGTGCCTGCCGAAGAACTTGGTCCACCGCCGGAAATCGAGCAGCCGGGCCTGCAGGGCGCAGTTCGAGAGCAGCGCACCGTGGTGCAAGTCGGGGAGCAGCAAACGTGAATGGCCGATTACAAATTGCTTGGTGCGTTTATGTGGCTGGCGCTGCCGCATTTGCCGCCGGCTGCCAGCAAAAAATGGCCGATCAACCGAGCCTGCGCCCCGATCGGCCGATTAGTTTTCTGCCCGGGGGTACTTCGTCACAATCACCCGTTGCGGGCACGGTCGCTCGTGGGCATCTCCACACCGATTGGGCCATGTTCACCGGCCGCAGCACATACGCTCCGCCACGGATCGCAGCGCCATCCGCATCTACCACGTCAACAGCGACGCGGGGCAGCGCCGAAGCACGCGATACGGGCAACGCGCAAACGCTGTTGGCCGCCGAGCTGGCCGACTTTCAAAACGTCGTCAATGAGTTTCCCATGCCGATCGACGAATCGTTCGTCGAGCATGGTTACCACCGCTATATGATCTATTGTGTGGTCTGCCATGATTCGCTCGGCACGGGGCAAGGCAAAATCGTCGAGCGCGGCTACACGCGGCCGCCATCGTATCACATTGATCGGCTGCGCGACGCCCCGGTCGGCCATTTCTTCCGCGTAATTACGGAAGGTTACGGTTCGATGCCGTCGTACGCCGCGCAAATCCCTCCGCGCGACCGTTGGGCAATCGTGGCCTACATTCGCGCGCTGCAATTTAGCCAGCATTGCCCCGCGGACGAAGCGCCGCAGCGAACTTCGGCCGATCAGCAATCTCAATCAGCGGTCTCCATAGACTCGCGCAAAACAATGAACTCGATTTCCACAGAGACGCTGAAAGTTACCGCCCCGCGCGAAACAAGGCGCGTAATGGTTGCGGCGCTGGCCGTGGGAATCATCGCTGGCGCAATCTTCATTCTCGGCGGCATCTTCGATCCCGCGCAGTTCTTTCACGCTTATTTGGCGGCGTATCTGCCGTGCTTGAACATTGCGCCGGGAAGCCTCATGCTCCTAATGATCTATTACATAACGGGCGGCGGCTGGGGTTTTGTGACCCGCCGCATCTTTGAATCATGCCTGAAAACGCTGCCACTCTTGGCCGCTGGTTTCGTTCCCGTGGCGCTGAGGCGCTAAGTTCATTTATCCGTTTGCACAGCCCGATGCGGTCGCTGCCAATCAACTGCTCCAAGAGCAAAGCATCTATATGAATTGGCCGTTCTGGTGCATTCGCGCGGGTATCTATTTTAGTGTCTGGCTCATTCTTGCGTTTTTTCTTTGCCGCTGGTCGCGCCAGGAAGATCGTGTTCGCCAAGATCGAATTCGCCAGTCGAGCGCGGCGCTTTGGCTTAATGGTATCAGCGGCTTTGGATTGGTCTTTTATGGCATCTCCATGCACTTCGCGTCGGTCGATTGGATCATTTCACTACAGCCCGAATATCACTCGACAATCACTGGGCCGCTATTTGCCAGCCAACAGGCTTTAATCGCATTTTCCATGGCGATCATTACACTCACGCTCGCGCGAAAACGTCCACCGCTTGTTGATTTTATGTCTACCAAAGTTTTCAACGATATCGGCACGCTGCTGGTAACATTTGTCATTCTGTGGAGCTACATGTGGTGGTTTGAATTCATGCTCACTTGGATCGCGAATTTACCTGCCGACGATGTGTGGTACGTCGATCGCGTCCGCGGAGGCTGGCTGGTGCTGACCATTGCTCTTGCACTTTTTGGCTTCGTTGTCCCATTTCTATTGCTGCTGCAACGAACCATTAAGCAACGCCCTGTAGCACTGCGGCGAATTGCAGTAGTGCTGCTATGGGTGCAAGTGGCGTTCGTGCATTGGCAAATTCTGCCGGCTTTCCGTCCCGAAACAATCGCCAAGTGTTGGATGTCGCTTGTCGCGCCGCTGGCGCTAGGCGGCGTTTGGCTCGCTGTGTTTGTATGGTGCCTGCGCCGTGCGCCGCTATTGGGCCCGAACGATAAAAACGCGCTCACCGCAACACGAATGCAATTGTCTGACCAATGGGAAGCCCAATTTGAGGAATCGCTCGTTCATGGATAACCCGATACCGCAACCTGAACAGCCCGACCGCAAAGCCGCGCCAAGCGATGCTTCGATTGGGCCCCAGCCATCGCCGCAAACCCCTTCAGAAATCCGCCACGCCGATGGGCGCATCGAGCATCCGCTGGTCAAGCACGAGCCGCATGTAATTCCATTTCGCTCGATCATGGCCGTCATTTTGGCGCTCGTGTTGAGCGGGGCGGCCATTTTCTTCCTCGTTTGGATTTTCTTCGAAGCCCGCAATCGCCAACAGCTCGCGGCCAAAACGTCGAACTATCCGTTGGCCACTCCTGAAGTCCAGCGCTTGCCGGCCGAGCCACGCCTGGAACCGCTCGACCGCCTGACCGGCAACCAAGCTAGCGACTTCTACCAGCGCGAATTGGCAAAGCAAAGACAACTCAACACGTACGGCCCGACCGACGATCCGCAGTTTGTTCACATTCCGATCGAAGATGCAATGAAGATGGTCGTCGCCAAACTGCCCGTACGCCGCGCAAGCGACCGCGCCCGATTCCTACAAAGCCGGCGGCTTGCTCGACGGAGGAGAACCCAATTCCGGACGAATTTATCGTGAGGCGCCCCATGATTAAAAACTCGCTCATTTATTCGGCAATTTTCCTCGCTACCTGCGCAACACCGGCGCTGCGCAAGGTCTTCCTCCGCAATTGCAAAATGTCGGCTTCGACCAACGGCTCGACGCGCAAGTGCCGTTGGACCTTACGTTCAAAGACGAAGCCGGTACAGACGTTCGCCTCGGCGATTACTTCAACAATAAGCCGGTCATTTTGGTGCTGGCCTACTATCGCTGCCCTATGCTTTGCACGCTGGTGCTAAACGGCTTGGTGCAAGGCATGCTCGATATGAATTTCAACGCCGGCCGCGAGTTCAACGTCGTCACGGTCAGCTTCGATCCTCGTGAAACTCCCGACCTCGCAGCCGAGAAGAAAGCGACGTACCTCACCCGCTACGGACGGCCCGGCGCTAGTGCCGGCTGGCATTTTCTTACCGGAAAAGAAGACGCGATTCACCAACTCACCCAGGCCGTCGGCTTCCGCTACACCTACGACGCAGCCGCCGATCAATTCGCGCATGCCACTGGAATCGTCGTCCTCACGCCTGCCGGGCGAATCTCGCGCTATTTCTACGACGTTCGCTTTTCTGGCCGCGATCTGCGGCTGGCGCTCGTCGAAGCATCGGCCAACAAAATCGGCAGCCCCATCGATCAAGTGCTTTTGTTTTGCTTCCACTACGATCCGACCATCGGCCGCTACGGCGTGGCGATTATGAACCTCGTACGCGCAGGCGGCGTGCTCACGATGGTCGTGCTCGGCGGCCTCTTCGTCTTTTTACTTCGCCATCAGCATCGCAAACGCGGGGAAAACCAGCGCCCCCCGCTCAACCCAGTTATTTTGATTCCGCAACCAATTGCAGCGAATCCACCGCGAGAATCGGGCAATATTCCACAAATTTGAGAAAAACGTGCTGCGTATGACGCTCCTTGCCGAAATCGCACTGTTCCCCACTGAAGCCTCGACCACGGCCCAGCACGTCGATTTGCTCCTCTATTTTCTTTTGCTCGTTTGCGGGAGCGTCGGTTTGCTGGTGGCGTTTTTGCTCATTTACTTTTCCGTGAAATACCGCCGCCGGCCCGACCAGATTGCCCCGCCCTCACTCACGATCCCGCCTCCCTGGCTCGAATGGTTCTGGACCCTCACGCCGCTGTGCATTTTCATTGTGATCTTCATCTTCGGCGCCGTGGTGTACGTCGATGCCTATCACGCCCCGCAAGATGCCACCACGGTTTATGGCATTGGCAAGCAATGGATGTGGAAATTCCAGCATCCCGAGGGGCAGCGCGAAATTAATACGCTCCATGTGCCCGTCGGCCAACCGATCAAAATGCTTCTCACATCCGAAGATGTCATTCACAGCTTCTTCGTTCCCGAATTTCGCATTCATATGGATGTTCTCCCGCAGCGGTTCACCTCCGTCTGGTTCCAAGCCACAAAGCAAGGCACATTCCATCTGTTTTGCTCGCAATACTGCGGGACCGGCCATGCCAATATGATCGGCACGGTCATCGCACTTTCGCAGGCTGACTATCAAACCTGGCTTCAGTCTTCGGCCGAAGGCTCGCTCGCACTCCAAGGCCGCAAAGTATTTCTGAAATACCGCTGCCTGAGTTGCCACAGCGCCGACGAGAACGCTCGCGCCCCAGTGCTCGAACAACTCTACGGAAAGCAAGTCGCCCTGCGCAACGGCCGAGCTGTGCTCGCCGACGACGATTACCTGCGCGAATCGATTGTTCACCCCGCGGCCAAAATCGTCGCCGGTTACGAACCGATCATGCCCACGTTCGAAGGCCTTGTCAGCGAAGATGAACTCGTGCAACTGATCGGCTTCATCAAAGCACTCGGGCCCGGCCAAACTCCCAAGCGCGTTGAAAACTATCCACCACCCGTGCGAATCGAAGCACCCGCGCCGGGAACGCCTCCCGCCAACCTTCCCGCCGGGGCACAGCCCGAGGCCGCTGGAGGACCTCGACCATGAGCACCAGCCAACTCGAATCGCAAATTGTCGAAGCACCGTTTGTCGAGGTGCCCGAGAACTATTTGAATATCACGCACGGCATTTGGTCGTGGCTGTTGACCAAGGACCACAAGCGCATCGGCATTATGTACTTGGTATCTGTCACCGTGATGTTCTTCATCGGCGGTTTCGCCATCGCGGTGGATCGGCTGAATCTATTGACCCCCGAAGGGAGCCTCATTCCGGCCGATACTTACAACCGCCTGTTCACGCTGCACGGCGTGATCATGGTCTTCTTCTTTCTGGTGCCCGTTGTTCCCGCAGCGCTGGGCAATTTCATTTTGCCACTAATGATCGGCGCGAAAGATTTAGCCCTTCCGCGAATCAATCTCCTGAGTTGGTATCTATATGTTTTCGGCGGCGTATGGACCCTCTACGCGATGATCGCCGGCGGGCTTGATACCGGCTGGACCTTTTACACGCCGTACAGTTCGCAGGCCTCGCACTATGATGTTGTGCCTACGATGATCGGCGTGGTGATCGCCGGCTTTTCGTCGCTACTCACCGGATTGAATTTCGTCGTCACCACGCACTGGATGCGCGCTCCGGGACTCACGTGGCGTCGCCTGCCGATTTTCGTTTGGACCTTGTACGCCACGAGCATTATTTTTCTTCTTGCAGTTCCGGTGCTGGCGATGGATTTTTTGCTGGTGATAGTGGATCGCACTACGCACATGGGGATTTTTGATCCGAAGTTCGGCGGCGATCCGTTATTATTCCAACACCTATTCTGGTTCTATTCCCATCCGGCCGTGTACATCATGATTTTGCCCGGCATGGGCATTGTCAGCGAAATCATTCCCTGTTTCGCGCAAGCAATTGTTCGGATACACGTTCGTGCTGTTTTCCACCCTTGCCATTGCGGCGTTTGGATTTCTTGTGTGGGCCCACCACATGTTTGTGGCGGGCATTTCCGTCTATTCAGCGCTTATTTTCTCCGCGCTGAGTTTTTCGGTCGCGGTCCCCTCGGCCATTAAGGTCTTCAATTGGACGGCCACGCTCTACAAAGGCTCGATTTCATTCGCTACCCCGATGCTCTTCGCGCTGGGCTTTGTTGCGCTTTTCACCATCGGCGGCCTGACTGGGTTGTTTCTCGCCGCGCTGGGCATGGATATGCACGTGCACGACACGTATTTTGTGATCGCGCATTTCCATTTCATCATGGTCGGCGGGATGGTCATGGCCTACATGGGAGGACTGCACTACTGGTGGCCCAAAATAACCGGCCGCATGTACTCGCAATGGTGGTCGCGCTTGAGCGCCATCATTATTTTCTTTGGCTTCTTTCTTACGTTCCTGCCTCAATTCGTGCTCGGATACAACGGCATGCCCCGCCGTTACCACAACTACCGGCCCGAATTTCAGGTCTGGAACGTTCTCTCCACCGCCGGCGCCTCTATCCTGTCGGCGGGTTACGTGTTGCCTCTGTGCTATTTGCTCCTGTCGCTGCGCTTTGGACGCCGCGCCGGCCCAAACCCCTGTGCGCGACCGGCTTGGAATGGCAAACCCCCTCGCCGCCGCCGGTTCACAACTTCGAAGAAACGCCCACCGTCGTGCGCGAGCCGTATCAATATCACTTGGAGAAAGCCCAAAATGAGCTCTGATCTGTCGCTGCTCACGCCCGACGAACGCAACATGCTCGAACATTCGGTGCTGGTGCGCCATCGGCTGGAAGAGCAGTTCGAAAATCTTGAGCAGCAGCACCAGGCATCCACCTCGGCAATGTGGATTTTTCTAGCCACCGAAGTCATGTTCTTCGGCGCGTTGTTCCTTGCGCTTGGCATATACCACAACATCTACGGCGAAGCGTTCGAAAAAGCCAGCGTCAAATTGAATTGGATCATCGGCGGCATCAATACGCTTGTGCTATTGGTAAGCAGCCTCATGATGGCGCTGGCGGTGCATGCCGCGCAAACGGGCCGGCAAAAACAGATCTCGCGGTTCTTAGCCATCACGGCCGCGCTCGTGCGCTGTTTTTAGTGCTCAAGGCCTGCGAATACTACATCGATTACCGCGAGAATCTGATTCCCGGTTGGCGGTTCGATCCGCAGGAATGGGTGCAAAAAGAAGGCCTCTCCCCTGACGACGTTCCGCACGTGAAACTCTTTCTCATGTTTTATTGGATTATGACTCCCATTCATGCGCTCCACGTAACTTTCGGCATTGTAGCGGTGTTGGTCATCATGGTGCTCGCTCGTCGCGGCCACTTCTCACCGGTTTACTACTCGCCGGTGGAAGCACTGGGCCTCTATTGGCACTTTGTCGATATCGTTTGGATCTTTCTACTCCCCATGTTGTACCTGTTGGGCACGCACAAATTGTAATCGCATTTTCAAATCGACTTTCCCCGCGCGAACAGTTATGGATCACCACATCATTCCAATTCCTGTCTATGTCGCCGTCCTTGTTGCGCTCGTTATCCTCACCTTCGCGACCGTTGGCATCTCATTCATCCCGCTGTCGACCACTTGGCACGTCGCGCTTGGCCTCACAATCGGTACTGTCAAAGCCACGCTCGTTCTGCTGGTCTTCATGCACGTCATCCACAGCCCGCGAATCACCTGGGCTATCCTTGCCGTCGCGCATGTTTATGGCTATTGATTCTGGTCGCCCTAACCTACACCGACTATCTAACGCGAGGCCTCGTTCCTGGCATGCCCGGGCATTGAATGCAATCTCGATGTCGTTCTTGCGGAAGGGCGAAGCTGCTGCCGAACCACTCGTTTGGAACATTCAATCAATTCAAATTAACGAATAACGATGCCTCCCTCGCCGCACATCTCTCCTCCGTTGCTTGCCTTTGGAACCGTTGCCGTGGCACTGGGGAGCATCGCACTGGCGCTGTTTTTCATGCCGATTCTTAGCATTCCCATTGCACTCTGCGGCTTGGTCGCCGGCGGCATCGGACTGGTTCGCACTCTCGCGCCCTGGCAGCGCATGGATATTTTGCAGCGCCGCAGCGAGCTGCGCTGGGCCATCATGGGTTGCGCCCTGTGCGGCGCGGTAGCGGTGCTCGGCTTTATCATCGCCTACGCGCCGCTGGGTGAAACGCCCCACGGCTCGCCTCCGTCGCCCTTCTGGGCGCTCTCTGAACACCAGTACGTTCCGCCGCCAGCACAGCCAAAATGACAAATTATCTACTTCGTCGAGATCAACTCGTCTGATTTTGGATCGACTTCGATCGACACATCTTTGTACTCATCGAGCAGACCGCCGTTGTGAATTTGCCAGGCGATGGGGCCTTTGCGGCCCGCGTCGGCCAAATTGAAATCGACCACTTCCACGGCCTTGCTGCCAATGGGTTGCGCCACCGCCATACGGGCAGCGCCTGTGTCGGCATCGACTAGAATTTCGACACGGCTCCACTGGTGCGGATCGTACTTCGTCTTGTTGACCGAAGTGAATTCTCCCTTTCCGTCGTTATTGTGCCCCTTGCGATAATCCCAATGGCCGCCGTTGGGCACTTGAAACTGAATTCCGCCCAAGGCATCGAGCGGTTTTCCTTCTGAGTCGGGTCGCTGGCAAAAAATAAGAACGCAGGCTTGATGATCTTTCTTCCCTTCCTCAACGCCCACATGGCGAATGCTAAACATGAGGCGATATTTGCTGTAATCGTCGTTGGTGTAAATGACTCCGCGGCCAGTTCCTTTGCTGGCCATCGCGTCGTCTTTCACCGTCCATGAATCGGCGGGAATTTGGGTCCAGCCGTCGAGTGTTTTGCCATCGAATAAGACCTTTGCACCATCAAGAGCCGCGAGTTTATCGCTCGTCGATTTGCTTCCTGCGGTCACGTTGGCCGCGTCTGTCGCTTCGTCGGCGCCGATGACAGCATGAGACCAAACGAGGCCGATCATTACAAAGCCAGCGAGCACGAGTAGACATTTCACGGCCTTTTCCTCCTCATCAGAGAGTCATTGCGCGGCAAAAAATGGGGTAGTGGGTCAGTCTAATCAATTAGACTGACCCACTACCAAAAATGGCACCCATCGCAGGTTTCTGATCAAATCAAATTTGGCGTGGTCCAGCGTCGCTCATGTTATATCGCATCGCCTTTTATAAGGCCAATATATTGCTCCAGTCGTCCAAGTATGATTGTTCTTTCATTGCCGCCATCAACCTATCTATGCCTTACCCATATTCTTCATAGCAGTCGGAAGTTGTCGTGTGGGAGATGGCGAGTCGATAGCCGGCGAGGAGGTCGGTGAGTCGACGCCAACCACGCCAGAGTGTTTTCACTCCGGGAAAGCCATCTCGTTTTCTGCCGAGGAAGCCTCCCAGGCGGGCGCATTGGCGGACCGCCGTGATCAGATTAGGCGGTTGTCCGGGAAGTGGCGCGCGAGGATTCACGGCCAAGTGCAGCACGCGCCATTGGTCCGTAGTAAAGATGCTGGTGCAGCAGGCCGAGGGCTGGCGGCGTGCTTCGTAGGCCATCCACAACACATGCCAGGCGATGATCGACAGCGTGGCCAACAGTCGCTCGGCGCTGGCGTGTGGCCAGTTGATGCCGCTCGATGCCCAAACCGCTTTTAAGTACGTAATGAAACCGCTCGATTCGCCAGCGGTACAGATACCACGTTAACACCCGCCGGGCCTCGTCGATGGTTTCGATTCTCACGGTGGTGGCCAGCAGCCAGCAAAGCGGCGTCACGCCCTCTGGCGGTTGCTCTTCCCGGGCCTGCAAAAACCAGAGGATCACGGGCTGAGCGGGCGCGGTGCCGCGGTGGTTGACCGGCCGGCAAATCGTCAAGCGTTTCCAGCGCAAGGTGAGATCGGCCTGTCTCGCGGGACGATCATCCGCCCGCGGCACCTCGATCATCCGCTGGCAGCGCGGCGGACTTTGGGCGACCGCCTCTCCCAGATGCTGGGCTGAATCTTCTGCACGCCGCCGACGATCTCGCACCCGCACGAGCAAGCCCAGACGATCCGATCTCGGTGCGGCGAATAAGTCGAACAGGTCCGACTCACGATCGCCGATCAACATGACCTGGAGATGCGGCAAGTGCCGCTGCACCGACGCCAAACCTTCCAGCCAACGCTGGCTTTCCTTCTCCGCGGTGGCACGCTGATTGCGCGTCCGCCGTTTGCCCAATTCCTCCAGCGGCCGCGTCCAGGTGAATTGATCCAATAGCCCCAACGGCGATCCCGCGGCGGAAAGACACAGCACATGATGCACCAACAAGCCCCGGGCGTGCTTGCAAGCAAGGTATCCCAGACCTTCGGTCGCAGCATGGGCTGACAGGTCCATCTCCATCGTGTCTTGTACCGCCAAAACTAGCGCGTGCTCGCTGGCGCGCTGGATCGTGCGCTGTCGGTGCGGCTGCAAAATGGCCTCCGGCGAAACCCCTTCGTGATCCCAAAACCGATAGGCGGCTTTCGTTTCCGCCACATTGCCGCAGGCTTGAGGGATACTGGCCTCCGGCCGCTCATCCAATCGCTCCGCCAGCCGCACCAGCCGCCGGCTCAATCGAATATCTCCCAACTCCGCTCCCATCAACTCCTGTGCTACCCAACTGCTCATCGCCACTTCCTCCCCCACCCCTGCTGATGACATCATAGCAATGCATCGTGTGGGTAAGGCATAGCATCAACCTATGGCGGAATCAGTAACGATTCCGCTTGTACTTAATCGCTGCACCCGACAGAATTCATATTGAATCGCGCCCTCTTCTTGGCACGCGGAGAATCACTCAGGGACGGCTCCCATGAGGAAAATTCACAAATCGATCGACTTCACCAGCGCGCTAGCTTCTGCTTTGGTCGTATTCGCCATCGCAGCCGCCGCGCTTGGACAAACAAACGATCAAAGTATTTCCGCGCCGCTGCCGCCGGAGCAAGCCAGTTGGATCAATAGCGCGCCGTTGAGTCTCGATTCACTGGCCGGCAAAGGCGCAGTAATTTGGTTTTTCGAAGAGCAATGCCCCAGGTGCCGCGCCGCGTGGCCCGATTTGATGGCACTGGCGAAAAAGCACGAAAACGAACCCGTGGCATTTATCGCCGTAAATTCCGGCACGCCGCGATCTTTCCTAAAGGCATACGGCAAGCAGCTCAAGATCGATTGGCCAATCGTTGTCGATTTTTCGCGCCAACTTGAGCAGTCGGCCGGCGTAAGCGAAATCAACCTGCAAAATATTTGCCAAGCTCGCGTGCTTACGCCCGATGGCAAGCTGCTGGTGGCGCGGTGGGATGATCTAGAAGGCGCGGTGCAATTGGCCCTGCAAGGCGCAAAATGGCAAATCGATCCCGCCGAGATTCCCGCCGTGCTGCACGGCGCGTGGCGGGCGGTCGAGTTTGGAAATTATTCCGCGGCAGGGCCAGCGCTTAAGAAAGCGCTCGCGTCATCCGATCCAGCCACCGCTGAGGCAGCCAAAAAGCTAGTCGATTTGGTACAGCCGAAGATCGATGCCGCAGTAGCTCAGGCGAAATCCGCGGTCGACTCCGGCGACAAATGGTCCGCCTACAAAGTTTATTCAGATGTTGCGCAGCGGTTCGATGGCTTCACCCTTCCCGGCGACGTCGCTGGCCAGCGCCGCATTCTGGCCACCGATGCGCAAGTTCGCTCTTGTATTCAAGCTTCCAAGGATTTGGATACGGTTCGAAAGATTCTCGCGGCGAATGAAACCCTCTCGCCCGCCGCGGCTCGCTCGGTCGATACCTTGCTGCGCCAAGCGGCGAAAGAGGGCACGGGAACCCAGCTCGCCAAGGATGCCGACGATCTCCGGGCCCGACTGGAAAATCCGCAAGCCCAAGTCAATGCGCAGAATCCTACGCCCGCCGCCCCGCAGCAAATGCCGGCAGCCGTCTCTCAGGCGCGACACAAGCCGCGGCGATGGCTTCCCCAACGGCAGCGCCCGATAATCAGCCAGCATCGAGTGACCCCGAAGGCGAAACCGCGCAGCAGTGGCTGGCCCGCATTAATGCGCAATACGGCCTTTCGGGGCCAGACAGTGACGAGAAATTCGCGCAAGAAAAGGCGGCATTCCTGAAAAAGTATCCCAAAGATCCCGCTCGCTGGTTGCTCATGTTCATCGATGCCCAGCGAGTGCTAGCCAACCATAGTGCCGACGGCATCAAGACCGCGCAAGCGGAGATGGCCGAGATTGTTGCTGCGCACGATGCACCCGAAGCCGTGCGCGAGCAGGCGAGTGTGCTGAACGTTCGATTGCTGCTGGGCTCCAAACCATCTGCTGCCGCGCTCGAGAAGGCCGTTGTCGATCACATCAAGGCATTTCCCAAATCAAAGGTTAATCGAGCCATGGCAAAAATGCTCGTGGGCTCGCTCGCCGCGGGGCAAGATGAAGAGCATGCGATCGCCAGCCTAGAGGAGCTGAAAAAGAGTCCGCTTGCCGAAATTGCGGCCGCGGCGACTACGCGGCTGGCGCAGTTGGAAGCGCTGGCCAATTTAAAGAAGGAACCAATGGAATTGAAGTTTCGCGCCGCGGACGGCCGGCAGGTCGATCTCGAAAAACTGCGCGGCAAAATTGTGCTCGTCGATTTTTGGGCCACTTGGTGTGGACCATGCGTGGCCGGCATGCCGGAGGTTATTGAGCTGTACAATAAATATCACGACCACGGTTTGGAAATCGTCGCCATCTCGTTCGATGAAGATAAGTCGGCTCTGGCCGACTTCGTCAAAGAGCATCAAATGGCGTGGCCGCAGTATTTCGATGGCAAAGCATGGGACAACGACTACGGACAGAAATATGGCATCCAGAGCATTCCCACGATGTGGCTGGTGGGCAAAGATGGTCAGGTCATCGATTTCCACGCTCGCGACGGGCTCGCGGATAAACTCAGTAAGCTGCTAAGCTCCGACGAGCACACAAGCGATAACTAAGCTGAAGTTCTTATAGCTTTCGCGAGCGACAGCAAATAATCAGTGAGCGAATTAAGAATTCCGCACCGCTTTGCCAGAAATTCATCGAAAACAGCCTTCACATGCTTGACATCGTAAGCGTGCATCTTAGAATCAGCCTGCCTTCACAATCGTAAGCGAATTGGGGATCGAGCTTACGGCGCCTAGACCATATCCATTAGTGCGCCGCTTGCGGCGGCAGCGCGAGCGCCTATTGGCAGCCCACCTGGTCGGCGAAATTGTTTCTTCGCGGAGTTTGAATGTCTGCCGGAAATTGACCGTCTGCCAATGCGGGTCTTCTGTTCATGGGAGGCTGCTGTGAGTCGACAATCGTCAGATTCATCAACTGGTTTTTCACGCCGCGAGTTCTTTCGTGGCGTTGGCGCTACTTCTGTCGCGGCCGGGCTGCTGGCGGTCGGCCTGCCCGATGACGTTGATGCCGCCAGCGATGCCTCGGCCGCCGGCACGGGCGCGCAGGGGCTGGGCGAGGTGAAGATCAGCCTCAATATCAACGGGCAGAAGAAGGAGCTATCGGTCGAGCCGCGAATCACGCTGCTCGACGCCTTGCGAAACCGGCTCGATTTTACCGGCGCAAAAAAGTGTGCGATCGCGGCACATGCGGCGCGTGCACGGTACTGAAAGACGGGCGGCCCATCTACTCTTGCACCGCGCTGGCGATCGATGTGCAGGGAAGCAAAATCACCACCATCGAAGGGCTCGGCACGCCCGATCATCTCAGCCCGGTGCAAGCCGCATTCGTGCACAACGACGCTCAACAATGCGGCTTTTGCACTCCAGGGTTTGTGGTGGCGTGTACGGCGCTTCTGAAATCGCATCCCAATCCAACGCCCGAGCAAGTGCGGCTGGGCTTGGGGGGCAACTTGTGCCGCTGTGGCACCTACGCTGGCATCAAAGCCGTCGTGGCCGATGCAGGAAAGAAATCGGGAGGTGCTTCATGACCAGCATCAATTGGCCGCCGGAAGACAAACGCAAACTGATCGGCAAACGAATCGAGCGACTCGATGGGCCCGCCAAGTCGAGCGGAGCGGCGAAGTACAGCCTCGATATGCAGCACCCCGACATGCTGTATGGAAAAATCCTTGGCGCTTCGATCGCCGCTGGAAAAATCAAATCGATCGACACGAAGCCGGCCGAAGCCCTCAAGGGAGTGGCTGCCATCCACCCCATGAAGAAAGAGGGAGATACGGTCAATTGGGCGGGCGAAGAAATTCTGGCGCTCGCCGCTACCAGCGAGGAGATCGCGAATGATGCCTTGCGGCTCATCAAGATCGAGTATGAAGAAACGAAACCCAAGATCGACGACACCGATCCTAGCAAGGTGGAAGGCCGCGCTCGCGAGCGCACCGACGGCAAGCCCGATGAAGGCTTTGCCCAGGCCGCTGCGATTGTCGAAGGGCGCTATGGCCTGCCGGTCATCACGCATTGCTGCCTCGAGCCGCACGGCCAACTTTCCGATTACACCGATAGCGGCATGAAGGTTTGGCCCTCGACGCAAAGCGTTTCGGGAATGACCAACGACTTGGCCGAGAAGGCCGGCTTGCCGGCCAGCAAGGTGGAGGTTGACTGCCAGTATATGGGTGGCGGCTTCGGCTCGAAGTTCGATACCGGGAATTGGGGCGCCGCCAGCGTCGCACTGTCGAAGAAGGCAGGCAAACCGGTGCGGCTGCACCTCGAGCGCGAAATGGAATTGATGATCGCAGGCAACCGCCCTTCGGCCTATGCCGATGTGAAAGTTGGCGCCGGGAAAGATGGGAAAGTGACCGCGTGGGAATCGAAGGCCTGGGGTACCGGCGGCATGGGGGGCTTCGGCGGCGGGCCGAATTTGCCCTACGTATTCGCATTCACCAATCGCAAGACTTCGTCTCAGGCAATTAACACAAACCGCGGACCCGTGAAAGCGTGGCGCGCGCCGAATCATCCGCAGGGATGCCTGATCACCATGTCGGCTTTGGACGATTTGGCCGCCAAGCTCGGCATGGATTCGCTCGAATTCTTCCTGGCTA
Source organism: Pirellulales bacterium (assembly GCA_963820835.1). GTDB lineage: Bacteria > Planctomycetota > Planctomycetia > Pirellulales > JADZDJ01 > CAVRAW01. Next base: position 150,128 of record CAWGBP010000067.1, on the reverse strand, counting down.
ATTTAGAATTCGCGCCGCAGAATTTGCGCAATGCGTACCGCGAAGAACTGGAAATTGCCGCGCAGTTAATGGACTACAAAACGAAGGCACATCCGCGCGGCGATTCTACCCCGGGTTCGATCAAGCGCGGATTGGGCATTTCGCTGCATACTTGGGGGGGCCAAGGGCACAAAAGCGCCTGCAACGTGACGATCAATCCCGATGGCTCGGTCGGGGCTTTTATCGGCACGCAAGATTTAGGCGTGGGCACCCGCACGTGCGTCGGAATTGTTGTCGCCGAATCGCTCGGACTGCCGCTAGAAGCGGTGCAAGTGAATATCGGCCGCAATTCGTATCCGGCCGACGGCGCATCGGGAGGAAGCTCAACCATCGGCGGCATCTCATCATCGACGCGCCGCGCAGCCATTGCGGCGCTGAACGAATTGCTAAAACGTGTTGCCGACGAGTTAAAGATAGATGCTGACAAACTGGAAGCCGCTGACGGCACAGTTCGCGAAATTGACAATCCAAAGCACTCCGTCACCTGGAAGGAAGCCTGCAAGCTGTTGGGACAGAATTCCATCACGCAGCAAGGTCAGCATAAGCCAGGTGCAAAGACGGAACTAACTGGCTCGGGTGTCGGCGGGGTGCAAATGGCCGACGTTTCCGTCGATGTTGAAACGGGCATTGTTACGATGAATGAATTCCTGGCAGTGCAAGATTGCGGCCTGATCGTCGACCTGAAAACGGCCGAGAGCCAGGTGTACGGCGCGATGATCATGGGCATTACGTATGCTTTGTTTGAAGAGGCGGTGTACGATCCGCAAACGGGGCGCATGCTGAACCCCGACATGGAGTTTTATCGATTGGCAGGCTTGTCGGACATCGGCAAGCTGCGCGTCCACATGATGACCGGCAAAGGTTACGACGACCGCGGCGTGATTGGCTTGGGCGAGCCGCCGGTTATTTCGCCCGGAGCGGCCATTTCCAACGCGGTGGCCAATGCCCTCGGATTTCGCGTGCCGATGCTGCCGCTCACGGCCGACCGCGTCTTAGAAGCCATTGAACTCAACAGGAGGGGCGCATGAAATCGTTCGAGTACGTTAGCCCCACCGATTTGGAAAGCGCCATCGGCTTGCTCGATGCCGACTTCGGCGAGACTGAAATTCTGGCTGGCGGAACCGATTTGATCACTTCGCTGAAGCAAGGGCTGGTTTCGCCCAAGCGCGTGGTGAACATCAAAGAGATTTCAGCCCTCAAAGGAATCGACTCTGCCAATGGCTCAGTTCGTATTGGCGCCGCCACGCCGCTCGTCGAGGTGATGGATAACGACCGCGTCCGCAAAGAGTTTCCAGCCATCGTGCAGGCGGTCGAAGGCATCGGCAGCCCACAAATTATCAACATGGGCACGCTGGCGGGCGATTTGTGCCAGCGCCCTCGCTGTTGGTACTACCGGCAAGGCTTCGGCTTGCTCGGTCAACTCGACGGCAAATCGCTCATTCCAGAAGGCGATAATCGTTACCATGCCATTTTCGGCAACGATGGGCCTGCGTATTTTGTGAGCCCGTCGGTCATCGGACCGGCGCTCATTGCCCTGGGCGCGTCGTTAACAATTGTTGGCCCCGGCGGAAAAAGCCGCGATATCCCAGTGGCTGAGTTTTTCCGCATTCCAACGAGCCCCTCAGAGCGCGAAAATGTTTTGGCGGCCAATGAAGTAATCACCCAGATTGCTGTGCCAGTTCGTGGGCTGGCCAATGCCACCTACGAAGTGCGGCAGCGGCAAGGTCTCGATTGGCCGTTGGTGGCCGCGGCTGTCGCATTTGGCGATAAAAGCGGTTCACATGAGCCAGAAGTCGTGCTTGGACACGTAGCTCCAAGACCGTGGCGGGTCCCAGAAGCCGCTGCGCTTTTGGAGGGTTCCGCGCCCGACGAAGCAATGGCCGCTCGCGTTGGCGAAAAGGCTGCCAAAGGGGCGACACCGCTTACCCGAAACACTTATAAGATTCCGCTGGTTAGAACGGCTGTGAAGCGCACCGTTTTGGCCGCGGCCCAGAATAAGGGTTAACGCCATGTCGGAAGAAGCTTGGGCTCGGTTGCGCGAGCGTCACTGCCGCTGCCTCCGTTCAAAAGAAATGTTTTACGACAACGGCATTCCGCTAGAAGATCGCGGTTCCAGCGGCATCTTCTGGTGCAGCCATACCTATAAGCCGCTGGGGCCCGATGGCGAGCTTGTCGGGCGGGAAGAATGCCATCCCGAGCGGTCGTGCTTCGAACACTCGCGCCCGGAACACACGGGCGATTGTTCTAAATCACGACAAGTGCCGCCTGAGCTTGCATTGGACGGCAAGTCGGCAGGCGCTATAATGGCGATTGGAAACTCGGTCCACTCTTTCGAAATTAAGCGCGCTGGAGTCAATCATGTTTACGAAGCGAACGTTGTTATCTGTCGCGGCTGCGGTGTTGCTGGTTAGCTTTGGTATCGCCGGACTCGGCCTGGCGAGCTTTGGACCGGTCAATTCTGCAAAGCCAACTGCCACGAATTCCGTTACGGGGACATACGCAGAAGTTCGCTCGTGCGATGTCTATACTGGTCCCTGTTTTGCCAACGGCGAAATGAACTTGTGCGGCCGCGAGGCCATTTTGAGCTGGTCGGTCACCGCAGGCACATTCGACGGCGTCAAGCTCGATGGTCTTCACGTGATCGCCGTCGTCGAGGCCGACAACACGCTGGGCGATGTGAATCGCTTTCCGCAAAAAGCGCGCTCGGTGCTCATCGTTGATTCCGCCGCGAACAACCAACAGCGCGGCGCACTAATCCATCTGGCCCAAGCAAAGGCCGGCGCACTTTTGGGACAAACCGTCGAAATTGATTCGGCCCCCGTAAAGATCGATTCTTGCCCGCTATGCATCAAAGGCGGCTGCTTCAAAATGCGCGCTGGCAACTTGGTCGAAATCGAAACGCGATGCCTTTGTGGAAACGACTGCGTGTGCCATAACGAAGAGCTGTTTTATCCTCCGCTAACGACCGTTAGTGACGCGAAACCTGCCTACACCACGGCCGCCATATATCGCGGCTCGGGTCTGGGAACGCAGTTCGACGAGGCCAATCGCCGCAGCGCATATTTGGCATCGTTCACGCAATAACGACTTAAAGCGTCTAACAAAATGATCGGGGACTGGCTCATTTTACGCAGGCCGCCGGAGTAAAATGTGCCTGTCCCGCTCTCCGAGATCATTTTGTTAGACGCTTTCAATTTGGAGACTGCAAACCTGCAATTTTCGCCGTGCGTGGTCGAGCCACTTGGCTTTACCGCGCACGGCGATTATTTTTGACTCATGGGCCGCATTGCCCGCTTGCAACTGGTCCAGCTTTGAATTTCGGCATGTCACTCAAGGGGAACTCCACCATGAGATTCTTATTAAAGGGCGCGATTGCGACGATTGTGGTCTCTTTGGTTTTATCCGCGACGGCCTCTGTCCGCGCCGACGGCGCGGCGACATTGTCGGTCGCCGACTCCGCTCCGCCCGATGAAGTGGCCCAGCCCATTCGCGACGCGCTGGCCAGCAAGGTGTTCAAGCTTTCTTCCGACGATAAGCCATTCTTCGAATTCTGGTTTCGCAAGCAACTGCCACTGGCCAAGGAGCCAGAAGGGGGCACGCTCGCGCTCGATACGGTTCAAGAAGGCACCGTGCTCGGCGTGCTGAAAATCGATGAAGACCGCCGCGATTTTCGCGACGAGGAGTTGCCGCGAGGGATTTACGTCGTGCGGCTGGGCATTCAGCCGGAGAACGGGAACCACCAGGGAGTCGCGCCCACGCGTACATTCGCGCTTATGGTGCCGGCCAAGAAAGATACCAAGCTCGAACCCATGCCGCACGCCGACTTGATGAAAGCTTCGGCCACGATCAACGCAGCCAAGCACCCCAGCAATTTGAATCTGCAGCCGGTCGAGGACGCCAGCGGCGACTTCCCCCGCCTGGACGAGCGCAACGACGGCCAGCACAAAGTGCTGCTCTTGAAACTCCCCGCTCGCGTGGCGGGCACCGACAAAGACACCACGCTCACGTTTGCACTGGTGTACGAAGGCACGGGGCAACTCTAAAGCGTTACGCAGGCGAGCGCCGTCGCCGGCGAGATCGCCACGGTCAAAGCGCTGTCCGCCGGATTTTGAACTCTGATTGGATGGAGCAGCGCTCTGCGGCACACGATATGCACCTCAGGCGTTCGAACAGGGACACTTGAGGAGGGCGACCGTGCCATGAACTTATTGCGCACTTGCATGATCGCGCTGTCGACGGTGCTTTGCGGCGTCTCAAGCATAGCACTGGCGTCCGATCCCCCTGAGATCACAAGCGTCCAGCCAGAATCACCTCGGCTCGAAGGTCGCTATTCGGGGACGTGGCTAACCACGAAAAGCAAAAAGCTCGACGGCACGGCCAATTGCGAAATCAAACAACTCGCGCGCGATCGCTGGCAGGGACGCTTTTGGGGCATGTGGCAACACGTCCCATTTGACTATACGGTCGAGTTCGGCCGCGCGACGCCGGGCGAAAACGGCGATATTGCGGCCAAGGAAATGGAAAGAAACATCAGGTATATAGCGAACATTCCAGAAACGCTCGTAGCGGGAAAAGCCACAATCGATGGCACCCGCTACGACTGGACCGGAAAACTGGATCAAGATCATTTCAACATTCGCTTCACCGGTTCGCGCTACGATGGTCACCTGGAACTCACCAAAGTGAAAGACGAGAAGCCGTAGCGCCGGCTCGGTAAACAGCCTGATCGTAGTCGACTCTCGGTTTCATTAGCTGCTGGCGAACTCTTTCACGGCGTCGCCAGCCCCCGCCAGATTTGCTAGCCGCATTTCAGAGTATTTGCGAGACAGAATAACTCCCTGCGCGCTGCTTTGAGCGCTGCCAATGTGGCCGCGTGCACATCGGCCGGCGCGGTTTTCTTTTGATTCGCTGCGGTGGGAATATCGATATCGATGCCGGGGTAAATTTTGCACTTCCCGGCGACGTCGTCGAGCGCCCTCCGTGTTTCGCGGGCCACGTAATCAGCACTTAACCCTGCGGTTGGCAACTCGGAGTGAGGTTTTTCGTCGCCATAGTTCAAAATATGATTGAACAACGATTGCAGTTCGTCGGCGGGCACATCGTGGAAGATTGTCGCGGCAAACGTATCGACCGCCTTCGCGTATCGCGGACCACCGCAATTGTTGTACAGCACGATTTTCAAATAGTCGGCGCTCTTCGCAATCGCGGCGTAGTCATGTTCGGCGCGAAAGAAGGGCGAGAACGAATTCTGGTGCCATATATGGAAGCCCACTTGCGCCGCAGGTCGCGCCACCTTGGCAGCATCGTAAATATCCTTGTAGATCGCATGCTTGCTATCGGTCCATAACTTTTCCCATGCCAATAGCTCGGGATATTCCAACAGCAACCGCCAGAATAAAACGAAATATCCGTCGGTGGGCCGCTGGCTCGCGGCCGCCAAGCGCACGAATTCAGCCAGCTTGCGGTAACCAGTCATTGCTCGTGCCACATCGATGCCGCGCTCACGAGCGGCTTTCTGATGCAGCTCGCAAAAGCATGCGGCGCGCATCGGATCGGCCGGATGCGAGATCATGTTATTCAGCGGCCCCTGCCGCTCCGAGCCCCACATCACTCCGTCGATCTCGTACGACGTGCAATAGTCGGTCGTCAGGCCTAAGAGAAAATTGCGATACTCGGAATTGAGCGGGCACAAAGTGTTCGCGCGCCTGCCAGCCAAATCGATTTCCTGAAGCGCGTCGATGCCGGGTATGTTGCGGTCGAAGTTATCTTCGTACCAGCAATAAACTTTCATGCCGCGTTTGCGTGCTTTGGGGAGCACCGCTTCGACGATGTCGAAGTCGCCATGATCGGGCGCTTTCGTATCGCGTAGCACCGTCTTCTCATAGAATCGCGGGTGTGGCGTGGCATAGTTGCCGCCATGAAATGTCTTCTCGTCGTATTCCTGCTTTCCGTGGTCGGGCAGCGGCTGCCCGGGCACCTGGCGTCCCGCAATGCCGCGGCCATAGGTAAATGAGGCCAAATACAGCGCGTTGACGCAGCCTTTCTCTTGAAGGATATCAAGCACTTGATCGACGCCTTCGTCGACAAAAGACACGGCGCCAACTTGAATTCCAATAAGATTGTCCATTGATTTCACCTGATGCGATGTTTGTTCCGCCTCTTCGGCTCCCGCATCCCGCACAAATACCTGCCCTAAAGCGCTGGCTGCCGCAATGGCCGTAGTTCCTTGCAGGAACTGCCGCCGCCCAAAGCCGGGCGAATTGCTACTTGATTCCATATTTTCCCTCCGCGGTTTAACTCGACCGGGTTATTTGTCGCCGCTCAAGATCACCCTCTTCACGCCGAAAACTGTTTCCGCAGCGCCGGCAGTGCATCGAGCGCCGGCTTCGCGGCCCCCGCCGAATCGAAAAGACCCGTTCCCGGAAAATCGTCCGCCTCGCCGTCAAAGAGTTGGTTTACAAAGAATCCCTGCACGACCGACCGCGAAAGCAACGTCGGCACATACTTCTCGTACCACGCACGCTGTGCCTCGGGCGTAAATCCGTCGCCGGCGCTGGGGACCGAAAGATTAAACAACAGCGGCATGCCCAGTACGGTCCACCGCTCGATTAATTGTGCGAATTCAAAACGATCGCGGGGCAAGGTCGCGCTATCGCTCGTGCCAAGATTGATCTCCATCGCAATGCCCGACAGCCCCAAATCCGAACGCACCAGCGCATCGGCAAAGTGCAAAGGCGTGAGATCCGATTCGCGGTGAGCCAAAAATTCCCCCCACGGCTGATCGATCGACACCACAATCGGCGTCTGCCCATCAGCCGTCCGCACCACTTCAATTGCCTGCCCGGCCAGCCGCAGCTTTTGCTCTTCATCCAGCCCCAGCGCCTCGCCGCTGATCAGCCGCCCCGCCACATTCCAAAAACTCACCTTCCCTTTATAGCGCCCCACAACCGCTCGCAAATGATCGGCCGCCACCGACAGCAAATTGTCGAAATCTCCCTCCCACAAAAACAACCAGTCGGGCAAACTGCGCCGCTCGAGCTCCAACAGCGGCCCGCCGGCGATGCGCAAGCCCCGTTTCTGGCACCATTGCACGAGTGCATCGGCCGCCGACCATTTTTGCCGCCCTTGATCGGCCTCAATGCGTCCCCACGAAAACGGCACAACGACTGTGTTGAATGCCGCCACAAACGCGCGGCGGTCTTCGCCGTGCGGCACTTCGCCCCGTAGCCGGCAGCCGAACAGCGGCAGCGTGCGCGAGGTTTGCTTTAATTGGGTCTGATAGAATCGCTCGGCCACTGCCGTGCACACTGCATCGATGCCCCAAAGGGAGTCGCCGATCGATCGCTGGGCGTGTTCGGCAGCCGCGTCGGGGGTATCCTGGTTTGTGCACGCCTTCACGAATTCGTGCAGCGCCGCTTCCACATAGCCGTTCACTGCCTCCGACATTGTCATTCCCGCTCCTTCGTAGAGCGCCACTTGATTTCGCAGGCGGTTCAGCGTGCCGCGCGCCAATTCCACCGGCAGCGAATAGGGCTCCGGCCGCTCAATTAGCGTCGGAGTCGAAAGCAATAGCGTCCCATGCCCCTCGACAGACCACAGAATTTGAAAATAGCCCGATTCGCTATTCTCGCGTTCCACAACCAGTTCATTTCCCGTAAGCGATACTTTGCCCAGCCATGGCAACTCGTCGAGTCCGCGCACGTAAGCTGTTTCAATCGCCCGCGGCAATAAATGGTTTTGCGGAACCAAAAATCGCATGAAACCCATAAGGTTGTGGCCGCGTGGCGCGACGAGGGTGAATTGTTAGAAATCTGTTACTCGCCCGTAGCCGCGAGGTGCAAATCCGCGGCCGCAGTTCGTAAAGCGGGAAAATGTCCGGTTTGCCTCTCGCCTTGCCTTTGCCCAATGTACCAGCCGCGCTTGCCGATCATCAACCGGCCAATTAAATGCATCGACCTGTCTACGGGTGGCATGCTCTCGCGCCTCGCGTGAGCATGTACGAATCACTAACTAACCGATCTGGTTTCCAGGTCCTTTCAGACCCCCCGCCCCCTTGGTATATTTCGCCATTGTGTCGATTTTGATCGCCGCAGATGCGTTTCCGCCAGTCCGATAAACCATCCGCGCGCTACCAAGCCGCGTACAATTCCGTCGGACGAATCGTTGGGTGCCATGCCCACGGCTCGGCGTGGGCATGATGTCCAAACAGTTATGATCCCAGTGCTCTTAGCCGTCGAGCTTGCTTGGCGTTTGAAATTATCAGCCTCAAAACTCAAGCCCTAGTCCCCCTCCCAGGACCCTTGCTGAAGGAACTCTCCCATGCCTGTCACGATGACTCCTCCATTGTTGGAATCGCATATCCCGGGCTGGCCGGTGCGCCGCGGCAAAGTGCGCGATTGCTACGATCTGGGCGATCACATGCTCTTGGTCAGCACCGATCGCATCAGTGCCTTCGATTGGGTCCTTCCCACTGGCATTCCCGACAAGGGGCGTGTGCTCACGCAAATTAGCGCCTTCTGGTTCAAATTGCTGGGCGAGCGCCACCACATGCTCTCGGTCGAAACGGCCGATCTGGCACTCCCCGCCGGCGTCGATCCCGCTCTGTTCGCGGGCCGCTCGATGCTCGTGCGCATGGCCGATGTCGTCCCCATCGAATGCGTGGTGCGCGGCTATCTTTCCGGTTCCGGCTGGAAGGAATATCAGCAATCGGGTTCAGTATGCGGCGTAAAGCTGCCGGCCGGATTGCGCGAAAGCGATCAAATCCCCGAGCCCATTTTCACCCCCGCCACCAAAGAGCAATCGGGGCACGATATCAATATTTCGTTCGAGCGTATGGTCGAAATCGTCGGCGCGAAAACGGCGGAAGAACTTCGCCACCGCAGCTTGAACGTCTATCGCCGCGGTGCCGAACTGGCCCGCGCGCGCGGCATCATCATTGCCGATACGAAATTCGAATGGGGCCGCGTGGCCAACGAACTCATTCTTATCGACGAAGTGCTTACGCCCGACAGTTCCCGCTTCTGGCCGGCCGATCAATATCGCCCCGGCCGCAGCCAGCCCTCGTTCGACAAGCAGTTCGTGCGCGACTGGCTGGAATCGGCAGCCTGGGACAAAAACAGCCCACCCCCAGCGCTGCCCGACGATGTTGTCGCCGCCACGCGCGAAAAATACATCGATGCCTACGAGCAACTGACGCAACGCCCGTTTGCTTATCGCTAGCGTTTAGCCGCCATTGCTACGCGGCGTTGGTTCGTGCCCCAAACGGGCAACCTAGGCCAATTGCAGCGCCGGCCTCGGGTCGCGGTAAACGAAACAATGGCTCAGCCCCAATGGGGTGAAATAGAACAGCACTATTGATCGGAAAAAAATTCCTGCTTGCTTTCCCGTTGGGATAAAGAAGCCCCGAAAGTTTTTTTTCGTCAACGCGAATAAGATAGTTGCCTCCATATTTAACTGCCAAAACTGGCACGATGGCCCAATCGCCGGATAGGTTTTTATCGGCAGCCTCGGTGTGTCCATTCGGCAGAAAACGAATCAAATGATCACGAGTCGGTGGCTGTTCTTCCCAATGAAGAAACCAAGGTTTGCTCGTAAGTAAGTCTTTTAGCTTGTTCGCTTCACCACCACCCTCGGCGGACGCCGACTTGCTCTCAGATTGTTCCTGCTGTGTCTGCGAAGGAACATTTATTTTAACTGCGACGGCACGGAGGCGCTCGTAGCCCCCTTGGTCGCTGGGTCCGCTTGCTCCCCACAGGTACCAATATCCATCGTCCTTAATTTCTACGTTCGCGGTTGAACCGCCTCCGCTGAAGTTCCCGTTTATAACAGTCAAATAGCAGAAGCCCTCATCCTTGTGAATCATCTTGATTGGCGCATCGCCCAATTTCCACTCGTAGAATTTGTATTCAAAGAGGGGCTTCTTTGCAGATGCCTGCTCTTCCTTTGCACCGCCAGTCCTCTTAAAGCTTTCGAATTCGTTATTGACCGCATCCGCTTTCTCAATTTGCAGGCCTTTCGTGTAGTCGCTCATGGCCGTCGCATACGCGTTCGACATCGCTCTGTGCGCACCGTCAATGGAAGACTGGTATTCTGCGACAGCCTTCTTCATGACCTGAGAAGTCGGAAGTTTTCCATCCGTCTCGTACGCTTTCTTTTCGGCTTGGAGGCTTTTTACGGCCTCCAGATTTCCCGTTTTCGCGACCTCTTGAAATTTGCCGTCGAAAACGCCAAGTAACGTTGTTTTCGCTTTCGAGATGTCTTCTTTATAAACAGACTTTGCTTGACCGAGAGCATCGTGAACGGGGTCCTTCTCATCCTCATCTGCTGCTGGAATTCGGATGCAAAACACTGCCGCAACAAGAAAGAGAAGAAACAGCCAGTATCGCGTCATGGTGCACCTCCACAAAAACAACTAAGACCTGTGTTGCTAGAATGATACCCCACTCAAGCATGGCACACTAGAGTTCCTTACGAATCGCCTGCAATTCGTTCAGTACATTACGTCGAAACACGCTTGACTGTTCACAATTTGTGAACTATCATTCCAGCATGGACGATATAAAACAACGGGAAGCAAATGCACATTATTGCCCGGCCGAAATTAGTCGAGTTCGAGCAAACGCACCCCGACGCGACCGATTGGCTGGAAAACTGGTGGAGAACGGCATCCAAAGCGATTTGGACAAGCCTAGACGACGTCAGGCGAACCTATCAGGGTGTCGATCAGGTGGGCAGTTGCTTGGTCTTTAATCGAGGGAACAAATACCGGCTGATTATCGGGGTCCGATATGCGGTCAAACCTGGAAGCCATCCAGAAACAAAACACGTTAAAAGTATCCAAGCGACATTGTTCGTAAAGCATTTTGTAACGCACGCACAATACGACAAAGATTTTTGGAAGTGTGATTGCCAATGGCAACCGCAACGCTCAAAAACAACAAGAAGCTCGAAAAAATCGCCTCCACAAAATCGTACCAAGCGCTAGTGGAAGCGTTTCCGCCGCGGGTCATTCGTAATCGCGCCGAACTGAAGCGCGCTTACGATCTCATCGATCTGCTAATGACTGTCCAGAAGCCGTCTGCCGACCAACAAGATTATCTGGAATTGCTTTCCACTCTGGTCGAACAATACGAGTCGATTCTCTATCCGACTCCGACGACCTCCACCGCTTCTCTGCTTGCCCACTTAATCGAAGCCAAAGGCGAATCGCAAACATCCGTCGCCACCGCCACGGGCATTCAAAAATCGCTCCTCTCGGAGGTTCTCAGCGGTCGCCGAAAACTGAGCATCGAGAACATCAAACGGCTGGCCAAACACTTCTCGGTCGAACCAGGGTTGTTCCTTGAGTGCGTAGATTAGGGCGCTCAAGAAAGCCGCGCATGCTATGACTACTCCCATCGACCAACCCGAGCCGCGCTGGCAAACCATCGTCGCGGTCCTGGCAGTCAGCGGCATTTACCTGGCACTGCCCAAAGAGTTGGTCGTCGGACCGACCTGGCTGCTGCCGGTTCTGGTGGTGCTGCTGTTAATCCCAACCGTCTTCGCACTCCGGGTGGGGCGCTATTCGTTGAACCATAAACTCGGAATTGTAATTAGCGCGATCATCACACTGGGCCTTATCGCGTCGCTGGTGCTGCTGGTCATGACTCTCCCGGAAAAGAAAGAGCCGCCGCTGGAACTGTTGCGCTCGGGCGGAGCGTTGTGGCTCATCAACGTGCTGGTGTTCGCGCTTTGGTATTGGCGGCTCGACGGCGGCGGTCCGCGAAAGCGCGAAATGCAACAGGAATTTGGCAGCCGCAGCTTTGTTTTCCCACAAATGCAAATCGAAAAAAGCGAACGAAAGCGATTTGAAGTGGAGGGCTGGCGTCCCCGATTTGTCGATTATCTCTTCATCGCCTTTACCACCAGCTCCACTTTTGGCCCAACCGATGCGCCGGTTCTATCCCACTGGGCCAAGCTTCTCACGATGGCGCAGGCCGCTGTTTCGCTCACCATCATGGTCCTTCTCATCTCGCGCGCCGTCGGCGTGCTATGAAATGAAAGCTCGTGATATGCTGAGGCAAACCAAACCGTCTCATTCCAATCTTTGTCGGAACGAATTGCCGCACTCGAAACATTCCCACTTGTGAATCACCGCCGCTGGGTCGCGAATCGCCTCACCATAAATGCCATGATTAGGCTGATGATGGTCGTTCTCAATGCCCGTCCAAGAAACCCGTTCCGAATTGCATTCGGGACACCTAATTTCCGCCTTCACGTCGCCCATTGCCGCACCCTTTCAAAAGGGGGATGGGCAGGACAGTTAAAGAGGGTGCCAGACCATAAGGCGCAGTCCCCAAGGGGCGTGTCCATCCAAACTAATTGAGATACCCAATTATAGGCGAAGTGTACGCCAGCGTACAGTCGCTGCTTCTGGGAACGACGATCGCAAAGTCCGGGGTCTGGAACATGTTTTTGGCCATTTGACTTATCCATTTCAGACAAGCCATGCCCAAAAACATGTTCCTGACCCCTTCTCCGGCGACTTTGCAATCGTCCTGCTCTGGGTAGGCGACAACACTCCGAAAAACCTTCCCGCCGCTACTTCTCGCCCAACAACCGTTCGTAGGCGTTCGCAACCGTCCGATAACACTCGCACGAAGTCGCCTCAAGCCCGGCCCGGTCGACAATTTGGATCTTGCCCCGGCTGTTGGTGATAAGTCCGCGATCTTGCAATACCTGCAAGTTTTCCGTCACGCTTGGCCGCCGCACGGCCAGCATGAAGGCCAGAAACTCGTGCGTCAGCGGCATTTCATCCGCTCCCACGCGGTCGTGCGTCATCAACAGCCAGCGGCAACAACGGTGAATCACCGAATGTACGCTATTGCATGCCACCGATTGCGTCATTTGCGCCAAAAAAGCGTGATGATGCCGCAACAGCAAGTCGTATAGCGCCGGATTATTTCTCGCCTCCTTTTCCAGCAATCCAGCCACAATGCGCGTACCTGTGCCGGGAATCTGCACGAGCACTCGGTTCGGCGAAATCGTCGGTCCAATGAACGCCGTCAGCCCCGCCACTCCCTCGTTGCCGATCGTCCCGACTTCGATTCCTGTGCCATCGGCCAAAATGGTCACTGCCGACAACACGCAATCGTCCGGAAAATAAACGATATCGACCGGCGCCGAAGCTTCGTAGAGCACTTGCCCGAGTTCAAACGACGCTTCTCTCAAATGCGGCGCAAGCCGGTCGTATTCGTACGGTTGTAACCGGCTTAAAAGACGGTTGCGCATCCGCGCTGCGGATTTATCATTCATCGGTGTAGCCGGAAGTCCTTTGGACCTTGGCGTAAGAAGGACCACCGATGAAATGGACGGCCTTTGATGCCGCCTGACGTCGAGGGGTGATGGATCCTATGAGAAGGTAAAAATTGTATTAAGTCTGTACGCTGGCAGACTGAGCGCGAACAAAAATTGAGATAGATTGCACGCTTACCCTGCCACTTCATTATCAGCGGGTAGGTGGCAAATGTATAGCGAGCTTTTCCGCATACCTGCAATTTCCGGCGATTGGTGTACCCGGCGTCGAGCAAATTGCCTGCAGGGTCGCATTAACCCTCTTTTGCGACAAGAAAGCGCACCTGTATGACCAAAACCCCTGCTTCCATGTTCTATTTAAACGCCGGCGACGAAGTTGCTGTTATCACAGCTTCCGGCCAGGTTTTGGCAGTTCAGCGAGTGCATTACGTAGGTTCCGTCTTTGTCGAGCTCGAAGACGGTCGCCGGTTTGCCACCATCGGCGGTTTTGGACTGAACAATCAAGACCACATTGAGCTAGCGACGAATGCTCATCGGCAAGCGCCCAAACACATCGATGAGCCAATGGTCGTGCCTTTTTCTTCACGCCGCAAGCACCGCGGCCGCACTCCGGGCTCAAAAAATCGGCGGATAAAACTCCTGCCCGATTCTAAAACGGTCATCGCACGACATAGCCCAGTCGCGAGTTGATTTTGATCGGCTTGTGTGGCATGCTCTCGCGCTTCGCGTGAGCATGCGCGAGTGGCCTACCACTTCCGCTTGCGGCTTAGCCTCTCACTCAAACCGTCGCCGCAACGGCATTCTCCCACTCGCGCTCCTCTATCCACTAGCCAGCGGCTGTATTTCTACGCCTCACACAAAACAGGCTAACTGCCGCGCTGAACGCCAGTGTGAATCCCGTCGGCTCCGGAACCACGCTGTATTGAAAGTTCGGCACCGAGTATGCCGCAGCGCCGCCGGAAAACTGCGGGTCGAGTAAATCATTTTCGTTTCCGGGCGACGACAGTGCCGCCTCGCTGGCGATGTCCGACGCGAATAGCGGCGTGTTCGAAGCATCGTGCCACAAGTCGCCATCGCCGTTTACCACATACGCGCCGATCGTGTATGTCGAACCGGCTGAAAGCGTCAGCGGCAAATCGAGCGAAACGTACCGCCATTCATCCACCAGCGAGCCGCCGGTGGCCGTCGGGACAGTGGCCGAAGTCAGCAAATTCGTCAGGTTATCCCAAATGCCAATCTTGTGGCCGGTCTCGTTCGATAACCCATCGGGTGCGCCCGACGATTCCGCAGTCGAGCCAGCCACGTCTCTGGCCGTATCGTCCCAGAAGCCCAGCGCCGTAACGCTCAAGTTCGACGAGCCGACGGTAAATCGGTAGCCGATCGTTCCAGTAAAATTATTTCTAAGCATGCCGGTCCCATCGTCCGATATGCCCACCGCTGCAGTCATTGCACGCGAACTCAAAAGAATCGCGAGCACGGCGATGGCGCCGCGCAGCGTAATCAATACGCACTGTCGAATCAGAACTCGAGAACTCATGGTTGGCTGCTCCCTAGGTTTGCGCAAACGCGGATTGCCGGCACGATGAATTGCCGCGCCACTTCCTTATTCCGATATCAAATCGCATGCTCAACACTGAGCAGGCGATTTATGGCAGAGGCAATCTTGGAGTTGGCTGGCCGTTTTGAGAAATGGCCTTCAGAATTTGCAACTCATTAGCAGCAAATCAAGCTCAAAAAAGTATTACCACCCTGAAAAGGCGGGAGCCGATGCCCATGAGCCTAGGCGGTTCTAACCGCGCAGTCAAGCGTTGGATTTGGCCGCTAGTGTCCTAGGACTGTCGGACAAATGGCCCAAAAACGTCCTTGGCTAACACCGCGCGGCCAAAAAGCCTCTTGGCAAAAGCCATACATGTTCGTATGTTCAGTATTGAATGATAATGGGGGGCGCGTTGCCACGTCCCCCCTACGAGCGACACTAGGCAAATAACATAGCCCTACCGTTTCTCACCGTTTTCCGTCCGTTTCCATTCCGTTTAAATGCCGTTTTTCACCGTTTTTTCCGTTTATCAAAACCGCGCCGTAGCGACAATTTGAAGCGAACTGTCTTTTGGCAATTTCGCGCTCTCTTTCCGATCTACCTCCGTTTTTCACCTCGAAGTACAATTCAAGTGCCCTTCGGCGCGCTTTCGTTTTGAGCCCGATCCCTAAGTATTATTCCCACTGATGTTACGTTACCTCACCGCCGGTGAATCGCACGGCAAAGCCATCGTGGCTTTGATCGACGGCTTTCCTGCCGGAGTCGCCATCGATACCGCGCCGATTGACGTCGAACTTCGCCGTCGCCAGGGGGGTTATGGCCGTGGCGGCCGCCAGCGCATCGAAACCGATACTGTCGAAATCCTCAGCGGCCTGTGGCACAACACGACGCTGGGAAGCCCAATTGCGCTTCAAGTAATCAACAAAGACGCCAAGCTCGAACGCCTGGAGGATTTGGATCGCCCGCGCCCCGGCCATGCCGATTTGACCGGCTCGGTGAAATATCTGGGCTCGATCCGCGCCGTGCTGGAACGTGCCAGCGCCCGCGAAACAACGGTGCGGGTCGCCGCCGGTGCCATCGCCAAACAATTGCTTGCGCACTTTGGCATCTGCGCGCTGGGCTACGTGGTCGAACTTGGCGGCGCCGCCATCCAGCCACAACCGGGCACGATCGAAGAGCAGCGAGAATTACGCGATCAAAGCGAAATCTATTCGCTCAACCCCGCGCAGGACGACGAGTTCAAGCAAATGATCGACGCCTGCGGCAAAGAGGGCGATACGCTCGGCGGCATAGTCGAAGTGCGCGTCGAAGGCCTCCCATTCGGCTTGGGGAGCCACACTCAGTGGGATCGCAAGCTCGATGGCCGGCTTGCGCAGGCCGTAATGTCGATTCAAGCCATCAAAGGCGTCGAGATTGGCCTGGGGTTCGAGGCCGCCCGGCGCAAAGGCTCGCATGTACACGACCCGATACAATTCGACCAGTCGCAGCGCGACCAGCCGAACGTCGGCTTCGTGCGCCCCACGAATAACGCCGGCGGATTGGAAGCCGGCATGACCAATGGCCAGCCGCTGGTGGTGCGGGCCGCGAAAAAGCCGATCAGCACGCTGCGTAAATCGCTCGAGTCGGTCAATTTGAAAACGCACCAGCCTGAAAGCGCATCCTACGAACGCAGCGACGTGTGCGCCGTGTCGGCCGCCAGCGTGATTGTAGAAAACGTCGTAGCGTTCGAAGTCGCCGCGGCCTTGGTCGATAAATTCGGCGGCGACAGCCTGCCGGAAATGAAAGCCCGCTACGATTTGTTTTTGAAAATGGCCCGCGAGAGGTAGGCGGTATGCTGTATGCAGATTGGCATTAACTGCTTACCGCCTACGGCTTACCGCGTACCGCATACCAGTTCCAGGAGACACGGATGTTTCCCTTACACGAGCGCACCCGACGGCGAATTTGCCGGGTTTTATTTATTGCGCTAGGCGTATTGCCCACAAGCGCAGTGCTGGCCTACAGCGCGATCATTCACACCGCCGCACACAAGGAAACAGTCCGCACGCAACTGGCAGACGCGCTCGGCTTGGACGTGCGCGTCGAAACGGTCTCGAATCCGCGGCCGGAAACGACGTTGCTGACCGGCTTCGAGTTGCTCGATCCCGACAGCGGCGAGCTGTTGCTGTCGGCCCGCGTCGTGGAAGTTTCGCGAGCCGCCAATGGCGTTTCCATCATTGCCTCGCAGCCGGAAGTGTATGCCGCAGGCTTAAATCGACTCTGGCCTTTGCTGACAAAACAATGGTTCGCCGCAACAAATGCACCTGAGACAAACTTCCGCATCACGGCTGCCGAGTTGACGCTGCGCTGGCAGCAGAAAGCGCTCACCGTGGCCGACTTTGAGCTGAATGGCACTTCTAGCGAATCGGCTCGGTCGATGACCGCCATCTGCCGGTCGGCGGCCGGCGATCCAAGTATTACGCGGTTGCGGTGGCAACGAACCGGCACGGTGAACGATGCATCGACGGCGCTAGAAATCGACGCCGACGCGACGCCTCTTCCCTGCTCGCTGCTGGCGGCCATTTTGCACAAAGACAACGGCTTGGGAACCAACTGCAATTTCCGCGGCAAGCTTTGGGGATCGCAGACGGCTGGCGGTTCGCAGCTTGAGGCCGCCGGGCAATTCGACGAACTCGATTTGCAATCGGTCATCGGCTATCAGTTTCCCCATCGACTAAGCGGCACGGCGAGCATGACCATCGATCGAGCGATCGTGCGCGACGGCCGCCTGGAAGAAGCCAAGGGCGCGATTCACGCGGGACCCGGCGCAATCAGCCGGTCGCTTGTGAAAGCCGCGATCGAAATGATTCGCATGCGCGGCCCGGCGGCAACCGCCGAACTGCCGGCCGCACTGGCATTCGATGAACTCTCGGCGGCGTTTGATTTGAATGCAAAGGGCTTGGCCATTCGCGGAAAATGCGCGGGAGCCGAGCCCGGAACAATTCTACGGCTGAACAAAGCACCGCTGCTGGCCGAAGGAGATGGGCCAGTGCCCGTCACGGCGCTCGTGCAAACGCTTGTGCCCGAGAGCCGATTGCAGGTGCCGGCGACGCGGCAAACTGATTGGCTCTTGAATTTATTGCCGCTGCCCGATGCGCAGCCGTTCGATCCGCATGCTGCCCCCAGCGCGCGCCTTCGCGGCGGCCCAGACTTGCATTAAGCGGCCCCAACGGCTCCCGAAGCGCCGCCACTGCGCCACAATCGCCGCGGCAATAGCCCCAGCGCGATGAACGCCAATTGGCTCGCGCAGAATAACCCCAGCGCCACGAGCACGCCTTCCGTGAATCCATAGGAATGCAGCCCGACGCCCAATTGATTCACGCCGAAGTGCGACCAACTGGCGAAAATGTTGCCCCCAATCGCCAGCACCGCCAGGCCGCGATCTTTCACCATGCCGTCCCAACGGGCGTGCAATACGAGGGCGTTCCAGATCACGATAATAAGTGCGGCGTTTTCTTTGGGATCCCAACCCCAGAAACGCCCCCAAGAGTTGTCTGCCCACAACCCGCCCAGCACCGTGCCGACGAAGCTGAAGAATAATCCGAAGCACACTGTGCCATAAATCATGCGGGCCAAGTCTTTGCTATCAGCCTGGTTGAAAGAGGAAGTGAACACGCCGCGAACGACGTAGATCATTCCCAACAGACCCGCCACATAGGTCGCCGTGTAACCGGTCACGACGCAGGTAACGTGCGTTGCCAGCCAAAACTGTGTGTCGAGCACTGCTTGTATCACGCCGATCGTATCGCCGTGCGATTCGCTGGTGAGCAGCGCAAGCTTATCGGCCACCAATAGCGAAGCAAACCCTGCCACCGCGGCCATCACGTTGCCAAAGCCAATGCGATAGACCGATTCCAAAATCAAACCGGCCAGCACCGCCGCCCAACCAATGTAAATAGCCGTGGCGTACAAATTCGTGATCGGCGGCCTGCCGGATATGTACATTCGCGCCACGAGCCCCGCCGTGTGGACAACGAATGTGACCGCGATGAGCCAAAACGCCGCCCGATTCAGCGGCCCGCTCCAGCCGAGCCAGGCGAGCACTGCCAGACAAAAGGCTCCAAAATACAGCCATTGGCAGTTGGCAAACGGGCCCCAGTAATTGAACCAGGCCTCGAATGTTGGATTCACGTCGGCAAGCGCCTGCGGCGGCTGATCCTGCAAAAGCTCGGAGTAATTGCGCACTGCGCGGTTGAACGCGTGGGCGTCATTGTCGCTGTAACCGTCGAAAATCGCTTCCCAGCCGCTTGTCGCTGGGTTCACCGGCTGCCCGCGAATTTTCATTACGTAATCGATCATCCAGGCGACGGAGTATGGCTGCCAGGGACGATCGGCGTCAGACGCATCGGCTGGCGTTTTATCATCCGTATCGCTCGTTTTGTGGTCTTCTGCTTTCAGCGGAGGCACGACCAACGGCGCGTGATACTCCGTCAGCAGATCCGATAGCCGCGGCAGCTTCAGCAGTTGGTCTTTGATCTCGGCCATCGTCTTGTTGGCGGCTTCGGGATCGGCCTTGATTTCTTCGTCCGTGGGGGGCTGGGGAATGCGCCGATGCATGAAGGTAAAGAGCAGCACTTGATACGTATCGATGCGGCTGCTTAGCTCGGCGAGCTTCTTTTCGAAAACGCTGTAACCGCTCGATTCGCGGCCTTTGAGTTTCTCGCGAGCCGCCTCCATGTCGTCGTTGTGCTGGTTGATTTCGGCCCACGAGTATCGGAAATATTCGCGCCGCTTGAGCCCGAGCATCGAGAGAACATCGAGATTCTCGATCCGGAAAATTCGCTGCTGCTCGGCAATATCGGGTCGTACCGCCAGATCGAGCAGCCATTTCACCGCCGGCTGGTATTCGCGGCGAATCGTGCGCACTAGCGGCGGGCCGCCTCCACGAACAACGGTTAGTTCGACGATTGGGCTTTTAGTGCCGACAAGCCATTTAGAAACTTCGTCAGCGGTGAGCGTGCCAATCGGGTGGCCGGCGATTTCGGTAATCGCATCGCCCGGCTGCAAGCCCGCCGCCGCAGCGGGTGTATCTTGTAGAACGCCTTCGATGGCGAGCGTTTTGTCGGTTGGCTTCCACAGCATGCCTGGCGCTTCAAGATACGTTTCGCGCAGCGAAATCATGCGCAAGCTATTGCGCGCGAGACTATCGATCGGCTGCACTCGGCCCCCCATTTCGACGGGCAATTTGCCAAAGGAATACAGGTCGATTTCGTCGCGCGGAGTGCTGGGCGGCAGCGCGGTGTAGATTAAAAGTCCGGCAGCAAGTGCGACCGCGACGATCGGCAGCGCTGTGGCCCATCGCGGATCGGCACGATCTACCGCTAATCCTTTCGTGGCCAGTTTAGCTGTAGCTGCGCTCGGTCGATGGATTGCAACCGAAGCACCGCGACTGGCAAATCGCCCTTGATCTCTGCGCCGCAAAAATCGCACGAGCACCTGGCTAAAGTGCGAAAGCATGCCAATGGCCACAATCATGCACGCCGCATAGGGAATCATCCAGCCAAAATTGGTGACGACTTGAAGCGTGGTCGTGCCCACGCCGGTCGCCGGATCGAGATGATAGCCGCTCTGGTAAAACGTTTCGCCGCCGTAGCGGAACGGCTCGTTCATGCGAATATCGACGTCGCGGTCGGTGCCGCGCGAAGGATCGACCAGGTGCAATTTCGATTCGTAGTTCCGCGGAATCGCCGTGCCCAAGTACATATCGGCTCGCACCTGGTCCAAATGCATCGTGTACGGCTTGTAATCGCGCTGGAAACGCAGGGCGAGTTCATATTCTTTGTCGCCCACTTTCACTTTCTGCGGTGCGAGCAGAATGCCAACGAGATACGTGCCCAGCGGCCGCGAAGTTTCCTTGTCGGTCAGTTTCACGTAAGCGGCCGGCAGATTGCCATTTTCCTTCGTGTCGGCACCCGTTACGGGGCGCTCTTCGATAACACGTAGTGCGCGACCCGCGCCGGCATCAACCGGATTTTCTTCGCCCGCAGCCGCCAGTCCAAGTTGCGCGTTTTCGTAGAACTTTGTCATTTCCACATCGAACGGCAAACTCGCGTTGGTCACCGGGTGTTTGTTCGCCAGGCTTTGATTGAGGATCGAATCGGGCACCACGACAACATTGTCTTTGGCCGAATCGGGATTGGCATCAATGACAGCGAGCTCGATCGAACGAATATCGCTGGCAAAATTCGTCGTGTGCCCTTCGGTGATGCTCATTTGCGCTTCTTTATGCAAAAAGCGCACAACCAATTCATTGCCCATGATCAAAATGATGCCCGCATGCAACAGCACAATGCCTGCACGCTTGCGGAACACCAAAATGCAGCCGGCCAACAGCACAAGCGCTGCGGCCCCGGCCTCAATCACTTGCCACAAAATGCGCACCGCCGATCGCATGGAATCGGAATTGATCGCGTTGGCATCGATTTTGAAAACGAGGTATGCCAACAGTGCTAACAGCAATGCGCCGACAACTTCCAGCACAAGCCGCTCGACTTTGCGCTCTCGGCCAAGCATCATCACAGCCGCGGCGATGCCAACGCAGGTGAGGCCGAGTCCGACCAGAAATAATTGCCAAATCGTCTTCCAATCAAGCGGCATGGTGGCTTGTACGCCGTCGCCCCCCGGTCCGGCGACAATAATCAACCACAAGAACAAGCAACCGGCCGCAATTACGGCCACGCCCGACCAGAGTCGCGCGCCCGCGGCTTGGATTTTGAAGCGTATTCCATGGGCGGCCAGCAGATTCACCGCCATCGCACTGCCGATCAAAAATCCGCCGGGAAAATAGAACCCGCCATGCCAATCTTGCCAATTGGGAAACCAGGCCGGTGGGAAGAACACCTGGAAATCGATCCAGACATAAAAGCTGCGAAAGTAATTGTGCAAAACCCACCACACATCATGACTGGCTTGTGCAAGCGTGCCTGCAAAGATGAGAAAAATCGCCAGTGCAAAGAGCGCAACGGTCAACTTCAACGAGGCCAATGGCGCAAGCAGCCTCACCAGCGCACCGCGTGAGGCCGCTTTCGGGCGCGGGTTCTGCCACGAGGGCCGCGGCAAATCGTCGGTCAGATCGGCGGGAAGAACGTCGGTCGCCATGCGAATTATTTTTCCCCCGCCTTGAACTTGACGGATTCGATGAACTTTTCAAAATCGGGCTGTTCCGCCTTCACCAAATCGGCATCGCCGCGCATGCGAAAGAACCAGGTGGCGTCGTCGTGATCGGCGAACACGACCGTGATCGCCATGCGCGGATTGGTGGCTTCTGGTCCAACGAGCTGCACCATATGGGCCTCTTTGCCATCGAGCTTATACGGTTTGATGATGGTTTTGAGTCCATCTTCGTCGACTTCGGGCAATTTGAGCTGCGAGCGCCAGCGGTTGACGTTCGAGAGCATTCCGCCTGCGCCTTTGCCCAGCGGCGTCGCCGTAACTTCAATTTTTTGAGAATCTTTTTCCAAACCAAAGGCCGCAACCGCGAACGGTGGTTTTTTGGATTGCTTCCAGTCGTCGGGCAATTTGTAGGTGAATGGCAGATTCTCGTCCGCTGCGGAATCGGTTGTTGCTCCCGCTGGCGATGCCTCTGAATTCTGCGCGAGCATGGGCGGATGCCCCGGCGGCAGCGGCTGGCCGGAAATGGGCGGGTGTCCGGCGGGAAGCGACCTTTCGCCAGTCTGCTCGGACGGTTTGGAATCGCCGGCGATCTCTCCGGCGCTGGCTGGCCCGCCGGCAAATGGCGGCTGCATACCGCCGGGTTTCAGCGTGCCTTTGAAATCGACGAATAGGACTTCGCCGGCAGAAGTTTTCGCAAGATGGATATTGTCGGCCAGTTCATCGACTTCAAGCGGCGCAAGCGTCAGTTGTACACGCCAGCGGTTGACGTTCTTCAAAACGTCCTGAAGGGCGGCATCGAGCCCCATCTCATCCATGCCCACGTCCTGACCCCAGGGGAGCGTGGAGACGGTCAATTCCAACGGCGGTTTTTCAGGAATCGTAATGGTGGCATAGCGCAAGTCGGCCCCCCCTTCCTTAGCTTCCCAGCCGCTGGGCAAAGTCCACTTTGGCTTCGCATCGTCGCCGTCGGAAAAACTGACCGAATGAACGAACGTTTGAAACGCATCGGCGTATTTGCCCACAGTTTCGGCAGGCCCGGCGAGTTTGAAGAACCAGGCAGCCTTGCCGTGCGGCACAACCGCGGCCAGCATTCGGTCCGGGGCGGAACTATCGGGCGCGGTCGTTTCCGGGCGGGCCACATGGGGAATTTCGTAGTGCCCAATTTCAGCAGTCTTTTGACAACCGGCGGCAAAAGCGAAGATCGAGAGCGCGGCGGCGCTCGAAATCGATAAGACCAATGAGCGTCGCACGATGGAAAGCATGGGAAATCGCAAAATCTCGCGGCCCCTTTCGGCGCAACCGCCAGAAGATTGAATCGGCTCTCAGGCGGGAAACGAGAGCCCGATGTGCCTCATAAGCGCGCCACTATGGGGCGCTATCGCCTATAAGTCGATTATAAAGCACGGCCCGCGCGGATGTATAGAGTGCGCAACCATTTCGGGCGATTTGCACCCTTTTGGAGTCAAGCAATTTACGAGGCGCGAATTGCCGAACCGCAAGCTGAGCGCCGAGCGATTATTGATAACCGACCTTCACGCGATTAATAGAGCGTCGGCGTAGTTTCCGTCCAGCCGACAATCGGCGCTTCCGGCGGCAGCACGAACACTTCTACGCGGCGATTGCGGCGGCGATCTTCCGCCGTCTCGTTCGAGGCGACCGGCTCGTGTCCGCCAAAGCCTGAGATGCCGATGCGCTTTTCAGGCATGCCTGCCTTCTTCAAGCATTCGGCCACGGCCAGCGCACGTGCGGCGGCGAGATGGAAATTGTCGGGAAAGCGCTCGCGAACTTCTTTGCGGGCGATCTTGAGCGCATCGGTGTGGCCAACGACCATCAGCTTCAAATCGCGCGCGTCCTGCGTTTGCATTATGCGGGCGAATTCGCCAAGCATTTGTTGGGCATCGTCCTTAAGCTCGGCTTCCCCGCTGTCGAACAAAATGTCGGAATCGAATTTCGCCGCGCCTGTGTTTTGATCGAATTGCAAGCTGGGGTATTTGTGCGACAAATTGACCAATTGTTGGCCGACGCCCGGCGGCAAGCGGTTGCCGTGGCCGTCGTAAAGTTCGCCCTCCAAGGCTGCAAGTTTTTTGCGCTCGGCAGTCGATTTTTGATCGAGCGTCGCCAATTGCTCCTCGGTTTGCATCAGCCGATCTTCCAACTGATGGCTGTGGTTGCGCAAATTGTCGATTTCCGTCAATTGCGCGCTATTTTGTTCCGCCATCATTCGGCTTTGCTCTTCGGCAGCCACTAATTGGCTGCGCGGCGCGAACATGCAGCCCGAAAGCACGGCGCACATGAGCAGGCAGAGTGATATGCAAAGGATAAATCGTGCCATCGTTCGACTCCTTTCGAACGCGAAAGCCATCGGCGTTCAATGATCAGCTCTGAAAAACAACGTTTTGCATAGCTGATCGCGGATTGCTGACTGCTGATTGCTATTTCTCAAACCATCCGACTGAGTTTCCTATCGAATCCATTATTGAACTGTTTACGGTCGTCGGACCTTGCCAACTCCACATATTGCGCAACAGATCGTATGTCATCATGCCGCACAGCAAGAGGAACACTGCGCAAATGGCCAGGCTGGTTACATTCCAGGTGGAAAACGGCGCTTCGACCGTGCCCGCGACCGCGACCAGCGTGGGCGTGGGAGCGGTTGATGGCGCCAGCCCGATGCCTGGCACCGACGATGGCGTGGCGGCAATCGGTTCTTCTTCGACCAGCCCGGTCTGAGCCACCGGCGCGAACATGCCTGAGCTAATGTCGTCGTCGGAATCGAGCGCGATCACTTGCGAGCCGCTGTCAGAATCTTCGCCCGCCGGTTCATCGGCCGACGAGAGTTGAAAGTCGTCTTCAATTTTGGAACCGGGCGCAAGCCCGATGCCGGTTTTCCCGGCGGCGCTACCCATCCCTTTTCCCTCTTCGCCCAAATCGAGCAATTGCTTCGCCGAGCTT
Source organism: Pirellulales bacterium (assembly GCA_963820835.1). Lineage (GTDB taxonomy): Bacteria > Planctomycetota > Planctomycetia > Pirellulales > JADZDJ01 > CAVRAW01. The sequence continues at coordinate 125,155 of CAWGBP010000067.1, read as the reverse complement.
CCCAAGGCCAGCGGTTCGTCGAGCGATAGTCCGCTGTCGGAAGGGCTAATGAGCATGATGCCGCTATCGGTCGGGCTTTGCGTCACGTCGCTGCCAGGCTTGCCGCCGAGCACGTCGGCATCGTCATCGAGCTTAATCGATGAGCCGGCACTGGGCTTCGACTTGCCGGAATCGGCTGGCGCGACCAAACTCAGTTCGTCGTCGGAAAGGCTCAGCGCATCGGAGCCGAATAGTTTATCGCTGCTGCCGGTGCCGGGGGGCTTGCCGGCGACATCGGAGCCGGTAGCCACCAGCTTCACATCGCTTCCCATGCCGCTGCCGATGCCAATTCCGGATGCTGAAGTGAGCGTCAGGCCGCTCCCTTCGAGATTCGAATGCGGCACCTTTAAATCATCCGACAGGACCATATCGTCGTCGCTGCCGCTTTGATCGGTCTTGCCGATGATGGTGCTATGCCCTTCCTTGGCCGGTTTGCCCAATTCGGCTTCGCTGAGCAGAATCGAATCGAGATCTTCGTTTAAGTCGAGGTCGCCCAGATCGTCGAGCGCATCGTCGGATTTCGCCGCTCGCGCGCTCCCGGCGGCAGCGCCGCTCGATGGGGCACTTGCGGCGGGCGGGCTTGAAGCCGGCGCACTTTCCACAGGTGCCGAGCCAGCTTTATCGCCAGCAGCCGACGAAGCGGCGGCAGGGGCAGCTTTGGGCGTGGCTTCGGCCATCGGTGTTTCCAAGTCCAAATCTAAATCGTCCAAGCCTGCGCCAAATTCGCTGCCACCGGCCATTTCTTTGTCGGCCTGCATTTCGTTGCGCAGCCGCTCGACGTCGTCTTGCTTAAACTTCCACTGGTCCCCATCGCGATAGGGAAATAGCTTCTTGCGGTCGCGCAGCGAGCCGATTTCCTCGGGCGACACACCCAAAATGCGGGCGGCTTCTTCTTGATCGATGAGCTTGCGAGCCATAGTACCGTTGCCTTTGCCTCGGCGGTGCGGCGGCCGAGGCGGTCGTTTCATCTGCCCTTCCTGGCGGCAGACCCCGCTAGTGTTTTATCTGCGTTCCAACAGCGAACGGATTTCTCGGGGCAACGGCTTCACGCCGTTAAACTCATCCATTTGTAAATCCCACGATAAGTTCCGCACGCTCTTCAAGGTCACGGCCCCGGTGCCCAACTCAAGCTGATAAACCCCCAGCACGCGCGTGCGCGGGTCGATCACCGTGAGCTGTTGATGGTTATTGTCGACTGGGCTCGTAAGCGCAATCAACTCGCCACTCGGTTCAACACCCACTCCTGGAAGGCGTTGGGCGAATACGGAATCGCGCCCGGTCATAAGCCAAACCAGCGCAATGATTACCGTCGCACCCAATGCCCCACAAAGCGTGGCTTTCATCGTTTGTCGTCCTTGAAAACGAGCCACCGGAGCCTCACATCTATTCTAAAAGCCCCGATTTGAAATACAACAGTTTTGCCGCCGGTCCGAACCCGTCGGCGAAGCCCAAAAAACGGTTAATACTCGCAACTTGCGAAGGCCATTCTGCCATCCGCGAAGCGGCTTTCGATCGATTCGCCCGTTCGATAAGACGGGGGCGATCCGATACGTCTCGATGCATTTCCCCCGAGGTCGGCGCAGGAACCCGCGCGGAATACCTCGTGGGGGCGGGGAGTGTAGCTGGCACGCCAACCTGGGACAAGGGCGGTTTTGGGGCGATTTGAACGGCCCTCGCCGTCCAATTCACCGAAGCACCTATGTCGCCCCGAAATTGCCTGTGCTACTATGCCGCCCGGCTGGTTTTCCCCTTGCTGTCCGGCTCGTAGCGGGCCGTCATCAGGTGAATGGCTGCAGTCAGGCCGTGCATGGCCTGGTCGATTTGCTTCGTTTCCTGCAACAAGCGGATATTGTCTGCCAGCGAGCTTTGCAATTTGACCAGTTCCCCTTCTCCCTTAAGCAAGCTGGCCAAGGCCTCGACGAAGCGCGCCAAATGGGCGTGCAAGCCAGAGACTTGCGTGACCAGCCCTTGAATTTGCACGCGGTCGTCTTCGCGGCGCGATTGCACTTCGCTGATGAGCGCGAGCAGCTTTTTCTCGCGCTCGGCGTCGCCATGCTCCAGGCGCTGCGTGCCATTTGGCCAGCGACTGCTCCCACGTTTTTCCGTTGGACTGCAAGCGTTCTTCGCTTTGCTTTTGAAGCTGCGCGAATGCATTGGTCCAAATTTGCAGTTGGCGATCGACCGTTTCGTCGAGTGCTTGCAGGGTCGCCTGATTGCCGACTTGTACCGCATTCAAAAACGGCGTCAGGCTTTCATCGACCACTTGAAAGCGATTGAGCAACATGAGTTCGGTGCGGCGCGTGATTGCTTGTACAATGCCGCGCTCGGCCCGCTCACACAAAAACAAGCTGAGCATCATGGTGATCGCGGCGGCCAAGGCCACCGTGGTGGTGTTGAACGCCGTGCCGATTTCACCGATCACTTTCGCTAAATTGTCGCCAATTTCATCGACCGAAAGTCCCCCGAATGCCGAACCGAAGTGGATGACCGTGCCCAAAATGCCCAACACCGGCGCAACCCAGCAAATGAAACGAATCAGGCCGTAATTGGCGTGTGTTTGCTCTTCGTCTTGCGAGGCTAAATAGTGCAGGTAATCGTTGAAACCCTCGGCCGAGCCTTTTTCTTGCAGGTATGAAAGGGCTTTCGCTAGCCGCTGGCCAATACGCGACTTTTGCATCCATTTAGGTCGCTGCTGCAAAATGGCGACCAACTCGGCGGCCTTGGCGACAGGTTCGCGCGTGGTGCGCGGCGGAAGCCACTCTTGGCCAGTCGCCAGCGATTCGTAGGGGAACGTGATCGCGCGCATGATCACATCGACTAACCCCCAAATGAAGACGAACACCACCACATATTCAACCGCATGCTCGGTCGTATAGTGATGGAGCTTGCTGCTTTTAAGCGGCTCTTGATTCACCAGCAGGTAAAAACCAACCGTTAGCAGAATTCCAAATGCCAGCGGGAAATCGAGCCAGTCGGTTAGTTTCTTCTTGCGCAGCAGCCATAGGGTCCCTCGAGAAATCCGAATATCGCTGCTACCAGAGGCGCGGCGGCAAATATTCGGCAAAAGATATCTGTGAAATGGCCGCGAATGAGATACGCGCAAGGCCGATGTGTCAAGGTCAGCCGATGATTGGCCGTCTGCTAATTTGCCCCAAATTGTTCATGCGGGAAATGATCAATTCAAATCGCACATCCGACATATTGACGCCAAATTCGCTGGCATTTATTCCAATTTGTGGCCCTCCGGGCATCCGGTGCCATCAGACAGCCAATCATTGCATGCTTTACCTCAGATTTCCGTTTGTCGTTCTGGGTTTTATAGATGGCGCGCATGGTTGCTCGAAAACCCAAGCGATTACCGGAATCGGCTAGTAGAAGTCGATAGCCACTACTAGACGTTGTTTCAAAACCGCCGGGGACTGTCCCAATTTTGCGAAATAAAAGGTGTCAGGAACGAATGGCACTTGAATAGGTCTTAAGCGGTTTGGAGCAGACGACTTCGAGCTTCGGCCCGCGGGATCGTGAGGAAGTGTTGGGAGCGCCGACGTTTGACGGCGCGTGGTTCGACGCGGTCCGGTCGGTCGCCCACTTTGTGCGAGGCAATGGCGGCGAGCAGGATCGCGTGCCGGCGTAGATCATAACGATCGTTTAGTAAACCGAGATGCCGAAACGCGCCGAGTGTCTGCAGCGCGCCTTTGAAGCTGATCGTACAAGGCAACAGGTCGCTGCAGGCGGCGGCTTCCGCCATGATGCGGCGGATCAAATTATAGGCTAACAGGTGCGTGGCGATTTCTTTGCGGACCATCGACGGTGTTTGACAACGTAAATGGTCCATTTGCAGCACCGTCTTCAGCGCGCAAATCGAGTTCCGCCTGCCAGCGAGCACGATACAAGCCGGCTAGGTCAGCCGCCGAGAAACATTGCGGATCCAGCAAGGTAGTCACCAGCACATAGCTACGGACGCGAAAGCCTGGCTGGCTGACCTGCACCAGCAGTTCCCGAACGACCAATTGGTCGGGCAACGCGGCGTAGGCAAGCTCATCCATCCAATACGGGCATTGAGTCGGTTTCCGCCAGCTTACCAGATGATCGCGCGGCCCAGCCGCTGGCCGGAACGAAAGTCGGCTTTGCGCATTTGATGCTGCCGCGTGACCAGGTCCACGCCGCGCTGGGCAAGCATCGCGAGGTCGTAATAAGAACCGTAATGGCAATCGGCCAGTAAGATGTCGTCCGATTCAAGCCCGTCCAGGAGGCTGCGGAACAATTGGTTCTCGCCGCTTCGCTTGCCTTGATAGCGACCCATGGCAAACTCCAATACGGAGCCAACCGACAGTGAAAAGATCACCACCAATCGCGCGATTGGGAAGCCTAGACCCGGCTTTTGCACATTGTGCTGCGGATAGGCCAGTTGATTCTCTGGCGTATCAGGCATGGTCACGGTGGTGCCGTCGACGATTTTCACCGTGCGGCCTTTCCACAGCCATCCGGATCGTTGCCGTGCGTCAACGTGCGAAGCATGTCCCGTGGTCTTTACTAACTTGGCAAATAGCTCTTCCGGCAATTGACGGCGTGCCGTACAGTAAGCGCCGGTTTCCGGAGAGCAGGGCGATTGCCCCTGGCTGGTGCGCCACGCCAGCAGCCGAGCGACCGCCTCGCGGCAAGAGTGATCGGCCGATAACACCTGCGAGAGGAACACCCACAGCGTCACGGCGGGTCGATAGATCCGCTCGCGAAAGGTGCATCCCAACTGCTCCAGAAGCGAGTTGACGAGCTGTTCAGGAAGCCACTGCTGAAAAGATAGATCTCCGTCCTCTTGCAATTGTTTGACAATCCTCTCCACGCGTCGAGAAAATGACGTCGCTGAAATACTTCTGGACATGGGCGGCCTCCTTGCCTGGAACGTGAAAGATTTGTGATCATTCCTTCACATCCTCAAGAAGGCCGTCTCTGTCCAGATCAATTCTGCCACCGACTCGCGCTTATTTAAGTGCCATTCCTATCAGGAACCGATTGGTGACTTTTCGCCCGTAAGGGCGACCCAAGAAACGCAGAATCGGCTCGTGACACGTTTTATTCGCCCGAGGCGCGACTTGCCGCGCATCCGCTGCCCAAACCAGATGGTGCAGCGGCAACTGCGCCAGCACCGGTTACTGCACCCGGTGGCGGACAGCGCACGCCGCCGCCACTGCCCGATACGGATTTCGATGATGAACCGGAGAACCTGCACCATTCCGACCCTGAATTTATGGGAGGCGACCATAATCAGAAACCGCTCACGCCGATGTCACGAGCTCGGCATGACCAGTTGCACAAGGATATGTATGCGTTCTTAGAGACCAAGACGGACGGCAAGGGACACACGATGCGGACGAAAAGCGGGTATCCCAGAAGAATAATGTGGCAATTCTTTACGCGGGAAGAGCGATTGGCGGCATTGGCCGAGTTTTACAAGAAGTTCATTGTAGAATACCCGGATGCAACTCGTGATTTCTTTATTCAGCACCCTACTCTTTGGTAACGAAAATGATTGGATATCAAGTAATAACAGAAGATAACGATAGTTATGCCTTTCGCGATTCTCCGCAACTGACGCAATACCAGCAAATCCATCAAGAGATTGTTCCTGATATGTCGGGCGCATCTCGCCCGGGTGTGCGTCGCTGCTGGAAGTGCGCAGAGCTGCTGGCGAAATGGGATGAGCCCTTGAACGGATTGAATATTAAGAAGCGACGCTATGACATTTCTGGAACCCTCGATGGAATCGAAGTCGTGTCACAGCGATTCAAAGACGTATACGATTCGAGTGCGCTCATCGGACTGAAGTTTATTCGACTGCCGGACGACCCTAACTTCTTCCAAATTCAAGCCGAGTTGGTGGTTGCTCTGGCCCCGACGGGCACGCGCTTTGAGAAGCAATGTCCAGTATGTGGAATCTATGAGTCTGTCATCTGTCCGTCCGAAAGGTTGAAAGAGGGGCAAGCTCTTCCCGACCGTGGCTTTGCCCGTAGCGACCTCGAATTCGCCAGTTGCGATGAAAAGCATCCATTGCTGTTTTGTGGACCTGCCACTGGCGAAGTGCTCAAGAACGCGAACTTGAAAGGACTTTATTTGAAAGAATTGTAACACCTCAGGAATCTCTTTGCTCAACGTCTCGTAGGCAAGAAATGGTCGGCTATTACATCGGGACCCATTACCATGATTCCTACGCCTTCCGTGACCGCCCAGCAGTGCGTGGGGAAGAAGTATCAATGTTCAAATGGCTCAATAAACAAGGCTTTTAGAGCGTGTTTGTAAATTGAGAACTTGCATGAGATTGATGAAAAAGGTACGGCTCCATCCCCTTATTGTGTTTCTAGAACACGGATGGAGCCGCACCCATGGACGGGCGAAAGTATCCCAGCGATTTGACCGACGAGCAATGGCAATTGATCCGACCTTTGTTGCCCCCGACGAGCCGCGTGGGACGGCCTCGCCAAGTCTGCCGTCGGCAGGTGATCAATGCCATTTTGTATGTGAATCGCACGGGCTGTCAGTGGCGTCAGTTGCCGCGCGACTTTCCCAACTGGCGAACGGTTTACCATTTGTTCTGGCAATGGCAACTGTGGAACCTGTGGCAGGAGATTCACGACACGCTCCGCGGGCGAGTCCGTCGCGCCGAGGGAAGAAAGGCAAAACCCAGTGCTGCGATTGTCGACAGCCAGAGTGTAAAAACCACGGAAGTCGGCGGAATTCGCGGGTACGATGCCGGCAAAAAAGTCACCGGCCGCAAACGACATGTGGCGGTCGATACGCTGGGGCTGATCTTGGCGCTGGTCGTGCATCGCGCCGATGTGCAAGACCAAGATGGCGCGCGAATGCTGCTGGACCAAATGCGGCAGGGCTTTGGCCGACTGAAGGTCATTTTCGCCGATGCAGCCTACGCCCGCAGTGGATTGCCCGAATGGGTGAAAGCCACCTTTGGCTGGGTCTTGCAAACCGTGCTGCGGCCGGTTGGGATTCGAGGATTCGTGGTGTTGCCCAAACGCTGGATCGTCGAACGGACGTTTGCCTGGCTTTCACGCTGCCGCCGCAACAGCAAGGATTACGAACGAACCGTACGCTCCAGCGAAGCCATGCTCCACATCACTATGATTAACCTCATGTCACGCCGTCTGGCACGGCTCAAAACCTAATTTACAAACACGCTCTGAGAGTGATCGAGGGTTTGTCGTTCAATCAATCAGCCGATCAATCATTGAGTATCGTGAGCAGGATAAGAAAGTGAGCGTCGAGGTCGAGGATGGCATGAAAGATGGCGTTCATCCATGTGTAATCATCGAACCGACCGTGTTCGAGCGATGGGATGGTGATCCGCCCTATGTTTTCCTGCCGCAATATAAACAAGACGAAATGCTTGCCAACTTCACCGCAGGGATGGAATTCCAAGGAGTGCTGGTAAGTGTAGAACGACGTTTTACATAATAATTGAAAAGCGGGGGGATTAAAGGTGACTGGAATCAAGTTGATTAAATCACAGCAAGATGTCCAAGGCCAAGTTTCAATCTTGTTGGCCCGCCGCTGCCGTTCCGAGCGCGCAAATGGATAGCTTATTTCAGTCTTTCGCTCCACGACTCTTCCGTCCAGAGGCAGCCGAAAGAGCGACCCCGCGGTAAAAACCCTCTACGGAAAAAACCGCCTGCCCAACCGCCTCTTGAAATTGGGCCACGCCATCTGGTAGGCCTCACGTCGTAGTGTGTACCGATGTACACTTACGATCATTACGACCCCGTAGGACCAGCCGGTGCCTCCTTTGGCGACGACTAACACAGTATCCAACAAGCACCGTTTTTCTCCGTTTTCCACCGTTTAATCCCGTTTCCACCCTTTCCGCGGTTTCCACGCTTAAAAACAATTTTCACGAAATGATCCGCGGTCGTCGCGCAGACTATGCTGGCGAATGCCTCGGCGCTACAATCGAATCGCTTGCGTCCAGTTCCAAGTCCTTAGCCCGCGATCCCTCAATGTCCTCCTCGACCATCGGCGTGCTTGCCAGCGGCGGATTGGATAGTGCCATTCTGGTTTCACATTTATTGCAGCAAGGTCGCCAAGTACAGCCGTTTTACATTCAATGCGGCTTGCATTGGCAGCCGGCGGAAGCGGCCGGGTTAAAGGCGTACCTATCAGCCGTTGCAGAATCGAATTTGTTGCCACTCGTGGAATTGCAATTACCGCTGGCCGATTTATATGCAGGCCATTGGAGTCTTACTGGCGATCGCGTTCCCGATTCGAATACAGCCGACGCAGCAGTTTATTTGCCGGCGCGAAATCTGCTGCTTATCGCGAAGGCCGGTCTATGGTGCCAGTTGCACGGAATCGGCGAATTGGCCCTCGGCGTGCTGGCGAGCAATCCGTTCGACGACGCGTCGCCAAAATTTTTTACGGCATTAGAAAGCGTGCTGGCACAAATTGGCCAGCCGCCGTTGCGGCTTGTTTGCCCTTTCGGAACGATGCACAAGCGCGACGTGATGGCGCTTGGCCGCAAGCTTCCATTGAGGCTTACGTTTTCCTGCATCGCCCCTCAAAATGGATTACATTGTGGAAAGTGCAATAAGTGCGCGGAGCGGAAAGCCGCCTTTCTAATGCTTGAAATGTCGGATCCGACAGACTATGCCAACTGACTGACTCATCTTGCAAAACGTGCCTTCTGACTCCTGATATTTGAATGCTGAACTCCGAACCCTGAATTCTTGAAATGTTTCGTGTCACCAGAGAAATTGATTTCTGCTACGGCCATCGGCTGTTGGATTACGACGGGAAGTGCCGCCATTTGCACGGGCACAATGGCCGCGCAGTAATTGTTATCGAGTCCGACAAGCTCGATGCGCGCGGCATGGTTTTAGATTTCAACGACATCAAGCGCGTCGTGAGCCGCTGGATCGACGAGAATCTCGATCACCGGATGATTTTGCGCCGCGACGATCCGGCGGTGGCACTAATGGAAAAGCTCGGCGAGCCGCTGTACTTGCTCGACGTGAACCCGACGGCGGAAAATATCGCCAAACTGATATTCGACGTGACAGCGAAGCAGGGTTTCCCGATTGTCGAAGCGCGCTTATGGGAAACGCCGCGCTGCTTCGCGACGTATCGAGCAAGTGTCTAGGTGGCTGGGTGCCTGAGTGTCTGGTTCAACAACGGCACTTGGCGACTACCATAGGCACCCAGACAACTGAGACACTCGGACGATCTGCCTGCGCATAAAAACAGTCCGGGCGGACCGCCAAAGCGGCCTCAACCCGAACTGTGGTTCCCCCCTGGGATGTCGGCGGTAATGCGTCGACCGCCCGGTGCGAAAGTAAGTATCGGCCCAGAGGAACTCTGTTGGTTAGGCAAATTCTAGCGATAGCAAAAAAGCTGCCGGTGATTTCTCCATCTTGCCCAGGCCATCTCGCCAGCGGTCCCAACTTGGCAATCGACCGATTCTGTGCATTGACCTTAACGATTAGGCCGATCTTAGGGACGATTGGCCGCCCGCGCAGCATATGTGCTGGCAGCTGGCTAGTTTCGCAGCCATCGCGGGCTACCTGCGCGAGTTGTTTCCGCACCATAGGTTGAACCGTCACAGACTGTCGATAACGTCCCATGAAACGGTCCAGCGGGACCCCCGTTAATCTGCTGCCGCTGTTAGACGTGCTCTTGTGCACGATGGGAACCCTCATCGTCGTGCTGGGAGTGCTCAATCGCCTTGCGCCACCCACGGCGACGCGGAGCAGAAGGAACAAGCGGCAATCGCCCGCGAGCAAATTAGCTTGCACACCGAGCAGTTAATGGCGGTGCGCGAAAAGACGTTAGCCGATTTGGACGACGCGCGGCGGCGCTTAAGCGGCATTGAAGAAAATTCACGCGAATTGGCCGATAAGTTGCAATCGCTGCGCGCGGCAGCCGATCAACTTCCCGCCGAGAAAACGGCAGAGGACAAACGGACCGAACTGCGCCATCGACTGGCCGATTTAAATGCCGAACATTCCAAACTGAATCAAAATTTAAAAGCCGCCAGTGCTGCGGCATCGCAGAAGAAGCTTGTGTTCTCGATTGTACCGTTCGATGGCGTGTATAAAACAAACCGCCGCCCAATTTACATCGAATGCCGCAGCGATGTGATCGTCTTGCAGCCGGAAGGCATCGTCTTCACTCCCGCAGATTTTCTGGGGCCAGGTGGCCCAGGTAATCCGTTAGCCTCGGCGCTGCGAGCGGCCCAGGAGTATTGGCGCAACGTGCCATCGCCGACGCCTGATGTGCCCAACGAACCGTACCCTCTTTTGATTGTGCGACCCGATGGGGTCATCGCCTACTATTTGGCGCGCGACGCCATGGAATCGTGGAATACAGAGTTTGGCTACGAGTTGGTAAACGGCGACGCGAAATTCGATTTTCCAAATAAGCCCGAACAGCGGCTGGTCGAAATGGAACAGCGTGCCGTGGCCGAGGCGCGCCAGCGTCTGCAATGGCTCGCGCAGGTTAGCCCTGAGGCGTTCGACCGCAAGCAGCAGAAAGTGCAGTACCGAGTATCGGCCATTCGTGGCGGATTGGTGCGCGACGGCGGGCCTTCGCTAGGGAACGATCCCTTTGCCGACGATCCACTGGGAGGGTTTGGAAAATCGGCAACGATGGCCGGCGGCGGCGATGGGAATGCAGGTCCGGGCGGCACAGGTTCTGATGGCGCCGAACGCGGTGGTGGTTTCGCACCAGGCGGAAATGGTCCCGGAGGCGGAACCGGTGAGGCCAATGGGTCAAACGGCTCTGGCGGCAATTCGCTGGCCGGCACGCGCGGCAATAGTGCCTTCGGAAATGGAACCGGCAACAGTGGATACGGAACTGGTGGGCCGGGCGGCCCAGGATTGGGGGGCGGAGGACTTGCAAATGACGGAATGAATTGGGCCGGCACCGGAACTGGCGCAGCAGTGGGTATGGGTGGCAGCGGAAGCCCATACGGAGCGGGCGGTAACGGAATGGGCGCAACTGGTATTGGCCTCCCAGCGGACCCAGGCAATTCGACAGTTGCCGGCTACGGCGGCGAGTCGAACAGTGGCGGATTCAAAAATGGAACAAGCGGCTACATGACTGGTGCATCCGGTCAGGGACAAGGCGGCTATGACGCCGCCGCGTCAGGGACCGACGGCCAAAACGGACAGCCATTGCCGCTTGGCCCGCGCTATTCACAGTCGGGCAGTCAGCTTGGCAGTGGCCCATCCGGCGGCGGCCAACTCGGCGATGGACAACTTGGTGGCGGCCAACTCGGCAGTGGCCAACCGGGCGGGCAATACGGCGTGGCAAATGATGGTTCTACTCCCGGCAATTCACGAACCGGAAGTCAATTCAATCCAACCACGGCCAGCGGCAGTAATGTCGCAGGTTCGGCAGCTCCAGGCACATTCGCCGCCGGCGTGCAAGGAAATCCGGCGGGAATGTACGGTCGAAGTGCCGCAGCGCCTGGCGGTTCGACGTCGGGCAATTCGAATTTTGGGGACACTTTCGCCTCCTCGGGCGGTTCGATGGACAGCAGCGATTCGAAGTTCCAGCGGCGGCCCTGGCGGCGGCAGCGCCTCGCAGAGTGCAGACTCCAGCAGCCAATCGGGCGGATCGTCCGGCACCATCGGCGACCCAAGCTCGTTTTCATCGGGCACTCCATCGCCGTCGCTCAACTTTTCAGCCAACGACGATCAATCGAAACGCTCGCGTAAGCTGGCCAACGAGCGCGGCCGCAACTGGGCGGTGCAAAATTCGGCGAATTCCTCGGTGCCGATCACTCGGCCGATTCGCATTGAATGTTGGAAAGACCGCTTGGTAATGCTGCCCGACGATAGCCAGCAGCCGCCGCAAACCATTCCATTTTCCGAGCGCACTGATGACGCGGTTGACCAGCTCGTCAGCGCCGTGCGCGTTCACACGCAGGGCTGGGGCTTGGCCGGACGCGGCATGTATTGGAAGCCGCAGTTGGTTCTCGAAGTAAAGTCCGATGCCGAATCGCGCGCATCCGATCTGCAAACCATGCTGGCCGACAGCGGGCTGGATGTAAAACGAAAATGAACCGATGTGTCCTTCCTGCAAATCTGAACCCTGAGCCTTGAACCCTGAATCCTGAGCCCACTCCATGGAGCACACCGAAGCCCACGAATCGCTCGGCACCGACTCATTCCTCGATGTGACCGTGAACATCGTGGGCATTTTGATCATTTTGGTGATGGTCGTCGGTATGCGCGTGCGGCATGGATCGCCATCGCAGATCACCACCGACAACGCCTCCCAGGAGGAAATAGCAGCGTTAGGCCGGCGAGCCGCGGAAACTGAATACGAAGCGCGCCGTGCCCAGGCGCAGCTCGGCGAAGTACAGCAGGAAATCGAATCCCGTTCGCACGAGCGCGTCGATATTGCCACGGCAATCGCCGCCTTGGAGAAAATCATTGGCGATCGCCGTGCGAAGCTCGACGGCTCGCAGCAGGAAGATTTCGATCTCGAACGACAAGTTGCCGATGCGGCCGCAGTAGTCGAGAAAGAAAGGGAAGAATTAACCGATTTACAAAATCGAAAGCCGCCCACTGAAGAAATCAAACACTATCCCACGCCGCTGAGCCACACTGTCTTCGGCCACGAAATTCATTTCCAATTGCTCAACGGAAGAATCACATTTATTCCTTTGGACGATTTCATTGAGGACGTGCGCTCGAACATGCGCCAGACCACGAGCATATCTGACATTACCGATAAGGTGGGCGTGGTTGGGCCGCGAAACGGTTTTGAATTCCGTTATACGGTCGATTTGATTACCGACCACGGGCGCGGCGTAGTAGGCATGCGCACCAAGGAGTGGCAGCTTGTGCCAGTCGGCATGCAAATGGGAGAAACAGTAGAGCGCGCGCTGGCCTCGACTTCGCAGTTTCATTACTCGCTGGCCAGCCACAGCTCGCGCGACACAACGGTTACGCTGTGGACCTATCCCGATAGCTTCGGCACCTACGAACAGTTGAAAGAAGAATTGCACCGGCTGGGATATGCGACAGCAGGCCGACCGCTGCCTAACGGCGTGCTGATCGGCGGCTCGGACCGAGGCACGAAGTCGTCGGCGCAGTAAACTAATCGGCAGTCGCTATCACAATCCCGCGCTCCACTGCCCCGCAGATCTTATCAAGCTCGTCGAGCGATACCGCCAGCGGCGGCATAATCACGACCACATTCCCCAGTGGCCGCAGGAACACGCCTTCGGCCAGCGCCACTTCGCAAACGCGCCAGCCGCGCCGCTCGTCCCATGCATAGGGTTCCTGTGTTTGCGTATTTCGTACAAGTTCCACGCCGGCGATTAAGCCACACTGCCGCACGTCGCCCACGTGCGGAAGTTTAGCCATGCGCGCCAAATGTTCCGCCAGCCGATGCGATCTTCGGTTCGAGTTGCTCAAGTGTCTGCTCTTCTTCGAAAATCTTCAGATTCGCAAGCGCCACGGCGGCGCCCAGTGGATTGCCGCCATAGGTATGGCCGTGGAAGAATGATTTCGACTCAGCATACGTTCCGAGAAATGCATTCCAGATTTCGTTCGTCGCCAGCGTGGCGGCCAGCGGCATGTAACCACCGGTAATACCTTTGGCTAGGCATAGAAAATCGGGCGTTACTTGTTCGTGTTCGCAGGCAAACATCTTCCCCGTGCGGCCAAATCCCACGGCCACTTCATCGGCAATCAGCAGCACGTCGTATTTCGTACACAGCTCGCGCACGCCGCGCAAATATCCGGGAGGATGCGTGACCATGCCTGCGGCGCATTGCACAAGCGGCTCGATAACAAACGCCGCAATCTTCTTGCTGTGTTCAGCCAACGCGCGCTCGACCTTATCCAAATGATATTGCAAGGGCGCTGTCGCGAGTGATGCCGGTGGCAAATCGATACATTTCCGGCATCGGCAATCGAATCACATCGAACAATAGCGGCTCGAACATGGCGGTGAAGCGATCGACGCCGCCAACGCTGATGCCTCCCATCGTGTCGCCGTGATAAGCGTCCCCCAGGGCCACATACAGCGTCTTTTCAGGCCGTGGATCGGGGCGCTGCCGCCAGTATTGCAACGCCATTTTGATTGCCACTTCGATGGCCGTCGCTCCGTCGTCGGAGAAAAATACGTGGTTCAAACCTCGGGGAGCCAAATCGACCAATCGCTTGGCCAACTCGATCGTCGTCGGATTCGACATGCCCAAGTTGGTCACATGCGCGACGCGGGCAAGCTGCTCTTGGATCGCCGCATCCAACCGCGGATGTCGATGTCCGTGCAAGTTGCACCACATGCTGCTAGTCGCGTCGAGATATTCGCGGCCATCGATATCGACCAGCGTGCAGCCGTGGGCGCGCTCGATGATGAGCGGCTGGTACTCCGCCATTTGCGTGAACGCGTGCCACACAATTTCGCGATCCCAGCGGAACAGTTCTTCACGTGTGGGCATGCTCGGTTTACCACTCGACGATAATTGGCGCCCCGGCGCTAACGTTTAGCGTTGCCGCGGCACTTCCGTTGACGACGGCCAATTCGAGATATCCGCCCGAACCAATCAAAGCTATCAATTCGCCCGATTTGTGCTCGCCGTACGTCTGGGAGAGTCTATTCAATTCGGCGCCGCCCGCGGAAGTTCTCAACTTTAATCGATTTTCCACTGCGGGAAGCACAGCAACTGAAATATTGCTGATTAAATTTCCGAACCGATCAATCCACCGCACTTCGCCTTCAATTCGATTGGCCTCCTGCCACGGCTCGCGCCAATCGAGCATTTCAATTTCATCAACTTCGGGTCCAAGACGTTCCGGCTCCAAGCCCAAACTCAATTGGGCCGCAATCGGCGCCAAAATATCGCGGCCGTGGAACGTGTGTGATACCGTCGGCATCCAGTGCTCGGAATTCGCTAGTTCGACGACACACGTCGGGCGATTTCGCGTCGCCAGCAGACTCAGAAGGCCGTTGTCAGGCGCCAGATACTGTTGATCGCCAATGCGGGCATAGACAAGTCGTCGCACGGTGCCCACACCAGGATCTACCACTGCCACGTGAATGGTATCTTGCGGAAACCAGGTCGATCCTTCCGCTAACACGACGGCACCATGCCGCACATCTTGCGGAGGCACTTCGTGCGAAATGTCGACCAACCGCACCGCCGGACTGATGCCGAGGATGACCCCTTTCATCACCGCCGCGTACGGGCTGCCTGCGCCAAAATCGGTAGTGAGAGTGATGATCGCGGTCATCGCGGTTTTTGGTTGCTGCGAGAAACTCGAATACGACCGCCGCGAACGGTTATGACCGCGCCTTCGTCAAGGTCGGCTTCGTGGTGCGCTAGAACTGTATCCATAAGTTGAATCCGGCGCTCGGCAGGAACGTCAGGTAATCGCACGATCCCGCAGTGCGGTGCTTGTTTGAGGAATAACAGTGCGCCGAAATCGGTGTCAATGGTCACCAGCACGCGATTCGCGAGGTTCGCCAAGTGCAGCAAAGCCGCATCGCCCGGATCGGGACCCAGATCAGTGGCTCGCACGACATCATGACCGGCGGCTCGAAGATGCTCTGCCAATTTGCGGCCGGCACAACGATCCACAAGGAATTTCACTGCTGCTTCACTCCGACTGAGTCGAGTGAATCGTCTGCGATTACCGCATGTGCGTATGCCACGCAGGCGCGAATATCTTCGGGTGACAATTCCGGATAATCGTCCAAGATTGATTCCAATTTCTCACCCTGAGCGATCAAGCTGAGGATCATTTCGACCGATATTCGCAAACCTCGTACGATCGGTTTTCCACCAAAAATCGCGGGATCAGATGTAATTCGGCTGAGAAGCTGGTCGTCTGCCATTGTGCGCCTCGATGGCCTTTGATAAACGCAACTAACGTAATGCTACATTTTAGCAACCAATTCAAGACAAATCTCACGAAACCGGGCCGGGTTCACATTTGGATTGCGCTTTTTTGCTTGGCCGATAAGGCTCCCCGTCGCTTGCACTTTGCCCGATTTGATGTCAGCCACAATTTTCGGATTCGCCGCCAAAATTTCACTCGCGACTGCGACCAACTCCGACTCATCGACTTTAGCGATCCCCAGTGAGGCGACCGCCTCGGCAGTCGATTTGCCCTCCAGCATGACGGCGAAGACTTCGCGAGCGCGGCTGGTGTTAAAATCGCCGGTTTGCACGCGACCAATTAAATCGGCCAGCGATTCGGCCGGCACGGATAATCTCTCGATATCGATTTGCTGTTCGTTCAACACGCGCAGAACATCTTGCGTGACCCAATTCGCTGCCGTTTTGCCATCCTTCGTCTTTTCCGCTAGGTGAGTAAAATACGCGACGAATGGCCGGCCCTGATTGACAATCACGTCGCTGTCGTACGCCGTAATTCCGTAACTTCCCTCCAAGCGACTGCGCAATTGGGCGGGCAGTTCTCCAAGCGAGGCTAGCACTTGTTCCACTTTGTCGGGGGCGACCGTGACCGGCACCAAATCGGGCTCGGGAAAATAGCGATAATCGCTCGATTCCTCTTTGTGGCGCTGGCCGCGCGTCATATTGGCCGTGTCGTCCCAGCCGCGCGTTTGCTTGGGGCGCTGGCCGATTTCCACATGGTCTTCCAGCCACATCCCGTATTGCCGCTGCGCTTCATACTCCAGCGCCCGTTCGACAGCCCGGAAACTGTTCATGTTTTTTATTTCCACAATCGGCGTTTTCGCCAGGCGGCCGTCGGCTTGCGGAATGTGCAAATTCACATTCGCATCGACGCGCAGACTACCTTCCTGCATATTGCAATCGGAAACACCCAAGTAGGTCAGCAGCAGCTTGAGTTCCGTGAGATACGCTTTTGCCTCCAGCGGCGAGCGCATGTCGGGCTCACTGACAATTTCAAGTAGCGGCGTGCCGGTGCGATTTAGATCGATGCGGCTATCGGCCTTGCCGGCCACCTCATCGTGCATGCTCTTGCCGGCATCTTCTTCCAAGTGCGCGCGAATAATGCCAACTTGCTTCGTGGCAAATCGCCCCTTCGGATCGCCGATTTCCAAATAGCCGTCGGACGAAAACGGCAAATCGTATTGGCTAATCTGATATCCCTTGGGTAAGTCGGGGTAGTAGTAATTCTTACGATCCCACTTCGTGAACGGCGCGATTTTGCAACTGAGCGCCACGGCCGCTTTCAACCCCAGCTCGAAGGCCACGCGATTCATCACCGGCAGTGTCCCCGGCATTCCGATGCAAATTTGGCATGTTTGCGTGTTCGGCGGCGCGCCGAATTTCGTGCTGCACCCGCAGAACAGCTTGCTGGCCGTAAGCAACTGAACGTGGACTTCGAGGCCGATAATGGTGAGGTACGGTTCCGGCATGCCACACTTGAAATTGATATCCAGGGAACTCAGATAAACGCGGATACGAGTAAATTATGAACAAGGTGAATTACACGGAATTGAGGATGCCAACGGATTTGCAATGCGTTTGATTTCGATTTTGGGCGTGCCGAAGTTTATTAAAAGACCAATGCGATAGCCTGTTGCGCGAAGATGGTTGATGCATTGCGATCGATGTGCCTCATCCAAGGCTTTCGCTGCCTTTAATTCTACCGGCACGCAATCTTCAACAACCAAATCGGCGACATAGACAACCACGACCTTGTCTTGGTAATAAACGTCGACGGGCCGCTGTTGGTCGACGCAAAGTCCCTTATTCGTCAATTCGTGCGCTAGCGCGTTTTCGTAAACCTTTTCCAGAAATCCGACACCCAATGTATTTGCCACCGCAAACGCGCAGCCAATTATCTTCTCTGTAATTTGATTTATCTTCTCAAGTCTTTCTTCATCTGTATTCATCTGCGTTCTCGCGATCATCACTTCACAGCGGCGGTTTGCGCGTATGCCAGTCGGTCGCCGTTTGGAACATATGGGCGGCGCGTAACAACCGCTCTTCTTCCAGTGGCGGCGCTTGCAACTGCAAGCCGATCGGCAGGCCCGATTTGCTGAATCCACACGGAAACACGATGCCACCTACTCCCGCCAAGTTTGCGCTCACGGTGTACAAATCGACCAAATACATTGCCAGTGGATCGTCGCTCTTCTCGCCGATTTTGAACGCAGGCGTGCTCGTAACGGGGCCAACGATTAAATCGACTTGCTTAAACGCGTCGTCATAATCTTCCCGAATCAGCCGCCGCACTTTCAGCGCTTTCAAATAATACGCATCGTAGTAGCCGGCACTCAGCGCATAGGTACCTAGCATGATGCGCCGCTTCACTTCGGGCCCGAAGCCCTCAGCACGCGATTGGCGGTACATGCGCACGAGTGGATTATCTAATTCTTCGAATGCTGCCTTGCCCCCCTTCGTCTGCAATTGTTTTGCTTCCTCAGCCAGTCGGGCGTTCATCCTTGGCAGATCAGTCCGATAGCCGTAGTGCACGCCGTCGTACCGGGCCAAATTACTTGATGCTTCGCACGGCGCGATGATGTAATACGTCGCAATGCCGTATTTCGCATGCGGCATCGAAATCTCTCTCACTTTCGCCCCCAGCGACTCGTACACTTTGAAAGCTTCGCGCACCGCCGCTTCCACTTCGCCGTCCAAGCCCGGGCCGAATTGTTCCCGCACTAATCCTAATTGCAGACCCTCAAGCGGCTGCTTTACGGTTTGCGAGTAGCGCGGTACGGGGGCGGTGACCGAAGTCGAATCGTGCGGGTCATAACCAGCAATTGCTTCCAACAACAGCGCAGCATCTTCAGCCGTTCTGGCCAATGGCCCGATTTGATCCAAGCTGCTGGCAAACGCGACTAGGCCGTAGCGGCTCACGCGGCCGTACGTCGGCTTCATGCCGGTCACGCCGCAAAGGCCGGCTGGCTGACGAATCGAACCGCCGGTATCCGTGCCGATCGATAAACATGCCATGCGGGCCGCGACGCAGGCCGCCGCACCGCCGCTGGAGCCGCCGGGAATGCACTCCAAATTCCACGGGTTGTGTGTGGGATAAAAAGCCGAATTCTCATTCGAGCCCCCCATCGCGAACTCGTCCATGTTCGTGCGCCCGAGAAACACCGCATCGGCAGCGCGAAGCTTCTCAACAATCGTGGCATCGTACGGCGGCCGGAAGTTGGCCAGAATTTTCGAGGCGCAAGTCGTCAATTCTCCTTTGGCGCAAATCAAATCCTTCACCGCTACCGGCAGCCCGCCCAACAACCCAACTGCTTGCCCCTTGGCGCGCCGCTGGTCGATCTCTTTGGCTCGCTCAAGAGCCGCATCGGCGTCGTAGCGCAAAAACGCTTTGACCTGCGCATCGTGTTTTTCGATCTGCTCGATGAAATCACGCGTTACCTCTACCGACGACACTTTGCGCGCATTCAAATCGGCCAGCAACTCAGCAGCGGTGCGGTCGACCAAAGGCATGGTGAATTAAGGAGAGGCGTGGGTCGAGAACGAAATTGAATGAATCTCGCTATTGAATCGCTTCGACGGCGATTTCGCAAGCCGCCTATTCCCCCAGCACCGCCGGCACCAAATAGAATTGCTCGTCGTGCTGCGGAGCATTGGCTAGCGCCTCCGCACGATCCAACGACGGCTGCACTTCGTCTTCCCGAAACACGTTGGTCATCTCGACCGCGTGCGCCATCGGGCGCACTTGCTTCGCCTTGATCTCATCATCGAGCTCGGAGAGTTGCTCGATGTACGCCACAATGCCCCCCAACTGATCGGTCAACCGATCGAGTTCCTGCGGCTCAAGCAGCAGCCGCCCCAGCAGCGAAACCTTTTCGACCTCTTGGCGAGTGAGTGCCATGATGGGATTACAGAATGCGAGTACAAAACGCATCGCGCTTCACCGGGCTGAGGGCAGCGTGGCTCAAAAGCTAATCAGCAGCCGCGGCCTTCGTGCTCTTGCCTTCGGACGAAAGCTTAAACGGCGCGCGGCGCACCAATTTCGTGACCGAGCCGCTGCGAATGCATCGAGCGCACACCAACATGCTGGTGCTGGTGCCGCGGCCCACAGTGACGCGCAAGCGCTGCAAATTGGGCTTAAAGCGCCGCCGAGCGATTCCCGTGACCTTCGTGCCGACGCCGCCTAAATACTTGGCCTTCCCGCGTGTGGTCACGCGGTTCCCCATGCTAGCCGTTTTGCCGCAAACTTCACACTGCCGCGCCATCGTAACCTCGAATTCTCGTTGAACTTAAATCTAAATGCTGCAACCCCAGTATATCGTTTGACGCGTCAGCGACAAGTGCGTTTGCCAGCATCATGAGGTCATCGACCGCAGCACTTCATCCAATAATAAACCGTTCGTGGCAATGCCCTCGCCGCCATAAATCGTCGCGCGCCCTTGCCAATCGGTAAACGTTCCGCCGGCTTCTTGCAAAATGGGCACAAGCGGCGCGGCATCCCAAAGATTCATCACCGGATCGATCATCAGATCGGCGCGGCCGGTCGCCACAAGCATGTATCCGTAAGCATCCCCCCAGGTGCGCGTGATTTTGGCGGTCGTCGCCAACCGCTCGAGCATTTGCCAAGCGCCGCGCTTGTGGAAACCGCTCACGCTGCTTGTGCAAAACAGCGCCTCTGCAATCCGCGGTGTTTTCGAAACGAGCGCCGGTTGCGGCGCTCCGTTGCCCCGCGTGTACCAAGCGCCCTGCCCTGCCGCGGCATAAACCATTTCGTCAAGCACCGGAATGTAAATCACGCCGATCTGACTGGTATCCCGCGGATTGTCTTCGAGATTGCCGCTGATCTTCTCAATCCCGATTAGCACCCCGTACATCGGCACTCCATGAATGAACGATTTGGTGCCATCTACGGGATCCAAAACCCACCGATAGCCCGACGTGCCCGCTTGCTCACCGAACTCCTCCCCCAGAATTCCATCGGCCGGAAATTCCGCCGCAATCCTCTTTCGCAGCAGTTGTTCGGCTTCCCGATCGGCCACCGTTACCGGAGTGGCGTCATGCTTCAAATCGACCGCCAGGTTGCTTTGCTGGAAATAACGCAGCGTTAGCTTGCCTGCCTCTCGGGCAGCGCTACACGCCAAGTTCAATCGCGGAGCAAGATCATCACGCATGCACTCCAGATTAGCCGCGCGCGCCGGCAAAGCCAACCTGACAATTTCTGGCGTCGGACGTCAGAAACCCAAGGTCCGCTTCGATGAAACTCGCGACAACCGCAGCCCAGCCGTTGCTTTACCCATCCACAGACACCCGCTGCGATCGCCTGCGCCGGTGAGGCGGCGCCGGGCCGATTCGCGTACTCCCCGAGGCCAGCGACGAAAGTTTCACCTCGGCCAAACGCTCTCGGGCAATTCCGCAAACATCGCCCAGCGCGGCCGCAAGCTTCGCCAGCGTGTCAGCAGCGAGTCCCTCAATCTGCGGCACCTGTGCGCGCAGCGGTCCATCGGCGGCCTCAATCACCTCTAGCAGAGAAATCTCACCCGGCGCGCGCTTCAGGCGATAGCCCCCTTCGACGCCGCGCGTCGACTGTAGCACGCCATGGGTCACCAAGTTGCGAAGAATTTGCAATAGAAAGCGTTCCGGCATATGCCCGCTGGCCGCCAGATGGCTGCAGGGAACAGGCGTACCGGGTTCAGATTCAGCTAATTGCAGGACGGCCTGCAACGCGTATCCGACCGTGCGCGATAGTTTCATAGCAGGGGCCTTCCAATCTGCGATCGGAGGCCGGATCACCATCCTGTGATCGATCCACCATGCCGTTCCCAAATCGGCATAGCGTGGCCCGCGATCCTGCCGTGGGGGTGTACCGAAACGGATTCAATGAAACCAATCGAGTTGTCTGAAATCGTTCCGACAGGAGCCGTGCCCGGAAACGAAACGGGCTCGTTCGGAACAGCTAAAGCGCAGAAAAGAGCAGCGCTTTCCTTCACCCCCTTTCCGAAAGAATTCTTCGGAAGCCCGAACTCTCGATCAAAAATGATTAGCCCAACGGTCGGCGCCACATTTCGAGTTCAATGTTCGATTTTCATCGATAAAGGGTCGCCGAAGTTGGCCCGACTGGCGGATATTAGCCGTACGCCGGCCGAAAGTCAAACTTTTTATTCAGGGTGCTTCCGAAGTAAATGAGCAACTACCGATAAGGAGGGGGTGATTGTCGGCGACTCGCAGCCGCTGGCTACAAGCCAGATGATCGCCGTGGTGCCACCGATCTTTGCCGATCAATTGCTTTGTGAATTGACTGGCGCCGCCTGGGCCGATTTGCTTGCAGCCGGCTTCTCCCACCACAAGGCGTAGCAGAACAGCATGATCGCGCCGGCGACCAACATGCTGTCGGCAATGTTGAACACCGGCCAGTCGAAGTGGATGGCGCGGATCTCGAAATGCAGCCAATCGCGCACGGCATACACCGGGTCGCCTACCTGATGCGCCGCGGTGGGCATCTGCCAGGTAAGTGCGGGAAACCCTAGTCGGTCGTACAAATTGCCGAAAATGCCCGCCATCACTAGCCCGAGCGAAATCGTCAGCCACGTGCTCCGCACAGCCCCGGCGAAAAACAGCCAATAGACAATTCCGATCGATGCCAACACCGAGAGTGCGGCGAAAGCCCAAGTCATTCCCTGGCCAACCCCAAAGAGGGCGCCCTCGTTAAGGCTGTTGGTCAGGCTGAAAACGCCCGGCACCAGCACAATCGAAGTGCCGTCGAAAACCGCGGTGCTATCTTTGGTCGAGAGACGTTGAAAGATCCAGCTTTTCGTCGCCAAGTCGAGCGCGCAGCCGCCGATTGCGATGCACAGAAACAGCGCAATTCGCGAACCTAGCGATACAGCAGAGGCCATCCGTGAATCTCGCAGGAAGAGCGATCGGCAAGTGGTAATTGGCTGCTAGCGACCAGTCATTAGCAGTCGGCAAACGGCCATCACGCAACTCAATTTGGCCGTTTTTTCAGATTTGGATCAAGTCCAAACTGAACCAAAGCTAATCGCCGATTTTCGGTTAGCCGCGTGTTTCCATGGCCGAAGCACACTTAACGCACAGCGCGGTGTATGGAATGGCCTGGAGTCGCGATTTTGGGATTTTTTGCCCGCATTCTTCACATTCGCCGTAAGTGCCCAAATCGATCCGCTCCAGAGCCGCCTCAACGGCCACAAGCGTCACTTCCTCGTTTTCCATGAGGCTCAGAGTGAATTCTTGCTCAAAATTATCGCTTCCCAGGTCGGCCATGTGGATCGGCATACTCGACAAATTGCCGTTCGATTCCGAGTGATTCTTTTTCAAAGCTGCGTCGGCAAGCTGGTTCACATCGCCCCGCAAGCGAGCCCGCAGCGACATCAACACTGTCTTGTATTCCTTGCTCTCGGCTTTCTTCATCGTGGTTGCTCCAACCGTCAAAAAACACTGGGAAGACGCGTTTTGAATAGGCGAAACCGCCGATTATAAATGGCTTTCCGCCGGGTGTCAAACCGCCGAAACCGCGGTGAACATTTAATCATCGGTTCACTAATCGGTCGCTATTCATCGTCGCGAACGTCCCGCTAACACGCACAATCGCTCTTTCAGCATGCGGCTTTACCTCCGCCGGTGGTGATTCGGTTGTGTTCGTCTCGTAGCCATTTGGCCTAGCGTCTTTACGGCTTCAACTCCACTTTGCGTCCCACCGCGACTGATTTAGACTGAAGTGAACCAGCGTGCTACGTTTTCGAGTTAGCCGATTCCGGCGTTGGGAAGGGTCTGCGCCATTAGTGTTATCTCCAAAACCGATGTTGCCTATCAGCGGTGCATTTCGCCCGACTGCGCGCACGCTTATAGTTTGGCGGAAGTGCGCGTAGCCTGTGACTGCGGCCAGTTGCTCGACGTTGCCTACGATTGGGACCGCCTGCGCCCCCCCACCGCACTTAAATGGTTTGAAAACAAATGGTCGCGCCGCAATGAGCCTTTGTGCTTTAGCGGTGTGTGGCGGTTTCGTGAACTGTTGCCCTTTGCGCCGCCTGAAATGGCCGTAACCATCGGCGAAGGGCAAACGCTTTTGCAAAATGCAGCGGCCGTTGCCAAATACGTTGGTCTCGACCGCGGCAAGTTGTATCTGCAATACGAAGGGATGAACCCCTCGGGCAGCTTCAAAGACAACGGCATGTCGGCGGCATTCACGCATGCCCGGATGGTCAATGCCAAACGCGCGGCTTGTGCCTCGACCGGAAACACCAGCGCCTCTTTGGCCCTCTATTGCGCCGTTACGCGCCTGATGAAGGCCATCATCTTTATTGGCTCAGGGAAGATTTCCTACGGTAAGCTTTCACAGGCGCTCGATTACGGCGCGCTCACGGTCCAAATCGCTGGCGACTTCGACGATGCCATGCAGCGCGTGAAAGAAGTGTCGGCCAGCCAAGGCATCTATTTGGTTAACAGCGTCAACCCATTTCGTTTGGAAGGCCAGAAGACGATCATGTTCCGCGTGCTCGAGGCGCTTGGTTGGGAGGTGCCCGATTGGATTGTCGTGCCTGGCGGCAACCTCGGTAATTCAAGCGCGTTTGGCAAAGCCTTTTCTGAATTGAAGGAGTTAGGGCTGATCGACCGCGTGCCGCGTCTGGCGGTCATTAACGCGGCCGGCGCGAATACTTTGTACGAGTTGTTCGAGCGCCGCGGATTGCGCTGGAACGGGGGCCGGCCCGAAGAGGAAATCGCGAATAGTTACTACGCCGAGCTCGATGCCGCCGGTCGCCGCGCCGACACCATCGCCAGCGCCATCGAAATCAATCGACCCGTGAACCTCACCAAGTGCCTACGTGCCTTAGATGTGTGCGACGGCGTGGTGCGCGAAGTAACCGAGCAGGAAATGCTCGATGCCAAAGCCCAAGTTGGCGCAGGCGGACTAGGTTGCGAACCGGCCAGCGCCGCCAGCGTGGCTGGGGCTAAGAAACTTGTAACCGAAGGAATCATCGGCCGTGGCGAACGCGTCGTCTGCATTCTCACCGGACATCAACTCAAAGACCCAACCGCCACCGTGGCCTACCACACCACCGATCAGGAGCAGTTCAACAAAGTGCTCGGCAGCCGCGGCGTGAAACGGGCCGCCTACGCCAACCGCGCCGTCAGCGTGAATAACGATTTAGAAGAAATCACCAAGGCCATTCAACTTTACAGTTAGCAGCGACCGCCAGGTCGCATCTCCCCGATCGGTTGCCCATGCCCACCAAGCCCATTACCCTCGCCATTCACGGCGCCGCCGGGCGCATGGGCCAGCGATCGATCGCAATGGCCGCCGCCGATAAGGCTTTGAAAATTGCTGATGCACTGGAATCGGCAGGCCATCCCAAACTAGGCGAAGATGCTGGAACGATTGCCGGAATCGGGCCGATCGCTGTGCCGCTTGCATCCTCGCTCTCGGAGCCGGTCGATGTCGTCATTGATTTCTCTGTGCCTGCGGCAGCGATCACGATCTTGAAAACGTGCCTCGATAGAAAAATCCCGCTGGTAGTGGCCACCACCGGCCTTGATGCGGGGCAGCAGCTTGCCGTACGCGAAGCGGCCAAGTCGATTCCGCTCTTGTGGTCACCGAGCATGAGTCTGGCAGTGAACCTGGCAATGAAGCTCGCCGAAATTGCCGGCAAAGTGTTGCGCGATCATCCCGGAGGGGCCGATGTTGAAATCATCGAGCGCCATCACCGCTACAAGGAAGATGCACCCAGCGGCACGGCACTGAAGTTCGGCCAGCTTATCGCCGATTCGATGCAAATCACGAAACATCAACACGGCCGCGAAGGCCGCCCAGGTAAACGGCCGCATAATGAAATCGGTTACCACGCAGTTCGCACCGGCGACAATCCCGGCGAGCATACGATTGTGTTCGGGTTGCTAGGAGAGACTTTGGAACTAAGCGTAAAAGCATCCAATCGCGATTGTTATGCCTTGGGCGCGCTGGCCGCCGCCAAATTCCTCGCCGGCAAACCCGCCGGCCTTTACGGCATGAACGACGTACTGGGACTTTTGTAAGGCGGAATTTTGAAGGCGGAAGGTGGAAAGAAGAAACAAATGTGAAAGACGATCGCCCATGAAACACACTTAGTTACGCGACAGGACAAAACAATTTGCGTTGCGGATTGTCCGAATGTTCGCAAATTTACCCAAAGGGCGAGCCTCCGATGTGCTCGGAACTGAATGCTTAAGAAGCGGCACTTCGGTGGCGGCGAATTTTCGTGAGGCTTCGCGAGCGAGATCGAATGCAGAGTTTCTTTCGAAACTTGGCATTGTCGAGACTGAACTCGATGAAACGGCCCTCTGGTTGGACCTCATCGTCGAATCAAACTTAATGCCATCGAATCGTATGGCATCGCTGCGAAATGAAACTGAGGAACTTTTGAAAATTGTGGTAACCATTATCAAGAACCGGAAGCGGAGAGATTAGGGCGCACGAGGCTGCAAAGTTCCGCCTTCCGCCTTTCCCCTTCCGCCTTAACCTGCATGGCCAAATGTGAAGAAGGCTACTTGTGCGACGTGTGCGGGGGAGACGTCGGCGAAATCACCGATAGCGATTTGTATTTGCGCTACGTGATCGGTGAGGTCGACGCCGAAACTCTCCACACCCTGCGCGAGCGGCACATTCGCTGCAATCCCGTGCTCGCGCAATTTATCGTTGCCGACGATTTCCCGCCCGTCATTGTCGAAGGCGAATTCGATAAGCGAAGGCTCGACGCTAACTATGTGCGCGAGCGGCAAGGGCTGGTCACGCGTGGCTGGCGGCGGCTGAAAGAAATCGCCGGTCTCGATTTGCCGATCATCGACTACCCGCTGCCCGAAATCCGCGCTGCCCGCGTTCCATAGCCGCTCTAGCACGCGCCTTTTGTTGCTTGAAGCAGTATTAGATAAAAACATCAGTCCCAGAATACTGAATAAGGTTGACCGCGTTGCATGAAATACCAGTTTGAATTCGATAGGTTTGAGCGCGACTTTCACACAGCAAGTGCCGAAAGTGTGAAATTGCTTGCAGAGCGATATGGCGCTCTGCCGTTCTATGCGATCTGCGTATATGTCGATAGTTTTGATGGCGAGTTTGCACTATATGCAAACACAAACGCACACTTTGAAAAAATCCTTCGGTATTATCGTCGTCTCTCGGATTGGGCAGATCGTTGTGCAAATCCGGACATAATGAAATCGATGAAATACAACTGCGGAAATTTTGAATATCAGACGATTGGGTGTCCCGAAGACTTCCGAGCTTGTTTTGAAAAGACAATGGAGCCTTGGTCGTCTGTGGTACATGATATTTCTTACAATCGTGGCGGATTAACTACAGAGGATTATCGCCGTTTCGATGAATTAGCATGTCGCGTGGCAATATCATTAGCCTCGTCTGAAGAGGTTGCCTTACTTAAGCGGACCGACGATTTCATGATGCTTGTGGCGAGCGCTGAGGAATGGCCTCTTGCCGCGGTCCATCGCTTGAAATGGTTTGAAGAGTATGGCTCGTTGAAAGGATTTCAGCCCTCCCACTATTCAGTCGCGGGTGATATGTAGGGCCATTTGTCGACAGTGCCCCGCCAACCATTGGTTTGGCCGGCACCACGTTCTTAACACACAGTACGCAGCCAATTCGCCTCTTGAAATTAGGCCACCACTTGTGCTATGCTAATCGGCAACATATGTACTAACGTTCACATATGCGCACCTGTGCCATGTTCCCGGCCGGCGGTGGTCCAAACCGGCTGCCATTCGCGCCCGACAATTCATCGAAAACCACCATTCATCAGACGTAAATTCAGCTAATTATGTCGTTTCATTTTCAGAAATTCTCCGCAGTTTGCCGCACAGCGCCACCCCCGCTTGCGACAAAATACTCGAATTTTGTCCGCAAAATAAAAATCGGCGACAAAATGATAAAACCCGTCGCCAACCGCTTGCTGGCGGCGGCCTGCCGCTCGCTTGCCATCCGCGGTTTTTCACCGTTTCCTCGCGGTTATTTTTCCGTTTTTCATCCGTTTTTTACCGTTTTTTCGGTTTTCCAAAAACCGCCGCCGGCGCTAAACTCACGCTTTGAATGCTTTCGACCTAGCAGTTATCAACGATTCCCCTGCGCCTCTCGCGCGAGAACATTATGTTCGTTCAATCGTCGGAAAATCCGAGACTCAGCCAAACAAAGAATATCGCTTCCGGCGCGCGCTGGGCGCTGGCACTGTTGTTGGCCATCAATCTGTTCAACTACATCGATCGCTATGTGCTGGCTGCGGTGGAAGATCAGATCCAGCACGATTTCGGTTCAAGCGAAGCGCAAACCGGTTTACTTGCCACCGCATTCTTAGTCAGCTACATGTGTTTCGCCCCCTTGTTCGGTTGGTTGGGCGATCGTTATTCCCGCTGGACCTTGGTCGGTATTGGCGTGCTGCTTTGGAGCATTGCCACCGGCGCATCGGGTTTGGCGGCCAGCATTGGCGTCATGCTGGCCACGCGCGCGTTTGTGGGCATTGGAGAAGGGGCGTACGGCCCAGTCGCGCCGACGATCATTGCCGATTTGTATCCAATCGAACGCCGCGGGCAGGTTTTGGCCTGGTTCTATATCGCCATTCCGGTCGGCAGCGCGCTGGGTTACATGCTGGGCGGACAAGTTCTCCATTGGGGCTTCACCTGGCACTATGCGTTTTTTTTTGTGGTGCCACCGGGTTTGTTATTGGGGCTGTGGGCACTTTTCATGCGCGACCGCCGGCCTATGCGTGTTGCTCGCGATTCGGAAGCAGCCATCACAGACAAAACGGCAATCGCACAAAGGTCGGCTAAGTTTTCCGATTACAAGCATCTGCTCCGCATCCCGTCGTATCTTTACAACACTGCTGGTATGACGGCCATGACATTCGCTACTGGTGGCTTGGCATTTTGGATGCCCCGATATCTTGTGTGGCGGAAAGTTCAGGCTGGCTTGTTAGATCCCACGAATCACGAGCTTCGCAAAGCCGCACTGGCCGATGCCAATTGGGTCTTTGGATTGATCGTGGTCGTCACGGGCTTGGCTGCCACGCTTTCCGGCGGTTGGCTCGGCGATAAATTGCGGAATCGTTGGCCGGGTTCGTATTTCTTGATTTCCGGTTGGGGAATGCTGATTGCCTTTCCGTTTTTCATCGCCGCGCTCTTCGTTCCCTTTCCAGCCGCATGGATTCTGATTTTCATCACATGCTTCGGGTTATTCTTCAACACGGGCCCGACGAACACAATTCTGGCGAACGTGACCGATCCGGCGGTACGCGCTTCGGCTTTCGCCCTAAACATATTCATCATTCACTTGCTGGGCGATGCCATCAGTCCGCCGTTGATCGGCAAAATCAACATGCTTTTCGGTCACGCGGCGGAGGATCCCACGGGAAAAATCGACCGGCTCTTGAGCACCAATATGAATGCAGGTTTCGCCACCGTGTCATTGGCCATTTTTTTAAGCGGCATTTTTTGGCTGCTCGGTGCGCGGTTCCTGGCGAAGGATACGGCAAGGGTCGCGAGCAGCGACATTTAAATTCAGTGCCGCCACAGCGCCAGCACGATTTCAATGGTAATGAGCACAATCACCACAAGTTCTAAAAATTCGATCCGGAACGATGCGGCCTGATCGCTCACTACTTGGTACGCTCCTTCCACCACATCGAGTGATGCCCGAATGCTTTGCTCCCAATCGCTCAAACGAAATCGGCCGGCGATCAGACGATGCACGCGGGCCAGATATTGGTCGCCAAGCAATTTTAATGCGTTGCCGGTGCGCTCGAATAAGTTGTTGGCCTCAATGCGCAACTCACCCAGCCGGCGCAAAGGCCGGCTATGCGTGCGCCAAAACGGCAACCAACTGCGCAACGTGCGGTGAATGATGCTATATGCTTCGCTTAGCCGCGCATCGAGCAAATCATCGATAAATCGATATTCCAAAAGTTGCAGATTCGCGAATTCGATCGTCTGCAATGTCTCTTCGCAGTCGCGATCGACCAACAGCGACGCCGACCATTCCGCCAGTAGCATGTCGTCGACGCTATAACTAATCCGCGATTGCAGGGCCGCTGATCGCTCTTCATTGCTCAGCGGGGCCGCTTCCAACCGCACGAGCGCTGCCAACCAATCAGCGTGCTGATCGAGCAAGGCTGCAGGCGCTGGAAGCGGCTCGGCCGGCGGAATCTGAAACACGAAGTACTCTTCACTCAGCGGGCTCCATTTTGGCTGCTGAATCGCTGGGCAAAGTGCCAGAAATAAATCTTTCGACGCATTTCGGGCCGCCTCGACCAGTTCCCGCGGCTCGGCCAAAGAACTTGCCAGCCGCACGATTGCGGTGGGAGGCAATTTGAACGGCGCCTGCAACGAAATGCTCACGCCGCCGAAATCGAAAACGACCGCTTCGGCTAGCACTTCAACTGGCCCAATTTCCGCCAATTCCAGTTGCACGTTGCCCAAGGGATATCGCAGGGGCGAGGGGCGATAGGCGATCGAGCTGGGGGTGCGCCGCCGCCGAACAAGTTCTTGCTTTTCGGCCGGTAGCAATCGCCGCGCGTGCTCCAGATTGATTTCATCCCCCCAATCGAAGGCCACGAACACATGGAGCGTGCCGCGCAATTTTGCGTCGTCAGAAAGCATGGTCCGAGTATAGCCTTCGAACAATCCACCTGCACAACGCGGTCAATGCGCAGTTTTCTGGTCCAGCATCTCCTGTAGTCGCTCCAGCAGCGGACGCTGGTCGGGATGAATTAGCCGAAGTGCCTCCGCCATCGGCAAAAACTCGGCTCGATCGACTTCCCAACTGGCAGTGTGCGGTTCGCGACATCGGCCGGGCTTCAACCGCAAAGGCATGAATTCGCTTGCGGCTGCGTTTGTACTCCACGTGGCCAAGTTCCACCAATTTCTCGGCACTCACTTCCACGCCAGTCTCTTCTTCTGTTTCGCGCATTGCGGCGCTGGTCAGCAATTCCCCTTTGTCGGGCAATCCCTTAGGAATGCCCCAGGGCGCTCGGGCGTTGTAATTGCCCGACGGATGCACCAACAGCACCTCAAGCTGACCATTGCGCCGGCGATAAACCACGGTGCCAGCCGATTCAACCATCGTTGCTCCCTAAATCGCTGTTCCCATTATTTGAGTTTCTCGATCTGCATTTATAGATCATTTATGCCTTGTCACGGTGCACGTGGCCGATGCACTGCCTGCATATAGTCGCGGCATTGTATCCAATCACTTCGCAGCCGCGCAAAGAGAACTCCGCTAAAACCTCAACCTGGTCGCGGCGGCCTCGCTGGTACAACAGTTGCATGCCGTATCGGCCCATCTTGTTCAACTGCGCGCGCCCGCCGGGGAGCAGGCCGACACCACGAATGCCACACTCGATCGATACCCTGCATTCTCCGCCAAGTGTCGCGGTCCAGTTGTTGGATTCGGCGACAGGTCGCCCCGTGCGCGATTGGCAATTTCAGGGTAAGCAAACCGTATCCATTGGCCGTGCGCACGATCAAGATGTGCAAATTAGCGATCCCTATGTTTCCCGAACGCACGCCGAATTGCGGTGGGAAGGAAGTATTTGGAAGCTGGTGTCGCTTGGCCGTCACAGTGTAAAAGTCGAAGGCGAGTCGATTACCGAGCTTCCAGTTGACAAACAAACAACGTTTCGGCTTGGGATGGAAGGCCCAACGCTCCGCTTCGAACCGGTGGCCTCCACGAGCGATAACCGCATGACCATGATGTTCGATTCAACACTAGTTTCCGATTTGTTCGAAGTCGATAAATCAAAAATCGATCGCGACGTGGGTGAGATTTCCCAAGGCGATTATTTCCAGGAACTACAAAAACGTGCAAGGCAACTTCGGGAATTGCGTCGCCAAAAGTAGCTTTGCCGAACCGACATGGAATTGAAACCGCCGTGCCTAAGATCATATCGACTCACTCGTTTCGCGGCGGCACTGGAAAGTCGAACACAACGGCTAATTTAGCGGTTATGACCGCCCGCGCCGGGCATCGTGTCGGCGTGATCGATACCGATATTCAATCGCCCGGCATCCACGTTTTGTTTCAGCTTGAGGAACAAAGCGTAAAGTATTCCCTGAACGATTACTTGTGGGGCCGCTGCCCGATAGAGCAAGCCGCTTACGATGTGACGGCCCGCTCGATCGGCAATGTGCCCGAGTCGTCCGACCGCCCCCGCGTGTATCTGATTCCATCGAGCTTGCGCACCGGTGAAATTGCCCGCATCTTGCGCGAAGGATACGACGTCGGCCTGCTGAACGACGGGCTGCAGGATGCGGTGAAGCGATTGAAGCTCGATTTCTTGTTCATCGATACGCACCCCGGAGTCAACGAGGAAACGCTCTTGTCGATTGCCGTTTCCGACATGCTGTTGCTCATCGTGCGACCCGATAAGCAAGACTTTCAAGGCACTGCAGTCGCTGTGGAACTCGCTCGCAAATTGAACGTGCCCAAGATGATGTTGCTGGTGAACAAAGTGCCGCCGGGCATGAACACGAACGAACTACGGGACAAAATTCAGGCCATGTATCAGGCCGAAGTGGCGGCCGTGCTCCCTCTGAACACCGAAATGGTGCGGTTGGCCAGCGGCGAGATATTTGCCAATCGTTTCCCCGATCATCCGTTTACGCAAGCGTTGCAGGGCGTGGTGCGGAAAATTCTGGATTGACACACTTCGATTCAAAACGCTTCGCGAAAACGAATAGAGAGATTCGCAAATTCAATGAACACTTCGACCGACGTCGAGCTCGATTTGCTTTTAGGAAAAATGAAAGCGGCAGCTTCGCCCTTGCGCGAAGTGCTGCGCGAAATTCACAGCCGTTATGCCTCGATCGATGAAGGTAAAGTGGCTGATTACATACCCGAGTTGGCAAAGGCCGATCGCCGTTGGTTCGGCATTTCAATCGCCACGGCCGATGGTCAAGTGTTCGAAGTGGGCGATTGTCGGCAAACGTTCACCATTCAGTCGATCTCCAAGCCGTTTGTCTATGGCCTGGCCCTGGAAGACCATGGTCTGGAACACGTGCTCGAAAAGGTGGGAGTCGAGCCAACCGGCGAAGCGTTCAACGCGATCGTTCTCGACGAAGTCTCCAACCGGCCGTTTAACCCAATGGTGAATGCCGGGGCGATTGCCACCGCCGATTTGATTAAAGGCAAGGATTATCCCGAGCGCGTCAGCCGCATGCTGTCGATGTTCAGCCGCTACTGCGGCCACCCGGTACACGTCGATAACACCATATTCATGTCGGAACGAGTCACGGGGCATCGCAATCGGGCGATTGGTCACCTGATGCTCAATTTCGGCATGGTCAGCCAGCACATGGAGGAATCGCTCGAGCTTTACTTCCAGCAATGTTCAGTTTTGGTCACCGCCCACGATCTGGCGATCATGGGCGCTACGCTTGCCAACGGAGGAGTGAATCCGCTCACAGGCGAGCACGCCGTAGGACAACAATACGTGAAGCATCTGCTGAGCATCATGCACTCCTGCGGGATGTACGATTACGCAGGCGAATGGGCTTACCGCGTTGGGATTCCGGCCAAGAGCGGCGTGGGAGGCGGGATTGTGGGAGTTGTTCCGGGGCAATTTGGCATTGGCATCTTTTCGCCGCCACTGGACGCGAAAGGTAATAGTGTGCGCGGCATCAAAGTGTGCAGTGAGCTCTCCGAACGGTTTGGGCTGCATTGTTTTGAAACGCATCGCGCCGGCGCAGGGCTGCAGCAGATGATATCACCGGTGC
The DNA here is from genome assembly GCA_963820835.1 of Pirellulales bacterium. GTDB lineage: Bacteria > Planctomycetota > Planctomycetia > Pirellulales > JADZDJ01 > CAVRAW01. The sequence goes on along the minus strand of CAWGBP010000067.1, from coordinate 91,461 downwards.
GCAGCGGTTGAGGCGCCATTGCTACGGCGGCTCTTTCTTCACCTGCAAGCGTCCGGCGCAACAGCCATCGATTCTTTAGTCTCCAGCTGCCCGGATCGGCCCGCAATCTGGATCACCCAATAACGACACCGGTTCGGAATCGTCCGGCGTTCGATTGAAAACCATCGACGAACTGGAAAACACCGGCGGCAAAGAAATGGCTCCGTGCAAACGGGGGCAAGTTGAATGCACAACGCGAGTAGTATACCAAAACGCCTGAAATTCAGGCTCCCAAAGAGTTGCAACGGGTTTTGGCCTTTGTTAGAGTAATGACACTGTCAAGCGGAAAGCGACTCGAACGAAGAGATTTCTCCGCCCAAACAGTCCAGCCGGCCGTCCGCGAATTCAAGCCTTGCGTCAGAAAGATCGCGGCAGCCACCAGTGCTCTAACAGCACCTTCCTTTTTCCTTCCGCAGCTTATCGTACGAACTGCATAAACGACCGCCTGTCGCGCATCCGTGCGATTTCTCTTTGGCACGTCGTTGAACGCTTCTTCGGCTTCTTGAGCGTTGCTTTCGATTGGATTCTTCCTTTACACCTTGATGACACTACCCATGAAAAGTTTGTTGCCCATCAGCTTCGCATCGCTATTCGTTGTATGCACGTTTTTTTCCGCTGCCGATGCCAGCCAATTTCTCGTCGCCGATTGTAATGGCGATCCGTATGGCGCTGTGCCCGGTACCGGCCAAGTCGAGTTGTTCAATAGCAACGGCACCTACGCCTCGACGGTAATCACTGGCCTCACTGTTCCTTCAGCCCTAACCCTTGGTCCCAACGGTTATTTGTATGTTGCCGCGGAAGGCACGGGCTCCAGCACAGGTGAGGTGATGGCGTACGATCCCAATAACAACTATGCGCCGGTAAATAACGGAACGATCGTGAACGGCGTGTTCGCATCGGGCTTGAACGGTCCAGGCGGACTGTATTACGACGGCAGCACGCTGCTTGTGAGCGAATTGGGCGATATCGGCACGTTCCAAGGCGAACTGGTGAAACGGTTCAATGCCGATGGAAGTTTGGCCGCGACCATCGGCGCTGGCACCGGGGGGACCGGCCGGACCGGCTTAGCGACGGACGCCAGCAACAATCTCTATGTCGGTGCGTTTCTTACCGGAGCAGATGGCGGCGAAGTGCTGAAATTCAACGCTGCCGACAATTATGCCACGGAGAATCCGGCATCGAATAATATTTTCGCCGTTGGCGTTGCCGGCGCGGGCGGCTTGCTGTTCCACAGCGGCAATTTGTACGTCGCTTCGCAATTCACCGGCAATGTGATGGAATTCGATTCGGACGGCAACCTGCTCAACGCGGGGCCGGCAATCTCCGGCCTGAGCTTTCCAACGGGACTAACCGATTTGGGCGACGGAACCATGCTCGTTACCGAGTTGGGAGCGGGAGGCTCGTCGTCGGGCCAGGTCGATCTCTTCAATTTCACATCGAACCAACTCACAACCGGCTTTATGACGGGGGCTGGAATTGGGGGCAATGCGTTTCAGCCGACGTCGGTGTTAGCCGTTCCCGAACCTGCCGCGGCGCTGCTTGCGGCCGGTGGTTTGGGTATATTGCTGACAGTATTCCGGCGAAACGCGTCTCGTGGGTGAGTCCGCGATCGTCGGGCCACAGAGTTCTGACCCAAGGCTGCGGCATGCGGCGATCATTTGGCTTTACACTCGTCGAATTGCTGGCGGTCATCGCCATTGTTGGCATACTGATTGCGTTGCTGTTGCCGGCGATCGGCTCGGCCCGTGAAAGTGCCCGCCGCGTCGATTGCTTGAATCGACTGAAGCAACTTGGGTTGGCTACGCACAACTATGAATTGGCCAAGCGCCATTTTCCGCCCGGTTCGGAATCGAAATCGTACGACCCGTTGATTCCCAACGCCGCTTTCCGCTGGTCGGCGCTTGCGCACTTGCTGCCGTATATGGAGCAGAAATCAGTGCGCGATGCGCTCGATATGTCGGTGCCGCTGTACAATAGCGGCTTTAGCGTCTTCTCTCAAAATCAAACGACGGTCGCATTAGTGCTTCCCGAATTTCTCTGCCCCAGCGACCGTGGCGTTTCGGTTTACGATGGCTTCGGCCCAGCCAATTACGCGGCATGCGCGGGCTCGGGCGATGGCGGCGGCAATCCCTTTCAGTCTGATGGATTGTTCTTCACCAACTCACAGGTGCGGCTAAATCAAATCACGAATGGACTAAGCAAAACCGCTGCCTTTTCGGAAGGTACATTGGGCGATGGGAAGCCGTTTTCTGCCCAGCAATCGCAAGTGAATCCGCGCTTGGCGTACGCATTCACTTTCACCGTGCCGCTCACTGAAACGGCTTGTGCCGCCAGCGTGCTGATGAACCAAAGCGAGCCGCCAGGCTTTTCGTGGGCTAATGGCGAATTTCGCACCACTCTGTACAACCATTATCATCCGCCGAATTCTAGCGCAGTTGATTGCGTGAGCGATGTGGTCGGCGGTCCCGATCGCTTGGCGGTCTATGGCTGGCGGGCCGTGCGCAGTTGGCATCCCGGCGGAGTTAACGTGCTCCTCGCAGACGGCTCAGTTCATTTCGTACCGGACGGGGTCAACAGCGCGATATGGAAGGCCATCTCGCAACGAAACAGTACCGATGCCGAAGCCGTATTGTCGCCATAAATTCAGTTATCGCTCAAAACCACTGTGGGACGCAGTGAGGAGGTATTTCGAGTCGCCTGCGTGCGGTTTTGCGCGACGGTACGCCTGCCAATTTCGATATTTCGCTCCTCTGGCCGAATAACCCTTCGCTGTTGTCAAGCTACCGAGCCGCTGGGATACTGGAATACATGAGTCAAGCGCAGCCACTGAGCGACCTTGCCGCCACCACGGGAAGCAATACCGAGAGCTCTGGCGCCTGGGAACACGACCTTTCCGGTCGTCAATTGGGCGATTACCGTCTGCTGCGCCGCCTCGGCCGAGGCGCTATGGCTGAGGTGTATTTGGCCGAGCAGGGTTCGCTTCGCCGCCAAGTCGCCTTCAAGGTGCTCAAGCGCGATTTGGCCAATGACCAAACCTACGTCCATCGCTTCCATAATGAAGCCCAATCGGCCGCCGCGCTGGTGCAAGCCAACATCGTGCAAATCTACGAGGTTGGCTGCATCGAGGGTGTGCATTACATCGCCCAGGAATACGTCGAGGGACAAAACCTTGCCCAATATATTGCCCGGCACGGTGCGCCCGATGTGAAGCTGGCCGTGGCTATCATTCGCCAGGTGACCGCCGCGTTGTGCAAGGCCGCCGAGCGCGGCATTGTGCATCGCGATATCAAGCCCGAAAACATTATGTTGGCCCGCAGCGGCGAAGTGAAAGTGGCCGATTTCGGCTTGGCTCGCGTCGGCGCGTCGGAAGAAGGCGTAAAGCTCACGCAAGTCGGCATTACGATGGGCACGCCGCTTTACATGAGCCCCGAGCAAGTTGAAGGCCGCCCCCTCGACCCGCGAAGCGATGTCTATAGCCTGGGAGTTACCTGCTATCACATGTTGGCCGGCCAACCGCCATTTCGCGGCGATACCGCACTGAGCGTCGCCCTGCAACATGTGCGCACGCAACCCGAGCGCCTGGAAAACATTCGCGCCGATTTGCCGCCGGCATTGTGCCGCATCGTACACAAGATGCTTTCGAAAGATCCGAAGGAGCGTTATCAATCTCCTCGCGACCTGTTGCAAGAACTTCGCTCGCTGCAAATAGACGGAGTCAACTTGCAATGGCCTGCCGAGCTCGACGAGTTGCACGCGGTGGAACTCGCCTCGCTTTCGAGCCCCAATTGGCAGGGAACTCAGCGGTTGCAAAAACTCATGCGCACGCAAGCCATGCTGCGGCCGGATTATCGCTGGCTGTGGTATTTGGCCGCATCGGTCGTGGCGGCATTATTGGTGGGCGCGGCGCTGCCTGGGCCCTGCGCGAACCATATCTGCTCGATGTGCCGGCTGAAGTTGTCGAAAATAAAGGCTCCGCCGAAGCTCAATTGAAATACGCTCAAGAGCGCAACGACGAGGTAGCTTGGAAAAGCATCGAACGCTTTTACCCCGCCGACAAATCGGCCGTTAAGCAATCGAAGCGGCAATTGGCTCTTTATTACCTCCAGCAGAACGATTCGGAAGATCGGGCCAAAGCGACCGCAGTTTTCAATTGGTTCGCCAATCAGCCTGACGTGGAACGGGAAGATCAAGCATTTGGATTGGCTGGTATCTCGGTCGTCGATTCGCTCAATCACAAGCCTAAGGAGAGTGCCGAAGATTTGGCTAGATTGACAGGCGTCATTGGCACGCTTGATTCAACACAAGCCCGTGCGAGCCTCGGCGGCCCGATGTCGACGTTATTAGCGCAAGTTGTGCGTCGCAACCGCGAGCAACTTACCAAAGAAACAGCCGACAAGTGGGACAAACTGCTGGAGAATTTGCAGGAAGAATCGAACTGATGATCTCTTTATCCCTTTCGTAGAGGGCTGGGTGAGGGTGCCGCTCGTCGGCAGTGAAATACCTAATTTCGGAGACAATCCATGAATCAAAGATGGTTCACCCGCCGCGGATGGTTTTATTTGCCGATTGCACCCATGGGAGTCGTGCTGTGCGTTCTGGCAGCGCTGTTTTGCGCAACCGTTTTTATTGCCATCGATCGCCATTCCCATTCCGTAAGCGATACGCTTTATGGCGTATTCCCATTCTTCGTTTGCACTTTTCTCTTGCTCGACTGGGTCGGCTCAAGAGCCCATTAAGATGGATACCGGTCGGCTCATTGCTGCCGCCCCCTTCCGGCGATAAAATGCCCGATTCCGCAGGCTTGTCTGGCCGCGCGGCGATTGCAGCGCCAATTCGATTAACACTCAGCCTAGCCCGTCCATGGCACGACGTCGTAACATGGTGGTCGCCCAAAGTGGCGGCCCAAGCGCGGTCATCAACAACAGTCTGCGCGGCATCATCGAAACCGCCCGCCAGATGTCGGAAATCGGCACGGTGTACGGTGCGCGGCATGGCATCGAAGGTGTGCTCAAGGAAGAGTTGCTCGATCTGACTGCACAATCGGCCGAGGAAGTGGCGCTGCTTCGCTTCACGCCAGCGGCCGGCTCGATTGGTACCTGCCGCTATAAGCTGAAACCTGCCCAAACCGAGGATTTCCAGCGCACCATCGACGTGCTCAAGGCGCATGATGTGGGATATTTCCTTTACATTGGCGGCAACGACTCGATGGACACCGCCCACAAAATTGCCGCGCTCGCGCACGAGCGCGGGCTCGATCTGATTGCCGTGGGTGTGCCGAAAACGATTGACAACGATGTGGGCGATAGCGAATTCAAACTGGTTGACCATACGCCGGGCTACGGAAGCACGGCGAAGTTTTGGATGCACATGGTCCAAAACGCCAATGAGGAGAACGACGGTAGCTCACCCGCCGATCCGGTGCTGGTGATGCAAGCCATGGGGCGCAAAATCGGCTACATCCCCGCAGCGGCGCGGCTGGCCGACCCAGCGCGCGAAATGCCGCTGCAAATCTACTTGGCCGAAAGCCCGTGCACCTTGCAGCAATTGGCCGACAACGTGAACGAGCAATTGAAGAAAAGCGGCCGGTGCATGGTGGTCGTTAGCGAAGGATTCGACGTCGGCGACATTGGCGCGGTGAAAGACTCCTTCGGCCACACATCTTTCAGCGCAAGCCAAAATCAAGTGGCTCAGATTGTGGTGAACTATTTGAACAAAGTCGGCCTAGCCGCCAAAGGCGCTGCGCGGTGCAATGTGCCCGGCACAGATCAGCGGCATTCGATGGCTTACGCTTCGACTGTCGATTTAGAAGAGGCTTACCGTAGTGGCCAAATGGCGGCACTATTGGCGGCTCGCGGCGAAGGGGGCTACATGGCGACTATTTTGCGCGAGCCCGGCTCAATTTATTCGGCCCGTTACGACAAAGTGCCCCTGGAAAAAGTAGCGGCGGCCGATCGCACCTTTCCCAAACAATGGGTTGCCACTAGCGGCTACGATGTGACCGACGATTTTCTCCGCTACTGCCGGCCACTGGTTGGCGACGATATGGTAACACTTCCGATGATTGATGGCCGCCAGCGGCTGACTAAATTCAAGTCCATTTTTGCGGAACAAAAACTGTCCAAATACGTCCCGCAAGCGGATCGGAAAAAATGAAAGTATTGAATCGGTCGGGAATCCGAGTGCTTGCTTTTGTCGTTGGACTGTCAGTCTGCTCGGATGTATATGCGGCAGATCGTGACGACCACAACAAATTTTCGGGTGACACCGCAAAGTCACCCGAAGAGTTAGGAGAACTGTTCTTTGCCGTCCTGAAAGATAACGACAAGACGCCGGCGTTATTCTTGCCTGACGAAGTTACAAAAAAGCGGATTGCCGAGATGGCGAGTTCCGCAGACGAAGGAAATCGCATGGCAGCCTCGGCCAATATGAAGCGCCTGGGCGACGCATTATTGATATACAACATCCGAAAATCAATTGAAGATCGGAAAATCGAAATCGGCGCTGCCGAAATCTCGGACATCAGGTTCAAAAGCAAAAGCTCCAATGATCGAAATGCGATTGATAGTCTGCAGATGCAGGTGCGTATTAAGAATCTTGATGGTGGGGAGCTGCGATTCAATTTCGGAGCGGGCGAAAATATAAATGGCAAATGGTATTTCATTTCAGCAGTGCCATCGAAAGTGACACTCACAACATCAAATGGTAAAACGTCTGTGATCTTTGATTCGACAGAGAATACGAAATGATCTAAACATCACGATTTGCTTGAGCATCATCATCTAATTTCAACGTCCTTTATTTCGTCCCTCGACCCTCGCCCCAAATGTTCGATCTCAAACCCCAGCACGAATTCTTCGTCGGCATCGATAGTGACGGGTGCGCCTTCGACACCATGGAATTGAAGCAAAAAGAATGCTTCATTCCAGCGATCATTAATCACTACGGTCTCCAAGGCGCGAGCAAATATGCTCGTGAGGCGGCCGAGTTTGTGAATTTGTATTCCAAAAGCCGCGGCATTAATCGTTTTCCAGCGCTCATCGAAACACTTGAGTGGCTGCAAAAGCGACCGGAAGTTAGAGCCCGCGGTATCAAAATCACGCTGCCCCAAGGGCTCGTCGAATGGATCAAAGTCGAAGCAAAGCTCGGCAACCCAGCGCTAACGAAAGCGGTTGATGCCGGCGGTCATGCCGACTTGGCCCTCGCTTTGGCCTGGAGCAAGGATGTCAACGCCGCGGTCGAAAAAATTGTGCGCGACGTGCCTCCCTTTCCCTTTTTGCGCGAAAGCCTCGAGAAGTTAAAGCCCAAGGCCGATTTGCTCGTCGTTTCTGCCACGCCGACGGAAGCCCTGCAGCGCGAATGGGAAGAGCACGATCTGGCCAAATACGTTGTCGCGATTTGCGGGCAGGAACTGGGCACAAAGAAAGAATTGCTCGTGGTGGCGAAGAAGTATCAGCCCAATCATGCGCTCATGATCGGCGACGCTCCGGGCGATTACAAAGCCGCACAAGCCAACCACACCCTCTTTTACCCGATTAATCCCGGCGCTGAAGAAGCCAGTTGGAAACGCTTTCACGACGAAGGTATCGATCGCTTCCTAAGCGGCAAATTCGCCGGCGAGTATCAGCAGAAGTTGATTGAGGAATTCGATTCGTACCTTCCGGCGCACCCGCTTTGGGGAAAAAAATAATCGACGGTTTCCGCTTGCGGTATTGCATAAACCACTAACGACGCCCCGTTTTCGCTCTACACGTCCCTCGCCCCTCGCCCCTCGTCCCCAACCCTCTCATCACATGAATTGCGATTTCGGACTTATCGGCTTGGCTGTCATGGGCGAAAACCTCGCCCTCAATATCGAAAGCCGCGGATATCGCGTAGTGGTGTTCAATCGCACCACGAGCGTGGTCGATAATTTCATCAAAGGAGGCGCCGCCGGCAAGAACTTCGTCGGTTGTCATTCACTGGAAGAGTTGGTCAAAAATCTCATCAAGCCGCGCAAAGTCATGATGATGGTCAAAGCTGGCCCGGCCGTTGATCAGCTCATCGAACAATTGTTGCCGATGCTCGACAAGGGGGATGTGCTCATCGACGGCGGCAACACGCTCTTTTCCGACACAGAGCGCCGCACCCAATACGTCGAATCGAAAGGCCTGCTCTATGTCGGCAGCGGTGTCTCCGGCGGCGAAGAAGGTGCGCTCAAAGGACCGAGCCTCATGCCCGGCGGCAGCCCCGCGGCTTGGCCAATCATCAAGCCGATTTTTCAAGCCATCGCGGCGAAGGTCGGACCGAAGGCGGATATTCCATGTTGTGAGTGGGTCGGGCCGCGCGGCGCCGGCCACTACGTGAAGATGGTTCACAACGGCATTGAGTACGGCGATATGCAGCTTATCTGCGAAGCCTACAACATGCTGAAAAACGGCCTGGGCCTCGCGAACAGTCAGCTGTACGACGTGTTTGCGCAGTGGAACAAGGGCGAGCTCGACAGCTACCTCATCGAAATCACCCGTGATATTTTCAGTGTGAAAGATCCCGAAACGGGAAACGATTTGGTCGATATGATTCTCGACACCGCCGGCGCCAAAGGCACCGGCAAGTGGATGAGCCAATTGGCGCTCGATCTCGGCGTGCCCAGCACGTTAGTTACCGAAGCGGTTTATGCCCGCTGTTTGTCGGCGCTCAAGGAAGAGCGCATGCGAGCAAGCAAGGTCCTGCGAGGTCCGGCCGGGCGCTATCAAGGCGACGCGAAGAAATTCATCGAATCAGTTCGGCACGCGCTATACGCATCAAAGATCTGCAGCTATGCGCAAGGTTTCGTGCAAATGCAGGCGGAGGCGAGAGAACATAATTGGCCGCTCGAATTTGGCAGCATTGCGCTATTGTGGCGCGGCGGCTGCATTATTCGCGCGGCGTTTCTGGAGCGTATCAAAGAAGCGTTCGATGCCGACAGGGATTTGGAGAACTTGCTTCTAGCTCCCTACTTTTGCGAGGCGATTGAAAAGGCGCAAACTGCCTGGCGTCATGTGGTGATGACCGCTGTCAAACTGGGCATTTGGGTGCCGGCATTTATGACCGCCCTGTCGTATTACGATGGCATTCGCCAACAGCGCCTGCCGGCCAACTTGCTGCAAGCCCAACGCGATTATTTCGGCGCTCACACTTATCAGCGAGTTGACAATTCGGGGGGACCGTTCCATACCGATTGGCTCAAATTGTGCCGCACACCGGGTTAATTGCCATGCCGCATTCATTTGTCGAAGATCTGTTCGGGTTGACGGGCCAGGTAGCTGTTGTCATCGGCGGCACGGGCGTGCTGGGGGGCGCGCTGGCCGAAGGAATTGCGCAGGCTGGCGCTACGACAATTGTTGCTGGCCGTGGTGCTGATCGAGGTCAAACCCGCGTGGAAGCAATCAAAAAGGTCGGCGGCAAAGGGGCGTTCTTGCCGGTGGACGTTACGAAGCGTGAATCGATTTCTGAGCTGCTGTCCGTGGTGCTCAAGGAATTCGGCCGCTGCGATATCCTTGTCAATTGCGCCGGTATGAATTCCGCCTCGAAATACCTCGAGGCAACCGACGAGAATTGGAATAACGTGCTCTTGACGAACCTCACCAGTACTCACTGGGGCTGCCAGATTTTCGCGCGCACATGGTAAATGCCGGCGGTGGATCGATTTTGAACATCGGCAGCGTGACTTCGCACTTGCCCCTCTCGCGCATTTTTGCCTATGCTGCGTCGAAGGCGGCGGTCGTGAATCTTACGCAGAATGTCGCCCGCGAATTCGCGCCGCACAAAGTTCGCGTAAACGTTTTGTGCCCCGGATTTTTTCCAGCCGAACAGAATCGCAAAATTCTCGACAAAGAGCGCGTCGATAACATCATGCACCAAACGCCCATGGCGCGCTTCGGCGAACCGCATGAACTGATCGGCGCAGCGCTGTTGTTGCTTTCGGCCAAAGCGGGAAGCTTTATCACGGGCGCGGCGGTGTATGTCGATGGCGGTTTCACAGCGGCCAGATTCTAATGATCGTGGGGAGTCCGGACCGGACGGGAGCGCCTAAGATATGCCTAACACGATTGTCATCTTCGGCGCCTCGGGCGATCTCACGAGCCGAAAGCTTATTCCAGCTCTGTTCTCGCTCTACCGCAAAAAGCGGTTGCCGGCCGATACGAAAATTGTTGGTTTCTCGCGCTCGCAGTTCAGCCACGACCAGTGGCGTGCAAAACTCACAGAAACAACTGCGAAATTCGCTGAGGGGGATTGGGATGCCGCCGTGTGGAAAGAATTCGTCCCCTCGGTTTTCTATCACTCAGGCGATATCAACGACTCGAGTGATTTTACAGCGTTAGCCAAAACTCTGGATCAACTCGATGGCGGCCAGCATTCGATCCGATTGTTCTACTTAGCCACCGCGCCGCAGCTTTATGAAACCGCTGTGAAGAATCTTGGAGCCGCGAAACTGTCCGACGAATCCAGCGGTCCGCGGCGCGTGGTCATCGAAAAACCGTTCGGCACCAATCTTGAAAGTGCCAAGCATCTTAATGAAGTCGTCCACAGTGTCTTTTCCGAGAACCAGGTCTACCGCATCGACCATTACCTCGGCAAAGAAACAGTGCAAAACATCTTGGTGCTGCGCTTTGCTAATAGCATTTTCGAGCCGGTCTGGAACCGCAACTACATCGACCATGTGCAAATTACGGTGGCCGAGGAAGTGGCCGTGGGCAGCCGCGCCGGCTATTACGATACCGCCGGTATCTTACGCGATATGTTCCAGAACCATTTGCTGCAATTGCTGACGGTCGTGGCCATGGAAGCGCCTGTGCGATACGAAGCCGAAGCAATTCGCAATGAAAAGGTGAAAGTGCTCGAATCCATTCGACCGCTCAGCGCTGCGGCAGTCGCCCGCGATACTTTCCGCGGCCAATATGCGGACTATCGAAAAGAGAAAGATGTCGCGCCTAATAGCCATACGGCGACGTTCGCGGCCATCAAGCTGGGCGTCCAGAACTGGCGGTGGCAAGGAGTGCCGTTTTACTTGCGCAGCGGCAAGGTAATGTCCTGCCGCACGACTCAGATCGTTATCCAATTCCATACTCCGCCGCACATGCTCTTTCAGTGCCACGATCGAACGCTATGTGAAGGGAATCGCTTGGTCATTCAAGTGCAGCCGGCTGAAGGAATTCAACTGCATTTTCAATCGAAAGTGCCCGATGCCGGCATGAAATTGCGCATGGCCGATTTGGATTTCAGCTTCCAGCGCGAATTTCGCGGGCAAATGCCCGAGGCCTATGAGCGATTGCTGCTTGACGCGCTGGCCGGCGACCCGAGCCTATTTGCCCGCGCCGACGAAGTCGAGTGCGCTGGAAAATCATTGATCCGATTCAGCAAGCATGGGACAGCTCCGACAAACCGACGCTCTATACCTACGAGCCCGGATTTTGGGGGCCGGAAGAAGCGAGCGAATGGATGTCGGTCCAAGGCCGGCAGTGGTTCGATTCCTGCCCGGTGCTGAAATAAAATTGAAGACCTTTAATGGTCCGCACAATGAAAGTTATTTTAAAGAGAGTAGAGGGGTGGGAATTCACATTCGGCGGTGAAACGCATTCTGGTTGGTTGCCTCAGGGAGCCGCCTTTCCTTTGCCCACACCAATTGAGCCCGAAGTGCTGGATATTGAGATCGAAAAGATTGATGCCGGATTTCTGCTAATTTGGATACCGCGTTTATCGACAACTTGTCGCGAATTTCGTCCTCCAAAAGCCGGAGATTCTTGGCACAAAACTATGACAGAAGCCATGGATCAGGCTTGCCAAGCTTTTGGCATTCAGCAGGAAGACTGGACAGATGTCGATATCCAAACCGATGCAAGCTCAAGTTAATTATATTTCATCGCTGTCGATTGGCGATGTTCGGATTGGCTTTCATGTGGTGCAAGCCGCATTGTCCGGCTATAGCGATTGGGCCATGCGGGTCATCGCTCGCCGTCTCGGAGCACCGTATACGCTGTGCGAGGTTTTGCTCGATCAATTCCTCATTACCGCGGGAAGCTCCAAGAAGAATCAGCGGCGGCTGCGCGTGACCGATGAAGAGCACCCCGTTGGCGGGCAATTGATGGGGGCGAACCCCGACGATTTTGCGCCTGCCGCCCGGCGGCTTGTCGCCGCGGGCTTTGACGTGATCGATATCAATTTTGGCTGTCCGGTAAAGAAAGTGTTGGGCCGTTGCCGCGGTGGATTCTTGCTGGGTCAGGTCGATACCGCACTGGAAATCGTCTCGCGTGTGCGCGAAGCCGTTCCACCGCATATTCCGGTCACGGTGAAAATGCGCCGCGGCTTGGATGACTCGCCGCAAAGCCGCGACAATTTTTATGCTATTTTCGACGGCGCGTCTGCCGCGGCGCAGCCGCCATCACGGTTCATGGCCGCACAGTCCAGCAGCGCTATATTGGTTCCAGCTCGTGGGAATTCTTGCGCGAAGTGAAACGCCATGCCGGCTCGCGCACCGTGCTGGGGAGCGGCGATTTGTTCACGCCGCAAGCCTGCATTGAAATGCTCCAATTTACCGGCGTCGATGGCGTAACGGTCGCGCGCGGCGCGATTGGCAACCCGTGGATTTTTTCTCAATGCGAAGCACTATTGGTGGGCCAGCCGCTGCCCGATCCACCCTCACTGCACCAACAGCGTGCCGTCATCGAAGAACATTATCGTTTGTCCGAGGAGATTTACGGCCCGGATGTGTGCGGGCGGCAGATGCGCAAATTCGGCATCAAGTATTCGCGACTGCATCCTGATGCGCTTGCCGTACGCAACGCCTTTATCGCCGTCCGCCAGCCGAGCGAGCTGCAGCAAGTGCTCGATCGATTTTACGCCGAAGATCTACCGGGAAGGCATCCGAGTTTCGACGTTGACGAAACGGTTGATTGTGAAGCAGTTTGACTGGCAAGGAGTGCCAATGAGTTTCGAATTTCCGAGCGCACGATCGAATCCATCTCGTCTCTTAAACGCGCCGCAAGTGCCTCGATCGATTCCGGAGTGCAATACCGCGCAAGCGCCCACGCGCATGCCTCGCGCACCAGTGGTTCGCTGTCGTTAAATCCGCGCACTAGCGCCGGCAGCGATGGCACATGGGGCCGATTTCCCAGCACAATCGCCGCATTGCGCAGTAATCCACGGCGCTTCGCGCGCCATAGCGGCGAATGTCGGAATCGCGTCCGGAACTCGTCGTCATCCAATTCGAACAGCCCCGCCAGTTCAATGGGATTCATCTGGTCGCCCGGCTTAAATTCCGATTCATGCGATGCTGGCGCTTTATGATTCCACGGGCAAACGTCTTGGCAAATATCGCAGCCAAACAGCCAATCGCCCATGCCTGCCCGGAGCGAATTCGGAATCGATCCGCGCAGCTCAATGGTTAAATAGCTGATGCACTTTCGTGCATCGAGCACATATTCATCCACGAAGGCTCCAGTCGGGCAAGCGTCGAGGCATGCGCGGCACGTGCCGCAATGATCTGTTTCGTGCGGCTCGTCATAGTCGAAGTCCAAATCGGTTAACACCGCCGCCAGAAAGAACCAGCTTCCCAGCGAGCGATTTAAAAGCAGTGTATTTTTGCCGATCCAGCCAAGCCCAGCCAATTGAGCAAACTCGCGCTCTAATAGCGGCGCTGTATCGACGATGCCACGCGCGTTTGACATTGGATATTGCCGTTGCACAAACTCGATCAACGCGCCTAACCGGTCGCGAATCAAATCGTGATAATCACCGCCCCACGCATATTGCGAGACCCTCCCCTGCCCTGGCTCGACTGGCTGCGGCTCCTCCGTTCGATAGTTCATCGCCAGCATCACGATGCTGCGCGCACCGTCGAGAACCATCTGCGGATCGGCTGCCGCTTGCACCCGATCGGGTAAATAATGCATTTCCCCGGCGTAACCGGCCGCCAACCACTCCTGGAAGCGACCGATTCCCGGCGGGGCCGCTGCGGGACAAACGCCGCATAAATCGAAGCCCAATCGAATAGCTTCGGCTTTCAAATCGGCGGTAAACGATGTGGAAATCATCCAAATCCACAGCTATGTGTACCAATTCACGCCATCCAGTTGTAACCATTTTTACGGCTGTTTACTGTAGATGGTGCTCGTGGGTCCACGCTAGTCATTTCACTTTTGACCCGATTACTCCAAACGACTTTTGCATACGGGAGACACGACCTATGAGATACACCAAATCGTGGAGCGTGATCGGCACGATGCTCCTAGCGATCACCATACTGTGGACAACCTCCGCCGATGCTCAAGGCCCATTCTGCGGGCCAAGCTGGGGCGGCGGGTGCGGCATCAATTATCCGTACGGTCTCTATGGCTATCGCGTTAACGAAGTGCCCTACTTTGCCATGTTTCCGCCAGTATATTACAGCATGCCGGTCCCACGAGCCTACGGCTGGAGTCCATTCGCCTATCCGCCTGGAACGATGACCCCCGAAATTCAAGCTGCCGCTCCCGCGCCGCAAGAAATCATTAACCCGCACGTGCCGCAATCGACGCCAGCCAAGCCATCGGCCGAGACGAAGACCACGGCTCGCACCGTCGATTACAAAGCGCCCGAGCCGAAAGAGATCATCAATCCATTCGTGAAAACCGCAAGCACAACTGCTGCTAGCACTCGTGTAGCCGCGACCCAATAACGCGACGGAATGTGATTTTTTAATTGGCCGTCTGCCGGCCTGTCATTGGCTTCGCCTCGGGTGTGCGATGGCATCTCTGAGCGAGATCCAGGCCCCACTCGAAAAACCGGCCTAGACACGCCCGGCAATTTCGCTAATCTTCCCGCCTCTATTCTTTCATGCCGCTTTCCCGGCAAAAGGAGTTTCGCCGATGCCACGGCTTGTGGGCGTTTTGATCTTGGCAGCCCTGTGCATGGGATGCCACAGTCCAACGCCGGTTTACGATCCGTTCATGGGGCGCACCACAGTGCCGCCTCCCGGCACTGCCGCGCCGATGCAGAGCGCGCCGTATTACGCGCCGGCTCCCGGCTCGACTTCGGCTGCTCCTCCATTGATTTCGGCTCCGCCAGCCAGTGGCGCCGCTCTGCCGCCAGGAGCGCAAATGCCGCCAATGGGTGCTTCGAGCTTCAGCCCAAACGTTTCGCCTGTAGCTCAGAATGCACCTGGCTCACAACAGCCAGGACTTTTGCCCGCTTCGACCGCAATGCCGCTCCGCGGCCTCACGGCCGCAGCTCCCTCAGCGATTCCCGCGGCCTATGGAACCCCATCGGGATATGGCACCTCGCCTGCAGCAACGCCCTCCGGTCCAGACAGCGCCAACTTCGAACCATTCGAATCGCCCGAATTTCGGTCTTCCCGGCGGCGGCTCGACCTATCCGCAAGCATTCGCAGCGCCTGCGACGGGTGCCGCAACATTGGCCGGCTCACCGACCTCGCCGCCAACCAGCGCACCTAATTTGGCGACTTCCACTGCGACGGCCGTGAAACCGGCCAATTGGGAAACCGCAAGCGTTAGTCAATCGACCGCCGCAACTCCGGTAGCTTTCAATTCATCGATCGATAAGAACCCGATTCGAATCGTATCGTCCTCTCCGGGATACACATCACCGTCATCGCCCTCGACGTCACGCACTCCTACGCTAACCGCCATTCCGCAATCGCCAACGCTCGCCGCTTCGCAGCCGCCTACGAGAACGCTCAATCAATCGTTTTCGGCTGCTCGCGTTCCAGAAATCGGCGAATTGCCGCCCGCAAGCGCACCGTCCGCATCCGCAACCAAGCCAGCCTCCTTCGTAGGCGCCCAAGTGCCGCCGCCGCAATCGATCCGAACTTTGCTTACGATCCGCAATACCGCTGGCTCAAAGGTAGACTCGAGTACTCCGACAGCACACGCAGTTGGCGTCTTCGGTATATTCCCCCCGACGGCAACACCGATAACTTTGGCGGCAGCGTCGTGTTGCCCAATAGCGCCCAGCTTGCGGGGCTTCAATCGGGCGATGCGGTTTATGCCCATGGTTCTCTCGGCCCGACCCTGGCCGGTCAAGGCAGTTTCGCCCCGCAATACAACTTGCAGCGAATTCAGAAGCTGTAATCTTTGTGGCAGGCGGCGTATCCTAGAATAAAGATGCAGCGCTTCTGCGTTGCCTCATGCCGCATAAAGTACACCCTGCCTTCTAAATCGCAGGTGCGGCCACAGATGTGAAGTGACGAGCCGGTAATTTAAGGATTCGCCGAATAGCCGTGGCCACCGCACCCGACGTCCTGACGAGCATTTCTTCGCTGGCCGGCGCCGGCACGGCCAAATGGCGGCTGTCGCGCTGGGCGCAATTGGTGCCGACAGTCGCCGCGATCGAGCCGCAGTTGCAGGAGCAATCGGACGAAGAACTCCGCAAACGCAGCCTGTCGCTGCGCTATCGGGCGAAAAGCCGCGAACCACTGGGCGAACTTTTGCCCGAAGCTTATGCCCTGGTGCGCGAAGCCGGACGCCGCACGATTAACATGCGGCATTTCGATGTGCAAATTCTGGGCGGCATCGCATTGTTTCATAAACAAATCGTCGAAATGCAAACTGGCGAAGGCAAAACATTGGTCGCCACGCTGCCTTTGTATTTCGGCAGCCCTGACGGGCGAAGGCGTGCATTTGGCGACCGTGAACGATTATCTGGCCAAGCGCGACGCCGAGTGGATGGGGCCGATCTACAACCTGCTGGGCATGAGTGTCGGCGTCATTCAATCGCAAATGCCACAAGAAGATCGCCGCAGATCCTACGCCTGCGATATTACTTACGGCACCGCCAACGAGTTCGGATTCGATTTCCTTCGCGACCGCCTGCTATTGCGCCGCATTCGAGAAGGTGAGACCGACGTGGTCGCGCAAATGCTTGGAACCGGCCACGCGTCGGAGGCCGAACAACCCGTGCAGCGAGATCCCTATTTTGCTCTCGTCGACGAAGCCGATAGCATTTTGATCGACGAAGCGCGCACGCCGCTGATCATTAGTGCGCTGCCCGACGAGACGCAGCGTGCCGAAGTGCAGCTCTATCAATGGAGCGCCAAATCCGCCCCGCAGTTTGTCGAAGACGAGCATTACGAGTTCGACTACGAAAAGCGACAGCGGAATTAAACGGCGAAGGCCGCCGCCTGGTTCGGAGTCTTCCCCGTAGCGGCTGGGTCGAACAGGTGGGTATGCTGTCGCTTTACGATGCGATCGAGCGAGCCATTCGCGCCGAAAAAGGCTTCATTCGCGACCGACATTACGTGGTGCGCAATGACGAAATTGTCATCGTCGATGAGTTTACCGGACGCTTGTCCGAAGGTCGCAAATGGCGCGACGGTTTGCACCAAGCCATCGAAGCCAAAGAGACTGTCAACGTAACCGTTGCCACGGGGCACGCGGCCCGGGTGACCATTCAAGATTATTTTCTTCGCTATCAACAGCTCGCCGGCATGACCGGCACGGCGGCTAGTTCCGCCAGCGAGTTGCGCAAGATATACAAAGTTGGTGTGGCGCTGATTCCGACCCACCGCCCGCCGATCCGCACGCGATTGCCGACTGCAATTTTCGGCTCTGAAGACGCCAAGTTCGCCGCCATTGCCGACGAGGTGGCCAAAATGCGTGACAGCGGCCGCCCGGTGCTCATCGGCACCCGCTCCATCGATAAGTCTGAAAAACTTTCGCGGTTTTGACCGAGGCCGGCGTCCCGCATCAAGTGCTCAACGCCGCCAGATCGCCGCCGAAGCAGAGATCATCGCCATGGCCGGTCAGGAGGGCCGCGTTACCGTCTCAACCAATATGGCAGGCCGCGGAACCGACATTCGCCTTGGCGAAGGCATTGCGGAGCGCGGCGGTCTGCATGTGATTTGCACCGAAATGCACGACGCCGCCCGCATCGATCGCCAGTTGATCGGCCGTTGCGGACGCCAAGGGGACCCCGGTTCTTACCGCCAATTTCTCGCGTTAGACGACGACATACTGCTCGTGGGCCTGGGTCCCAAAAAAGCCGAAAAGCTTAAGAAGCTTGGACTTTCTTCCGCTGGCCCATTCGACAGGTTGGTGGGTTTATTTCGTAAAGCCGAGCGCCGCATCGAGCGGCGACATTTCCGCGACCGGAAGTCGCTTATGTATCACGAAAAGGAGCGCAAAAAAATCATCGTCGGCATGGGGCAAGATCCATATCTCGACGTGCCCGCGTAATGGCGTCCAGGGCTTAGTATCAAGGTCGTCACACAAATGCGTGATTTTGTCTCGTCATCGCCTTACCCGCTCACCTCCTCACCCGCTCATTCCATACTGAACTCTGATCGCTGAACCCTAGTTGCAGCTAGCACTCGACTGCGGTTGACCTAAAACCCGGAGTGTGTCAGGTTATCGGGCGTGTGAAATGGATTTCTGTCGCGGCAATGATCTTGCTGGCGGCAATTGCACGACCATACGAGGTGGTCCCGATGAAACGAGCTTCTCTGGCCTGGCGGCATGGATGTTGTCGGCTCAAATAGCCCAAGCCGACGAATCCTCCGCGCCAATTCCGCTCCCTGCAAATTCGCGGTTGTCGGCGGCTGCACAAAACGCCGCTGAAGCACGCGTTGGACGCCGCCGCCCGCCGCCACTGCTAATTCAACCGCGCCAACGAATCCTGGCTCCACGAGCGCGCCACCCACTACTACTCAATCGCAGGCGCCAACCGCATCCGCCGCGTCGCCAATAGCCGCACCGGCTGGGAAGTCCGTGGGGGTCGCCAATCCCGCAAGCACCCAAACGCCGCCGCCAATGTTTCCCGCTGCCGACGACGCCAAGCCGATCAATTCAAACGCCATTGATACCGTGGGTGCGCCCGCGAGTGCCGATGCCGTCGATCAGCCGCGCCCCATTCGGTCGGTTATGATTCGCCGGCACGATCTGCCGGCAAATGCACCGTCTGCATCGCCTCCATCTGTTGCTGCATCAGCAGTTCTTCCCGCGTCAGCCGGCGCACCATCGAGCGTCGCCGCCGTAAATTCGCCGACTGCTCCCGCTGCAGTGCCAAATCAACTCATTCCCTCCCCAGTCGCTTCAGGCTGGAACTTCAGCCCCCGCCGTTGCGCCGGCCGCATACGATGCTGATGCGCCGGCAGCCAATTTGCCGGCTCCGCCGACCAGCGGCGCCGCGAACGCCACGTTCAGCGGCACAGTCGAAGATCCAGCCGCCGCCACACGCGTAACGCCCGCATCGAGCCAATCTGAATCGCTGCCGAACCAGCCCGATAAAACGATGGTTCCCATCGATCCGGAGAAAGCTGCCGCCGCTCGCGCGGCCGACGAATTATTGGGAAATTCGCTCAATCCAAATCCGGACGACGCAGAGTCTATCCGCGGCAATCCCGTTTCGCTGGCCAGCGTGCTTGCTGCTGTTGGCGAAGATCCGCAGCGCCGCCTGGCTGCTATTCGGGCTTATTGGCAATTGTGCAATGCGGTGAGCGATTACCACTCGAATACCAAAGTGCTCCGCCGACTCGAAGAGCTTCAGCCGCGCGGCCCGCTGGAAAGTTCCATGCTCAGCACGGTGCGTGCGCACAAACTGCCAGAATTCACACCGCCGAACTCGATGTGGCCCTGCGCAAGAAGCGTTGGAAACCATGATGGGCGTCACTGCCGCGGCAGCTCACCCGATTCCGGCTGATCGTCCGCTGGCAGGGCCCTATCACACGTATTTCAGCGCGATTTTCGCCAATCGGCCGGCCCCTGGCCGCGCCGTGAAATCGATCGCACCCTCCCGATTCGGTTGCAAATTATCAATGATCATGTCGCGGCCGCGCAATCGGCGTCGAGTTCAGTTCATTACGCCGAGGAGTCGCACTCCAAGGGAGAAACCGACATTCACACCGTGCTCGATTGCTACGACGCGCAGCAGCGCGTACGTCAAGAATTTTTCGACGCCGTGCTCGATTACAACATGGACATCGCGGAATACGTTGCGACCGTCGCCGCTCCGGGCACTGCGAGCGAAAAATTCGTGGCCATGCTCATTCCGGCTAAAACTGCCGCAGCCGCCTCGACCGCGCCGGTTGGCCCGCCGCTGATGTCCCCCACCATCTTTGGTCAGCCGGGGGTTCGCGGCTCGGCCAGCGCTCCCACGCCTGCAAGAGCGAATTCGCAACCGCCCGTGCCACTTCGCAGCCGGCGAATGAGAATTGGGTGCCAAGTGCGACTCGGCCCGACGAAGCCGACCGCCGCTCCGAGCCATCCTACAACCAAGCGCCCACGAGCAGTTCCGCGCCGCGGCAGCCCGATCCGTTCGCTCCCACTACCGTCGGCGACCGCTACGGCAATGGAAATCGTTGATCGTTCCTGATGCTGCGTCAAATTGCGGCAGCTTAATGCACCGTTTTCCGCTTCACGCGGCGCATGAATCGCTCCATATCGATGACCGCCCGCACGTGAGTGCCGCGGCTTATCACATCGACTTCGTCGCGCTTCAATGTGGAACGTGACCATGTTCTTTTCGACGCTCATCACTTCGGCCGTGGCGATGACGGACGATCCAACCGCCGTCGGCGCGAGGTGATGAAAATTGAATCCATAGCCAACCGACGCCTCGCCTTCGTCTAAGTGTGGCTGAATCGCGGTGGCCGCCGCCTGTTCCATCAGGCTTAGCACGTGCGGCGTGGCAAAGACCGGCGGACCGCCGTGATAGATGCTGCTGAGTAATTCTTGCGTTACTACGCGATGCCGAACTTCAGCTTTCAATCCCGAAGTGAGAGTGGTTTTCATCTGTAACTTCCGCGCCATAGCATTGAGAATTAGGGCGGTCTTTCAGGTTCGATTTACCGCAATGTAAGATACCATACATGCGCATTCCGCCCATGACATTACCGCCCGACGCCGAACCGCGCTCCGCGGAATCAACTGCCGCGACCCTGCCGCAGATTGGCCCGCTGCGCATCGGGCCGCTCGTCATCGATCCGCCGATTCTGCAGGCGCCGATGGCGGGTTTCACGAACTACGCCTTCCGCCAGATCGTGCGCGAGTTCGGCGGCGCCGGCTTGCTGGCGACCGAAATGGTCTCCGCCCGTGGATTTCTCTGGATGGACAAGGACGAGGCCGAGCACCCGATCGGCTGTGGGGCGTGAAGCCGACGAGCCGCGCCCGCTGGCCGTGCAAATGTGGGACAACGACCCGGAAACGCTGGCCACGGTCGGTTCGCGGCTGGCCAACGAATACCGCGTCAGCGTGGTCGATATCAACTTCGGCTGCCCGGTGCGCGACGTGGCCGCCAAAGCCCACAGCGGCTCGTACTTGCTGCGCGATCCGCGAGCGGATGGGCGCATTGTCGAGCGCGTGGTCGCGGCCTGCCGGCCCACGCCGGTCACGGCCAAGATTCGCCTGGGCTGCTCGCGCGACAAGATCACCGCGATCGACATTGCCACCACCATCGAAGCGGCCGGCGCGGCCGCGCTGACGGTGCACGGCCGCACCGCGCCGGATTTTTTCAAGGGTACGGCCGATTGGGATCGCATCGCGGCGATCAAGCCGCACTTGAAGCGGATTCCGCTGATCGGCAACGGCGACCTCGACTCGCCTCAAAACGTGGTCGATGCCTTTCGCCGTTACGGCGTCGATGGCGTGATGATCGCCCGGGCGTCGCTGGGCAAGCCGTGGCTCTTTGCCCAAGTGCCGCAGCACTGCGCGGCGAGCCGATTCCGTCCGATCCGACGCCCGAGGAAGAACACCGGTTACTTTTGCATCATTATCGGCTCGTTTGCCAGCGCTTCGGCGACGAGCGGGCACCGTGTTGATGCGCAAGTTTGCTTGCTGCTATGCTCAAGGCCGCCGCGGGGCGCGTGACTTTCGCGCTCACGTCGCTCGCGTGACGCTTCCGTCCGAATTTATCGATGTGGTTAAGCGATTTTTTCCGAGGCATTAGCTTGGCACGATCACATGGCTCGCAAATTAGCAATCATCGTATCAGTGTTTCTAGTCGCATCGATAGCATTCGCCGTGGTGCTTTTGCATCATTCGGAGCCGCGGCCAGCCGCGCCGTCACCAGCTACAAGAAGTGCAGAAAACACTGTAGCAAAGAATCCAGAAGCAAGAGTTGCCAATCTTTCTCCAAGAAATGCTGAAGTCATCGAGTCTGTTCTTCGCAGCACAGCACTTTCCCGTGCCGACGACCGGATTTATTTCCTCACCGTGACACCAATCGACGATTGGGGGAGTAACGGTGATTGGATCGACTTGCCGAGCGATTTTCACGCTCGAATCTTTGATCTTCCGATCCATTTTCGTCCTGCGTCAGGGGCATATTTGCACGATGGAAATGTTCTAGTTCGTCAAACAAATGCTGCGGCTTGGATGGAATGGATAACCATCAAGCGATGGATTTCAGACACTGAAGTTGAAGTCGAGGACGGCGTCTGGTGCTGCCCGTTGGGAGGCGGTCAAAGTACATCAATCTATGAAAAAAAAGACCGGCGTGGAGATTGAAAACAAACTTGGAAACGAAAAACTTCTGAGACTGTGACCGTTGACTGCTCAAGCTAATTCTTCCTCTGGAATTCTTTACTTAGTTCGTCAGCCAGTTCTGCTTCTACGCGCGTCGCTTCATGACTATTCCGACCTCTCTATCGGCAAACCCTTCTTGTGTCGTCGTCGGAGAAGGTCCCCCACTCGTCGTTTTCCCCGGTCTTGCTCGCGAGCCAGTCACAAGCGGGCTTCCATATCTCGGCCTGGCCCGCATCACCAAAAGCCGCGTGCACGTAATCAACCGCCCCACCGGCCTGCCGCGAGGGCTGACGATGCCCGAACTCGCAACACGCCACGCGCAAATTCTTTCACAACTCTTTACCGAACCAATCGATCTGCTCGGCGCGTCAACCGGCGGCGCAATCGCCCTGCAGCTCGCCGTGGACCATCCTCATCTCGTTAATCGCTTGATTATCGTCGCCGCTGCCAGTTGGCTAGGGGACGAAGGTCGCCAGAAACTCCGCGCCTACGGGGACGACGTTGCTCGCGGCTATAGCGGCGCAAAAATTCTCGCTTCCGTTCTGGCCACGCCGCCCATGTCTTGGCTCATGACATCGTTGCTGTGGGCCAGCCATAAACTGACTCGCGGCCCGATCCCCGGCGACATGCTTGCCACCATCGACGCCGAAGTCGGTTTCGATGTTACGTCACAGCTTCATCAAATTCGATCACCGACTCTGCTAATTGCCGGCGGCCGAGACCTCGCATTTCCACTCCCTCTCGTCCAAGCGACCGCCGCAGGCATTCCCAACTGCCGCTTGATCGTTTATCCCCGCGCAGGCCACCTCGGCGCCATGATCAATCGCCACTTCGGCCATGACGTCGCCAACTTCCTCGCTTCGCCGGTTCCGAGCCCGGCATAGGCGATTTACTTTTGCCGTGCCATCTCCACCGCCAACTCCGCCGCCACCAGTGCATTATCTACCAAAAGCGACTCGTTGACAGCGACGCTTTTACCTTCCGTGAATTGCCGCATGCGCTCCAGCAAAAACGGCGTGACATCGCGGCCACGTATTCCCTGCTCCTTCGCGGCAGCCAGTGCCGCGGACAACGCATCGCTCGTAAAGCTCCTTTGGCATCTCGTCGGTCTTCGGTAATTGGATTGCCAATGACCACGCCCGTGCCGAAGCCCAAACCGAAGTGCGCCTGCACAGTTGCGGCCAGCGAAGCCAACATCATCGCAACGGCGATCGACCGCGCAATCCGCTCTGTCGGCGATAGAACGCGGGAAACTCGTCGGTGCCGTATCCCAGCACCGGCACGCCGAGCGTTTCGAGCATCTCGACCGTTTTCGGCAAATCAAGAATCGCTTTCGCCCCGGCGCATACCACCGCCACGCGATATCGAGAAAGCGCGATCAAGTCGGCCGACGTATCGCCGCTTTCGGCCGAACCGCGATGCACCCCGCCGATCCCGCCGGTCGCGAACACCGCGAATTCCAACACGATCGGCCACAAACATCGTCGCCGCCACCGTGGTCGATCCGCTGGCTCCGGAGCCAATTCCGCCGCAAAGTTGCTGAAGATTCAACTTCACCACGCCCTGCGTAGCCGCCAGTCTGCTCCAGTTCCGCTGCGGCTCATTCCGACACAAATCTTGCCAGCCATCAATGCCAATCGTCGCCGGTACCGCTCCGCGCTGCCGCACCGCATCCTCCAGCGCCAGCGCCACGCGCACACCGTCCGGCGCGGGCAATCCATGCGTCACCAGCGTGGTTTCCAGCGCCACCACTGCTTTGCGCTCTGCAATCGCGGCGGCAACTTCCGCGGAAACGAACATGTCCGATTGATCGTTCATCGATGCCTGTCGCATGCAGTGACGGCGGAGCCGAACCATTCGTTCCAGCGCTCGCGCACTTGGTCCGCCGTGGCGTGCATCAGCGCACGGGCCCCCCAATCTTCAATCGCGAAGCTCGCCGTCACAATCCCCTGCTCGATCGCGCGCGAGGTTTCACCATGCTCGCAGCCATCCCGGCCAGAAATCCCCCGACAAACGCATCGCCCGCGCCGGTGGCGTCAACCATTCCTTTCGCGCGCGATTTCCACGGCACGTGCCCGGAGTGGAAATCCAACAAATTGCCCCCGAGTGCGCCGCGCTTCAGTGCCACAAACCGCAACCGCTTGCCGCCAATGCGCCGCAGTGTTTCCGCCGGATCGGTGCTAACGCGCATTTCATCTTCACTGGGAAAGAACGCATCGATATGGGCCAAGATTTGCTGCCATTGGTCCAAATTGTCGTCGCGCACCAATTCGTACGGATCCAATGACACAAAGGCCCGATTCGACGACGAACTGTGTCGCGCCTCAGAAGCTAGCCCTTCGGCCAATTCCTGTTGCCGGCCGATCGGCATCGGCGCCAAATGAAAGAACCGTGCCGCCTCGAACGACTTCGGAATGTCGGCCAGCGTCGGCGAGCAATCCATGTGCGTGGGACAATCCAAATGCACGATCACGCGCCGCACGCCGGCCTCGTACAGCAACCATGCCCTCCCGCCCGGCCGCCCGAGTTGTCGCACGCCCGATAGATCCATGTCGCGATTCGGCCAAAGCATCCAATGCCTTGCGCGGATAATCTGTGCCGGCGACAGACACCAAGCTAACTTTCGCTCCCCAAAGCGTCGCGGCCAATGCCGCATGAAGAATGGCTCCCCCTGGCTCGCACATTAGCGTCGTTCCGTCGTGCAGAACAATATCGTCGACGAATAAATTGCCCAGCAGCACCAGATCGGGAGCTACGGAGTTCATCGCGCAGTTCCTTGTGGAAGCGCCGCAAACGCTTTCACAATCGCTTCCACGCGGCCACGATCGATCGGATTGCACCAATGACCTGCCTCTTTCACCGACGACCCAACAATAAACCCATCGGCCTGCGGATACTTGCCGATATTCTCTGGCGAAACCCCCGAGCCGACAAACACGGGAATAGTGATCGCCTTTGCCACCGCGCTCACTTCATCGGGCTCCGTTTGCCGACCGGTTGAAGTCCCGGTGACAATCACGCCATCGGCAAGCGCAAATTCCGCCGCATGTGCCGTGTCGGCTAAGCTCACGTCGCGGGTAATCGCATGCGCGAATGTTTTTTCTTTATGTCCGTGAAAACTTTAACGTGCCTTGCTCCGATTTGCTCTCGATACCGCAATAACATCTCCCGCGTCAACTTTCGATAATCCCTTCATCAGCAACATGCGCGAACACAAATCCTTCCACGCGTACGAAAGCTCGCTCCACAGGCCAGTGCCACGGCCAGCGCCTCGCGATTCGCCCCGGCCAGCACTTGCACTCCCAGCGGCAGCGGCACGGCCTCGCGCACTGCGCGCCCAATGACCGACATCGCCGCCACCGTTTCCGGCCCGACCGCGCCCTTCAAATAAGGCCGGTCGTGCATGTTTTCAATCATCAAACCGTGAAACTTGGCATCGCGGTAAACCTTTGCTTCTTCAATCGCACGATCGATTGCAGGCTTCAAACTGCCTTTGATCGTGTCGCGTTCCCAACCCGGACTCCCCGGCAAGGCCGATAAATGCAGCATTCCAATAAGCGCCCGCGGCACACCAAATATCGACTGCGTTAATGTCCTCGCATCCATGCCAGATGTGTACCACACGATGTGTGCGGCGAAAACAGCTTATATTTTTGACATAATGAGTTGTCAAAAATCAAAAATCGGCTAGAATTGGGTGGCTAACAGGGGTGCGGCGAAGCAGCGAAGCAGGAACTGGTCCAATGGCCATGCATAGCGAAACATCCGACAGTGGGCTGGTGGCGCTTTTGCGAGAGCGCGGCGCCCTAGCAGTTTCCGAGATTGCAGCGGCCACAGGCGTTACTGCGACGGCCGTGCGGCAGCGCCTTGTGCGCCTGATGAATCAAGGTCTAATCAAGCGCGAAACAGCCAAACCATCGCGAGGTCGACCGAGCCATTGTTACATGCTCACCGAAAAGGGGCGACGACAAACTAACTCGAACTTTGCCGATTTGACGGTCGCCCTGTGGCAGGAAATCCGCTCGATCAAAAATGCCGAAATCCGCAGCGGCCTATTGCAACGCATCGCGCGGCGATTGGCGGGTCTGTATGGCGATCGCGTGGCAGGCCAAAACACCACCGAGCGCATGCACAGCAATTTCGGACCTTATGGCCCAGCGCAATTTGGCGTTCAGTGTCGAGCGCAAGGGCGCATTGCCGGTGCTCACGGCGCACCAGTGCCCTTACCCCGATTTAGCCGAACAAGACCGCGGCATTTGCGCCGTTGAGAAGATCGTGTTTTCCGAATTGCTGGGTGAGAAGGTCCGGCTGAGCGATTGCCGCCTCGACGGCGCCAACTGTTGCCGGTTTGAAACGGTTTGAACAAAGGATATAGTGGCGAGTTTACCCTACTGCCAACCACCGCGACGGATTGAAACCATGACACAACCTTGGATTGAAGGACGTTTCGAAGAAAACGTCATCACGACGACGGTCGAGCAGGCCATCAACTGGGCCCGCCAGTCGAGCATCTGGCCGATGACGTTCGGCCTGGCCTGCTGTGCCATCGAAATGATGGCCACCGGCGCCAGCCGCTTCGACATGGACCGCTTCGGCGCCGGCGCGTTTCGGGCCACGCCGCGGCAGGCCGACCTGATGATCGTGGCCGGCACGGTCACCTACAAAATGGCCAGCCGCGTGCGCCGGCTGTACAACCTGATGCCCGATCCGAAGTTCGTCATCGCCATGGGCGCCTGCACCGTCGGCGGCGGACCGTACTTCAAGTAGGGCTATCACGTGGTCAAGGGCGTCGACCTGGTCGTGCCGGTCGACGTGTACGTGCCCGGCTGCCCGCCGCGGCCCGAAGCGTTGCTCGAAGGCCTGATGCGGATTCAAGACAAGATCAAGGGACACAAGATTCGCCCGGAAACGTCGCCGGAGCTGAGCTTCGCGCAACTGGGCGAGAAGATCGACGACGAACTGCCGATGCCGCATCACAGCGGCTATGTCGACGCGCCCGAGGATGTGCCGCCGCTGTACGATCACCAAAAGATCACTGGCTAAAAGCTCCTGACCTTTAGACTTCAACTCTAGACCTTCGACCGTTTGACGCATGGTCGCCATCAATAAGCAAATCCAAATGACCGAAACGCTCCGGATCACCGATCTGCACGTTGCCCGTCGAGGGCAAGCAGATCCTCCGGGCGTGAACCTCGAAATCAACCGCGGCGAAGTTCATGCGCTGATGGGCCCCAACGGCTCCGGCAAGAGCACGCTGGGCTACGCCATCATGGGCCATCCCGGCTACGAAGTGACCGAAGGCAAGTCGAACTGATCGACGCTCGACGGCAAAGTGCACGATGTGCTGGCCATGGAGCCCGACCGAGCGGGCCCGCGCCGGCATCTTCCTGGCCTTCCAGCGGCCGATGGCGATTCCCGGCGTGAAGATGGCCGACTTTCTGCGCCACGCCGCGACGAACGTTCGCCGTCCCGATCGCAAAGAAGGCGAAGAACTGATTCCGATGCGCGAGTTCCGCAAGGAGCTGAAAGCGAAGATGGAACAGCTGCGGATGGACCCCGAATTCGCCCGCCGCTACGTGAACGATGGTTTTTCCGGCGGCGAAATGAAGCGGGCCGAAATCCTGCAACTGGCCATGCTGCAGCCGAAGTTCGCCATCCTGGACGAAACCGACAGCGGTCTCGACGTCGACGCCGTGCGCCTGGCCAGCCAGAGCATCGCCGAAATCGGCGGCGCGAAGATGGGCATTCTGATCATCACGCACCACGAACAACTGCTGGAACACAACCTGCCGACTTCAAACCCACGTGATGCTGGGCGGCCGGATCGTCGAAACCGGCGGCCCCGAACTGGCCGTCGAATTGCACAAGAAAGGTTACGACCGCATCCGCGCAGCGTATCCCGAAGCCGCGGCGGACGAACAAGCCATGGCGGCCAAACGTGCCCGCCGGCGCGGCGTAGGACATCGTACACGAACCGAATCAGCAGATTATCAAACTCCTCGTTAGGAGAGCCAAATATGGCGACCGAAGTAATGGACCAATCCGCAGTCCCCATCGGCGAAATCAACAAGTACGATTTCCGCACCGAGTCGAAAGCGATCTTCAAGGCCCGCAAGGGGCTCGAACGCCGACGATCGTCCGCCAGATCTCCGACATGAAGAACGAGCCGGCCTGGATGCGCGATTTCCGCCTGAAGTGGCTGGAGATCTTCAACT
Organism: Pirellulales bacterium; assembly: GCA_963820835.1. Lineage (GTDB taxonomy): Bacteria > Planctomycetota > Planctomycetia > Pirellulales > JADZDJ01 > CAVRAW01. The sequence goes on along the minus strand of CAWGBP010000067.1, from coordinate 62,738 downwards.
CCAAGCCGATGCCGCGCTGGGGCGGCAACATCAGCCTCGATTTCCAGGACATCTACTACTACCTCAAGCCGGCCAACGAACAGGGCAAGACCTGGGACGAAGTGCCCGAGGAAATCAAGAAAACCTTCGACCGCCTGGGCATTCCCGAGGCCGAGAAGAAGTATCCTCGCCGGCGTGAAGGCCCAGTTCGAAAGCGAAGTGATCTACGGTTCGCTCAAGGAAGACCTGGCCAAGCCAGGGCGTCATCTTCACCGACACCGACACCGCGGTCCGCGAATATCCCGACCTGGTGCGCGAATACTTCGCCACGATCATTCCGCCGACCGACAACAAATTCGCCGCGCTCAACTCGGCCGTCTGGTCGGGCGGTTCGTTCATCTACGTGCCCAAGGGCGTGAAGATCGAATTCCCGCTGCAGGCCTACTTCCGCATCAACGCCGAGAACATGGGGCAGTTCGAGCGCACGCTGATCATCGTCGACGAAGGGGCCGAGGTGCACTACGTCGAAGGCTGCACCGCCCCGATGTACACCACCGAAAGCCTGCACTCGGCCGTGGTCGAAATCGTCGTCAAAAAGCACGCCCGCTGCCGCTACACCACGATCCAGAACTGGGCCAACAACATCTACAACCTGGTCACCAAGCGGGCCATGGCCTACGAAGATGCGCTGATGGAATGGATCGACGGCAACCTCGGCAGCCGCCTGACCATGAAGTATCCGGCCGTCTACATGATGGAGCCCGGCGCTCGCGGCGAAATCCTCTCGATCGCCTTCGCCTCGGCCGGCCAGCATCAGGACGCCGGCGCCAAGGTGGTGCACTGTGCCCCCAACACCTCGAGCCGCATCATCTCGAAAGTCGATTTCCAAAAACGGCGGCCGCGCCAGCTATCGCGGCCTGGTAAAGGTCGAGCGCGGCGCGAAGCAAGCCAAATCGAATGTCGTCTGCGACGCCCTGATTCTCGACAGCAAAGCCGCAGCGACACGTATCCCTACATCGAAGTCGACGAGCAGGACGTGCAGCTCGGCCACGAGGCCAGCGTCTCGCGGATCGGCGAAGAGCAACTGTTCTACCTGCACCAGCCGCGGCCTGTCCGAAGCCGAAGCCAGCACGATGATCGTCAACGGCTTCATCGAGCCGCTGGTCAAAGAGCTGCCGATGGAATACGCCGTCGAAATGAACCGCCTCATCGAACTGCAAATGGAAGGCTCGGTGGGCTAAGCGCGAGCGTTCGCACCAGCGTCCCAGAGCCCAGCGAGGTCTGCAGCCGGCGCTGGGCTGTTCATTCGACGGCATCGACCGACGCATCGATGCCTCGACCATCGAAATCTTTCGATACCAGGCATTCACACGCCGGCTCACCCAAGATGCCTTCGACGCTTTTCTCGCAAGCCGCGACGAGCCCGATTGGCTGACGACCAACCGCCGCGCCGCCTGGCAAGTTTTCCAAGATCTGCCGCTGCCCAGCCGGGCCGACGAAGAATGGATGCGCACCGACATTCGCCTGTTCCGTCTCGATAAGTTTCGTCTGCCGCGGGTCTCTCGCCCTTCGTCTCTTGCCGCGGCTTTGCCCCCCGCCCTGTTGGCCCACGGCGTGCAACTCGGCGGCCAAGCGACCACGCTTGACAGCCAAATCGGCCAATCCGAACTCGAACCCAAACTCGGCCAAGCAAGGCGTGTTGTTCGGCAGTCTCGACGAGCTGGTGCGCGACCACAGCGACAAAGTCCGGCCGCACTTATTTCGCGTGGTGAACCACCGCGCCGACAAATTTGCCGCGTTGCACGCCGCCGCTTGGTCCGGCGGAACGCTACTGTATGTGCCTCGAGGCGTGATGATCGACGAGCCGCTGCATTCGCTTTCCGCACTCACTAGCGGCGCTGTCGATTTCGGCCACATGCTTGGTTGTCCTGGAAGAAGGGGCTGAAGCGACGCTGCTGGCCGAAACCGTCGGCGGCGCTACAGCCGATAATTCTGCTTCCGGCCTCCACTGCGGCGCCATCGAACTCCTCGTCGGCCCCAGCGCGAAGCTCCGCTACGTCAACCTGCAAAACTGGGGCACCGGCGTCTGGCACTTCGCCCATCAAAAGGCCGATGTCGAAGATCGGGCCAACTGCAATGGACCATCGGCGCCCTGGGCAGCCGCCTGGCCAAAGTCAATCAGCACGTGGCGCTGGTCGGCGAAGACGCCAACGTGCAAGTCAACGGCGTGATGTTCACCGAAGGCAAGCAGCATCTCTCGTATCACACGCTGCAGCATCACCAGGCGCCGCATTGCAAAAGCGATCTGCTGTACAAGGGCGCCCTGCAAGATCATTCGCGCACTCGTGTGGCGCGGCATGATCAAAGTCGATCACGGCGCGCAGAAAACCGACGGCTATCAGCGCAACGACAACCTGATGCTTTCGGACGAAGCCCGCAGCGATTCGATTCCCGGCCTGGAGATTCTGGCCGACGACGTCCGCTGCACCCACGGCTCGACCACTGGTCGCGTCGACGACGAAAAGATCTTCTATGCCCGCTGCCGCGGCCTAACCCGCAAGGAAGCCATGCGCATGGTCGTGGCCGGCTTCTTTCAGCAAGTCTTCGACCGCATCACGATCGACAGCGTCCGCGAAGCGCTGGGCGAAGCCATCGGCCGCCGCATCCGCGAATACGAATAAACTGCTAAACCGCAAAGCGGACGGACGATATGCCCGAATTCATCCAGGTCGCCAAAGTGACGGATATGCCCGACCCTGGTAAAATGCTAGTTGAGGCCGACGGCCGATTGATCGTGCTGTTCCGCGTCGGGGCAAGCTTTACGCGATCGACGACGTTTGCACCCACGACGGCGGCCCGCTGGGCGAAGGAGAACTGGACCCTAAAGCATGCACCATTGCCTGCCCGCGCCACGGCGCAAAGTTCGACATCACAAGCGGCGCGGCCCTAACGATGCCCGCCACGCAGCCGACGGAAGCCTACGAAGTGAAAATCGAAGGCGACAACATTCTTATCCATATTCCTGACTGAACCTCGAACCCTGAGCCCTGCGATGCCTCTCAGCGAAGAAGCCATCCGCGAAGCACTCAAGCAAGTCATCGATCCCGAGTTGTTCGTCAACATCATCGACCTGGGCCTGGTCTATGGGGTAGTTGTCGAGCCAGTTGGCGACAAAGAAAACATTAAAATCGAAATGACGATGACCAGCCCCGCCTGCCCCGCTGGCCCGCAGCTCATCGGCCAAAGCAAACAGGTGCTTGGCGCACTGTCAGGTGTCGGCGATGTCGAAGTGAAGCTGGTGATGACGCCCCCCTGGTCCCCCGATCGCATGACCGAATCGGCCCGCGACCAACTGGGCATCTTTTGAAGCGGTACACCGTTAGCAGTTAGCGGTTCGCTGCCGGCGAGCTATAAACTAATAGCCCCGAGCGAACCCGCTGCATGACCAAATCGCCGAAAACTCCGAGTCAGCCCGATTCCTCGAATTCACAGTCAACCGGCGGTGCCATTGCGCTCATCGTCGGCGCATTAGGTGTGGTCTATGGCGATATCGGCACCAGCCCGCTTTATACGATTCCCGTTTGCTTCGCGAAATATTCGGGGATTGCGCCGGAGCCGCAAAACGTCCTGAGCGTGGTGTCGCTTATCATTTGGTCGCTGGTGCTCGTCGTCTCGATCAAATACCTGATCGTGATCATGCGCGCCGAACTCGAAGGCGAGGGGGGCATTCTAGCCCTCACCGTGCTCGTCACCTCCCTCAAGAAAACTGCCAAGAGCAATCGCTGGCTGTTGCCGCTGGGCCTGTTCGGCGCGGCGTTGCTATTTGGCGACAGCATGATTACCCCCGCCATTTCGGTGCTAAGCGCCGTTGAAGGAGTGGAAATCGTCCAACCCGGGCTGGCCGACGCCGTTGTACCAATCTGCATCGTCATTCTGCTATTGCTGTTTGTCGTGCAGCGCCATGGCACGGAAAAAATCGGCAACTTCTTCGGCCCGATCATGCTCATCTGGTTCCTAGTATTAGCGGCCCTGGGCATCCGCGGCATTCTGCTGGCGCCCGAAATCCTCAAAGCAATCAACCCGCTGGAAGCCGTCCAGCTGCTGGTCAGCAAGCCCGCCGCTTCGATTTTAGTTCTCGGCTTCGTGTTCCTCGCCGTCACCGGCGGCGAGGCGCTCTACGCCGACATGGGTCACTTCGGCCGCACGCCCATTCGCTTCGGGTGGTTTATGCTTGTCTTCCCCGCGCTGGTGCTCAACTACCTGGGCCAAGGCGGATTGCTGCTTTACGACCCGAAAGGCACAACGCACAGCTTCTTTCATCTCGCACCCGATTGGCTCCTGTACCCGCTGATCGCGCTGGCCACCGCCGCCACCGTCATTGCCTCGCAAGCGGTCGTCTCGGGCGCATTTTCTTTGATGCACCAGGCGCGGCAATCTCGCTATATGCCTCGTTTCGAAGTAATCCATTATTCCGGCGACGGCGAAGGCAAAGTGTACGTGCCGCTAGTGAACTGGTGCCTGGCAGTGGCCGCCATTCTGCTCGTGCTCGCCTTCCGATCTTCCGACGCGCTGGCTGGCGCCTACGGCATGGCCGTTTCGGGCACCATGCTCATTACCACGGTGCTGGTCGTTCCTTGCTTCCGCCGCCTATGGCATTGGCCTTGGTTGGTCGCAATTCCCGTAGCTGTTCTGTTTCTGACGGTCGACAGTTCCTTTCTCATCGCCAATCTAGCGAAATTCCTGCAGGGTGGATGGATTCCGCTCGCCGTCGCCGCTGGGCTTTATCTGATCATGAGTACATGGCGCATTGGCCGTCGCGCGATGGAAGCACAGCGCTACGTTCCAGACACTGCACTCAGCGATCTTCGACGCACTGCAAATAGCGGCAAGCTCGCGGTCGTTCCGGGAACAGCCGTATATCTTTCTAGCGATCCCACCGCCGTCCCACTGACCCTGATCGTCAACGTCGAGCACAATCATGTACTGCACGAACGTGTTGTGTTGCTTACTGTCACTACCGATCAGCGACCGCGCGTTCGTACCGACCAGCGCCTGGAAGTCGAGGAACCCGCTAAAGGATTCATCCGGCTCATTGCCCACTATGGCTTCATGCAAAGCCCCAGCGTAAGAGCGATCATGGATTGTGCCCAAGACCAGGGCATTTTGAAAAAAGACGACGAAATTACGTACTTCATCCGTAGCGAATCGATCCTGCCGACGGGCAAAAGCAAGATGGCCAAGTGGCGAAAAAGATTCTACGCCTTCCTCAGCCGCAATTCACACGATGCCAGTAGTTCCTGGCACATCTCACCCGAAAAGGCGATTGGGCTCCGCGTTACGACCAAGCTTTAAATGCTCTGTATCGAAACGGCGCATTTCATCGGGCAAGGGCAACGAAGATGCGCTGCCGCGAGTTGCCCAATGCTTCTGGACCTAATTACTCGCCACTGCTTTGTCGCCGTTCCACCACCAGCTTTTTGCGCGAGCTTTTACCGCCGAACTCCGCACCGGTTCCAGCGCTTGCGAAGACTCTCGGTGCTGCACGATTTCCCACGGCTGGAATTGCACGCCGCCTGAAATGCAAATAATCCAATCCTTACCTTTCCTGATATAGCTGGCCTTGCTGTCCACCTGCTTGGGCGGATTGTATTGCTCGAGCGTCAACTGCCGCGCGTCGTACAGAAACTGCGGCTTCAATTGGGCCTTTTCCAGCAACTGTTCTTTCATAATCAACGCCCCAACCACCGCCATATCCATGCAATTTCGCAACTCCGCGAATACAGGGTCTTTTGCTGACAGTTCCTCAAAGTGCGATGTCAGCGATTCAGCCCATTTGTGTACTGCCGGGCTGCCTGCGCTAGCCACTTTGACGCGATCGCCACCAGTCAAGAACATGTCTTCTTCGGCCATGGCCTGCACTCCGGGGCCGCGCAACTCCCACGATAGGCCGTCGACATCTGATAATATCGGGTCGTACTTTGGCGCTAACCACCATCGCGGCATCGTGTTGGCCGCCGGTCCCGTCGCCCCGATCAACTGCATGTAGTTCTGCATTCCTTTAATCGGCAACGGTTCCATGGCCATGGCAAGCCGCTTCATCCGATAGTCGGCCGCCACCAACACACTGGCAAACCGGCTGGTGTTGGGCACGCCATTGATCGATATGTTCTGCGCTCCCATCGCTTCCTCCAGTCCGACAATGGTCGCTTTCGGATCAGGTCCAATCGTCTTGAGCGATTCGCGATACGCCTTCCACCGCGCAAGCCCTTCGGGCGTTGGGTCCATCGAAACGCTTATGCCCCCCTTGCGCGCCGCGTCGGCACAGCGCAGAGCCACCAGCAGATCATCTAAATGCAGCACCGGTCGTCCGCTAGTCGCGCCTACGACGTTCCCCAGCGCATCGATTTTCCAACCTTCCGCCGGGCCTGCTAAAATTACGTCCTTGCTATCGGGATCGACGAACACAAATTGCACCCGCTGCAATCCGGCCAAGTATTTAGCCTCATCTGGTATCGGTTGGTTTGCCTTGTTCAGGCTGGCAATTGTTTCGTCCAAATTCCGCAGCGAAATCATTCGCAGCTTTGTTGGTTGGTTCATATCGCCCGGCACGCTCGCCAGCGCCATCTGCCGCATTTTTGCCAATTCGGCACTGTGTTGCAGATCGACGGCCGAAAGAACGCCGTCTACGTTCACTGCCACGCCGCCAACCGCCTGATTAATGACCTGGGCAGTGGCGCTCTTTCCATCCGCGAAAATAATCGCAGCCGACAGCCCTGCCAGTGAGTACAATAGGTAGCTGAACCGCCCAGATAAGTGCCGACGGGGGAGCATGGCAATCCCTCTCTGATCCTACGAGAATTGGCCCAAAATGTTGCACTAATTATCCTAATCGCCACCCTGGCGGTTCGCAAGGAAAGAAATAGGGCAATTCGCGGGCTATGGGCACCAGAGACGGATGCTCCGAGGCATTCCCTCACACAATTCGCGAGCGTGAACCCAGTATTAAATCCTTGCAAGCGAGCCTGCGCCAGGGCTAATCTGAAATATCGCGGTACCGCTAGTGGTCTTTAGTGCCCCAAATTCAAGCGTTGCTTCACACATATGTCCACAAAATACCTGCCGCCTGATCGCATAGAATAAAGCGGTTCTTCGTGCGAATTGATTGTCCCGGAACTCAATCACAATTACCCAGACACGCAGATAAATCATCTCGATGCTCGCATATTTGGTCATTCGCGAAGGCACGAAGTGGAGCGACGTTTTTCGCCTCATGCCGGGCCAATCGGTAACGATTGGCCGCGCGCCGACCAATCAAATCGTCGTCAAAGACGAGCGTTGCAGCCGCACCCACGCCGAGATTTTTTTCTCCCAAGAGCGCTGGGTGCTGCGCGATTTGGAAAGCCGCAATGGCACCTCGGTCGGTACCGAAAAAGTTCGCGGCGACTACGTCCTGCAGCCGGGCGATATTGTCCGGGTGGGTCACAGTCAAATGGCATTTGTGCACGATCTGGCTGCCGCATTTCCCGACACATCCTCGCCGGGCGGGAAAAAGCCGGCAGCCATCCAAGACACAATCCCTTCCAGTCCCGACGATTCGCATGTCATCACCACCGAAGAACCGACCAAAATCACGCATCGTCGCGGTCAAACACGTTTTCTGACTCCTGCTTCCGAAGAGGAAGAAGTCGACGCACCCAAAGTCGGTCGCGCCGCCGCACAGCTTTGCCGCCTCGCGTTTGAGATGGCGAAAACGCCCGATTTGCCGTCGATTGCCCGGCAAGCCCTCGACGGACTCTTCGAGGGCACCCAGGTCGATGCTGGGGCGGTCTTGCTGCTGCCGAGGTTCATGACAACCGAGCCCACCGCGGCCGACCTTGAAGTCATCGCCTCGCGCACCGATTCAGCTTTGAATTATCAGCGCGTTTCCAGCTTCGTCGCCTCAACCGTGCTGCGCGAAGGCGAGGCAGTGCTCGCCCGCAACGTTATGGGTGATAGCGCCTTGTCGATTCGCGATAGCAAAGGTGAATTTCACGCCACGAGTATTTTGTGCGCTCCCATTCGTAAGAACGACCGCCAGCTCGGCATGATTCACCTTTACTCCACGCGGCCCGATCGCATGCCCGACCCCGACGATTTGGAATTCACCCTGGCCGTGGCCGATACGCTGGCCGTGGCGCTTGAAAACCTCAGCCGCCGTATCGAACTGGCGGAAGATCTCACGCAAATTCGCGATGAAAACCTGCAATTGCGCGAACGCCTTGGCGTCGAGAGCGAAATCGTCGGCAATAGCATGGTCATGAACAAGGTGCAGCGCGATATTGGCCGCGCTGCTCCCAACCGCGCCACCGTACTTATTCGTGGCGAAAGTGGGGTCGGCAAGGAACTCGTTGCCCGCGGCATCCATTTTTCCAGTCCGCGCAAGAAAGGGCCGTTCTGCGTTCTTAATTGCGCCGCACTTTCCGAAACGCTTCTCGAAAGCGAATTATTTGGCCACGAGCGCGGCGCCTTCACTGGCGCGACCGAGCGAAAAATTGGCAAGTTCGAAGGCGCCGATGGCGGCACACTTATGCTCGATGAAATTGGCGAAATGAGCCCGACCATCCAGGCAAAATTCTTGCGCGTGCTCGAAGGTCATCCCTTTGAGCGTGTCGGCGGCAGCGAGCCGATTCAGTGCGATGTGCGCGTGATTGCCGCCACCAATCGCGATCTCGAGCGCGCGGTGGCAGAAGGCACCTTCCGCCGCGATTTATTTTTCCGCTTGCACGTGCTCGAAGTCTTTGTTCCCGCATTGCGAAAGCGACCCGAAGATATCCCCGACTTGGCCCACCATTTCCTGCAAAAGTTCAATGCCGAGACCGGCCGCAAAATCCGCGGCCTCACTGCCGAAGCCATGGAGCAAATGCTCCAATACCGTTGGCCCGGCAACGTGCGCGAATTGAAAAACGTCATCGAACGCGCCGTAGTGCTCGCGCGCGGCGATGTGATCGACGTCGAAGATCTCACGCTCTCAAAACTTTCGACCGCCGGCGATACCGCCGATGTTGCTCCATCGCCCGCGGCATCATTCGAGCCGATGTCGTTGGAAGAAGTCGAACGGCGCCATATTATGGCCACCCTGAATGCGACAAATTGGAATAAAAGTCAAACAGCTCGAATTTTGGGAATCGAACGCTCGACGCTCGATCGCAAAATCGATCGTTACCAGCTTGATGCCGATTTACCCCACCGTGGCCGCGCCGCAAAAAACACCTGATGTGCAATCCATTGCCACCGGACCGCTCTTTTTAATTTGGGAACGCGAGGCTCACTTCTCTCGTGACTGAGATCAATTCTCCTCCACCTGCCGCCGTGAAACACCGCCGCGCATTTACGATCGTTGAACTCTTGGTGGTGATCGCCATCATCGCGATTCTCATTAGCTTGCTCTTGCCGGCCGTTCAGGCGGCGCGCGAGGCCGCCCGTAATTTGGAATGTCGCAATCATCTTAAGCAATTGGCGCTCGGGGTCCTCAGTTACGAAAGCGCTCACAAGTGTTATCCCCCCGCTGGATTGTGCGGCGACCGTACTCAAGATTTTAACGAGGGACCATTTGTCCCTCGCGGCGGACAGATGATTAGTTGGGTCGTTCTCATTCTTCCGTTCATCGAAGAAGAAAGCCTTTATCGCCAGTTCGATTTGAAGCAAAGCGTGCTGGCGCAGCCAAGCGATCCGCAGGCGAAGCCCTTGAGTATCATCGAGTGCGCCAGCGACGACTCACGCGGCCGCTACTTTGCCGATGCATCGCTCACGGCCGGCAAGCAATTCGCCAAGGGGAACTACGCCGCCTTCGTTTCTCCGTACCACGCGAGCTACACCGATTTGTGGCCGGGCGGATTGAGCGGCGCGCATCGCTACGCGCATAAGGATATTCTCGATGGCTGTTCCAATACACTTTTGCTAAGTGAAGTTCGCACGCGCGATAATGTGCAAGACCAACGTGGCGCTTGGGCGCTCCCCTGGACCGGCTCGACGCTATTGGCCTTCGATCTTCACGACGCCACGTATCCGGCAGTTACCCCTGAACTCAAAAATATGTATCTTGCCACACAACTCCTTTACACACCGGAAGGATCCGATACCAGAGGTGGTGGCCTCGGCGAAACGCAACTCCCAAATAATCAAGGTCCCAATAACGATATGCTTTATCTCTGTCCCGACCCCTCGGGCGCGCAGCTTGATGGAATGCCATGCACGGTTTTCGATGGCACTGAAACTCCCGATCCGAATAATCCCGGAAATATGATCAGCTCGCCCTACGCCTATCTCTCAGCCGCGCCGCGCAGCCGTCATCTCGGCGGCGTCAATGTGGCATTCCTCGACGGTCGGGTTGGCTTTCTACCCGACACCATCGACCAACTCGTCATGGCCTATCTTGTTTCGAGCAACGATGGCCAAGCGGTCGATATTTCTCAAGTGCACTAGAAATGCATTCGCCTCTGCGACGCTTGAAATTGCCACGCCGCCGCTCGCTTCGTGCGATCGCAGTGGGGCTTTCGCTGCTATTTCTTTCGTGGATTTGGCTTTCCATTGCCGGCGCATGCCTGGTCCGATGCCGACGCCAAGGAATACTCGACCGCATCGGCCGACTACCATCGGCTAATGCACTCAGCCATTCCCGTCGCGGCCGATCCGAAGACAAAGTTCGACCCTTCGACGGCGGAATCGGTCGATACGCCTGCAGATCGTGCCGCTGCGCTCGCCCAAGCTAGAACTCGGCTCGAACGCGACCACGCCGCGCTGAAAAGCGCCCAATCTGCAAGCCAATTTGGCTCGGCAGTCCTCCGTTGGCTGGGAACTGCTACACTCCTAGTCGGCGTATTAGGCTGGTTCGTGTCGGCTCGGTAAGCGATTTAGCGCATGGGTGTCTCGCATAATTCGCGATCACAACCAACGACGACTGGCGACTTCCGCCTATTAAACGCTACCTAATTGTGCGCCGGTTTGTCGATTCCCGCCTTACCATCGTCGACGGCCGCGACCGTGTGCGCCGCTACGCTCGCCGCTGACGCTTGGTTGATAACGTCTTCCACGGCCTCTGGGCTTTGTGCGCCGACCAGCCGCTGTAATTTCCATCCAGTTGTCGTTTTCGTGTAAATGACTAACTGCGGTATCGAATTTCCGGATAACAACTGCTGTGCCAGTTCCCCGTCTCGATCGGTGTTTACGTGAGCATAGGCCACGTTCTTCAAGTCGCCATGGGCTGCCACTGCCGGAATTACGCTATTGCGCATTGCTTGGCAGGCCGGGCACCAGTCGGCCCCAACCAAGATACATAGTGGTTTGCCCGTATCCTGCGTTGCTTTATAAGCATCGGCGTAGTTATCGGTGTCGCTGGGGCTGGTCACGAAAAAAAGCTGCATTACGGCGGCTAGAGCAAGTGTCGACACGATCATACTCCTTCTCGGCTTCTTGTCCGAAACTTGGGAAATAAAGATGCGGCCTGTCGTTTTGAGGTTTTGCCGAGTTCAAGAATTGGCGGCGAATAAATTCGCCAAGGTTGGCCAAGCAACAATCTGCCGCCTTGGGCTTAGCGGCCAGAAAGATCGTCGCCTAATGCCTTCCGTCGTGGTCGGCTTCCTTGTGCTTGTCTCCGTTCAGACCAACAACACAAAAAACGAACTCAAATACGAACAGCAAAAAGCAACAGTGTAAATGGGCAAGATGAACTTGCAAGGGAGTACTACGCAAAATTTATCGATCCGAGAAAATTTGCCGATTGCGCAATATTTTCGCAGAATGGTAAGCTTTGGTGCCTTTCGATCCATCGGCTCGTCGAACCGCCCAGCCCGCGTCGCAAATTCAACTACACAGCAAACTTCCATTCGCTCGCTCACTGTCATAGCTCGCGGAAAAGCGATATAATCTTGCGCCCGCTTCAGCGCTTCAGCCGATTACGAATTGATCGTTTGCTGGCCAAATTCCGGCATTGCACCCATTTCTAGCAGCCCGCATGTCCTCATGAAGCTTCGCGTCGGACTGATTGGCCTAGGAAAAGGGTGGGAAGTGCGCCATCGGCCGGCGCTTCGAGCACTGGCCGATCGATTCGAAGTGCGGGCAGTGTGCGAGCAAGTGGCCGTCCGAGCCGAGCAAGCGGCCGCGGAATTTGGCGCAGCGCCGTCGACGGTTTCCGCGCACTGACCGCCCGCGACGATATCGACGCCATTCTGATGCTGGCCGAGCAATGGTACGGCTGGCTGCCGATTCTCGCTGCCTGTGAAGCCGGCAAGGCCATCTATTGTGCCGCTCCGCTGCAACTTACGATCGAAGAGGCCAAAAGTATCAAGGAGCGTGTCGATAAGGCTGGCGTGGCGTTCATGGCCGAGTTTCCGCGTCGTCAATCGGCGGCCACGTTGCGGCTCAAAGAGCTAATCGCCACTCGTCTTGGAGCGCCGAGACTGATGTTTTGCCATCGGCGCGTTGCCGTCGGCGAGCGCCCTCACAAGCCCGATGGTCCCAAGGATCAGGGCTTTGGCACCAGCGACCTGGTGGAATTAGTCGATTGGTGCCGCTACGTCGTCGGGCAAGAACCGACCTCGGTATTGGGTATGATGCACAGCGTTTCGACGGATTCCGCCGACGAAGACTATCGCATGATGAGCCTCGATTTCTCGCCGCCCGACTTGCATGCCGGCAAAGGAGTCGTCGCACAAATTAGTTCCGGCTATTACATGCCCCGAGGCTGGGAAGAGGCCGTATCGTTTCGTCCACCGCCGGCCCTGCAGGTATCGTGCGAACACGGCATTGCATTCATCGATTTGCCGCACCAGGTTCTTTGGTTCGATAATGCTGGCCGCCACCAAGAATCGCTCGAATCCGAGCGTCCGGTCGGCGAGCAATGCCTCTCGCAATTTCATCGCTCGGTCACGAGTCTCGTGCGCAATCCAGCCGGGCTGGAAGACGCCTACCGCGCGCTGGTAGTTGTATTAGCTGCCCGCCGCAGCCACGAAGAAGGCCAGCGAATTCAACTCTCGTTTTAGATGCGAATCTTGCCGGCAAGATCTCGTATCTCGCTTGAAAAGCGTCTGCGAAATGTGCCGCGCGAAATGTCTGGTCGCCGCTAGCGTCTCCTCCTAACCCGCAGCTCTTGCCCGGCAGTTCTTAGCCAGCCCGCAAAGCTTACCGCAAACTTGCCGGGATTTTCCCATCGTGCCGTTTTGTCGCAACCTGACGATTAAGCAGCCTCTTGCGCCAGGCCGAAGTTTGACACTAGGAGGATGGTTGTTCGATTGCGCGCCGTCCGGCGCGTGAGCGTGCAACCAAGAATGCGGAGGTACGGCAATGACTCGTTTGTACTGGGCGGTGATTTGCGTTGGCGTCGGTACCGTTTTCACGGCCGCGCTTTTCGATAGTTCGCCGGTGCGCGCCCAAGAAAATTGGGCCGAAACGGTCGATTACGCGGCGCCACTCGATCCATCCGATGCCCCCCCGCCCGATCCGGCAAGCTCCTTGGCCGACGAACCCGCCAAGATCGCGCCCGAAATGAACCGACACCCCTACGCCGATACGGTGCCAACCGCTAGGCCTGCCGCTGGCGATAGCAACAGCCAACCTGCAGCTTCCAACTGTGGCTGCTCCGATAGCTGCGGTCTTGGCTGCGGCTGCGATCCTCGCTTCGGCCATTGCCCGAACCTAGGGTGTCCCGCTTGTAACAGTTGCTTTCCGAAGCTTTATGTGCAAGGTGGCGCAATGTTTCTGTGGCGCGATAACCGCAGCATCAATCAACCAGTGGTCCTCTCCGACACATCAACGGTCATCGATACCCGCACGACCGATTTCGATACGGGCATCGGTCCGCGCGTTCTATTGGGCTTACGTACCAGTCCCTGCTCGTCCTGGAGCATCTATTATTTTAGTGCCTTCGATTTCCAAGGTTCGGCCTCCGCCACCATTCCTGGCAGCTTATCGGCTCCCGGCCTGCTTGGCGCGACAGGAATCGATTGGGTCGATGCCGACACCATGGCCACCAGCTACTGGTCCGATTTGCACAACGTTGAAATCAACTACATGCACGATTGGAACGATTTCTCACTGTTGGCCGGTTTCCGTTTCGTCGATCTCGAAGAGACGTACAATATCACCACCATCAGCGAAACCGACACTAGCTTCTACAACACCGCCACTCACAATGAACTGTATGGCGCGCAAATCGGCGGCCGTTATCGCCGTTGCTGCGGTCGATTCTTCTGGGATGCCACCGGTAAGGCGGGCGTGTTCGGCAACGCCGCACAGCAGAGCCAATATCTTTCCGATCTGGATAACTCGATCGTCTATCGCGATTCAATTTCTCATCACAGCACCATTGCCTTCGTGGGCGATGTGAACCTCTCGGTCGGCTTCCAGCTTACGCGTTGCTTGGCCTTCCGCTGCGGCTACAACGCCATGTGGATCGGTCAGGTCGCACTGGCCCCCGATCAGCTCGATTTCGATATCAGTTCGCTGGGAACAACCATCAACACCGGTGGCGACGTGTTCTTGCAGGGCATCAACATAGGCTTCGAAGGCCACTGGTAAGCGCAATCCTGCGTCAGAATTCAGCATCACCCGTTCACCCTTGCACCTGCTCGCCTCTTTACCTGTTTATCATTGCCGGCCATCAGCCATTAGTCCCTCGCCTCTCGACTCTCCTCTAGTTGACCCACGCCGTGCGCCGTGCTCTGCTATCCGGCTGATTGGCTAAAGCCCAATCGACAGCAGGCCAGTTCCACTCTCGGAGGCGCGCATGGAACGTCCCGTTCTACTTCCCACCATTGCCGAAGGCGAAACCTTCGCAGGCATCACCTACCATCTCGATGGCGAACTGGTTCCGGCCCTCACCGTCGAACTCCAGCCGGGCCACGCAGTCTACTTCGAGCACCATGTGCTGCTCTGGAAGCACCCGAGCATTCAAATCGGCGTTCGCGCCATGAAAGGCGCACTCAAGCGCATGATGGCCGGCATCCAAATCTTCGTTACCGAAGCCGCCGGCCAAGGTCAAATCGCTTTCAGCCGCGATGGCGCCGGTCACATCTTCGCCATGCACATGAGTCATGGCCAAGAGCTTCACGTCCGCGAGCATCAATTTTTGGCGGCAACTCAAAACGTCGACTACACCTTCGAGCGCGTCAAAGGGGTCGCCAATATGCTCTTCGGCGGCACCGGCTTTTTCATCGACAAATTCCACGTGCCGCAAGGCGACGGCATTTTGTGGCTTCACGGTTACGGCAACGTCTTCGAAAAAGTCCTGGCCGCCGGAGAACAGATTGATATCGAGCCCGGCGGCTGGCTCTATAAGGATTCCTCGGTGCGCATGGAAACCAACATGCAGCGCCTTTCCACGGGATTTCTGGCCGGCATGAATTTGGTAATGAACCGCTTTACTGGCCCGGGGCGCGTCGGCATTCAATCAATGTACTTGCACATGGGTAGCGAAGAGTAATCACCCGGAGATTTAATCATGAAATACCTACTTGGCTTTCTGCTGATGTTCTGCAGCGGGATCGCGCTGGCCGCCGCCTCAAACGGCAGCAGCCGCGAGGGGGAAGGCGACGTTCGCATTTCGCCCCCCTACCACGACGCTCCCGAACTAACCGTCAAAGAAGGCGTGCCGCGCGGCGACGTAAAGCACTTCAGCATGGATTCGGCCGACAGTAAAAGCTACCCCGGCCTCAAAGGGCCTTACACGCGCGACGTTTGGGTCTACATTCCCAGCCAGTACGTCCCCGGCACGCCCGCCCCGTTCATTGTCGCTCAAGATGGCAAGGGGCAGGTCAATCGCCTTCCCCCAATCCTCGATAATCTCATCGCCGATAAGAAAGTGCCGATCATGATCGCCGTCATGGTGCAACACGGCGGCGGAGATGGCAAGGGAAGCGAGCGCGGCCTGGAATACGACACCCTCTCCGACAAGTACGCCCAGTTTCTCGAAACCGAGGTGCTCCCACGCATCGCCAAAGACTACAACATTACCTTCACCAAAGACCCTGAAGGCCGCGCGATCATGGGGGGCAGTTCCGGCGCCGCCGCAGCCTTCACGGCCGGCTGGTTTCGCCCCGATCTATATCGCCGCATCTTGAGCTACTCTGGCACGTTTGTGAATCAACAATCCCCCGACAACCCCGACTCGCCGCACGGCGCGTGGGAATATCACGAGCACTTAGTCCCGCAAAACGACGCCCAGCCGCTGCGCATTTGGATGGAAGTGGGGGAAAAAGATTTGGGCTTCGACCGCGACGAAGCTTCGCTCCACAACTGGGTCATGGCCAACGACCGCATGGCCGCCGCCCTCAAAGACAAAGGCTACCACTACCGCTACGTGTTCGCCGAAGGCGCCAAACACGTCGATAAAGCCGTCGTGAATCAAACCCTCCCCGACGCGCTTGTTTGGCTCTGGCAAGGATATCCGATTAAGTAGAACCGAACCATGAGATATGAGGCGCTACCAACGAAAGTTATTTGAGTAATTCCCCAACCCATCGCTTACACTGCAGGCATGGAAACCCCGCAAGAACTGCTCGAAAAGGTCGTTGACCGCGACTCGTTTATCGCCTTTGTTGAGGCCCTGGCTGACGAGCGCGACGCCGCTGTCGTAAAAGAGCGTGACCAACCGGCAAAGTATCAAGTTGATGGGCGCTCAACTGGAAGAACGCCGACGTTTCCAACTTTCTTTATGCGGCGCACGAATACTTCTGCACAAAGCCGCTGCATACGCCAGAATCGACGCCAAGCTCAAAGATGTTTGCCGAGTTCCTTTGGTGCGGCAAGATCATCGAATGATTTTTTATACAGCGGTTCGCCTGCGCTTTGCCCCCTTAATTAGCTTTCATCCGCGTCCATCGGCGGTTCAAAACGCCGGCGCCGTCTACTCCAACTCCTCCAGCCACACCCGAATTTCATTCTCGTACTCGCTCGCCAGGCCCCCTACCACAAGTTGGCGATGGAAACTCGCGGCACCTTCTTTCACAAGGTCGGCCGCTTCGGCGCTGGGGAATCGGCGGTTCGGGTCGGGCGCAATCAGCCCTCGGCAGAAGCTCATCAGCAGTTCGTTGCACGTCACTTCCGCCGGCAACAGTTGCGGCAGCCGCTGCGCCAAAAAGCGCTTCGCCTCTAGTAAATCGCGATAGGCGGTCAAACCTGCAAACGGCTGCCGTCCCGCAAGCATTTCCACCAGCACGTAGCCCAAGCTCGCCAAGTCCGAGCGCGGCGTACACTCGGACCCTTCCAAAACTTCCGGGGCGGCATACGTCGGCGTGCAGGTGCGCTGCGGCGGCACGGCATCCAGGGCGATCGCCGACCCAATATCCACAATTTTTGCGTTCCCCGTGCGCTTGAGCATGATGTTCGAGGGCTTCACGTCGCCATGCACAATGCCATCGCGGTGCAAGGCCGCCAATGCCGCCAGGCATTCGCGCACAATGTTCACTGCAATCCCTGGCTTCAATCGCGGCTGCTGCGGCCCGGCAGTCACAATCACATTGTTCAAATAAGTCCACCGCTTTTCGTTCACTCGCAATCGAATACGATCCTGCATTTCGTTGCGTCAGCAGTTGGCTCAAGTCGTAACCGTCGATCCACTCCATCTCCATCATGCGGATTCGGTTGCGATCGATGAAGTTGTGCACGTCCAGCAAATTATCTTGCTGAATCTGCGATACCCGTGCCGCCACCGCCGCCTGGCGGGCCATCGCCTCGTCATAGGTGCGCGAATCCTCGTAGCGCTCGGGCGAATAAACTTTCAGCGCCACCGGCAGCGTGAAACCATCGGCCCCGCGTCGTTGGCTCAAATATACCACTCCCTGCCCTCCCGACCCCAGCAAGCGTTGCAGCCGCAAGTGCTCAGTCCAGCTCATCCGCTGTTCGTCCACGAGCGCCTGATAGCGCTTCAATAGCTCATCCGGGCAGCGGTTCGAGGTCCGGCCGCCTTTCGTAATCGTCAGCTTATTGTCGAAGAAAATCGTCGTTGTCATTCGCGCGGGCTCATCCTTGGTGATTGGTCGAATCATCGGCACTCCGTCTACCAACTGCTATCTTAGTCAACGCCGCAATGGTGGGTAAAGGCGAAACTGCTAGCAGAGCAAAACGCGAAGTGCAAAAGTGAAGAATTCAGAATGCAAAATGACATGCGACGGCTGCGTTAATGCGCAAGTCGAATGCACTAATTTCTTCATTTTACATTTTGCAGTCTGTATTCCGCGTTTATTCGTACCGGAAACCCCAATCGCTTATCGACCAAGTTCACAAGCGGCTCTCCCGCTTGATATCGCCGCAAGTTCTCGCAGAAGAAATCGGTCATGTTGTCGATTCGCCAGCGGCTCTGCCCCGCCACATGCGGCGTGATAATTACGTTGGGAAAATCCCACAGTTTGCTCGTCGGCGGCAGCGGTTCCTCCGCCGCCACATCGACGCACGCGCCGCTCAACTGACCCGATTCGAGCGCCGCCACCAAATCATCTTCCACGACAAGTTTTCCCCGCGCCATGTTCACGAGCACCGCGCCCCGTTCCATCTTCGACAATGCCTTCGCATCGATCATCCATCGAGTCTTATCCGTCAGCGGAACGCAGAGAATCAAGATATCGACCAAAGGCAGCAAGTCATCCAGCCGCTCGGCCGGCCACAATTCCTCGACATGCGCAGGCTTATCGACCGGAAACATATCGGTCGCCAGAATCCGCGTTTTGAAGGCCGACAAAAGTTCCGTAACCCGCCGCCCTACTCCGCCCAGCCCCACAATGCCGACCGTCGCGTGATGCAAATCGCGCGTCGGCCGTCGAATGTATTCTTTTGTCTGCTGCGCCCGAAAGAACACCGGCAAGCTGCGCAGCAATCCCGTCAATAGCGCAATCGTGTGTTCGGCCACCTGATCGGCCAGTACGCCGGATGCGCTGGTCACAGTAATCGCCGATTCCACGACGCTTTGCAGCAGGCAATGATCCAGCCCCGCCGCCGATGATTGAATCCACTTCAACCGACCCGCGCGAACTACTCCGTCCCAATCCACCGGCACTTTGGGGTGGCCACAGAACACGTCGCAGCGAAACAACTCCTCGGCCACATGCTCTTGCCCGGCATCGCAAATCTCCGCCCGCGGCGCCGTGGCTTGAATTTGCACCACATGGCGCTCTTCGACTGGATAGCAAAGCACAATTCGCATTTAGGTAACACAATTGAGGATGGCAGCGCCGCAGTCGGCTGACATGCCGTCAGTTTGCCAACCGCCTGGTCCAAGCATCGCCCGATCCTACGTTTCTCGACGCTGGTTGGCAAATGCGCCCGCGATTACAATAATGTTGAGCCGAGCTTGCAGCACGGGTGGCTCGCCCTTTGCCTTCGAGGGGCGTGGTTGAATCGCCTGACTTTAGCAAGCGTCATAGGGGGAGCCAGTTCTGAGCGCGCGTCCGTTTACCATCGGGTTTCTCACAGTCCTAACGATGGTCGCACTGCGCGTCGTCATCGGCTGGCATTTTTTCTCCGAGGGCCTCGCCCACAAAAACAATCCCAAGTGGGATAGCGACAGCGAAGGCTTCATGCACCAGGCCAAGGGCCCGCTCGCTGGATTCTTCCACGATCGCGCTCCCGGCCCGCACAACATGAACCTGTTGCTGCTGGTTCCACTGCCCCCAGAATCGAAGCCGCCCGAACCAGAGCGCTCGCAAGCCGCGGCAAAAGCCGACGACACCTCTGCCGCAGCAGATAGCAGCCCTGCCCAAACGGCCCCTGCCGATCAACCAAAGCCGCAAATATCCCCCATCGATGGCGTTTGGTTGTCGAGGATTGAAGACGATTGGCAAAGCTGGAGCGACGCAGTAGCGAAACATTTCGCCTTTACCGACGTACAGAAACAGCAGCTCGACGATCTGCAACACAGCTACGAAAAACGTTTGGATGCCGATTTTTCCGGATATGTTCCCGACATCAAGCTGTACCGCCATGAACTTTGGCGCAACGCTCAAATGGCGCAATCGCCTGGTGCCGACAATATTCCCACAATCGAAACCCGAATCGCCAATCGCGATAACAGTCCAACTTCAGAGCCCGGCCTCTCTAGTGCCATGAACTCTTCTCCAGCCGACTGGCGCGCCGATGTCGAAGCCCTCGAAAAAGCGTTCCAAGACGATGCCCTCAAGCTCCGCACGGCCGATCAACTGAAACTGGGCGATATACCGGAACAGCTCACCGACCTCAAGAAAATCGATCTGGTTATTATCTGGCTGCTCATCATCGGCGGCGGCTGTTTGATCGTTGGTCTGTTCACGCGTCTATCGGCTCTCCTGCTTGCCCTCTTTCTCGCATCCATCATCGCCACGCAACCTCCGTGGATCGACGGCACCGTGGCCACCTATTTCCAGGGCGTCGAACTAGTCGCTTTGTTGGTATTGGCCACGTCGCCTGTCGGCCGCTGGGGCGGCTTAGATTTTTTCATCCATCGCATCATTACTTGGCCGTTCCGCAAAAGAGCAGACATTCGCGCCGTGCGCCACTAAACGTTTTACGTCTTGATTCTTGATTCCTGCCTCCTGACGTTTCGAACCTCGAACCCTGAACACTGCGTTATGAACGCCCTTACTGCCCAAGAACGCGCCATCGGCAAAGAAAACTTCCAAGCTGCCATTGCCAGCCCCTTTACGCGCCGCGATTTTCTCAAAGGCACCATTGCCGCTGGAGTGGTTTCCGGCGCCGGTCTTGGCGCCATGTACTACAAATACACGAAGGTCGATAAGCCGCTGCGCATCGGCTTCATTGGCACCGGCGACGAAGGGGGCGTGCTTATCGGCGCGCTTACACCCAGCTACATCGAAGTTGCCGCCATCGCCGATATCCGCCCCTTCAACGTTCACCGCGCATTCTATGGTGATTGCTCCAGCCCCAATGCTGCCAAAGTGCGCCCGGGCCTCATGGCCAAGTACGATTGGAAGAGCGAAGACGAAGCCCGTCGCAATGTGACCGTGTATGGCGACTACCACGAGCTTTTGGCCGACAAAGATAAGCTCGGCATCGAAGCTGTCGTCATCGCTCTACCGCTGCACTTGCACGCCCCGGTCGCCGTCCAAGCCATGCAGCAGGGGCTGCACGTTCTCACCGAAAAGCTGATGGCCCACAGCGTCGCCGATTGCAAGGCCATGGGTCGCTATGCTCACCAAACCGATCGCATCCTGGCCGTCGGCCATCAGCGGCACTACAGCATCCTCTACGATAACGCCGTCGATCTCATCCGCACCGGGCTCATTGGCGAGATCCATTCCATCCGCGCCCAGTGGCACCGCGCCAACTTGCCCGGCCACGACAGTTGGCAGCCCCCTATGCCCGCCAACCCGAGCCTTGCCCGCGAGCTCAAACAATTTCAGGAAGCGGTCAAAACTGTCGCTCCCAAAGACATCGATGGCTTGCAAAAACGCGCAGCCCAACTTGAAGCTCAAATTGCCGATGCCTCCGTCGATGCCGCCAAGTACGGCTATCAATCCAAAAAACTCGAGCCCAGCGGCTACGATTGCAGCCCGCTTGAGGAACTCATCCGCTGGCGATTATGGGAGCGAACCGGCGGCGGTCTTATGGCCGAGCTGGGCAGCCACCAGCTCGATGCGGCCGGCATTTTCATTAGCGCCATGGATCCCAAGGAAGAAAAAGCTCTGCCGATTTCAGTTCAAGCCGTCGGCGGCCGCAGCCTCTTCCCGCAAGACCGCGAGTGTGAAGACCATGTGTATTGCATGTTCGAATTCCCCGCTCCGGGCTATTTCCAGGACGAGAAAAAAATCGAAGTGAACGATCCCAACAAGAAAGTGGTCGTGACTTATTCCTCAATCAACGGCAATGGCTTTGGTGATTACGGCGAAGTCGTCATGGGCACAGCCGGCACGCTGATCCTCGACCGCGAGCAAGAAGTCATGCTCTACAAGGGAAGCGCTACAACCACCAACGTGCAAGTCGTGGCCGGCAAGCCTGGCGGCGGTCCGACGCTCGATACCACCGAAAGCGGCGGCGCGGCAGCGGCCTTGGGCAAGCTCGCGCTGGAAGGGGGGCCACCCGGCCGCGGCTATACCGAGGAAATCGAGCATTGGGCCTGGTGCATTCGCAATCCCGCCCCCGACCATTTGCCGAAATGCCACCCCAAAGTTGCCTTGGGCGACGCCGTGATCGCGCTCGTCTCCAACATCGCCATCCGCAATCCCGGCGACAAATCGCGCATCGAATTCAAGCGCGAGTGGTTCGATATCGACAGCAACGACACCCCGGATGGCGACAAGCCCGACATCGACCATTTGCTAAAAGCCTAGAATAGCGTCCGCGCAAACTTTGTCTTCTGGCTAAGTTCACTCGCTGCGCCTCATCCTGCTCGTTTGTGGGGCTCCCACATGCCGATAATCCGAAACTGGGATGCTCTATTGTCCCAGGAGAGTTCGCATGTTCGGGCGCAAAACATTCATTTTGGTGGCTGCAGGTGCCGTGGCCGCACCCTATGTCACCAGCAATTGGGAAAAAATTAAATCCAGCGTCACCGGCGCAGCGTTCCCAACGACCAAATCGTACGGCACGCCTGCCGGCGCTAATACCTACTACGCCAGTTACAACCCGGCCCAATCGCCGACTGTTGTTTGGCCGCAAGCCGATCCGGCTCGTGAAGAAACCCCCATCGTCGATATGACCGAAGCTTTCCGCTTCGATGTCATTCCCAGTTGGGTCATGTCGCGCTGGCCGCGCGTCTCGGCCGGGCTACCCGATGAAAAATATCAAGGCCTTCGAGTACCGCTCATTACAGGAGTGCAGCCCGACGATTTGGCCGGTTCGCTCACATACTATTTCACTCAGTCGCAAAAATGCGCAAAATTACCTTCACCGGCACCACGGGCGATCCCCGTCGCGCCACGGCGCTATTGATCAAAAATTTCGGCTTCCAATCGTTCCCCAGCGATCAACCGGGTGTCGATCGCTACCAAATTCGCTGGAACGGCACGGCCAATAGCGAGCTAACCATCCGCCCCGTAGCCATCCTCCGCAGTTCCACCCCTTACGACCGCTACCAAGTGCAACTTAGCGTTGTCGATACTTCAGCGCGGTAGGTCTGTCTAAATTCGAGTCCCTCAGTCGAGCCCAGCAAGCCCCTGTAAGTTTCTCTATTCACCTCCCCGCGACGAATCGCATCATCGGCACTATTACCCGTTGCACGAACGCCGGATGAAACAAGATGGGCGCTAGCAAAAACACTACACCGAGTGCGTAGACTCGGCCGCGTATGCCGTGCCCCAATCTCAATCGTTTTCCGGCCCGCGAGTTCTCCAGCAGCACAGCCGCACATTGCAGCGCAAAGTAAAGCGTGGGCAGTGCATATCCACCGCGCGCGGGACCGAAATCGCCACTTCGTGCACGATTCCGCTGAACAGGAATACCGCCGCTACGCCCGCCACAGGTCCCCTTCGCTCGACTACGGGCAAAAATAGTGAGCCATAGCACGCATCGCGAAATGCCCGATTCCACCGCTGTCCCCAAAACATCCCGGAACTCGTCGAGCTTAGCGGCTTGTTCATGATCGGCTGTGCATTTACGCCTCCCGCGCGCATGCGCAGCTAATCAAATGGATCGCGCCAAAATGCAATGCAAACAGAAGCCCAAACATCCCGCACCAGGCTGCGATGTAATCATTCCCTGTCCCAATCAACCGAACTCCCAAATAAAATATCACCGCTCCAAATACAATCATCCCTACCGAGCGCACCCATTCGTCGCGCGTCGGCCGCTGCGCGTCGGCAAGCCGCTCAACGTTCAAAAACCGCGCGGCATCCATCCCCGGCCAGGCAAACCAGAATCCCAGCCGACGCGCCCATGTTGATCGCGGAAGGTGACTGCTGGTCCAACTCAAACACTTGAAGCTGTAGAAAATCGCTACCGTCAACAGCCACATTAGCACCCACGGCGATACTTTGTCTCTGGCCAGAATCAGCACGATCGCCGGTAATAATACAACTGCCAGCCAGCCTAACCACGGCCTGTTCCGGCGGCCGGATTTAGGCATCGCCTCACTTTCAGCCGGCAATTCATTGGGCAATTTCATGGCGGTTCATTATGATTACATGTCACGCCGCAAGATTGCGGTGATTCATTGCTCGCATCAGTTCATTGTTGATTGAAATTCTTCCTGTCTCAGCTGAGCGTAACTGATTGGGAGTCGACAGTCGTGCAGCAACTATCCGCTAAACATCCGACGCACGACGCACGAATCCCATCGCTCGTCGATCTAGGCCCGGATTTGCTGATCCTTGGAGCCGCCCGTCGTTGGTTTTCCTTAGCTCTCCCGTTTGCATTTGTAGCGGGATACTTCTATCTGGCATTCAATGGCTACTGGCCGCTAGCGGTACTTTGCGCTGCCGCTTATACCTTTTGCAGTTACGGGTCAACATCGCACGACTTACTTCATGGCACGCTAGGGCTGCCCCATTGGTTGAACCACATGTTGCTGTCGCTTGTGGAACTCTTGGGTGTGCGAAGCGGGCACGCATATCGCGCTGCTCACTTACATCATCATGCTCGTTTCCCCCACGACGACGATATTGAAGCCACTGCTGCGCATGGGACCTTCTGGGGAGCATTAGCGTCTGGCCCGTGGCACCAGCCGAAGGTCTGGTTTTGGGCCGTGCGGCACTCCCGGCACGATCGCGTCTGGATTTGGGGCGAAGGCATTGCCTGTGTCATACTAGTCGCTGGATCCGTCGCGGCTTATTATACGACCTCTGTTCCACTCATTTATGCTCTCCTAGTAACTGCAGCTAGTTGGACATTTCCATTGTTCACCGCGTATCTGCCCCATGATCCCAATGGAGAAACTGAATTGTTCCAGGCTCGACGTTTTCGTGGCAAGGTTTTGAATGTGTTATTTCTTCGACATCTGTATCATCTGGAACACCACTTATATCCCCATGTTCCTCACCATCATTGGCGCAAGTTAGCAGAACGACTCGATCCGTATTTCGACAGCGCGGGGGTTGAATCCGAATACCTTCTACTTCCGCATCCGAAATTCAAAAGAACTCAACGGCGTCAAGAATGTAATTGAGTTACAGAACGCAACCGGAAACGATCGCTGCTTCCAACGATAAATGAACGATGCCGGGAACAATACTCGTGGCTTGCTCGCTGAACTTATTGGCGATGGCCGGCCGCTCATTACGCTCACCGCTTTAATCCTTGGCATTTCCGGCCTGTTCGCCCTCTTCATCTCTGCAACCAATCACTTTCTGCCGCACGATGTCGCTTACCTCGGCATGACGTCCGATCAACTATGTTCGATTGACCAATGCCGCATTGTGCATTTCATGATTCACGATCGCGTTTCCTTCGGTGGCACGCTGCTTGCGATCGCCACGCTGTATTTATGGTTGGCCGCGTTTCCCCTGCGTCAACGGCAAGCCTGGGCTTGGTGGTTGTTGGTCGTCAGTGGCGGCGTGGGCTTCGGCAGTTTTTTGTGCTACTTAGGCTACGGATATCTCGACACTTGGCACGGCGCAGCCACTCTGGCGCTCTTGCCAATATTCATCATCGGCATGATTAAGGTCTGTTCCAACCTCGATCGACCTGGCTCGTCTCGCACTTTGCTCGATCCGAGCGAATGGCCCAGTTGGAAATCGGCTTACGGCATTGGCCGCTGCCTATTGTTGGGCACAGCACTTGGTCTCACGGCCGGTGGACTAACCATTATGACCATCGGCGCAACGACTGTGTTCGTACCGCAGGACCTGGCATACATGGGCCTCGATGTATCGCAACTGCGCGACATCAACGAACACCTCGTGCCGCTCATCGCCCACGATCGAGCCGGTTTCGGTGGCGGTGTTTGCTGCTGCGGCGTCACTATGTTTTTCTGCGTCTGGTGCGGGCAGCCTTCGCGCAGTTTGTGGCAGGCGTTATTGGCTACAGGGGTTTTCGGCGCAAGTACCGCAATCGGAGTGCACCCTCTAATCGGCTACACCAATTTTGTGCATCTTGCCCCGGCGTACCTTGCTGCCGTTGTATTTACCATTGGCATCATTTTGACGTATGGGCGAATGTGCTGCGGCCCACCAAGCGAAAATGACGAATAGCGCGGACGACGAATTGACAATCAGTCCCGTCCTGGCAGCAGAAGCGCCCGTAAGCTTCGGGCGGATTTTCGGCAACGGCCAAACTGTTCTCGCCGCGCGCCGTGGCAACAAAATTATTGGTTACATTTCGCTGCAAATCCGTCCCGGCCGCGTCGCTGCGCTGTTTCCGCCAGCAATCGGCGATGCAGAACCTGCCGAGATTGCCGTCAAACTGATCAACTCAGCGATCGATCGCGCGGCAGCCGCTGGCGTTCGTCTGATTCAAACGCTGCTTGCGACGGACTCGGCGCTCGAAGCCGGATGGCTCGAACGAGCGGGTTTTAAGTACGCGGGCGATTTGCTGCATCTTCAGTGCGCATGCGATGAATCTCACACACGCGAACTGCCTGTTGCCCTTGAATATCAGCCTGTGGACGATTTGCCACAAGAAATGATCCGCCTGGGGAGCATCGTCGAGCGGACGTATCAGAATTCGAAAGATTGCGCAGTTGCGCAGGGAGTACTATCGGCCGGTGACTCACTGGCAGATTATCGCGCCAGCGGCCACTTCGATTTGTCGCGATGGTTCGTCGTCCGAGAAAATAGCCGCGAGATTGGTTGCCTGCTACTTCGCGAACATGCTGCCTCGGCGGACGCGCTCGAGAGTTCACTGCACGTAGCCGCAACTTCACCCCTTCACCCGCTCACCCATTCACCCGCTCTTCCTCATTCCCCGATCCGCACTCAGAATTCCAGACTGAACCGCGCTTGGGAACTCCAGTACATGGGCGTCATTCACGAATTTCGCGGGCGCGGCCATGGGATTAGTATTGTTCGCTATGCGCAGCGGCTGGCCGCCCAAAACTCGGTCGATTCAATGTTTCTTGGGGTCGCTGCGCAAAATTCTCCGGCAATTGCGATTTATTCGGCAGCGGGATTTCGCGAACTTGATCGCCGCCGAATCTATCTGCGAATTTGCGGGTAAACTGCACATTCCATTGGATCACTGCGACATTCCAGCCGAAAATCGTCAGTCCTCGAGGCACTCGGCACGCACACACTTCGTACTTGCCAAACATCTTTTCCACGATTCTGAAGCGCGCTTGCAAATTTTTTTTCCACAATCAATTCCATCGCGCACCGCGCATTTTCCGAAGATTTCGCCGGGCCGTTTTGTAGAACCGCTCATCTGGGAAAAATCTTTTCACGGGTGGTTTGACAGCGACGCTAGCAGTCGTAAAATCGTCCGCTTTGGGTGACACAACCAAGAACCAATCAAACGACGTTGCGGTCCACTCGAGCGTCGTTTTTCTTCGCTGATTTGCTCTCACTTTGCAACGCAAATTGCCCCGTCATGAAGGCGCGGCACGGGAGCAGGTTGCGCAGGAACTAGCATAAAACGGTCAGGAATCGACCATGCACGATATGGACATCGTCTCCGCGTTGCGAGCCGTTTTGGCCCAAAATATCGGCCGCGAGCGCTTCGAGGTGTGGTTTGGCCCCGCCACGAAAATGACGCTTGCTGGGGGCACCCTGCTCGTCGAAGCGGGCAGCAAATTCGCCCGCGATTGGCTCCGCCAACACTACCACGGCGAAATCGAGCTGGCTTGCGCCGCAACGCTTCCAGCCTCGGTCAATTTGGAATTCCGCATGAACGAGTCGCTCGCTTTGCCGAAGCCGCTCAAGCACGCGCATCGTGGAACGGCCACTAGACATCACGATTCGGAGCATGCCTCAAGCGCGAAGCAGCTCGCGCAAACGGTTGGCGCCCTGCGCTGCCGCAGTTTAAACTGCACCGCGAATCGGCCGACAGCGCACACATGGCCAATTCAAATGCCAATTGCAAACCTTCGGGCCGTGGACAGGCGCGGAACGATTCGCTTCCCCGTCGCCGTTTTGCCACGCTTGATGCGTTCGTGGCAGGCGCCACCAATCGTCTGGCCCACACTTCGGCCCAAATGATCGCCGAGCGGCCCGGTTCGCTTACGCCGCTTGTCATCTACGGCCCGCCAGGCTGTGGCAAAACGCACCTGCTGGAAGGCATATTCGCGGCTGCTCGCCAAAATCGCCATTCTGCCAACGCCGTGCTCATGTCGGCCGAGCAATATACGACGCTATTCATCGAAGCGCTCCGTGGGAGTGGCTTGCCCAGCTTCCGCCGCAAGTACCGCACGGTCGATATCCTCGCGATTGACGATCTGCAATTCCTTGTGCGGGCCAAAGCCACGCGCATCGAGCTGTTGCACACGATCGACGTGCTTGCGCACGAAGGACGCCAACTTGTTTTCACTGCCGACCGTCCGCCGGCCGAACTCAGCGAGCTTGGCCCAGAACTCACCACGCGCTTGGCCGGAGGCATGGTCTGCCGCATTGAACCGCCCGACTGGGCGACCCGTGTCGGATTAGCGAGCCAATTTGCCAGCCGCCTGGAAATGAATCTCTCCGACGACGTGGCTGAATACGTAGCCAGCAACATTACCGGCGGCGCTCGCGAGATTTGCGGCGCGGTGAATCGCTTGCAGGCCGCAAGGCGCATGCACAACTGCGAGATCGACAAGTCGCTGGCTGAAGAGGCGCTGGCCGACGTATTGGGCTGCGCCTTGCGCGGCGTGCGGCTGGCCGATATCGAGCAAGCCGTTTGCGAGGCGTTTGGTCTGACATCCGAAAGTTTGCAATCCGACCGCCGCACCAAAAGCGTCAGCACCCCGCGCATGTTTGCCATGTGGCTGGCGCGAAAGCACACGCGCGCAGGCCTCTCCGAAATCGGTGAATTTTTTGGCCGCCGCAGTCACAGCACCGTCATTTCCGCGCAGAAACGCTTGGCCGATCTGCTAGCCAAGCAATCGAAAGTCGATCTCTCGGGGCGCGCATGCGTGATCGACGAAGCGATCCGCTCTGTCGAAGAACGATTGCGGGCGGTTTAATTGTTGCTCAGGCGCTTCGCGGCCAGATGAACAACCAGATCGCCAGCGCACCTAAAACGCACGCCACAGCCCATCGCCATCTGGCCAGTCGTAAAGGAAGGCGAAAATCTGCGGTTGGCTTCGCTTGCCACCCCAATCGAATGCCCAATCCCAGGAAAATGGCTGCAATTGCAAATAGGGCGTTACACATTTGGTAACCATAATGAAATCGAAACAGCAGCCATGTGGCAGCGCCGACACAATGTCCGATGGTGACGGCAACGCTGATGATCAGCGCCAGCGTGTCGGGCAGAATCAAAATCAGACTCGTAAAGATCGCCATCCAGACAAGCGAGCCCGCGACAAAGGCGAGCGGATGAACCGACAGCAATTGATGAAATGTGGGGGAACCTTCGTTGACGCTGCGGTATGCACCACGCCAATAGGACTCCGATTGCCCAACGAGCGTAAGAGAGTTATCCAATAGCCAGAAGGCCGTTGGCGGCAAACAAAGCCCAAGCAGTCGCTGTCGCATTCCAGACATCTTAGGTAGCTCCCGCAGTAGGTCTTAGTCACCGCGCTCGCTGCATGCTCCGCAGAAACTCCGCATCGAGCGCCGCCAAATTATCGCCGAAATAGGTTCTGAATTGTTTCAACCGCTCTTCCGGCGTATCCCACACCAAAGGTCCCTTCTCTGACTGCATTTGCAAATAGGCCTGATATTCCTTCGGATGCTGGCGAATCAAAAAGTAGTTTAGCGCCCAGGCTTCAGCGTATGCGTCGAGCGATTGTCGGGGATCGCGCAGCCGCTTATCGTCGACGATCAGGCTCAAAAGCGAATTGGCCGGCCGCGTTGGCAAGTATTCGCGAAAGCGGTTCAATCGCGGGTAGTTCACTTCCCCCAGCGTGCGCCAGCCCTTGGTGCTCGTTAAATCGGGTGCTTCGAAGTACATCGCCAGACCCTCATTGAGCCAAAGCGGCACGTCGGCAAATCGCTGTTCCAGGCCGCAATTGAAAGCAATCTGGTGCGTGGCTTCGTGGATGACCGTGGCGACCATCAACTCGGCCTCGGGCCGCGCAAGCATGGCGGTAATCTGAGCGGTGCTGCCCCGCTTGTCGTTCGGGCCGCGCAGCGCATCGGCTCCCGTCAAATCGAACATGTTCACGCGATTGCTGCGCAGACTGTAAAAGCCGATGATGTTGCCGCGAATTGCTCCCTACTTCGGCGCTGGCGTATTGGGCGTACGCCTCGCGGTCGGCAAACGCCAACACCACGAGCGGTATTTCTGGCTCGTGCAGCTTAAATCCCTTGTGCTCCCAGTAGGTCGTAAATGCCAGATACAATCGCTCGAACAACGCGCCGCACCACTGGGCATAAGCCTTCGATGTGTTGTAGCAGATCAAATAATGCTTGGTTGTGTGAATGTCGAACCCAGGCAATTCGGCGGTAAGTTTTTTGCCGAGCGCCTCGGCCGCAAGCGGCGTAAACGGCTGATCGTCGCTCGTGTGCTCGGTCATTTCGTCGGGCGTGATGTTCCAGAGCATTCCGTCGGCTGACATCAGCATGATGCCGCCGTCTTGTGCCGTGACGATAATTTTCCCAGCGACAGTTTGCGTCTTATCGTCTTGCTTGAACGTGACGCGGTCGAGCGCGAGCGCGCTGCGAGGGCCAATGAGGGCCAGAAGTGCTGCAATGCCAAGCGCCCTGAGAGTAACTCGCAGGAACCTTATCACAATTGAATGCTTGGCAGCCGGCATATCTCCATAGTAGCTTGCCGAGCCGCGCGCGAAACGCGACTTTGAAGCCCGACTCTGGCCACTAGTCACTATCCGCGAGCCACTTCGCATCAATTGGCATCGCTCCCCAAGAACTTCTCTTCGACTTTGTCGGCCTGCCAGGCCACCGCGGTGATGACTTTCGTGACCGCCAGCGGGTCGGCCGTGGCGGTCAATTGATTGGCGCGAACGACAATCACATCTCCGGTCGGCGACGATTCGACCGCAAACGCGCCGTGTACCATTTGCGTGTTGTACTTCAGCAAATCCATCGCATTGAGCGATGTTGCCGGCCCGCACACCGAACTGAACGCGATGATTGAATTCCCTTCGGCATCCTTGGCATCGAATTGCACATTTACGCGCTGCTTGCGAAGCGGCCCAATCGGCACTTCAATTTGCCATGGGCTGCCCGCTTCGTTCACTTGCCAACCCGACGATTTGGCGACGCTGCGCACCAATTGCTTCGGATCGGCCACCATCGATTGCGCCGCTGCGACTGCCGCAGGAGCCACCGCACCGCCGCCCATTGCTGTGCCCTGCGTTTGCTGGGCCCGCGCCCCCCGGCCCGGCGCCTTGCGGCCATCCGCCTTGTGGCACGCCTCCTTGCACTCCAGGTTGCATGCCTTGCATCGCTTGCTGCAGCATGCCGGGAAACATCATGCCGAAGCCAGCGCCCATGCCCATGCCCATGGCGCTGACTTCCCATGCCGCCGCCCCCTTGCTTGGCAAGCTCGGCCATGCTGTTGGCGGCTTGATACATGGTGAAGGCCTGCAATCCGCCCAGCGCGCCGATGCGGCTGCGGGCGTTGATCGCCTCTTGCACATCGTCGGGGGGTGTGACGGCATTGATGATGAAATCGACCAGTTCCAAGCCGTACTTGGTGAAATCGTCGGCCACCTTCGCCTTGGTGCCCGATTCAATTTCTTGTCCTTTGGCTTGCAGATCGAACACGCCCAAGCCGAGCGCACCGAGTAGATCGCGCAAGCGCGATACGATCACGTCCTTCAAAAACGATGCCACCTGGTCGGTCGTGTATTTGCCTTGCGTGCCGACGAGGGTGTTGAGCAACAGCGGCGAATCGACCACGCGGAACGAGTATTTGCCGTTGGCGCGCAACTGCACCATGCCGCCGAATTCGGCGTCGCGCAGTGGAATCGGCTGCGGCGTGCCCCATTTCTGATCGAGAAAAGTCTGCTTCCCGATGAAATAGACCTGGGCTTGAAACGGCGATTTCTCCCACGGAATCGTCAGATATGCGCGTAATCAGCGGCACGTTTTGCGTGGTGAGCATGTGCCGCCCGGGGCCGAAGCAATCGAGCGCCTTGCCGTCGCGGAAAAAAACGGCTTCCTGATTCTGCTGCACAATAAGCTGTGCGCCGTATTTGATATCGGCCGAGCCCTCGGCCGGAATGCGATTGACAATCGACGTGTTCGCGTCGTCAAAATACTCGATGACTTCGAGGCGAATAGACATGGGAAGGGTTCAGTGGTCTGGGTTCAGGGTTCAGAATTGAATGTCAAATCGTAGTCTTAGCCGCAGTGCTTGCACCGCGATCACTCCAAGCCTTTCAGCATATCTTGGCGATGGTCGATGGCTTGCTCGACTTGCGCAAGCTGGTCGTTAAGCGCGTCGAATGGCGGCGGAGCATCGGCGGCTGCATGCTCGAGTTTCTCTATGGCGCTTGCCAGTGTCTCCACCGCGTCCATCGTTTTCACATCTTGCTGATAAATCCGATCGAGGGCGGCTTCGTTAACTTGCACGAGGTCGAAAAATCCGCTGTAGCCTTGCATCGCGCCGCGAATGCGACCGATGGTTTTATCCAGCCGTGCGCGAAAATGGTCTAACTGTCCCAGTAAATCCATCTTGCGGCCTTCGACCAACGTGCGGCCATAGATTTCCAGCGCTCCCTTCGAGCGCTGCAAGCGGTCGGCTAGCCAATTTCGCGCAAGTGCATCGCTGTCGCGGCGATATTCCTTCTCCAAGTAGCCCTTGAAGCCCGGCAACCGGCGCAAAATGCTTTCGATCCACCCGCGCGATTTCGCATGTTCAATCGGTTCCGGCATAGGTGACCTCGTGGGGATCGATTTGGCGAACTTAATTGCGCTCGCTTACGCATCCATAACCGGTATTCGCCGCCGCTAGCAGATTATTTGTTTAAAACCAGCGCAGCACGCTAGCAACCCGCTGCATTTTCCGCTTGCCGAGCATCATATCAGTTGCCATGGCCCAAAATCAAATCGCTGGTACAGGCCGTCCTTCTTAGGTTGACAGTTAAGGGGTTAAATCGTCTTGGCCTGAAGCGCGCTGTTCGCTATAGTTCCGCCCACTTATCGCGCACAGAGTCTGCCGTTGCGCTTGCGGTCCATACTCATCTTGTTCGATTTCCAGTCATCACCCTGCCGGTAATCCATGAGCCGATTTGCGTTCGGCCACTTTCGATCTGCGCTTGTTGCACTGGTTGCTGCATTGCGCTGCCGGGTTGCTGCTGCCACCAGCACCGCTTTGGCGGTCCGTGGCCATTTGGCAGCGATGAAACGGCCGACATCAAAAAGTACGGACCGGTCGCGGTGCAGCGTGCCGATGAAATTAAAAAGGAAGCCAAAAAAGCCTCCAAAGGCACCGCGCAAGAACAAGAGGCGTTTGCCGCCGAGATGGCCAAAAAAATGCAGCAGGAAACGAATTGCACCGTGCGGCTTACCATTGTTGCCGCACTTGCGAATATGAAGGCCGACTCGGCCAATGCCGTGCTCTACGCCGGTTTGAAGGATCCCGAGTCCGACGTGCGCGTGGCCTGTTGCGATGCGTGGGCGAAACGCCCCGGGCCGCAAGCCACGCGCATTCTCGCCGAAACGCTCTCGTCGGATACGAATCACGATGTGCGCATGGCCGCGGTCAAGGCACTTTCGTCGGCCCATGATAAAGATGCCGTCAAAGCCCTCGGCGTGGCTTTGGACGATTCCGACCCAGCAATGCAATTCGTGGCTGTGGCGAGCATGAGAAATGTGACCGGGCAAAGTCTTGGCAACGATGTGTCCAAATGGCGCGAATTGGCGAAACGCGACGATCCGCCGCTGCGGACTGAATCGGTCGCCGAGAAACTGCGCAATTTGTTCTGAGTCGCGATTCACGTTGCCTAACCTCTGGCCTCTGCTGCTCGGTTGCTCGATGCGCCGCTGCGCATCGAAGTCTAAAAAACGCACCCCAGCGAACCTCTAACGTTCGCACCGCTCGTGCCGGCGAGGACAGGCTTTATCAAATCTTCACGCTGTGCATCCGATAACTCTAGTCGGATTCATGGCTAGCGTTTGAATGATCCCGGCGACGGGCGGTCGGCTGGGAAACGGCGTTCCCTTGGGCAAGCGCACACGGCCAGTTGCGGCCGGCAATGCACCTAACGTCCGATCCATCCCGGAGTTGCTACAACCATGTCGTTTTTGACGCCACGGAAGGTCGCACTCGCGTCGACTTTTCTGACCATCGCTCTAGTTTCCCCAACTGCACCGGCGGGAACAATCGATAAAGTTTCGCCGTTCGGCAATGCCGATGCTGCCACTGTGCCGGCGGCAACAACTAATTTTGCCACGCCAGCACCAGACTCGACTGCGAGCGATTCGGCAGCCGACGCCGCGGAACTTGGCGGCCGCCTGGCTCCGCAGGCTGCTCCCATGCCCAATCCGCAGGCAGACGACGAAACGCCTTCGGATGTTGGCCGCGACGGCAAGCCACTTTCGCCCGATCAAATTGCGTTGGGCGCGAAAATTCGCCGCACGCTCGCGACTTACGAACCCAAGC
This sequence comes from Pirellulales bacterium, assembly GCA_963820835.1. Classification (GTDB taxonomy): domain Bacteria; phylum Planctomycetota; class Planctomycetia; order Pirellulales; family JADZDJ01; genus CAVRAW01. Next base: position 28,223 of record CAWGBP010000067.1, on the reverse strand, counting down.
ATCTGAATGCTCGCGATAACAGTTGCTGGGAAATCATGCACAACTTGATCGCATTCGGCCCGCGCACCGAAATTTTCCGCGACGGTCCCGGCGGACAAACCGTTAACGCCATGGGATGGTTGCTGTACGGCGATCGCTGCCAGGGGCAACCGCTGATCATTTTGGAAAATAACAATCCGCATGCGCTCTATGGTGTTGGCCTCGAAGGGCACGGCGGCCAGTTTCTTGCCATGCTCGCCCAATGGAAGGTGCGGCCCGAGAGCCCGATTCATCTCGATGGCCGCGATCTTACGATTGCCGACTATATCGAAGAAGAAAAGCTCACCTGCCAAAGCGGGACCGAGTTGACTTTCAAATTGTTGGCTCTTTCGCATTACCTCCCCAGCGACGCAACGTGGACCAGCCGCGACGGCGAGCACTGGGATATTCCCAAGTTGCTCAAGTCGGAAATTGAAGCCCCCATTCACGGCGCGGCTTGCGGCGGCAGCCATCGGCTGTTCGCCATCTCAAGCGCCGTCATGGAGCGCGACAAACGCCAGGAACCGATCGACGGCCAATACGCACGGGCAGCAAAGTACATTGTCGATTATCAACGGTACACATTGGGAACACTCCAAAACCCCGACGGCAGCTTCAGCACCGAATGGTTCAATACGCCGGCCGATCGCCCGGGCGATATCGACCGCAAGCTGCAAACCACCGGACACATGATGGAATGGCTGGCCTGGTCGCTGCCCGACGAGTCGCTGCGCGATCCGAAGGTGATCAAAACGGTTAATTTCTTGGCCGATATACTGGCGAACAATCCAAACAAAGCGTGGAGCATTGGCCCGCTGGGTCATGGGCTGCATGCACTGGTGATTTACCATCAGCGGATGTACAAGGAGCCGACGCTGCCGCAAATGTCGATTGCGGCTGTCGAGCCGCTGAAGACGGCTGCCAAGACTGCGTCGGTTGCCAATCCGCCCGAACCGGTGTGCGAGTATCGCGACCGGGTGATCGATCGCTCGATGGTTGAACGGTTGCTGCCTGCGGCCGATGCGAAAGCCGCCGCCAAGGCGACGGTGCGAACGGCCGAGCAGGGTGACGGCTGCGTGGAATCGATTCCGGCCACAGGCATTCGCGTAGCGATGAAGCCCTCGGACGCGCCGCTGCCGCCGGCCGATAGTTCGATTGTTGGCCCCGCTCTCCCATCCGAAGCGCCGTTCGATAAAGCGCCTGCGGGAACGAGTGGGCCGTAGGCCACCCAAAAGCATGTGCACGCTTGGTCGGGCGCGCAGTGCGCATCACTTCCCCTTTTGCACTAGCGCGACATGCGCTGGCGCTCGGGATTTCTCGATTCTTTTCGAGGATATTGTTTTCTAGCGCATGAGCGCGCGATTTCGCGGGGTAAATGCGCGCGAAACTCTCGGGAAAAACGCTGTTTTTGGGCCAAACATTTTCCCTGCATTTGACCCACCGATTTTTGCGCGAAAACTTGGGGCGCGATCTTGAGCGTGATTTGTCGAACGATTTTCATCATTTGTGGTTGTTGTTTGGCGCGGAGCGGAGGGGAAAGTCGTGTCTGGAATTGGGTTGTCAAGTGATTGGGTTGGCAGGTGGTGAATTATTTTCTGGGTGATACGGTGCGAATGGCCACGGTGGTTGGCGGTTTCTCGTCAGCAGTACGCAACGGCTTAGCGATAATGAACGTATGTATAGTGCAAGATAGGCCAGAAGTCAAGGGGGAAATTGGCCGCGCGGAGGTGACACCGCGGATGACGCGGACGGACGAGAAGAACTCACGCAGAGGCGCAAAGGCGCGGAGGGGAGTCGTACCAGGAACGGAGTACGAGACATTTCCTTTTCCAGCGTTCGCAAAGAGCGGCGCGGAATGGTATGATTTAGAAGCGGCAGCAGTCGTTTGTCGCAAGGAATTAACGTCTATGGCCAGCGATCTCACTATTCATAATCTCGACGATCAGTTGCTCGCTCGACTTCGTGATGAAGCCCGCCGACAAGGTGTTCCAATCGATCAACTTGTCGCTCAAGCGATAGCCGATAAATTACCAGCGGCCTGGTCCCTCTCAAATGGCGATTTCAAACGAGATTTAAGTGGCTTGGCCGGCGTCTGGAACGATGACGATGCTCGCGAGTTCTTCGAAGCCATCAAGGATCTCCAGCAAGTCGACGAGGAACTTTGGAAGTGAGCGGAATTCTCATCGACACCAACGCGTACGTGGCATTTAATCAGGGCGTACACGATGCGGTGGATGTCATTGCTCGCGGTTCGCGGTTCGCGGTTGGTTGTGTCGACTATTGTTCTTGGCGAGTTGAGAGCTGGGATTGCGGCCGGCCAACGGGCATCTGACAACGTGAAGCGCTTAGAACGATTTCTTTCTTTGCCCGGTGTCGAAATATTGGGAATCGACGAGCGGACCTCGGAATTCTATGGCAATCTTCACGCGCAATTGCGGGCATCAGGTCACCCGTTGCCGACTAATGATATTTGGATAGCGGCCAGCGCGCTACAACACGGTTTATGGTTGTTCTCGTACGATCGCCACTTGGCGATTACGTTGATCGCGGCCCTGATAGCCGATCCGTTATCGAATGGCTCATTGCTCGCAAAAGAGAGTTTAACTTGGTGCCGCTTCGCGGTAATCACGAATTGATGATGCTTGCTGCTGATAAATCGGACGGCCACTTTCGTGAGTGGATTTCCTGCGGCGGCGATGCGGCACTACGCTCTTACGGATCGTTTGGTCGGGATGGAACGCTGGCCGATATACCCGACTCGCATTGGCGGTTCGTTAGGTCTTGTCGCGCCTACTACGAAACAAAATCTCATTTCTTCGTTCATGCCAATGCTTACCCGGGCATTGCGCTCGAAGACCAGCCCGATTTTATGTTGTACTGGGAGCAATTCAACGATCCGCCAGTTCATGAATCGGGGAAGGTCATGATTTGCGGTCACACGCCACAACGCGATGGGATTCCTCGAAACATAGGCCACGCCGTATGCATCGATACGTGGGCACATGGCGGTGGATGGTTGACCTGCTTGGATGTGAATTCTGGTCAGTACTGGCAATCAAATGAGTCGCGAGAAACACGGACTTCGTTTTTTTAGAACAATTTGTATATCGCCTAATCAAGCGCAGGTCGCCGGGGCGACAACCGTCGGCAGGCGGGCGGTTTGGCGTTTTTCTTTCGGGGCGTTTATACTGCGGGCAATCCCGCCGATTGGTTCTGGCGGGAGCATGTTGGTCCAGTTGTCGGCTCGACCGCGCTATGCCCAAATCGCAAAATCTCCGGTTCACCGCGACAGTTCCCAAAGACGCTGAGTTCGACCATCCGGCAGGGGCAGCATTGATGCGCCGCCTATCGGCAGAGTTGACTGCGGCCGGATGGAGCAGTGGGGACATGGACAACTGGCGAGACTGCGGTTGGTTGGTTGTGTGCCGCCGAGGTTCGTTTGAGCTTACGGTTGCCGTGAGTCAGATTCAGGAAGGCCAGTGGATGGTGCAGGTTAGCCCACAGCACAGTCCAGGACTCATTGGCGCCTTGTTCGGTGCCAAGCCATCTGCGAGTCCCGGTGATGTTCATCAGTTAGCAGTTGCCGTTGATCGCGCACTTTCTAAATTGCAGTATCTCGGTAGCCCACTGTGGCGTTGGGATGGATTTCCAGATGAGAAGCATTCGACATCAGAACCACGAGCGGCCTAAGCATGCGCTGGAGCGAACGGCGGCGGGTCGTCGCTGGGCTTGGGTCGTTAGAGGGAGAGCGCACATGAGCAAGCACACACCGACCGGAAGGGATCCCAGCGAGAAGGAGTTGCGCGAGGCTCAGAGAGTTTTGAGTCTTAGCCGGAATCAGCAGCGGAATCATCCGTCGGCTGTTCCAGCCGACCACAGCAAGCTATCGCACATCAATACCTACGCCAGCCTGCCGGAGTTTTATCTCGACCAGCCGTTTACTTGCCGCAAGTGCGGCAAGATAGAAATATGGAAAGCCAGAGACCAGAAATGGTATTATGAAGAAGCGAAGGGGCACATTGATGCGAGAGCGGTTGAGTGTCACGATTGTCGCATGGCGAAGAGAAATGCGAAGGATGATGATGCCGCCTAAGCATGCGGCGCACGGAGACCTTCGGTCAGGTTGGTGACACGGTCGGGAGACCGTGCCACAACAGTGAAAGCGAACATGCTAGCCAAGAAGACAATCTTTCAAAAAATCAGTGATGACGCAGTTGCGGCCAAGACGGACAAGGCATGGCACGACTGGTTCAAGATATTGGACAAGTTTGGCCTGAAGCGGAAGGGACACACGCTGGCGGCGAAGTATCTTCGGGATCAGTATGGGCTGAGCGGTTGGTGGGCGCAGGCGGTAACGATCCGCTACGAGTGGGATCGCGGTTTGCGCCGCAAAGAAACATTGCAATGAGAATCACGCCGCCGATCATGCGCTCGAACGAATGGTCGAGGGGCATCGCAGTTGTGATCGGCGCAGCTCGCGGCGCAGGAAGACCTGCGGTCGGAACTGCGTGGCAGGGTCGGGAGACCTGCCACAACAGGCAGACACGGTCGGAGACCGTGTCAGAACAGCCGTCGGGAGACCGTGCCACAACAGGGAGCCAGACCCGAAACTTCATTTCACCACGCCCTTCCAACCTTTGTGCGTGCCACCTATTCTTGAATTACACAGTAAATGACGTTGTTTAAATGCTTGTGTACGAGACTTCTTGCGAGCTTGACTCGCATTGATGTGCGTCTATATTGCCGGAAAGTTTTCTAAGTGTTTCGTTGCCGAAGTAATCATTAGTCTGCCGGAACGCACATGAAAATTCGCATTAAGAGCACACCACCGGGTGAAGCTCCGGAGGACATTCGTCAGGCTTGGATTGGATTGGAGATTCCCATTCCTCCTCGTTTCGCGGGTCGTCGTCGAGGATTCGGAGTTGGCGTTGTGTCTGGCCCGAAGAGCCGGCTCGGCGCTTTGTTTGCAATTTTGCTTGGCCGCAGGCAGCGAGCGGTTGGTTATATTGTTGAGGCCAGCGTTGCCGTGGATTTGTTGGCGGCTCATTCGCCAGAAGCGGCAGGATGGTGGCGACAGAATGCACCAAGTTTTATTGAGCCGGGGCGTTATTTTCTGTTCGCCGCAGATTCATGTGAGGAGACAGTATGAGGCCGCCGCCTAACACCGCGCCGGAGCGTCCAGATTGCATTCGGATCGTGGCCGCCGATGGCCATGGCTCAACTTTGGATCGTTGGGCGTCACCAAGGCTCGCCTGCCCAGAGGGCCAGAACGATGACGTCCAAAGGAGGACGACATGATCGGTGTGTTCGTTACATTCCGCTACGGAGACAACTTCGATGAACAAGCCGTGCGGAAGATCGCCGAGACTGCACGGGCAAGGTTTGAGGGAATGCCCGGGCTGCGCTCCAAAGCTTTCACGCTCAATTCCGCGAAGCGCGAGGCCACGAACTTCTATGTTTGGGATTCAGACCAGGCCGCCAAAGCGTTTTTCACCGATGAGCTACTCGAGCGGGTGACGGGTCTGTACGGAGTGCGCCCCAGCGTCGAGTTCGTGGAGATTGCCGCGCTGGTGGAGAATAACCGGCCGTGAGGTGGTGCAGGGATGACGGCCCCGCCCATTGATGTACCGCTAGCGTTAGGCGGCGGATGGCGTCACGGTCGGGAGACCGTGCCGCAACGTGCGACCGTGCCACAATATCGTGGGTCGCTAGACCAATTGGCACAATAAACATTTAAACACCATGGCAAATCTGACATTCCTGCTTCAAAGGACTTTCGCTTCCCGTGCCTTGGAAGTCGTCAAAATGAAGGCATTCATTCCATGTGAGGTCGAGAACCAGCACAAGACCTACAAGACGCGGATTGTGGAGCATGTTTACGATCCGCTGCGAGTCCCGGAAGTCAACGCGAGATTCAAAGCCGCCGGTTACGATGTTGGCGATGAGATGCAGGTCATCGCCGTGAATGAAGACGGTTCGATTTTGATTTGGGGCGGGCTGAATTCGGTCTTTCACCTTCGCAAAGACGAGAAGATCGACGGGGTTTTAGACCTGAAACATTTGGCTTTCAATGACATCCTCGATTTGACGAACCGATTCAAAATTAAGAACAAAAAGCCAGAAATCGACGAGTTGATTGCACAATTAAAGCAGACATACGGTGGGAAATGAAAGGCTGAGAAATGACGTCGTTTAACAAATCGTTGCAGGCAACGCGGAATGGGGCATTGAGTTGCCGGACGGCGTCGGGATTCAGGCGTTTTGGTCAACTGAGCGTCGGTCGGCGCAGTGCTGGCCAGTGAATGTTGGTTCGGTATGCCCATACGAGAGCCTCATGTTTGACCTGTTCAAGCGAAAGAAGCGTCCCGCGCCGGCACCATCCGCCGAGCCGCTGATTCCGATGCCTGTTCCTGCGATTGTTGTATTGCTCACGAATCTGGAGCGTAAGAAGGGCGCGCCGCTGACCGAAGCGGAAGTAAATGACATCCGCGATAAATGTGCATGTATCATGCTGCCCGTTTCCGCTGTGCAAAAGATGGCAGAATCTCGCGGCTACGATGACATCGATCCGAAAGCCGCTTGGGAGCAATGGCAAATCGTGCGGCAGCGATTGGGCGCCGCGAAGGACAGGGAATAACCCGCCGCTGCAATGGACCGGCCCCGCATCGCGCGTTGTGGTAAACTGAAGGTCGGTCGGCGCGGTGCCGGCCATTGAACTTTGGTCCGTTAGGCGTCACCACAACACCACCGCTATGAGCTGGAGAACCGGAAGCAAATTGTTCATCGAGATGTGGCCGTTGATTCAGGCCAACATCGCCGACAAAGAGGAGCGCATCGAGTTTACCGGAGAGTTGCTCGAAGTGTTCGCAAGGCAGGACATGGATACCTGGGAGGTTGAGGACGTGCATCCCGACATCCGCGCCGCGATGCGTCATGTCGGCATTGATATTGCCGAGCCAGACAAATACAAAGATGACGATGACGCCTAACCATGCCCTGCAGCGAACCCGGCCATTGCGCTCAGGTTGCAATCGGCGCGTCCTGTGGGCCGGGTTGCTGAGCTTGGGTCGTTAGGCGGCTTAAACTCATGATTGCGCCATTGGCAAGATTGATTGATTGGTCAGCTCTGCAGATGGCATACGTCGTTGCTCCGGTGAGACACGCACCCGAGTCAAAATGGAGATTGGCCGAAGCGCTCGAATTTCTGAATGGGCCGGACTTTATCCCCGCCGCAAGCGATCCGGCGCGGATTGAATTTGATGGGCAGCGGCATTTCAGATTCCCCACGCCGCGACCGAGTGAAGACGAGGAGAACAACATCGTTTATGGCCGGCTCTATCGGTGTGCCCAGTGCTGGCAAGAACGACCGGTGATCATTCTCTTGGATGGCAGTCCTGCCTTCGGTTATCACACCGGGTTTCCATGGATTGCTCGCCGGTTTAATCGGGCAGGATTCAATGCGGCCCTATTGGTCGCTCCCTACCAGCTTCGACGCCGTCCGCGCCGAGCGATTGAAGAGAATTGTTTGGAGTTCGCGCGGGCCATGGCACAGAACGTCGCCGAGATTCGCGCGCTGGTGGGCTGGCTCGTTGGTGAAGGTTGCCCATCCGTGGCACTTCTGGGTTTTTCGTTTGGGGGATGGACTGCGGGTTTGACCGCGTGCGGCGATGCACGCATCGCCTGTGCCGTTCTGACTGTGCCCGGCGTGGCCTTCCGCCAGTTCTCCTCTCCTCCAGTCGTCTGGCGGCGGGTTCGGAAAGCGTTCAAGGCTCTAAGGCCGGCACACGAAGCAATGGATACGACCCGGTTAAATTTGACTTTGTCCACGCCAGTCATCCCGAAGGAAAATATATTGTTGATTGAAGGAATTTATGATTTGGCCGGGGATCCGAAACTTATCGAGGAGCTTTGGCAAAAGTGGCAGCAGCCGGAAATCTGGCGAATGCCTCACGGTCACGTTAGTGCGCAGCTCAGGCTGGGCTTGATGGGGCGCGTGCTTCGCTGGCTGGCACCGCGATTAGACAAGCCGATTATCGCCGATCCCAAGAACGCCGCATAACCCCGCACTGCAACGGACCGGCCGGGCGGAACGATCGTCGCCGCGGCGACCAAGACTTTGTGATTCCAGCGCGGCTCTGCACCGGCCGGCCGTTGAATGCTGATCCGTTAAGTGACATTGCACTACCGATGGTCCCAAAGGCAACACTGGCAGAGCCAGTGGCACCGGGCGAGAGAACTGATAGCCAGATTCACTGCTGCGACCATCCGCCGTACCGGCGGACGGTGCCCGGCCAGCAGTGGCACCCCGGGCGGTATTGTAGCCGCTCAATCCCACGGGTTAGTTGGCGTGGCGGAGGCGGGGTGTGATGCGGCTAGCGCGGCTTGGTCTTCTTCTTCGACGCGCTTTGGCGGACTGGTGCGCGATTGGTTTAATTCAGGTGAAATGACGATGAGATTGAATAAGAAAATCAGTAGCGCCGCAGGCAAAATAATCCAGCGCAGCGTGGACATGTAAACGACGGCCGTGCCGGAATCGACTAGCGCAAGACAGCTCCAAAACGGGTCGGTGAGGTGGAGCAACGTGTATTCGCTGCCGCGGTAATCCATCACATAGCGGATGAAGCGCGGGATGCCGAAGCCGGCTAAGAGCATTAAGAGTTCGACTAAGAGGGCGGTGGCGATCGTGACTTGCGACCAGCGGCGGAGCAATCGCAAGAGCAAATTCGCCGCGCCTAGGTAGATGACTAAATAGGCGCTGGCCAAAACAAGAATAGTCGGAAATTGTTCGAATTGAGGCGCTTGAAAAAGCTGCAAAGCTCGCTTGGCGCAAAAGAGCATGCCTGCAAAGGCCACCGCGCCGGCGGCGAGCGCGTTGCACACGACGAAAACGTAGCCGGTGCCCGGTCCAGGATTGAGCCAGGTTAAAAACACGCGGCCGATAAATGAAGCTGGAAGCCGGCGTCTGACGCGCTGCGAGAGTTCGACATTCTCGCCGAGCATCAGCGCACCATCAGGTACCAGTACAACGAGACGATAACCGAGCAGGTAACGAGTTCCATGAAGAAGATATGGAGCAGGTAGCCTTGTTGACTTTGGCGAATGCCGAGGTAGCCGACCCAGCCGGCAAATAGCATTTGCTGCACGAGCATGGCTTTGCGCAGCGGCGTGGAGCGATTTTCGGAAGCGAAGGTGAGTTGAGCGCCGGCGGCCAAATAAATGAGTGCAAAGGTGCTGGCGTAGATGGTGAGGAAAGCTAAGTTTTCCGTCCAGAAATACTCGCTGTGGAACGGGAGGACTGGGGAGCGAAGCAGCGTCAGGCACCAGCCGCAGGCGGATTGGAACGCAACGTAGAGGCTGACGACGAGCGCGACGGAGACGACGATTTGCCAATGCTTTTCTTTGGCAATGGTGGCCGTCAGCAGCGCGACGGCGGAAAAACCCAGCGACGCCAGCACCGTGTAGAACAAAATCCAGCAGATGGTGAGCACGTCGATGCCGCGGAGCATGTACGTGAACACCAGGCAGGGCATGACTGCGGAGAGATAAACGAGCATTTGGGCTGCGGCGCTGCCGAGCTTGCCGGCGATGATGCGCCGGGCGGGAAGCATGGTGATGGCGACGAGTTCGAAGGTGTTATCTTCGCGCTCGGCAATGAGCGAGCGGAAGGCTGAGAATGGGACGATCAAAAGCAGCGGCAAGGCGAGAATGAGGAAATAGCCGAAGAACATTTCCGGCCCGGCCGATTGATAGGCGACATCGGGGCCGAGCATGGCGATGCCGTAGATGGTCCAGCCCCAGGAGAGGACGACCACGAGCGTGAAGGTGATGGAAAATTGGCGGCTTTTGAGCGATTGGCGGCACTCTTTGACCAAGAGGGGATTGAGGTGCTCACCTGCGCGCTCCAAGAGTGCGGCGAGGCGGGAGGAGGAGGCGGCAGTGGCGCTGCTGGTGGACATGGCTGGGGCAATGACTAAATGACTAAAAAGTTGTTTTAAAACCGGGGGCTAGCGCCCCGCGACTAATCATTGCACTAAGCCTGCGGTGACTTGCAAAAACACATCTTCCAGTGAACGTTGGTGACTGCCGAAGGCTGCGATGCGGAAACTGGCGGCGATCAGTTCGCGGAGTAAATCGACTTCGGAGTTTTCGTCGCCGCGATGGGCGAAGGTGACCAATTCGCCATCGACTTTGATTTCGTACACGTCGTCGCGGGCCGCGAGCCAGGTTTCCAACGTTTCAGCGCCACCCAACACGCGGACGCGGACCCAGCGCTGCTGCTCGGACGAGGCGTGGTGGTTTTGAATTTCATCCACGGTGCCGACGGCTAACATCTGCCCCTGCTCGATGATGCCGACCACGTCGCACATTTCGGCCAGCTCGGTGAGGATGTGCGAGCTGACGAGAATGGTTTTGCCATTGGCGGCCAGACGGCGGAACATTTCGCGCAGCTCGATTGCGCCCGCGGATCGAGCCCCGCCGCGGGTTCATCGAGCACCAGCACTGCGGGATCGTGAATCATGGTGCGGCCCAAGCAAAGGCGTTGCTTCATGCCTTTGGATAAGCCATTGACCGCTTTGCCTGCGAGCTTGTCGAGGCCGGTAAAGCCCATGACGAAGTCGATGGCTGCTTTTCGCTTGGGGCCGCGCAGGTCGTACGAGCGAGCGAAGAAATCGAGATACTCAGCGACGTTCATGTTGGGGTAAGTGCCATAGTAATCGGGCATGAAGCCCAGCCGGCGGCGCACGCGCTCGGGATCGTCGATGACCGAGAAGCCATCGATGAAGGCATCGCCCGACTGCGGGCAATCGAGCGTGGCGAGAATGCGCATGCTAGTGGTTTTGCCTGCGCCATTGGGACCGATGAAGCCGAACACCTGGCCGCGCTCGACGCTGAAGGAGACATCGTTAACGGCCTTGGTGCGGCCGAAGTAGCGGTGCAGGCGGCGGAGTTCGATCATGGGCTGCATGCGGAGGGTTCGGGGTCCGGGTGAGCGGGTGAGCGGGTGAAGAGGTGAGCGGGTGAAGGGGTGAAGGGACAGGAGGGAGGGTTCAGGAGTCAGTGTTTTTAGTAATGGCCGACGATGATGTGGAAGCTTGATTCTTCGCGAGCGGCGGGGGTGCCGAGTTCCATTTCGGGGGATGAATCGACAATGGCTACGTAGGTGCGCGGAGGGAGCGACTCGTTATTCAATTGGTCGACGATCTCTTGAATCGAACGTTCCAAGAGGCCGGTGGCTTGCGTGACGGGGGGCATTCCGTTGGCCGTGGGCAGTGCGGGGTAGGTCATGCCCTGGCCGTAGATATTTTGATACGACGACTGGCCGCTGAGTCCAAACAGCCGGGGAGCATTGGAATGCCGCGCGGCGGCCGGCAGTTCGGGCCGGTTCGCCATGATGGCCGGGCTGATGTGATCGGTGTAGGCCTTGCTTTCCGATTCGACCGAATCGAGCGCGGCAGTTTGGCCAGCGGTAATATTTTCGCTGACGAAGCATTTTCCGGAATCGTCGATGAGCACCAATTGCGCGATGGTTGAACCAAGTTGATTGACGACCTGCGGCGAACCGCTATGCGACGGCTTTACGTCTAAATGCGCTTTGGTTGTCGTAGCGCGGGAGGTGATAAACTGCGTGGGGGTGCGGGCGCGGAGCCAGCCGGTCGAAAAATGTTGCTCAAGCGGCGATGCGGCATCGGAAGCATTGGGCCGCTGCCAGTCGAGCGCGCGCGCCGGAGCGTTTTCAGCTAAGAAGTCGGGCTCGGCCAACAGCGGGAATGTCGCGGTGGCATCGGAAAACGTCAATCCGCCAGAGGGGGTTAGGCCGGCATAATACGATAGGCGAGCTTGACATGTGGCAGTGCCTGCGCGCTGGTCGATGGCCGTGAAACTACGGGCCCGCAGACGAACCCCCAGGCCATCGGCGAAAACGGCGAAGCCGACGAGGGCGAGCGTAACCACCGTGGCTCCGGCTGGAACGGTGAGCGACATGAGGTTCAGCTTCCCCCAGCGGCGCAGGAGGAGATAGTTCACCGGGCCGATGGCGAGCATGAAGAGCGTGATGAGCACTTGAAATTTGCCCACCGGCGCAAGGCCGACGCCGGGAATGAGGAAATTCCAGAAGTCGGCGTTTTCTCGATCGAGCGACAGGCCGTAGCGATTGCACCATTGCCAGCGCTGCGGGCCAAGGGTGTTAAAGAGCCACGCCCAGGGGAATGCGCGGCCGGTGAAATTTTCGTCGGAGGCAATGGCGACAACGGCGCCTGCGCCGCAAGCGCGCATGATAAAGGGGGCTTGATCGATGGCAACCAGGTCGGCGTCGGCATCGGTGGCGGCGGCGGATTTGGATGGATTGCTCGGCGGCACGGTGGCCTGCGGTATGGTCGGCGGCTGCGTACCTGGTAGAAATTGTGTAATTCCCGGCGAAGATGCGGCTGAGTTGTCGCCGCCGATGGCATCGCTAAGATCGCTGGAGCCGCCTGCGCGCTGGCTGGTATGGGGGGCATGCCAACCGGCGAAATCGGGGGCGGCGGGATCGGCCGATTTTGTGTCGCTTCCGGTCGAAAGATTTGCGAGCTGCGCGACGTCGTTTAATTGGTCGAACTGCTTTCCGGCCCCGTAAACAATTAAATTGCCGCCGCTGTGCAGCCAATCGCAAATGGCGCGATATTGGGCGGGATGATGTTCGGCAAACGATTTCCATTCTGGCAATGAGACAAGCACGACGTCGAAGCCCGAATAATCGATCCAGCGCGTGGGGAGTTCGGAAGCGCGAAAGTCGTTCACGTTGCCCGGCGCGTTTGGGGGAAGCAAGCCGAGTTTCGATTGGTTCGGCCGGCTTTCATCTCGGGCTAGCAGCACCTCGGGCAAGGGTTGGCTATGAAATTGGATGCTCGTGGCGGGGTGGGTTGGGCTATCGCTAATGGCAAGCACGGCTGGAGACGAGGCATCGCCTTGGTAGGTGCCGCTCCAGGTGGTGCCCATTGCGGCGGAGCCGGAGATCGAAAGCTGGTCGAGGAATTTGCCATCTTCAAACACATCCATCGCGATCGATCCCCAAGCGCATTTTTGTGGGACGGAGATGATGGCGCGCTTCGATTCTTCGCCGGCCGCCAAGTCGATGGTTTGTGTGACGGTGGTGCTATCGACGCTGGTATAGCCTCGGTGGGGTCGGAAATGAATGAGAAGCGAACGGTCGGCGGCGAGTGGGCCGATCGTGGATTTCACCAAGATTTGCACGGGGCGATAGCCGGAGGAATCGATCCAACTGGTGTTGAGGGTGAGTTGCAGGTCGGTCGTGTTGGTCTGATTGGGGGCTAAAACCGGGAGCGTGATGCTGCCGCCGGAACTGGCTAGAGCGTCGCTTGTGGTCGCGGCTAGAGTAATGATGAGGAGTAGCGCGAGCGGCGTGCCGCCGTTTGAGGCGGCCGGCGCGCGTTGCGAAGGGTTCGGCTTCTCGTGGGCACGCAAGCGGCCGAATGATACCGCCAAAAGCGCGGCGAGAAGGAAAACTACCCCGTAAACAAGTAATATTGCCGCCAACATCAGCAGGCCGGCCGAAATGCCACCCGCCCAGGCATAGCCGCGCAGCGCCAATGAGACGATGAAAGCCGCCACCGCGGCAAGGGCGGTGACCGCGAGAATGAAGCGCAAAGAGAATTGCGGGATGAGAGTGCGGCGAATTTCTGCCATGGTTCAATTCTGCCAGCTTCAGTGCGGAATTGCAAAAGACGCTCGATGAGGTCGAACCATTGTGAAGTGACCGGAGAAGGGGTAAAAAATGTTCCAGACCCCAGCGAGAATCACAATTTTGGAGGCGCGGGCTTCAGCGGTGGATCAGCCGGATTCAAACCCTGCACTTTCAACTTACGCGAATAGATTTTATCGCCGCAGGTGGCAAAGAGCGTGTCGAAAGTCGCGCCGCCGAAGCACAAGTTCGAAACTTTGCCGTTGGGCGTGGGAATAATGCAATTCACGCGACCAGCCTGATCGCAGACTTGAATGCCCAGGCGCGTGGTTACGTACAGCCGGCCGTCGCGATCCACACGCATGCCGTCGGAACCGCTGTCGTCGGCGCTATCGGGAACGTGCAAATGATAATATCGCTGCTTGAAATTCAGCGATCCATCGGGCTGAACTTGGTAGCTGTAAACCCAGCGGCTGCGCATATCGTCGACATATAACAGCGATTGATCGGGGGAGAGCGCGAGCCCGTTGGGAAACTTGAGGCCGGAATCGACGAGGTGCTTTTCTCCCTTGGGGCTCATGTACCAGACTTGCCCGCCGGCCTTGCTGTTGCCCGGCGGAGATGAAACGGTGACGTAGATCCCGCCGTCATGGCGAACGGCAATATCGTTGCCGTGAATTTCGTCGGCGACGACGGTCGATTTGCCATCGGGCGAATAGGCCAGAATTTGATCGGCGCCGGTGGCCGCGGCGTAAAGTCGCCCATCGGGACCGATCGTCTCCCCTGCACCTTTTTTTGTGTCTTCAATGAATGTGCTGACCGTGCCATCGAGGCCGATTTTGTAGCACTTGCCGCTATCGTTGAAGAAAACTTCTCCCTGGGCGTTGGCGGTCGGTCCATCGGACGATTTGTATCCCTCGGCGGCAAGTTTCCATTCTTCGCCGGGTATCAGAATCTGCTGCAATTGTTCCGAACCGGCGCCCGTTTTGATTTGTTCGGGCCAATCTTTCCAGAGCCAGCGCATGGCGTCGGGGAAAATTTCGTCGGCCTGCTTGTGATTGTGGCCCCCCTCGCCCCAGACGTGATTAACTTCGTAGCCGGCATAGGTAAGCGCCCGCTCCATCGACTGGTTGGGCATCCACCAATCGCCGCCATAAGTGTTGTGATCGGTGCTGCCGTCTTGCAAAAAAATACGCAGCGGCTTTGGCTCGAACTTTCGCACGAGCGTAGGGTATTCGTTCCCTCCACGCAGGCCCACATAGGTGCCAATGGCGCTAAATACGCGGCGAAAGGCATCGGGCCGTTCCCAGGCGGCGGCGAAGGCGCAATTGCGCCGCTGCTGGAGCCGCCGATGCCGCGATCGTTGCCGTCGTGCGAAAATCGAATCGGCCGACCATCGGAGGTCATTTTGGTTTCGGCTTCCGGCAGCAGTTCGTCGAGCAGGAAGCGAACGTAATGATCGCCAAGGCTATCGTATTCGTAGCTGCGGTTGAAGCGATTTAGCGCTTGATCGGATGGCGCTTTGACAATGCCGGGGGTTACGAAAACGCCAATGGTTATGGGCATTGCTTTCTCGTTGATGAGCTTGTCGAAAACGCCGGGCGCGGTGGCCGCTGCTTTTTCTTTATTAAGCACAACTTCGCCAAACTGCACGCCATCTTGATTGACCCACAAGCAGGCCGGTTTGGCAGGATCATATTGTGCCGGCGCGTAAATCCAATAATCGCGCGTTGTGCCGGGAAAGATTTTGCTGTGGTCGAACGTGTATTTGGCCACTTCGCCGCGCGGGATGTCACTGGCGCTGTTGTTTTGTTCGGCGGCTGGCACGATAGGGGCGTAAAGAACGAACACCGCCGCGATCAACGCGAAACTGCGCGAAGCGAAATTCATAAGTCACCGTAGCTGCGCAAATGCGCATTTATCGAATGCTAAAAGTCGAACAGATATCCCTCGCGTGCGCCGCTTTTATAGCTTCCTTCGGGCCGCGATCTTGCGGACGCTCAATCCTACCGATATCGCACAATGCACCATAGTGCCCGCAGCCCATCGACCCAACCGATTTTTTTCCCTTCCAGTTTCGTCCGGGCGCGGTAGCGAATGGGAAGCTCGACGATGCGAATGCCGGGAATTTTCACGGTGCGGGCCGTGAGCTCGATTTCCACGCCGAAGCGGCTATCGACAAGTTTGGGAGCGATTTGTTGAATGATTTCTCGCTTGAAAACTTTATAGCAGGTTTCGACGTCGGAGAGTTTCGTCCAATAAACCCAGTTAAAGACTTTGGTGATGATGCGGTTGGCCCAGTAGGTCGCGCGCGAAATCTCGGTTTCTGAACCGGGCATGAAGCGGCTGCCGTAAACGGCATCGGCGCGGCCGGCCAGGATGGGCTTGATGAGTTCAGGATATTGGCCGGGGTCATACTCTAAGTCGGCGTCTTGAACGATGACGACCTCGCCACGAGCGGCTGCAAAGCCGGTTTTCAGCGCGTCGCCTTTGCCTTGATTCTCTGGGTGGATCAAAATGCGAACATGGGGGTGCGTTTCGAGTTCCTTGAGCACTTCCAGCGTGTTATCGCTGCTGCCGTCGTCGACAATGATTAGCTCGTGCTCGACCGGCGAACTCAAAATAATATCGGCCACCTGGCGCACGGTCTGGCCTTCGTTATAAACCGGCATGACGATCGAGAGCATGCGAGCGGAAGGGATGGTTAGACTTGGTCGAGTTTGTTGAGGCACCTACTATAATCGGCCAATAGGTCCATTACAGCAGCATCTTTGGCCACCCGCCGATAGCCAAGCCTATGTCATCGATTGCGATACCCCAGCGCCAGGGAGAATTGAAATCGGCGGCGAGAGGGCTGGGGAAACCGATCGCTGCGCTATTACTACTGGCTGGGCTGTGTGTGGGGTATTTGCCGGCGGTCGGCGGTTCATATCTCTGGGATGATGACGCGCATGTGACGCGGCCTGAATTGCGATCGGCCGAAGGCCTGAAGCGAATTTGGCTGGAAGTTGGCGCGACGCAGCAATATTATCCGCTGTTGCACAGCGCAGTTTTGGGTGGAAAACCGACTGTGGGATGATAACGCGATAGGTTATCACATCGCTAATTTGCTGCTGCACGCGCTGGCGGCGTGGCTAGTGTATTTGGTTTTGCGGAAGCTAAACGTGCCGGGGGCGCTGCTGGCGGCGGCAATTTTTGCCGTGCATCCGGTTCAAGTGGAGACGGTCGCCTGGATTTCGGAACAGAAGAACACGCTGTCGGCGGTGTTTTACCTGGGAGCGATGCTCGTTTATTTGGGATTTGATAGAAGCCGCAGAACTTCACAATATGTTTTCGCGGTGGTGCTGTTCCTGGCCGGCTTATTGACGAAAACGGTGACGGCGACGCTGCCGGCGGCGATGCTCGTTATTTTTTGGTGGCAGCGGGGCCGGCTCGAATGGCGGCGCGATGTGCTGCCGCTTGTTCCTTGGTTTGTTGTCGCAGCGATTGCCGGAATCTCGACCGCTTGGGTTGAACGCAAGTTGATCGGCGCGGAAGGGGTGGAATTCGGCCTGAGTTGGATGGAGCGATGTCAGTTGGCCGGCCGCGTCGTTTGGTTCTACATTGGCAAGCTGCTATGGCCGGCGGATTTGATATTCGTCTATCCGCGGTGGCAAATAAGCGCCAGCAATTGGTGGCAGTGGCTCTATCTGTTGGCGGCAATCGCGGTGACCATTTGCTTGTGGGCATTTCGCAGGCGCTCGTGCGCCGCTGGCCGGCTGGCTGTTTTTTGTCGGCACACTGTTTCCAGTGCTGGGGTTTTTGAACGTATTTCCCTTTGTCTATTCGTATGTGGCTGACCACTTTCAATATTTGGCGTGTTTGGGAATTATTGTTCCGCTGGCTGCGGGGGCATGGTTGGCGGTCGCCAGGCTGCCGGCAGTCGCGAAAGGATTTGGCCGAGGTGCGCTTGTCGCCATGATGGCCGCGTTGGTGGTACTGACGTGGCGGCAGTCGAAGATGTATGCCAATGCGTCGACACTGTACCAGACGACCATTAATAAAAATCCAGATTGCTGGATGGCATATATCAATCTCGGCTTGGAAGACGCGAAGAACCACGACCAAGAGCCCGCGATCGAGTGCTACCAGCGCGCGCTGGAGCTTCATCCAGAAGCAGCCAATGCCCACAACGATTTGGCGATTGCCTGGCAAGCACTTGGCAATTACGACCGTGCGATTGACGAATATTCGCAGGCGCTGGCGCTACGCCCCGATTTGTACCAGGCGCATAATAATATGGGCGCGGTACTACGGGATCTTGGCCGGCTGGATGATGCACTAGGCCAATTCACGGCGGCGTTGCAAACGAAGCCCGATTTTGCGGAAGCGCGTGCGAACTTGGCGTTGCTGTACGCCGAGATGAATCGGCCCGAAGAGGCGATTTCTTCGGCTCGCAAAGCACTCGAGGAAGCCCAGCGACAAGGAAATGAAACCGTCGCTGAAAGAATGAATGCTTGGCTGAAAGCATATATGGCGAGCCCGGAAGCAATTAAAAGACGAATGGTTGAGCCCGACGTGGAACCGAATTCTCGATGAGCAATTCGACTGCTCGCCGAGAATGAGCGCCGGGCCTTGCGGCTCAGAATGCGGGAATCATGAGCCAGAAGCGAGGGTTTGGATTGAACATCTACGATTTTTCCAAAGCTGCCATCACGCGGGCGGTAATCAGTTTCACAAGCGCCTCTTGGTCGACGGCGTCGTTTTTCGGTGACGATGCTGACACGGCGGGGTCCGTCGCCGGGGGCGGTTCGAACGCGCAGCGCGCTCGACTCCCGCGGCTTTCGAACTATCGCGGATCGCGTCGTTGGCACGAATGTCGCAATTCTGCAATTCCTTATCGAGCCGCGCGTCGGGGAAGCCCCATTTCTTTTTCAGTTCCAAAAGTTCGCGCATTTCGGCCTCGGTAAAGTAATTAATTTTGCCCAGGTCGCGCGCCAACAGCAGCATGCGGCAGTAAGCATCGAGGATTTCGGTCCACCAATACGCCTGCTCGACGCTCGCGCCATAGCTGACCGTGCCATGATTAGCCAACACCATCACGCTTGCTCTTTTTACGTAGGGTAGCACCGTATCGGCGAATGCTTGCGTGCCCGGGGTTTGGTAGGGAGTGATAGGCACCTCGCCCAAGAACAGCTCGATTTCCGGCAGCACGCACTGCGGAATGGGCTCGCGCGCGATGGCGAATGCAGTGGCGTGCGGCGGGTGACAATGAACGACGCTTTTCACGTCGGGGCGCTGGCGCATGATGGTTAAGTGCAACAGGATTTCGCTGCTGCGCTTGCGCTTGCCGGAGAGTTGCTTGCCGGTCATATCGACAACGCACAAATCTTCCGGCTTCATGAAGCCTTTGGAAATGAGTGTTGGCGTGCAGAGCACCTTTTTATCGGAAAGTCGATAGCTAATGTTGCCGTCGTTGCCGGCGGCAAAATCCTTGTTATAAATGCGGCGACCAATGTCGCAGATTTCAAGTTTGATTTGACGGATGTTCAATGCGGAAGAAGGGTTCAGGGTTCGCGAATCAGGAACTCGTTTCTTCCCGTGCCCGACAGCGTGACGCGATTATGCCAGCCAACGTGGAAGAATCAATCAAGCTATTGATCGGCGTTTGCAACAAATGATTGAATACGATCGCTTTTCGATGCAGCCCGAATTGTATAACATCTTACGGCACTGCGATTTAAGTTTTAGGGCCTGGAGACAAAACGTCCGCGGAGAGGGTGACAGTCCGGATGGTCCCATTTTTCTCCCAAGGCACCGAAAAATCGGGACAGTCCCCCGACGTTTTGCCCTAGACTGTCAGAGGGCTATCGATTTCAAATGACCGCTGTGCTGCAACTTTCCCATCGATTGGAAGCACTGCCTGCGCTGGTTCTGCTGAAGGATTTTAACGTCCGAAATTATTCGGGCGATGCCGATGTTGCTGGCTGGCTCGAACTTCGGCATCGCGCTTTGCGCGCGAGCGCGTTGGAGTGCGCGAATGGTCTGAGGGCGATTTTCGCGGAGAATTCCTCGATCGCTGGTGGTGGCAGCCCGAGCGCATGTGGCTGGCTGAAACGGCGAGCACAGCAATGGACAGAGATGGCAGACAAATCGTCGGTGCGGTGACGCTGGCCATGCGCGGCGACCACAATAGCGCGAAGCCGGTGGTTCATTGGCTGATGGTCGATCCGAAATGGCGGCGGCGCGGCATTCGGCGCCTGCTGATGGTCCATTTGGAACGAGCGGCCTGGGACGCAGGCTACCGCGAAGTTTTCTTGGAGACGCACGCTGCGTGGCAAGCCGCGGCGAATTTCTACGAGGCGCTGGGATATCGTCCTTATGCCCAGCATGGCACGCCGCGCTAGCCATCGGTCGGGGTTGCAATCGTAGAAAGCATAGCAGCGTCTGACAGCGCGGCGGGCGGGTATCTGGGCCTGCGGCCGGCGCAGCACCTCGCGCTTCAGCCAACTGATGATGGGCGAGCCGATAATGGTGGGCAATATCCACGCCCACCATACTTTGCCGACGTTAACGACTAAAACGGCCGTGGTCATAGCGATATAGGAACCGAGTTGGCCGGAAATGTGGTATTGCAGCCAGCCGGACCAGCGCATTTTAGCGGCCAGGTAGCCCATAAGCGCAGCGCGTAAGAACCAATCGCAATTGGCGCCAGCCACCAAATTCGGTGCCACTCGATTATCGCAAGAACACAGGCTGAAACTGCCAAACACACGTAGACCCAGTGGTACGCATTTCCCACGAGCGTGTGCAGGCCGCGCTGTTTGGTCGCCCACATGGCAACTAGGCCCAGCGCCAGCGCGACCGCACCGCAACCAATGTGGAACGCAAGAATGACTTTAAAGGTGGTCATTGCATAAAATCGCGCCAAGTTTGAGATGAATCAGATCCGCAGCACTCTGCGAGTGTCAAGGCGGCTTGGTCGATCGACGTTAATGCTTGTCTTGCACTACTACTTTACCGGAGGTTTAGAGGGATGCCGGTCGTAACAACCGACCAAATATCTGAAAAACGCTGGCAATTACTATGATTCTCGGTTATAAAGAACCAGTCGGGGGCTTATCTGCTCGCTCGCGCAGCATTACGGTAGCTAGTGACGAATCTCGCGAATTGCTAAGCGTTTGACCTCTTCTGGGTCGCGCGTTCCTGTTGGTCGAGCTTGTCTTGTGCTGCGCTTTTATTACATCGGAACTAGGAGAGGCGGATGGTTTCTCACACTCGCGGACGGATCGTTCATTACAGGCAGAGATTGATACCAATAATCGTCGGTGCGCTCGCATCGATTGGTTTCGTTGCGATCCATTTGCCTGCTCGGGCGTCCGATTTCACCAGCGCTCAACCGGCGGCCCTGGCTCAGCCGCAAATTAACGTGGCGCTAAGTACCACTAGCGGCGGACCGCTGTTGACAGGCACCACGCTGGATGAAAATTTAAACACGGTCTCGACGATCAATCTGCAAGCTTATTTCGACACCTGCGCAAGCGGTATCCTTTTAAGCAATTCGACCCAAACAAACCTCGGCTTCAGCCTGGAGAAAGATAATAGCGGAACCACCGTCACCTACAACGACGTCGGGGCCACGGGCGTGAAGTTCAACGTTTCGCAACCGCTATATGTTTGGCTCGCGCCGGATAATCCGAATGTCAACGTCGAAAGCCAGGCGAGCTATACACAGTTGCCCAATGCATTTCTCGCGCAAGTCGGGCCGGTTTCCGATGCGGCAAGCCGACGATTTGAACAACGAAATCAATCAGTTGCTCGGCGGCGATATCAACGTTATCGGCACGCCGGCCATGGTTGGCAAAAGCCGTTGTGATCGATGCCCGGCCGACAAATACATTGGCGAGCAACGGAGCTGGCTTCACTGCCGCTTTGAACAACGTCATCAATACCTTGTTTTCGTCGACCGATCCCGTCGTTATTCAGCAAGTGCTCGATCAATTCAACCAGATCGAAGGTCAGACGACGCTACGGACGTACGCCTATGACCCCAGTACGCCGTTCCACTGACGACGACAGACACCGACCCAGGCATTCCGACGACGAATCGCCACATAAAGCTCAGCTTCGCGTCGTTCGACCGCTTCACGAGCGTCGATCAGCCTACCGGTTTGCCGCCGACGCCTGCGCATAATCCGTTCATCGGCCCGAATCCGCTGTCGGCGATCGACAATACGATTCCTGTCGACAATACTCCGAAGGTGAAAATTGGCTACAACGGACTTTCGACTGAGGGGAGCTTTTTGCTCGACACCGGTGCTGCGGCCTCGATGATTTCCACCTCCTTGGCCGACGAGCTTCATGTGGAGGTCGTGACCGATTCTAGCGGCACCTATCTGACCTACAATGGCACTCGTATCGCCGACCAATTCAATTTGCAAATCGGGGGCATTGGAGGGTCCGGTGCGGAAAACGTGCCAGGATTTTTTCTCGATTCGCTCCTATTGCGAACGATGGAAGGCGATCCTGCCAACGACGACGATCCGAACCATTTGCGATTTCTGCATGCCCCCGTTTTGGTCGAAGACATCACCGTTACCGATGCGCTGGGAAATAGTTTGACTTTGGATGGCATTTTAGGCATGAATTTCTTTACCGCAAGTTCGGGCGTTACCGACGCCGGCAGCGGCGATGCACTGGATTTAGGATCTACGTTAGATCTCGATAGTTTGTCGCCCAGCCCCTTCGATTGGTTAACATTTGACGAACCTAATGGTGTGTTGGGGCTGCAACTGGTGGCTCAAGCAGTTCCCTGAGCCGCCGGCGGGTCTGCTAGCAATTCTTGGCACGTTGATGGTTGTCGCGGCGATCGCAACTCGCAAGACGACCGCTGCCGCATAGCCAAGCTCAATGTGCCGCTAAACCGTGCGAGCTTCGCGGCTAAGCACGCCCAGCACAATTTTTGCGCAGCTTGGGCTCGGCCAGCGATGCCCCGTGGAAGATTTCGTTGAGTTCCACCGGCTTGAGGCAATCGGCGAATGCCAGGTCGGTCACGGCCGAAAGTCCCAAGACGCACGTTGCCGTGGACCGCCAATACATTGGGGCACGGTGGACATGCCGACGCAATCGGCCCCGATCCAACGGAGGAAGCGCAATTCGGCCCGCGTTTCCAAATTCGGCCCGGCGACGGCGACGAACACGCCGCGATGGGCCACGAAGTTTTCCGTTCGAGCCACTTCGAGCGCTGATGGTTCGGGCGTGTAGGGGCGGCTCATATCAGGGAAACGTGGGCCCAAACGATCGTCGTTGATGCCGATGAGCGGGTTGCTGCCCAAGAGGTTGATGTGATCGTCGATGACCATTACTGTTCCCACGTGGTAGATCGGGTTCATTCCGCCGCAAGCATTGGAGACGATGAGCAAATCGGCTCCCAAATACTTCATTACTGGCCGCACGGGGAAAAGTAATTTGCTGGTGCGTATAGCCTTCGTACGAATGCACGCGCCCTTCCATTGCCACCACCGGCAGCCCGGCGAGCTTCGCCGAGCACACCAGCACCCCGGCATGGCTGGTGGCGGTCGAGCGCGCGGAAAGTGCGGAATATCAGCGTAGGGAATCGTCGCCTCGGTTTGAATTTCGCGGGCGACACTTTCCCAGACCGGTGCCCAAAATAATTCCGGCGTGAGCTTTGCCGGGCCATTTTTTCTGAATGGCAGCGACAGCTTCTTGAATTTGGTCGTGCAGGCTTGAGCATGCGTTCGGATTTGGAAGCGCAGGAGGATAAGTGGCAAAAGGACCGAGAACGGCTTGCGTAAAATCTAACGAGGAGTAAAGCCCACATCATCGGGCAAAAATGCGATGATGTCTAGCACTAACGGCGAAACAATTTCGCGGCGAATCGGCATGTGAATGCAGCGAATGGATTGATGGTCCGGTCGCCGCGGCCCGACGAACGATTATAAAATCGGTCGCCCGCAGAATCGGCGTCGTCGTCGTCCCCTTCATCGCCGATTTCGCCATCGTCGCCGGCGTCATCATCGTCCTCGAGTTCCTCTTCGAAATCATCGTCGAAGTCGTCGTCGAAATCGTCCTCGTCCCACTCGTCCTCTTCGACCATCGGCACATCTTCGATGGGAAGATCGTCATCGAGTTCGTCGCCGTCTTCCGATTCCTCCTTTTTCTTCATCCTCCTCCTTTTTGTCGTCTTTGTCTTGCATCCTCAGCGCTGTGCGGAGCACCAAAGATCGCGTCGGCCCGTCGAGGCTTCGCGGATCCCTTCGTGGCGGCCCAGGCAATTCGTCGACTCTGGGCCACGACGCGAGCTTGCTCAATGACTCATGCCGCCGCCAACATATCACGCTTCTCCTATCTGGTCGTCCTGCTCTTTCATCGCTTCGCTTGGGGCATACAACAAATTCTGGGGTCAGGCGAAGTTTGAGTGCAGAACGCTTGTTGCAATGACACTGCTATGTTAGACGCTTTCGTATCGGAGCAGAAGAGTGTTTGTCGAACAGGTGATCGGCGCGATTTGGTAGTGGCGGGGCCACTAGGGCGCCTTATGTGTGATAGTCGGCGTTGAGCCGCACGTATTCGGCCGTCAGGTCGGTCGTCCAGAATCGCACGGCGGCGTTGCCTTCGCTAAACGTCAGGAGACGTGCGTTTCGCGATTGTCGCTGATGGAGGCCGAAACCTGGGCCGCGTCGAACTCGACCGGGCGCCCCCTTCGTAGAGCAGGAAATCGTTGATCCGCAGATCGACGCCGCCGGGTCGAACGGCATGCCCGCGTAACCGGCCGCCGAGACGATGCGGCCCCAGTTCGGATCGGCGCCGGCGATGGCCGTCTTCACCAGCGGGCTGTCGGCCACGGTGCGGGCGATCTGCCGGGCGGCCGCCGCGGTGCGCGCAGCCGGTGACATCGAGCGTATCAGGTGCGTGGCCCCTTCGCCGTCGGCGGGAATCGCGCGGGCCAGCTCGGCGCAACTTCGAGAAATGCGCGCGTGAAACGCTTCAAGTCGGTTCCCGCCAAGCGCGCGCCGCCGGCGGCGCCGTTGGCCAACAGCAGCACGGTGTCGTTGGTGCTCATGTGGCCGTCGACGCTGATGCAGTTGAACGTGTCGTCGACGACGGCCGAAAGCATCGCGCTGTGCGGATCGGCCGCAGTGACGGCGCGTCGGTCAGCACCAGCGCCCAGCATCGTGGCCATGTTGGGGCCGATCATCGCGGCGCCCTTGGCCATGCCGGTGATCTGGATCGTGCGGCCGCCGAGCTTCAGCTCGCGGCCGGCCAGCTTGTGGACGGTGTCGGTGGTCAGCATGCCGCGGGCGGCGGCGACCAGTGCGTCGTCGTCGGCAGCTGAGTTCCTTGGCGCGCGCGCCGTAATGCCGGCGGCGATTTTGTCCATCGGCAGAAACTCGCCGATGATGCCGGTCGACAGCACCAGCGCCTGCTCGGCCTTGGCGCCGCAAGTCGCCGCCGCGGCGCGGGCCATCTCGGCGGCGTCGCGCAGCCCGCGCTCGCCGGTGCAGGCGTTGGCATTGCCCGAGTTGATGACCACGGCGCGAAATTTTCGGCCGCGGGTGTGGCGCCGTCGAGGCCACCGGCGCGGCGAACACGCGATTCTGCGTGTACACGCCGGCGGCCACGGCCGGGCGGTCGGAAACGATCAGCGACAGATCGAGCTTGCGACGTGTTGCGCTTGACGCCGCAATAAACGCCGGCGAAGCGATAGCCTTGAGGAACGCGAATGGACATGGATCCGGAGTACAGGGGATCAGCGAACAATTGCGACAGTGAGACGGCGGACACTCGACTACGCTCACAGCGCCGTCGTTTCGCGGAAAACCGTACATCAGATTGAAGTTCTGCACCGCCGCGCCGATGCGCCTTTGATCAGATTGTCGAGGCAACTAATCGTGATCAGCCGGCCGCGGACGACCCGCGCCGTGATGTCGCAAAAGTTCGTGTCGACGGTGTCCTTGGTGCCGGGCAGATGATTGACGACGCGCACGAACGGCTCGTTGGAATAGAACTCGCGGATAGCGTGCCAAGCGCCTTTTCCTCGCTCAGCTCGCCCATCGGCTGCGAATAGGTCGTCGACAGAATGCCGCGGTCCATCGGCACCAGGTGCGGCGTGAAAATCACTTCCACCGTCTGCCCGCGCCGTGCTGAAGAACCTGCTCGATCTCCGGCGTGTGGCGATGCCGGCCGACGTTGTAGGCCGAGATGCTCTCGTTGCACTCGGGAAAATGCGTCGTCAGCTTCGGCGTGCGGCCCGCGCCGAAACGCCGCTCTTGGAGTCGACGATGATCTCGGCGGCGCGATCAGCCCGGCCTTGATCAGCGGCGCCAGCGGCAAGATGGCCGACGTCGGATAGCAGCCCGGATTGGCCACGAGTTGCGCCTCGCGAATCTGCTCGCGAAACAACTCCGGCAGGCCGTAGACCGACCTTGCCCAGCCGCTCGGCGTCGGCATGCTTCTGGCCGTACCACTGCGAGGAACGATTCGGCATCGTCTGAGCCGATAGTCGGCGCTGAAATCGATCACGCGCATGCCCGGCTCGAGCAACTGCGGGCACCAGGGACGAGGTCACGCCGTGCGGCAGGCAACTGAAGACACATCGGCCCGCGACGGCGACCTCCGCCGGGCCCAGATCGGCCATCGCAAGTCGATCCGGCCGGCCAGCTGCGGATGGACCGAAGCGACGTGCGGATTGCCCTCGCTGCGGCTGGTGAGGGTCGTGATTTCCACCTCCGGATGCCGCAGCAGGATCTTGATCAGTTCCAGGGCCGTGTAGCCGGTGGCTCCGATGATGGCGACGCGAATCATCGTCGTGCAAAGCTTTGTTTAAGAAGCCCTGTTAATTTTGGCGCTCAACCGAGGAAGAATCGCCGAAGTTGCCAATTTCAGCAAGATACGCGGCCAGCACCACAGATTCACGGCCCACCAGCGAAACGTCTCAGTATATCCCTACCCGCTAGCAAGCCAAGGAGAAGCGCGACTGCGGCACGAGCCTTTACAATCCATATTTGGCAGTCGCCACTTCTTTCAAGATTAAGCGTAGCTGAGGTGGCCCGCCTCCATGCGATTCGGCCTGGGGAAATGTGTCCGAATACCGACCATCGCTTGGATCGCGAAATAACGTGTCCCAACCAGACGATGCAACAGCTAGTCGCTGCAATTGATTTTGCACTAACCACTCGATTCGCTTGCAGGAGTCATCTGCGACTACCTGATCATTGGACACAATCCAGGCTCCAGTAATTTCAGTCTCAGAGGATCTATAGGTTTCATATCGCTTCAACGAACCAGCCGTTTCTCAATCAACCCAAACGGCTCCTCGCGCAACCTGTCCTTCGCCCCCGAAATCGCCGCCACAACTTCGCCCAACTTATCGAGCACCTCCACGGTGTTCTCCCGCAGCATCATCGCTTCCGGCCCATTGAGCACCATCAAGTCGCAGCTCTTCTTTTTTGCATCTTGGTCACTGCCCGAAACCGTTGATCTTCTGTTTCCCACGCAAGAACCAACCAGCCATTGCTCGGGCCGCTTGCCGCCGGCCAGCGTGGCCACGATGTCAGGCGTTTCGATCAATTGCAGCAGCAGCGGTTCGCCGGTCTTCTTGATTTTTTGCTCTTCGACCTTCATCGGCCGATAGTCCGACGGGCTCGCCACGCCAATCAACCCATCGCAACTAGGAAAAACTCGCTGGCAAGTGGCCAGCATCTCTTCGGTCGAGACAACATTGCAGCACTTCGCACTGCGACGGGTAAGAAACCTCGACAAGCAGGAAACGATCACCACTTTCTGCCCCGCGTCAATCGCCGCCTGAGCGAGCGATTGCCCCATCCGTCCGCTCGACGCGTTCGTGATATCGCGCACCGGGTCCAGATGCTGCCGCGTGGGACCAGAAGTGATGAGAATGCGGGCCATGCATTTACGTCCAAGCCCAGGGGTTGCAACACCTGGGCTTCAACGAGGGCATCCTCAATTGGTTTTGTTCTCGCGCCTTCTCGATCACCGCGCGAATTTTCTCCACCGCGGCCATTCGTCCTCGCCCTAGATCGCGGCAACTCAGCCAACCCTCCTCCGGATCAACCACGGTGACTTTGTCGGCCAGCAACTGCGCCGCGCTACGAAGTACACCGGCGGCTTCGACCACATTTCGGCATTCATCGCCGGCGCCGCAATCACCGGTCCCTTGAACGCCAAATAAAGTGTGCTTAGCAGGTCGTCCGCCATGCCGACAGCCGCTTTGGCCAGAAAAATCGCCGTCGCCGGCGCTGCGCGCCAGCACCTTCCGCGCGCCGCACAGTTCGATATCCGCACCTAGCGGAAAATTCGGATCGCCGAACAATCCGCGCGGCACAGGGCATCCGGTACGCGCTCGAACGTGGCTGCGCCGATGAATTCTTTGGCTGCGTCGGTCAACACGACTGTCACTCCGGCGCCGGCTTGCACCAGTTCGCTCACTAGGCCCGCGGTCTTGTAGGCCGCAATGCCGCCGGTCACACCGATGAGTATTTCACGACCTTTCATATTGCATTAACCG
>CAWGBP010000066.1:0-54509 GCA_963820835.1 Pirellulales bacterium | reverse complement strand
GCACGCCAAGCACGAGTAACTATCGCAATCAAATTTGCAGGCGACGCGCGACACCAGATACGGAATTATTGTAATGTATGAATTCGAAAGCCCACTTGAAGAGCTCTTGCACGATCAACTTCGGAAGCGAATGCCCCAAGATGCAGAGCTATTGCCGCAGGTTGATGTGAATACGCTGTGCGGCAATTTTCGTTTGGACCTTCTTGCAATAGCCCGCAACCGAAAGATTGGAATCGAGATTGACGGCAAAGAATTCCACGACCAGTATCGCGACGAATGGCGTGACGCCATGATACTTGGCGATGGCCGGGCTGACGAAATTATCCGCTTCCGTGGCTGCGACTTGCACTATCATCTCAACGACTGCCTTTATCTGTTTTCCAGAATTCAACCGCTCATGTTCAGCGACAGGCACGCGCGCGTTCTCGAACGGCTGGCTTCCAATGAAGCAAGACGATGCGGGGACGGCGAATACGATTGGGCTCGGGGAATTGTGCTTACATACGGTTACATTGACGACTCCCGGGCTATTGATTTCGTCGACATTCGGAGAAATTCAATTGACGGTGCGCCGAATCCGTTTTGGAAAATGTACTACCGCTACGCTATCGAACGTGGTGGCGGTCCGTTGGATGATCTGATGGAACGCGGCCGGCATCAAGCCGCAATGCCCGCTAAATGGGTAAACTGCTAGAGTTTCTTCAATTTCCGTTCGAGCGACAGCAGTGTAGCGCGGCCAGCATTTCCACGCTCGTAGCTCCCATGCGTGGCCAAAAAACCCCTTGCATTTCTGGCCATATGTGATACTTTGTACACTATGCTAGCGCGCTAGTGTTTTATTCGTGCGCCCGGTCTTCGGCCGGCGGCAGCCCGTTTTTCTTTTTCCGATCGATCGCCCGCCGGCCGACAGCCAGCCGCATGCAGCCAGCCGCCTGCTGCTGACCCGCCGCACCGAGGCGCACGATTTTTCTTTTATCTTCAGGTACCCGTATGCGCCCACATCGCCACCTACTGCCTACTGACTCCCGTCCGCTCCTGCATTCCTCCTTTCCTAATAAAAATGCCGGCTCTGCGCTTCCGCGGCTGCTATGTAGGCGATTGTCAATGACGGTTGTTGGTTCGGTAGGAGTTGATGTCGTGCATTCTGCTATTCGATCGTCCATGAAAGGGCATGGAGACCAGTTAACGATTCGCAAAATGGGAACGGACTAAACTCGGCGACGGGTGGTAAACCCAAGCCGCAACCAGTCGCGTTCCCTTGGTCGAGCACCAACTATTCAAACTCCTGTTTCAATGATTCCTGGCTGTGATGATTCCGTCGTCTCCAAAGCTCGTGATTCGCTTACGCCAGTTGCAGCGGCGGCGTGGCGCAGCCCCGCACCATGCCGCAGTCCCGTTGGAGCGGACCAGCCCGCTGGATGTCAGACCGCGCCGCCAGCGCCTGATGCCACATGCGCACTGCCAGTCGCCGCATGGCGGCCACCACCGCGATCTTCTTGTGTTTGGGGTTTTTCTTCACAATCCGCTGGTAGGCATCCTGGTCCGAACCTGTCCGGCGAACCCGCGCCCAAGTCGCCTGGCACAACACCCGCCGCACGCGCGAAGGACCTTGCCGGGTAATGTGTCCCTTGCGATCATGGGCCGAGCCGCTTTCGTGGCACTGGGGAACCAGGCCCAGATAGGCACTAATCTGCCTGCGATTGGAAAACCTGGCAATATTCCCCAGTTCCGTCAAGAAGACCAACGCAGTCACCAGCGCCACTCCGTCCAACTGGCACAGCTTGGCCACCGCTGGTTGGTACCGCGGCTGCTCGGCCAGCTCCATCAAGGCACAATCCAGTCGTTCGATCTCTCTCTCCAGGAAGCTCAGTTGCCTCAGTTGGCTGGCCAGTGTCTGTCGAATCCCCCTTCCCAGTTTGCTCTCGCGGCACAATCCTCGCAGCCAGGCCCGAAAGCTCCTGCTCCAGCCTTTCGACACATCGTCGGGGCGCGCCAGCCGGTTGCGTTTCAGCAGACCTCGGATTTGAGTCTTCAAGCCAGCGGCCTTCTCCGCCCCATCCAGCCGCGCCCGCACAAGCTCTCGATCGTCGCGCGTTTGTGGATCCGGAATCCAAACAGCAGGCAGTGGATTGCCGGCCAGCACATGGCCCCGCAGCAATTGCAAAATCTGATCGGCGTCATTCGCGTCGTTCTTGTTCTTCTTATGCCCGGTGGAACGTGCCATCTTCGTGGGCGCCAGCACGTGGCACTGGATGCCGGCTCCGGTGAGCTCATCATGCAGTCCAAAACCTTCTCCCGAGGCTTCATAGGCAAAAATCACCTTGGCGCTGGCCGCCTTGGATTGCGCCAGCAGATTGGCAATCATCTTCTCTCGTCCAGCGCGTGTGTTGCGCACCGAGACGGTCTGAGAAGCTCCGCGTCCTGTGGCAGTCTTCAACAACATCGCTTTGTCGTGCAAATCGCAAGCAACCATGATAAACTTCGCCATGGCCAGTGCTCCTGTGTGTTGGGTCGTAGGAACGTTCGTATAACGCTTAAACTTCCTACCAAATCCAGCCCACAAGTCACTGGCCTCTTTCATTTACCTACATAGTTAACTCGGCGGTTCAAACCATTCCTCTTGCGCCATTGACAGCAATTTCCCCAACCCGACTTACCCCTATCTGCAGATCAAAAAAATCCAGCGCAAAATGCTTTCCACTCGACAAATCCCGACTCGCGACAGATCACACATTTCCATTTCTCAAGCCACGTGGGTAAATGCAGGGAAAATGTTTGGCCCAAAACCATCGTTATTCCCGAGAGTTTCTCGCGCACACTTTCCCCGCGCTTTTAACCACTTCAATTGCGCGCGGCGCAACAAGCGATCTACAAACCCAATTTCCGCTCCTCATTTTCGATCCAATAAGATTCTTGTTAAATTAGAAGCACCATGAACACTCGAATCCATCTTCGCTGCTGGCTGGCGATTTATTCCGCTTGCCTGTTTTTTGCATGCTCGACGGCACATTCCCAGCAGACGGTCGCGCCACCTAGCGCGTGCGAGCCGGTGCCATCGGCGCGGCAACTTGCCTGGCAAGAGAACGAACTGACCATGTTTGTGCATTTCGGCATGAACACGTTCACGGGGCGCAGCATCGGCACGGGAAAGGAAGATCCAGACCAATTCAATCCAGACGAGCTCGATTGCAGCCAGTGGGCGGCCATCGCCAAGGAGTGCGGCTTTAAGGGCATTATTCTGACAGCAAAGCACCACGATGGCTTTTGCCTCTGGCCGACCGCGTCCACCAAACATAGCGTGGCCTACAGCAAATGGCGCGATGGCAAGGGAGATGTGGTGCGCGAAGCTTCGCAGGCTTGCGCAAAAGTTGGCATCAAGTTTGGCATGTACTGTTCACCGTTGGATTTGAACTCCCCTTTGTACACTTCCGATCCGACTGCGTACTCCAAGATTTACCAGCAGCAATTGACGGAGTTGATGTCGAACTATGGCCCGATCTTCGAAATGTGGTTCGATGGGAATCGCGCGAGCGTCGCCGAGTGGCCCGATGTCATTCGTATCGTGCGCACTCTGCAACCGGGTGCAGTCATTAAGCAAGGTCCGCTCGTAAGTCCGATTCGCGAAGACATCGGTTGGATTGGCAATTCCGACGCATTATTGGCGCGGCTGACTCAGTGGAGCGTCTATCCGCCGCCCAATGTAAAAAGCAAAACCGAGCGGATCTGGTTCCCGCGCGAGTGCGATTTGCCGATGGTCGGGAACTGGTTTTGGAACGACAAACCGCCCATGAGCCTGGATGAACTTTTGACGCTTTGTTATCGATCGGTTGGCCGCAATTCCTTGCTGTTGCTAAATGTAGCGCCAGATCGGCATGGAAGGTTCTCTGACCAGTCGGTCGCACGGCTGCGTGAATTCCATACCGCGCTCGATAAAATCTTTGGCAGCGATTTCGCCTTGAAAAAATCCGCCCAGGCCACCAACGTGCGCGGCAACAACCCCAAGTTCGCGGCCGAGAAGGCGGTCGATGGCGAGCACGATACCTATTGGGCCACCGACGATGATGTGACCAGTGCCTCACTGGAAGTCGACTTGGCGGCGCCGCAGGCATTCAATGTGGTCCGCACGGAAGAAATGATTGCCCTTGGCCAGCGGGTTTCGAAGTACAAAATCGAAGCCCAAATCGATGGAACGTGGAAAGAAATCGCAAGCGGCACCACGATCGGCTATCGCAAGCTCGATCGCTTTCCAAAGGTCACCGCCGGCAAAGTGCGGCTCACGATTGAAGAGGCCCGCGCCTGTCCTGCACTTAAGAGTTTTGGCGTGCACCTGGATTCAATCTCCAAGCCCGAAGATTTCGAACCTGCGATTGCTTTGGCGGAATCGAAGCGACCGCAGCGCGCAAGCGAAACCACCGCGCCTGGCGCCCAACAAGAGTTTGAGGGCGGGAAATGATCTATCCTGTTGGCGGTAATTTTCGGAGGCGGGCAGTTTGATTTATAAAACTGTCGTTTTCTCGGTCTTCCCACCTAGTGACTCGCCAATTGTTCCGGAAGGTGCGCGGTGTGTGCGGCGCTGGCTGACGCCGAGCGGTCCAGCCAATCGCCGAAGCGTGTCGGGCCGATGCGCGGGTGATCACCGGGGGTGAGGCTTTGGTCGTTCACCTTGATTCCGTAGTAGCGTGCCTGAACGTCAGTGGTCACTTGCCGTACATCGTGGCTTGCACTCAAGAAGCGTCGGACGAGTTCGTCCATGCGGATCGTTTCGGGGCCTGCCAACTCGATCGTGCCGTTCAATGGTTCCGCAGCGGCAATATCGGCCAGCGCGGCGGCGACATCATCCGCCGCGATTGGCTGCATCATGGCGGGTGGCAATCGAACCGTGTGCCCGTCGCTTGCCAATTCGGCGATGCCCCCCACGAACTCGAAGAATTGCGTGGCACGAACGATCGTATACGGAATGCGAGAAGCTTTAATCAAATTCTCCTGAGCCATCTTTGCGCGGAAGTAACCGCTCGCCAGCAGGCGATCGGTGCCGACGACCGACAGTGCCAGATGATGCCGCACTTTGGCGTCCGCTTCCGCAGCCAGGAGATTGCGCCCTGATGTCTCGAAGAACTCCATGACCGCGTTGTCCTCCCACGAGGGCGAATTCGACACGTCGACGACGACCTGAGCACCGGTCAGTGCTTCGGCCAGTCCTCGCCGGTGATGGTGTTGACGCCCGACGAGGGTGACGCCGCCACAACCTGATGGCCGTGCTGACGAAGGTTGTTCACGAGTTTCTTCCCGATGAGCCCGCTGCCGCCGATGACTACGATTTTCATAACAAATCTCCTTGTTTGTAACAGGTTAATGACATTCCGCCGCTTGGCGTTAGTGCCGGAGGGCTTCCTGGTTACGAAGACGAGTGTTGGGTCGTCGCGGCAACGGTGACAGAGCGGGCTCGTACATCTGGTCAACAGATGCCGCGGCGACGCCGAGTTCGCTGGCGACCGCGTCGACCGCGTGCTGAGCGATGTTGAGGTCTATTCGACCGTCGGAAGTGAAGTATGGGCCGATGTAGCGTTCGTAGTATCGCTGGACTTCATCACGGGTCAGCCGGCTGAGGAACGAGGCGATGTAGTCGACAGCTAACTGGGGTTGTTGGGCAATCGTAAAAAGGGCTCGCTTGTTGGCCCGCACCAGCGCCTGCAGCGCCGGGTTGTCGAGCGGGATACGAGCGGGGTCGACGGCGATTCCCACGGTGGGGATCTGGAAGTGGTCGCCGACCCACGATAGGACCGAAAAGCCCTCCTCGGCGGCAACCTGTTCGGGCGCTAATGAGCTGCCCACGTAGGCTGCATCGATCGAACCGTCGCGAAGGCGCCGCAGATCCATCTGGTAGTCACCCGGGGCTCGTACGATGCACT
Source organism: Pirellulales bacterium (assembly GCA_963820835.1). Taxonomy (GTDB): domain Bacteria; phylum Planctomycetota; class Planctomycetia; order Pirellulales; family JADZDJ01; genus CAVRAW01. The sequence goes on along the minus strand of CAWGBP010000066.1, from coordinate 48,600 downwards.
GCAGGTCGCGATCGGGGTCCAGCCCGTGCTTGCGCAATACGATCCGCGCGAAACAGCCGGGTGCGGTGCGGGGTGGGTGGATCGCCAGTCGGCGCCCGCGAAGATCTTCCATGGATTTCACGTCGCCGCGTCCGAGAAACCAGAACAGCGGCCGGTGGGTGTTGACTGCCAGTACATTCCATTGGATACCGTCGGTCAATCGCGACAACAAGGCCCGGCCTAAACCGATGGTGGCGCCGCCGCGCAGGCGCTCGTTCTTCCACTTGATTCCGTCGCGGACGGCGACGTGGACACCTTCATCCTCGAAATATCCCTCCTGATCGGCCACATATGCGATCAGTTCTTCGTGAAGACCGCGCCCCACGTAGGTCAGGTCGATCGTGTGCATCGGCGGCATAGCCTTTCTCCCAAACTCGGACAGTGCGCTCGCGCTTGTTGCCTTTAGTCCATTGCAAGGCCCCCGTTGACTGGTAGGTAGTGGCCGGTGGTAAAACCGGAATCCTCACTTGCTAAGAACGCTATCGTCTTAGCGACATCGTTGGGGCGGACCAGTCGGTGCATTGGCGTGGCCGCGGCTAACTCGCGCATCCGTTCGGCGGTGAGTTGCTCGGTCACCCTGGTTCCCTCCACCGTGGCCGGTGCGACGAGGTTGGCGGTGATCCCGCGCGGCGCCAGCTCCAAAGCGACATATCGCACGAACTGGTCCAGAGCCGCCTTAGCGGTGCCAAGCGTGATCATTCCTTCACGCGCACGGCGCGACAGCCCGGTACTCAGATAGATCAGCCGACCGTATTTGCGCGAAACCATTCCCGGCACAACGGCCTTCGTTATCAAGAACGCGGCGCGCAACTCGCTGTCGAGCTTTCCGCCGAGCTGCTCCCAGGTCAACTCGGTGAACGAGGTGATGGCAAACGGCGTCAACGCGCTGTGCACGAGCACGTCGATCCCGCCCCACCGCTGTTTGATTTCATCAACCATGGCGGTAACGTCACTTGGTACTGTGACGTCGGCTTTAATCGCCACAGCTTCGCCGCCGGCCGCGGTGATGGCTGCCACCACCTTCTCGGCCTGTGGCGCACTGGCGCGGTAGTTGACGACCACCCGGTACCCGTGTTCGGCCAGTACCCCTGCGGTTGCCGCACCGATACCGCGGCTGGCTCCCGTGATTAGGGCCACTCGTACCATCGTCGTTGCCTCCTCTTAGCTGGCCTCTGTTGTGTTCGAGGCCGCGCCTGGTGGGGGTCGTCAATACGCCCGTTGGAAAAGCCACTCTCGGTCACCGCAATAGATGTAACCTGATGGCCTTCCTGGCATTTCGCTTTGAAAAACGGTGCACACGACTACCATACAGCCTTGTTGCCGAACGCACTTCCAAAAGGTTAACGTTTGCTGTTGTTATTCTTAGCGCTCGGCGCTGCAAAAGCGCTGCATGTGCTGTACCATTTTCCGACCCACATACGTTTGACTACGCATGCCGGTTTTTGCTGGGTTGCCGTAGATGGAAAGCGATTCCACGGTGACAATTGCACGGCCAATTTGATCGATTTGAGCCCACCGTTCAGGCGCATGCCTTTGGAACGTGAGTCGCGAAGGCATGGAAATCAGTTTGGTCGCGATATGGCTCGTGTATGATCCTCAAAAACGCTGGGTTGCTGCTCTCTCGCCACAGCGAGTCTCCGAACCCACATGGAGAGAGGGAGAAAGAAAAGCGGGTGAAGAGGTGAGCAGGTGAACGGGTGAGTTGCTGCGCCACCACACTGCTGGGCAAGTCCGCGACGGCGGATCCGCTGCGGCGGGCTAGCAGTGGCAACCGGCGGCAGAGGCTAGGCCACGTTGACTTCCCAATCCGAAAGCACCAGCGACGGGAAAACGTCGTTGCGGCTCATGAGTTTGATTTCGATCAACTGCGTGCCGGCGGGCAATTTAAGCTGGGCTTCGTAGGTGCCGCACCAGAGCGTTTCGTCTTCGAATGGCTCGTCGGCCTGGTCGCGCGGAATGTAATCTTCCTCAACATATACCAACTCTTCAACCAGCTTGGCGGGCACCCAATCGGTGTGCGATTTCACATCGTCTTGCTCGGTAGGATTGGCGGAGTCGCCCAGACGCACAAAAAGCTCGGTCTCGTCGATCGGGCCGTAAGAATTGGAATGCGTGATGCGCACCGTGGTGGGCAATTTGGACGTGGGGGATTCCGGAATAGTAATGGCGTGTAATTCCGACTCGGCGGGAAGTTCCCAAAAGTTGAGGGAATCGGAAACCATTTTACGTTCAGAGGCTTTGGGGCTCATACGCGGTCCTCGTGTGCGATGAATGAGACGAGAATTTGAGACAGGACGCAATGGCGAACATCGGCTGTTATCCCGCGCAAGAATTCCACATGCAAGTACCACCGCGCAGCTCACGAAATCCTCATACCCGCCCCGCCGAGGATCAGCTCACCAGCTTGCTGTCTTCCTGGACTCCGCCTTCCGAATTCCGCCTTCCGCCTTCATTCCCCACTCCCCATTCCTCATTCCCCACTCACGACTCTCCACCCTCTACCTCCAACTCTCTACCCCGCCATTCGCTCCTCGATCGCCAGCCAGCGGTGTTCGGCTTGCTCGAGTTGGGAGGCGATGGTGGTCAATTCATTGTGCAAGCGCAGGGCTTCGGCAGGATCGGTGGCGGCGAGCAGTTGTTCGCTCGTGAGCTTCTTCTGCGCTTCGAGGCGGGAGATTGTTTTTTCGAGATTGGCCATTTCCTTGCGAAGCTGGCGATCGTCGCCCGAGTGCGCGGATTGATGTTTGGGCTTGGACGGTTTGGGGGCAGCGGGCGATTCCTGTTTTTGAACCGCATGCTGCGCCTGCTCGGCGTCGTCGATTTCCTTGTTGACCGAGTAGAGATACGACTCGTAATCGCCGCGATAGTTCACGATGCGGCCGTCGCGCACTTCGACAATCGAGCTGGCCACGCGGCGCAAAAAATGGCGATCGTGGCTGGTGAAGATGACCGTGCCTTGATAATCGGCCAGCGCGCGGGCCAGGGCCTCGACCGTATCAACATCGAGATGGTTGCCCGGCTCGTCGAGCACGAGCACGTTGTAGTTGCCCAACAGCAAGCCGGCCAGGCAGAGTCGGGCGCGCTCGCCGCCGGAGAGGACGGAAATGGGTTTTTCGACCTGATCGCCGCGGAACAGGAACGCGCCGGCGACATCGAGAATCTCCTGCGTTTTCGTGCCGCGGGCGGCGGCGCGCTCGAGATAATCGAGCACGAGCTTATCGCCGGGGAGGCTCGTGTAGACGTGCTGCGCGTAGATGCCGATTTCGCAGCCGTAGCCCCACCGCACCTGCCCGGCCAGTGCAGGCAGCGAACTGACGATAGTCCGCAGGAACGTGGTTTTGCCTTGACCGTTGTCCCCCAGGATCGCAGCCCGGGCGCCGTGCTCGATTTCCAAGTCGATATTCTCGGCCACGGTGCGCTCGGGGTAACCGATCGAAAGCCCTTGGCAGCGCACGGCCGGCCCTTTGCGCGGTTCGACGCGCGGAGCGCGAATGTTGGCAGTCGGTTCGTCGGCTGCAATTTCCAAGAGTTCCAGCCGTTCGAGCTGTTTGCTTTTGCTGCGGGCGCGAGAGGCGGTGCTGGCGCGGGCGCGATTTTTGGCGATGAAATCCTCGAGGTGGCGGCGTTTCGCCTGCACAGCGGCATTGGCGCGCTCGTTGTGTTCGCGCTGCGCTTGTTGTTGGTCGAGGAAGGCGTCGATTTTTCCGGGGAACATGGTGAGCTTGCCGCGCGACAGATCGAGCGTGTGCTCGCAGGTGGCGGCGAGAAAGGCGCGATCGTGCGAGACGACCAGGCACGCTTCGCGATGGTTGCGCAGGAAGTGCTCGAGCAGAATTTGCGTGCGCAAATCAAGAAAGTTAGTGGGCTCGTCAAGCAACAGCAAGTTGGGTTCGTGCAGCAAAAGCTCGGCGAGCTTCAAGCGCGTTTGCCAGCCCCCCGAGAGCGCGGTGATGGGTCCGGCGAGCGACGGGCCTTTGAGCTCGAACTCGCCGGCGACTTCGCCGCATTTCCAATCGGGCTGGCCGCTTGCGCGGATGAGGAATTCGAGGCCGCTTTCGCCGGGCAGGAAGGGATCGTGCTGACGGAGATAGCCCAGGCGAAGCTTGGGATGGCGGACGATTTCGCCGCGGTCGAGCTCTTCGTCGCCCAGAATGACGCGCAAGAGCGTACTTTTGCCTGCACCGTTGCGTCCGACAAAGCCGACGTTGGCCTGGTCGGTGATGGTAGCGTCGGCCCCATCGAGCAGCACTTGCTGGCCGTAGCTTTTGGAGGCGTTTTTAATTTGTAGGAGGACGGCCATGAGAACAGTGAGCGCTGAGCGATGAACGTTGAATGTTGAGCGATGAGCTGTGAGCTATGGGCTCAGCCGGTGGCATCGGGAGGCTGTAGATCGGGAGGCAGTAAATCTTGCCGGCGGTCACGGGTGAGGTTTATGCCTTGTTCTTGCCGCCATTTTTCGATTTCTTCATGATCGCCGCTTAGGAGCACTTTGGGCACGGTCAGGCCGCGGTATTCTCGCGGGCGGGTGTAGTGACCGGCCTCGAGAATTCGGCGGCCGCCGGAATCGGAAAACGAATCGCGGCGCGCGCTATCCTCGTCACCCAGTACGCCGGGGACTAAGCGGATGACCGCATCGATCAGTACCATGGCCGGCACTTCGCCGCCGCCAAGAATGTAATCGCCAATCGAAATTTCATCGGGCTTAAGCAATTGCCGCACGCGGTCGTCGAAGCCTTCGTAGCGGCCGCATAAAAGGAGCAATCGCGAGTGGGCGGCCAGTTCCTCGACAACTTGCTGGGTGAGCGTTCGGCCTGTCGGCGAAAGCATGACGAGATGCCCCGGCGCGGTCTGCGCTTGCACTGCTTCGACGCATTCGACTACCGGCTCAACTTTGAGCAGCATGCCGGGTCCGCCGCCGTAAGGGCGATCGTCGACGACTTTGTGTTTGCCGTGTGCCCAGTCGCGAATGTTGTGCAGTTTGACCTGCACCAGATTCCGCTCAATCGCCAGCTTCAACAGGCTTTGGCCCAAGTAGCCGGAGAAGATTTCCGGAAACAGCGTTAGGACATCAAATCGCATGGCGGAAAAAGGCAGAAGGCAAAAAGCAGAAGGCAGAACTTCTGCATTCTACATGCTGCAATTTGCGATTGCTTATTCCGCGGCCGGCGGCGCGGATTCGACGCCAGGAGACGACTCGGCGGCATCGGCGGGCGCGGCTTCTTCGGCTTGCTTCTTCGGTTTGACAGCGGCGACAGCCGGAGGACCTGGGTCGGGCACTGTTTTGGGGGCCTTGAGTTGAGCGATGGCTTCTTCGCGCTGTTTTAGGTGAGTGCCCTCCGGGCCGTATTTCTTGATGAGCACGCTCACGCGATCCGACGGCTTGGCCCCGACGCCCAGCCAATACGTCACGCGATCGTGTTCGAGCGTGCAGCGGGCGTCGGTCAATGGGATTTCGGGATCGTAGCTGCCGATTTCCTCGACCACGCGGCCATCGCGCGGGCGCGGCTATCGGTGGCGCAAATGCGGAAATAGGAACGGTGCTTCCGCCCCAAGCGTTTCATGCGAATTTTAACTGCCACAGAAATCATTCTCCGTTAGGTTCAATGGGAGCTGTTAATAGAACCGATTTTTTTGCGTTCTGCAACGGGGGTTGTTTCAAATGTGCCGCCAAATGATGCTTAGCTTGCATCCCAGTTCTTGCTCCAACGCAAGGTGATGGGACTTGTTAAGTTCAGCCGTCGGCAATCGTGGATTCCTCGCCTCGAGCACGTATCTCGCGAAGCCCACCGGCCAACCGAAATTTAGATTGTCTAATGAAACACTTGCACCACAGCAGTGCGCTACAGCGCTAAGGTCGCGGAACCTAGTCCCTTCGAACGATTTTGTCATTTCATCACCAAACTAAGGTTCTGCGTCTGCACCACATTCGGGGCACGTAACCCCAGACCAATTCCCGCCACAATCGATGAATTGAATTTCTTCAAAATTATTCGCGTACACCTCATCGGCGTCAGGAACGAAATTACGAAACATTTTAACTGCCTTTGCACTATCGTCTGATGCAGGAACAAACGTTCTGTCGGTGGGGATCAATCGAATCCAGGTGTCTGACATCTTGCGCGCAATCTATGCGATTCACCCTCGCGAATCGCGTTTTTTCTTCCGCAATTCCTTTTCTCGTTGCTTTTTGAGTTTGCGTTTTTCGTCCGGGGTGAGGCGTTTGCCGGTCCCGACTTTTTTGGCTCCCAGCCGCGAACCTGGGTCTAAAAAGCCTCCTTGCTGCAATTGCTGCATCTTTTTCATTCGGTCGCGCATACCCAGGCTCGACATTTCTTTCATCATCGAGGCCATGCCGTCGAATTGCTTCACCAGGTCGTTTACCTCGTGCGGCTCGACGCCCGCGCCTGCAGCAATGCGGCGGCGGCGACTCTGATCGATGGCTTTCGGATTGCGGCGCTCGTCTGCCGTCATCGAATCGATCATGCCGTTTAAGCGGTGAATCTCTCCTTCGTCGAACTGATTCATCAGCTCGTTCAGACCACCCATGCCCGGCATCATTCCCATCATTTTTTTCATTAGCCCAGGCTTGGCCAATTGACTCATCTGCTCGCGAAAATCTTCGAGCGTGAATTCGCCTTTGCGCATCCGCTCTTCGGTCTTAACCATTTGTTCCTGGTCGAATTCGCGCTGCGCGGTTTCGACCAGCGAGAGCACGTCGCCCATGCCGAGAATGCGGCTGGCCATGCGCTCGGGGTGGAATTCCTCGAGATTATCGAGATGCTCGCCGGTCCCGATGAATTTAATCGGCACGCCGGTAACGTGCTTGACGGACAACGCCGCGCCGCCGCGGGCATCGCCGTCGAGCTTGGTCATGATGACGCCATCGAGCTCGAGCGCTTCGTTAAACGCTTTGGCGCTCGTGACGGCGTCTTGGCCGGTCATGGCGTCGACGACCAACAGCACCTGATCGGGCTCGACGCGCTGGTCGATGCGCTTAAGCTGGTGCATCAATTCGTCGTCGATGTGCAACCGGCCGGCAGTATCGAGAATGACAATCGGAATGCCGTCGGTTTTGGCTTTCTTGACCGCGTTGTGGCAGACAACGACCGGGTCGGGGGCGCCGTGCTCGGAATAGACCACCAAGCCAAGCTGTTCGCCGATCACATGCAACTGGTCGATGGCTGCAGGGCGCTGCAAGTCGGCGGCGACGAGCATTACCTGGCGGCCTTGTTGCTGGATCATCCGCCCCAGCTTGCCGCAGGTGGTGGTTTTGCCCGAGCCTTGCAGGCCGCAGAGCATGAGGATACTGGTATCGCCGGTTTTGAGATGAAGCGAATGATCGACCGGACCCATCAGGTTGATGAGCTCGCGGTTGACGATGCCGACCAACTGCTGCGTGGGATCGAGCGATGTGAGCACGCGCTCGCCGACGGCATCGACACTGACGCGATCGATGAACTCGCGGGCGACGTCGTAGCTAACGTCGGCTTCGAGCAAGGCCTGCCGCACGAGCTCCAGGCCATCGCGCATGTTCGCTTCCGACAGCTTGCCTTTGCCGCGCAAGCTGCGCAGTGCGGTGGAGAGACCTTGCTGGATGGATTCGAACATGTAAATAAAGACCTTATGCAATGCCGATTTTGGCGGCGCGAGTATCAGATTTTATCGCAAACGAGCGGATTTCCGCAATTGGCGTCAGTACAGCTTAACTCCACTGGGGCGTTCTAATTGTGCGGGTCGAAGCGTCGGTAGCGTTCGAGTGCCACACGATCACTTCGCCAGTTCTGAAATGGCGATAGGAGAGACGGGGCAACGGATTTCCAGGAACTATGCGGCTGTGCTGTTCGATGCCGCAGGTTTGGGGCGGAAAGGATTCGTGCTCCGATGATTGTGCACCGATGGATGCGGTTGGGGGGCGCTGCGCTGTGTTTTTTTCTATTGCAATCGTTCGCTACGGCAAGCGATTTTCTTAACTTAGGCGACGGCGCGAACGGCTTTGGCAATTCGAATGCCTGCGACGGGCCCTGTTGGCATTGGACCGGCGGCGTCGAAGCCACGTATTTGGATCCGAATTTCCACGCCACCGGCAATCCCGACGCCGATCAGGCATTAACACGCGTTGATCCGGGCTGGACGGCATCGCCACGGATTTGGCTGGGGGCGGAAAATGACAATGGCTGGGGCGGGCGCGTGCGTTATTGGCAGTTGAATGTCGATGAAGCGCGATTCAACATCACCGATTTTCAGCCTGGCAATGTCGCCGATCTGAACCAAGATCTGAAAATGTACGACATCGACGCCGAGGCGACCAAAGATTGGAATTGGGACCGCTGGAATTTGCAGTTGAGCTTCGGCGGGCGATACGGCTCGCTGGAACGTTTGGTCCAGGCGAACATTTTGGATCTGACGACAAGTCCGGCCAATTCGCAATTGTATGAGTTCAGCAATCAAGTGAATGCCGGCGGAATTACGGGCTCGATCGAATTGACGCGGCAACTGGGCGAGAGCCCTTGGGAATTGTTCGGCAGTTTTCGCGGTTCGGCCTTGTGGGGGCAATGCAATGCCGTGTTCGACGCGCGGATGAACGACGGCGGCCCGCCGGTGGTGGACAATGGGTCGGCGAAATTCAACGCCGATTTGACGATTTGGGAAGCGCAAGCCGGCGTACAATGGTCGAAAGACGTATGCTGGTGCCGTGGAACTGTGGTGGTGCGCTTGGCATTCGAATTCCAATCGTGGAATTGGACAGTGCCTGGGGGAAATCCTGGCAGCGGGGAGATATTCGATCCCGGAGTCGATTTGTACGGCTTGGCGTTTGGGCTGGGATTTACCCGGTAAGGCGCACTAAGGAGCGAACTTTTTTGCCTCGGGCGGTGTGAGGCCGGAGATTTCGAGCGTGCTGACTCGCGGGGCACCGGAATTTGCGCTGGCCAAATCGATGACGCGAATCGAATGATTATTCGTGTCTGCCACATAGAGTTTGCCGGCGGCGTAGGCGAGGCCGCCGGGTTCGAAGAATTCGGCGGGATTGCCAGACGCAGTATCGTTGTGCCCCGGTTTGCCAGTGCCGGCAAGTGTTTTGCATTCGCCGCTCTTTAGGTCGATCACTTTAATTTTGTCGTTGTACGTGTCGGCCACGTACACATAGCCATCGTGATACAGCACGTCGAGGCAATGTTGCAGGCGAGCTTGGCCAGGCGGGCCATCGACATCACCGAAGGTAAACAATCGGTTAGACGGCAAGTCGGCCGTTCCGATGATCGTTTGCACGTGCTTCGATGGGTCAAGCGGCACGACGCGGACCGAGCTCCCTTCGCTGTCGGCGACGAAGAGGGTCGCGCCATCGGTGCTTAAGCCACTGGGTTGGGCGAACGAGGCGTAGCCGAATTCGCGCGGTTCGCTGGCCAAAAGTGGGCCATCGACAATATCTTCGGCGGTGCTGCCGGCATACGGCACAAGCTGTGTTTCGTCGAGCAGCATGCGCCAAATCTGATGGGTGCCGGCCATGGCGATATACAAGTTTTTGCCGGCGATCGCGAGTGCCCAGGGGCTATTCAGACTGGTTTTCAACAGCAAGGCCTGTTCGTTTGTGCCTTCCGACGGTCCGCGTGCTTCTTGACCAGTGCCAGCGATCGTGGTAACTCGCTTATTGTTGAAGTCGATTTTGCGAAGCAAATGATTTTCGGTATCGGCCACATACAGCGTGTCGCCAGCGAGCGCCAGGCCTTGCGGGTGGTTGAATTGGGCAGTGGCGAAGTCGCCATCGGCGTGGCCGAGTTCGCCTGAGCCGATGACGAAGAGCAGCCTGGCTGTGGGTGGCATGCTTTCGTTTGTCGTAAGCACGCCCACACTGCGCGAGGGCATGCCACCCGGCGCGCAGCCGCGCCCATGCTGGACGTGCCACCCGAGGCGTGCAGGATGCCATCCAGCGACGCCACTACGATGCGATTGTGGCTGGAGTCGGAAATGAAGAGCCGATTCGTGGCTTCGTCGGCCAGGATCTTTCCTGGAAAGCGCAGCGGCGTGGCGGCGGTTTTGTTTTTCTCCAGCTCGAAATGGATTGGCTTTTCGTCGAGCGCGCCCTTCTGGCGATAGTATGGGAGGGCCTTTTTGAAAAACGAATCGAGCGTGGCGAAATCGATCTCGCCACTATTGCCAGCCACCAAATTTCCCTCGGGATCGATGACCTTTAATGTTGGCCAACTGCTCGCACCATAGGCGTTCCAGATTTTGTAATCGGCATCGTTCACGACGGGATGCTCGATGTCGTATCGCATGATGGCTTGTCGGATGCTCTCGGAATCGTGCTCGGTGTCAAACTTACCGGAGTGCACGCCAACGACCACGACGTTGTTCGGATAAGCGTGTTCTAACTTCTTCAACTCAGGCAAAATGTGCATGCAATTGATGCAGCAATAGGTCCAGAAATCGAGCACCACGAATTTGCCGCGAAGCTGCTTCAAATCGATCGGGGCCGAGGTGTTCAGCCAGCCGACGCCGCCGTCGAGGGCCGGGGCCGGGGCGCTGCGTGGAAAGGGATTTGCGGCCGGAGTTTCGGCCGTCCCCTGCGAGAAAGCGAAACGACGGGCGGGCATGCCGATTGCTATGGCAAAAAACAATACAATCGCAGCCAGTGCAAAGGCTCGTTTTGCACCTTGAGTCTGCAACATAAAAAATCCGTGTTTCCCCATCCCGCTGCGGCGGTAGAATGTGGTGAGCAAATGTATGATAGCAAAGCGGCAGCCGGTGGGGTGATTCGACCGGCGCCGGCAGCAGGGTTAAATGCGTTTGGAAGATAGAACGATGCAGCCTTAAGATATTCCTTTTACGACGCTTGGAGGGGGTTGGCCGAGGTTGCCGTGGCGAAAAGTGCTAGCATGCGGAGAAATCCAGCGATCGACCGGCGAAACCCGGTCGGCGCGACCAAAATGGCTTGTGCTGCGGGGCTTGGCGCTCCGAATAATCGGAATATCTACACCTATGTCCTGTTCAGGGCGGCAGTGATACTCGGGCTGTGCAACTACTGTTTGGCGTGGCAGTTAGGGCGACTTCGGCCCAAACGCAACAAGCGTGCTTGGGCTGGCTGGCGGTTAGCCGCGGCTGCCGAAGATGGTTGTTTGCAAGTTTTGATGGCAATGGCACCGACATCTTGAAGTTTTGGTACGGGGGACTTGGTTCGTGCGACGTTACGTTTTGCTCTCCTGGTTCATTTTGCTTATGTGCGCCGCGGCTGCGCCAGCCCAAGATTGGGCGCGCAAAATGTTCACCGACACGAGCCACGATTTTGGCTCGGTAGCGCGGATCGAAAGCGGTTTACCGCTTCAAGTTCAAGAACATTTACGAAGAGCCGCTGCACGTGGTCGATGTGCGCAGCAGTTGCGGCTGCACCAGCCCCGACGTTACCAAGCGCGATTTGAAGACCTGGGAAACCGGCGAGGTTATTGCCACGCTCAATACCAGCGCATTTTTGGGCCAGCACTCGGCAACGATCACCGTGACCTTCGACCGGCCTTATCCGGCTGAAGTGCAGTTGCAAGTCTATGGCAATATTCGCAGTGATGTGATGCTGCAGCCGGGACAGGTGGAACTGGGCTCGGTCGATGCCGGGCAAGGCACCGAGCGCACCGTGGCGGTAACGCACACCGGCGGGCGCACTGATTGGAAAATTACCGATGTGCGCAGCGCCAATACGAACTTCGAAGTGGAGGTGAACGAAACGCATCGAGTGCCCGGCAGCGTCTCGTACGATTTGGTGGTGCGACTAAAGCCGTCGACTCCGGTGGGCTACATCAACGACCAATTGTTCTTAATGACGAACGATCCCCAAGCCGCGCAAATTCCCGTCGATGTGGAAGGGCGCGTGGTGGCGGCGGTGGAAGTCGATCCTTCAACCTTGCTCTTGGGCACGCTCGCACCGGGACAAACGGTAACCAAGAACTTGGTCGTGCGCGGCAAGCGGCCTTTTAAGGTGCTGGGCGTCGAATGCGGCGATGGTTTTACGTGCAAGATTCCCGACGCCGCGCGTGAAGTGCAGTTGATACCCGTGACTTTTAAGGCCGGCGATCAGCTGGGAAAGATCACCCAAAAACTCAAGATTAAGACCGACCTGGGTGAAAATCTGGTGCCCGACGTGCTATGCCAAGCGACTATTTCGGACGGGACCGGTTCGGGAAACTCGACCGCGAGCAAAGGAACTTCGATTGAGCCCGAAGGGCAGAGCACGACCACCGGTTTTCGTGGGGGACAGTAGGGCGCTTATCAATAGCCGCTTTGGCATTTCTATTTTGACGGCATTTTCTTAGTTCGGCTGATGCTTCTCCGAGCCGATTGATTTCAACGGTGCAATGGTGAGCAATTGTTTTTGCTCTGGCAAGGAGCTATTTCCCGCCGGGCAAGTGTGGCATCCGCTTGAGCAGCCGGCACGGCGACGCGCGACGACCAAACTGATGGCTCGCCAGGCAAGATAACCGGCGGCTACCGCGACGATAATTAGGGCGATGACGTTTTGCATTACGAAGATCGGTGGACAGTAGTCGGTGGTCAACCAGTCAGCCAGGTTCCGATCTGGTACGTCGCGAGCGCGCCAAGGTAAGCGAGCACGGTCATATAGGTGAAAGTAAAGATCGGCCAGCGCCAACTATTCGTTTCGCGTTTGATGATGACCAAAGTCGCCGCACATTGGTGCACAGCGCGAAAAACACCATCAGGCCCACGGCAACGGGGACCGTGAATACTCGCTTGGTTGTGCCGTCCCAGGTGGCATTTTGCAACTGTGTCTGCAATTGAATTTTACCACTGGATTCTTCCAAATCGACATCGCCCAGGTTGTAAATCACGCCTAGGGTTCCCAGCACAACTTCGTGCGCGGGAAATGAGGCGATGGCCGCACAGCCAATGCGCCAATCCCAGCCGAGTGGCTTGACGGCCGGTTCGATGAAGCGGCCCATGCGGCCTAGCAGACTTTGCCGCTCGTAGGCGCCTTTGAGCAATTGATCGTGCTCGTTGGGGTCTTCGTAACGCGAGAGTTGGTCTTTCAGGTATTCGCGGTGCGAATTTCCATCGGGCAAAATCGCAACCTGGGCGGCAAGCGATTGCTTCTCAAGCGCCAAATTGCGCTCGGCAATACTTGAATTATGTGGATAGTAAAGCAGCGCCCACACGACGATCGCCACTGCCACAATGAGCGTGCCGGCGCGACGAATAAAGGCCCAACCGCGCTCGACCATGCGATGCAGCACGAGCGCGGGCGAGGGGAGTTTGTATGGCGGCAATTCCATGACAAACGGAGGGGTCGCCCCGCGCAAAATAGTGCGCTTGAGCACCAGCGCCACGATTACGGCCGCAACGATGCCAACCAGGTACATTGCAAACAGGGTGAAACCGCGCGCCAGCGCCCCGCCGGGAATAAACGCGGCAATGAGCAGCGTATAGACCGGCAGTCGAGCGGAGCAGCTCATGAGCGGCGCGACCAAGATCGTCGTCAGTCGGTCGCGGCGATTTTCGATCACGCGGGCCGCCATAATGCCCGGTATCGCACAGGCAAACGACGACAAGAGCGGAATGAACGACTTGCCGCTCAAGCCAACGCGGACCATGAGCTTATCCATCAGATACGCGGCGCGGGCCATGTAGCCGCAATCTTCCAAAATGGCGATGAACATGAACAAGAGCAGAATCTGAGGCAAAAAGACAACGACACTCCCCACGCCGCCGATCATGCCATCAACCACGAGCGACCGCAGCGCACCTTGGGCCAATGCGCCGCCAACCAGATTCTGCACCCACAGCGCCCCCATGCCGATCCAATCCATCAGCGGTTTGGCGGCCACGAAGATCGAGGAGAACAACAGAAACATAACGGCAGCGAATACCACCGTGCCCCAAACTTTGTGCGTGAGCACGTGGTCGATTTTATCGGTGAGCGTGCGTGATTTCTCTTCGGGATGCGTACAAACGCCTTCCAGCGCGCGGCTGGCCCAAGCGTAGCGGGCAATCGCTTCGATGGCCGGCACGGGACAGTTCGCCTCGGCCAACCGAGCGCGGGAGAGCTTGAGTTGCTCGCGAAGACCCCCGTTTGTGCCCGCGAGATGCCGCTGCAGAAAATCTGATTGCTCCAAATAGCCGCTTGTATCGAGCAGTAACCGTTCAACGAGATAGCGCGGGATTTTACCGTTTGCATTGGCTGAGCTGGCTCTGTCGCTGGGCGACGCGCCGTTGCCAGCGGTAGTTTCAGAACCATTGGGGTTAAAAAGCGTTTGCAATTGCGCAACTTCGGCTTGGAATCGTTCGGGAAATGGGCTGGAACTTGGCGTGCGCTGCGACCGTAAGCACGCTGCCGCGATGGCTTGCTTCAATTCGTCGAGGCCGCGGTGCTTGTTGGCCTGAGTCGCAATAACGGGAATGCCCAACTGACGGCTGAGCCGCTCGATATTGATTCTTATGCCGCGCCCCTGGGCAATATCGATCATGTTCAGGGCGACCACCGTCGGCAGGCCTAGTTCAAGCACTTGGCTCACCAAGTACAGATTTCGCTCTAGGTTGCTGGCATCGACAATGCACAAAATCACGTCGCACGGCGGAACATCGTCGCGCCGGCCCAGCAGCACATCGACCACGACCATTTCATCGGGCGAGCGTGGAGCCAAGCTGTACGTTCCGGGTAAATCGACCAGCGCGAACCGCTCGCCGACGAAATGCAAATGGCCGATTTTCTTCTCGACGGTTACGCCCGGATAGTTGCCAATACGCTGCCGCACGCCGGCCAGAGCCGTGAACAACGTCGATTTGCCTGTGTTGGGGTTGCCAACCAGAGCGACGGTGACAGTGCGTTGTTGGGCGGCTACGGTCATGGAAAGATTCGCCAAATGAATTTCACCGCCGTCTTTGATCGTTCAGCAGCAATGCAAAACAGAAGTCTAGCGCGGTTCGGCCAGTTCGACGCGCTCAGCCTCGCTGCGGCGCACGCTGAGCCGATAGCCGCGTAATTCCAGTTCGATCGGATCTCCCAGCGGCGCGGCACCGAGCACGCACACGCTCACTCCAGGCGTCAGCCCCATTTCCAAAAGTCGCGTGCTGATTTCATCTTGGCCGCGAACCCGCGCTACCTGGCCATGGTCGCCGATCGACAACTGCGCTAGCGTGGTCACGGCTATACTCCCGGCCGCACCAGCACGTTCAAGAGTTCGTTGCCGCGGATGCACAGCGTGTGATTTCGCAGCCGCACAATGCAGGGGCTGCCCGCGCGAACCATTTCCAGATTCTCGCCGTGGCCGAAACCCAATTCCTTAATGCGTTGCACTTGATCGGCGCTGCCGACGATGTCGGCAACTTCGGCAAAGCATCCTTGCTGGAGCGAATTGAGCGGCACAAGCGGAATGATCGGGCTCATCGTTGCATCCGTCGCGTGAAGATTCAGAATTGAGACTCAGTCTCATATTGCCTTACGCAATTTTAGAGGGACCGCCAAACAGATGCAATAGGCGCCTCGAGAAGAAAGTTGCAGCGCTAATCAACAGTATTAGATGGAAATCAAATAAATGCGGCCAGTTAAGGAGGGGATGGTTGGTTGAGATCTTGGGGTACAAGTGCGGCGGGTAAATAGTGGGCGAGGCCGAACGGATCGGCTTTGAAGCCCCAGAACAAGATGGCGTAGCCCAGGGCGAGCCCGGCCAGGCCGCCGACGACGATTTTGAGAAAATCGACAAACGGGTTTCTGGCTTTGCGGGCTTGGCGGTGGGAAACCATTTCGCCTTGAGGGGGCAGACCCGGGAAAGCCGGATCAAGGGTGAACGCGACAGTTGGCTGCTTTCGCGGCGCGGCTGCTTCAGTCGCCGGCACATTCATTCTGGCGGGGGCGGCAACTTCGGGGGTGGCAACGTGTGGCACAGCAACGTCGGGAATGAACGCGACGGTGGAGGGGGGTTGGGAAATTGGCGGAATGGGATTGGCATTCGACGGCACGGTTGAGATTTCGCTCAACTGCGCTTCGATTGGCTGGGCTATTATTTCAAGCTTGGGCGGATGAATTTCCAGCGACGTTTGCAATTGGTATTTTCCCAGGCACAGCGGGCAGCGCATCCAAGCGGTCGGATCCGCCGGTTCGGGCGCGGTGACTGCTTTGCGGCATTTTGGGCAGGCTATGATCGTGGGCATAGTGCACTTTATGCCTTGCCGAGTGGAATACTGTTTTCACGTTTGCGAGGAAATTCCGTACAACGGAGCGAATTTGCCGCGCAGATGCGCCATGAGCGCTTGGTGCGATAAGGGTTTTTCGGTCACGCGCTCGACGAGTTCATCTGAAGTATAACATTGTCCGGCGTGGTGGATTTTCTCGCGCAGCCAATTTTTGAGCGGCTCGAATTGGCCAGCGGCGAATTGCTGGTGCAGGCCCCCCAGGTCGCGGTCGGCCTGAGCGAAAAACTGCGCCGCGTATAAGTTGCCCAGCGAGTAGGTCGGGAAATAGCCGACTAGTCCGTGGCTCCAATGGATATCTTGCAACACGCCTTCGGAATCGTTGGGCGGGGTGATGTCGAGATAATGCTTGTATTTTTCATTCCAGGCGGCTGGCAAATCGGCCACTTTGAGTTCGTCGTTCACGAGCGCCTGCTCGAGTTCGAAGCGCACCAGAATGTGCAAATTGTAGGTGGCTTCGTCGGCTTCGACACGAATTAATGAGGGGCGCACGTCGTTGATCGCCCAGTAGAAATCGTCGAGCGCGACGCCGGCGAGCGCCTCGGGGAATGCGGCCTGCGCGGCCGGATAGAAATGTTGCCAGAAGGGGCGGCTGCGGGCGACGAAGTTTTCCCACAGTCGCGATTGCGATTCGTGAATGCCTAGCGACACCGCTTCGCCCGGCGGCAGGCCGTACCAATCGGGGCGCAGGCCTTGATCGTAAATGCCGTGGCCGGCTTCGTGCAGCACGCCAAACAATGCGGAGGGGAAGAAGCGCTCGTCGTAGCGAGTGGTGATACGGCAATCGTTTGGGCCGTGGCTGGAGCAGAAGGGGTGAGCGGTGACATCGAGGCGGCCGCGGTTGAAATCGAAACCCAGGCGCTCGGCGACCTGTTTGGCGAAATGCTCCTGGGCATCGACCGGATAGCGGCGCTTGAGGATTTCGACTTTAGGCGAACGGCCGCTAGCGCGAATTTCGGCGACCAGCGGCACCAGTTGTTCGCGCAAAGCGCCGAGGACTTTGGTGACTCGCGAAGAGAGCGCGCCGGGCTCGTAATCGTCGAGCAACGCGTCGTAAGGGGATTCGGCGTAGCCGATGGCTTCGGCAGCCTCGCGCTTCAAGCGAAACGTTTTTTCCAAAAGCGGTTTGAGCGCGGCGAAGTCGTCGTTTTTCCTGGCCAATTCCCAGGCTTGCTGGCCGAGAATTGAGGTGCGGGCAAGTTCTTCGACGAGTTTCTGCGGCAGCTTCACGCGGCGATCGTATTGGCGCTTGAGTTCGCGCACCGTCGCGCCCTTGTCGCTGTGCGGGTCGAGTTTGGCGGCAACGAGCGTGTCGAGCCACTGGCCTTGGCGCGGATCGGTGCGGCGCTTATGGACCATGCCTGCCAAGAGCGCGATTTGATCGGCGCGGAAATCACCGCCGGCCGCGGGGAGCATGGTGCGCTCGTCCCAACCCAGGAGGGCTTCGACGGAATTGAGGATGGCGGTTTCGCGGTTGTGCTCGGCGAGCTTTACGAAAGTGGATTCGAGGTCGGGCATGGGGCAGGGTTCGGGGTTCAGGTCGGAGGGTTCAGGATTCAGGTCGCAGGGGCGAGCGGGTGAAGGCATTTTTGGGGAGTGGGGAATTGCAGATTGAAGATTACTGATTGAAGATTGCGGAGTGAAAATGGCAGAGGTTGGTTGCGCATTTTTTTTGAAAGTGGTTGGATGTGTGGCGAAGTGTTGGTGGCATAACTCTCGGAAAAAACGATAGTTTTAGGCCAAAACGATTCGCTTCATTTGTACCACGTGCTTTGGAGTAGGAAAGAGCGGGTATAAAGTGGCTCAGGAATTGTCGGATGAAATTGGCATTTTGCGTTCGTTGGCTGGCGGTATTGAAAGGGGTAAGTGCGGGGTAAATGATTGCCTGTCAAGGGGCGAGTGGGAAATGAAGGCGGAAGGCGGAGTAAACGCAGAAGGCAAAAGGCAGAAAACAGAATGGGGAGTTCGAGTTTTGGCATTTTGGCTTCGTGCGCGGGGGTCCCATACTGCGCGGACAAAATTGGTGGGTTTTGTCTGGGCACTTGAGTCGTTTGGGTGAAGAACGTCGAGGATCATTGAAATTTTGGTTGACAAAATGGATTGAATTTACGTCGGGACAAAAATGGGCTTGCGGGGACAGAAGGTCAGGGGTCGGTTGGTCGTCTGGTGGCGTGAGCAGTGGCCTGGTGGCTGGTGGCTAGTAACTAGCAAGCGCAGTCAGGTTCCGGCCGGATTGTGTATCTGATCGCATGTACACTATCAGTTAGGCTTTGTGTAATTATTGTCGTTTTCATGCGAATTTTTTATCATCGTTCGTTTCTGAGTAAAAAATAGGGTCGATGCCAAGCTCGTACATTGCGCTGATTAAAACCGCGATGTTATGGCACACGATTTTGCAAAGCACTTCATTCTTCATGGCCGTATCGGTCTTGCTGCGAACGCCGTCGCCAAACTTTGCTTTCAACATTGAAAACGTGCTTTCGACGTTGCTGCGAGCGTGGTAGCGCTTCAAAAATTCTTCGCGCTTGAATTGGAAGTAGTGGAATAGTTTATTCCATGTTGGCGAGTCGCCAGTCGCCACTGCATTGCTCTTGAATGGGATTAGTGCGGCCGTGCCGTTCGCTTCAATCACTTCCAGATTGTTTTTGCTGCTGTAGGCCATATCCGCCGAAAGCTCTTTAACGTCGAAACGCGAGGCCGTAGCGGCCAGCAGTTTCGGCAATGTCGGACTGTCGCCAGCGTGGCTCACTTCGCAGGCCGTGATCGTGTTAGTCGTCACGCCGCACATAATGTGCGCCTTAGTCCAAGTGCGAATGCTGCGAATGTCGCCCCATTTATGATCGAATCACCGCTCGAACCGACTGCCGGAGAAGCCGGAGCTATCAATCGCAAATTGTGTTTCGACCGCTTTCAGCGGGTTCGACGTTTCGATTACGAGTTGCTCTAGGATCGGCGTAGTCGCTTCGCTTTCTAAAACGTGAAACACACTGGCATAGCAAGGGGCGCGGCTAATCAGCCACTTTGTTTGCGCGTCCGCAATGTCGGACATACAACGCCGACCGCTCACCGTTGAATACACTTTGAAGATTGCGCAGAAGATTGCATCGGACAATGGCAGGCGCGGACGGCCCGGACCCTTCTGCGGTTGCTCTTTGATTCCCTTACATAGATCGAACAGCAACGATTGGAATTTTGATTTTTCGTTTATCTGCGCACTGTCATAGGCTGCCCAATTCTGCGGGTAGGTTTTCCGAACTTGCTGAACCGACGTAATGGTTTGCGTTTCCGTGACCGTTCCGTCGGCGTTAAACTCGAATTCCCTTTGATACACAAACTGTGCGGCATAAATGTGTTTGCACTTATGGCCGCCCTCAATATGGTCCAAACAAGTGCAAGTCTGCGCCTGTAGGTTTACGTAGTACGGATTGGCGGTTGCCTTCGCTTGCGATGGGACAACCCAAAGCTTTCCCTTTTGACGGATGCAACGAGACTTTGCGGCGATGATTAAGCCTCTTTCTTCGCGGGGGTCCATTGTCATTTCCCTTTGCAATTGACGGTTGTTTATGTCGATACGTAAACTATAACCGCCGACTGCAAACTTGTCTATACAATTATATAAATTCTTGACAATTATTTTGTATAGACGTAAACTGTGGCCATGAAGAAAGAACCTCCTAAACGTGGTCCGGGTCGGCCTGCTACCGGCCAGATTCCCCAGCGCATCTTCCGCATGGATGATGAGGGCTGGGAATTGGTGGAGCGGGCGGCCAGCGTGGGCCAGCAGACTACATCGGCCTTTATCCGCGATACGATGCTGAAGGCCGCCAAACGGCGGCTTAAGGCCGAATAAATGTCGTTTTGATTTAGAGCAATTATACGCTTGCGCACGTGGATGGAATTGCGCCGCACGCAACACCTTAGCAGGATTGGCGATGGGTCGGCGCATCTTATATGCCCTTATGTATGCCGCGGCGGCCGTCGTCGACGCAGTGGCCATTATCTTTGTTGCGGTATTCAACGGCCGCCCACCAGAGACACAGGGCCACTGGCACATTAATCAAGAAGAACAAGCCGACAGCCGCCAACAGCCATCCGATCAAAGCATTGACTTGCCAAAGCCCAAGACTGAACATGACGATGAAGGCGGGCCAAATGATGCCCAGTGTGCCGAAAATGACGATCAGTTCAGTCGTCGCAGACCCTTTGCGAGCCATCAAACCTGGATGGCGATTGGCACACTGATAATGGCAGCGGGAACCATTGCCTTGGCGATTGTTAGTGCATTTCAGTTTTATTCGATCAACAGCAAATCCAATACACAATTGAGGGCGTACGTTGCCACTAGCGGCGGAACTGCTTCTGATTTGTCTGCCGATGGCGAAATCACAATTTCCATATTCATAAAAAATCTCGGCCAAACGCCAGCCTATAAACTCGATGGCAACCTTGGCATTGCGTATGCATGGCCAGATTTTCGTGGCCCATTCCTTAACGAATGGATCACTCATGGTGAATTGGGTTCTCTTGGGCGGGATAGCACATGGAAGTTTCGCGCACTGGCGAAACATTGCGACCCAAAGATATTGGATCAAATAAAGCACAACAAATACACTCTTTTTGTGTATGGAGAGGTTACTTACATTGATATCTTTAAGGCGAAACATACGACTCACTTCACATTTAGCCTAGACACATATGTTGATGGAAAAGCCCACCTCAGGCACTGCGAGAATGAAAACGACCTACGACAATTCGCTGTGAGTCGGTTTTTTTTCACGTTGCGACGACCCATGCCCAACCAACAGCGATTGAAGTTACATTTCGGGCCGCGCCATACGCCGCGATTTCGATATTGGGCGACAGTGACCGATGGGATTCGCGGCGAAACCGTGGAATGAGTCGTGGAACTCCAGGTCGACCTTGTGATCAAGCGACTTGTTGACATATTCGCCGATACAGATTTTCGTACCGCGGCACAATGAAGTCGGCGGAAAACCGTTGTTCAGCGCACAGCTTGGCCGCGCGGCCATAGGCGAGGCGGCGTTCGTGGTCCTGCAGCAGTGTTTCCACAGCTTTAACGAACGCGTTAACATCGCCAAATGGTGTTAGCAAACCCGTTGTATCATCATCAATGACTTCTGGGATGCCCCCAACCCGCATGGCGACGCTTGGGCACCGTAAGCACATGCCCTCCAGAATGCTCAGACCGAAGCTTTCCATTTCGGAGGTGAATAGTCCCAAGTCGGCGGCCTGGAGATAATCTTCAATTTCAGAGATCTTCGTCCGAACGACGACACGATCTGCGACATTTAACCGAAGCACATCATCTTCATAGGGAGCAAAATCCTCGCCTGCGAGAATGAGAAGTTTGAACGAATCTCGTGGTTGAAGTCGGGCAACGGCTGACAGCAACAAATCAATTCTCTTGAGAGGACGAAGATTAGAGCTGTGAAATAGCAATAGCTCGTGGCCGAGACCCAATTCCCGGCGCACCTCATCCCGCGACCGAGAAAATGGACGAGGTGTAAAGAAATTGTGGATCACTTCAATTGGGCAATTGATGTCCAGCAAGCGAATGGTTTCCTGTTTCAGAAAATCGGAAACGGCAGTCACGGCATCGGAGCGTGTCAGGGCGTGTCGAATTGCAGCCATGTAACCGGGATCGCGTCCGAGCAATGTGGTGTCGGTTCCGTGCAATGTCGTGATAATGCGTGGCCGATGCTTTTCCGGCAGCATGTCGCGTGCGAGGATCGCAGCGGTGGCATGCGGCACTGCATAATGGACATGGAGGACGTCGAGCTGATGGTGGAGACAAACGTCCGCCATTTTGACGGATAGGGGAAGCGTGTAATCGGGATACTTAAACAATCCGTATTCATTCACATCGACTTGATGAAAGTGCAGCCGAGGCACATCCATCGGCAGACGAAAGGGACGCTCGTAGCTGAAAAAATGCACCTCATGGCCGCGGTGAACGAGATTTTCGCCAAGCGCTGAAGCCAGCACGCCGCTGCCGCCCACGGTCGGGTAACAAGCGATGCCGATTTTAAGTGGTTTTTCACCTGCCATATTAAAAGTGGTTTGCGCCTCTGCTCAAAATGTCGAGCGATTCGAACACCAGGGGATCGTTGGGAAACAGCGCCACGGCATAACCGATGCCGGCGCAATCCGTTCAAGCGGGCGCGTGCTAATTGCAAGTCGACGTAGTTGCGGGTCTGCATCTGCGAGCCGTGGGCTCCCATGGCCGCCGTCCAATCGGCAATAACTTCGGCGACAGATACGTCGATAAGCACAGGAGTAATGTCGCGCGGTTCCGCATCCGGAGATACGGCATAATACAACAACTGACGGATCGTGTGCGGAGGCTGATCTCGATGCTCTGCCACGCCGCCGTAACGTGCCAGCCGACACGCATCGCGGACGAGTCGTCCCAAGCGTGAATGATCGGGATGTTGATTTTCAACAAGGCTTGGCGCCAGCACGATCTGCGGACGCACGCGCCGCACAATTCCCGCCAGTCTGATGGCATGGACAGGACGCACCTCCAGATGTGCATCTCCATCTAGCTCCACTAACTCGAGTGTGGCCCGCAGGATTTCTGCGCCCCGTTGTGCTTCTTTGATTCTTTCGTCAGGCGTGCCGCACGTCGCTGCCTCACCGCGAGAGCAGATCACGAAATGCGCGGCCTGCCCTGCTCGGGTTGTCTGGGCGATCACCCCGCCGCAGGCAAACTCGATGTCATCGGGATGCGCGCCGAACGCCAGAAGCGACGTACGATTAACTGTTGAGTCCGACATAAGCTTCCTCGGCACGTTCAATGGTCTGCCTTTCGACATAAGTGATCTCGGGTGCATCTTCCTTGTGCAGATACAGCTTTTCGCTTGCACCAGCTACATAGTGTGTACAACGGATGACCGATTGCATCCAGCGAAGCCGAGTGTCTCGGGCTGGGCTGATTTGTTCGACCGTGAATGATGTTTTGGGCAGCGTCGTGTACAAGTCTCCTCCTTTGTGAAGCTTGAACGTGCCGTTGACGTAGCGGGCCCGCACCGTCTCGCCGTCATAGGGCACATCAACAAAGAAGTCCAAGATCGTACAGGCCGAACGGCGAAACTCCGGATCGCTGGAACGGGCCACGCGAATTCCGTGCAAAAGACCCATCCGGCAATACATCTCCAAGCAAAAGTCCGCGACGTTTTTTGCCATCGTTTGCTGAAAGGTGTCGACGAGGTCGGCATCTACATATTCGGGCAAGTTTCGCGCCATCTGAAACTGCCAGTTTTTGACGACGCGCTTCAAGTACAACGGCGAATACTTTTTCTGCGTCTTGCTTTCGAAGTCGAAATTGAAATGTGCCACGTCGCCAAGCATCCGATGTCGTAAACTAGTTTTCGTTTCGCGCGGATCGTGATCGCTGTCGTGATAGAAGAAAACAATCTCGCCGCCGATTTCCGCTTGCAATCGCCTAGCGGTTTGAATCTTGGCGTAGAGGTATCGTCGCGGAAAAAAACCGCACGGCTGTTGCCCGAAGCAAATCACAGGGGCCGTGGTCATTCGGTGGGAACTGAGCCAAGGGGGTAGGCAGCGGCGGGGCGGCCGAATTGCAGCAGCATGCTGAACAACATGCAGGCAATGCAGCCAATTGGATTATACCAAAGGTAACTGATACTTAGTGAAAAATAGAGAACGATCACCAAAATCTGCGCCATTCAGCGCGCCCCAAAATACTGCGGTGCCATCGACCCATCGCATAAAAAATCCCACTAGGAACAGGCCCAGCATGACTGGATAGAAAATCGAACCGACAATATTGACCGCCTGAATCAAATTCTCCGCCAGGCTTGCCGACAAGGCAAAGGTCACCGAAATCAGGCCCCACATCACGGTAAAATATTTCGAAGCGCCAAGCAATTGTGGTCACTTGCCTCGGGATTGATGAGATGCCGATACAAATCGACAGTCGTCGTCGAAGCCAACGCGTTTAACTCGGCCGCTTTCGCTGAAAGCGCGGCCGCAAAGAAAGCTGCAATTAACAACCCAATAAGTCCATGGGGCAAATAATCGAGAATGAAGGTGATGAACACATAGTCCGAATCGCTCGTCTTTTTCTGAGGATCGACGGCCTGGGCAGCTTGCTTGCGAATGGTGTCGATTCGCTCCTGGGCCGAAACAGCGGCAGCGCGTGCCTCGGTTTCCGCTTGCAAATTGTTGGCATGTCGTGCGTCCATCCAGACTTGCAAGATTTGCTGCTGCTGTAGATGGGCGGTATTGAAGCTCGACTCTAAAGCTCGGAGATGTTCGCCGTCACCATGTTCAAGTTGATACCTCCAAGCAACTTGGTTGAAGTACACGGGCGGCTGCTGAAAGAGATAAAACACAAATAACAACACTCCCAACAGAAGGATCAAAAACTGCATGGGGATTTTGAACACCGCATTGAACAGCAGGCCGAGCCGGCTCTCGCGAAGCGATGCACCGGATATGTAACGCTGCACCTGCGATTGGTCGGCCCCAAAATAAGCGAGCATCAAAAAAGTGGCAGCCAAAACGCCGGACCAAATGGTATAGCGTTTATGCCAATCGAATGAATAGTCGATCGCTTGCAGTTTCTTAAATCCGCCGGCGACGGTGAGAGTGTCGGAAAACGTGAGCCCGACGGGCATCTTCGACCACAGCACGACGACCGCGGCGATCATTCCCGAAAATATTACGGCAATTTGTTGCTTTTGCGTCACATTCACCGCGTCGCTGCCTCCCACGGCGGAATAGATGATGACAACCAGTCCGCTGCAAATGATCGTTACATCGAGACGCCAACCCATGACGGTTGACAGCACAATGGCAGGGGCATAAATCGTGATGCCGGCACCCAGGCCGCGCTGCAAAAGAAAGACGGCGGCGCCAGCAGGCGAGTTTTTTTGTCGAAGCGCCGCCCAAGATACTCGTAAGCCGTATAAACGTTCAACCGCCGATAAATGGGCAAAAACACTGCCGCGATGAGGATTAGCGCAATCGGCATTCCAAAATAGATTTGCACGAAGCCAAGTCCACTCTCGTATCCCTGCCCCGGTGTCGACAGAAAGGTTACGGCACTGGCCTGAGTGGCCATGACCGAAAGACCGATGCTTAACCAGCGCCTCTTTGCTTGGCCTCGTAGATACGTGTTGAACGTGCCCCGGTCGCGCGTGCGCAAATTCCATAACACGCAATGCCCAGGAGAGTGCCTAACAGCACGGCGTAATCGAGGGCGTTCACGGAAACGCCCTCGAAAGCGCAGTTAGCAAGACAATCCAAACGACAGAAATGCCCAATACAAAAGCATATACCGCAGGCCAGCTACGCAGCGCGGGCAAACCGGTCGTTTCATCATCTGCCGCAAGTTGCGGGTTGCGACTTGGATCGGCCATCTATCCGCCTGCAATTGGAGGATTCATTCTTTTCCAAGTGACACCAGATTCGCAAACAGCCGATAAGCGCCGGGCACCCCTGCGGGAAGCTGACGGAACCAGACAAGGCTGGTGTAAACAAAATAGCCGCGGCCATATTTCGCAACCAAAATACCGCCTTTCAAGGGCGCCTCGCCGGGGTCGTTGCAGGCAATGATCGGCGTAAAGTGCTCGTCCCATTGGTTCGGGAAATAGATGCCTCGTTCTTGCACCCAACCGTCAAAATCCGCGGATGTAATCTTATTGGGGACGTTAAGTGCCGGATGCTCGGGCGCCAAAAAAGTAACCGGCGATTCTTCATCGGTCACTCGATCTTGCGAAATTCGCAGATCGTAAGGGGCAAATTGATTGGCCTTTAGCCCGTTGGGGCGATTGTATTGCACAATCACATTGCCGCCAGCTTCGGAGAAAGCAAAGAGCGCAGGCAGATGCGGAGCCAAATCGGTGCGCACATTGAAAGCTCGAATACCGACGACGACGGCATCCAGTCCACGCAATCCATCCTCCGTAAGATCGTTAGCACTGAGTGGTATTACTGTGTAGCCCATTTGTACGAGGGCTTCGGCTACGCTGTCACCCGCGCCCGAAACATATCCAACTCGATGACCGCGAATCGCTAAGTCGAGGGCAATGGCTTTGAGGCGCACCGCCGGTTGTAGCAACAGCGGCGGAATGTGATCGTAATGAATTTCCACACGGCGATTATCAAAAGTCGAGCCATTGCTTTCAGCCCGAGCGATTATTTCGGCAGACGTAGACTTCGGCGGAGGCGTCACAGCGAACGAGAGTTTTGCGTTCTGGCCCACTTCCGCAATTTGAAACGTTTGGGACTCTGGTTTGACTTTCCAATCGTCCGGTGTTTCCAATTTCAATTGTCCGGCGATGGGAGCTCGTATGGCCTCCACTTGAACCTGGACCTGCCTCTCCACACCTGGGACGAAGTTTTCAATGTCGTAGTCAAAACTCAACGCTACGGGAGCAACGATTTCAAGTCGGCGCCGCACCAGTTGCTTGTTGGGATTGGCGATCACCTCAACGGGCTCATCCGGAATAACCAATTTTTGTCCGCCAACTTCAAAAATCTGCTCAACCGGAAACGCTGGCGGATTCTCAGGACGACCGACAAGTGTCAAATCGGCCACATGATAAGTTCCGATTCCCGGTGGCTCACGGAGCCAATACGGTTGACTAAGCGGTGCATTGGAAGGAATGGTCTGTGTTGCTTCCCGCTGAGCAGTCTGTGCGGGGTGCAGGTCAATATCTTCCCTTACTTCCTTCGAAATGCTGGGATAGCGAACGCTTAACCATTTCACTGGAACGTCACTGCGGACGGTTGCGGCATGATGCAGCGCCATGGCCTCGCCAGGCACGACCTCAGCATGCGCCACCGTGGTTTCTACAGTGAGGCCAAGACAAGCTTCTAGAATTTGGTCGAGTTGACGCCGTTTTTCTTCAACCAAGCGACTTGTCTCTAATGCCGCCAACTGGCTTCGCACCGCCAATAATTCAGGTACACTTGCCGCTGGATTCTCAGGGTCAAATGTCGCAATAAGGCTGTCGGTCAACTTTTCGATTTCCGACCCACCAGGAATGCGATTCCAGGTCGTATCGATTCCATCAAAAATGTCGGCCTTGGCTGGTTCACCTGCCAGCAGGTGAAAGGATTCTATTCGTGGGCCGCCGCCACGTCCGCCCCTTCCACCGTTCTCGCCAAAACCCTGACTCTTGTGCATGGCGCGACTTTGAGCGGCAATGTCGGCAAACGAGTCATTTAGCACGGGATCGGTGCCGTCAATATCCAATCGCAAACCCACGCTGGCATCTGCGCCGCCGCTTTGGCCGCCCCGACCAAATCCGGCCCCGTTGAGCAACACTCGCTTGGCTTGCCACGGCGGCAGTTCCTTCAGTTGCTCGGGGAAAGCCTTCGGATCGCCGGCCAGCTTAAATGCTTCGAGGGCCAGCACTGCGGAAGCCGTGTGATGGCCGTGAGTACGGCTGGCCTCGGGTGAAAACCGAGTGATGATGACGTCCGGTTGAAACGAGCGGATTACTCTCACGACGTCGGATAGGACCGCTTGCTCATCCCAAATTCTGAGCGTCTCTCGGTAATCCTTCGAATATCCGAAATCGATCGCCCGAGTAAAAAACTGCTGTCCCCCATCTAAACGCCGAGCAGAAAGCAGCTCTTGCGTACGAATCAATCCCAACGCATCGCCGAATTCCGACCCCAACACATTTTGTCCGCCATCGCCGCGCGTGATAGACAAATACGCAGTGCGGACATGGCGTCCCCGCGCCAGGTAAGTGATCAACTGCGTGTTCTCATCATCCGGATGTGCCGCAACATGTAGCACACTTCCCAGCTCTTGAAAGCCGCGCAGCTGCTGCAAAATGGCGGCGCCGGAAGTCGGTTCGTCGGCCTGGGATTTATTTCCAGCAATGGGCATCGCACCCAAAACTATTGCCATTACCCAGCCCACAATCCTGTACGAATAGCCGCCCAATTCGCATTGAGTAACTTTACGTTGCATGGAAGCAATCGCCAGATTTACCACGTGTTGCTTGTTACCATCAGGCAAAGCCCACTACCCACCTGATTTTTTCACGGTAAAAGGGGCTGAGAACTGTGTTCCCTCCCACATAATTTTAATTAAGCCACCGCCGGATGAGTTTTTTTCGACGGCCATGGCCAACTGTTCGTTCGGTTTGTCGAGCGTCTCTTTCTTAAGATCAATGCGGGCCAAATCGTTCTTTTCGTCGACAGGAATTCCCCATCCCCCAACCGTCTTGCTGATTGCAAGTTTGCTGCCGTTTTCGTCGGGCACCATGTATAGGGTATAGGCGCCGGCGGGCACGACGGTATCGCCGAACATGATCGGTTTCTGGGTAATCAACGATGTGGCTTCATCAGAACCCAGCCGCCAAGCCTTACCATTGGGCACAAGGGTTCCCCAAATTTTTCGAATCTCGCCGTTCTTGGGATCTTTTGAATACGGACGGCCGTAGGTAAGTGTGATGCGGTCGCCATCGATCACCGCGCTAACTGTTTCGTGTGGGCTTACACGCGCGCGCTGGGCAAAGGCCGACAAGGGACTCAACACGGCCACCACGGCGACGGGAGCAATAAGTTTCAGTCTGTTCATAAAATCTCCTTGGGCACAGCGTTCGTGAATTGAAATGGGAACAGGCGGGACCTACGGATATCTATTATCCGCTGGTTAGCGATTCAATCGTGCCGTAACTTACGGCAATGGGCGGGAAAACCTGCTGCGGGCAAGCCAGCTCAAGCAAGGCCTACTATCAACTCCCCTCGAAGGTAGCGAGCGCGTAGCTTACCAATGGTGTAATGCTTTAGCAAGTTAGTGTTTTTAAAGTGAACCGTCATTGTTGGTCGTTCTTAATGTATAAACTCAAAAACAAAAATCCGTCGGATGACATGCAGTCCCACCGAAAGTACGCACACAATGCGGTGGTGAGGTTCGCTGCCACCCCCAAGACTATTTCTTCTGGTAGCGTTAAGCGGCGGATAAACGGCCGCCTTCGTGACCAAGGACGAACTGACCGAGAGCTCCCGGGTTGGCACTGCCGGTCACGCCCTGGTATGACGCTTTAGATACCAAAATACTTCGTCTGAAGTTCGGCAGCTTGGATTGCTATGGGGAAAGTTCAGGTCCATACCTTTACTTTCCCCGATTACGGAGAATCCAAGATGTCGTACCACGTCAGACGAAGCGGCCGTCAGCAGCACAAACCTAAGCCACGCCGGCAGTCTCTGCAGAAACCTAGTGGAGTAATCAGTCCCCGTGTCCAAAGAGTAGGCGGTGAGCACTTCGCCATCGTCTGCGTCGATCCCGCCAAGCATCGTTCGGAGTGGATGATGGCCGACTACTTCGGGAATCTGCTGATCGAACCCCAAACCGTCGAGCACCAAAGCGTCTTCTTCCAAGTGGCCGTGGAGATGATTCGACAAGCCCAACAACAGCACGACATCCGGGACACCATCGTCGTGGTGGAGCGAACGGGAAACTACTACCTACCTCCCAAGCGGGCGTTTGCCCAAGCGGGATTCGAAACCCGTGTGGTCCATCCGTTTGCTACCAAGCAGTATCGTATGCCGGCCGACCCCGGCAACAAGACCGATGAAAACGACCTGTATGCGCAACACCGAGCGGCGGTCGCCGGCTTTGGGCTGTGCGAGCGGGAGCTGGGACCTCCTTATCGTGATCTGCAACTGCGCACGCCATCGCCGCAATCTTGTCCAGAGGGCGGCCGCTCTGGCCTGCCAGATTCGCGATCACTTGCATCTGGCGATGCCTGGTTATGCCGGGCTGTTCGATCGGCTGTTTGAATCTCCCACCGCCTTAGTGATTGCCGCCCACGGTGACTCACCTGCCAAGCTGCTTCAGCTTGGACGGAATCGTTTGAGCCGATATCTGAGCAAGAACAAAGTCCCCCACCAGCTGCGCACCCTCGATAAAGTGCTCGCCTGGGCGGCGCAAGCGGCGGACGATCCCATTCGAGACGGACCGCTGCACCATGCCATCTGGACCGATTTGCATGAGCTGTATCAGCATTTTCAACGGCGAATCGCCGCTGTGGAGCGACAACTTGCCGGCCACGTGGTGCAAACTCCGTACGTTCGTCTGATGGCCATCCCTGGAATCAACGTCGTTTCGGCCGCCGAGTTAGCGGCAGAAATGGGCCCCATCTCGGGGTACGCCAATGCGAACGCCATCACCGGTCGCGCAGGCTTGTTCCCTTCCCGTTATCAAAGCGATCAAACGGACAATGCTAGTGGTGAGATCATCCGCCAGGCCAACCGTCGGCTGCGCTGCGTGCTCATGGGAATCGCTGACAATCTGGCTTGCCACAGTAATTATTACCGTGGCCAGGCAGAACTAGATCTCGCGCGCGGCGTGGACAAGCGGGCCATTCGCGTCAAGATCGCCAAGCGATTCAGCCGCTTGGCGTTGGCCTGTGTTGCCGGGGATGAACCGATGCGCCATCCCTGCTTTCAGAAGCCCGATTCGATTCTGGACAAACTGCGGCGCTTTCATCAGCAGCATGGGACACCCATGGATGTCCTGTTGGCCGACCTGGAAGCTGCCGTGGAGCAACTCCCTTACAACACTTGCCACCATGAAGCGGAAATCGTCGCGGACGTCTTGGAGCAGCACACGCGCCGCCGTCGAGGCGCCGGTCTGATCGGCGACGTGCTGCCGGCTGTCCTGGCTCGCTTGAATATCAGAATCACCCAAGCAAACAAAAAAACAGGGGCCGGTCCTGAACTCGTGTGAGGATCCACACCGCCTTCACGCCCTATGGCATTCCTGCCTGTAATGTGCATGGCGCTCTGTCGGATCACCACCGCCTGATACGGCAGTTTGGGGCCGTCCCCCTTATGCATTACCTGTACGGCGAAACGTGATCACCCATACGGCAGAGATGATCCTCACGCGTGATTGAAGACCGAGACCTGTACGAAATCTCAAAAAACCACCTCTGCGGTGGACCGATCAACGTACGTCTCAGAAGAAAATTTCCCCACGGACTTGAAATCCCCATGGCAGTCACATTAGGCAGTTGGGCTATGACCGTCATGGTACGCGCGTAACCCTGGCTGTAACCGCGAAGCACGGCCGCAAGAGACGTTGACTAGCCGTCCAGTCGCCTAGCGTTGATTACGCTGCAATAGGCGCGATCGGTTTGGTCTATAATGGCGTCTTCATTTAAATCTCTCAGTTTGACCAAATCGAATGAACGAAGTCACCCTTATCCTATCCGCTGTCGAGCAGGGCGATCCGCAGGCGACGACGGAATTGCTGGCGCTTGTGTATTCCGAATTACGGAAGCTGGCCGCTCAAAGGCTCGCTCAAGAAAAGCCGGGCCAGACTCTCCAGGCTACAGCTCTCGTCCACGAGGCTTATCTGCGATTGGTGGGAAATGATAACTCCCAAAAATGGGACAATCGCGGACATTTTTTCGCTGCGGCTGCCGAGGCAATGCGGCGGATTCTCGTGGAGCGGGCGCGCCAAAGGGCGACGCTCAAGCGCGGTGCCGATATCCGGCGACTGGATCTGGATTTGCTCTCCTTAGCTTGCGAGGATCGTGCCGAAGAACTGCTGGCGCTAGACGAGGCGTTCGCGAATTAGAGCGCCATGATGAAAAGGCCGCCAGGTTGGTCAAGTTGCGGTTTTTTGCTGGATTGACCCATCAGGAGGCGGCCGAAGCGCTAGGGGTCAGTCGCCGCGCTGCAGACCGGATTTGGGCTCTGGCGCGTGCTTGGCTCTTTAGACAAGTCACGGGAGAGTAAATTAAATAATTTCTTTCTCGGCGGCGTGCAATCAGGATCCACTTCTCGCATTGAATGTTAGACACAATCTATATTCAAGTGATGTCATGGCTAACTGGAACCCGAAGGCCAACGATATTTTTATCAAGGCTCTGGAAATCGGCGCCCTAGACCGGCGGCGGTCCTATCTAGCAGTAGCCTGCGGCGAAGACAGTGAACTGCGAAGCCAAGTCGATGCATTGCTTTCCGCCAGCGAGCAGGCCGGCGGCTTCCTACAGCAGCCGGCTGTCGACCGACCACAAACGGCTGCATTTTCTCCCAGCCCCGAGTACATCGGCACTCAAATTGGCCCCTACAAATTATTACAGCAGATTGGCGAAGGGGGCATGGGCACGGTCTACATGGCCGAGCAGACGGAGCCAATTCAGCGGACAGTGGCCCTGAAGATCATCAAGATCGGCATGGATAGCCGCCAGGTAATCGCCCGCTTTGAGGCCGAGCGGCAAGCCTTGGCCCTGATGGACCACCCCAACATCGCCAAAATGCTTGAAGCTGGCGCAACCGACACCGGCCAGCCGTATTTCGTAATGGAACTGGTCAAGGGCATCTCCATCACCAGCTATTGCGATCAGCACCAACTGAGCACCAAGCAGCGTCTCAACCTGTTTCTTTCCGTCTGCTCCGCAGTCCAGCACGCGCATCAAAAGGGAATCATCCACCGCGATTTGAAGCCTAACAACGTGCTGGTGGCCGATTACGACGATCGGCCCGTGGCCAAAATCATCGATTTTGGCGTGGCCAAGGCCGTCGGTCAGCCATTAACCGAGCGAACCATGTTCACCGAGTTTGGCCAGGTCATCGGCACCGTCGAATACATGAGTCCCGAACAGGCCAAGCTGAACCAACTCGACATCGACACCCGGACCGACATTTATTCATTAGGCGTGCTGCTTTATGAGTTGCTGGCCGGCAGCACGCCGTTCGAAAAAGATCGGCTGCGCTCCGCCGCCTTCGACGAAATGTTGCGAATCATCCGCGAAGAGGAGCCAGTCAATCCGAGCACGCGGCTGAGTACCAGCCTGTCGCTGCCTTCGATCGCAGCCAATCGGCACCTGGAGCCCAAAAAGTTAACGACGCTGGTGCGCGGCGATTTGGACTGGATCGTAATGAAGTCGCTGGAAAAAGACCGCACCCGCCGTTACGAAACAGCCACCGGATTAGCGGAAGATATACAGCGTTATCTGATCGACCAACCCGTCGAAGCACGGCGACCAACGCGCGGTTATCGCCTGAAAAAATTCGTCCACCGCAACAAAGTTGTCGTGCTGGCCGGCTCGGCGATCGCGCTGGCGCTGATGCTCGGCACAGTAGTCAGCACCTGGCAGGCGCTTCGCGCCGACAGCGAAGCAAAGATCGCTCTCGACCAGGAGTACATCGCCAAAACGCAGGCCGCCCGGAGTGAGCAGGTCGCGCAATTCCTGAAAGACATGCTTCAAGGTGTCGAGCCATCGGTTGCCGTGGGCCGCGACACGACGCTGCTACGCGAGGTTCTTGACAAGTCCGCTGCGCGGATTAGTAAAGACTTGAAAGATCAGCCTGAGGTTGAGGCGGAGTTGCTATGGGTGATCGGCAATACCTACCGCGCGATCGGAAGTGATGCTCAGGCCAAACCGATCCACCGGGAGGCGCTGACGATCTACAAGCGACTTCAAGGCAACGAAAGTCCTCAGATTGCCTCTTTGCTAAATAGCCTCGCGGGTGAAGTGAGCCTACCAGGCAACAACACCGAGGCCGAGACTCTAGAACGTGAGTCGCTCACGATGCGGAGGAAGTTGTTGGGCAATGAGCATCCGCAGGTGGCCGAGTCCCTCGATTTCCTAGCCGTAATTCTCCTCAGGCAAGCATTAGATGGCCCGGATGAGCTTAAACAAAAAAAGTTATCCGAGGCGGAGGTCTTAGAGCGCGAAGCATTGGCAATGCGCAAAAGACTGTTGGGTGGCGAGCATGTTGACGTGGCTCAATCTCTAGAAAGCCTAGCGGGGATCCTGCAAGCGCAAGGTCGGTTAAGGGAGAGTGAAACCATGATACGCGACTCGCTCGCAATGAGAAAAAAACTGCTCGGCAGCGAAAACCTGCCGGTAGCAGCTTCGCTCTTTTCGTTAGCTGACGTGCTTCTCGACCAGGCCGAATTCGCCGAAGCCGAATCTTGTTTCCGAGAGGCCCTCGCGATGCGCAGAAAATTCTGCGGTGAAGAACATCCAGACGTGGCCATTGTGCTAGCCCACCTTGCCGTCTTACTTCAGCAGCAGGGCCGCTTGCCTGAAGCGGAAAGTATGAATCGCGAAGCGCTTACAATCTGGAGGAAATCCTTAGGCGACGGACACCCATACATTCCCCGCTTGAAGAGCATTCTGGCCGACGTGCTGGAACAAGAGGGCAAGCAGGCAGAAGCGGAGAAACTCCATCACGAAGTCGCCGACCCCGCTGCCATCACGAAGCCGAAACCATCGACCGACGCACAGCCCCCGGAGAATCGAGCACCAAACCCTGAGCACTGACAATTGACGAACACTGTAGCCGGCCTCTTTGAGGCCGGATGCCGGGGTCACATACCCCGTCTACAGCCACGATTGACCGAACAACAAAAACGGCCGGGGAGATTTCGCCAGCAAAGCCAATCTCTCCCCGGCCCACTGCGGCCACCAGCGCACGGTCTGCGCGCCGAGGGTCCACGGCTTTTTTATTGTATCGCAGACCGCTCCGAAATGCAGATAACATGCTCGCGAATCCAAGAAACGGTTGGCCGACGAGCTGTCGCTGCGGGGTGTTTGGTTACCACGAACGTTTGAAAAGCTGTTTTGAATTGAAAATTCTTGATTAGGAGAACACACATGAATACAAAACGAACAATCCTCGTCCTGGCCGTGCTGCAGTTGGCTGCCGCTGCCTCGCCATCGCTGGCCATCACCTACACAACGCTGGACGATCCGCTGGCAACGCGGGGAACGTCTGCTGCTGGCATCTCCGGCAACAACATTGTCGGGATCTACGAAGACGCTGCCGCAGGCCACGGCTTTCTTTACAACGGCAGCGCCTACACGACTTTTGACAATCCCGCGCAACCGCTGGGAACTGAAATCGCGGGCATCTCCGGCAACAACATTGTCGGGACCTTCTTCGACTCTGTGGGAACCGGAACCCACGGCTTCCTCTACAACGGCACCTCATACGCAACACTGGACGATCCGCTGTCAACGCGGGGAACTAATGCCAATGGTATCGACGGCAACAACATTGTCGGGCTCTATAACATCGCGCCGCTAGTATTCGGTGCGCCTTATCAATACCGCGGCTTCCTCTACAACGGCGGCACTTACACGACGCTGAACGATCCCTTGGCAGGACCGCAAGGAACCTTAGCCTATGGCATCTCGGGCAACAACATCGTGGGGTACTTTAGCGACTCTGCGGGAGTCTTTCACGGCTTCCTCTACAACGGCACCTCATACACAACGCTGGACGATCCCTTGGGAACAAACGGAACCAGAGCCACAGGCATCTTTGGTGGCAACATCGTGGGGTACTTTAACGACTCTGCGAACGCTGTTCACGGCTTCCTCTACAACGGCACCTCATACACAACGCTGGACGATCCCTTGGGAACGAACGGAACGTTTGCCTATGGCATTTCCGGTAACAACATTGTCGGGGAATACACCGACGAATCAGGCGTAGGCCACGGCTTCCTGGCAACCGTGCCCGAACCGGCCACATTCGTGCTCGCGGGCTTGGCCTTTGTCGGAATGATTGCTTGGCGGTGGCGCGGCATGTTGGCAGAACTGGTGCGCGCGGCCGCCACGCTCATCGCTTGGGCGGTGCCCACCATTACATCCCTGACGCCCGGAACTACATCAACCGAGCCTAACTCTGGCGCTCGTCCTGCGGTTCCGATGCGTTGGCGTTGTCATTAATCTCGCACGTCAACAATGAAATTGAAAAACTGAAAAAGGAGATTCGTACCATGTCATTCATCTCTCGGTTGTCAAAGTGCTTCGGCCTATCTTCAGTGCCCGCGGCCAAAAAACGGGGAGGCGCGCGGCGGCCAGTCCGGTCCCGCACCGGGCTTCGGTTTGAGACTTTGGAGGATCGCAATCTGCTCAGTACGCTTTCGGTCCTGAACCTCAACGATAGTGGCGTCGGCTCGCTGCGCAGGGCGATTCTCGATGCCAACGCCAACCCCGGGGCTGACACGATCCAGTTCGCCAAGGGACTGCACGGGACTATCGGCCTCACAAGCGGCGAGTTGAGCATCACCGGCGACCTCAGCATTGTCGGCCCGGGCCAGAACAAGCTGACCGTCAGCGGCAACAACGCCAGCCGGGTCTTCGAGATCGCCGCCGCGACGGTGACCATTACCGATCTGACGATCGCCAACGGGGCGGCTGTCGGCGGCGACGGCGGCGGCATCCTTGTCGATGCAGGAGCCACCCTGACGGTCACGGGCTGCACCGTGTCCAGCAATTCCGCAGAAATCTTCGGTGGCGGCATCGCCAACGACGGTACGGCGACGGTCAGCGCCAGCACCCTGTCCGGCAATTCCGCAGGCTTCGTCGGCGGCGGCATCTCCAACCACGGTGACGGTAGTACGGCGACGGTAGCCGGCAGCACCGTGTCCGGCAATTCCGCAGGGACCTTCGGCGGCGGCATCTCTAACTTCTCATCCTCCGGGTTGTTGCAAGTCAGCGACAGCAAACTGTCTGGCAACTCCGCCCACCAAGGCGGCGGCATCCTGAACGGCGGCACGATGACCGTCACCGGCAGCAAACTATCCACCAACTCCGCCGAAGCAGGCGGCGGCATCCTGAACTTAGGGACGCTGACCCTCACGGGCACGGCCCTGAACAACAACACGGCGACGGCCGATTCAGCCACGGAGCAGGTCCTCGGCGGCGGACTGCTCAACAATGCAGGCACGGCTACCGTCAACTCATGCACTTTCAGCGGTAACTAGGCCTTGGGGGGCAGCGGCCCCATTTCAGGCATCAACTCATTATTTTGGGGCAGCAACGGCGGTGCCATCGAAAACATAAGCGGCGCGCTGACGGTGACCAATAGCGCATTTGTCAAAAACCAGGCCCTGGGTGCAGGCGCGGGTAGCGCCGGCGAAGGCGGCGCCATCGGGAACGACTCCCGCGATGACGACTTCCCCGTGACCACGAGCATCACCGACTGTGTCTTCACCGGCAACTTGGCCGGCGGCGGAGCCGGCGTCACCGGCTATGGCGGCGCCTTGGTCAACGAGGGGCCCACGGCGACCATGACTCTCAGCGGCTCCCGCCTTGTCAGTAACCAGTCGGGCGAGAGCGACGGCGCCGCCGGCATCGGCGGGGCGATCTTGAACTTCGACGGCAGCACGATGAATATTCAGAATTGCGCGATCAATGACAACCTGGCGACCGGGGGCGCGGGTCAGACCCAGAACGCCGGCGGCATCGATAACAAGACATCCGCAATCATGACCATCAGCAACTCGACGCTCAGCGGCAATCGGTGCATCGGCGGCGATGGGGCGGACGGCGTGGACTTGCTCGGCGAGGGTGTTGGCGGCGGCATCCTGAACTTGAACTCCTCCACGCTGGCCGTTCTGAGCTGCACCTTCACCGACAACCAGGCCATTGGGGGCGCCAACGGGACTCCCAGCGGGGCGTTCCCGCTCACCGATGGCGCTCTGGGCGGCGGCATCGCCAACTTTACCGGCTCCACGCTGACCATCCAGGACAGCACGTTCAGAGAGAACGTGGCCCGCGGCGGCTCTACCACCGTCGGCATCGGAGGTTCGGCCCTGGGCGGCGCTATCCAGAACAACGCCAGTGCGCTGACGCTGATCGACAGCACCGTCGCTGACAACGCCGCCCTGGGCGCCAGTGGCGGCAGCGGCTTCCGCGGCGGCCTCGGCGCCGGCGGCGGCATCGATGATTCGACCAAGCCGGGCTCGGCCGAGGCCGCGACCGTCTCGATCGTCGATTCGCACCTCAGACGCAACCAGGCCGTCGGCGGCCAAGGCGGCTATGGGGCCATCGGCGGCGACGGCGTGGGCGGCGGAGTCGCCGTCGGCTCCTACGCTCTCCTGTTCAGCGGTTACCTGCGACCCTGCCACCCTGTCGATGACCGACAGCATTCTCGCGCACAACACCGCGCAGGGTGGCGACGGAGGTCACGGCGCTGAACGGCGGCGATGGGCTGGGCGGCGGCCTTGGCATTCAAGTCGGGTCCAGCGCCACGCTCAGCGACAGCACTATCAAGCACAACGAAGCCGATGGCGGCCATAATGGCGCCGGGGGCGTCGGCGGACTGGGTGTGGGCGGCGGCGTCTACAACCTCGGGTCTTTTACTTTCGATGTGTTCACCGAAATCAAGAAAAACGACGCCACTACCAGCACCGACGACATTTTCTCTTAAAGGACTCCGTCCTGGCGCCGCCGTCGTCCGAAACGATGGCGGCGGCACCTGCCAGGTGTGCGGCTTTGTGAACCGATTTCTCTTGAACCACGGCGAGACCAGTGGACTAGGGCAAAGTAATACTGCAGATTTCCTCAGCAACTAAACCCTTTCTCAATTGTCCCAACAAACAGCCCTTTTTGGCACCGCCTTCGGAGAAAAACAAAGGCTGTCACGCGCTCAGGACGAACTGTCCGACATGCACCGGCCCGGGGGCGCTGGTCACGCCCTCCTTACGCAGTCGGACCGAGAGAGGCGTTTGAGGATTAGCCAATTTGTCTTTGGTTCAAATCGAGTCGCTCCGGCTCGTCTTCAAATTGATATTGCTCGAATCGCTGTGCGCGGTTTGAATAGCCGCCGCTTGAGCACGAGCTGACGCACCGAAGCACGGATCGGCTGCAGCGATCCCATACTCTTTGAAAGGGTGAACTCGCGATGAGCATTCGATTTTCACGCTTGGCAATATTTATCTTGGTTGTCGCAGTAATGGCACTTACGTCGAGCCGCGGCTGGGCGATTTTTTACGGCCTTGACCCCTCCAAAGACGACTGGGGTGTGAAGTACGACGTGGCGGTTACGCAGGCTGATAAGGACAACCTGAACGTCGTGTTTACATTGGCCGACGAAGGAAGACTGAAGCCCTTTTGGAAACTCGAACTTATTTCCATGAGCAAGCCTGCGGACAATCAGGGTAGCCGTATGTATGACATGCGGTCGCCGTTCGAACTTAAACCGACCGCCGATGGCCTGCGCGCTGGCCAGGTGCAGATACGCAAGGAATTTGCAGACAGCGCCATGATTCGGATCCTCACCCTCAGCGTCGACGGCCAGCGACAAACGAGAGGTGCCGCGTACTACGACATTCCTCTCAATAAGTACTTGAAGACAGCCCCGGCGGCAGGTTCGCCCTTGGCGTCGCCGCCAGCATCGAAATCCAGAAATTAAATGGACGGCGCACGTTCCGCTCCGCCAACCGTCGACTGCGATGCGTACTCATGGGAATCGCTGACAACCTGGCTTCCGCTGCAATTATTACCGTGGCCAGGCAGAACTAGATCATCTCGGTGGGTCTTGCTTGCCCAGGACGAACTGACAGACGACGCCCCTCGGCCACGCCCTTTTTTCCGCATCATAATCCAGCAGGGCCAGCCGACAGCAACACTCCAGGAGCATCACCTGCCCCACGATGTTAGGCTCTGTCTGAGAACTCATCTGGGCAGAACTTTCGCAGGTACCTTTGGATGATGGCGGCCTTGATCATACTGGCGTAATTGATCGCCGTTTTCTCGAATCGCGAGAACACTCGGCGGCACTCTTTGAGCCAACCGACCAGCCGCTCGACCACGTTTCGTCGACGGTAGAGTTCGCGGTCGAAGTCCGGATTCAACTTGTCATCGGCCCGTTCTCCTTTTTCTGGAATCACGCATTGGATGCCGCGCTTTTCCAACCACTCGATAATCCATTTTGCCCGATAAGCTTTGTCTCCCGCCAAGGCCACGGGAGACACCCGCACTTGGCTCTCACACTGGCGCACATCGGCGTGTCGTAGCGAATCGATAAACACGGTGGTCTCATGCGCCTGGCCAGCCGTCAATTCAAAGTGCAGCGGATTACCCTGACCATCACAAACCAGGTGAATTTTCGTGGAAAATCCCCCGCGCGACCGGCCTAAAGCGTGGTCAGCAGGCTCTTGCGGATCACTTTTTTTCCACCCCCCGCGGCACAACGCGCCGCCCGAACCACCGTACCATCAATGCACCACAACTCATGATCGAACGACTCGCTGTCGCTCATGGCTTGCTTCAAGTGGCGAAGGATCTGGCTCAGCTTGCCCTGGGAACTCCACTGGTTGAAATGGTGATACACGGTCTGCCAAGGGCCAAACTCTTTCGGCAAATCGCGCCAGGCGCTCCGGTCCGCACGATCCACAGGATGGCGTCCATGACCCAACGCGGATTGGCCGGCGGCCGACCGGTCTTGGCCCGCTTCTTGAAAAACGATTCGATACACTCCCACTGCTGGTCTGTCAGTTGATGTCTGCGCGATCCTGGCGTCCTCCATGTCAGTCGATTTCCGTGACTGACCTAAACTTGCACCAAATCCGAAACCAGGGGAAGATCAGTTCTCAGACAAAGCCTAGGTCAAAAAAGGGTCAGAACGGTCAGAACTATATTAATTGAAGTGGACGACTCGCTCGGCGGCGACTCGTATTGCCCTAGGCGGCGTCGCGGCGGGTGAGCGACTGTTTTGTGGGACTTGGCAGCAGAGGTTCCAAGAGTTCCCACGTGCGGCAAGTCGCGCCTTGTTGCTGTTTCACTAGCGCGGCAGCGCGAGTTCCCAGTGCGGCGGAGTAATTACGGTCTTCGAGCGAGCGGCGGATAAAGGCAGTAAGTTCATCACCGCTAGTGACGCGAACCGCTGCGCTAGCTGAAAGCAGCATTTCGACCACGTCGCGAAAGTTTTGCGTATTGGGACCGAACGACACCGCCACGCCATAGGCAGCCGGCTCGATCATGTTTTGCCCGCCGCGACTGGAGAACAAACTGCCGCCAACGAAGCCGATCGTGGCCGTGCCCCACCAGGCGCCCAGCTCGCCGACGGTATCGACAAGCAGGATGCGGGGCGAGAGGCGAGGGGCGAGGGGCGAGGGACGAGATGCATTCCCCATTCCCCATTCCCCATTCCCCATTGATTTCAATTGCGACCGCCGCTGCCAAGCCAGTCCGCTGCGGTCCAAGAGCGCTGCCACTTCATCGAAGCGGTGGGGATGCCGCGGCACGATGACGAGCTTCAGTTTTTGATATTTTTCCTCCAGCGATTTGAACGCGTCGAGTGCTAATTGTTCTTCGGGCGATTGCGTGCTGCCGGCGAGGAATACGATATCTTCCTTGGAAAAGGCAGCCAGTGCGGCGAGCCGCTGGGTCATCGGGTTTTCCCGATCAGCCGTGGCCCCGTCGAATTTCAGCGAGCCGGTTGTATGAACTCGGTCAGATGCGATGCCCAGCTTTCGAAATCGGTCGGCATATTCGTCGTTTTGCGCAGCGATTAGATCGATTTGTGCCAGCGTCGATCGCAACAATCGCCGAATTCGACGATAGCCGCGAAAGCTGCGCTGGCTAAGGCGGCCGTTCACAATGGCTACTCGCGCGCCGCAATCTTTGGCCGCCATAATTAAATTGGGCCAAAGCTCCAATTCAGCCAGCGCCAAAACCGAGGGGCGGATGCGCCGCATTGCGCACCGCACCGCCCAGGAGAAATCCAATGGGCAGTAGAACACGGTGCAATGGGAATACTTTTGCTTCGCTAGCGAGTATCCGGTCATGGTGGTTGTGGAAACAACACATTCCACATTTGGCTGCCGCCGAGCGATTTCCTTGAGCAACACGCTGAGGAGATTCACTTCCCCGACGCTGACCGCGTGAAACCATATGCACGGCCGGTTCGAAAGCCGCTGCGGCACCGCGCCTAAAAACTTCGCCGCGAAGCCTTCTCGATATTTTCCGCGACGAACGGCCTGGAAAAGAAGCCAGGGTGACGTGACTGCTAGAATAGTTAAATAAACAATATTGAGCAGCGTGGGCGCCATAGGATTCCATTCCTAAAGTACGGCGAAGTGCAACCTCAAATCCAAAATTCCACTTGCAGGTCATCTATCTCCTTGAAACGCTCATCGCGCGTTGCCAAAGCCAATTTGTGCTCAATTGTAATCGCTGCAATCCAGAGGTCATTATCTGGGATCGGCCTTCCTTTGGCCCGTTGAACCTGTTTAAGACGACCGTAGTTATGAGCCGTTTGTAAACCGACAGAGAGCACGGTCGAATTCAAAACAAAATCATCGAGCGTTTCGAGATTTTCGTCGATATGCACCGATTTCATCGCGCCAAACGCTAACTCGCCGATCACAATCGTCGGCACATAGATGCCGACACTTTCAGTTCGTTGTTTTATCACCGGGTCCGCATTAAAGATGCGAATCACGATGTTTGTATCAACAAGTATCTTACCAGCCAGCTAAATCCACCTGTTCGCATCCTTCCTCGATGGCTTTCTCCATCAGAGCGCAATCTTCAGGACTGATTCTGCCGGCAAATTTCAACAGCTCTCGCCCCGGCGTGCCCGGCGGGAGCTTGCCGCCGCGCAGCGTTGTGGCGAACTCGAGCACTTGACGTTGCTGTGGCAATGGCATGTCGTCGAGAGTTTTGACGAGCTCGGCATGAACTGCTTTATCGACCATGTTCACCCTCCTCCGATTTACGCCTGTCGCCACGTCGTTCAACTGCTCGAACTCACTCCCTTTCGCATGCAGCAGTTCTTGTATTTCTTTCCGCTGCCGCAGGGGCAAGGATCATTACGGCCGACGCGCGGACTGTTATTACGAATGGGCTCTGCTTTCCGATCGCCTTGCATGTTGTCGATGGCCGATTGCTGCTGTTGGCCGATCGAGGAGGGGGACGGCGCTTCTTCGTGCGTGGCCGCGGTCACCTTCCAGGTCGAGCTAACGAAGCCCTCGTCCAACTGCTCCATGCGGAAGATCAAATCGGTCACGCGGTCGCCGATGCTGGTCCACATGGCCTCGAAAATCTGCATCCCTTCGCGCTTGTATTCCACCTTGGGATCCAC
Organism: Pirellulales bacterium; assembly: GCA_963820835.1. Taxonomy (GTDB): domain Bacteria; phylum Planctomycetota; class Planctomycetia; order Pirellulales; family JADZDJ01; genus CAVRAW01. Next base: position 5,517 of record CAWGBP010000066.1, on the reverse strand, counting down.
CTGAGCATAGCCGCGCAGCGAAACGCTCGAGCGCAAGTGGTCCATCGCCAATAAGTGGTCTTTCCAAGCCGTATCGAGAATTTGCAGCACCAGCCCGCGCTCGAGCTTGCGCATCTCGGGGCGGAAATGTTCATCGACAACGAGCGCCGCTTGCGCCAGGAACTGCTCGTGGTTCAAGTTCAGCAAATGCTCCGGCTGCACATGCGGATCGTACGATTTCAGCTCCTCGATAATCGAATTGAGCGAGCCGCTTCCCGCCCCCGCTTTGGCTGCCGTGACTTCGCCATCGTCGCCGTTTGCGCCTGCCGCAGCGAACAGCGCGTCGATCCGTCGCTTCATGTCGGCCCACGTTTGCGCCGCTTTCTGCTGATTGGCCCGGCTATGTTCAATCAGCACGGCCCGAATATCGTCGCGCTGCTTGTTCTTCAAATCGTCCAGATCCAGATTCACTTGGAAGCGTTCACGGGCCCAGGCCGCCAGATGATCGCGGTCGTAACGCTTTTGGCCCGAAGCATCGCGCGTAGTAAAGTGATACAGCCCTGCCATGACCGGGTATTCGGCCTCCTTCAAGTCGTAGGCTTCGCGGGCTTTGCCGCGCAGAAGCTCAACGAGTTGCTGCGGCTCGAGATCGTGCGCCTGATCGATGGGCACTTCAATCCCGAATTTGTAGTGGACCCAGCCACAGGCGGTGCGAATGCCGTAGTCGGGCTCGAGGAATCGTGAGCCTTCGCTCAAATCGATCTTGGCGATAGCCTCTTCGCCAATTTTCAACAGTTCGTCGGCCACAGCATCGCGGCCGATTTTCTTCAAATCGCGATCACGCAAGTTCGAACCCCACCGCACATTCGCAAATTTCGCCAGCGCCTCCCAATTCCAGTCGTCTTCCTCGCCTTCGGGCAAGTTTTCTTCGATCGCCTCGAATACTTGCGAGCGCGCCATGCGATCTGCGGCATCGCGGGCTTGGCGCACCGCGGCTTCGAAATCGAGCCCGCGAAAATCACGCGGATCGAGCTCGGTCGAGAGTAAATTGCCGGCCCATTTGGCGAACGTGTCGGTGTTGTAATCTTTATCGAGGAACACCGACACATTCTGCTCAAGCTGGGTATTGATCATGTCCAGAATGAGCTCCTTGCAGGGCGCACCGTCAAGAATTCGTTGGCGATAGGAGTAAACACGCTTGCGCTGTTCGTCCATTACTTCATCGTACTCGAGCAGGTTCTTGCGAATGTCGAAGTTGCGCTCTTCGACTTTCATTTGGGCTCCTTCGATACGCCGGCTCACCATGCGGCTTTCAATCGCTTCCCCTTCTTTCATGCCCAGACGCGTGAGCACGCTTTTCACCCATTCGCCGGCAAAAATGCGCATCAAGTCGTCTTCCAACGAAAGATAGAATCGGCTCGAGCCTGGGTCGCCTTGCCGCCCGGATCGCCCGCGAAGCTGGTTATCGATGCGCCGCGCCTCGTGCCGCTCAGTGCCGAGAATGTGCAAGCCGCCGAGGCTTTTCACATCGTCGCCTTCCTGCTTCGTTCTTTCGCGCTCGGCAATTTCGCGCACCGGCGCGTCCCATTCGGCGGGCGGCACTTCCAGCCGCGTGGGATATTTATCTTGCAGCTTGGCCCAGGCCATCGAGTCGGGATTCCCTCCCAAAATAATGTCAGTACCGCGGCCGGCCATGTTCGTGGCGATGGTCACGGCCCCCCTGCGGCCGGCTTGCGCCACTATCTCTGCTTCGCGCTTGTGATGCTTCGCGTTGAGCACTTCGTGCGGAATGCCGCGGCGCTCCAGCAGCGCCGAAAGTCGCTCGCTTTTTTCGATCGATACGGTGCCGACCAAAATCGGCCGGCCGCGCTTATGAATCGCCTCAATTTTCGACCGCTGCAAGTTGCGCAGCTCGCGGTTGTCTTTGTCGTCGAAATCGATTTCGTGCTCGTTTTCGCTCTTGATGCTCCCCACGAGCCAAGTGCCGTCCCTCAACTCGACGGTATCCCACTTGTGAATCCGCTCGATTTCGTTGGCCACCTGGTTGAATTTGTCTTTTTCGGTCAGATAAATCGTGTCGGGATAATTGATGCGCTGCAACGGCCGATTCGACGGAATGGCGATGACATCGAGCTTGTAGATTTTCCAGAACTCGTTGGCCTCCGTCATGGCCGTGCCCGTCATGCCGCAAATCTTTTTGTAGAGCTTGAAGAAGTTCTGCAGCGTAATGGTGGCCAGCGTTTGCGTTTCTTCTTTGACGCGCACGCCTTCTTTTGCTTCCACCGATTGGTGCAGCCCATCGCTCCATTGCCGGCCAGGCATTTTGCGACCCGTGAATTCATCGACGATAATGACCTCGCCGTTTTCGATCACATAATTCACATCGCGCTTGTACAAATGGTGGGCTTTAAGCGAGTTATCGATCAAATGCGGCCATTCCATATTGCCGGCAGTGTAGAAACTTTCCACGCCGGCTAATTTTTCCGCCGCCCGCACACCTTCGTCGGTCAGCGTGACCGCGTGTTCTTTTTCTTTAACTTCGAAGTGCTCGTCTTTTTTCAGTTGGCGAGCAATTTTGTCGGCCTTGCTGTATTTGGTCACATCGTCGTGCGCAGGTCCCGAAATGATCAGCGGTGTTCGCGCTTCGTCGACCAGAATGTTATCGACCTCGTCGATAATGGCAAAATGCAGCGGGCCTTGCACCTGCTGCAACTGCTTCGGATAGCGGTAATCGTCCCGCCGCCGGCCGCATGTTGTCGCGCAGATAGTCGAAACCGAACTCATTGTTCGTGCCATAGGTAATGTCGCACTCGTAGGCTTTCTGCCGCTCACCTGGATCCATGCCGGCTTGAATGGCCCCCACGGTGAGGCCAAGATTCATATAAACGGGGGCCATCCATTCCATGTCGCCGAGCCAAGTAATCGTTCACCGTGACGACATGCACCCCCTTGGCCTCCAGCGCGTTAAGATAGGCAGGCAGCGTGGCCACCAGCGTCTTGCCTTCGCCGGTGATCATTTCGGCGATGTTGCCCGAGTGCAGCACCATGCCGCCGATGAGCTGCACGTCGTAATGGCGCATCCCCAGAAAACGCCGCCCAGCCTCGCGACACACAGCGAACGCTTCGAACAATAAATCGTCGAGCGTTTCGCCAGCAGACAAGCGTTCGCGAAAGACCGCGGTTTGCCCCTTTAGCTCGACGTCGCTCATCGCCTGGTACTTGGTTTCCAGTGCATTGATGGCGTCAACCTTCGACTGTAACTTCTTGATATAGCGGGCGTTAGACGAGCCGAATAGCGCAGTAATGCTTCGTTCCACCGCGCTGCCTAAGGCGGTGAAAATGCTGGTGAGCAATTCCCAAATTCGTTCCAAAAGTTCCATCGCAGGACCAGAATGAGATATGTTCGGGGTTTGGCGACGAGACGAATTGGTCTCAAGCAACCGTGCTCTGCCGCGAAGGCTGCAGGCAAAACAGGTAGAATACCCCGGTGCAGATACAATGCTATGAACGTAACACTATCCAACAACGAAGTTTATAGCGATGCTAAGGGTGGGTCAATAACGGTTCCGGCGGCGCGAACGCGGCCCAATGCTATCGCGGCTTGTTGCAAACTCTGACAGGCGCGGATGTTGCGACAGGCAAGTCGGATTCAGAAAGTACCAAGCTTGCCACTTCAATTGCAAACCACAAGCATTGCCGGGCAACTGGTGTTCCTCGGCACGGGAACATCGGTGGGAGTGCCCTGCATCGGCTGCGGATGCCCAACCTGCACAAGCACCAGCCCAAAGAACCAGCGCCTGCGCTGTTCGCTGGTGCTAGGGCTGGCTGAGGGAAATCTGTTAATCGACACCTCGCCCGATTTGCGGATGCAACTGTTGCGTGAGAAGATTGGCGTCGTCCACGCGGTGCTCTATACCCATGATCATGCCGACCATGTATACGGCCTTGACGACGTGCGCCTATTTCCGCACTACCTGGGGCACGCGCTGCCCGTTTATTGCGAAGATTTTGTCGAAGCTCGCATTCGCAAATCGTTCGACTATGCGTTTGCCAGCGACAATCATGGCTACGCCGGCGGCGTGCCGCAGCTCGATATGCGGCGCATTACCCTAGAGCCGTTTAAGCTGCTGGGCATAGGCATCGTGCCTTTGCGACTCTTTCACGGCAAGTTTCAAGTGCTGGGTTTTCGTTTCGGCAATATCGCCTATTGCACCGACACTAACCGCATCCCTCCGGAGAGCATGGCGCTTTTGTCGGGGCTCGATGTGCTCATTCTCGATGCCTTGCGGCCCCGCCCGCATGTGTCGCACTTCAGCTTGCAAGAAGCGGTCGAGGTGGCCAAGCGAATCGGCGCCAGCGGACGTTTTTTACCCACATGTGCCACGACCTGGAACACGAGGCCGCCAATGCATCGTTGCCGCCGGGCATGGAGTTGGCATACGATGGATTGCGGCTGCCGCTGAGTTAAGAATGTTGGAGAGGCATCATCGAGGTGCCCTCCGGCTCATTATCAATGCAGGTATCAATGATTATGGCTTCTGGGACAGTGCTCGCACTTCGCGTTGCAGACGATTTCCTAGTCGGTCTTTTTCGACTTCCAAATCGTATCGCCCCTGTAGATTCAGCCAAAAACGATCGGAAGTGCCAAAATATCGCGCCAATCGCAAAGCGGTATCAGCATCATTGAGCGAGTTCCGCGCACAATTTCATTGATTCGACGCGGAGGAACGTTTGTGTCCTTCGCAAGCAGATACTGGCTGATTCCAAGCGGAGCAAGGAACTCTTCGTCCAAGACTTCGCCCGGATGAATTGGTGAAAGTTTGCGTCCAGCCATATTTGCTCCTAATGATAATCGACAATTTCGACATCTTCCGCGTTGCCAGTCGACCAACGGAAGCATATCCGCCATTGGCGATTAATGCGGATGCTTAGTTGACCCCGCGATTTCCGCTAAGTTTCTCGAGATGATTTCCAGGCACGGCCCGCAAATCGTCCAGCGTTTCAGCCGCATCGAGTAACAGCAATTTCCGCAGGGCAGCGCTGAAGGCCGCGAGCGAATTTACTCCTGCGTTGCGCTCGAACACTCGGCGCGTTTCTTTGTCGCGGAAACTGCGAATCATCGCCTTTCAATAGTAACGTATGGCGTTATTATGTCAACTACGAAAGTTACTCTGATTGCCAGTGGCCGATGGGCAACCGTAAACTATGGTAGGGTTTTAATGATCCCGATGCCTCCCGCAGTCAAGATCCAGATCTAACGATGTTTCCTACGAAAGAACTTGCCGACGAATTGTTTCTGGATAAAGTCCGTGCGGCTCCGCGCAGTGGACCCTGCCGTCAGATTTCTGGACGGTCCGCGTTTGTTCGATTATGCCTGCCGCATTGTTCAGTCGGGCCTCCGAAATCAATACCCTAATGCGTCGGAAGATGAGATTCGACAAAAGGTCCGCGATCGTGTGAAATTGATGCGTCGGTTGGAGCGCACGCGATGAACAGCGAAGAAATCGCGGCAGCCATTATCGATTCGTTAAACATTCT
>CAWGBP010000065.1:0-105930 GCA_963820835.1 Pirellulales bacterium | reverse complement strand
GCACGATCGTAATTTTGTCGGCGATTTGTGCAGTCTGTTTCAATAGCTCGTTAAAGCGCACGCCCGAAAGCTTGGTGTCGATCGAGCCCATTTCGCCGCGGTATTCGATCGGCGCATCGAACTTCGGATCGAACGATTCCTGATGCGCCATCCCGCCGGGCAGAAAAATGTGGATCACACTCTTCGCCGTCGCTACGGCCGTCTTGCCATCAGCTTCGCTGGCCGACCAACTCGCGCCCGTCTTCGCCGCGCCCTCCTTCGATTCGTCGGCCAGCGCCTGCAAATGAAACCATTGCCCCAGCGTTAGTCCCAGCCCGCCAATCACCCCCACTTGCAACATTTCCCGCCGCGAAGGGCGAAAGTGTGCCGGATCGTCTCGCCAGGTGACCACGTGGTTGCAGCATTTCGGCATGTGTCGGCTCCTATATGTATGGAGTGGCGGCGAACTTGCGGCTCCAAAGACTGGCTAACGCTGTTATCGATCAAACGTGCCCGCGGCCAAGTAGGGCGCACCGGTGCGATATTTAAGTCAGGCAGGCGGGATGTAAATTTGCCAGGCGGGACCGGAAAGGACCAATCGGCCGGGGGACGACAGCTTTGGCTCCACGACCAACGTTCCTTCCAGCGGATACTTCAATGTACCGAATCCGCCACCTGCGTCAACAATTTCCATTCATCCGAGGGGGTTCTGCTTTTTGCCCTCCATTTCCGGTCGTGAAACTGCCGCGCCGCTCGCTGTCATTTATTGTTTATTATTCATCGTATATCGTTTCCTCTGCCGCCAGCCTGCTGACTCCTAAAACCTGAGCCCTGATCCTCTTCTTATGACCCAATGGCAAGCTAGCTCCTACGCCCGCGAATCATCGCTGCAAAAACAATTAGCCGAAAAGCAGCTCAGCCGCCTCACGCTCGGCGGTCACGAGTCCGTGCTCGATGTCGGCTGTGGCGATGGGAAAATCACTGCCGAAATCGCTGCCCGCGTACCCCGCGGCTCGGTCGTCGGCGTCGATCCTTCCAGCAACATGATCGCCTTTGCTTCCAGCCACTTTCCTAGCGCAATTTCCGAATCTCCGCTTCGTCGTCGCCGATGCTTGCCGCCTGGGCTTTCAAAACGAGTTCGATCTGGTCACGTCGTTCAACGCCCTGCACTGGGTTCCCGAGCAGCTTGAGGCGCTGCGCTCGATTCTCGCTGTGCTCAAACCGACGGGGCATGCCGTGCTGCGGTTCGTTCCGCAAGGCGAGCGCACGAGCTTGGAAGATGTGATCGAGCAAACCCGCCGTAGCGACCGCTGGTCGAAATATTTCGCCAACTTTCGCCAGCCCTATATCCATTTCACGCCCGACGAGTACCGCGCCTTGGCCCGCGAGGCTGGCTTCCGCTCGGTCGAGCTGCACATGGATGATGGCGATTGGGATTTCAAAACCCGCGCAGGCTTCGTCGCCTTTGCCCACGCCACGTTCGTCGAATGGACCAAGCGCATTCCCTCAAGTGAGTGCGATGCCTTCATCGGCGACGTCCTCGATCGCTACCAATCCATCGCGGCCGGCAATCCCCAAGAACTGCACACTTTCAAGTACTACCAACTAGAAGTGAATCTGGCGCCGTGATTCTGCAATCAACTCGTGTGGCAGGCCTAGAATGGACGTGACCCGCTCGTAGTTCAGCCGTTCCAACCTGACACTGCGCCGCTGCCCCAAAGGGCCGATCCCGGCGCGTCGTGAACCAGCGGAGTGTCGGCCGGTGACCGAGAATGGTTACTGGAAGGAATGGCACTTGAATAGGTCTTAAGCGGTTTGGAGCAGACGACTTCGAGCTTCGGCCCGCGGGATCGTGAGGAAGTGTTGGGAGCGCCGACGTTTGACGGCGCGTGGTTCGACGCGGTCCGGTCGGTCGCCCACTTTGTGCGAGGCAATGGCGGCGAGCAGGATCGCGTGCCGGCGTAGATCATAACGATCGTTTAGTAAACCGAGATGCCGAAACGCGCCGAGTGTCTGCAGCGCGCCTTTGAAGCTGATCGTACAAGGCAACAGGTCGCTGCAGGCGGCGGCTTCCGCCATGATGCGGCGGATCAAATTATAGGCTAACAGGTGCGTGGCGATTTCTTTGCGGACCATCGACGGTGTTTGACAACGTAAATGGTCCATTTGCAGCACCGTCTTCAGCGCGCAAATCGAGTTCCGCCTGCCAGCGAGCACGATACAAGCCGGCTAGGTCAGCCGCCGAGAAACATTGCGGATCCAGCAAGGTAGTCACCAGCACATAGCTACGGACGCGAAAGCCTGGCTGGCTGACCTGCACCAGCAGTTCCCGAACGACCAATTGGTCGGGCAACGCGGCGTAGGCAAGCTCATCCATCCAATACGGGCATTGAGTCGGTTTCCGCCAGCTTACCAGATGATCGCGCCGGCCCAGCCGCTGGCCGGAACGAAAGTCGGCTTTGCGCATTTGATGCTGCCGCGTGACCAGGTCCACGCCGCGCTGGGCAAGCATCGCGAGGTCGTAATAAGAACCGTAATGGCAATCGGCCAGTAAGATGTCGTCCGATTCAAGCCCGTCCAGGAGGCTGCGGAACAATTGGTTCTCGCCGCTTCGCTTGCCTTGATAGCGACCCATGGCAAACTCCAATACGGAGCCAACCGACAGTGAAAAGATCACCACCAATCGCGCGATTGGGAAGCCTAGACCCGGCTTTTGCACATTGTGCTGCGGATAGGCCAGTTGATTCTCTGGCGTATCAGGCATGGTCACGGTGGTGCCGTCGACGATTTTCACCGTGCGGCCTTTCCACAGCCATCCGGATCGTTGCCGTGCGTCAACGTGCGAAGCATGTCCCGTGGTCTTTACTAACTTGGCAAATAGCTCTTCCGGCAATTGACGGCGTGCCGTACAGTAAGCGCCGGTTTCCGGAGAGCAGGGCGATTGCCCCTGGCTGGTGCGCCACGCCAGCAGCCGAGCGACCGCCTCGCGGCAAGAGTGATCGGCCGATAACACCTGCGAGAGGAACACCCACAGCGTCACGGCGGGTCGATAGATCCGCTCGCGAAAGGTGCATCCCAACTGCTCCAGAAGCGAGTTGACGAGCTGTTCAGGAAGCCACTGCTGAAAAGATAGATCTCCGTCCTCTTGCAATTGTTTGACAATCCTCTCCACGCGTCGAGAAAATGACGTCGCTGAAATACTTCTGGACATGGGCGGCCTCCTTGCCTGGAACGTGAAAGATTTGTGATCATTCCTTCACATCCTCAAGAAGGCCGTCTCTGTCCAGATCAATTCTGCCACCGACTCGCGCTTATTTAAGTGCCATTCGTGTCAGGAACCGATTTCACCCAAGCGTTGTTACATCCGGCCGCCCGTTAGAGTATTTCTCCAGCAGTTCGTCGAAGACCGATCCCTTTGCCATAGGTTGAAGCGCCGCGGATCAAGCGGCTAATGTAGCTCGCAGGCGACAGGCCCAGCATCCCACTGTCGATGATTTTCCGTTAGCATGATGGAGATGACCACCTACAACAGCACAACGGTTCGCGGGCTAAAGCACTTCTATCGCGAGGCTGGGCCGACCGGCGCGCCAACCATCGTCCTGCTGCACGGCTTTCCCAGTTCGTCGCACATGTATCGGGAATTAATTCCGCTCTTGGCCGACCAATTCCATGTCATCGCTCCTGATTACGTAGGCTTTGGTTATAGCGACATGCCTTCGGTCCAGGAGTTTGCATACACGTTCGACAATCTCGCCACCCACGTCGAGGAACTGCTGCTCGAGAAGCTGGGCCTGAAGAAGTTCATCATTTACGTGCAGGACTATGGTGCTCCGATTGGATATCGCATCGCGGCGAAAAACCCCGAGGCGATCGCAGGCATCGTCGTGCAAAATGAGAATGCCTACGCCGAGGGAATCGGGCCGGGATTCGACGCCATCAAGCCCCTGTGGAAAAATCGCAACGCCCAAACCGAACAGGCGGTACGAGCGCTGTTGACGCTGGGCACGACGAAATTTCAATACACCAACGGCGTGAAGGATGAATCGAAAATCTGTCCCGACGCGTATTATTTCGATCAGATGTTTTTGGACCGGCCGGGAAACGCCGACATCCAGATCAACCTGCTCTACGACTACCAGTCGAATCTAGCGCTGTACGACGGGTGGCAGGCGTATTTCAAAAAGCATCAGCCGCGAATGCTGATTACCTGGGGAACCAACGATGTGTTCTTCCCCGTCGCCGGCGCCAAAGCGTACCTGCGCGATTTACCCAACGCCGAGCTGCACTTGATCGACTCCGGGCATTTTGCCGTGGAAGATCACTGCTCGTTCATTGCCCAGCGAATCGTGAATTGTTTTGGGTAGCGAAGCGCCGCAACTCGCCGGGTGCCGCTGCCTACCTGGCCGCGATCGTGCCGATGCCACCGGCCCGCCGGGGCCGAAACAATTTGGCGCGTAAAGGCCGAGTGTCAATCGCTTGAAGATATTGCGACTCCGCTTTCAAGCCGTGGCTGAAACTGCCTTCGTTGTTTGGCCCTTTCTAGAAAGCCTCGCAATGCTGGGCTTTGTGTAAAAAAACCGTTTTGTTCGGAAAAAGGAATTTCCATTCAAAAAATCCCGCATGCCAAAAAGACAGCACAAACGCGGGATTTTGGCGGCTGTCTTTTGCGGTTCGGCGGTGCTATCAATAGAGGATGGGCCACTGCAACCGCCGCCGCAAATTTAAAAATAAGTCTGCGTCTTCAGCGAAGACCGCGACTGCGGCTATCTCGCCCCATAAGATGCACCCGCTTGCCTGGGTGCGAACCGTCGGGATTTTATCAATTGTCGTTAGCGTGGGAGGGGCCATGCTAACTGAATTCTTTTGGGTAGCGTGGAGTGTATTCCTATTCGGGATAATTGTACTCCTCATTGATTTGTGGTTTGGCGTGGACTCGCGCATCTCGGTTTGGTGGCGAGTATGTCTTACTTCTGGGCTGATTGCCGCATTCAGCGTATTCTGTTTCATTACCGTTTTTGCTTATGTGCCACTGGAGATTGCGGCAATCGAGAATAATGGGCAACATCCCGACGGCACGGTAATATCTGGAATAAATTGGCGACCAGAGTTTTCGGAGTTGGATATAAGACTTACAAATCCAACGACAAGAGGCTACGACGACTTGGATGTCCTGTTACGTGCCGATTCTCCAATTGCGGCAATCGCTCAACAAAGCGATTTACCGTCGGTGTCTTTCGAGGTCAACAATAACGTGCGTGTAACGGCAATGCTAAAAGAGGCGAACTCTACTAATACGAAGGTTATCCCGTTAGTGCTCGTGGCAAGTGACGGGGGCTATCGTATTCGTTGTCCTCGTGTGCCTCCTGAAGCTGTTTTAGATATTGTTTTGGCAATTGCGGAGATAAAGTGGAATCCACAACCAGCTACGGACTCAAAAAACAATGCTGGAGTTTTCGATCCGGATTATGTGTTGCGATTCAAATACGATGACTTTAGCTCGTATTGGTTTGGGTATCCCACGGGGAATATCTACGCTCCAAGGCCGAAAGTTAATTGGCTTAAGGTGCATGGAACTTACAAGGCGGCTATGGTTCCAAGGACAATCGACGAAAAGATAGATGTCGTCTCACCTATGGATTCGGCCTTGCGTGCGTTGCAATCGAAGTGAACCTTGAGTCTAGTATGCGCAGGGTGCCGCTGCTTGCCGGGTACCATCCGCCGGCATGGCGGATGGCCGCAGCAGTGAATGCGGTCCGAACGACCACCCGCTGTTAAAACCCGAGACAAAGGTTACTTACTCAAATACTCTGCTGATAACTTGTGGTTTGTGCGCATCTTGACGGACACTACCATGGTGGCGGCAGATACGCTGGGGCACTTCGCTGCGGTTGGCGGAAACTTTTCAATCCTGTAATCCTAAGGAGATTTCCGATGAGTAAGCGAATTCAACTCGCATTGTTGGTGCTTGTCGGTGTGGCCGCCGGCTGGCTTGCCGCACAAACCACGACCGCCCCGGCTTGGGCGGAGCCTGCCGGAAATACGTCCCAAGCGGCCACTGCGAACAAGTACGATTTGCGCTCGATTTACGTCGGCGATACTTGGGAAACCTGGCGATTCGATCGCAACTCCGGCGAATCTTGGCATGAAGCCGACAACAAATTGGTCAAGATAAAAGATTCCAAACCAGTCCCCCCCGGCGATTACGACATCCTTCTGATCACCAACGGCAAAATGTATTTAGCGCATCGAGTCGACCGCAAGAGTGGCAAAGTCTGGAGAATTAATGGCGCCCAGTGGCTGGAATTGCCGCCACAGACCTGAGTCGGCTCGATACAGAGTCCTTAAAAATCGTCGCACTGGACACGCGCCGAAAAAATCATACTTCTCCTGTGCCGAAAACGATCAAATCCGGTTCGCCATGGGGGCGCTCGCGGCCGTGTAGCTTCTGGCACGCCGTCTCCGCGCCTTTGCACCTCTGCGTGAGACCCACTGCCAGTCACACTCATTCGCCACATCCGCGGTGGGGCAATTAACCGATTCTCTCGAGCGTTGCCGCATCCGGCTCACCGTTAAAGCATTTTTCAAGCAGTTCGTCGAATGCCGATCCCTTCGCCGAAACGGCGGCAAACAACGTAGCGCAAGATCGCAGCTTTAGATCGTCCGGCGTGCCGAATATCTCGTGCGCCGAACGCCCCTCGACGTCCAGCACCGCGCAAGCGCACTCGATCAGCCGTGGTCCCAAAACCGGATGCGCCAAATAGGCCTTTGTCTCGTCCAAGCTTTTGATCGAGTACCTCCTCGAGGTCGAGCTGAAACCGAGCCCCTCGTACTGCGGGAAAACAAACCACATCCAGTGCGACCGCTTTCGCCCGCTCCTAATTTCCGACAATGCACTGTCGTAAACCCCCTCCTGCGCCAGCACGAAACGATTCAAATCGTAGACATCCTGCGTGCTCATAGCTCGGCTTTCCCTTCAACGTGGAGTCGCTTGGCCAAGCGGTCGCAAAGTCTCACTTGAGATTCAATGATCATATCACGCCCAAGCCGTCCAAAATCCGCTCTGGCCCAATCTGCCGCTTGAAAAAGGCAAATATATCACCGTCGGGCCTATGCTAAATACGGAACGAAGGCACAAAGCGAAGTGAAGAAAGCAATGCACAAAATTAAACGCGGGCAGCAACATCGCGGGAAGGGGGCAAAGGCGGAAAGGTCAACAAGCCGCAAGCAGGCGATTGCGATTGGTCTTTCCAAAGCGCGGAAGAAAGGCGCGAAGGTGGCCCGCAAGAAAAGCCCGAAGTGATTTTACCCTGCTGGTTCATTACGCCGCAGCGCGACGGACTAGCGAAGGCAGAATCACTTTGGGCAAGTAGAGCAGCCGCACGTATCACAATCGTGACACGGAATAGGGCAAATGCAAGGCATCGGCTTGCAGTCGTAATCGTCGCAGCCGAAGCAGCACACAGCACACGGCGGGCACGGCATTGGCTTGCCGCAATAATCGTTGGGGCCAAAACAGCAAACCGCACAGGGCGGACAGGGCGAAGGCTTGGCGCAATAATCGTCGCAGCACATGTGGCACGGTGGGTGAAGCGAGATCCCTGGACACAACCACCAGCCGCCGCTGGGTTGTCCGGCCAGCGCGATGGCGCCGATTGCCGCGAGGAAAAACGCGACGGGCACCCAATACAATTTTTTTGCTGCTAAGACAGCGCCGAATCGATTTCATGGTTTGGCTCGGGTGAAAATTAACTTGGCGGCAGCTTTAGCTTGGTGGCAGTGGAGTGACGACCGACGTGAGGATCGCATCCGCTGGTTTGCCTGCCGGTTTCGAGAGCGTCGGACCCTCGGGGACCGGCGGCAATTGCGCTTCGGCTGAGGCTGGCACCATTGTCAGGTTTTTGCCACCCGGGCTCTGAATTTTGGAAGACGGCGCCGACGATGGTGATTGCGATGGCGCAGATTGCTGCGGCGTTTGCGATTGCTCAGGCATCGGCTTTATCTGCGAGGGCAAACGCGGCAATTGATTCTGCTGATTCTGCAGCGGCGTGGGAGGCTCGGGCACTTTGCTGCCATCGGGCGAAGGCAAATTCTTAGGCTGATTGTCGGGACTCAGCGGATTAGGCGCCGGCACCGACTCCAACTGCCCGGGGACCGCGAATTTGCTTCCCGGGCAGGGGGGCAAGTGTTCATTGCAATTGGTCAAGCGAATTTGCCAACCGCCGCCAAGGGCTCGATACACTTGCACCAGGCCGGTCACAATTTCGCCCTGCGCCTGGGCAAGAACGTCTTGCTGTTGCACCTGAATTTGCTCAACTTGCGTGACCGTGGTGAAATCGGTTGTGCCGGCTTTATATTGAATCACGGCCACATCCACGGCTTTCACTGCGTCATCGACGGCCTTCTGCTGGAATTTCGTGCGCGACTGGCCGCGTAGAAACGTGACGATGCCATTTTCCACATCCTGATTGGCGTTGAGCACGGTGTTTTGATAGGTCGCGATAAGCTCCTGAAAACGTGCGTCTTGCAGGCGCACGTTGTTGAGAAGACGGAAGTAGTTGAGCAAATTCCACTGTAGCGTCGGCCCCACATTGCTGTTAAAGGCGCTAGGCTGGAATAACTGATTGAAATTCGCGGCGGAGTAACCCAGCGTGCCGATGATGGAGACGTGGGGATAAAAATCGGCGTCGGCAATGCCGATTTGGGCGCATTGTGCCGCCAAATTTCGCTCGGCGGCGCGCACGTCGGGGCGGCGGCGCAACAAATCGGCCGGAATGCCGATGGCCACTTCCGGCGGCGCAGTGGGAATTGGCGCCGGGCCCAAGCGGGCGAGCAAATCTTCCGGCGGCATGCCCAGCAGCGTGCATAGCGCCGTAATCGATTCGCGCAGCCCGATTTGCAATTCTTCGACAGCCGCCTTCGTGGAGTTTAAGGTACTGCGCGCTTGGTCCACATCCAATTCGCTGATGGTGCTCACCTTGAAGCGCGCTTCGACAATGTCGAGCGTATCTTGCTGCACTTTCACATTATCTTCAGCATATTTAATGCGCTGTTCGAACGTGCGCATATTGGCGTAGTTGGTCGCCACGTCTCCCAAGAGCGTGACAATCGCACCATCATAATTTTCGACTGAGGCGTCAAGCAGGTCGGCATTGGCTTCGACAGCGCGGCGGAATTGGCCCCAGAAATCGAGTTCCCAGGCCAAGTTAAAGCCGAAATTCCAGTTGTTGAAAAATTGCGGACCGAACCCTGTTCCGCCGGATGCGGCTTGACTGCGGGCAATGCGCATGTAGTCCGCGGTGAAATTTTGTGTTTGCGGGAAGATTTCTCCCACGGCGATGCCCAATTGCGCGCGGGCTTGCAAGATACGAAAGCCTGCTTCGCGGAGCGTGAGATTCTGGTGGTATGCGGTGCAAATCAGATCGTTGAGCGATGGGTCATTGAAGACCGTCCACCAATGGCTCAGATCTTCTTCGCTGGTGTGAATGCAGGATCGTTGGCATCGATCCAATTGCACGCCACAGGCGCAGCAGGCCGGCCGTAGTTCGGGCCAACTTTGAACCCGTTGTGGACGTAATCGCGCCAGGAAGTGCAGCCGCCGAGGAATAGCGCCAACAGTGCCAGCGCCGCCAGAGCGCGCACGTTGGTGCGCGATGGCTGAGCGCAAGCAACGTGCAATGGGCGCGCGTTAGTGTCATCGCTAATCCGCATAAGCGGAAGTATCGACAAGCTTTTACTAACCGGAT
The DNA here is from genome assembly GCA_963820835.1 of Pirellulales bacterium. Taxonomy (GTDB): domain Bacteria; phylum Planctomycetota; class Planctomycetia; order Pirellulales; family JADZDJ01; genus CAVRAW01. Next base: position 96,208 of record CAWGBP010000065.1, on the reverse strand, counting down.
TGCTTTGCCAAAGTGCGACGGCAATTCTTACCCAGCCCGCGCATTATTATGGAAATTTGAGGCATCGAAAGCAGCCGCGTGCTGGCATTGCCAGCGATCTATGGCAACGAGCGCTTGCTATCGCGACGTCGTGAGCGGCGGGGGCGAGGGGGGATGTTCGCCGGTTCCTTGCTCGGCGCAATGCGAATGCCTTCTGTCTTTGAACATCTGAATGACGTAGAAGAAGATCGGCGTTAGAAACACTCCGAACATCGTGACGCCCAGCATGCCTCCGAAAACAGCCACGCCGAGCGTGCGGCGCATTTCCGCTCCAGCGCCGCTGGCGATCACTAGCGGCACCACGCCTAAAATAAAAGCAAAGGAGGTCATCAAAATCGGCCGCAATCGCAAGCGCACGGCTTCCAACGTCGCTTCGCGCCGCGGCACGCCTGCTTCGCGCTGCTGTTTAGCGAACTCGACAATTAAAATCGCGTTTTTGCACGCCAATCCGACCAACACGACGAAACCGATTTGCGTAAAAATATTCACATCGAGCCGAGCCAGTTGCACGCCCACTACCGAGCAGAGCAAGCACATCGGGACGACTAAAATTACTGCCAGCGGCAGCGACCAGCTTTCGTATTGCGCCGCGAGCACCAAAAACACAAATAGCACCGCCAGCGCGAAAAACCACATGGCCGAACTTCCCGCTTCGAGCTGCAAGTAAGCCAAATCGGTCCATTGCATCGTCATGGCCGGGGGCAATTCCTGGTCGGCAATTTTTTGCGCCAGTTCTACCGCCTGGCCGGAACTGGTGCCTTCAGCCGCATCGCCCGTGACGGAGGCGGCCGTGTACAGGTTGTAGCGAGTGATCGCCACTGGGCCGCTGGTGTCGCGCACTTGCATGAGCGTGGCGAGGCGAATCATCTGACCTCGATTGTTTCTCACCTGCAGTTGGCGGACTTCGGGAACCTGGTCGCGAAATTTCGGATCGGCCTGCACGTTTACCTGCCAGGTGCGCCAAATTCGTTGAAGTTATTCACGTAGTACGAACCAAAATAAACTTGCAGGGTGCTGAACACGTCGGCCACCGATACGCCCAGCGCCTCGCATTTCGTGCGATCGATATCCAAATAGAGCCAGGGAGTGCTCGCGCTGGCGCTACTGAACATGTTAGTCAGACCCGGCGTGCGATTTCCCCGATCGACGATTTGCTGGCTCACGCGCTGCAGTTGCCCGAAGCCCATGTTGCCGCGATCTTCAATCATCATGCGGAAGCCGCCGGTCGTGCCCAGGCCGTCGATGGGGGGCGCACCGAAGGTGGTCACAATCGCCTCGCTCACGTCGCTTTTGAATCGGCTTTGCAAGTTGGCGGCAATGGCGTTGGCCGAAAGGTTGGCGCTGTGGCGCTCGTCGAACGGTTTAAGCATGACGTACATCGAACCCAAGTTCGGCGCGTTGGCATTGAGTATGAGCGACTGGCCCGCGATGCCCACGCGATGATCGACGCCGGGCGTATCGGCGGCAATTTTGTCGATGCGCTCCATGATGGCTTCGGTGCGCTCCACTGACGCGGAGTTCGGCAGCTGCACGTTGAGCAGCAAATAGCCTTTATCTTGCTGAGGAATAAACCCAGTCGGCGTGCGAATGAACTCCCAATACGTCAGCGCGAGCAAGCCGCCATAAGCCAACAGTGCGATTGTGGCGATGCGGAGCAATCCGCCGACCAGTTTGCCGTAAATCGCCACGACCTGGTCGAAAAGTTTGTTGAAGCCTTGGAAAAACGCGCCTAGCACCGCGTTAACCGGCTTGATAATGATTAAGCCCACAATGCCGCCGAGCACCGCGCCGGGAACGAAGTACGCGGCGTCGATAAGCCATGGCGCCAGGGTCGATTTGCCTGCCGCGCCTGCGGCCGGCAGCCCAATTTTTCCCGCCAGAAATTTATCACCCAGCCAAATGGCAACAACGCCGCCGATGATTCCAAACAGCCACCACGGCAAAGCTTCTTTACGATGAACGTGGCCGCCGGCGGCCTCTTCGGTTTTGAAGATTACCGCAGCCCGCGAAGGCGTCATCGTAATGGCGTTTATCGCGGAAATAATTGTCGAAACCGCAATCGTCACCGCGAACTGCCGGAAGAATTGCCCCGTGACTCCACCTAGAAAACAACAGGGAATGAACACCGAACTGAGCACGAGTGTAATTGCCAGAATCGGCCCGGTGATCTCGTGCATGGCCTTAATGGTGGCAGTGCGGGCGTCGAGACCGGTGGCAATTTGCCGCTCGATGTTCTCAAGCACCACAATGGCGTCGTCGACCACAATGCCGATGGCGAGTACCAAGCCAAACAGCGTAAGGTTGTTGATCGTAAAGCCCATGGCCGCCATGACCACGAATGTGCCAATGAGCGAAACAGGCACGTCGATCATGGGCAGAATCATCGCCCGCCAATCTTGCAGAAACACGAGCACTACGATCGCGACCAGAATCACAGCGTCGCGCAGCGTATAAAACACCTCGTTGACCGATTCGCGGATGAAAGGAGTCGTATCATAGACAATGCGGTAATCGAGACCTTCGGGGAAGCGCTGCTTAAGCTCTTCCATTTTGGCGTAGATGCCGTGGGGACCAGAGGCGGTTTCGAGTGCATTCGAACCAGGCAATTGGTAGATGGCGAGCGCGACTGAAGGCTGGCCATCGAGCGTGCACGATTGCTCGTACTGCTGCGAACCGAGTTCGACGCGCGGCTGCCCGCTTTTGGTGCGCGTTACCACATCTTTCAGCCGCACAATGCCGGTAGACAGTTCGGCGGGGTTGGTGCTCGTTGTCGATAAACTGCCGGTTGTGCTCGACGTGCCGCCGGACGAAGCGGCGGTTCCGCTGGCCGAGCTGCCGCTTCCGCCGCTCGATGCCTGCGAGGTCGCCGCCATTTGGGCGGGCGTGCCGCCGCCGGCGGCTTTGATGATAATGTCGCCAAACTGCTCGGGGTCGGTCAACCGGCCCAGCGTGTTGATCGTGAGTTGGAACTGTTGGCCTTTGGGCGCGGGCTGCTGCCCAATTTGCCCTGCGGACACTTGAATGTTTTGCTGCGCAATCGCGTTGACCACATCGGTGGCGCTTAAACCCAGCGCGGCGAGTTTGTCGGGATCGAGCCAAGCGCGGAGGCTGTAGTCGCGCTGACCGAAATAGGTGATATCGGCCACGCCGGGCAAGCGGCCGAGCTCATCTTTGATGTAAATCGTGGCATAGTTGCTGAGAAAAATGTTGTCGTACTGTTTGTCGGGCGAAATAAGGTTCACGATCATCAACGTATTGGGGGACATTTTCTTGACATTGATGCCTTCGTTTTGCACAAGCGCCGGGATCACCGGCAGCGCCAAAGATACGCGATTTTGCACCAGCACCTGGGCCATATCGGAATCCATGCCCAAGCGGAATGTGACGGTCAGCTTGTAAGCGCCGTCGTTGGTCGACACCGACGACATGTACATCATGCCTTCGACCCCGCTTACCTGCTCTTCGATCGGAGCGGCCACTGTGTCGCGTACGGTTTCCGAATTGGCCCCTGGGTAGATGGCGGTCACTTGCACTGTCGGCGGAGTAACTTCCGGATATTGCGCCACCGGCAGCGTAAATACGGCCACACCGCCGGCCAGCACAAACACCACGGAGATGACCGTGGCGAAAATTGGGCGATCGACAAAGAATTCGGCAATCAAAGTCGATAACTCCTATTCCCGCCGCACGGCGTGCGACGAGCTTGATTTGATGGCGCTATTGGTGAGCCTAATTCCTGGTGCGCTAGTGTCATTTTGAATTCCTGACGTCGGCCACTCGCCGGTGAATTTCGGAAGCAGTAATACCGACCAGTACGCCTGCCGATGCGCCGACAATCGGATCCCATAATCGCCAGCCAATTCCCAATTGTGCCAGCAAATAGCCAATTGCCAAACCGAGCAGTCCGCCGGCGGCCATCGTGCCAATCCACCGCGTTAGGCCCGCCGACATGAGGCGGCTTTCGCCTATCCCTTCAACCACGTAGAAAAACACGGGCGTGAGAAAAATGCCAAATAGCGTGACGCCGAGCATGCCGCTGAAGACGGCGATCCCTAATGAGCGCCTCATTTCGGCCCCGGCTCCCAATGCGACCACCAGCGGCACGACGCCGAAAATGAAAGCAAACGAGGTCATCAAAATGGGCCGCAAGCGCAATCGCGAAGCCTCTTTGGTGGCCTCGAATCGCGGCTGGCCTTCGTCTTCGTGCAACTGGCGGGCGAACTCCACCACCAGAATCGCGTTTTTGCACGCCAGCCCGACCAGCACGACCAGTCCGATTTGCACAAAAATGTTCACGTCGCGGTGCGTTATGAGCACTCCGGCTACCGAACACAATAGGCATAGTGGGACCACCAGAATGACCGCCAGCGGCAGCGTCCAACTTTCATACAGCGCGGCCAGTGCCAAAAAAACCGACATTACCGACAGCGCGAACACATACGTGGCTGTATTGCCGGCCCGCTTTTGCATAAACATTAGCTCGGTCCAATCGGCCCGCATCGACAGTGGCAACTGCTTCGCGGCAATATCATCGACCTGCGCGATCGCTTCACCCGAGCTATAACCCTGTTGCAGGTTTCCAGTGATTGGCGCGGCTTTGTACAGATTGTACCGCGTGACGCTGCTGGGCCCGTAGATCTCATGCAGGTCGACCAACGTTCCCAGCGGGACCATCTGTCCAAGGTTATTGCGCACTTGGAACAAGTTGATTCGATCAATACGGTTGCGGAATTCACCGCCGGCTTGCAGCGTTACTTGCCAGTGGCGGCCGAACTCATTGAAACTGTTTACATAAAGCGAGCCGAGGAAAATATCGAGCGTTTGATTCACATCGTTGAGCGAAACACCCAGCGATGCCGCTTTCAGCCGGTTAATATCCATATGTAATTGCGGCGTTTTGGAGCGAAACAGCGTGCTCACGCCGACCAACCCATGCACCTGTTGCTGCAAGGCGTGAACTAAATTGTCGGTCTGCTTTTGCAGCGCAGTAAGGCCCAAATCGCCACGGTCTTCGATCATAACCTTGAATCCGCCCGCGACCCCCAGCCCTGGGACGGGCGAGGCGCCGTATACGGTCACCAATGCGTCTTTCACGTCCTTCGACCACTGGCGCCGCAATTGCGCCATGATGGCCGTATCGGGCAAGTACGGATTCTGCCGTTTCTTGAAATCGTCGAGCACGATGAACATCGAAGCGAAATTCGGACTGGTCGAATGCATGACGAACGAAAGTCCGGCGATGCCCACCGTGTGCGCAACTCCCTTCGTGTTCCGCGCGATATCAGCCACTTGCTGTAGCACAGCTTCGGTGCGCTGCAACGAAGATGAATCGGGCAGTTGAATATTGACGATCAAACGCCCTTGATCTTGTTGTGGCACGAACCCAACGGGCGCTCGAACGAATGTTATATATGTCAGCACCAACAGCGCGGCATAACCGATGAGCACCAGCACGTTTCCATACATCATATGACCAACCACCCAGGCGTAGGCCGCCGTGCACGCATCGAACACTGCATTAAAGATATGAAAGAACCAGCCCATCAGCATATCGAGCACGACCGTGAATGGATCGCGCCGCGTGCCGCGCGGCTTGAGCAATATGGCCGCCAGTGCAGGACTCAGCGTCAACGAACTAATCGCCGAAAACACGGTCGAAACGGCAATGGTCACCGCGAACTGGCGATAGAACTGTCCGGTTATTCCGCCGACGAAAGCGCACGGCACGAAGACCGCGCAGAGTACCAGCGCCACGGCAATAATCGGCCCGGTCACTTCGTCCATGGCTTTGCGCGTTGCTTCGCGCGGTGCCAAGCCGTGATCCATCCAGCGCTCGACGTTCTCGACAACCACAATGGCGTCGTCCACGACAATGCCGATGGCCAGCACCAAGCCGAAAAGTGAAATGTTGTTGATGCTGAAGCCCACCGCCGCCATCACGGAAAACGTGCCGACAATTGCCACCGGCACAGCGACCAGCGGAATAATGACTGACCGCCAGTTTTGCAGGAAGATGAGCACCACGAGACCGACGAGCACGACCGCTAAGAGGAGCGTACGCATGACATCGGAGACAGATTCGCGGATATAGGGCGTAATGTCGTAGGCAATCTGATATTCCAAGCCCTCGGGAAATCGCGATTTGAGCTCCTCCATTTTGGCTCGCACTCGATCCGCAACCTCAAGGGCGTTGGTGCCGGGAAGTTGATATACGCCAAGACCGACCGCGGGCCGGCCATCGAACAAGCACGACTGATTGTAGTTCTGCGCGCCCAACTCGATATCGGCAATGTCGCGCAAGCGCACAATGCCGATCGATGGTTGCCCGGGCGCACCGCCAGATACGGTTTTGCCACCCGTAACACCGGGCATGAGCGCTCCGCCGCCGGTGCTGCCGCCTCCGGAAGTGGAAACGCTGGGAATGGCGCTTGCGGAATTGCTCATCGCTGTCGTAGCACCGCTGGAACTGTTGCTGCTGCTGGCAACCGCTGTGCTGCTGGTCGCGCCGCCGCGAATGGCAGTGCCGCTGGCGCTGCCGCCCGCGGTGCTCGAAGTGGCGGTGCTAGATGCCGGTGTGGTGTTGGAAATTGCGCTCGCCGAGGAAGCGGCCGAAGACATCGACGCTGCGCTCATTGCACCCACCGTCGAGCGCGGCGAACCGCTGGCAGGGGAAGGCTGTGTCGGCGGATTCACTTTGACGATAATATCGCCGAATTCTTCGGGATCGGTGAGCCGCCCCAGCGTATCGATCGGCAATTGAAACATTTGCCCGCTGGGCGCCGGTTGCTGGCCGACCTGCCCGGCCGGTGCATCGAGATTCTGCGCGCGCACGGCGTTTGCGACATCAAGCGCGGTAATGTCGCGTGCGGCCATCTTTTGCGGGTTAAGCCAAATGCGAATGCTGTAGTCGCGCTGCCCTTGGTAGGTAATGTCCGATACGCCCGGCACGCGCAATAGCTCGTCCTTCACATTGATCGTGGCGTAGTTGCTCAAATAAATATCGTCGTAGCGCTCGTCGGGCGAAAAGAAATTCACGATCATCAAAATGTCGGGCGTTCGCTTGCGGACCGTGATCCCCTGGTTCTGTACTTGCGTGGGCAATTGCGGCATGGCGAGCGCCACTCGGTTTTGCACCATCACCAGCGCCGTGTTCAAATCGACGCCGATGTCGAACGTGACGGTAAGCGTGTAGGAGCCGTCGTTGCCCATTTGCGACGACATGTAGAGCATGCCCTCCACACCGTTGACCTGCTGCTCGATGGGCGCGGCAACCGTATCGGCCACCACTTGAGCGCTTGCGCCGGGATAGTTGATCGAAATCGACACGCCCGGCGGCGTGATGCGCGGATACTGCGCAATGGGCAAATAGAACAGCGCGATCGCGCCGACAAGCGTGATGACAATCGAGAGCACCGATGCAAAGATCGGCCGATCGATAAAGAACCGCGAAATCATTGCCGATTGCGCCTCGGTAGTTCCGATTTAGCCGTTGGGCTCGCGAGGCAAGGTGGGAACGGTCGGGCCGGAGGGTTCGCTGCCGGCAGGCGCGGGATTCGATTTGCCTGCATCGGGTGGTGGACTGCTCTTGGTATTTTCGGCGCCGCCGGTGGTACTCCCACTTTCAGTTGGCGCGCTAGAAGCCGGCGATTTTTCGGAAGCTGGTGTTTGGGCGCTTGATTTTGGATTCTCAGCGCCTTTGTCGGTTGACTTAGAACTCTTATCCTCTTCGGATGCCCCCGACTTCTTTTCATTTGCTTTTTCGCTTGGCGTTTGCTCTGGGCCCGCGGTGTCGGCGCCTGGCGTTAGCGTGGTTGTTACCACTCCGAGCGTCGGCATTGGCTCCCGATCGGGAACAATTTTCATTCCCGGCCGAACCTGCTGGATGCCCCCCACCACAACCCAATCGTCGGCCTTAATGCCATCTTCAATCACGCGCAAGCCGTCTTCCTCAAGCGGACCCGTGACGACGCGCCGCTGCTGAACGGTGTTCTTGTCGTCGAGCACGTATAAGAATTTGAGTCCTTGATCAGACCCGATCGCGCGATCGATGACCAGAATAGCGTCGTGCGGCTTGCCGATGGGCAATCGCACGCGCACGAACATTCCCGGCGACAATAGCCGCACGCCACCCGGCGGCTTTGGGTTCGCCATGACCCCGCGAACTGTAATGCTGCCGGTGCCTGAATTGATTTGGTTGTTTACGAAGTTAATGGTGCCTTGGTGCGGATATCCCTCTTCAGTTTCCAGGCCGATGAACACCGGAATTTCGCCCTGCTGGTAGCGCTGAATTTTTCCTTCGTTAACGGCTTTGCGAATCGAGCTGCAAGGTGGTTTCGTCCATATCGAAATAAACATACATCGGATCGACGGAAACAACCGTTGTTAGCTGCGTTTGATCTTGATTCACCAAGTTGCCCGGCGTGAGATAGTACCGGCTTACTTGGCCGTCGATGGGCGCGGTTACGTCGCTGAAACCGAGATTCAGCTTGAAAACTTCCAAGCTGGCTTTGGCCGCCTGCACGGCGGCGATGGCTTCTTCTTCAGCGGCTTGGTAGCGGTCTAAATCTTGCTTGCTGATGGCGCCCGGCGTGAGCGAGAGTTGCTTCGCGCGGGCGTTATCGGCCTTGGCTTCTTTGACGCGCGCCTCGGCCAGCAGCACTTGCCCTTCGGCCTGATCGTATTGCGCCTGGTATGGCCGCGGATCGATCTTGAAGAGCACGTCCCCTTTCTTGACTTCGGCCCCTTCCTTAAAGGGCGTGCTCAGAAGGTAGCCGGTTACACGAGGCACCACATTGACCGATTGTTCCGCTTCCACGCGCCCGGTGAAATCGACAAAGTCGGTGACCTGCCGCTTGACGGGCTGGCTAACCGGCAGCGCCGGCGCTTCGGCCGGAGCAATTTCGGCGGTTTTTTGCGTGCATCCAGCAAGGCAGGCGCAAACGCATGCAATTAGAATTGTCTTCGCGACGATGATTGGGCGAAACATAAAGGACCGCAAGGCCCACGAATTACTTAGCACTGCCAAATGGTATTATCTTCGTTTTAGCGCGCTTTGGTAAATAACAGTTGCGCCACACTTTCGCGGGGGTGAACAAGCGCAATTCCGACGCGGCGCAATTCTTGAAGACAATTTTCGCCCATCGTCGTTTCCCAGTCGTGCAGGGAAGGAGCAAATAATTTGGCGTGCGGCGATTTGAGTGCTTCGGTGGGCCAATGGCAGCCGGTAGCAGCACATTGAAAATGAAACGATCTGTTGCCACGATCTTGCAATCGTGCCAGTGCCGCGCGAAGATCTTCGGTAATCAAAGGTAAACTTCTCCGACACGCTTGAGCGAAATTGCGCGAGGTGTAGTCCCTGAGCGAGGTTCCGAACTTATTAGTCGGCACTCGCCGCGCATGACATTGCAGACGCGTTCAACTAAGGACATGGAAAGCGGCGACGAATCCGGCAATGGCTGGCGCTTTTTCGTTTGCAACCCGCCTGGAACTAGAGTACGCTGAGATTTTAACTCTAAATTACTGGTCGAAGCTTCTTATCCGGGTGGGAAACCCAGGAGCGATGCTCTTCGCGATTTCTGTGTTTTTACAGTTGACGGCGGCACGTTTGCTTGGCATTTTCTCTTTAGCAAGTGATCTTCATGATCGTACCCGTCGAGCACAAAATGTCGCGGAATCTGAAAGTTAAGAGTCCGCCCACGCCGCCGCGTGTGGCACTGTTGTTGGAAACCGGGGCCGGCACGGGCCGCGATATTCTCGGCGGCATCGCAAGGTACGTGCGCGAAAGTGGTCCCTGGGCACTGCATCACGAACCTCGCATGATGCAGTTCGTCGAAGGCTGGACTCCCAAATGGCTCGATGAGTGGCAAGGCAGCGGCATCATCGGGCGATTCCAAACGAACTCCATTATTCAGGCCGCGAAAAAAGCAAAAGTCCCCGTCGTCGACGTGCTCGGCAGCGGCACGCAGCGACCCTTCCCGCTCGTCGAGCCTGACAACTCCGAAGTCTCTCGGCTAGCGGCCGAGCATCTCATCGGCCGAGGTTTTCGACAATTCGGCTATGTCGGCGCGCCAAGCCTTTCGTGGTCTGAAGAGCGCTGGAAGGCGTTTCGAAAGACATTGGCCGACCGAGGCTTCACTTGCGACGCGCTCCCTTTGGATTTCGAAAATTTGCACGAGTCGTGGGACGAATTCATCGAACAAACAGCCCGCTGGGTGCGCAATCATCCTAAACCGCTAGGCTTGATGCTCTGCTGGGACACCATCGGCCCGCCCGTTACTCAGGCCTGCCGCGAGGCGGGCGTTGCCGTGCCCGAAGAAGTTGCGATTGTAGGTGTCGATAATGACGTCACGCTCTGCTCCATTTGTGATCCGCCGCTGACGAGCGTCTGCCCTAACCACGAAGAGGTCGGCTACCAGGCCGCGGCGCTGTTGGACCGAATGATGTCGGGCGAAGTGGCGAGCAAACAGCAAATTCTTGTGCCGCCGCGCACAATTGTTGTGCGGCAATCATCCGATGTTTCAGCCATCGAAGATTCAACGATTTCGCAGGCGCTGCGCATGATTCGCGAACATGCCTGCAATGGTCTGCAGGTGCGCGAAGTGGCCGAGCACGCGCCGGTGTCGCGCAGCGTGCTGCAACGTCGGTTTAAAGCCATTGTCGGCCGCTCGGTTCACGACGAGATCACGCGCGTGCAACTCCGCAAAGCCGAAGAACTGTTGCGCGAAACCGATTTGCCCATTGGGGCCGTCGCCCAAAAGGCTGGCTTCAACCATCAAGAATATATGGGCGCGGTGTTTAAAAGCCGCACGGGAATGACGCCGCGCGAATATCGCCGTCGGCATCAAGCTGATAGGCATTTCCGTGGCGATGAGCGGCAATTCCAACAGCGCCGCCGCAAAGCCGCAGGGCAGTGATGCTGGCGCGAATCACCTTGCTAGTTCGACAGTTTAAACGCTGCCGCAGATCTGTGGGATTGTTCGCCCTAGTTCGAATTGGGCAAGGAAAATTGCTGCGACTGCTCCAGCAAGCTATCATGAATACGTTGCTGGCTCGGCACAGGATGAAACGGTGGCCTCATAACGTAACCTGGTTGGCGTGAAATAGTTGTAAAAGCCCGCTTGGAAGAAGCCAAAATCGGTGAGAGTCGACGGTTCCGTTGTAGTCGTAATCGCCAACGGCCCATCCAAATTGCGCAAGCCAAGGTCGGATCGTTGATAGCCCGTCTGGAAAAGTCCGAAATCGGTTGAATCGACCTTGCCATCCAAATTCGAATCGCCCAGATAGGTGTACTTCAGTAGCACTGAATTCTGATTGACCGACACTCCGGCGAATTGCGGCAAGCTTGTTCCATCTCCATAAAATAGCTCGTCGCTGGCATTGCCGTTTCCGTTCAGATTGTTGTTGAGCACAACGCCAATACCGGTGGGAATTCCCAAAACGTTTACATCATTAGCGACGGTACTGCTGGTAATTCCCGGCTTGTCCCAGGCGGAACTGTCGGCGGCATATTTGACCTGATTGACAACCTGTGAATAGGTCGCTTGCGCCGCCGCAAACGTCGTGTTTGTCAGCACGACTTTGTTGTTCGTTAAATCGAATGTAGCCGTGGGGGCGCTGCTGCCGCCATTAATCGAAAGGCTGCTCAGTACCACAGGCGAGCTGAGTCCCGGAGACAGGTTAGTTGCCGCTGAATTCGTAATTGCTAGGCCGCCGGTCCCCACAGCAGCGGCATGTCCCAAGACCAATAGCCCGGCATTGACCGTCGTGCCGCCACTGTAGCTGTTGCTGGCCGATAGCGTTAAAGTACCGCTGCCGCTTTTTATCAATCCGCCCGTGCCGGAAATTGAGTTGCCAAAATTGGAATTGAATCCGCCGCTGACCGTCAGAGTGTTTCCGCCATTGGCCAGCGTTCCGTTAATGACAATATTGCCGAAAGCGGCATTGAATTGCTGGGCTGCCGCTAGGGTCAGATTTAGATTGATCGTTTGGGATTTCGGAGAGTTGTTGACAATTCCACCAGCAAGAGTGACTCCGCTGCCCGAGATCACGAACGAACCCGCGGTCATATCAAACGTCATGGAGCCGACGCCGGTTAAGCTATTGTTCGTGTTCGTCAAACCGAGCGTACCGGAAAATATCAAATTACTGCCATTGGATGGAGTCGCCGCCCAATTGAGCGCCGTCGACCATGTATTCGAGCTGCCGTTGCCGATCCAAACATTTGCGACGTTATAACCGATGGAGTCTAGCGCAATTAATTCAATTCCCAAACTCGGTGCTGCGCCGGGGGTTGCAAAACCATCTTGCACTTTGGGCGCGACTCCGGAAGGTAGTGGATTGCTTTGCCAGTCGCCGAAATCACCCCCATCGTTTTGGTTATCAAATTGGGCCAAGTCGGTTGTGCCGTCTAAAGAAAAATATGCCTTGCTGGTTCCGCTCGTCGTGAAACTCCTGGTTCCATTCGACGAGTACCGAAACAGATCCTCCGGAAAGATTGTCGTCGTACTGTCGGGAAGAGCAGATCCCAAGCCCAGCACTTCGTCGGTCTCATGCTCAATGACCGACAGCAAGCTGTATTGCTGGCTCGAGTTGGGACTTCCGGGAAATGTCAGGCTGGTATTCAATGTAATGGTGCTATCCGTCTGCCCCGTTGGCGGACTGGCGCTAATTCCAAGAGCCCGCAGGTTGGGAAGTTTGGCGTCGATGTTTCGGCTGTTGACCACCGGATCGCGCGTACTGCTTGGCAAATGCGCCAAAGCAATTGTGTCGTTGTTGGTCGTGGCATCATTCTTGAGATCGGTCAAATACGTTGTGTATCGAACAGCTTCATAGTATGTCGAATTACTCCCCAACCCAGAGCCTTTGGTATAATCGATAGTAACCGTGATCGGATCTAACAAATATTGGCTGTAGAGGCTGATCGACTCGTTGATCGCCGCTTCGATCGCCGCGGCATTGGGGTCGCTGGTAATCGAGCTATCGAAAGTCGGAATGATCGTTACTCCCGCGCTGACTTCCGCGCGGGAACCAAGCGATCCGACCACGACCATAACCGCTGCCGAAGCCCGGCAAATCGTCGCCAAGCGCGACGAGGTGAGAAATGCGGACGTCATTGCACATCCGTTCTAGCGGCCGATCAAAATAAAAACTGCCGCCGCAATGGCCAACGCCCCCATGATCAAGTTCAATCCATGGAAACTGAAGCTGATCAATGCGATCAGTCCAGTCAGTATTAACCAAATGGCCAATAACAGCATACCAATATTTTTTGTAAGGTTCACGGGGATTCTCCTGACTTAGCAGCCTATTCTTGAATGCGGGTGCCGACTGGGAATTCGTCGCCCGGTACTATATCGCCGAACTGACAGATCTCCAATCGAAACTTGCGTCAATCTGCTTGGCACGCCAAGCAGCCAAAGCGAAATATGGCTCTTTACTGGTCCAAAATGAGCGTGATTCTCGCTGTCGCGGTGCGCGGCAGACCGGTTGACGCATTGATTCCCATCGTCATCGTTCTTGTTGTCATGTTTCTCATTCTCGGTGGAGTTGCAATCGCTGCTTGGTTTGAAAAAAAACGCACAGCCGCGCTGCGCCAAGTAGCCGAGCAACTCGGCTTCGAGTTCTTTCCCAAAGACGAGCCGAAATATCTGGAAACGATCGCTGCGTTCCCTTTGATCGCCAGCCGCGGACGCCAGAAAAAGCTTACGAATTTAATGCGCGGCAGCTCGGAGAATTTCGAGGTGGCAATTTTCGATTATTCCTATGTCATCGGCAGCGGGCGCAGTAGCCGCGTCGTTCGACAAACGCCAATTTGCCTCTCGTCGCCAAGTCTCCAATTGCCGCAATTTACTTTGGCGGAAAAAGGCTTCTGGCAAAACGTCGCTTCGGTGTTTGGCCAGCAGGGAATCGAACTTGAGGGGCACTTGCCATTTGCAAAAATGTACGTGCTCCACGGCGCCGACTCCAACGCGGTTTGCCAGCTTTTCAATGATCAAATCATCCAATTTTTTCAAAGCCACGCCAACCTGAATTGCCACGCGGCCGGCTCCCAAATGCTCGTGTTCAAACCGCGCAAGCGATTGAAACCAGAGCAGATCGGCGGGTTTCTTGAAGACGCTTTGCAGTTGCTGGCACTGGTCGACGCCGCATCCTAGCAGCCGATTCGCGACGACCGATTGCAGTCAGCCGAAACTTAGTTGCAGTTGCTAATTGCGAATTGCTCCAGCGGCTTTCATCTCGTCCATCCGCGCGAAGACTTCCTCGAATTTCCCTTCGACCCATAAATCGCCAATCAGCAAATCGGTCAGATGCCCTTTGAAGTGCGGGTACATTCTCACAAAACGCCCGAAGCTGAAGCCGTCGTAGAATTCACAAACCAGCCGCCGCATGCGATCCATGCCGCGATTGAAATCGGCCTCCCACTTGCCCAGTTGCGCCGCAGTCGTATCTCCTTTGGCCAGCCCTTCGGCCACGGCGTCGGCCGCCAGCGACGCCGATTTGAGCGCCAGCAAAACACCCGATGAATAAAGCGGATCGAGAAAACCATATGCATCGCCGGCCAGCACCCAGCCGTCGCCGGCCGCGCGCCGCGAACGATACGAATACTCTTTGGCCGCGTAAAACTGATCGGCCCGCTCGGCACCCGCGATCCGCTGGGCCACGCCCGGCGAGCGCACGACTTCTTCGAAATAAATCGTCTCGTTGTCCTTTTCGTCACGGTTCTTGAAAAGATAGTCGAACGCCGCCACCACGCCGACGCTCACAATGTCGTCGTGCTGCGGAATGTACCAGAACCAGCCCTTCTTATCCTTTACTTGGATCACCAGCGTCGCCCCTTCATCTTTGCCCGTGCTGCGCTCTGCGCCGCGCCAGTAGGTCCAAAGCGCGGCCTTTTTGAGCACCGGGTCCCACTCGCGCAAGCCCAGCCGGCTTTGAATCATCGAGCTTTGCCCGCTAGCATCAACGATCACATCGGCTCGCAGTTCTTGCTGCTGGCCGTTTTCTTGCTGAATGCGCACCCCGACCGCGCGCTGGCCTTCAAATAGCACCTCGAGCACGCGCACCCCTTCCTGAACATCGACTCCATGCTCGCGAGCATTGTCGAGCAACATTTTATCGAACTCGGCCCTCACAACTTGCCAAGTTTGCGATGATTCGTGCGGCTTGTTATCCCAAAAGTAAAACGGCTCGGAAAGCTTTCCATCTTGATTGATGAACTGCACGCTGTACTTCTTCACAAAGTGACTGCCGCGCAGCTTCTCGATCATTCCCAGCCGCTTGAGGACGAAAAACGTTTCGGGAATGAGCGATTCGCCAATATGAAATCGCGGAAAATGCTCGCGCTCAAAGAGTGTTACACTGCAACCATGTTGCGCCAAGAGCGTTGCTGCAGTTGAGCCCGCCGGCCCGCCACCGATAACGATCACATTGCCCAGCGGATTCTGCCTCCCGTTTGCTTCCGATCGATTCATTACCATCACCGTGTTAATTCCATTTCGCTCGCGCTCTGCCATCCAGGCATCAATTAATTCGGCCGGCGTTCTCTTTCCCCGCCATTGTACCCGCCGCTCGCCACACATCGACATTGATATATGTTGAAACAGCATGCACCGACGCATCGCCATAAACCATAACAATAACTTCAGGATGCGTGGCCCCGAAAAAATACCGGCATTCGGTCCCGCTCTGTCCGCCCGTGAACCCGATTTGATCGACGCATTCCCGAATGCTAGTGAACGCGCCGAATTCCGTGGAGCGCATGGCATGAAAATCCCCCTCCAGCCATTGCGCGTGCACGCGCTTTTGCGTAACGGCAATGCCGCTTGTCACGGGATCATCGTACCAACCGGCCAAATATTTGACCTGCGCAGGCGTCGCCAAATCGTTCTGGCACGCCTCGCCCGCGAAAAAAGTATGCGATAATCCATCCACCACATCTTTGGTCTTGGTGCGGCTGCCGGCGGTGAAGGGTCCTGCCAGTGCGATATTGCGCTTTTGCAGCGACCGCGTGAAATAATCGTTCCCGCCGGTTCCCCATTTGCGGCCGCTGTTGAATACATAGCTCGTTAGGGGGCTCGGCAAATTTGTGGAATCGTCGTGCCCTTCGCGCGGCTGAATCGATGTCACAACTTGCGATGTCACATCCGACGGACAAAAATAAACCGAAATGTGCGCCGCTTTCACCTTGGTTTGGTCCCTCCCGCCGCCCCCATCCACATCGTCGCCGCCGACTCCAATCGAGTAGTTGTAGACAGCATGCGTCGCGATCTCTTCCAAATACGGCAGGAGGTAAACAAAGCCTGTCGTGCGCCACTCGAAAGTAGTGAACGGATCGCTTGCACCGAGCGAACGTCGGCGCCGGGCGGGAAAACTTTCCGCGCGCCATAAAACGACTGAAGGGCCAGGCCGATTTGCTTGAGATTGCTCTGGCAGGTGGTTCGACGAGCTGCTTCCCGTGCTGCCTGAACCGCCGGCAGCAACAGCGCAACCAAAATCCCGACGATCGCAATGACGACCAATAATTCGACGAGCGTGAACGCCGCGTTGTGCGACCGATGGATTACTCCCTTCTGCATACTTCCCCCAGCAGCCCCAATGCCCACGCTTGATTGTGAGCAATTCCGCCCCGTTTGGCTAGAAAAAATAACAGAAAATCGGCGATAAGCGCGGCGAACTTTTACCGCCGGCCCAGAAATCTTTGATACGCCGCCACCGCCAACTCATCGCAACGATCGTTCTCCGGATGCCCGCTATGCCCTGCCACGCGGTGAAATTTCAACTGGTGCTTCGCCAGCAATTCATCGAGGCCTTGCCACAACTCCAAATTTTTCACTTCGCTCGATTTGCCGTCGCGCCGACTTTCGCCGCCAGCCGTTGGCCTTCCATTTGGGCATCCATTGCGAAAGCCCTTGCCGCACATATTCGCTGTCGGTGAATAAATCGACCTGCGAACATCCGCTTCAGCGCCTCGAGCCCTTTGATGACGGCCAGTAACTCCATCCGATTATTGGTCGTCAGCGCTTCGGCCGCCGGCATGCTCCATTTCTTTGCCCGAGGCCGGATGCCGCAGAATGAAGGCCCAACCGCCCGGCCCGGGATTGCCGCTGCATGCGCCATCGGTAAACAGATGAACGTCGGGCGGCGCAGATTCAGCAGACGGCATGCCACGATCCTTTGTGCCACTTCCGTTATTGTTCCACGCCGGGCCCCACCGGCACATTGCGTTCCAGCGCCCGCTGCACTTCTTGCCGCCGCGGACGAATCAGTTCTTCCAGATTATCTTTCACCGAAGTGTCGAGCGCCGCTTGGCCGGCGCAGCGTCCAGGGCAAGCGCACGGTGAACGTGCTGCCGCGGCCCAATTGGCTTTCCAGCGACACTTCGCCGCCAAGTAGCTTGCACAGCTCTTTGACGATCGATAGCCCCAACCCCGTGCCCGAATACTCGCGCGTAATCGCGTCGCCTTGCGCCATCACGGCCTGCCCTTGGCGGAATTTTTCGAACATCGCCACCTGATCTTCCTCGGCAATGCCCACCCCCGTGTCGGCGATCATCAGCAGCAATTCGCCGCCTTCGGTGTCGCGCCGCGCCCGCACCGAAATACGCCCACCTTCCGGCGTGAACTTGATGGCGTTGGAAAGCAAGTTGCTGAGAATTTGCTGCACCTTGGCCTGATCCTGGAACAAGTCGGGCAAGCCCGGCTCGACATCGACTTCCAAATCGATGTTTTTGCGTTCGGTTTGCGGCCGGAAGAAATCGCACTGCGCCTGCACCACGCGGTCGATGCGAAAAATCGGACAGACGAATTTCCATTTTGCCGCTTTCGATTTTCGCCAAATCGAGAATGTCGTTGATCATATCCAACAGCACGCGCCCCGATTTCTGAATGTTCTGCACGTAGCGGCGCTGCTTGTCGTCCAGCGACTTGATCGAATCGAGCACTTCCGAAAAACCGATGATGCTATTGAGCGGCGTGCGCAGCTCGTGGCTCATGGTCGCCAGAAAATCGCTCTTCAGGCGATTCATTTCGTACAGCCGCATGTTCGTTTGCGCCAGTTCATCCACCTTCTCGTCCAGCTCGGCGTTGGTATGCTTCAGCTCGTCTTGCGTGCTCACCAAATGCCGCACCATTTTGTTGAACGCCACGGCCACATCTTCGAATTCGTCGGCCGTGTGAATTTCGGCCCGCGCTTCCATGTTGCCGCGCGAAATTTCCTCGCTCGTATCGCGCAAATGCTTCAGCGGTTTGACGATCACATACCGCACAATTACATAGCTGGCGATCATCGCCAAAAAAACGGTGATGACCGCTGTGGCCAAAAAGATGGCGCGGTTGTCTGTTCAGTGCCGTTTGCGTCGCCTTGTCGGGAATGACAATTTTGGCGACCGCCATCAAATCGCCCTTGCTGCAGCGGCGGTGGTGGCTGGCAAACCGGCTGTGCCGCATTGAGACGGACTGACCATGTCGTCATGGCAATTGACGACACGAGCGATCGCGTGCGCGTACATTGGCTGAAAGTATTGGTACATCGCGCCTTCTGTCGTCACGCAATTCGCGATCGACAAACTGACGTCGTCGCGCAGTACTGCGTCTCAGTTAGCAGCCGTCATCGTCGGCTCGATTCGACAGGAATGCTGCTCGGAAAATGGTCCAGCACCCACGCTTCGTATTCATCGTGTGGCTGCTTGCCGGAACTGATGCTGATCGGCTTTAGAAAATCCGAAGATGATAGTTTTGCGCGTTCAAGCTTGCTTGCCCAATAGTCGGCCATCTTGAGCGGTCGTTCGACTCCTGGCATCCAATGCTGCTGCAGCAAGCAATGGCCGCGTCGACTAAATCCGTGCCCGGTGCTGCGTGCCTTGTCGATCACCATGCCTTCCGTCTGGCTGCCGTACCACCAGAAACTGCCGCCGATCAGCGTCAACAAGCAAATCGCGAACAGCACCAGGCACTTCAGCTCCAGCCGCGTCTCCCCCAACACGCGTTTTACGCCACGGTAAGACATGGTGAGGTTCGAGATGAATGAGGGGCGAGAAGGCGAGGGATGACGGACAGGTTCAAGACCGCGACTCGCAAATCAGACTACGCTCGGTTCATTTTACGACCAGCACTCGATCGCCAAACCAGACCAATACCGCCGCGACTCGCTCGCTGCCGCACTGAACCCTGAACCCTGCGTTCACAGCATATCCAGCGGATCCACATCGGCCGTCCACACAATCTCGTCGGGCATTTCCAAATCGGTCGTCGCGTGCCGCACAACTTGCCGCAATTGCGCCGTCGTCGTTTCCGTGCAATTGCAAATGAAAGCGATACTGCCCGCGCAACTTCGCAAACGGCGCCGCCGCCGGCCCCAGCATTCGAATGGCCGCTGCCGGTTGCTCGCCGACTAACGTTTCGACGCACCGCCCGCAACCGATCGCCCAAATGCTGCGCAAACGCTGCGCGTTTGATCTTCCGATTTTCCGCGCACCACCATGCGCACCATCGCCGCCACCGGCGGATAACCATGCGCCTCGCGCAGCGGCAACTCCTCGTCGGCAAACGCTCCAAAATCGTGTTGCACCGCCGCCTGAATCGCCGGATGCTCCGGACTGAACGTCTGCACCAGCACGCGGCCTCCTTTCTCGCCGCGCCCGTGCGCCCGGCCACTTGCGTGACCAATTGAAACGTGCGCTCGGCGGCGCGAAAATCGGGCAAGTGCAGCGCCGTATCGGCATTGATCACGCCCACCAGCGTCACGTTGGGAAAATCCAATCCCTTGGCGATCATCTGCGTGCCCAGCAAAATTTGCACTTTGCCATCGCGAAATTGCGTAAGCGCCCGGTCGTGGCTGCCGTGCGATTGCATCGCGTCGGTATCCATCCGCAGCACGCTCGCCTCGGGAAACCGCGCCCGCATCTCCGCTTCCAATCGCTCGCGTGCCCAGGCCGCGAAAATGAATGCCCGTGAACATGACACTCCGGGCATTCGGTCGGCGTCGGCTGGTGAAAATCGCAGTAATGGCACATCGCCGAATTGCCCGTGCGATGATGCGTCAGCGGCAAATCGCA
Source organism: Pirellulales bacterium (assembly GCA_963820835.1). Taxonomy (GTDB): domain Bacteria; phylum Planctomycetota; class Planctomycetia; order Pirellulales; family JADZDJ01; genus CAVRAW01. Next base: position 76,119 of record CAWGBP010000065.1, on the reverse strand, counting down.
ATTCGGGCATCGCACCACGTTGCCGCACGCCGGGCATTGAATGTGCGTCGAAAATCCGCGCCGATTGAGCAGCAAAATCACCTGCCCGCCGTCGCGCAGTGCCGCCTCGATCGCCTGGTGCATTTGCCGCGAAACCGCCCCGCGCGATCGCCGGCTGTGAAATTCGTTGCGCAAATCGATCGTCCCCACCGCCGGCATGCGGCCGATCGAACACCCGCCGCGGCATTTCGACCAGTCGATATTCGCCCTGCTTCGCCCGATACCAACTTTCCAGCGACGGCGTGGCCGATGCCAACACCAGCGGCACCTTCTCTTCGCGCGCCCGCCACAGCGCCACGTCGCGCGCATGATACCGCGGCGCGCTGTCTTGCTTGAACGTGCCTTCGTGCTCTTCGTCCAGCACGATCAAACCCAAATGCGGCACCGGCGCGAACACCGCGCTGCGGGCCCCGACCACCACTTGCACTTCGCCGCGGGCAATCCGCTCCCAATGCCAGTGCCGCTCGGCATCGCGCAGATGACTGTGCAGCACCGCCACGCGATCGAACCGCGCCCGAAATCGCTCGCGCGTTTGCGGCGTGAGGCTGATTTCCGGCACCAGCACAATCGCCTGCCGCCCGTAGCTGATCACTTCCTGAATCGCCTGGATGTAAACTTCGGTCTTGCCGCTGCCGGTCACGCCGTGAATCAGAATCGTTTCATGCCGCGGCGCTCGTAGCGGTTCCAGAATGGCATCCAGTGCCTTCTGCTGATCGGCATTCAATTCCAAATTCGCTGTCGCGGCGCTTTCGGCTCGCGCTGCGGTTTCCGCCGAAATGCGCTTCGTCGTCGCCCTCAAAATTCCTTTGCGGCGCAGCGCCGTGATCGGCCCCATGCGTGCATTTGACCGCGCGTGCCAATTGCCGCGGTTCGATCGGCTGCGCTGCTGTCGGACAAGTAGCGGACGATTTCCAAGCTGCTTTTTCGATAACTTTCCGCCTCGGCGCAATCTTCTCTTTCGACATTCAGCGCGCCAGCGACAACAGCGTAATCCGCCGCGTTCCCGCCGACGACCGCACTCCGGCCGGCAAGAATCCGCTTCCAGCGCCTGCCCCAGGTTGCACAGATAATAGTCGGCCATCCACTGCGTCAGCCGCAGCATCGTCGGCGACAAGCAGCGTCTGCGGATCGACCACCTGCGACAAGCGGTTTCAACCGCCGCGTGCACATCGCTCCGGCGTTTCCAACCGCACGCAATAGCCGATCGACCATCCGATTGCCGCGCCCAAACGGCACCCGCACTCGCCGGCCCGGTTCAATCTGCTCGCGCAATCCGTCCGGCACGCTGTAATCGAACGACTCGCTCCGGCCCCTCGGGAAACACCACCGTCGCCACCAACTGCTCGCCTGCCGCGTCCAATTCCCACGGCGCCGGCTCGGTCTCAAACAAGTTGTTGCTGCTGGGGCATGAGCGGATACGATGAACGATGAACGCGGAGACAATGCAACGGACTACAGGCACTTGCCACTCGCTATTATTAGACGTGTCTGAATTTGTTCAACGTGCTCAGTAATGGCTCACCGTCCACTAGAATTCCATCCGTGCTGTCGTCTCATTCCGCTCATCGCTCCTAGCTGCACTCTGATTAACCCTATGCGTCTCGGCCTTTTCGGCGGCAGCTTCGATCCGGTGCATTACGGCCATCTGCTGTTGGCCGAATGTTGCCGCGAGCAATGCCGGCTCGATGCCGTTTGGTTCGTGCCCGCCGCCGTGCCGCCGCACAAGCAGGATCAAACGCTCACCGCCGCCGGCCGATCGCATCGAAATGCTGAAGCTGGCGATCGGCGGCCACGAGCCGTTCGACGTGTACACGGGCGAAATCGATCGCGGCGGCGTCAGCTACACCGTCGATACGCTGGAGCAATTGCACGAAGAACTGCCCGACGCCGAATTGTTCTTCCTGATGGGCGCCGATTCGCTCGCCGATTTGCCCACGTGGCGCGAGCCGCAGCGAATTTGCGAACTGGCGATTCCCGCCGTCGTCCGCCGCGCCGGTTCGCCGGAACCCGACGATTCGGTGCTAGCCCAATTCATGTCGCCCGAGCGATTAGCGATAGCCCGCGAGCATCGCGTGGAAATGCCGATGATCGATCTGAGCGCCACCGATATTCGCCGCCGCGTGGCCGCCGGCCAAAGCATCCGCTACCGCACGCCCCGCGCCGTCGAGAAATACATCGAAACCCACGGGCTGTATCGCTAAGTAGGCGGCCGCGATTGACGCTCGCGTCGACTCGTGAGCCACAAAGCCGGGCTGTCCCTAGCCGCGGAAAGTCATCGAGCCGCGATTGCATCGTCCCCTCACGCCGCCTTCCGTTTCAGCGCGCGCTGTCTGGCCAACTCCGCCTGCAACTCGGCCCCTATATCGATCGCGCACACTTCCGGATCGGCCCACAGTGCATTGAGCACCGTTTCCAACTGCTCGCGCGGCGAATCGGCCGGATCGAGAAACAGCCACTTCTGCCCTTTGATCGTGCAGGCCCCGCCGGGCATCCATCCAGCCATTCCTGCCGAATTCGGTAACCCGACCGCCGTGCTACCTCGAGGCTTGTTCCAGGAGTTCGACGGTGGTCATAAACCTAGCCTCCGTGCTGCACTTTAGTGCGACGGGTGCAGGATGCAGGGCACAATGAAAATTGACTCGCGTCCTGCGCTCTAAATCCTGCGCCTTTCGTCCGACCGCCGGATTGTATCGCTGCGCATTTCAGTTGCCCACATCAATCCGACGATACGATTCAGTGCACTAACTTCTAGCCGCAACAGCAGTTAAGACGCGCCGATTCGGCAATTCAGCGGATCAACCAATTGGGCAGCAACCCACGCAGTTCGGGCACCTCGCGCAACTTTGCCGGTCGCGCAAATACTCATCGCAAAATACACCCATGCCCATTATCTAGACTCCACGATCAGCCCACCCTCGACGAACAAGTCGCCCTGCTCAAGCAGCAGTTAGCCCAGGCCCAAAAGCTCACGGCGCTGGGCGAACTGGTCGGCACCACCACGCACGAATTCAACAACGTGCTGATGACCATTTTGAACTACGCCAAAATGGGCCTGCGCCACAAAGACACCGAAACGCGCGACAAAGCGCTCGATAAAATTCTCGCCGCAGCCAACCGCGCCGCCAAAATCACCAACGGCATTCTGGCCTTCGCCCGCAATCGCTCGCAATCGATGGAGCCGACCGATCTAGTGCGCAGTCATCGACGATTCGCTGCTGCTCCTGGAGCGCGAAATGGCGAAGTATCGCATTCGCGTCGAAAAGCATCTCGAGCCTGCGCCGCCGGCCATGGCCAACGGCAACCAAATTCAGCAAGTGCTCTTGAACTTGCTCATCAACGCCGCGGCAAGCGATGCAGCAGGGCGGCACCATTATGATCCGCCTCAGCTACGACCCCACCGCTCAAATGGTCGAGCTCGGTGTGCGTGATACCGGCTGCGGCATGCCCCCCGACGTGCTGCGCAACATTTTCGATCCGTTTTATTCCACCAAGTCTGGCCCCGACGCCAGCGGCAAAGGGGGCACCGGCCTGGGCCTCTCGATGTGCCGCGATATTATCGAAAGCGCACCACGGCCGCATCCGCGTCGACAGCACCGTCGGCCGCGGCACGGCGTTTACCATCAAACTCCCGGCAGTGGTTGCAGCGCCGAAAGTCTCTGCCGGTGTTATAGCGGGTGCCACTGCTGGCTTGTCCAGCAGTGCTTCTTTGGGTGCCACTGGCTCTGCCAGTGCGGCGATTATTTCCAACGCCTCTTTAGATGCCATTGCTGAGAGCTCGCTGGGTGCCACTGCTGGCTTGCCCAGCCGTGTGCCGGCGACGCACTAATTCCGCTAGGTTTGCTAAATAGCGGTTCTAGCTTCTCTCAGTTGCCCACCGATTGTACCGCAGCTAAATTCTAAGCTCATCCTTGCAAGGTACGCGGTTTAGAAGAATTGTTACCTTCCCGACCGTGGGCTGATATGATGGCCGACTGCAAGGGGAGCATTCTGGTTTGGCATCGGGGAGAAGAGCGTGGGAAAGTTCCTTTGGCCTCGCGAACGTTCTGCATTCATCATCGCTTGCAAACGGTTGCTGGTTCTTGTCGTCGGCGCAATCCCCGCCATTGTCGCTGCGGATGCAACTTCGCCGATGGCTCGCGCCGACTACCCCACCGCGCCGCAAATTACCGATCGCTATGCGCCAAACCAAATCACTGTCGATCTAATCGATTACGCCACCGCCCCCGACTCCGCGACCTCGCAAACCGATCGCACCGCCGCGCAAGTCGCCCGCATCAATTTCATGCGATCTGACCCCGTCGATACGAATAAATATGTCGTCAACGATTTGAACGGCAACTTATACACGCTCGATAAAACCACCCGCCAGTTCAGCACGTTTTTCAACTTCGCCTCGGTCTTTCCACACTTCGACAACAATCCTGGGTTGGCGGCCGGGTTGGTCACCGATTCAGTTCGATCCCAATTTCAACGGTAATCCGGCGCTGCCGGGCTACGGCGAGTTCTACACCACGCACACCGAAACGACCGGCTCGCAAACCAGCTTTTCCGAAGGGGTGCTGACCGAGTGGAATATCACGAACCCGGCCGATTTCGGTAATCCGGCCGATGTTGCCGAACTTTCGCACCGCGAAATGCTGCGTGTCCCCTACAGCAACAACATTCATCCGCTGGGCGACATCATTTTCGATCCCACCGCCAAGCCAGGCGATCCCGATTATCGGATGATGTATATCGCCAGCGGCGACGGCGCAGCAGGCGAAAGCTCCAATGCATCGACCCTGCGCAAGATCAAGAGCTAAACAACTACCTCGGCAAGGTGCTGCGCATTCAACCCAACGCCGTTTCGGCCGCCACCCCTTACAGCATTCCCAGCGACAATCCATTTGCGTCGTCAAGCTTCACGTCGGAAAGCGCCAAAGGAGAAATTTGGGCCTATGGCTTTCGCAATCCGCATCGCTTGTCGTGGGATCCCACAAGCGACAAGCTCATCGTCGACAACATCGGCTTGCACTCGTACGAGGAAGTGAACTTCGTCGAACCGGGAAAAAACTACGGCTACTCGTCGCTCGAAGGCACGCAAGTGCTCGGCACGAACAATCAAGTGAACAATAACCCGCTGCCTGCTTCTTTGCCGCTGACGATCAGCCCCGGCAACACTGCAGGCACAATTATTCCCACCTATCCGGTCGTGGAATATAGCCACAAAGACGGCGACTCGGTCTCCAGCGGCTTTGTCTATCGCGGCTCTGCCATCCCCGAGCTCGACGGCAAATATGTGTTCGGCGATATCACCACCGGCCGACTGTTTTATGTCGATTACGCCGAAATGCTCTCCCAAGAAAAAGTTCGAACACGCCGGTCCCGATGACCGACATTCACGAACTCAACGTCCTCTACGACGATTCCCCCATTCGAATCTTCGACCTGGTGCATCAAACCTTCGACTTGCGAAATGACGGCGTGCTCGACGGCGATATTCTTCCCGGTGCCGATAGCAGCCTGGTCACTTCTGGCAGCGATCCTTATGGCGTCGCCTACGGCGGCGGCCGCGCCGATATTCGCTTGATCGAAGGAGACGACGGCGAAATCTATCTCATCAGCAAAAGCGACGGCATGATTCGCGAACTGACGGCTGTGCCCGAACCGGCTGTGCTTGCGCTGTTTGCCCTGGTGCGCAATCGGGTTGTGCATCGGCCGCCGAATTGACGCTATAGGCCCTAACTCAGGCGGCACCGGGAGCATTCACTTTTTCAGGTTGGGTTGGGTGGCACGCCCTGAGTCCGCGAAGGGCGTGGCGAATTTCCCGAGAACGACACTCACCTCGGAGGAATGCATGATGTCGCAGATTGGAGAAGTGATTGGCCCGGCGGCGCACCGCTTCCTTGACATCTGGCCGCCAGGGCAATTACGATCCAAATTGCTGCGTCGTAGTTTCTTTGCACTTTCTCTGGGGCAGCCCGTCAATGTCCGATTCGTCTCCTATCGATTTGCTGCGCGAAGCCCTGCGCCACTCGCCGGAAAACGTGCCCCTGCGCAAGCACCTGGCCAGCACGCTTATGGCTAACGGTTGCGCCGACGAAGCCGTGGAAGTTTATCGCGAGGGGCTGTCGCTAGAGTCCAATAACATTGAACTCAAAAATCCGCCTTGCCAGCGCCTATTACAATCAGGGCAAATATAGCCATGTGCTTAATTTTGTCGCGAGATTTTGCTCGCCGCCAAAGAACCGCCCGCCGACGCCCATCTGCTGCACGCCCGGCTGCAACTTCGCCGCGGCGAAGTCCTGCTGTGCAGTCATGGCCTATAAAGCCGCCGTCGAAACCGATCCGACGCCGCCGATACCGAACTCGCCACCCAACTGGGCATCGGCGCCCATCCATCAAGCGAACTCGTCGAAGGCGCTGGCGCGAGGTCTGGGAAGAGGCCCCTTCCGACCCCGACAACAAAATCGAGCGCGTGAGAACCACGTTTGCCGATGTCGGCGGCATGGACGCCCTCAAGGAAGAGATCCGCCTCAAAATCATCCACCCGCTCACCCACCCCGACCTGTACAGCCTACGGCAAAGCCATCGGCGGCGGCATCCTCATGTACGGCCCGCCCGGCTGCGGCAAAACGCACCTCGCCCGCGCCACCGCCGGCGAAATCAAGGCCGGCTTCTCTCCGTCGGCATCAACGACGTGCTCGACATGTGGATCGGCAACAGCGAACGCAACCTGCACGCGCTCTTCGAACAGGCCCGCGACAACCAACCGTGCGTGCTGTTCTTCGACGAAGTCGACGCCCTGGGCGCTCGCCGCACCGACATGCGCACCAGCGGCGGCCGCCACCTGATCAACCAGTTCCTCGCCGAAATCGACGGCATCGCCTCGCCAACGACGGCGTCCTGATCCTGGCCGCGACCAACGCCCCGTGGCACGTCGACCCCGCCTTCCGCCGCCCCGGCCGCTTCGACCGCATGCTGTTCGTGCCGCCGCCCGACGCCGCCGGCCCGCGCCGGCAATTCTCCGCATCCTCTCCCGCGGCAAGCCGCTGCAGGAAATCGATTTCCACGCCGGCCGAAAAGACCGACGGCTTCTCCGGCGCCGACCTGAAAGCCGTCGTCGACTCGCCGTCGAGGGGAAGCTCCGCGAAGCCATGAAGGCGGGCGTCCCCACGCCGCTCACCACCACGACCTGCTTGCCGCGGCCAAGCCGCCCTCAAACCGACCACCAAGGAATGGTTCGCCACCGCCCGCAACCACGCCCTCTACGCCAACCAGGGCGGCGTGTACGACGACATCCTGAAGCACCTGAAGATGTAACTGCACTGCGATATCTATTCACAGCAAGTTCTCAATGGCCCAACAGAGTTCACGGCAGTTTGAACTCAACGAAAGCTACGAACGCGGAAAGACGCTGTTCCTGCACAAGCGTTACGACCTCGCCGAAAAAGAATTGCGACGCTCATTGGTCGATGAGCCACACAATCCGGTGACGTACTCTATCCTCGCTCAGTGTCTTTGCCGGCAAGAAAAGCTAAACGAGGCGCTCAGAGAGGCTCAGGACGAGAGTGGGCTTGGCCCTGATATCTTTTATTGTCACTATGCTCTGGCCCAAGTACTCAATGAACGAAATCAATTGTCCGAAGCGCGCGCCGCCATTCTAGAAGCGATTCGATTACACCCCAAAAGCGCTGATTGCTTCTTCTGAGCATCGCTCTCGTCGAATACCGGACGCATCACGCGACGAACGCCTTGAAAGCAATCGAGCGGGCGCTTCAGATTGATCCTGATAACACCGTCCACCAGAATCTCCGCATACAGATACTGAGCGAATACGGTAGCTCAGCAACCGCTATCGCCGCCATTAAGCAAACACTCGCAGCTAACCCAAATGACGCCTTAGCACACTCGACGTACGGTTGGATTTTTTTGGAACGACGAGAATTCGAGAAGGCCAGGGCACATTTCGAACAGGCCCTTCGGCTCCAACCCGACCACTTTCGCGAAAGAAGGCATGGCCGAGTTGCTGAAGGCGAATTCACGCGTGTACCGTTTCCTCCTGAACTATGTTATTTGGGCAGGTAACGTTAAACCTGCAATTCAATGGGCGGCTCTCATCGGCGGTTATGCAGTTGTCCGCATTCTAGCGGCCGTGGAAGGCAACCCGACGCCGTTATGGCTCCGAATTATCGCTGTTCTTTACGTAATCGCTGCTGCCTCGCTCTGGACAGCCCGGCCATTATTCAACGCCGTTCTACTAACCAACTCAATGGCGCGAAACGCCTTGTCGTGCGAGCAGATCGTTGAGTCGGCCCTTATATTTCCCGACATCCGTACTGGCGATTGCCTGCGGAGCCTACTATATCACAGTTGATAGCACGCTACGCGGCCGTCGCCGGGTCAGTTCTTGGTGTCACGGGTGTTTTAATCAACCGCGGATTTAGGTGCTGCTCTGGATGGCCTCGCCAATCCGCGTTTTGGATCGTGCTTGCCTTCGCAGCTTATGCAACATTGGTCATCACATTTTTCTTATCTGGCATTGCACTGTCCAAACAAACTGCGAGCTTCGCAATGGCCGACTTCATATTTCCAATCGCTGTCTTCCTAGGAGTCGCGATCAATACGCTTGCCACTTTCTCACCGCACCGCTAATCATTGCCCGCGGGAGTATATGGACCCCCATGTCCACAAGGCGATGCCGCGGTCGAGCAAATTGAAATGACCATAACCGCCTTTTTTCGCACTTCTGCCTCTTCTCGTAAAAACTGCACCCAATGAACCCTCGATTCGAACGCGGCCGCATTCTCTTCATGCAGCGGCGTTACGATTTAGCTGCCCGCGAGTTCCAAGAGGCCATTGGCATCGATCCCACGCTTACGGCCGCCCAATCGATGCTCGCCCTGTGCCTGTGCGAGCTTAATAAAAACAAAGACTCCATCGCCACCGCCCGCGCCGCCATCGCCACCAACCCCCCGAGAGGTCGTTCTCGCACTTTGCCCTGGCGAGGTCTACCTTTTCGCTGTAACCGGCTCAAAAGACGCGCAAATGGGATTTCCCAGCGCATCCGGTTGAATCCCGACGATGCCAGCTATTACCGGTCAATATGCCTTAATCGAATTGAATTCAGGCAATTATAAGACGCACTAAAAATCGCACAACATCATCTGCAAAACATTGCCGAGGCCTAAACATCAAACATCGCGTATTCGTTCCGCGTTTCGATAACTGCGCCGAAGAAGATCGAAACAGCGGCGACCAATCTCTTGCGAATCGGAGCAAACGATGAATATCCGCATCGCAATGCAGGAATGTCTGCTGCAAAAATGGCAATAATCGGCGGGCGCTCGAACATTTTCGCGAGGCTTTGCGGATAAACCCAAATCTGGATCACGCGCAACGAGGGCTTCTAGAAGCGTTGCGCTGCCGTTTCATCGCATATCGAGCGGGACGCTTTGTAAGAAATTGGTTCAACAAGCCACAGAATCGCGAGTACAACCTGCTGACAGGCCCTTTGTCGCTGGCCGTATCAATTGTTTTAGCACCTTTGCTGGTGGTCACATTGATTTATTGGCCCTTCTTGACTTCACTTCCGCGCTTCGATCGCGCCGCCACGCAAGAAGCCCAGCAAGCCATCGCCCTTGCCCCCGACGAAGCCTTCTCCTACCACGTGCTTTCGGAAATCCTCAAACATCGCAATCGATTGGCCGAAGCCAACACCGCCATCTCCGAAGCTATTCGCTTAAACCCCAGCGATAGCGACTATTACGCCCAGCTCGCAGCCATCGAACTCTTGCAGCGCGATTGGAATGCCGCCCTTGCCGCCGCCGATCACGGCCTGCAAGTCGATCCCGAGCACGTCGCGTGCACCAACTTGCGCGTGCAGGCATTAACCAAGCTCGGCCGCCGCACCGATGCCGACGCCGCAGTCGAAACCGCCCTTCTGCGCGATCCCGACAACCCTTACACCCACGCCAATCGCGGCTGGACACTGCTCGAGCAAGGCAATCCTGCCAAAGCCATGGAGCACTTCCGCGAGGCGTGCGCCTCAATCCGAATATGGCGTGGGCCCGGCAAGGCATTGTCGAGTCGCTCAAGGCCCGCCATTTCATTTATCGTTGGATGCTCGGCTATTTCTTTTGGATGTCGCGCCTCGCGCCGCGCGCAATGGGGCGTGGTCGTCGGCCTCTGGCTCTTGTTTCAACTTGCCAATTACGTCAATGAAAATCAGCCGGCGCCGAAGTTCATCACGCGGCCGCTCATTGTCGCTTACTTGCTGTTCTTCGTGCTAACCTGGCTGTCGATGCCGCTCTTTAACTCGCTCTTGCGGCTCAATCGTTTCGGCCGCATGGTCCTCAGCCGCAAAGAGGTCTGGCAGTCGAACGTCGTGCTCTTGTTGTTAATTCCCGCCATCGTTGCGGGAGTGGTATATCTATTGTCTAGTGAAATCACGACGGGAGTTTATGCGGAAGAAATCGGCTTGGGCTGCGGCTTCACGGCGATTTTTGCCTCGACCGCATTCATTTGCTCTGCTGGTTGGGCCGCGCACCTGCTATGACCGTCGGGACGATTCTTTATATTGCCGGGGTGACGGTTTCATTGTGGTTACTTTATCAAGCCTTCAACACGCCGCAGTTCGATCCTGCCGCGAACAGCAATCGATCGACTGGTCGATTGGCACAATAAAATGCTATTTGCCACGCTTATTTTGCTGTTCGGCGGAAATTTTTTGGCCGCGTCGCGGCCTAAGCGTTAAGCACCAGCGGCGAGGCTATCCGCCCCGGCACGCTGGGCCTCTTGATCGGCGCGAACATTCTCCTGTCCGCCCGCCCCAAACGTTGAAGCCTCGTGGCCAATATCGTCGGCTACCCGTTCCGCCTGCTGGCTAATTGCTAACTGCTAATTGCTAATCGCTGCGATCCTGCCCACTGCACTCTCTAGCCCTTACCCCTATAATCGAATGTAACAACTGGCCATCGATCATCCTCCGCAACACGACTCGCAAAATACAAATGCACGTTACCGCCGCTACTAAACCCCGCACGCTGGCCGAGCTGCGCCGCAAGGCTGGAAATCCAAGACCGTCAAGCAAGAAATTCACGATAACTTCCTGCGCATGTTGGCCGACGGCGAAGAATTGTTCCCCGGCATCGTCGGCTACGACAGCACCGTCATTCCCGAAATCAACATCGCGCTTCTGGCTCAGCACGACATGCTCTTTCTGGGTGAGAAAGGCCAGGCGAAAAGCCGCCTCATGCGCCTTGCTCGTGCGCTTTCTCGACGAAGAAATCCCCTACATCGATATTCCCGAAGCCCCGCTGCACGACGATCCGCTCAACCCCATCACCAGCGTCTGCCGCCGCTATGTGGCCGAGCATTCCGAAGACGAAGTTCCCATCGGCTGGTGGCAGCGCGAAGATCGCTATGCCGAGCGCCTCGCGCGGGCACCAAATTCGCCGACATCATTGGCGAAATCGATCCGGCCAAACTTGCAGGCGGCACGAGCATGAGCGCCGAGGAAGCATTGCACTTCGGCCTCATTCCGCGCATGCACCGCGGCATTTTTGCCATCAACGAATTGCCCGAACTGGATGAACTCGTGCAAGTCGGCCTGTTCAACATTCTCGAAGAGCGCGACGTCCAAATTCGCGGCTACCCCGTGCGATTCGACATCGACGTGCTCATTTTGTTCTCGGCCAACCCTGCCACCTACAACCGCAGCGGCAAAGTTATTCCGCAGCTTAAAGACCGCATTGGCTCCGTCATTCACACGCACTACCCCAAAGAGCGCGACCTGGGCATCCAGATCATGGAGCAAGAAGCTGCCTTAAACCTCGACGGCCAATTCCCCGTCGTGGTTCCCTACTTCATGAAGCAGCTCATCGAAGAAATTACGGTCGCCGCCCGACGCAGCAAATTCATCGACCACAATTCCGGCGTGAGCACTAGGTTCAGCATCGCCAATTATCGCACCATGGTCGCCAGCGCCCGCCATCGATCCGTGCGATTGGGAGAAAAACCTGCCGTGCCGCGCATCAGCGATCTCGGCCACATCTACGCCTCCTCGCTGGGCAAGCTCGAACTTGACATGATGGGCAGCCATCAGATGACCGAGCGGCAGGTGCTCGATGCAGTCATGGCCGAAGCGATCAAGACAGTCTTTGACGAATACGTCGAGCGCAACGGCCTCGAGGAAATCGGCAAGATCTTCGCCGAAGGAGTAAAAATCGAAGTGGGCGATACGCTCCCCTCGTCCCACTATGCCGAGCGCCTCAAGCGCGTACCGCCTGCCTGGGACAAAGCCTTCGAAGTCAACGCCGCCACCGACGAAGCAGTGCGCAAGCTGCGTCGAATTCGTGCTCGCCGGCTTATATGCCACCGATCAAATTTCCCGCAGCCAACACCACGGCCGCATGGTCTATGAAGTGTGATTTGATGTAGACCCGTTAGAGAATCGAACTAAAATTAGAATTTAAGTATTCGCAGTTTCAGTTTGCCGATGGAAATCCGGCTCACTTCGAAGGTGGCCCAGTGACTACAAATGCACAACGACTTCTCGACGATGCGATGCAACTCAGCGAATCAGATCGAGCCGAGCTGGCAGGGCAATTAATTGAAAGCCTTGACAACGGCGCTGAAGATAATGTCCAGCAAGCCTGGAGCGACGAAATTGCCCGGCGGCTTGCAGACCTGGACGGTGGTTCGGTCAAGCCGGTTCCTTGGGATGAGGTCCGTCGGCGCATGACTCAGGAATCGAAATGAGTCGGCCCCAAATCGTGTTTCATCCGGCCGACGACGAGGCCGTTGCGGCGCATCATTGGTATCGTGACCGAAGCCTAACAGCCGCTGAACGTTTTCTTGCGGAATTGGAGGCCGTATTATTTCGCATTCAGCAATCGCCGAAGAGCGGAGGCATATATTTGCATGGAACACGTTGCCATTTGTTGCGTCGATTTCCATATCTCGTTGTCTATCGCGAGTTCGAGCAATCAATTCAGGTGATCGCCGTCGCGCACGGTAGGCGCCGTCCTGGATATTTGGAAATCAAGGACAATTTAGCCGCACACGGGTGGTCCGCCGCCCTAAACTGTCCGATAATTGCGACTGGTGAGTTTCCGCTGTTCCTTTATCGCAGCCTTGCCTGCAACTTGTAGCGCGCGTATCGTTCCCCTCGCCGGAAATCGCATCCCCTTTTCCGGCCGTGTCATGCATAGAAACGTTTCGTTTGCGTAAAGGAGTTTCTCATGTCTGCTAAGCTCGCCGGCAAAGTGGCCGTAGTCACCGGGGCATCGAAAGGCATTGGGGCGGCAATCGCCAAACACTTGGCGGCCGAAGGGCGCAGCCGTCGTCGTCAACTACAGCTCGAGCGAAGAAGGGGCCGATCGCGTCGTCGCCGAGATCAAAAAAGCAGGCGGCAAGGCCGTTGCAGTAGGTGCAAACCTCGCCAAGCCGGCTGAGGTAAAAAAACTTTTCGACGAAACAAAAAAGACTTACGACAAGCTCGATATTTTGGTCAACAACGCAGGCATTTACGAATTCCAGCCGCTTGAATCGATAACGCCCGAACACTTCCACAAACATTTCGATCTGAACGTTCTCGGATTGCTGTTGGCCACTCAAGAGGCCGTGAAGCTCATGGGCACCGCCGGAGGAAGTATCATCAATATCAGCTCGGTGGCCGCCACCTCGGCCCCGGCCAGCACCTCGGTTTATAGCGCCACCAAGGCCGCGGTCGTGGCCATCACCAGAGCGCTAGCGCAGGAATTGGGGCCGCGCAAAATTCGCGTCAACTCCATCAATCCCGGCATGGTCGATACCGAAGGGGTCCGCGCCGCCGGAATTGACGAAAGCGATTTCCGCAAGCAAATCGAGGCACAAACGCCGCTCTCGCGCATTGGCGTGCCCAGGGCAATCGCATCTTAATTGGCGGAAGAGCCGGTGAGAATCTTCGCCAAGAGGTCATTATTCCAGCCTGCTTGCAGGCGTTTGCCGCGGATGCTGCTTTTTAGGGAAGTGTCCTGCTCCAGGACGGAAAGGGCAAGTCGCCGCAACATCGCGGTGGTTTCCGGGCCATTGCCTTTGCGAACCCGACTCTCGTCCTCTGCAAAAACTACATCGAGCACCCAATGCAACGAGTTCTCGATCCCCCAGTGGCCGCGAATGGCTTTTGCCAGTTGCTGCACCTTGGGCGGCAGGCTGCTGATATAGTAATGCACTTCATCGGTTTCCTTTCCGGCCACTTCGCGATGACGATAAACCATCACGATGGTTTGCAGGCCGGCCCACTGGCCTGCGGCGATCAAGTCCGCAAGTGCCGGTGCCACGTAATATTCGCGTCGCTCTTCACGCCCGTGGCTGCGTTCGGTGGTCTTGTGGACCCGCAGTCCTGGACTCTTGAAGTCCTGATCGACATAGTTTTCAAAAGCCTGCTGGAGACGCTCAAGCAACTTGGGCTGATTGGCTTTGACGTTCAACACAAAGTCGGCCTGCTTGGCTCGAATCGCAGCGGCCGTTCCGGTTTGGCAGTGCAGGGCGTCGAGTGTCACCACCGTGCCGGTGATCTCCAACAGTTCCAGCAATTTCGGTACGGCCGTGATTTCGTTCGACTTGTCATCGACCGCCATTTGTCCCAGCGATAGACGCGATCCGACCACGCGCTGACCGAATGCAGAGCAGCTTGGCCGGTGGCCTTGTCGAACGAACGGCGAAGCGTCTTGCCGTCGATAGCGATGCCCTGACCCTTCATCGCCGTCCGAAGTGAACGAAGCCAACTGCGGAGGCAGCCGTCGAACTCGGCTGTATCGAGCAGCACGAACACCCGGCCAAACGTATCGTGCGAAGGGATCCCGCCGGGCAGTTCCAAGAATTTGGCAAACCAACGCTGTTTGGCCAAGCCAAATCGTTCGACGTCGGTCCAAGCGTTTGCGCCGCGATCGTCGCGCACAGAGCGATGACCAGGATGTCGAGCAGCTTGTGAACTTGGGTGCGTTTGACCCGCGGATCGGTAAGAGTTTCAAAGTGTGTAATAATCGCAAACTGCAACGCGCGCGGCATGGGCTCCCCTCCGTGCAAACTAAGGAAATCCCGAGCACTCCAGTGCTCGATTTGATTTCCACCACCCCACCGCAATACTTAAGCCGGATTTAGATGCGATTGCCCTGTTGGCGTGCCCGACGATATTGCCCCCGCCGCAGTTTTCCTGGCCTCGCCCGATTCCAGTTGGATCACCGGCGAAACACTTTACATCGCCGGCGGATTGCGATAGGCGTCGCCACGAGGCAAAATAACACCCTAGACTCACACGCAGAATCAATTCGTCGACTTAGATCAAGGAGACTGAATCATGGCCAAACGTTCCCTCGGTTCCAACGGTCACGCGGTCGAAGCGCCGATACACCCACCGATCTTAAACGTTCCGGCGTCGAGGAAATTTGCGACGCCTTTGCGGCCGCTGTTGGCCGATGTATTCGCGCTCTATGTGAAAACCAAGAATTTCCATTGGCACATGAGCGGCCCGCATTTTCGCGATTACCATCTGCTACTCGATGAGCACGGCGACCAGATCTTCTCCATGACCGACGACATCGCCGAGCGCCCGCAAGATCGGCGGCACGACGCTGCACTCGATCGGCGAAATCGCCAAGCACCAGAGCATTGAAGATAATGACGCGGAATTCGTATTGCCGCACGAGATGCTCGCCGAATTGTGCGACGATAATCAAAAGCTCACGCCGGAATGCCCGCGGTCCACGAAGTTTGCGAAAAGCACGGCGACGTGGCCACCGCCAGCATGATCGAAGTCTGGATCGACCAAACCGAACGCCGCACGTGGTTCCTCTCAGAAACCGTGCGTGCCGAATAGAAAATTCGCGTATTCAATGCCTCGTGCAGCAGCTTCGCTCGGGAATCCCGTCGGCACAAAACTGAAACGGCACTCTTGTTGATCCGCCAGAAGACAGCACCGTAAATCAATTCGGCACATTTACCACTTCGCCGCCGGCAATGGTGCTCAGCGCCATTAGCGTGCTTGCGTCGATTGTATTCCGCAGCACGCCAACGTGTCCATCGAGGTACACGAATTGCGTCAGCCCGATGTGCGAACTACCGAACTTGCCTAAGGCTGGGTCGGCAGGACCCGTCATTAGCCCGTCTTGCGTGCCGGCAAAAATAGTGCGGGGTTGATCGCCGGAAATAAAGGCCGTATCGCCTTGCGAATAATCTTCCATGCCGGAGGCTGTTCCCTGCGGCACCGGTGGAATGTATCGTTCGCCGATCGCCAGGGTCTTCGACAACCCATCGGTCACTTTTCGCATGCTGATGCGCGAGCCGCTGAAAATCGGGCCTGCTTTCGTGCCGTCGTAAGTTCCGAAATCGCTGTCGGCCGTGGAAGAAGCGCCCGTCGCCATCCCTGTCGAATACACCAGCCCGGCATTTGCCGCGTAGTCGCCCAAAGCACCGGCGTGCAAAACCATCGGCGGCGAATCGTTGTTGTCGAAGTTTCGATCGGCGGCAGCGACCCGGCGAGTGGGACAGGCATACACGGCGATCGGCGTGCGCATGGCTTCCGTATTGGCCACGTCGTCGTCGCGCACCGAACTGACGTAAGCACGATAGACCGATTTCTCCTCCATGTAGGGCAACACATAAAATGTCCAGGAAAGCGCATACTGGTCGGTTTCGATTACGCCCCATCGGAAAACTTTTCAATGCTCCCTGATAATTTTGAATTGCCAGGCCCATTTGCTTCAAATTGTTTTGACATTCCGCGCGGCGAGCAGCTTCCCGCGCCGCTTGGATCGCGGGCAGCAAAAGCGCTATCAAAATGGCGATGATCGCAATCACAACGAGCAATTCGACCAGCGTAAATGCTCGTCGCCCAGCGCAGCACAGGGAGTTACTGGGCATAAGAAAATCCTTTCGCTCGGGATCGTTCGGCTCCGCAAGGTGGGGATGATGGCGGAGTTCGGTGGGCCTGACTAGCTTAAATTTACCGACTAGTTTACACGACGGTCAAGCGCGCCAAAAATGCCGGCAGCGAGAGCTATTCTGATTTGATCGCCGACATACAATGATCCTAGTGCCTCGCCTCGAACCTCATATTGATCGCGAACATCGCGCATGCCATCCCGCAATACCCTTGGCGGCATTATTCATACGTACCAGCGGTACGATCCCAAGCGGTTCCCTAGCCCGACGCAGCCGCCGCCCGACATGGTCTCACCCGCCTTCGAGCACATGCTGGCCTTTGGCGAAATGCGAACTTTCGGAGGAAGAGCTTGCCCGCGCGGTCAAAATCGATCCCAGCCAAATTGCCGGCATGGGGCCGACGCTTGAATCGCTGCGGGCGGCACTTGAAGAACGCAAGCGAAAGATTCTGCAAACTTACGAAACCGATACCGTTCAAAAATCGGCCAGCGACGCTTACCGCCAGACGGGCGAGCAGATTGATCCACCCAAGAAACTACGCGATCGCTTTCGCCGAGCGTTACAGGAAGAGCAAATTCGCGATTTGGAACGAGTTTGGTACGCCCACGGCAACGACATTCGCCATTTGTGCGCCAGTTGGTCAAACTGGTCGATCGATTGGGCGACAAATACGAAATCGACGAGCTGGCTGCGAAGTACGAGTTCACCGGCCGAGTGAGCATGACCGTCCCGCAGGCCATCGAAATCAAGGAGGAACTCGAAACCATCGATCGCCTGCTCAAACAATTGGAGGAAGCGGCCAAGAACGCGCAAATCGGCATTATCGACCTCGAAGAGCTGGCCCAGTATGCCGAACCGGGCGATATGGACAAGCTTGCCCAAATGCAGCGCCAAGTGGAAGAGCTCATTCGGCACATGGCCGAACAGCAAGGGCTGCAGCGCGGCAAAAACGGCTATGAACTAACACCCAAAGCATACCGGCTGTTCCAAGGCCGGCTGCTGGAGCAAATATTTTCGCAGTTGCAAGAAGTGCGCAGCGGCCGCCACCAGGGGCCGATTCTTGGCGAAGGGGCCGTCGAGCTGCAACAAACCAAGACGTACGAATTCGGCGATAGCGTGGCCAACATGGATATTCCGCAATCGCTCATCAACGCCATGCTGCGCGACGGGCCGCAACTGCCGGTGCGCATGAAAGCCGACGACATCGTCATCCATCGCACGCGTAATAATCCCAAATGCGCAACCGCCGTGCTGATGGATATGAGCGGCTCGATGCGCTACGGCGGGCAGTACATCAACGTCAAACGCATGGGTCTGGCGCTCGATGGGCTCATCACGCGCGAATATCCTGGCGATTTTTTGCAATTCATCGAAATGTACACGTTCGCCAAGCGCGGGCCGCGCGGCGAAATCGCCACGCTGCTGCCCAAGCCGGTCACGATTTTCGATTCGTATGTGCGGCTGTGGGCCGATATGAGCGATCCGGACATTAGCGAAATTCAAATTCCGCATCACTTCACGAACATTCAGCACGCATTGCAGTTAGGCCGGCAATACTTATCGCAGCAAGCTACACCGAATCGGCAAATTATTTTGATTACCGACGGCCTGCCGACGGCCCATTTCGAGGGTAGCAAACTGTTTTTGCTCTATCCGCCGGATCGCCGCACTGAAGAAGCCACCCTTCGCGAAGCGCAATTGTGCCAGCGCGAGGGGATTACCATTAATATCTTCCTGCTGCAAAGCTGGAGCCAGTCGAGCGAAGATATTCAATTCGCTTACCGCATTGCCGAATCGACCAAAGGCCGCGTGTTCTTCACCGCCGGCAAAGAGCTCGATCGTTTCGTCGTGTGGGATTATCTGAACCGCAGACGTTCGATTGTGGCGTGAAGTAAGGTTCCATCGCGAATTCAACATCCGACATCGCCCGGAGGGGCGACCGGTATATTGCAATGGCCCGAAGGGCCAATCGCCCTAATCTCCATCCGATTAACCGTGCGGTCAATCGTGCTGATAAGCCGTCACCAGCCAGCGGTCGCCTACTTTGCGCAGGTCGACAATCAAGTGGCCCATGTAATTGTGGTAAATCGCGTTGGCTGTGTGAGCTTCGCCATCGGCCCGCACCCAGAAGCGGGCGCGAGCGGTGGGCGGATTGGCTCGTTTTATCCAATTGCACATCCAAGCCGCCAATATTTACCAGGTTCAGATGCACTTGGCCGATCCATTGCCGGGCGTCGGTTCGCACCAGGGTGGCTTCGGGAGCGATGATGTCGATCACTGCTTCCAGGTTATTGTGCTCGGCGTCGGCGCCCGCCTTGTAAATAACATTCTCGACCTGCTCCCGATCGGTCACAATTAAATGATCGGTTAGGACTGCCAAGCCCATGAAGGCCCCAACGCCGGCGATCCACCAAAAAAGCTTGAGCTCGCCTGTTTTGAAAAACCGCAGCACGAGGAAAATTAAAATCGCGCCGCCGGCCAACAGCACCGGTGTCGGGTTTTCGGTAAACCAATTAACTGGAGGCGAGTCGAGCATGGGCCAGTGGTCGGTGGTCAGTGATTCGTAGCCTGTTCATTGCTGCGCAATTCCGCAAATCGCCGCCGTTGAATTCGAATTACTTGTACGAAGGCGACTAGCGCCACGATTCCAATGAGGGCCATCACCGGTTGGATCGTGAAAATCGGCTCCCAGTGCGGCACTTGCGGCGCGGCATTGTCGGCCGGCTTTTCCATCGCCTCGCGGCCCAGACCGCGTTCGCGGCCGTGAAACGTCGTCTCTATTGACTCTTCGCGGCGCTCGAACTTCGGCCCAATGGTGGCAATGCCCGCCAAAGCCGCCAGCGAGAACAGCATGACCCAGAACCAGGGGGATTCGGTAACGGGCGGCACGACTTTCGACATGTCAACCATGGATTAACCACGAAGGCACGGAGACACAGAGAAGAAAGACGATCAAATAGAAAGACACAATGAAACGAAGAGGGTTTGAAACACGAACATTGGCTCATGGCTTCCTGGTTCATGCCCTATTTGCTGCTCCGTGTCTCTCTGCCTCCGTGGTTAAAATCAGCGGCGCTTAAACAACGGGCCGGCGTAAATCGCCGAATCGCCGAGTTCTTCTTCAATCCGCAGCAGTTGATTGTACTTGGCCATGCGGTCGGTGCGCGAGGCCGAGCCGGTCTTGATTTGCCCGGTGCCCAGCGCCACGGCCAAATCGGCCAGGGTGCTGTCTTCCGTCTCGCCGCTACGATGGCTGACAATGCTGGTGTAGCCGTTGCGGTGCGCCATTTGAATGCACTCGATCGTCTCGGTCAGCGTACCAATTTGGTTCAGCTTGATCAGAATGCTATTGGAAATGTGCTCGTCGATGCCGCGCTGGAACCGTTTGGTATTGGTCACAAACAGGTCATCGCCGACCAATTGCACCTTATCTCCCAAGCGATGGCTCAAAATCTTCCAGCCTTCCCAATCGTCTTCCGAACAGGCGTCTTCGATCGACACAATTGGGTACTTCGCCAACCAGCCGGCTAAAAAGTCGACTAACTCGGCCGAGGTCAATTCCTTGCCGTCGATCGTGTATTTCTTCGATTTTTCGTCGTACAGTTCGTTCGAGGCCACGTCGATGGCAATGGCGATTTGCTCACCGGGTTTGTAGCCGGCTTTTTGGATCGCTTCGATAATGAGATCGATCGCTTCGGCGTTGCTCTTTAAGTCGGGAGCAAACCCCCCTTCGTCGCCCACGTTGGTGTTGAGCTTCTTGGATTTGAGCACGCTCTTCAAGTTGTGAAACGTTTCGACGCCGGCGCGCAGGGCATCGCTGAATGTTTTGAAGCCCAGCGGCATGACCATAAATTCCTGCACATCGACAGCGTTGTCGGCATGCGCGCCGCCGTTGACGATATTCATCATCGGTGCCGGCAACAGCCGCGCTCCCGGGCCGCCCAAGTAGCGAAACAGCGGAAGGCCGCAGAATTCGGCAGCGGCGTGAGAGACTGCCAATGAAACGCCCAAAATCGCGTTAGCACCCATGGTCTTTTTGTTCTCGGAACCATCGAGTTCGAGCATGCGGCGATCGATGCCGATTTGATCGAGCGCATCCCAACCGATGAGTTCTTGCGCGAGTTTGTCGTTCACGTTATCCACGGCCTTGTGGACCGACTTGCCAAGAAACTGCGATTTATCGCCGTCGCGCAGCTCCCAGGCTTCGTGCACGCCGGTGCTTGCGCCGCTGGGAACGGCGGCACGGCCGAACGAGCCATCGGCCAGTTCGACATCGACTTCAATGGTGGGATTGCCACGGCTATCGAGAATCTGCCGGGCATGGATTTCGATGATTTCGCTCATTTTATGGTTCAGTTTTCAGGGTTTAGGGTTCAGGGTTCAGTACACGCGACTCATACGCCGGAACTGATGATTACCGCAGTCGCGCCATCATTGTGCGAAAACGATGCTTGTTTGGCTAGATGCGGCCTAGCTATACGAGGCAACACTGCACATTGCTGGGATTACAAATTCCAGCAGTTGAATGACATGCTGCTATCGCCACAGGCGAGTTCGCCATATTTATGGCGCTGCTTTATGCTCCTGCGAAGCGCAAGAGCATGCCACCCACTGCACAAGAAAAGTGAGGCCAAGTCAGACGGCGGCAATCGCGATGAATCAATCGTAGGCCAAACAAGCGCAACGTCGCCGAGCGGCTATCCACATCAATCCGCCTCCCAATCCCAGCAATACTATAGTGGAAGGTTCTGGGGTCGAACCCAATGTCACAGTACCGCTAGCCGGCAGCCATGTGTCGCCGCCATCGAGGCTCAGCTCGGTGAAGATATCGAAAAAGCTTTTGATCTGAAACTCTCCGCCGCCGATATCTTGAACGTTGGCCTCGCCGGAGGATTGCTGCGTCGGACTCTCGCGCAAGATCACCCCCGCAGGCAAGTCGCCACCCGAGATATCCAACTGCAGCAGTTCCGTGTCGAATATTGTATCCAGCGGCAACAGATCATCGGGTATGCCAATGCTCTCTTCACCGACACCATGGGCATGATATAGATTGCCGTCCAAGGTGATGTCTACAAATACATCGAAAAACGAGTTGGCGCTGTACGGTAAGTCGGAGCCATCGTCGGGCGGAGTCGCCAGGCCGCTGGTCAATGGTTCTGCCGAATAATCGTGTAGTTCCAAACTGTTCAAAGTATGTCCGCCGGCATACGTCGTCGAATTCTCGGAAAGATCAATTTCCGGAAGCGCAGGAAGCTGGTCGAATCCCACGTCAAACGGGAGTTCGGGACCTTGAGGATAGGCGTGCGCCGAAGAAGACCAGAGCAGACAGGAAAACATCGCCGCGCAGAGCGTCAGGCTGAAACCAATGATGGTTCGATACATTAGCGTACCTCCACGCAGTGACGATCTTATGGGCTCATTCAGCAGCGAAGCGTTCCACTATTAAGCTGCCGCGCGGCTATCGTCCATTGCGGACTATTACAACATCAAAAAAGCTATTGGGCAACAATATTTTCAAGAAAAACCTTTGGTCCAACACTTTCCAGGCAGAATGTGCCAAGGCCAGCGTTTAATGAGCGAAGCTAACCGATGGCTTGGCTGCCGGACCGGTTGTGGAGAAGCTCTATTTAACGAATTCCCAGGTAATCGCATGGTCCTGCGCGGCTTGGCGAATCGCGGCAGTCATTTCGTCGAATTGCTTGATGCTGTTTCTTGAAAAATGGAATCTTTTGCCGTCTGCGCCACAAACGACGTAGCTGCTCGTCGTTTTTGCCGGAGTCAGATATCTCGCCGGCCCGCGGATCGGCAGACGATCGGTTGTCACGACTTCACGAATCTTTGCAACCTCGCTCCATAAGAAGATTTGAACCTTGCCGCGCTGAGCAATCCACAATCCATTTTCGCAAAGAAAAATGCGCCGGCTTAGCGCTGAGCACGCCACCAAATCAGACCGAAACCCACGCCGAATGCAAACAGACAAATGAGCAGGCCTAGCCCAACTCCGGCCCAGCAGTCTTGTCGCTCGACATACAGCGGCAATTGGAAGTGCGCGCTCGTCACTTTGCTAATCGTTTGCCAGAGAACGACTGCGCCACCGCACGATGCGGCCATTCCGAGAATTATTCCGGCGATCGCATTCGATGAACTGGGAACGAATTCTTGCCGCTCTGGTCCGAGGGCTTTGAATCGAGCACGTTCGGCATCGGACAACTCGGCAGTAATCTGGTCTGGATGCATTTACGCTCCCCCTTTTGCCAGCGGTCAACGGCAGCTACGTGAACTGATCGCACAATGTACCCGGCGCTAAATGCCGACGCAAACAATATTCACTTCTCAGCGCCAAAGCCGCCAAGTACTATAACGCTGAATGAGCAAAGCCGAAAATATTCATGATCGATTGGAACCTGAGCCGCTGCCTGCGAATATTCGCAGCACGCAGCCTGGCGGCGGGATATGCAATGCGATCGAACTGGCTTGGGGGCGGTGGCGGCGCTGGTATTTGATAAAATTTCGTACGGGCTACGTGCGGCGGATGGCGGGTTTGCGGATTGGCGATCCGGCCGGCTGCCCCCACGAGATTCTCGACCCACGCGATTTGAAGTTTTGCAGAAACCAGACCGAGTGCCACTGGCGCGCCGAAGACGATCCGTTTCGCTGGCGCGAGAAGATTCCGCTGGCGCGGTGGGGTTTGGCGGAAGTGCAGTTGATGGGCTGGCCGCTATTGGCAATCACAATTTTGGTAGCGATCAAATGGTGGTATCTAGCGCTGATTCCCGGCGCTTTGTTTTTGCTGGTGGTTTCGTTTTTCCGCGACCCGCCACGGCGCATTCCGCAGGAGCCGGGGTTGTTGGTTTCGCCGGCCGACGGCAAGGTGGTCGAAATCGCACAGCTAGCGCACGACGAATTTGTCGGCGGGCCGGCGGTGCGCATCGCCATTTTTCTCACGCTGTTCAACGTGCATGTGAACCGGATGCCGTGTCGAGCGAAGGTTATTCGCCTGCGGTACTCGCCGGGCAAGTTTCTGCACGCCGACCATCCGCTGGCCACGACCGAGAATGAAAGCATGTGGATTGGCCTGGAAGAGGATGAAGCGCCTTATCGGCGGATGGTCTGCCGGCAGGTTTCGGGCATGGTGGCACGGCGGATCGTGAACGACATGCGGCCGGGAGAGGTGTTCCAGCGGGGAGCGAAATTTGGGATGATAAAGTTCGGCTCGCGGACCGAGCTGATCGTTCCGGCGGAGGGGTTGGAAGTACTCGCAAACGTGGGGCAGTGGATTAAGGCCGGGCGCGATGTGGTGGCGAGGTATAGCGGTCAGCAAGCAGCATTCGGCATTCAGCCGAAAAAATGAAACGCTGATGGCTGACTGCTGACCGCCGAAAGCTCAAGAGACCATGAAAAAAATTCGCACGGTTGCTGTTTTTCCCACGATGTTCACGCTGGCGAACCTGGTGTGCGGGTTCTTTGCCATTGCGGTGGCATCGCGCGTGGGGGCGCCTAATGGCGACCCGTTTCCGCCGGCGCCGGCAATCGCGATCGATAACCCGGTCAATCCGCTGAAGGCGTTTGATCCCAACGATCCGACCCACAACATCATGCTCAGCGGCTGGCTGATCTTCCTTGCCATGATTTTCGACGCGCTCGATGGGCATGTGGCGCGGCTTGCTCGCGCGACCGGAGACTTCGGTGCGCAGTTGGACAGCCTGTGCGATTTAGTGACGTTCGGCGTGGCTCCCGCGTTTTTGATGGTGAAGATGTGCCCCGACTTCACTTATTTGCATCGGGAAGCGATGTGGATTATTGCGGCCGCGTTTGCCGCCTGCGCCGCGATGCGGCTGGCGCGGTTCAACGTGGAGACGGACGAGGACGACGACCATTTGAACTTCGTCGGTCTGCCGACCCCCGCCGCGGCCGGATCGATTGCCGGCTTTGCCATTTTGTTTTATACGCTGCGCGTGCAAGGATCTCACTTATGGCACGCGGGGGATATCGATTGGTACATGCGGCGAGTTTTGCCTGCGTTTACGCTGGTGCTAAGCGTGCTGATGGTTTCACGGATTCCGTATCCGCACGTGATGAACCAATTGCTCAGCGGGCAGCGCAGCTTGGGGCACATTGTGGCACTGTTGTTTTCGGCGGTGGTAATTATTGCCGTGCAAGGCTACAGCGTGCCGATCATTTGCGCTCTGTTCGTGCTGGGACCGCCGACGCGGTATGCCTGGCAGCGATGGCGAAACCGGAGCAAAACGCAGGAAGCGGAACCGCTGTTCTGACGAAGTGCAAGGTTTAAAGTGCAGAGTGTAGAATTGAAAGCTTGTTATTTCTAACTTTGCACTCTGCGTTTTTCATTCTCTACGATGTTCACCGGGCTTGTTGAACTGCTGGCCACTATAAGCGACATGCGGCCGGAACCGCCGGGCATGCGGCTGGCGATTAGCGCGTCCAAGTTCACGCGCGATGCCGCAAAGCCGGTGAGCATTGGCGATAGCATCGCGATTAACGGCTGCTGCCTGACGGTGGTTGGGGTCGATGGGGACAAAATCAGCTTTCAAGCTGGCGATGAAACGCTGCGGCGCACCAATCTCGGCGGATTGAAGGCACGTAGCAAAGTGAATTTGGAACGATCGCTGCGCGTGGGAGATCAGCTTGGCGGGCATTTTGTGGCCGGGCATGTTGACGCGGTGGGGAGCTTGGAATCGCGCAACGACGATGGCGAGTGGTCGACCTGCTGGTTTCGCGCGCCTGCGGAACTCGCGCGGCAAATGGCCTCGAAGGGGTCGATTGCGATCGATGGCGTGAGTTTAACGCTAGTTGATGTCGAGGCCGAGCGCTTCAGCGTGATGCTGATTCCGCACACTCTGGCCAACACCACGCTCGGGCAATTGCAACCGGGAGATACGGTGAATCTCGAGACCGATGTGTTGGCGAAGTATGTGGCGCGGCAGTTGAATGCAGAAGGCAGACAGCAGAAGGCAGAAGGCATGCCATCATAAAATCGCTCAGTACATATGTCCTGTTTTCTGCCTTCTGCTTTTTGCTTTTCCCATGTCGCACCAAACGCTCACCTATCTGAAGCAGCGATTCGAAGAGGTCGGGCTGCGCTTGGACACGCGGCATGGACAAAATTTTCTGATCGATCTGAATTTGGTGCGCGTGATCGTCGATTCGGCCCAATTAACGCCCGATGACGTGGTGCTGGAAGTGGGGACCGGGGTGGGCTCGCTGACGGCGCTGGTGGCCCCGCAGGTGGCGCACGTGGTAACGGTCGAAATCGATCGGCGGCTGCACCAATTGGCCAGCGAAGAACTGATTGATTTGCAAAATGTAACATTGCTCCAGTGCGATGCGCTGGCGGGGAAGCATGAAATTGAGCCGGCGGTGCTCGATGAATTGGAAAAGCACCTCGGAGCGCATTTCAAAGCCCGCCCCGGCGATGGGGACGGTCCTCCCGGCGCGCCGGGACTCGGCGGCACTCACAAAATCGGGACAGTCCCCGGGGGTTTTGAAACTGCTTCTAATTCGCCGCGCCGGTTCAAGCTCGTCGCGAATCTGCCCTACAACATTGCCACCCCGCTTGTGGCCAATTTGCTCGCATTAGAGCGGCCGCCGGAGCTGATGGTCGTCACCATTCAAAAAGAGTTGGCCGAGCGATTGGTGGCGCGGCCTTGCACCCAAGATTACAGCGCGCTAAGCCTCTGGGTGCAGTGTCAGTGCCAGGTAGAAATTATTGCGCACGATGCCCCCCGATGTGTTCTGGCCGCGGCCGAAGGTGCATTCGGCCATTGTGCGCATAACGCTTGATCGCCAGCGCCGCGCGGCAGTTGCCGATCTTATGGCGTCAGACAAAATGATCTCCGAGAAGGGAACAGTCCCATTTTGCTCCGCGGACTCTGCAAAATCGGGACAGTCCCCGATTGTTTTGTTAGACGCTCTTAATTACTTTCGCCATTTTGTGCATCGGCTGTTTTTGCACCGCCGCAAGGTGTTGCGCACGGTGTTGGCCGGTGAGTTCAAAGGCAAACTCGACAAGCCGGCGGTCGATCGGCTGATGGCGGGTTTGCAATTGAGCGCGACAACGCGAGCCGAAGAACTGGATGTGGAGGCGATGTTGCGGCTGGCAGCGACGGTGAAAAAGGCAACGCATAGTTGAGAATCAAGCTGAGGCGTTCGCCGCAAATCGTTTCAACCACACCCGTCGCGGACTCCGGCCGTGCCACACACCGGCGCGCCAAAGCGGCACTTGTGTCCAGGCGTGAAAGCCGGATAATCGGGGCTGTGAATGTTCTGCGCTCCCCGTTTCGAGACCAGTTCCTAGATACCTAGACCAGTCCCCCCCATGAAATTCATCGAACTTTCCGGCAAATCGCTAATGCACCTGTTGGGTCCTGAGGAAATGAAGCCCGACGAGCTGCGCGCTGCGGGACTGACCGATCGCTGCCTGGTGCGCGTAAATTTGCAAGGAGATATTGAAGTGCGGCGCCGACACGGCTGGGAAGTGATCGGCGGCTTGCTAGGGGATTACGAGCACCGCCTGAAGCACGAAACGGGGCTGGATTGGGCTTAATCGTTCTGTGCTGACGGTTCCAGTCGCAAGTGCTGGGTAAAAGTTTCGTAAAAAACTTCAATTGTGAGAAGTCGGTTGACTGCGGCGATAAAATCGAAACTGGCAGGAGTTTCCGTCAATTCGATTTGTAATGTGAGCGTCTTTTCAAAAGTATCGCGGCCACGTGAAAGACGCCAAAACCGCCCTAACCCAGCGCGAATCGTTTGTCGCACCTCAGCCGACTTGGTAAGCTGTTGACTTCGGTTTTCAATTCTGTCGATGACTAACTGACACCTGCCTTTACTGGGTTCTCGTTGCCACGTGGAAGTTATCCGGCGGCGCACAAAAGCAGCGCTGTGACGATTAAAACGGCTGCCGAAATTGGCCTCCCTGGGGGAAATGCTCCGGGCCGCGTCGACGGCTTGGCAATTCAGATCTCACTGATTGTTCGTCAGTATTTATTGTTTAGTCTGTGGAGAAGCTTAAGCTGTGCATCTCGATCATTTGCCTGGATCATTCTTCGGTCCGTCGAACCTGGTAGATTTACTTCGCCACCGCGCCGCCCACCAGCCTGGCGACGTGGGCTTCTACTATTTGGTGGATGGCGAAAAAGAGGAAATTAGCTGGACGTATGGCGAGCTCGATCGGCGGGCGCGGGCGATTGGCGCTTGGCTGCAATCACTGGGCCTGCAGGGGGAGCGGGCGCTGTTGTTGTATCCGGCGGGATTGGATTTCATTGCCGCCTTTTTCGGTTGCCTGTATGCCGGGGTGGTCGCGGTACCGGCCTATCCGCCGCGCAAGAACCGCTCGCTGGAGCGGATTGAAGCCATCGCCCACGATGCCGAAGCGAAGGTGACGCTAACGACGCAAGAAGTGTTCGAGCGCGTGCAGGGGGTGCTGGCGGAAAACCCGAGCTTGAAATCGCTCCATTGGGGAGTGACCGATCAGTTTCCGCCCGGCGTGGAACACGACTGGCGCGCACCCGATGTGCACGGCGATACGCTGGCGTTTTTGCAATACACCTCGGGTTCCACCGGCACGCCCAAGGGAGTGATGCTCAGCCACGCGAACCTAATGCATAATTCGGCGCTGATCTGCTACGCATTCGAGCACACGCGCAGCGGCAGCGGTGTGTTTTGGCTCCCCAGCTATCACGATATGGGCCTGATCGGCGGTATTTTGCAGCCGATGTATTACGGCCGGCCCAACGTGCTCATGTCGCCGATGTCGTTTTTGCAAAGGCCGCTGCGTTGGCTGCAGGCGATTACTCGGTATAAAAGCACCGTTAGCGGCGGACCGAATTTCGCTTACGATCTATGTGTTACGCGCATCACCCCGGAAGAGCGCGCCACATCTCGATTTGAGCACCTGGTCGCTGGCATTCAACGGCGCCGAACCGATTCGTCCGGAAACGCTGGCGCGAATTCGCGCAGGCATTCGGACCCTGCGGCTTTAAGCCGGAGGCGTTTTATCCCTGCTACGGTTTGGCCGAAGCAACGCTGATGGTCACCGGCGGACTAAAACACAAGCTGCCGGTCATCCGCAGTTTCGAAACGAAGGCGTTGGAGAACAATCAAGCGGTCGATGCGCTGGCTGACGAAGAAGGGACGCGAACGTTGGTGGGCTGCGGCGCGGCGCTGTCTGGATCAAGAAGTTGTGATTGTCGATCCGGAAACGATGATCCGCTGCCCCGATCGGCGGATTGGCGAAATTTGGGTCGCCGGCCCGAGTGTGGCGCAAGGCTATTGGCGCCAAGCGGAGCAAACGGCCAACACGTTCCGCGCATATTTGAAGGATACCGGCCGCGGACCTTACTTGCGCACCGGCGATTTAGGCTTCGTTCACGAAGGGGAACTGTTCGTCACCGGACGCTTGAAGGATTTGCTGATTGTTCACGGTCGCAATCACTACCCGCAAGATATTGAAGAGACAGTCGAGCGAGCACATCCGCTGGTGCGATCGATTGCCAGCGCCGCGTTCACGGTCGATGTGGGCGGTCGCGAACGGCTGTGCGTGGTCGCTGAAATCGAACGCGGGCGCAATCGCAGCGAAGGCGAACTGAACGAAGTATTCGAAGCCATTCGCCGCACCGTATCGGCCGAACACGAAATTCCGGTGGAAGCCATTGTGCTGATCAAGGCCGGCAGCATTCCGAAAACCTCGAGTGGAAAAATTCAGCGCCACGCCTGCCGCAACGGATTTTTGCGCGGGCAAGATTTGGAAATTGTTTCTCAATGGCGATCCTGGGACGACGCGACAGCGAAGGGGACCACGGGAGCTCCACCTGCCTCGCGCACGGCGGTTGAATCGCTCATGGCAGGCGCGGGCACGAACGGTCATCAGCGCGGCGGATTGGCCGAAAGGCTGCCCCCAATTTCCGAGCAAACCGCCGCGATTGTCATGGAGCAAATCGCTAAGGTCGCCAAAGAACGCGCCAAGGGTCTCACGCTCGATTCCAATATTTTGGAAATGAGCATGGATTCGCTTGAGCGCATGGAGATTATCGCGGCCCTGGAAGATACGTTCGGCGGGCGTTTCCCCGAAGAAATCCTGCCCGATATGGTGCTCGTGCGCGATGTGGTGGCCGCGGTCGAAAAGTATCTCGGTAAAACGCCGCGCAAGCGCCCGGCTGTGCCCACCGGCGAAATTCCGCCGCAATATTTTCAGTTTGATCAGTTTCCAGAATACGTGGCCTTGAAACAGCAATGGCAGTTGTTGGCAAGCACCGGCGCGATGAACCCGTACTTCAAAGTTCACGAGCGCGTGATCGACGACACGACGGTGATCGGCGGACGCAAGTTGATTAGCTGGTCGACCTACAACTACTTGGGAATGTCGGGCGATCCCGAGGTAATGAAGGCCGCGAAAGATGCCATCGATCGCTATGGCACAAGCGTTTCCGCCAGCCGGCTGGTGTCGGGGCAAAAAGCGATCCATGTCGAGCTGGAACGGGCGATGGCCGATTTTTTGGGCACCGACGACGCGATTACCTTCGTCAGCGGCCATGGCACAAACGAAACGACCATCGGGCATTTATTTGGCCCCGGCGATTTAATTCTGCACGATTCGCTCGCGCACAACAGCATTGTGCAAGGGGCAATTTTAAGCGGCGCACGGCGGCGACCGTTTCCGCACAACGACTGGCAGACGCTCGATCAGCTACTGGGCGAATTGCGGCACGACTATCGCCGAGTGCTGATCGCCATCGAAGGCGTGTACAGCATGGACGGTGATTTTCCCGATCTGCCGCGATTTGTGGAAGTGAAGAACCGGCACAAAGCCATTTTGATGATCGACGAGGCGCACTCGATCGGCGTATTGGGTCCGCATGGTCGCGGGATCGGCGAGCATTTCGAAGTCGAATCCAAGCAGGTTGAAATTTGGATGGGCACGATCAGCAAAGCCTTGGGAAGTTGCGGAGGATACATTGCCGGTGCGAAGCCGCTGGTGGAATACTTGAAATACACGGCGCCGGCGTTTGTGTTCGCCAACGGGCTGCCGCCCAACGCTGCAGCAGCGGCGTTGGCAGCGCTGCGGCTTTTGGAAGAGGAACCCGAGCGCCTGGCCACGCTTGCCGCCAATAGCAAGCTGTTTTTGACATTGGCTCGTGAGGCGCGGGTTGAATACCGGGCATGCCAGTGGGACACCGGTGGTGCCGGTCATTTTGGGGAATTCGCTGCACGCGCTGCAGCTTTCAGAGGCAATGTTCCGCCGGGGCATTAACGTGCAGCCCATATTGCATCCGGCGGTGGAAGAGAGTGCGGCCCGGCTGCGGTTTTTCGTTACCGCCAAGCATACCGAAGCACAAATTCGCACGACTGTTGAAACATTGGCCGAGGAATTGATGAAGATCGATCCTTCGCATTTTCGCCATCGGAGCACTGCGGCCGCAGGCCAGCAGGTGGCCATTTGAATCGCTCGCCAAACGTGTTTATGCTAGACGGCAAGTGCGGAGCAAGTTCCGGGCTAACTGTCCACTGACAACTGTCCATTGACGACCGACCACTGACAACTGACCACTGGCTTGTCTGACGTCACCCTTACTCACCGACTGATTCTGCCGGTCGATACGAATCATCACGGCACGCTTTACGCCGGCTCGCTTATGCGCATTGCATTGGAGGCGGCTTATGGCACGGCGTTTTGTTTCGTCGGGCGCGACGCCAATTTGCTTTTGCGCAGGGTATTGAGCATCGAGTGTTACAAGCCGGTCCGCTCCGGCTCGTTTGTAGAAATTCGCGGCAAAGTATTGCACGTGACGCGGGCCTATTTGGTCACCGGACTCATTGGTGCGCCGCTGCCTGGCCAGACGGGGCCGTGGATGGATGCGCTTTTTGGGTTTGCGCAAGTTGATAACAAAGGACGGGCCGCCGAATTTCCTGCCGATTTGTCGATTGAACCGCCCAATGCGGCATGGCGCAAATTGCACGAGCGGATGAAGAAACTGCTGAAAATTCGGGGCCGAAACGGAGAATCGCTGTAAACGACTGCGGAGATAGCTCCGCGGCAATTAACAAACTGTCTTGAGATTAACGCACAATCGGATAGAATCTAGTTAGGCAAGCCATACTGTCTTATTTCTGAGGTTTTCACGCGTGCTGACAGAAAAAGAAGTTTCGCGAAGCTGGAATGCCCTGTTCAAAGGGGGCGCGTACAACGAAGACACGTTCAACAGAGCCGAGGCGCTGCTCGACGAGTTGCGGCTGGAAAGCCCCTTGCGCCATCGGCTTTCGATTGAGCTGGAAGAATTGCGCAAGCTGCAGACGGCGGGGCAGTAGTTCGATTCTCGCACTTCAAAAAGCGGTTTTGCGTTTCTGCTAAACGGCAAGCGAATTCTGCACCCTGCCCCACTCAATCTGCGCCTGCTTACCGATTGATCGTCACGCCGAAACTGATGCCTTCGGTGAAGAAGGGATCGTTCTTTGCGCCGTCCACAATGGTCATCGCCGGCAGTGTATAACCGACGCGGCGGCTGGCGCGGCTGATGCCCGTTCCCAGCAGCATGTTGTACTCCGCCTGGACCGAGAACGCTTTCGTGAGCTGAAAATTCACGCCGGTGCGCAGTTCGCCAACTGGGGCGAAGGTTTCGTCAAATTGCGACGTGTGGAATGACGTGCGCGGCAATTGGTACGGCACGTTTTGCGGCGTGTCGCCGTTGTCGAGCGCCGATCCCAGAGTGCCATTTAAATTGATGGATTGAAAATTGCAGGCGGCCATGAACCGTAGTTCCGCCATCAAGTTAAACCGCCACTGGCTGTATTCGGCGCGGAAACCAATCTGTGGGCCGAACATATTATTGTTGGCTGTGGTGTCCCAAAAGCTTGTCCCAGGCAAGGCAACCGGAATCTGAGTACCCTGCCCGCCGGTCGTATCGGTCGCCGTCACGTCAAACACATCTCGGAATTGCAGCCAGCGCAGACCGACGAATGGTTCGAACACAGTGCCATCATGGAAAGTGCGCAACCTCCAGCTACGGTTGAGTTCGACTCCGTTTAAGCTCGTAAAGTTTTCGACTGCGATTGTGTTGAAACGCGGAATCAACGGAACCATGTCGCCATAGTCGGTGAAACCCGCGTATGAAGTGGGCGTCAGACTTCCCGTTGGGGCCAGATTATTCGTCGGATTTGGCCGGCCAAACACCTGCAGCACTTTGTTGTTGACGCTGGCTACCGTGTACGGATTAGCATTCAAGTCGAAATCCTGAGTCCCACCGTTTGTGTTTACAAACCCGAGCAACCTGTGTTGCGGGTCGTTAAAAACGATTGTGAGCCCCGCAGAGGTGCTACCCAATCCCGTGCTGCCAATTGCGTAGCTTTGCACCTGCGGATTGATGTTCAAAATGCTGACGAACCAGCCTTTATCGTCTTCCATGAAGCCCAGTTCAAAGCGATTGCCCCAAGTTTGCTTTGCGCCGAGGAAATTGGTCTCAAGGCTGTTTCCGTATGGAACCAGAATATTGCTTACCGGCTGAACCGTCGGGTCGAATTGGGCGGGGCTGTTCAAGTAGCCGATGGCTGTGCCATGGTTCACGCCGATATCGGTTTCCCTCGGCTGGCGAATGGCCCAATCGAGCCGTTCGTACTGAAAGAAAAAGCCCTCGTTGGGGTGCGGCCAATCGGGATAGGCGCTCACATCGGGGGGCGCAAACAAATCGAAGTCGTAGCGCACGTCGATGGGGCCAAACGGCGTCCAAGTTTGAGCGCGGGCCGTTGAACCCGCGGCGAACAGGACGGTTAGCACAATCAGCCACAAATTGAAGCGAGTAATCCGCATCATGTTTTGCACCACCTGAAATGCTTCAAATGCGCTAGCGCAAGATGCTCCTACGGGGAGGCTCTGCGCCTGGCACGTGACGGTAGTATCGGTCGCACCGGTCGGGCCAGTTAACAAACTCTGGTAAAGTTTGAGGGAATTAGCGGTTATGCCAGCGCTTTTGCGTCGGTTTGGGTAAGATGGGAAGCCGTAGAAGCGGCCCGACGCGGGAGAAATCCGGGGATTATTTACCTCCGGCCGTAGAATGAGAAGATGGTTACTCACCCGGGGAACTTCGTTGTCGGCACCATCGCGCGAGCATATACTCCCAACAGCCGAAAGTCGCCTTAAATTTGGATAAGCCTCGATAAATCAACGCATCGAAAAAATATGCCCAACCATCGCGCGATCCGCTCAATTCTGCCGCTGGCCACGCTGCTATCATTTGCGACTTGGGCGGCATGGAGCGTTTCCGCCGAACCAGACTCCAAGACTAAGTCGGATGCCGATCACTACATTCGTGTCCATCACGATGAAAACGGCAAGCCGATTGCGCTCGAGACCGCCGTCGTTCGGTTCGTTCCCAAAGGCAATGAGCACCCTGGGCTCCAGGTGGATTTAGTGGCGGCAGTCCACATTGCTGACAAGTCGTACTACGACGAACTCAACAAACGCTTCGACAAGTATGACGTGGTGCTGTACGAACTCGTCGCTCCGGAGGGTACCCAAGTGCCCAAGGGGGGCGGCGCCAAGAATCGCAATGTCCTCTCGGCCATGCAAAATGGCCTCAAAGACTTGCTGGAACTCGAATATCAGTTGGCAGGCATCGACTACACCAAGAAGAATTTCGTGCATGCCGATATG
Source organism: Pirellulales bacterium (assembly GCA_963820835.1). Classification (GTDB taxonomy): domain Bacteria; phylum Planctomycetota; class Planctomycetia; order Pirellulales; family JADZDJ01; genus CAVRAW01. Next base: position 41,516 of record CAWGBP010000065.1, on the reverse strand, counting down.
TCGCCCGACGAGTTTGCGAAATCGATGGAGCAAAAGGGGGAAAGTTTTTGGTCGATTGTGATGAAAATGATGGCCGCGGGCATGGCCCAGCAATCGGCTAACCCGGGCCAAATGGACGAGCTCGACATCATCACGGCGCTTTTTGACAAGGATCGCGCGCTAAAATTGAAGCGGATCCTGGCCGACGAATTTGCTGATATGGATACGTTTATGACGGCCTTCAATGGTCCCGATGGCTCGACGTTAATCACGGAGCGGAATAAAGCCGCGCTCAAGGTGCTGAAAGAGCAAATCGACGGCGGGAAGAAGAAAATCGCCATCTTCTATGGCGGCGGGCACATGCCCGACATGCAAGAGCGGCTGGAAAAGGATTTCAATTTGAATCGCGACCACGCTGAGTGGCTGCAAGCGTGGAATATGCGCGATGCGAAATAGGGTTCAGCATTAGGTTCAGAATTGGCGGTTTGCATTCCATCTTCAGTTCATCTTTCCTCACTTCATCGCCTGCTTACCTCTTCACGTGTTCACCTCTTCATCGGCTCGCAGGCCGCGCTTTCATCGCAGCTTCCTTTACAGACTCACCATGATGCTCCATACTATGGCCGCGCGGTGATTAGGCTTTCGCTCTCGCCGCGCAGCGCCCTTCACGGATCGGCTCGCAGGCGAGGAGTCGCCATCCATGCCACGTTTTTCCATGAACGAAATGACGACCTATCGCTGGTCGTTCGAGGAAGACGTGCGGCATTACGCGGCGGCGGGCATTGGGGCGATCGGCGTGTGGCGGCGAAAGCTCTCCGATTTTGGCGAAGATCGCGGCATCGAATTGTTGAAAGATTCGGGCTTGGCCGTTTCGAACTTGCTGTGGGCAGGCGGGTTCACCGGCAGCGAAGGGCATTCGTATCAGGAAAGCCTCGACGATGCCGCCGAGGCCATTCGCCTAGCCGGCGCCATGCATGCCAACACGCTGGTGGTTTACAGCGGCGCTCGGGCCGGGCACACGCATAATCACGCGCGGCGATTGTTGGTTGACGCATTGTCGAAACTGGCGCCTCTGGCGGCGGAGAATCAGGTAACGCTGGCCCTTGAGCCAATGCACCCCGGCTGCGCGTCGGAATGTACATTTTTGACTTCGCTGGAAGATGCGCTTGCCGTTGTGCTGCAGCTCGACGTTCCTCAAGTGAAATTGACGGTCGATACCTACCATATTGGCACCACGTTGGCGTGCTTGGAGCAACTGCGGCGATTGGCGACCGAAAATCGCATCGCGGTGGTACATTTGGCCGATGGCCACCCGCCCGACGAAGACCAGCGGCGCACGCGGCTGGGCGAGGGGATCGTGCCACTGGCGGATTTGATCGGCGCCCTCAATGCCGGCGGCTACGACGGCGATTACGACGTAGAATTGTTCGGCGACGACGTATCGCCCGACGATTATGAAAAGCTACTGGTTGATTCGCAGGAGTTTTTCACGCGGTTGGTCGGCGCACCGCGCTAGTCGGCCAAACTGCTGTCTCATACGGATTTTGCTGGTTCTTAATCGTTAATTGCTCCGTGCCATGCTCATTGCCGCGCCGCACATTCGCATTCCGCCCGACGAACTGAAGTTTACGTTTGCGCAGTTCGGGTCCCGGCGGGCAAAATGTGAACAAGGTGAATTCCAAAGCGGTGCTGCGCTTTAATGTTGCGGCCAGCCCATCGATTCCCAGCGATGTTCGCGAGCGCTTTCTCGCCCGATTTGCTTCGCGAATTACAGTCGAGGGGGAAGTCGTGCTAGCCAGTCAACAATCGCGCGACCAGCGGCAGAACCAGCGCGACTGTCTGGAGAAGCTGCGCGAAATGCTATCTTCCGTCGCCGCGCCGCCAAAGCGCCGCCGAAAGACCAAGCCGACAAAATCATCGATCGTGCGGCGGCGCACGAAAAAGGCGGCGCATTCGCAAAAAAAACAGCGACGGCGGCGTCCGGCGAATGAAGAATGATGATAATTTCGGTTCGGAATTACCCTCGCTTTCTTGTGGCAGGGAGGACGACGTTGGCCGTTTGAGTGGTTAACGCATCGTCGTTATCCCACAAATCGGCCAGCGCGCGGCGAATTCGACGCTCGGCAGAGCGCAAATAATATCGGCCCGCAATGAGGTCGTTATCAGCCGCGTGGTGATTATTCCCGTCGTGCTCGGTGCGCTCAAGCACCGCGTCCAAACGCCTTAGGACGCAACTGGAGACAAATAGCTCGATCGCTGCATCGGCCACGCGTCCGAGTTGATACTGCCGGTCGACGATCTCTTCGCGATAGGTGCGCAGCAAGCGCTCGATATTGGAACCGAAGGTGGCGACGATGCTGCCTAAGCGTTCGGCGTCGGCTTGCAAATTTACGTGGCGCACCGGCACTTCGGGGGAGCGGAACATCGCTTCCAATTTGCGCCCGGCGAATCCGCCCAGCTTCGAAAAATGTTTCATCGGATGCGTGAGCGCATCGAGCACCCCTTTCAGCTCCAGGCCGACATCGCGCATGCCGACCAAAGCGACAAACGCGCGCAGCACGTCGTTGGCGCCTTCGCCAATCGTGTTGATGCGAGCATCGCGCATCAGGCGCTCGTAGGGCTCGTCGGTGAAATATGCCTTGCCGCCGAAAATTTGAATCGTGTCGTTGATGATTTTCCACAGAGTTTCGGTGGCGAAGACTTTGAGCATGGCCGTTTCGAGCATGTAATCGTCTTGGCCAGAGTCGATGAGTGCGGCGGTTAGATAGGTGGCCGCTTCGATGGCAAAGGCGCCTGCGCTCATGTAGGCCAATTTTTCCTTGACCATTTCGAACGAACCAATGGGTTGGCCAAATTGAATGCGCGACGATGCATGCTCGGCGGCACGCGCAAGGCAGAATTTTGCTGCGCCGGTACAGGTGGCCCCAAACGTCACACGACCGAAATCGAGCACGGTGAGCGCCACGCGCAGTCCCTTGCCCAATTGGCCGAGAATATTTTCTTTCGGCACGAACATGTTATGAAACGCCAAGCGTGCGGTGGCCGAGCCGCGCACGCCGCATTTGGGCATGCGCGCTTCGAGCACTTCGAAGCCGGGCATGTCGGGCGTGACAAGAAACGCGGTGATTTTCGTTTCGGACCCCCTCGCCCCGACCCGCTCCCCAGGGCCGAGTGGGCCATCGACCGGCGTTCGCGCCATTACGGTGAGCACTTGCGCGATGCCGCCGTTGGTGATCCAGCGCTTGGCGCCATTGAGCAGGTAGCCGCGGCCATCGTCGGTGGGCGTGGCGGTGGTTTGCACATTGGCGGCGTCGCTGCCCGCATCGGGCTCGGTAAGTGCGAAAGCGCTAATCCACTCGCCCGTGGCCAACTTCGGCAGATACTTGGTTTGTTGCTCGGGCGTTCCAAACAGCACGAGTGCGCGAGGCCCAATCGAATGATGCGCATTCACAAACAGCGCCGTGCTGGCACAATGGCCGCCGAGCACTTCCAAGAGCCGGCAATATTGCGTTTGAGTCAGTCCGCGTCCGCCGCACTCTTTGGGCAAGCACGCGCCAGGATGCCGAGGCGGCCGAGCCCTTCGACGACGCGCTCGGGAATCAGCGCATCACGATCGATGGCCACGGGGTCGATTTCAGCTTGGCAAAAGTGCCGCAACTCGTCGCACAGGGGCGCAGTGGCGCGGTCGGTTGCCAAATCGGGATATGGCAGGAGCTTTTGATTGGCGAATGTGCCGAAGAAGAGCCCCTTCACAAAGCCGACGTTGGCCAGCCGATCGCCCAGCAACTCCTCGGCGTCGGCCATTTGTTTTTCGCGATTCGCAATTGTCATCGCCCAAGTCCCCCGCTGTGAAATGCGATTGCAGTGATTCGATTGATTGGCCGCTAACTTCGATCGATTGCCCGATGAATTATCGAGCGGCGCACGGGATTGGGCAACGGCAGATGGGGCGCAGGCACGGACAGACTGCGCTTGCCCATCGCACCCGCGCGGGAAGGCGGAGGGCAAAATTAGCGGGTGAAGAGGAGAACAGGTGAAGTGGTGAGTGAGCAGTCGGCAGGGCGCAGTAAATAGTGACGAGCGTTTTTTTGTGGGGGTGAATGGCGTAAAGGCACGGGGAAAGTGCGCGAGAGACACGCTCGGGAAAAATGCTGGTTTTGGGCCAAACACTTTCCCTGATGTTGCACACATGTTTGGCGCCGTGGAAATGCTGGAGTCGCGGCGCGACGGGATTTGTCGAATCTGCCTGGAAAACGCGGCCGATATCGCTTGCGCCGTCAAAAGCAGATTTCAGACTGACCCACTACGAGTTATTGGACCTTGGCAGCTTCTAGAGTGGCCTTTGGGACTTCTGCAGTGGCCTTCGCGGCTTCTGCAGTGGCCTTTGAAGCTTCTACTGTCACGCGCTTGCCGTTGCTGACTTCAGATAAGTCGCCGACGATTACCTGGTCGGCACCGGTGAAATCGACCCACTGGCCATCGCCGGCCGATTTGGTGTTCTTCCGCACGACTTCGATCCACTGGCCATCGCTCACGCCGATTTCTATCGGGGTGCGAACTGCCCGGCCATCGACGACCATATAGCAGCACGTTAAGTTTCCGCTGGCCGCGATCGCCGACGTGGGAATGGCCAGCACGCCGGGCCGATCGATATCAATCGAACCGTAGGCGTACATACCCGGCAGCAACTCGTCCTTTGGATTCGCTAAGTCGATTTCCACTTGCAACGTTCGGCTTTGGCTATTGAGCGCCATCGAAGTGCGCGTGACCGGCGCATCGAACTCGCGTCCGGCCAGCGCCTGCACGCGCACGGTCGCCTTGCTGCCGGCGGCAACGTACGGGGCATCGACTTCGGGTACGCCGATGACAAACATCAGCGGATCGGTGCGGGCAATCACAAACAGCGGCGCAGAGCGCCCGGCGTTTGTTCGCCGCTTTCATTGCTTCCGGAGGAATCGCCCGAAGCGGGGCGCACGAAGTCGCCGGTATTTACATTGCGCACGGAGATGACACCGTCGTAGGGGGCGGTAATTTTGGTGTAAGCGACTAAAGCGGCCACGCGGCGCGCGTCGGCCTGCGAAACATTCACGCGCGCTTCGGCCGCTTTCACATCCGCCTTGGCCTTCTCGATCATGGCATCGGCCGAGGCCGCCTCCGATTCTTTATTCTTGATTTGCGCTTCGGCCGCCTCCTGGGCTGATTGGCTGGAGCGGAACTGCTTGCGCGTTTCTTCCAACACTTCAGGGTTCACGACCTGGTCTTTCACCATGCCGCTTAAGCGGTCTAACTCGCCTTGCCAGCGATCGACATCGGCCTGGTATCGCTTTAGGTTCGCCTGCGCGAGCACCACATCGTCGCGGGCGGCTTGCATATTGCTTTGGGCCACATTCACCTGCCGCTCGGCTTGCACCGCCATCGCCTGATCTTGCTGGACGAAGGCCTCCTTTTGCGCCAGCTCCTCGTTGAGTTCGGGGACCAGAATCTCGGCCAATAATTCCCCTTTCTTCACATGCGAGCCGATATCGACGTTCCACTTTTGCACGAAGCCGGCAACCTTGGCGAAAATGGCCGTCTGCTCATACGGCGCGATTACCCCCGGTTGCGATACCACCGTATGGATGCTGTGCACCTCGGGCGCGACCACTTTCACGACGGGATCGAGATCGATGTGTGGGCCCGTTGCGGGCTGGGCCTGGGAGCAGCCGGCTATAGCCAGCAAGGCCGCCGCAATGAAAAAGCAACTTTCGATGACGCATGATTGTTCACCCGAGGTAATTCTATGCCACGTGGCCGGGCCGCGGCAGTATGTGATCGTCGGCATGCCGATCTGGCGTGCAGCGACGGATCGTAATGGGCACTATGTGGATCATCGGGATGCACCGACAGCGACACCGCCGGGCGGTTGCCCATCAGCAGCGCGAACGCGGCTGGCACAATTAGCAGCGTGGCGAATGTCGAAAGCACCAAGCCGCCAATCACCGCGCGTCCCAAGGGGGCTTGCATCTCGCTGCCGTGTTCCAACGCCAACGCCATCGGGACCATACCCACGGTCATGGCGCCAGCCGTCATCAAGATCGGCCGCAAACGCTCCTGCGCACCCAGCCACGCCGCCTCAAATACACTCTTGCCATGCCGCCAATCGCGAGCAATGAAGCTCACCATCATCACCGAGTTCGATAGCGACACGCCGATGCACATGATCGACCCCATGAACGATTCAATATTCAATGTTGTGTGCGTCATATACAATATCAAAACCACGCCGCCCAGTACGCCAGGAACCGCGCTGACGGCGGCTCAGTGCCAGCCGCGGCGATTCGAAATATGCGGTGAGCAAAACCAGAATCGTCAGCACCGAAATCGCCAAGCCCACAGCCATCGAACGGAACATTTCGTGCATTGGCGTAATTTGCCCACGAGTTTCCACCCGCACCCCCTTGGGGGGCTCGCCGGCATTCGAATCGCTTGCTGAATCTGGCTGGCGGCGCGGCCCAAATCTTCCCCCTCGACGTTCGCCGTCAAGCTCAAATACCGTTGCATGGTGTTGCGGTCGTACTGCCCAGGCATGATTCCGGAGCTGACTTTCGCCACGTCGCGCACCAGCACATTCAGATCGCCGTTCACTTTGCGCACGGGAATGGTTTCCACCTGCGAAGCGGAATTCATTCGCCGTGTGGGCACCAGCACTTCCACCTGATAATCGATGCCCGTCTTTGGATCGCGCCAATAATTTCGCGCCACATAGCGGCTGGACGACGTACTGACCAAGATCGCATCGGCCACGTCGCGCGCCGTCAAACCGGCCAAGCCCGCGCGCTCGCGATCGATATCGACCGACACCGTGGGATAATCGAGCGATTGATGAAAAGCGACATCTCGCAAATACGGGATTTTTTCCAACTCCGCTTTGATTCGCAGCGCATGGGCTTTGGAATCGGCCATTTTAGGGCTGGCCACGGCCACTTCAATGGGCGTTGGCGAGCCGAAGCTCATGACTTCGCTGACGATGTCGCCGGGTTCGAAGCCAAAGGTCACCAGATCGGCCCGCGCTTTGGCCGATTGCGCGGTGAGCCCTTTTTCCACGAGCAGTTCCGCCAGCCAGGGTTTGACTTTCTCAGGCAGCACTTTTCGCAGTCGCTCCCGCAACTGGTCGAGATGAATGCCGCTATGCTCGTCCAAGGCAATGCGCAACTGACCATCGTCCGGGCCGCGCATGAACAAAATCAGATTGTTCATCGAATAGGTCGGCGCCTGCTGGCCGGCGAAACCCATCGAAATATCGATTTTTTGAGGTCCGCCTGCTTCCTCTTCCACCACTTGCAGCACTTTGACGGCAATCTGCCGAGTGATTTCGAAATTCGATCCCGGGGGCGCGCGAAACCGCAGCACGAACTCTCCGGAATCGACCTGGGGAAACAATTCGGTGCCCAGTTGCGTGCCCACGGCGTAAAGCACAAGTACGCTCACAGCAGCATAAACAGGAACAGCCAACCATCGCCAAACAACGAGTCGACGAACGACGCTTCCAAACCGCAATTGAAAACTGCGCAAACAGCCCCGGCTTCGATTCGTCGGCGGCATGCCCATGATGCTTCATTAGCCACACCGACAGTACGGGAACGAAGGTGCTGGACAGTACGTACGACGAAATCATGGCAAATCCCACCGCCAGCGCCAGCGGCACGAACAGCGATCGCACCGGTTCGGCCATGATGAACGCCGGAATGAACACCGAGAGCACGCACATCAAGGCCAACAATCGCGGCACCGACGTTTCGTGACTGCCCCGCTCCACCGCCCGCGCCAACGATTTGGTGCGCGTCATCTGCACGTGAATGTTTTCGATCGAGACAGTGGCCACGTCGACCAAGAATGCCGATCGAAAGCGCCAGTCCGCCGAGGGTCATAATGTTGATCGTGTTGCCGGTCAGCCAGAGTGCAAACAGCGACGTTAACAATGCCAAGGGGATCGTCGCCACCACCACAATCACGCTTCGCCAATCTCCGAGAAATATCAATACCATGAGCCCGGTCAGCACCGTGCCGATCAAGCCTTCGATCGCGACATTGCTGATGGCGCTCACGACGGTCGGCGATTCGTCGAACTCGAAGCTCAGATCGACGTCGTCGGGCAACACGCTTTTGAACTTTGCCATCGACTTGTGAATGTCGGATACGACTTGCAGCGTCGAGGCCGTGCTCTTCTTCACGATCGGCAAGTAAACCGATTTGTGGCCGTTCACGAGCGCATAGCCGTAGTTCAAATCGGTCGCGTCGGAAACGGTGCCGACATCGCGCAAGTAAACATTCTTCCCGGTTTTGATCGGAATATTTCCGAAATCTTCAGGATCACTGATCATCGCATTGTTGGGCACAAGCGGCATTTCGTCTTGGACGTATAGATTGCCCGAGGGGCTGATGAAATTACCCTGATTGAGCGCCGCCACCACATCTTCCGGCGAGAGGTTGTAGGAACGCAGCCGGTCGGGGTCGACGCTGATAACGATCGCCCGCACGTTTGTGCCGAAGGGAGAGGTGGCCATGGTGCCGGGCACGGTCGATTGCACGAGCGCTCGAATTCGCATTTGGGCCAAGTCCCCCATTTGACCGAGCGTGCGGGTTTTGCTCTGCAGCACGAGGTAACCCACCGGCACGCTCCCGGCATCGAGCTGCATAATCAACGGCGGCAGCACATTGGGGGGCATGCTTGCCTGCGCACGATTGGCCTGGCTTACCACCGAAGCCATCGCTTTGGCCATATCGGTGCCGGGATAGAATGACAGTTTTATCAGGGCCACTTGCGCGATCGAACGCGACTCAATGGACTTGACCCCATCGACATATTGGAAGGCAATTTCGAACTGGTTTACCAGCAGCCCTTCCATCTGCCCGGGATCCATCCCCCCGTAATTGCAAAATACAAAAATCTGCGGCTGGTTGATGGGGGGAAAAATATCGATGCGCATTCGCAGCAAGGCCATTGCACCGCCAGCGATGATCGCCACGACCAGCATCATGGTGGTGATCGGATGGCGCATTCCGAAGGAAATTAGATTCACGTCGCACTCCGGCTTGCTTGCGCTTCTTGACGAATTCGCATGGATCGAGGGATGTCTATACTTTCAAGATACACAGGTACGGCGATGAAAGTCACTGCGGGCAGCCCCCGGCGATGGGTGAGGTTTTGGTAACAAACTCGAGGTAGGAATAGAACGATTGCAGTTCGGCAGCGACTTCGCCTGGGGAACAACTCATGAAAGGATCAAATTTAAGTAAAAATCCCCTCTTGCGCCAAGCGCTTCCAGCATGCAAACAAGTTTTTCCGGCGAGAACAGCTTGGGTAGATTTATTGCCACTGATGTGCCGACAATTTGTGCATTCTGGACCTTGGTTTGGACCCCCGATAAGCACGACAGGAATTCTGGGTACGTGGCCCCCTTCCTCCATTAAACCTAGTACGCCTTCGCTGCCACCCCACGGCAATTGGCCGCTCATAATCAACAACTGTGGCTCAAAAGAACGCAGCTTTTCGATGGCATCGACACCCGAGCACGCCACTTCGACATGATACCCATTCCAGACGAGATACTCCTGGAGAAGTTTCGCGACTTTTGCATCGGCGTTAGCCACCAACAGACGCGCTTTCATATTTGATCCTCGCAAAATGTGGCGCAGGACGATTCCCCTTTTGCCTGATTTGTTCCGAAGACCAACGCAGCGAATGGTTGGTTGGCCAGTTCCTTGACCCATGCCGATTCAGAGCGATCTTCGGCCTATGCCCATCCTTGGTCCGGTTGTAGGAAGGCAATGCGCAATGCGCGTTAATTACCCCAGAGGCATAGGCACTCATTCTACGTGGCCGGGCTAAACAATCGCTGTCGGGAAATCCCTGATTTCATGGTTCTGCTTTGTCCAGAGAGGCTTAGCTCTCTATTACTGCTCGCAATCAAGGTAAAATAGCTGGAGACCAGCCTGCCCATCTTAAGGTCGGCAAAGGCGACCACACTCTCCCGGTCATGATTTCATCTCAGAGCCGCCGTCGGCGTCATTTGCTACTGGCATTGGTAGCAGTTCTGGCGATTGCCATATTTCTCATCGATTTGGCGGCTCCGCCGTGGCTGCATCTGTGGGTGCTGTATTTGCCATTGATCTTGGCATCGGTTTGGTTCAATAGCACAAGACAAATCGTGTTTGTGGCATCGGCCTGTTCGGTGTTGGTCCTCATCGGCTGCTTAAAGAATCCGCAGGGGACCACTGTCTGGTCGAACGTTGCCAATCCTGGAAAAGACGTGCTCACGGTGTGGCTTACGGCGCTGGCTGGGATCACAATCGTCCGACGTACGCAACAGCTGTCGGAAGTCATGGAGGGCTTACGGCGCGAGACCGCCGAACATAGTCTTGCCAAGTTGGCGCTATCGCAAAGCGAAGAACGATTCCGCATGGCTGCCGAAGGCGCACTCATGGGAACTTGGGATATGAACGTAATTACGGGAACTGGAATCTGGTCGGACACCCAGTTTCGAATTCTGGGATTGAATCCAACGCCCGGTGGCGAGGTCACTTTGGAGAATTGGGAAAGTCAGATTCACCCAGTCGATTTGCCGAATGTGCTGAAAGTTCAAAATCAGGCGCGAAAGACGCATACGACATTTCGCTGCGAGCACCGAGCCGTTCGAGCCGATAACGGGGAAACGGTTTGGCTGGCGATGTTCGGCAAATTCCTTAACAACCGAATCGACCGGTGTGAGCGATTTGTCGGAGTTTCTTTCGACATCACCGCGCGCAAAAAACTGGAACAACAGGTGTTGGATATCGCGGAAAAGGAACAATCGCGCATCGGCCTGGAACTGCACGATAGCGTCGGCCAAGAGCTAACCGGACTAGGAATGATGGCCAATGCGCTCGCAGAGCGTCTGGAAACTGCGGTCCCAGAGAAAAACATTGCGGCTCGCCTGGTTCAGGGAATCGATCGGGTTCACCGCCAAGTTCGATCGCTTTCGCGCGGGCTCGTTCCTGTGCAACTGGAGTCGAAAGGCTTGTGGGCGGCGCTGGGGGACTTGGCTGCCAGCGTTGGCGAGCAGTCGGGGGTCGAAATCACTTTCGAATGCCCACAACGGTGCGATGTAACCAATCACAGCCGGGCCACAGAACTATTTCGAATTGCGCAAGAGGCCGTAAGCAATGCTTTGCGGCACGGGCGCCCGCAGCATATTCGAATTATGCTGCGCTCGGCGCCAGAGGGATTATGCCTGAGCGTTCAAGATGATGGAGTCGGCATTCAGCGACAGCAGCAATTTGGGGGGATGGGACTGCGAATCATGGAATTTAGAGCAGAACGCATTGGCGGACTATTACAGATCGCACCGGCAGAAACGAAGGGAACTATCGTAACCTGCTTGCTGCCAGGTGTGAGCGGAGTCGGCAAATATCCTATGGAGAACGGATCTTGTGACGGCTACAAAGAAAATCTTAATTGTGGATGATCACCCGATCGTGCGCGAAGGACTGGCAATTCAAATTGCCACGCATCCCGATCTGTGTGTGTGCGGCGAGGCCGAAGACGTGCGCGGGGCATTGGCGCTGTTCGACGCAACGCATCCCGATCTAACGATCGTCGATATTTTATTGAAGGATGGAAACGGGCTGGACCTGATCCATCGACTTACTGCACGGCAGAATTCGGCGCGAATTCTCGTTTGGTCCATGTATCCGGAGAATCTCTATGCGGAGCGGGCACTTCAAGCCGGAGCTCACGGCTATTTGAATAAAGGACGAGCGACTCATCAGATTATTGAAGCGATTCGCGCCGTGATTGCGGGCAAGGTGTATGTCAGTGGAGAAATGGCCGATAGCCTGCTGCATCGGGTGGTCGGTGGGGTTCTGGAAAATCGTTCGCCTATTCACACACTTTCCGACCGTGAGTTGGAGGCCTTTGAACTGATGGGCAACGGCATGACCACTGAATCGATTGCCACCAAAATGTATGTCAGCCCCAAAACCGTGGAGACCTATCGTGCCAGAATCAAGGAAAAGCTGGGACTGAGAAATGGCACAGAATTGATTCAGCGAGCGGCTCAATGGGTGCTTGAGAACAAATAGCCAAGTCGCTTTTGGCCTACAAAACCGAGAGCTCGCGCCCGGCGGTTGATTAAATCAGGCCCGACATGTATCGTCCGCCCTTTGTAGTGAATTTCCCGACAATATTGGCGGAAAATCCCTGACAAAGCCTGACCGTGATGCCCGATTGCGACCGGCTATCGCCGCAAAAAAGAATGCATAGGATCGTCTGCCTCGGTCCTCATCTTCGACGAAGCTGGAGGCGCGTAACATTCTATTAATACGTGGGGGGTATGAGAATGTCCCTATGCATTCGCGGATTTCCGCATGTGACCCTGTTTGCTGTGTTATTGCTGCCAGCGATTTGCTTGGCCGACTCAGTCGAAACAAAAAATGCGGGCGCCGCCGCGCGCAACTGCGCGATTCGATGCCTATGCCAAGCCTGACGGTGCTTCGTACTTTGCACTTAGTCTCATGCCGCAAACGGCATTACCGGCGGTCGAAGCCAGCGATGTCGTTGTGATGTTCAACACCTCGGCCAGCGAAATGGGCGCGTATCGCGATAAGGGTTTGGAATCGCTGCGTGGAGTGTTGGCCACGCTTACGGATAAGGACCGCGTGAAATTGATGGCGGTCGATATCGACGCGGTGCCGCTGACGAAGAACTTCGTGCCGCCGCGCGGCGTGGAAATCGACGCCGCCCTGCAGGCGCTGCAAAATCGCGTGCCGCTGGGAGCCACCGATCTGGAAGCGGCCATGAAGGGCATGCTCGATAGCTTTCAAGGCGACGCCAGTGCTGCCAAAACGGTCATCTACATTGGCGATGGCCGCTCCAGCGCCAATGCGCTCGGCGCAAGCACGCTGGCGCTGATCGACAAACTAGCCGACAAGCGCATTTCGATCAGCAGCTTCGCCGTGGGACCTTCGCAAGATGTGGCCACTTTGGCGGCGCTAGCCAATCAGACCGGCGGCGTTGTGGCGCTCGATGGCGACAAAGTTACGGGCAAAGACATGGGCGCGCAACTGAGCCGCGCCATTCATGAACCGGTCATTTGGGCCACCGAGAGAAAGCTGCCAGCCAGCCTGGCCGAAGTGTATCCAACGAAAATGCCCCCACTACGGGCCGATCGCGACACAGTATTGGTGGGCAAGGGCAGCGCCAACGGCGAATTCCATGTGGCCGTAAAGGGCGAAGTGGCCGGCCAGCCGGTGAATATGCAATGGACCGTCGAGCCGGCCAAACCCAGCGACGATAATGCGTTTCTGGTGCAGTTAGTCGATTCCGCGGCCCATGATGGTGGATATAGCTTGCCAACCTTGGGCTCCGAAGGCTTATGGGAAGCGCGGCGCGTGATCAACGAGAACGCCCAGAATCTGGCCAAGATGGGACGCCAAGCCGCCGCTTCGGGCAACGCCCAGCAGGCCAAGCAACTGGTCGATGCCGCCATGCAGCTTGACCCGAACAATTCCAATGCCCTGGTGCTGAAGCATGCCATTGATAATGGCAAAGTCATGCCGGTTTCGACCGATGTGCCCACGCCGCCGCAGCCGGGGGATGCCGCGCCGCAGCGAAACTTCGGCGAGGAGCTCAGCTCGGTGGAACAAATGCAGCGCGTGATTCAGCAGAAGGTGGTGACCGATGCCAACGTGCAGCTCAATCATGCCCGCGAGCATCTGGTGAGCGATCCGGCGGCGGTCGAGCAAGACATGAAAATGCTCTTGGAGCAAGTGCTGCAAGTGCCGGAACTCACCGCCGACCAGCGCGTCGACCTGCGCAGCCGCATCAGCGCCATGATCCAGCAGGCCGCGCAGCGCCGTGAAGCCAAAGAAGTGGCCGATGTGGAACGATTGCAGAACTTGGCCGCCGCCCGCGAACGCGAGCGCATGCTCGATGCGATCAATCATCGCGATGCGCAGGTGAAAGGATTGATCGATCGCTTCGATGCACTGATGGAGCAAGGCTTCTTGCACTTCGACACGCTCACCAACACCTACTACATGGATGCCAAAATCAAGGCTGCTGACGAAGCCGCCCGCGTGCTTTCCAATCCCTACGGCCGGCAAGATCCGATCGCCGTTTCGGGACCGCTGTTTGCCGACATGTCGGGCAATATTTCGAATTACCTGGCGGTGCGCGAAGCCAGCCAGCGCGACTTCTTGGATTCGATGCACCTAACCGACATCGCCAAAATTCCCACCCCCGACGACCCGCCGATCATTTATCCCAACGCCGATTTTTGGCGGCAAATGACCGATCGTCGAAAGAAGTACAAATCGGTCGATTTGTCGAACACCAGCCCGGTCGAAGAGAAAATCTTGAATGCGCTGGATGAAACGACCGAAATGGAATTCCCCGAAACGCCGCTCAAAGACGTGATGGATTACATCAAGGAGCGGCACCATATCGAAGTGCAATTCGACTTGGCAGCACTGAAGAATGCCAATCCGCCGGTCGATCCCAGCCAGACGCTGGTGACCCGCACGCTCAAGGGCATTACGCTGCGGTCGGCCTTGAAGTTGATCTTGTCGGACTACAACCTCACCTACGTGATCAAAGACGAAGTGCTGATGATTACGACCAAGGACGAAGCCGATAAGGTGATGGTCACGAAAGTCTACCCGGTTGGAGACCTTGTGACGCCGCTTGACGCAAACACAATTTTTGGAGGCTCGATGGGGGGAGTTGGAGGGGTCAGCCAGGGCTTTGGCGGGGGAATGGGCTCAATGGGCGGCGGCATGATGGGCGGGGGGATGATGGGAGGCGGAATGGGGGGTGGTGGTTTCGGAGGCGGAATGATGGGAGGAGGCATGTTCGATATTCCGGATGTTGTTCCCGCCACTGGCGCTGATGCACTAACGCGATTCGCTGGCACTTCGATCTCAGCAGCTAGCTCCGAAGTTCGGATGCTAGCTGCTGAGATTTTTTATTGCGCGAGGTTCTTTCAATAATGGCAACGCTGTCACCGCGCGATTGCTCAAGCATAGGCACGCCTCACTCAAAACTCAGGTAATTCCCGACACGATGGGCCGATTTATCGAGAGGGGCAAGGTGAGTAAGTGCATTCTTCTGCGCAATCTCTGCGCACGGCGGAAAGAATCGGGGTCAAAAAAACTCTGCCTGTTACCGAGACTCTGCCGATTAAAACGAGGAACGGTCGGTGCGAGTGCGCGCCTGTTTTTAGCCTTCCGGGTCATATTCGATGCTTCGCTGTTCTCAATATCGCGCGCCATTATTCGCACTGGCCTTTGCGCTAATATTGGCCCAGACGGCTTCTGCGCAGACTACGGAAAATGTTCCCCGCGGACGCCGGGTGGAATCGCCCGAAAACCCGCCGGCCGAGAATCAGCCGCAAGAACTTTTGCCACCCTGGTCGCCGATTGGCCAAGATGACTTTAACGCCTGCCCGGTGCCGGAACTGCCCCGGCTCGACGAAGCGACGAATGTCCCCGAAATTGCACCCGCCAAGCCGGAACCCGGCGACGAGCGGCTGCCGATCAACTTGGCCAGCGCGCTGCGATTAGCCAATGCGCGGCCGCTGGTGATCCAAGCGGCGCAGGCCAGCGAAATGACCGACGTGGGGCGCTGGAACAGGCGCAGGCGTTGTGGCTGCCCGATATCTACCTGGGCAACGATTACCAGCGCCACGACGGCGGCGCCCAGCGCACCACCGGCGATACAGCCATTAACGACCGTAATCAATATCTCTTGGGGGGCGGCGCGAAGGCGATCTTCGCATTGACCGACGCGATTTACACGCCGCTGGCTGCGCGGCAGGTGGTCGCGCCCGAGATTACGAAGTGCAAGCTGCAAAAAACGACGCCTTGCTTTCAGTGGCCGACGCCTATTTTTCAGTACAGCGGGCGCGCGGGGTGCTGGCCGGCTACGATGATGCGATCGACCGCGGGCAAGAGCTGTTGCGGAAAATCAGTTCGCTTTCGAGAGGATTGGCGGCTCCCATTGAAGTGCAGCGCGTGCAAACGACATTGGCTCAGCTCGAGCAGTCGGCCGCACTGGCGCGGCAAGACTGGTGGATGGCCAGCGCCAATTTAACGCAAGTGCTGCGACTGAATCCGGCGGCGCTGGTGGTTCCGCAAGAGCCGCCGCAATTGGAAGTCACACTGATTCCGCCGCAAGACGCGCTCGACGGTTTGATTCCGATCGGGTTGCTTAATCGGCCCGAACTTGCGTCGCAGCAGGCGCTGGTGCAAGCCACGATCGACCGCTTGAAGCAAGAACGCATGCGGCCGCTCATTCCCAGCCTGGTGCTGCAAGGCAGTTCGAATCCCGGCGACACGCTCGGAGCCGGATTTTATGAGGCCAATGCCACCAACCATGATCCCACTTGGACAGGCCGCAGTGATTGGGATGTGCAACTGGTCTGGATTTTGAAAAACATGGGAGCCGGCAATCGCGGGCTGGTTCGCGAGCGTCAGGGAGAGCAACGTCAGGCGATCATCGAGCTGTTCCGCATTCAAGATCAAGTGGCTGCTGAAATCACTCAGGCCGATGCTCAAGTGCAGGCTGCTGCTGCACGCATCAAAGATGCGGAAGCAGGCTTGGCCGCGGCCCAAACTTCGTTCAACGGCAACTTGCGCGGGCTTAGCGAAACGATCGAAGTGGGGGACGAATTGCAGTTAGTCATTCGGCCGCAAGAAGCGGTCGCGGCCCTGCTGCAGTTGCAGCAAGCGTACAGTAATTACTACACGAGCATCAACGACTACAACCGGGCGCAGTTCCGGCTATTCCACGACTTAGGCTATCCCGCGCAGGAACTTTCGTGGAATAAAGCCTGGGGAGAATTGATGCCGGTCGATTTCAGCCGACCGTCAATGGCGCCGATCGAAGCCCGCCCAGCATGCGACGCGCCGAGTTGCTGCCGTACGCCAGCGCCATATTGCCGGCAATGCGAATACACTGAACCGCAACGATAACCACCGCCCCTGGCTACCGCTTCGGCTTAGTGCTCGCTATGCCTGCTTTGGGTTAATGTTCGCTGTGCCCGTCCAGTTATTTTCGAATCGTCGCATTGGTCGGCAACTGCGGCTGAAGTGCCAGCGGCGCTTGCTCTAATCGATCGAAGGCCGATAGATCCATTTCGTCCACTGGCCCTGCGGGTTTTGCCGGTGCGCGCTTCACGACGATCGACGGCTTATCGTCGGCCGCTATGGCGGCAGGCTGCTTTACAGCGAGTTGCGAATTCGCGGCGGATGCCGGCTTAATCGATGCGGTTTGCGTCGTGCGGTTTTCCACACGTGGCTGGCTTTTAGTCCCCGCGCCCGCGGCTTGCTTATCGGACGCGGCCTTTAGATCGGGCGGGACTTGGGGCTGCACTCCTTCTGGCAACTGTTCTTGGTTGAACTCTTGGCAGCACTTATCGCAGCAGTATTCGACGACCCATCTATAGCTGGGAACCCTCTTGATGACTGTGTACTTAATCAGCTTGGTTCGCGTGCGAACGTCGCCCGAGCAACTGGGCTGCCAAACGGCATGGCACGTCGTGCCGTCGTGATTTCCGGTCATGAAGTCGAACCAGCTCCATTGCGATTTGCACGGGTCGCACTCGCACTCTTCGCCGCATTTGCAACTTTTGCCGGGAAGGCAAAAATCTTCGCACCGGCAGCCATAAATTGTCTCTTTCACTTCCTTCGTTTCGCAGACCACGTGGCACACCTTGTGGCACGGCCCCTGGCAGCCGCAATGCTGGCAACATTGCTGGCAGCACCCATCGTCATCGGGCAAGAAAATACAGCACGCAACGGCGCGAATAGCAAACGCGCCAAGTACGACCAGGGAGGCGAGCAGTATGGAAGGGATGATGCTTTTCATGGGACTTGAGGGGACTAGGGACCAAGGACTGGAGACTTACTGACCGCAGTTAGTGAATTCTTTTACGCTCAAAAATCGTAGGCGAACCGCAGACCAAACGCGTTAATATCGCCTGAGGGGACCGTCTTTACCTGCGAGCGATTCGTGAGATCGTAGTTGAACTGCACCTTGGCATTGGGGTTCCAATACCAGTTGACGCCGAAGGTAAAGCTTTGCAAATCGCCGCCATTGATGCCGTTGTCGTTCAAATCAACGGCGTTGTATCGCAGGCCAATTTGCCACGCGCCCCAACCGTGGCAGTGGTTGCCGCACGCATCGGCGACGCAAAATACATTTTCATAGGGCACGACGCGCTCAAACACGCCGGTGTTGCGGTTGTAGAGCATGTGCTCGCCGGTGAGGAAATAGAGCACTTCGACATAGCCGCCTTGGAAAAGGGGAGTGCCGCGCGGAGTAAGCACTGGGCTGACCGAAACAGCATCTTCCACCCAGGTGCCCACGTATTCGGCCTGGAACGTGAAAGATCCGATGTTGATCGCGGTCTCCGCGCCGATAATGTTTTGCCACGAAGCGTCGAGCGTGCCGGTGTCGCCGTAGATTGGATTCAAAGGCCCCGGCGGACCGCTGCGAATATCGCCTCGTACGCGCAGCCGCACCTGGCCGTTGTCGGGCTCGCGCGTGCTGCCTGAAATGCCAACGTGCCAGAGGTAAGCGCCATCGGTCGGCTCATCGTAGTAAGGGAGCCAGGTCAAACGGCCGGTGAGCGCCGCTTCATCGCCGATTCCGTAACCGAACGAATCGCTTGTGTTCGCAAAACCGCCGATAGCCCAGGTTCCATTCTTATCGTCGTAGGTGTTGTAGATCGACATGCCGGGCGTGTAGCCGTTGTCAAACGGGCCCCAAATGGCATCGCGCAAATACGAACGTTCCAAAAAGGGGAGGAAGGTATCGCTCGTGAGATGTTCCATGCCCATAGGCTCGCGTTGATTGCCGACTTTCCAATTGCCAATCCAGGGCAATTGGGTCCAAGCAATTGAAAGCTCGGTCAAACCGGGAACAGTGGCTTCCGGCTGGCCGGCGCTAGGCGAGGCCGGCGCCAGGGTGTTGGCAAAATCGTATTCCGCCACCCAATCGAACACCTCATACATGGTGCCGTCCAAGCGAACTCGCGCACGGCGGAACTGAGTCGAGTCGGGCTGCGGGCCGATGCCGCCCACGCTCGGCGAAACTAATAAGGCTTGATCGTTATCGAAGGCGCTGAATATCGTATTGCACGCGGCCGCCGATGTGCATGCGGAAATCTTTGTTGGCCGATTCGAATTGCAACCCGTTCCGCCAACTGCCGGTCATTTTCAAATCACTGCCGACTTCGTAGCCGTCGTCCGAGTTGCCATCGGGCTTCGTTGATTTGATCGATTGGTCGTCGAGCCGCTTTTCCAGCGCCGCGATTCGCTCTTGAAGTTCGAAGACGACGGGACTGCCGGGTATGTCGGACGCAGCCGAAGCGGGCACCACAGCGGTCGTAGGGGGCAGCGGCTGTAGCGCATCGGTCACGGAGGGCAACTGCTGCGGCGGGCTCGGAAGTGGCCTCATTTGCGCCGCCGCTTGCTGGCTAGTTTGCAGTGCGCCGAGTCGATCGCGCAATTGGCGCAACTCTTCATCCTGCTGATCCACACGCCGCAAAATTGCTTGCAATTCCGGCGATGGCGTCCCAGCGGCGGCCGGCGCACTCGAGTCGGCGGCCGGGGCATCGGCCAGCGCTTGGTGTACTCCAGTGATCGTAAGTATCGTGGCAGCCGCAACGGCCCACGCGTAGAGAGAAGTCTTCACTGCTGCGATTCCTGAAATAAGCCTGACAGATGAGAAAAGGTCGAGAGCCTACAGCTATGGCTCCTGATGTCAGGTCGCCTGCAGAACCGGCACGATAGGCGCAACCGCGTCTACCGGTATTTCAGTTTTCGTCAGTGCAATCGGTAAAAGCCAGAAACCGGCCAGCAATCGGCACTACCGGCACAAGCGGCAAAGTCTTACATGCGGCTGCCGGCTTGTGGCGCAAGCGTTTGGCTTTTACGCCGCTATCGCCACCGGCGGCTATGTCAACATGGTTTGTTGCAACAACTTACCTGCCCCTCGATGCACGGTCGCTAGCGCGTTAATATAATCTGCACAGTTTCACATTGGTATCTGTGCTGGCATGCAAGTCGCAGCCGAAGGGTGCCAGTTGGCAGTTTAATCGAGATTTGTTAACCGAGAGCGTCGGCCGCGTCGGTAAAGCATTGCGGCAAACCTCCGGAAATTTGGAACTCAGGCCAGGCATGTCCCGCCGTAAAGATATTGACGATCTGCTGGTTGATTGGCCCTACAATCCCGGCGAAATTATGGCCCGCGTCGTGAAAGCCGCTGACGGGCGCGATGTGCTGCAAATGCGGATCGATTTGGGCGTGTTGCAGATGGAGGTGAAATATCGGCCCGACGGCGCCACCCCTCACGGCGCGAAAACCTATTACGACTATTTGCTTTCGCAAATGCCTGAGAAAGGGGACGATTTCCAGCTCACGCAGCAGCAATGCGGCGAAGCCGACCGGGAATTCGTGCAGTATTACCACCGCCGAATTTGCTGGTTGGCATTGCGGAAGTTTGATTTGGCCGTGCAAGATGCCGACCACACGCTGGCGTTCATGGACTTTGTCAAGGAACACTCCCCCGACGAAGATTGGACGCTTTCGCACGAGCAGTATCGGCCGTTTGTGCTCTTTCACCGTGTGCAGGCTTCGGCGTTGGCCGTTCTTGAATCGAAAGGGGCCGAGGCGGCGATCGGCGAAATTAATGCTGGTTTGGAGCGATTTGAAGCACTGTACGAACAGTACGACGCGCCAGAAAAAATTGAGGAAGATGAAATGGTGCAGCGCCTTCGCGAACTGCAAGAATCGCTGCGCGAGCATTACCGCGTGGGCCGTACCCTGGACGAACAGCTTTCTGATGCAGTTGCGGCCGAACAATATGAACTGGCGGCCCGCTTGCGCGATGAAATTGCCAAGCGGCAATTCAAAAGACGGTAATAGATTTCCCTCATATCAGGCGAAATTGCGGTCGATTGCCAGCGGCTAAATAGCCATCGAAAGGGGCAGTTTCTTCGCCACAAATTCGTGCTTTCCAAGCGGTCCCCAACTATACTAGGGCGGTCTGAAAATTCACCGCGTCTTGCCAAACGCACTCGCCCCCACTCAATTTCAAACCATGACCAAATTCCAAATCGCGATTGTTGCCGCCGTTGCTTTTCTTGCTTGCCTGCCGCTTTCGGCCAAAGGCGACGATCCAATGCCTGCGCCTGCTCTGGGTGGTGGCGCATCGAACGTTCGTCCCGCCGCCAGCCCGGCGCTTGGCCAGTGGCAAATCTATCGCATCGAAATGAGCTCGCCGAGCGCTCCCGCGCCGGGCAATCCCATTCCGCGCAACGCTTTTTATACAATTCTGCTCGATAGCGCGACGGGCGAAACGTGGATCCTCTCGCCCGTGGAAAAGGATGGCAAACGCCGCTATGTCTGGAGCCCGATCGAACGGGAAAAGGAGCCGCGCGATGTTGCCGCCGATTCCCAGCGCTCGACGCCCCTAGCGCGTCAGTCGGCCCCTTAGTACGCCGGCCTTTTGTGGTTGGTTCGTGCGCCCGCAAAGATTGTAAAACTAACTGTCTGAACGTTTGTAACGTTGTGACATTTAGACCACGGGCGGATGCTATCAGCGGGGGCCGTCGCGGCAAAAACTGCCGGAGAAACGCGGCGGTTGGACGCAGCGAGCTTTTCTTTGTCGTTTGGCATACCGCCTGCAATTGCCTTGCGTAGACCAAGAGGGGCAAAACCTCTAGTCGATTTCCGGCGGCGCCGGCAAGGAGCAGGCATGTTGGTACTTACTCGCAAGGCGAACGAACAGATTCAAATTGGCGATTCGGTCGTGGTGACTATCTTGCGCATCAAAGGTCAATCGGTGCAGGTCGGCATCGAAGCCCCGCGCGAAGTGCTCGTGCTACGCGGCGAATTGCCCAAGCACGATCGCTTGCCGATGGAGAACGAGCACTCGTCGCAGCCCGCCGGGCAACAGTCGCATGCTGCTGCGACCGGCAGCGCGCCGCGGCAAACTGCCAGCCGCGCACCGCGCAGAGATCGATCGAGTTGGTCAGGCCGCACAAAATCCGACCGCGGATTTCAATCGCCGCGGGCTTTGACGAGCAGCACCGCCTGTTTGACAACTAAATCGCGCGCCGATGCGCCGCACGATCATTCGGCGCCAATCTTCGATCTCGACGCCGTGCGCTCCTGCGAAACCTGCTGAACGTCGGGATAGCCTTGAATTTCCCGCAAGTGCTCGCGCAACAGTTCGCGCACCTGCAAAATGGTTTGCGGATGCCGGTGGACCTCGCTGTGCTCGGCCGGCACGTCGATTTCCGAATCGGCGTAGGCCAGGTGGCGCTTTCGTAGGGCACGACTCCGTCGCCATCGCCAAACAGGCGCACTTGCCAATTATCGCGCGGCAGCCGGCCCACGATGTTGTCGTATTTGACCCACGGCGGGCGCTGCGCGGCCAGCAGCGCCGGCAGCGCAGGGCAGTCCGGCGCGAGCGAATCTAAGCTCGTTTGCGTGTCGATCATGCGCGTATCGCGAAAGAAGCCGGGGTTCCCCAGCCGCAGCATCGCGAAGCGGTCGGTCATTTGCTTCATCTGATCGGGGAGCGAAATGAGCTTTTCGCCCAAGTATTCGGTGAAGTCGTTAGCAAGATGGCTGCCGCGGTGGGGCGTGCCGATGGTAATCACACGCCGCACCGAGGTGTTGGCTTGAAAGTAAAACGTGCGATCCAGATCGTGAAGCGTGCGTTCGTCCGCCTTCACCAGCGAAATGGGACGGTCGCTCACCAAGTGCCAGAAATCGTCGCGGCTATTGACGATTTGCATGTGCGAAATCAATCCGCCCATGCTGTGGCCGACCAACACCATTTGATCGAGCGCCGCCTCGTGCCCTTCGGGGTCCACCGTTTTCCGCAAGCGCGCGAGCGATTCGCGCAAATAGGTCGCGGTTCGCCAAAACGGCTGAGCGGTCGGGTACTCGTAAAACCAGAACTGATAGTCGCGCCGCAGGTCGGGGTCGCCGCGCAAATCGTTGAACATTTCCATCCACGTGATCGGGCTGGACCACAAGCCGTGCACCATGAGCACTGGAATTTTTCCCGGCTGATACGGCTCCAGCATGTAAATGCCCGCGAGTTTTTTCACTTTTTCGGGATTCAAGAGGCCGGTGGTGGGTTGGTCGAGCACCGCAAACGCCGGGTCGCTCAGCGCGTAGCCCAGCGGCGTGGTGATATCGCTCTCCAGGGGAATGCGATGGTTATCGACGACGACATCGGTTGCCTCGAGCGGGTCGTACAGTTCGAGCACGGCCTTGTGGTGCCGCTCGGAAGCGAGCGAAAAGGTGTTAGGGTCGGCCTTCGTTGGCTGGCCGCTGGTGGCTGGCGGCTGGCTGCTGGATGACGGCGACTGGCTGAATGAAGCCAACTGTGCGTTGCCGTTTGCCTGCTGGCTGGCGTCTGCTGCCTGCGCATGTTCTTCCCTCGCCCTCTGGGAGAGGGCCGGGGTGAGGGTGTCTTCATCGGGCAGGCAATGTAAAAACGCGGTGACCGGGAAACTCAAACCAGGCGGGTAATGTTTTTCCAGCGGATCGTCGGCCAAATGATCGCGACGCACGGCAATGAGGGGAACGCCCAAACCATACGTGTGATACACGTTCGCCAGGCCATTGATTTCGTAATCTGATACGAATTCGAACTGCTTGATATCGCCGGCCGGCCACGAGACGTTGCGAGGCACGACGGTGATATCCCAGGTTTGGCCGCGCGTTTCCAGCGTTATGGTCTCGCCCGGCCGCAATTTCCCATCTTTTTTCACCGCGCGCAAGGTCGCCTCAAGACTGGCATTGTATAAATCGCATGCTTCGCGAAATTGCGGATCGTAAGGATTGACCACTTCGGAATAGCGTGGCTTGAACAAATAGGCGTACGCATAGGCCACGCTGGTGCCGTAGAGATCGAGCGCCTCTTTCGGCTTGCCTGAGGCCTGCGATTTCACTCCGCCGATGTAGGCCAATTCAGCCGCCGCGTGCAGCCCTTCGGGCGATGGCTCTTTCTTGAGCACTTCGTGAACGTCGTGAACAAGCTGCTTTTGGATCGCCATTGAGCCGATCCGTCAGGTCGTACTTTCGCAGGTACATGACCGTGCGATAGGTCGGCTTCGGGCCGCCCGAGGAGAGCAGCATCAGCCGCTCGGAAAGCGGGTTGCGCGGGACATCGCGCACGGTGACCCATTTGGTATCGGCGCAGCCCGATAGCGCCAGCGCTAGCGACATTGCGGCTAGCGCCGTGCGCACGATCAACGTCTTTGGCAGCGATAGTCGATCCATCGACAATGCTAGCTAAATACGACGGGAAAAAGAGGGGCAACAATACCGGCCGGTGCCAGCTAGCGTCAATCGCATTTCAATTGCTAGCTGCCGGAATGCCGCGGGTGACCGCCGGCTTCGCTGTGCGCGAATTAGAGCAATGCGCAAAAAAGTGTGCCACGGCTATCCAATCCGGCATGGTGTCGATCGGGCAGGCAATGACGACGCCGGGAGGACCACCGTGGCACACCGAAACGAAGATAACGACTCTACTCTGTTGCGAATGAAATAATTGCGAGATGAATTCGAACGCAATCCGCCCCACTCCCTAAAAACGACGCGACCGTCTCCCCACTGTTCACACCGCGTGGATTCAGTTTCTACCGCGGCGATCTGGCCCGCGAGGTTGCAAACTTTTCGTCGCGGCGTCCCACGTGCCTTCCAGCGGCTGCCGCCTTCACCGAATCGTGCTTGCGGTCTTCAAAGGGCCGCAACTCTCCCCGCAGAATTCGCACCTCCGGTGGCGCTTCCAAACCCAACGTAACCCGCTCCCCCGAGACCCGGCTCACCACTACTCGAATCCCATCCCCGATGACGATTTGCTCTCCAACTTTCCGGCTAAGAATTAACATGGCCACTTCCTCCCTGCGCTTGCTGGTTGTGTCTTGAGGTCATTCCAACCTCATGTGTGCCGAAATGTTAGACGCAATCGCGATGCCCAGTTGGGTGCAATGCGAAAAAAAATCTGCAGGGCGGCTTCAAACACTTGCGCAGCAAATCTTTAGAAATTTTTGCCAAACATCGTGATTTTTTTCGCTAGCAGCAGGACACGTGCAAGTCATCTCAAAGTGAGCCGAACGTCCCAATCAGAGACGTTGATTGCTAGCTAGCGGAAGGTTCCAGTTCGCCAGCCGCGACTTTGGTAAGTAGGCCGTCAATAGCGGCATCGCCAGCCTTTTCATTTCCGAAATGTGCATCTCGCGAGGCGGCGTAACTGTCGTTCGACATGGCCACATCCCACGGCATCAATTCGTTGCGCCAGCTCGCTGCGGCGATGCCGCTTAGGCCGCTTGACCATACTTGGTCGAGCGCGGAACTGTTGTCGGCAGGCAGCCAAAAGTCCTTTCGCCCGCCAAATTGTTCGCTTTGGGAATCCTGCCCTGTCATCACCGCGAAATCAATTGCAGCGGCCGGTGCGAAGGCTGCCGCGGCAGACACTCCAGCGGCAGTCGCGCCGGCATTGGCTGCGCCCGTCGATTCGGCTCCGCCTACGCTCGCAGTTTGAGGCACCGGCGCCTTGCTCACCACCATCGGCCCGATCGAAAACTTCACACGGCTATTGGAACCCACCACGCGCACAAAATACCCGGTGCCTTGGCTGAGCGATAAATTCATCGAACTGGCCCACGAAGTGTCGTAAGCCCCGATTCTTTGCATCGCCGAATTGTAGATTTCAAACGTCACATTGCTCGTTCCCGTCGGAACGCTGCCCGCGAACGTGAAGGCTCCCGTGCGAACGACCTGGAACCGATACCATTTTTCACTGTTAACGATTTGATTTGAAATCGATTTTTTATTGGTCGTCCCTAAACCCACATAGCTCGGTGAAAGGTTCATCGCGATACTGTAGTCGCCCGTGCCGGCCAGACCTTCAACTGCGAACGAATACGTCTTTCCGGCAGTCACGGCAAAGGTGAGCGTCTTGCCGGTCACAATCTTCGTTGATCCGTTGGAATTCGTTAAATCCCAACGGGTTGTCAGCCCGGAGGTTGGCGAAATCGTTATCTTCACGGTGCCGGTGTGCTCTGCCGTGAAGCTGAAGTAATCTTTGTCTCCCTTGACGTTAACGGTCCCGCTGGCCGACGAGCTGAGGTTCAGCGATCCGACACTTTGGGCGGTTGCGGCGGTGTTGCCTTGGGCATCGACGCCCCCGCTCATGACTGAATCGATCGCTTTTTTAAGATCCAATTCCAGATAATACGCGTTGGTGGCGGCGTCGAATATTCGGTCGGCCGAATCGCGCATAATCTCATCAATCATCGCC
The DNA here is from genome assembly GCA_963820835.1 of Pirellulales bacterium. Taxonomy (GTDB): domain Bacteria; phylum Planctomycetota; class Planctomycetia; order Pirellulales; family JADZDJ01; genus CAVRAW01. The sequence continues at coordinate 15,190 of CAWGBP010000065.1, read as the reverse complement.
TCGTCGATGTTCGCGCGGCCTGCCTGCTCAAGCGCTTGGCGAATGAGAACCGCGGCACCCGATACGTACGCAGCCGCCATGCTGGTGCCGGTGTAGGCCGCCCAGTCGTTGTCGACGCCGTCGTGATTGCCCACATAATCGGGAACCGTGCTCACGATGTTTTCGCCCGGCGCGGCAATCGCCTGGCTGGCACGCTCGCTAAATGAGCTAAGCTGCCCGCTGGTGCGCTGACCGACATGACCGGCACGACATAGGGGCTGGATGCGGGATAATCGAGCCCGACAGTTCCGAATTTCGCAAACGCGTTCCCCGCCGCCGCTGAAACGAAAATGCCGACCGAAGTGAGCAGCTTGAAATCGCCTTCCAAATTTGCCCACGCGGGCGGGCTCATTGTGTCGGCACCCGCGCCCAGCGACAGGTTCACGGTGGTTATTGGATTGCGAAAGCTGTTGCGATTGTTGTAGACCCATTTGAGCGCGCTATCGATCCAACTGAAGTAGCCGGCGCCGCTATCGTCGAATACGCGCAGCGCGACGAGATCGACCCCCGGAGCGACTCCCAAGTTAGTCGCGTCGGTCGAGCCGATGATGCCGGCCACGTTCGTGCCGTGTCCGCCCGCGGGGCCGTCGTCGTAAGGGTTGGCGTCGTTGTTGGCGAAATCCCAGCCGCCAACCACTTTGTATCCGCTGCCGAAACCGCCCCCCAGCGCGGCATCGTCGTAAGCGATGCCCGAGTCGATCACCGCGACTGTTTGCCCTGCGCCGGTGAACCCATACTGAGCGCGGAATGGCATCGGGACCCGTTTGATAATAGGCTCCTCCCGGGTTCGATGGATCGATGGCTTGCTCGACGACTTGTCCCGCGGCCGACCCCTGAGTGAAATAATCGACAGTGAAATCGGGGGGATTTGCTGCTTGGGCGGTCATCAGCATGCGCGGCTCGAAACGTTCGAAGCACGAGGCACGAATGCGATTCTTGTGTTGCTTAAGTTTGGGCATGACTTCCGCTCACTCACGTCGTCGCAGCACGTGCGGGCGCAATGCATCGTGCGTTGCAAGACGAATGGCCGAGAAATCCTCTGGAGCTTTGAGAGTCGCGAAAAAATCGATGAAAGGACCAACAACCGAATTGCCCGGAATCGGGCGTTGGATGAGAAGAGAATCCTTCCCGTCCAATTAACTCTAGGTCAGCCAGTGGCCGCTTGCAGTCGTAGGACGGCAACTCGGGAACGATGCGGCCAATCGAAACATTCAGCACGCAGAACCGCGCCCCTCGACAGCCAGGACGGCAGGTCGATATGTTGCAATTGCGAAACAAGGTCGCCTTTTTTCGGCGAGTTTTGCTGTCGGCCGGACACGAAGAACGCGCCGCAAGCTAAACTTTTCCGACCAGTGCTGCCGACGCCTGCCATCTGACTCCTAATCGCTGCCTCATGAACCCCGAACCCTGAACCCTTCCCGCTTCCCATGCAAACCATTCTTGTCACCGGCGGCGCAGGCTTTATCGGCTCGCATATTGTCGATGCCAATCTCGCGCGAGGGCACGAAGCTGCGCGTGTCGATAATCTTTCCACGGGGCGGATTGAAAACCTTGCGCACGTAAAAAACAATATCGAGTTCATCCAGGCCGATTTGTGCGATGCCGCGGCGATGACTCGGGCAGTCGCGGGGGTCGATTGCATTTTCCATCAGGCGGCGCTGGCCTCGGTGCCGCGCAGCGTCGAGCGGCCGCTCGATACGCACGCTGCTTGCGCCACCGGCACGCTTGTGCTGTTGGATGCCGCCAAGAAAGCCAAAGTCCGCCGCGTGGTGTACGCCGCCTCAAGCAGCGCCTATGGCGACCAGCCTACGTCATCGAAACGCGAAACCGATTTACCGGCGCCGATATCGCCTTACGGCGCGGCGAAACCAGCGGCCGAACTTTATTGCCGGGCTTTCGCGGCGATGAACGCGGTGGAAACCGTGTGCGCTGCGCCTACTTCAACGGTGTTGGCCCGCGGCAAGATCCCGACGGCGACTACTCGGCCGTCATCCCAAAATTCATTGCCACCATGCTCGCCGGTAAATCACCGAGCATTTTCGCGATGGCAACAATCGCGCGATTCACCTTCGTCGCCAATGTCGTGCAAGCGAATATGCTCGCGGCCGATGCCAAGAACGTTTCTGGCCGCGTCTTCAATGTTGCCACGGGACACCAAGTCAGCCTGCTGTACTGATCGAAGTGCTAAACAAGCTGCTGGGCATCAACGCGAAGCCCAGTCACTTGCCGCCGGCACCGGCGATATTCGCGAGAGCCTTGCCGATATTACCCAGTGTGCTTGTACTGAACTAATCCAACCGCAGATCCATTTCGAAGAGGCCCGGCCCATCCATCGATTACTATCGCTCGATAGTTTGAGCAGCCTGGATAATGGACTGTCCCCCTCTCCGGCGGACGTTTTGTCCCCAGGCTCTTAATGCGCTTAGGACCATTTTTGACACAATCTTTACACGCCTTACGCTAACATCTCTTTTGTGCAGCCTAATCTCGCCGAGCAAGTGCGAGAGCGGGGGAACCAACGAGTCGACGTTTTGGCCGGGTTACCGGGGCCAAGCGGCTCGCGGGGCGTAGATCCGCCGTTAGCGGATCGGGGCACTTTCAAGCCCTAGCCCGTCAGCTAACCTCGTCGGCCGGTTTCGGTGCGTTACCGGGCCAATTTGAAAGGGTACTTCCGTTCCGGTTTGCACCGTCGCATTGGGAGTTCGGCGGCAGAAACCGCCCACCCGCTCCTCGGGACTTGTGGACCATCATTCACCAACGCGCACTCGCTATGCGAGCGTCCCAGGTCGTTTCCATGTCGCCGTCGTCGGATTCGCAAGCTCGGGAAACCGGCTGCTCGCGCTGTGCGATCGTCGTCAGCAGCGTGATGTTCACGTTCATCTCGTTCTGGCGGACGGCCGCGGTCGTGCTCTGCGACATGTCGAGCACGGTCTACTACGTCGGCGCGATCGTCGAGAACGCGATCGGCAAGGCCGCGCCGTGGTTCATCCTGGCCGTGCTGCTGTTCAGCTACATGATGCGGGCCGTCTACATCGAGAGCTGCGCGCTGTTCGTGCGCGGCGGCGTGTATCGCGATCGTCAAGGAAGCGCTCGGCGGCTTGTGCGCGAAGGCGGCCGTCTCGGCGCTGCTGTTCGACTACGTGCTCACCGGGCCGATCAGCGGCGTCTCGGCCGGGCAGTACATCATCGGCCTGGTGCTCGAAATGCTCACTCGCATCGGCGGTGTCAGTTCACCGGCAGCGACCCGCGACACGCTCAAGTCGTGGGGCTCCGTGGCGATCGCCGTCGCCGTCACGCTGTACTTCCTGCGGCAGAACCTGTTCGGCATCCACGAGTCGAGCGGCAAGGCGCTCAAGATCATGATCGCCACCACGGTGATGGCCGTCGTCATGCTCGGCTGGAGCGGCGCGACGCTGCGACCCTCGCGGACGGAGCCGGTCAACGAGATCCCCTCCTGGCGGCCCGACCTGTCGAAGAAGGTCGAGGTGCTAGCCGACGGCAAGGTCGTGCCGCGGATCGATCCCGTCACCGGCGAGCAGCAGGATCCGCTCGGCTGGCTCGGACAATTCCCGAAGCTCGCCGAGCCGCTGCGGCAGCCGACGAATTGGCTCAGCCTGATCGGCGCGATCGGCGTCGTGATCGCCTTCGGCCACTCGATCCTGGCGATGAGCGGCGAGGAAACGCTGGCCCAGGTCTATCGCGAGGTGGAATCGCCCAAGCTCCGCAACTTCAAGAAGGTCGGCTTCATCGTCTTCGCGTACAGCCTGATTCTCACCGGCACGATGAATTTCCTCTGCGTGATGCTGATCCCCGACGGCGAGCGGCTGCACATCTACTACGACAACTGGATGGGCGGCCTGGCGATGCAGATGATCGGGCCGCTGGCGATCCGGCTGCTGCTCAACGCGTTCGTCGTGGTGGTCGGCTTTCTGATTCTTTCCGGCGCGGTGAACACGTCGATCGTCGGCTCGAACGGCGTGTTGAGCCGCGTGGCCGAAGATGGCGTGCTGCCCGATTGGTTCCTGAAGCCGCATCCGCGGCTCGGCACGAACTATCGGCTGCTGTACCTGATCACCGGGCTGCAACTGTTCACGATCCTCGCCAGCCGCGGCGACGTGATCGTGCTCGGCGAGGCGTACGCCTTCGGCGTCGTGTGGAGCTTCGTGTTCAACACGATGTCGATGGTCGTGCTGCGATTCAAGAAGCGCGGGCCGGCGAGTTTCTCGTGCCCTGGAACATCCACGTCGGCAATCTCTACCTGCCGATCGGCCTGAGCCTCGTGTTTCTGACCGTGTTCGCCGCGGCCCTGGCGAACCTCGTCACCAAGCCGACGGCCACCATCGGCGGCCTCGGCTTCGCCAGCGGTCTTCCTCACCACCTTCACCGTCACCGAGAAGCTGCCACAAACGGCATCGCCGCGGCGAGCATCACGAACATCTCGAACAATTCAACCGCGAGACGGTCCAGCGCGTGACCGGCGAAAGCCTCGGCCTGACCAAGCCGTATCGCAAACTGGTCGCCATCCGCTCGCCGAACAACCTGTTCATGCTCGACAAGGCCCTCGCCGAGAACGACCCGCAGACGACCGACGTCGTCGTGATGACGGCCAAAGTCGAGCTGCCGGGGTGCCGGCATGGAATCGCTGCACGGGCTCGACACCTACGATCAGCAACTGCTCACGGCCGTGGTGAACTCACGCCGAGAAGCTCGGCAAAACGGTGACGCCGCTGCTTGGTGCCCACCAACAATGCGCTCCACGCCGTGCTCAACGTCGCCAAGGACCTGCCGGCCCAGGAAGTAATCCTCGGCGCGTCGAACATGTACTCGGCCGAAGAGCAGCTCGATCAGATCGCCCTCTACTGGATCAATCTGCACCACGGCGAGCCGCAGGGCGTGACGGTGCACATCGTCAGCGCCGACCGCGCCGTCACGTTCGATCTGCACGGCGGCAACCGCATTCCACGGGCGGCCGATCGGCAGGCGAAGACCGTCGCCGACCTGCGGGCCGCCGGCATCGGCATCCGCCGCGTGCTGCTCGTGCACGACGGCACGCTCGGCAGCCACGACGTGTTCGAATGGATGCTGACGATGATCGCGGCCGACGTGCATCTCGATTTGGTGCCGGTCGCGCCTGCGGATATCCATCAAACCAATGGCCTAAGCAATCTCGAACGCGACCGGCGCCAAGCTGAGCACTTGAATCGAAAATTGAAAGTGCTGCATAGCCGGCCGCAATCGGCGGCTGACATAGTTCGTGCCGCGCACGAAGGCAATTACAATTTGCTGGTGCTGGCCAATACCGAAGAAAGCCGGGCCTCCGGAAACGGCGGCATGGAAGGAGATTGGGCGAGTTATGTTCTGCAACACTCCCCGTGCGGGGTGTTCATGGCTTCGGACCACTGGTGCCCAAGGAGGTTGTGGCGTAAGCACATAGGCGGTAAACAGCATGCCTGTGGCGGCCCAACCTATGTTACTCTGACGCAGGTGCTCAAAATCTCGCTGATTCGGAAAAGCATGGCCACGCTCGGATTATGATGATCTCCGAGAAGATTTGGGAACGTAACTTGCTTCCATCCCGGATGCGAGCACTATATCTTGCAGGCTTCTAGACCCAACCGCAGAGTTCCTGGTGTGCGCTGGTCGCTATTTGACCGAATTTGCGTGATATCGTCCACCGTCTCCAACTCAGAGGAATCCTGATTAGGTCGCCTGCGGAATTCTAATGCGAGGATCCTCAGAAAGTGATTCGGCGCCCCGATGGTCGGATTAGACCACCCGAACCTCCAATGACTGTCGCCGAAGAAATTCTCGTGCCATCGCAGCCTATGGAGTAAGGAATGTCCAGCCTCTACTGCGAAGATTCCAAACCGTGCGATCGGTAACCCGGTCTCTTGCTGCAAGTCTTTCCGCCGAGGACCAGATGGTCCAATCCTGTCCAGACGCCAGTCCGGTCAAATGGCATCAGGCCCATACGACGTGGTTCTTTGAGACGTTCGTGCTACGGCCTTTTCTGCAAGGACTACAAACCCTTTCGCGAAGATTCCGTTGGCTCTTCAACAGCTATTACAACTCGCTCGGGGAAGAGATTCCGGAAAAGAAGCTGCGCCTTCCTTTTCCGCCCCTCGCTCGATGAGATCGTGGCGTTCCGGGAACACGTAGACCAGGCGATGGGCGATTTCTCGCGCACCATTGATGACGAGCCATTGCGGCGGATTATTTTGGGCTTGAATCACGAGCAGCAGCACCAGGAACTCGCCCTGACTGACATTAGGCCCTGCGTTTTTCACGAATCCTCTCCATCCTTCTTTCGCCGCCGGTTCACTCTCGGAAGAGAAAGATCCGAGCCCCCAAGCTCGACTGGCACACTTTCAATGGAGGGCTAATTGAGATTGGTTATCCACTTCAAGCGGTGAATCCCCTGGATTTTTGCTTTGACAACGAAACCCCTCGACATAAGGTCTATTTGGAACCGTTCCAAATCGCAAACCGCCAAGTCACATGCCGTGAGTACCTGGAATTCATGTCGGCTGGCGGATATGGACGTCCCGAATTCTGGCTGTCAACCGGTTGGGAAACTGTGAAGTGCCACGGTTTGCCAAGCGCACTCTCTATTGGCAACGCGATGCCAACGATTCGACTGGCTGGCGCATCTTCACACTAAAGGGCTGGCATGGACTGTCCGCGTTACTCGACGTGCCGGTATGTCACCTCAGTTTTTTCGAGGCCGATGCCTTTGCACGCTGGCGGGGTCGCCCACTTCCAGCGGAAGCGGAATGGGAATGCGTCGCGAGCGAATCGCCGCCGCTGGGGAATCTACTAGACACTGGCCGACTGCATCCGGCGAAGGCGAGGTCATAGGTGCGGGCGTCGAGCAATTTTTCGGGGACTGTTGGGAATGGACGGCTAGCACTACACTGGCTATCCGGGATACAAGCCCCTCCCTGGAACGCTGGGCGAATACAACGGTAAGTTTATGTCTGGCCAAATGGTCCTAGGAGGGTCATGCGTCACGCCCGCGAGCCATGTGCCGCAGCGTATCGCAACTTCTTTCCACCGGCCACTCGATGGCAGTTCACTGGATTGCGTTTGGCAAATTAGAAAGGCTTCACTCCCATGACGACGCCCGCTTTCGCACTCGACTTGGAATGCCCGTATGCATTGAATGCGCGAAATGCTGATCCGGGAAGTTCAGCGCGGATTGCTCGGCGACCCGCTCTCTGGCACATGGAATAGCCTACGACACGCACGGCTCCCGCATTTTCGAACGTATCACACAACTCCCGGAGTACTATCCCACGCGCACCGGCGCAGGCGTTGGCGAGGTGTTGCGACGCGATCCTTGCTGCCGCTTGTCCTGACAAAGCAGTAGCTTTGCGTCTTGTGGAGCTGGGAGCGGGCACCGCCTCGAAGCCCACCATCCTGCTTGATGCTTCCTTGAAATTGCAGAGTGAAGTGGTGTCGCCGGTGGATGTATCGCCCGATGCTCTTAAGGTCGCTCGCGAGCTGATCGCAACCTCGTTACCTGAAGTAGATGTATCGCCGATTGTCGCTAACTATGTCACGCATCCGCCGCAACTCGAATCCTTCAACGGAACAACCTTGGGACTATACCTAGGTTCAAGTATCGGCAACTTCGAACGCGAAGAGGCGCGAACAATTATTCGGCCATTTCAGGGGCAACTGCAATCGGGTGATGCGCTGTTCTAGGGAGTCGACATGGTGAAAGATGAGCCGACCCTGGTGGCTGCCTACGACGACAGAGACGGGGTCACGGCCCAATTCAACCTGAATATGCTGCATCGCCTCAATCGCGAACTTGACGCTAACTTCGATCTCGCGAGGTTTCGCCATCGCGTATCTCTGGAATCCCGCACAGTCACGCATCGAGATGCACCTTCAAGTCTTTCCGCGACCAACGCGTCCGCATTGCTGCCGCAGACCTTGATGTTGGTTTCGCGAAAGGCGAACGCATTCACACCGAGAACAGCTACAAGTTCACAGACGCGACCATCCGCGATCTTCTCTGGACTCGGATTTTGAGGTCGAACAGACTTGGACAGACAAGCGCGGATGGTATTCCGTTACGCTCGCGCACGTACCAGATGACCCCAAAAAGGAACTGTAGGTGAGCATATGGAAACTCAGAACAACCGCGCTGCCTTCGACAGCACTGGGCGGCATCGGCATCCGGAGATTTGGAAGCAGAACACCAGATCTACGACGACAATGTCCTCTGCGAGTATCCGCAGTCGGGGGAAGAGGTCCCTTGGCCGCCGCAATCTTCAGGCTTTGCGTGGCCACCATCCGGGAAAACCAAGCGGCTTTGTGATCCGCCGCATCGTGGGCGTCAACGATCTGTGGGTAACCGAGTACGTCATCAATTACAAGACCACGGTTGTCCAGACCGTGAGCATTATGGAGTTTCAGAATGGCAAGGTGATCCATGAAACCCAGTACTTTGCTGAACCCTTCAAAGCACTCATGGCGCTCGCAATGGGTAGAAACAAGCAAATAGCACACAAGATTCCATTGGGTATTAGCTCGCGATGGGAGGGCTTATGGAACACTACGCTGCCATCGTCATCGGGTCGGGACAGGCAGGCACACCGCTTTGCGGTGCATTGGCCGAGGCTGGACGAAAAACGGCCCTTGTAGAAAGATGACACGTCGGCGGCACCTGTATCAATGTAGGCTGCACCCCAACGAAAACGATGGTTGCCACACCGCGAATCGCTTACTTGGCCCGCGCCACCGCCAGCTCGGCATTCGCTGCGGTCCTGTCGGCGTTGACCTGGGGCAAGTTCACCGTCGCAAGCAGTCAATTGTCGACGACTTCCGCGACGGGGTGCAGCATCGACTGGAAGATGCCAAGCAGGTCGAGCTCGTTTTCGGCGAAGCGCACTTCACCGGTCCCAACGTCGTCGACATGAAGCTCACTGCCGGCGGCACTCGGACGTTGACCGCCGACAGCATTTTCATCAACACCGCACTCGGTCAGCACGACCCCACATCGCCGGGCTCGATTCAGTGAGGGCTCTGGATTCCACTTCGATCATGGAGTTGCAAGAACTGCCTGAACATTTGCTGGTTCTGGGAGGCGGCTACGTCGGTCTGGAATTCGGCCAAATGTTTCGCCGCTTCGGCAGTAATGTCACGGTCGTACAGCACGGAAAGCAGCTTCTGAATCGGGAAGACCCAGACGTTGCCGCTGAAGTTTGCAAGCTCCTACAAGCGGATGGCATCGAGATCGTGCTCGAAACCGAAGCGGTCGGCGTGGTTAGAAAGCACTCCGGCATTGGTTTAGAACTACGCAGCCCTGCGGGAGAGAGGACCGTCACCGGCTCTCACCTCCTACTCGCCACCGGACGAGTGCCGAATAGCGAACAGCTCGAACTTCGCCGCCGCCGGCGTGAACTTAGACGCCCACGGCTTCATACAGGTGAACAACCGGCTAGAGACGAACGTCGCGGTATCTACGCTTTGGGAGACGTTAAAGGTGGCCCGGCGTTCACGCACATCTCGTACGACGACTATCGCATCGTTCGCAACAATCTCCTTCGTGGCGGGCAGTCGTCGACAGAAGACCGACTGGTTCCGTACACCGTCTACATCGACCCACAACTGGGACGGATCGGTCTAACAGAACAAGGAAGGCGCGGGCACAGAACCGCGCAATCCGAATCGCCAAGATCCCGACGAGCTGGGTCACCCGCGCAGTGGGAAACGGCCCGATCGCGGCTTCATCAAAGCCATTGTCGATGCCGAAACCAGGCAGATTCTTGGGGCCGCTGTCCTGGCCGTCGAAGGGGGCGAGATCATGTCGATGCTGCAGATTGCCATGATGGGCAATCTTCCCTACACCGCGCTCGAAGACGGCATCTTCGCGCCACCCGGGCGTGGCGGAGGGTTTAAACACATTGTTTATGAACATCGAAAAATAGCATGCCCCCCTGATGACGCGGAAGACTAAGGCGCACACATGGCACGGTTGTTGTCAGTTAACGTGGGTAAGCCCCACGAGATCGCATGGCACGAAAAGACGGTCTACACATCTGTGTGGAAGGAGCAAGTGGAGGGGCGGCATTTCGTGCGGCGACTCAATATCGATGGCGACGCGCAAGGCGATCTGGCCGGTCACGGTGGAGAGCATCGCGCAGTGCTCGTCTACCAAATGGATTCCTACCGTTACTGGGAGCGGGAGCTGAAGCGGCACGACTTCGCCTTCGGGCGATTCGGCGAAAACTTCACGGTGGAAGGCTTGGCGGACAGCGAAGTCTCGATCAGTGACCGCTTCCGGATTGGCGGTGCGGTATTTGAAGTCACGCAACCGCGTGTAACCTGCTACCGCGTTGGCATACGAATGGGTGAGCCCAGGATGGCCGCTTTGCTGGTCGCGCATTGCCGTCCTGGTTTCTATCTCCGGGTACTCGAAGAGGGTGAAGTGGGCGCGGGCGACGAAATCGTCAGAGTCTACGAGAGCCCTGAAAGTTTGACGGTCGCGGAATGCGACGCATTGCTCTATCTTCCCGGAGCAACCAAAGAAGAACTTGAGCGGGCTTTGCACATCCCGGCTCTGAGCACCGGCTGGATTACCTTTTCGAGGCTCTTCTCCGGCAGATGTCGCAGCCGGGTCCGCGTACAGGGAATGCCGGGCTAACGTCGGCGGAACAAATGGTTACAGCCGCTCCTGGATTCCGGCAGCTCAAGGTAGTGAGAATCGAACGCGAGAGCAGTAGCGTGGTCTCGCTGGTACTGGAGCCAGTGGACAATCGGCCTCTGACAGTCCCGCTGCCCGGACAGTTCGTCGTATTACGACACCATCCTGAAGCTGACGCGCCGTCCGTCTTGCGTAGTTACTCGCTATCGGGTTTGCCGGGCACCAGTCGTTATCGCATAACCGTAAAGGAGGAACCGCACGGAATCGTCAGCACTTTCGTGAGCACGCGGCTTCGCACAGGGGATGTGCTGGAAGTCGAGCAGGCCGCTGGCGAGCGCTTCATCCTCGAGCACAGCGATCGTCCTGTGGTGCTGTTAAGCACGGCGTGGGGGAACTCCGTAATGGCCATGCTTCATTCGCTGGCAGCACAGGCATCACCGCGCCGTCTGGTGGTACACGGAGCGCACAGTGGCGTGGAGCATCTCTTTGCCAAGAAGCACGTGATTTGCTGACCAAGCTGCCCAATGTTGGAGCTATGTCGCATACAGCCAGCCCACACGACGGACCGATCGATATCGACTTCGATGCTGTCGGTCGGCTGACTGTCGCGGTCCTAGAGAAGCTAGGAGTACGCCGCGAATGCAGTTTTTCTGTACGGCCCGCCAGCGTCCTTGAGACTTCACCGCCGGGCTCGGCGGTTGGGGCGTGACCCCAATCGCGTCCACACCGAGCTTTTCGGTTCAGGCGAGTCCATCACGCCGGAAATGAAGGAATCGCCGCGACGGCGACCGCGCGCCCTGCGGTTCGCTCGGCGAAGGCCCAACATTGCATTTGCTCGCGCCGCCTAGCTTCCCTGGATCCCAAGTGCCGGAACCTGCTGGACTCGCGGAAGCCTGCGATGTTCCGTACGCTTCTCTTGCCGAGCGATGTTGCCATACCTGGAATACGGGCTCATTTCCGGGTCGGTGACATACGATCCTGGCCTAGAGCCTGCGGCGACGGGAAACTTGTTGATCTGCTCCTCGAGCCCCCAAGAGGATCTCGTAATCGATATCTCGTTCATTTCTCGCCAGGTGCTTCGAAGTCATTTTGTGGAAGTGAAGACAGATTGATTCACAACAGACCCAGGTCTCAAGAGCGAAACCATGACAAATCCCGACGACCTTCGCTTTACGAGAATGGCCCTGAACAATGGATCCGGTGCCATCCCCGCCCTCGGCTTCGGCACACTCATTCCCGACCCTGTGGCAACCAGAAACGCGACTAAGGCGGCACTGCAGGCAGGATTTCGCCTGCTCGACACTGCGGAACGTTACCGAACGGAGAAGGAAGTTGGCGAAGCGATGCAGGAGGTGTTCAAGCTGGGGAAGATCAAGCGGGAGGACGTGTTTGTCATCACGAAGCTCTGGAACACGAATCATCGTCCTGAACGCGTCAAACCTGCTTTCGAGGCCAGTCGTCAAGAAACCTCGACTCGACTACGTCGATCTCTATCTCATCCACACCCCCTTCGCCTTCCAACCAGGAGACGAGCAAGACCCAAGGGATGCCAGCGGCAATGTGATTTATGACAAAGGAATTACGTTAGTGGATACATGGAGGGGCGCTGGAGGGCTTGGTCGACGAGGGCAGGTGCAAGGCCATCGGGTTATCCGATGTCAGCCTGGACCAGACGAAGGAAATATTTGAAGCCGCGAGGATCAAGCCTGCAGTAGTTCACGTCGAATCCCATCCGTATCTTCCGCAATGGGACCTTTTGAACTATTGCAAAACCAATGGCATCGTGCTGCAAGCTTTCGCGGCACTGGGGCACGGTATGGAGCCCAGAGCTGGTGGAAAATCCTGTCATCACCGGTATCGCCAAGCACATCAACAAGACCCGCGCAAGGTCTTGCTCGCCTGGGCTATCCAGCGAGCGGTCACGCGCCCTCCTGACCGCCTCGACGATCCCCAGCCAGATCGAGGAGAGCTTTCGAATCTCCAGCCTTCCTGAAGAGGCCGTGCGGGAGATTCACCAGAAGGGATAAAGTCGCGAGTTAGGTTCAATGCCGTGGTGGAGACTGGCGTCCCCGGGTTCATTCCGAGAGCAAAGTGATTTTGGAGCAGGGCGGAATAAACGCGGCGGAACTAAATTATTAAAATAGTTCTGACCACTTATTCTTCCCCCGATCAATTGTATCCGCTTATTAGCGAGAATAATAATCGCTAGAATATTGTTTGGCGACCAAAAATGGAGGGACAGTTATGACGCCACAGTCAACGCTGTCGCTGGATGACGCCAAGCGAATTGACGCCTACTGGCACTGCCAACTACATCTCGGTTGGGCAGATTTACTTGCACGACGATCCGCTGCTCAAAGAGCCGCTGCAGCTTGCCGCACATCAAGCACATGCTGCTGGGACACTGGGGAACCACCCCGGGTCGAAAACTTCATTTATGCCCACCTCAATCGGGTCATTGAAAAATACGACCTGAACATGATTTACGTCTCAGGACCTGGTCACGGCGGACCGGCAGTGGTGGGCAACGCATATTTAGAAGGCACGTATAGCGAGGTTTATCCCAACATTTCGCAGGATGGAATTGGGCTCAAACGACTGTTTACCCAGTTTTCTTTTCCCGGCGGCATTCCTAGTCATGCATCGCCTGAGTGTCCAGGATCGATCCACGAAGGCGGGGATACCGGCTATTCCCTGAGCCATTCCTTTGGGGCCGTGCTGGATAATCCAGATTTGATCGTCGCTTGCGTCGTTGGGGATGGCGAATCGGAGACCGGTCCACTCGCCACGGCGTGGCACTCCAACAAGTTCCTAAATCCCGCGACCAATCGCGCATCCTGCGATTCTGCATTTGAACGGCTACAAAATCGCCAATCCGACGATTTGGCTCGCATTTCCCACGCGGAATTGCAAAAGCTGCTGAAGGGTACGGTTGGACGCCGCATTTCGTAGAAGGGCACGAGCCGGAAAAAATGCACGAGGCGATGGCTGCCACGCTGGACACGGTGATCGTCGAAATCAAGCAAATTCAACTGGAGGCGAGGGACCAAGAGCGTCACCTCTCGACCGCTCTGGCCCATGATTGTGCTTAATAACCCCTAAAGGATGGACAGGGCCCAAAATGGTTGACGGCCTCAAGATTGAAGGCAGCGATTCAGGGCTCTAATCAGGTGCCGTTGCTTATAGATCACGCCGAACATCCAGCAACATCTTACCGACAGTTGGAAAATTGGCTAAAGAGTTACAAACCTGAGGAACTTTTTGACGAGCAAGGCCCGTTAAAACCGGAGCTGGCGGGAGCTTGCGCCTAAAGGCCATCGTCGCATGGGTTCTAATCCACATGCCAATGGAGGCATGGCTTTTGCGTGATTTACGAATGCCTGATTTCCAAAATTATGCAGTCAATGTGGCTTCTCCGGGTGTGCAAGGTATAGGCGATACTTTCGTTCTTGGTCGCTTTCCTGCGTGACATCATAAAGCTCAACAGTCAACAGCACAATTTCCGAATCTTCGGACCGGATGAGACACGTCCAATCGATTGAATGCTGTTTTTGAAGCAACCAAGCGTCAATGGGACGCTGACCACGCTTCCAGCTGATGAATATAATTATCGCCCCCTACGGACAAGTGATTGAAGTCTTGAGCGAGCATCAATGTGAAGGCTGGTTTGAAGGATATTTGCTGACCGGAAGGCATGGGATTTTTAATTGTTATGAAGCATTTATTCATATTGTAGACTCCATGTTCAATCAACATGCTAAATGGTTGAAGGTCACTTCCAATCTTCCTTGGCGACACAAGATAGCCTCGCTTAATTATTTGCTAGCCTCGCATGTTTGGCGTCAGAGTCATAATGGTTTTACTCATCAGGATCCTGGTTTTATAGACCTCGTGGTTAACAAAAAATCTAAGATAGTGCGTGTTTATTTTCCGCCAGATGCCAATTGCCTGCTGTCAGTGTTTGACCATTGCCTGCGCAGCCGACACTACGTCAACGTGGTGATTGCTGGTAAACACCCGGCGCCTTACTGGTTAACCATGCAACAAGCTATCCAGCATTGCACTATGGGCATTGGGGTATGGGATTGGGCAAGCAATGATCAGGAAAGCGAAGGACCTGACATTGTTATGGCTTGTTGCGGGGATGTACCCACTTTAGAGACCCTTGCCGCAGTGAGCATTATGCGCGAACATTTGCCTGATATAAAAATAAGGGTTGTGAATGTAGTCGACCTTTTTAAACTTGAGCCACCTACTGAGCATCCACATGGGCTTAGCGACACCGATTTTAACCAACTTTTCACCAAGGACAAGCCAGTGATCTTTGCTTTTCATGCTTATCCATGGCTGATTCATAGGCTAACTTATCGTCGCACTAATCACCAAAATTTCCATGTGCGCGGTTATAAGGAAGAAGGCACCATCACCACGCCTTTCGATATGACTGTGCTTAATGAAATAGATCGGTTCCATTTAGTGCAAGATACGATCGAC
>CAWGBP010000064.1:0-27286 GCA_963820835.1 Pirellulales bacterium | reverse complement strand
CTGCCACTGCGAAGCCAGCGTGGCCCCTTCGAGCATCACGGCGCAGCGGCGTCGATCAGCGGCGTCAGCGGCAGCGCGCGAATCAGCGGCTGGACGGCGTCGGGAAAGCGCTCCGACGAAAAGAAGATGCCCGAGAAAATCCACATCGGCAACTGCACCAGGTTCATCAGTCCCGTCACCATCTCGATCGTGTTGGCGCGGCTGGCGACGAGCAAGCCCGATGCCGGAGAACATCACCGCCCCCAGCAGGATCAAAAGCGCCACCGCGAAGATGCTGCCGTGATTCACGACGCCGAACGCATAGCGGGCGAACACCAGCAGCAGCAACACTTCGGGAACCATGAACAGCATTCGGCTGATCATGATGCCCGCCAGAAAGTGCCACTTCTTCATCGGCGTGGCGAGAAACCGCTTGAGCAGTTTGCGAATCCGCATGTCGACCGTCACAAAGCCCACGCCCCACATGCCGCCGCCCATCAGGCTCATGCCCAACAAGCCCGGCACGAGAAAGTCGATGTAGCGGCCGCCGGGTTCGTCGATGGCGTTTGCTTGGTCTACCGCCGACGTCTGCGCCGCGCGGCGCGCTGCAGTTGATCGTCGACGGCGTCTGCGCGCAGCACGCTGGCCGGCCGCGTGGGATCGAAGCGGTATTCGTAATGCGGGGCGATTCGCTTCAGATCCGTCACCGCTCACCCGACCCTCTCGCCTGGGCACGGCACGAATCACGACCACATCGGTCTTGCCCGTGCGCAGCCGCAGTCGAGCTTGCTCGTTCGGAAGACCTCGGCTTTGAATCGCTCGGCGGGCTGCCGAGTTGCCGTCTGACGCCTTCGGCGAGTGCCGCGACGGTCGCTTCGGCCTGCGGACCATCACAACGTCGACCACGATCTGCTCGACCGGCTGATTGCGAAACGCAATGCCCAGCGCCACCATCATGATCATCGGAAATCCGTACACCCAAAACATCGCTTCCGGCTCGCGAAAGAATTCGCGCAGTCGGGCGAGAATCAATTGCTGCAGCGGCGCGTAGTGAGCGGCGGGCATTTCGGGTTCAGGGTTCAGGTATTCAATGTGAAGAGGTGAAGAGGTGAACGAGTGAGACGGAAATCGAATGGTCAAGTAGCGGTGGTTGCGTCAGTTCGTCGCTCGAATGCCGCCCGGCGAGTTTCACAAACACATCTTCCAAGCTGGCGTTGCGCGTGGTTAGCCCGGTCAGCCGCGAGTCGAGATGCTCCAGCCGCTCCAACATCGCCGGCAGCGCAACGTGCGGCTCGCGGACCGAAAGGCAAATGTGGCCGTTTTCCGAGCGGGCACTGCTGACGGCCGGGAGATCGGCAAACTCTTCGGCCGTCGGCCGCCTGGCCGCGCTGTGCGATTCCAGAGTGAATTCGATCACATGGTCGCCGCCGAGGCTGGCGATCAACTCCGCGCGGCGTGCCCAGCGCGATGACCTTGCCATGATCGACGATGGCCACCCGGTCGCACAGCCGTTCCGCTTCGTCCATGTAATGCGTGGTGAACAGAACCGTGCGGCCGGCCTCGCGAAATTGTCGGATGATCTCCCACAGTTGGCGCCGCGATTGCGGATCGAGCCCCGTTGTCGGCTCGTCCAGAAACAACAGCTCCGGATCGCCGACCAAGGCGCAGGCCACCGCGAGCCGCTGCTTTTGCCCGCCGGAGAGATTCTTGACCCACGATTTGGCTTTCTCCTCCAGCGACACACGCGCCATCGCTTGCTCGGGCTCGATGCCTTGCCGATAGAAACTGCGAAATAGCGTCAGCGTTTCGCGCACCGAGAGCTTCTCGGAGAGCCGCGTTTCTTGCAGCGAAATGCCGATGCGCTGGCGAATTTCATCATCCTGGCGGCCCCAGCGATAGCCGAGCACTTCGACCTCGCCCGACGTGGCATCGAGCAACCCTTCGATAATCTCAATCGTCGTGGTTTTGCCGGCGCCGTTGGGACCCAATAAGCCGAAACACTCCCCTTGTTCGACGGCAAGATCGAGCCCGCGCACGGCCTCGACCGGCGGCTTGCCGTCGTACGTTTTCACGAGATTTCGACATTCGATGGCGAGCATGGACTCAGGGTTCAGGGTTCGGAGTTCGGGGCGGGAAGAGGTGAGCGGGTGAAGAGGTGAACAGGTGAATGCTGGCCAAGCTGCTGCGGCGATGCTGGCGCTTTAGCAAACTAGGAATCAATTTTCAAGAATTGGGAAGTGTACAGCAATGGCCGCTGGGCGGCGATGGGCGCGGAGCTTCTGCCGTTGGAATGTCTGGCTCTATGCGATAGACAATCTGGAAGGCACAATGTCCGGATAAGTTTGCTCCAACTGCCTCTTCCAGAACCCTGGGTCCTGAACCCTGCTTCATGCTCATCGGCCCTGTTTTCACACGCGAGCTGGTCACCGCCCCGCGGCGGATGCGATTTTATGTTTCGCCGGCGGTGTACGTTGGCGGCCTGTTGATTTTGGCCTCTACCGCCTGGCTATTGTTCACCGGCACACAGGCGGTCCGAAACGTCGGCGACACGGCGCGATTCGGCGGCACTCTGTTTGGCTTCTTAGCGCCGCTCCAGTTGGTGCTCGCGATATTCTTTTCGGCGCTGGCCACGGCTAGCGCCGTCGCGCAAGAAAAAGATCGCCGCACGTTAATTTTGCTCCTGCTTACGAATTTATCGAATTCCGAATTGGTACTGGGCAAACTATTCGCGAGTCTGCTAAATGTGCTCGTGCTGTTGGCCGCGGCGCTGCCGTTTTTCATGATGATCGCGCTGTTGGGCGGCGTTTCGTTCGGGCAGATATTCGCCGTATTCCTGGTGACGTTGATTAGCGCAATCGCCGCCGGCAGCTTGGGCTCGACGGTGGCGCTATGGCGCGAAAAAACTTTTCAAGCACTCGCGCTCACCGCGCTGCTGCTGGGCATTTTGGCGGCCTGGGAAGTAACGGTCGCTAGCGGCGTTGTGCACGGCACATGGCACGGAATTCCGCTTTCGCGATGGGCTGTCGGATTGAGCCCTTGGCAGGCACTCGTGGCGGCGGCCCGGCCACACATTTCAACCGCCGGCGCGCTACCCTGGTTCGGATCCACATTTAATCTGTTTCTGGCAGTGGCCGCTGCTTTCACCGTGCTCGTGAATCTGATCGCAATCGTGCGCATTCGAGTGTGGAATCCATCGCGCGAAGCGCGGCCGCGCACGGAAGAAGATGCTGACGAATTTCGCACTGCGACCGTTGCGGCGGCTGGCGGCGAGAACGCGAGCCTCGCGAGCCCACCTGCCAAATCCGTCCATGCGGCTCCGGGAGCGGCTCGGCGCGTGTGGGATAATCCGGTGCTCTGGCGTGAGGTGTGTACCTGGGCCTACGGCCGCAAAGTCGTGGTCTTGCGGCTCATCTACATCGCGCTATTTTTGGCCGCTATGTTCGGCGTGCATGCGGCAATCGCCAGCGATCGCGCAAGCAACGTGCCGCTGGCGGTCGCGCCGCTGTTCGTGCTGAGCTTCGTGCTGGTCAATGCGCTGGCGGTCACGTCTATTACCACCGAGCGCGATTTAGGCGCGCTCGATCTGTTATTGGTAACCGACATTACGCCTTCAGAATTCGTCCTTGGCAAACTGGCGGGTGTGTTCTATGTGGCTAAGGAAATGCTCGCGCTGCCGATGGCTTTGTGCGTCTATCTGTGGTGGATCGAGGCGATTACTTTCGAGCACTTGCTGTATCTTGCCGGCGGCTTGGCCCTTTTGGATCTATTTGTAGCCACTCTCGGCCTGCACGCGGGGCTGGCTTATACCAATAGCCGCAGCGCTGTGGCGGTGAGTCTGGGCACGGTGTTCTTCTTGTTTGTGGGCGTCGCGGCGTGCATGCGAATCATGATCTCATTCAGCGGATCGTTTCAGTTGCAGCTTGCCCCGTTTCTGGCCTTCATGTTCGGCGGCAGCGTGGGATTGTTCGTGGCGCTTGGGGCGCGAAACCCCTCGCAAGCCATCGGCCTGGCGTCGCTGCTTTTGCCGGTGCTCACGTTCGTGGCCATTACCGGCTTTTTACAGGGAGACTCCCTGGGCGTATTCATAGTGATCGCCATCACCTACGGCCTGACAACCACGGCGATGCTGGTGCCGGCCATTTCAGAGTTCGATTTGGCCACCGGCCGCACAACGGAATGAAGCGAACTGGCGAATTTCGACCTTCGTCATTTACTTGTTGTAGCCCAGCGATTTCATGACAAACAGCATTTCTTCGAATGTAATAAAGCGGCGGCGATGCGCAAGCTTATACTGGTCGATGGCCAAAGCCAGTTCGTGCGCTTCAGGCGACAGGCCTTCGTGGCTGTTGGCGAATTGTCGCCGTTCGCGGCCAGGGTGCTGGGAGCCGGGTTCATTCTTGCGGCGATCGATGAAAGTTTCGTCGGTTTCGATAACGACGTTGGTCATGGCGGTGCGCTCCGATACGGTTGTGCTTGTTTGGACGTGTGATGGTTACGCCCGCCAGCCATTGCCCAATTAGCAACTTCAAGCGGCCGGCGGTATTACAATCCACGCAAATCTAGGTTGCCGCCAGCAGCACGCAATCCAGAGATAACCCCGCCATAGGTAGCGATTATGCAGGTTGTGCTGCGCGGCGCTCGGTTAAGCGATTCTTGACCCAGAAGCCGAAGCACGTCGGCGACAATTTATGGGAAGCTCGCGCCTATTGGCCGCAGAGCAACTTGAAGTTGCTCGCGCAGTGCCTGGCTGGGGGCGTGACGCGGATCAAGCGCCAGTGCCTGCTCCACGGCCCGTTGAGCCTCTTGCTGGTGCCCCGCCGCAAGTTGCGCTTCGCCGAGCCGGTACAGCAGCTCGGGGCTTGGCGCGCCGTGCTCCAGGGCCAGCGCGAAGGCGTCGGCGGCGTCAGAAGATCGATTGAGGGCTTGGAAGGCGAGCCCCTGCAAATACAGCACTTGCTGCGGCTCTTCCCCCGGGCCATACGTGTCGCGCAGCGCGATTAATGTCGACAGGCGCGCGTTGCGGCCGATTGAGCTGGCGATAGATTTCGGCCGTGTCGTACAGCAGCTCGCGATCGTCGCGGTGGAACTCTAGGCGCGCTCGAGATCGGCCAATCCCCGATCGAGCTTGCCCCGAGCGCGATGCACTCGGCCGCGCAGTGCCCAGGCGCCGCCGTCATTGGGGTTCGCGTCGAGCACCTGATTCGCCACGGCTTGGGCATCGTCCAACAATCCAAGGTCGAGTTGCATTTCGCCGGCACGCACGGCCAGCGTTGCATCGTCGGGCGATTGGGCGAGCGCTTGCAGCATGTTTTGCAGCGCCAGTTCGCGCTGGCCGCTCTGCCACAGCGCTTCGGCGTAATGCCGGCGCGATTCGATATCGTCTGGGCATACCTTAACGGCTTGCCCCAAGAGTTGCTCCGCCGAGGCGGCATCTCCTTTCTCCATGGCGCTTAAACCGCGCTGCGAAAGCTGCCGCGCTTGGGCCACCTGTGGCGTAACGGCCGATTGCTGGCCGAACATTCTGCAGCCGGGCGCAGCGGCAGCCACAACCAGTGCCAGCGCAACGATCGCCAGTAGCGCGCGCGGCGGCGAGTGCATCGATCGACTGCGCAGGCGATTTGCAGGATGAAAGAACATCGACCATCAAGAAGAGCAACAGCGCACACACGCACTGCGCAGCATCGAACCTGACCGATGCCACGGCCACAAAATGTGCGCAGATTTGGGCGGCGAATGATAGCGATTCACCCACGCCCCCTCAATGGCGGACCGCATGAAGACCGCCCGCGACAGCATCGGCTTGCCCGCCAGACTGGCCCGAAGCTACCGCCAGCGATACCATAACAGCACGCTAGCAAGCGGTCGAAAAGCGTGCCTTTTCGGCCGCTTAATTCATAATCTCCGCCTTCCGATTTCCGCCTTCGCCTGCCCACCACCCCGCATCCAGAACCCCGAACCCTAAACCCTGAACCTCGCCCACCGCCATGCCCGTTTTGTACGACGATCTTGGCATTCGCTTCCAGTTTCCTGAGAACTGGTCGCTGGAGGCCGACGACGAAATCGAGGACCGGCCCTCAGTTACGGTGTATAGTCCCGGCGGGGCCTTTTGGTCGGTCGTGCTCGCAGGCAAAGCTGACGATCTGGCGCAATTGGCTGACGAAGCCGCGGCAGCCTATCGCAAAGAATATCCGGGCCTCGATTGCGAAGCGGTCCAGCAACAAGTTGGCGACGTCAAATTTGAAGGCTTCGATATCAGCTTCATTTATCTCGATTTGATTAGTATTGCCAGCATTCGGGCCTGCCGCACGCCGGCGGGCACGTTCTTGATTGTCTCCCAGGCCGAAGACCGCGATTTTGAGAAGCTGCGCGACGTGTTTCGGGCGCTCACGGCAAGCTTGTTGATGGAAGCGGCGAAAGCGGGAAAGAGTGCGTAGGCGAGTAGGTGGGCAGGTAGGTCGGAAGATGACAATCGATATGAACTTTATGTACTCACATGGCTGCGCAATAAAAAAGGGCCCGGCCGGCGGTGCGCGTTCGCCGATCGGGCCCTTTGTGTGCCGTGAAAAACTGGCTGCGCCCACTTTCGGGCTCATGTAGTCGCCGTGGGCGACAAGGCCTAAGGTTCACGGTCGCGTCATGTTCGCGGTTAATTCGTTCTTGGCCCTGAAACTTGTTGCGGGCAAGTCTCAGGACCAACTGGGTCGAACATGGGCGGTGGGGTGGTAAAGCATAGGGCGTGCCAGATTCGATTGACGAGCGAATATTGTTGGCCAGCCGAGGTGAATAGTCTTGAATTACGCGAGTTTTCCCGAGGAATTCGCATTTTTTGGCCGTGCCAGCGTCTCTCAAATCGGCAGGCTCTTCGGCTGGCCGGCTTGTAAGCTTTACAAAATATTCATTCCAGCGGCGAAATTTTCCGGCAGCCGAGAGCGGCGGGCAAAGGAATAAGCTGCCACGAATTGGCTGGCTGCGCTTGCCCGCGACGTACATTTGCTAGTGCGGGCCGACCCTTTGAGCGCCGTGCGCGCGCGATATAATTCGCGACGGATGCTCGAATTGCGCGATTTGGAAGGGATGAAGTGATAGCACTGTTCAATTTAGGAGGTCGGCATTCATGGCCACGATAACTAAGCAATCGTGCCTGGCGGAAATCGGCGAAACTGCCGGTCAAGTATGGCACCTGTTGTCTGACAAGAGTCCTCTAACCATCGCCAAGCTGGTTAAGGAAGTCGATGCCCCGCGCGACACGGTGATGCAAGCTTTGGGCTGGCTCGCGCGCGAAGACAAGATCGAGATTGAAGAAGACGGCCGGACGCGCACCGTTTTGCTGCGATAAGTCGGTTCGATACGCCTCGCCGGCGTCGGGTTGCCGCGCGCTATTGTTGGGTAATAGTGCCTTTCGAGAATCTCCAAACGCGCAAAATTGAAAATCGAAACGCTGCTCGCCGATGCGATTGTGCCTGCGTGGTGGCATTGGGCGGTATTCGGTGGGGTTGTCGCCGCATTATTGCTGCTGGATTTGGCAGTGTTCCATCGCCGGGCCGACCAGCATGAGCCGACGCTCAAGCAAAGCGCCTTCTGGACTGTGTTCTGGATTGCAGTCGCGCTAGCGTTCAACGGGCTGGTGTGGTGGTGGGGGGGCTCGACCAACGCCATCTATTTTCTCACCGGCTACCTGGTCGAGTGGTCGTTGTCGATGGACAACGTGTTCGTATTTGCCCTGATCTTCCAGTTCTTCAAGGTGCCGCTGAAGTATCAGTACCGCGTGCTGTTTTGGGGCATTCTGGGGGCCATCGTGCTGCGGTTGGCGTTCGTGCTGTTGGGCGCCACGCTGTTGCACCACTTCGCTTGGATCACTTGGGTGTTCGGCGTGTTCTTGGTCTATACGGGCGTGAAGTTGGCGCTTGAAACCGATAAGGAGATCGACCCCGACCAAAACCTGCTCATGCGGCTGGGGCGGAAGCTTTTCAATGTTTCGCGAGAAGATCAGGGGTCAAAGTTTTTCGTGCGCGAAGGGGGGCGGAATTGCGTCACTCCGTTGTTTTTGGTCCTGCTGGTCGTTGAAGGGACCGATGTGCTATTCGCGGTCGACAGCGTGCCAGCAATTTTCGGCATTACAACCGACCCGTTCATCGTGTTCACCTCGAACATTTTTGCGATCTTGGGCCTGCGCGCCCTCTATTTTCTGTTGGCTGGGGTGATGAAAATCTTTCATTACCTCAATTACGGTTTGGCGGCAGTCTTGATATTTGTCGGCGCGAAAATGATCGCCGAATACTGGCTCGGGTGGCACTTTTTCAAAGATTACCCATGGGCATCGCTGGTGGTGATTGTGGTGCTATTGGGCATTTCAATAGTCGCCTCGCTACTAACCGCGCCGAAAGACCAGCAGCAGGTTGCCCAGCGCGATCCATCGTCGTAGGATGCCGTCTATCCGGCTCGGTTGGCCATGAATCGAGCGGCTGAGCCGAGGTCAGCGAATTGATACTAAGGATCGGTCATCCGCAAAATCCGCGTCATCCGCGGCTAGACACTCTCCTCGGTTCGTTACGTTTTATCGAATTAAACAGTCGAATTAAGCAACGGAGGTCTCTCATGCCCGTCGATATCCACCGAACCGATGGCCAGTATCTCGAAGTCACGCTGAGCGGCAAGCTGGCCAAAGAAGACTATGCGAAATTTGTGCCGGTCGTCGAAGCGGCCATCAAAGAGCACGGCAAAGTGCGGATGCTGGTCGTCATGCACGATTTTCACGGCTGGACTGCAGGCGCGCTATGGGAAGACATCAAGTTCGACATGCACCATTTTCGCGATATCGGGCGATTGGCGCTCGTGGGCGAGTCGAAATGGGAAGCCGGCATGGCAACTTTCTGCAAGCCGTTCACCTCGGCCACGATTAAATACTTCGACCAGGCGAAACTAGACGAAGCGCGAAAGTGGATCGCGGAAGACAAATGAATCGAGGCTGCTCGACCTCATTTCACCTGTTCACCCCTTCACCCGTTCATCGCCGCGCTTGCAATAAGCTATGGTTAGATAATCGAGCTTTCTAGCCACTATCCACCAGCCACTAGCCACCCTTTGATGTACCACTTCCTGCACAAGCATCGCCATTGGTTTTTCGCGCTGATCGTGATCTCGGTCGGGCTGCTGATTTACTTCCAAATGCGCGACGACGGCGGCGTTCCGGTCGGACCTGCAAAATCCCCCGTCCCGCAGCAGCAAACAGCCACGCCGTGACGCAGCGTTCAGGGGTCAGGGTTCTGGGTTCAGGAAGCAACGATCAGCGGCCGCCGCTAGACTTCCCTATTCACCCCTTCACCCGCTCACCCCTTCACCCGCTCACCGTTTCAGCCCTGCTTGACTTTCCCCCCCGTGGCGGGCGAAAATAGATATTGTTCGTGCGGGCCGGCGGCGCTTATCTATCATTTGCCGCAGCAGGGGACTTGGTCCGCCAGAACAGGAGAAGGCAATGCTTAGCCCCAGCCCCTCGGTTTTCCGTTCCCGTACTCTGCGCCGCAGTCGTGTGCCACTGCCGGCTTGCCCGGCAGTGCAGAACCAGTTGGAATGTTCCACTGCTGGACAAGCCAGCAGTGCCACCCGACGTCTCGTTGTGGCACGGTCTCCCCTAGTTGTGACACGGTCTCCCGACCGTGTCACCGTCTGTGCGGGGTCAGGAGACCCGCGCACAACTACTGCTGGACAAGCCAGCAGTGCCACCCAAATTGCAAATCGCCGCGGCCTGACGCTGGTCGAAATGCTCGTGTCGTTGGTGTGTGTGCTCTTGTTGATGATGGCCTATACGCAGTTGTTTAGCGATGTGGGGAGCAAAGTGGGCGAGTCGCGCTCGATGATCGAGCTGACCAGCCGCATGCGTTCGGCCGCCCAGCGGCTGCACGCCGATTTGGAAGCCCACACCTGCGATATGAAACCTTGGCAGCGCCCGAAGCCGGCGCAGGCTATTTCGAATACATCGAAGGGCCGCTAAGCGATAAAAACAATGGGCTAAATAGCACTACGTACACGGGGAATTTTGATTCCGTTACCAACCCGCCTAGCGGAAGCCCAATCCATTCGATCGACTATTTCCCGCTCGGCGATAGCGACGATGTGCTGATGTTCACCGTGCGCAGCAAAGATGGGCCATTCACCGGACGATACAACGGCACTACCGTCCAATCCGAAGTGGCCGAAGTCGTGTGGTTTTTGCGACCGACGATGATGGCAAGCGGGACAGCACAAGTCGATCCTCCGACATTTACGCTCTACCGCCGAGCGTTTTTGGTGATGCCAACATACAACGGCAATCCCGTCACTGTTAATCAAGCAACGTATAGTGCAAATCCCCAAAACTATGACGTATCAATGCACTCCGACGGCAATGGAAATTATATTGGCAATACACTAGGCGATCTGACAAAGCGCGAATGCAGGGCCGCACATCTTTATGACACATCAAAGCCGGCCAATGGATTTCCGCATCCGGTCGACCCAACGCTTTTGGTTCCGTTTGGCGGAGTAGTGACAGGTGGCGTTTACAAAATAGACCCATCGCAGAAAACCTATGCTCGATACGGCGAAGATGTGGTACTAACAAACGTGCTTTCGTTCGACGTGCAGGCTTGGGACCCTGCGGCACCAGTGCAAATATCGAATAACATTGCGGTTGGTCCCAGCGATACGGGTTACACGAAAGGCGGGGCGGTGCTCTCAAACTGGCGCCTACGTCGATCTTGCCTATGACAACATGTTAAGCACTCCTACAGCATTCTCTGGCCAGGGAAATACTAAATCGCAATTGGTCGCTCAATCAGCAACAATTGATTACACCAAGCCTTGGCTGGACTACAAACCGACGGATCCGAACTACAAACAGCCAGCCACATTCGATACTTGGTCATTCCATTACGAAATGGATGGCTTAGACCAAGATAAGGACAATACTCCCGACCAAGGCACCGATCAGATCGCGGCCATGCAAGACACAACGAATACGGGCTACGAAACGTCGCCACCGTACCCGGTGCCGCTGCGTGGGCTGCGCGTGCGGATTCGCTGCTACGAGCCCGATGCCCGCGATGTGCGCGAAGTGACCGTGACCGAATCGTTTGTGCCTGAATAAACTAAAGGCAGAAGGCAAAAAGCAGAAGGCAGAATAAGAGCTTTCTGCGGTCTGCCGTCTGCTTTCTGCCTTCCATGATTCCCCACACAATTCGCCTTCGCCATCCGTGGGAAACTGAGGGGGCGGATGGACAGCACGTCGTCTATCGCCGGCGGTTCAATCGGCCCACCGGCTTGGAATCGGGCGAGCGCGTGACGCTGGAAATCGATCGGGCCATGGTGGCTGGCCAAGTGTCTCTCAACGCAACTGTGCTGGGCGAACTCGAGCCGGCGGAATTCTTTGCGGCCGATATTACGCAAATTCTCGTCGACGGCAACGAACTGGTGATCGAGGCCGATCCGCGAAGTCGCTTGGAAAAGCCGCCGCCGACTAGTTCCATTTACATCGTCGAACCCGACGAGCCGCCAGGCAGCCCCGTGGGAGATGTGCGTCTGGTAATCCGCGCTCCCATATCCTGAAAACCGACCGCGGATTGCGCGGATGGATGGCATCCATTTCCATTCGGTATTTGCCACAGGTTTTGATCCGCGAATATCCGCGTAATCCGCGGTTACGGCCGCCGCACTTCGTGATTTTTTTCACAGACCCGCCACTATTTTTTTCGCGCGGGAATTTTCCTTTGACTTTTTTGGGTGCCACCCGGTATGCTTCTTAAGGATAAAGCTTCGCGGCCGGCACCAGTGGCGCCCTCGGGGGAGTGTGCTTTTTCTCGCCGGCAAGTTTGTATGGAGGAAATGTCTATGTGGCTGCGCGAAATTCTTCAAAACAAAGGCTCGCGTGTGCTCACCATCGCCGCGCATGCCACGGTGGCAGAAGTCGTGCAAAAGTTAGTCAAGTTCAACTGCGGCTCGCTGGTGGTGTGCGACGATGCGGGAGGGAGCAACGACAATTGTGACCATGGCCGAATGATCGGCATTATTACCGAGCGCGATATTTTGCGCGTGGTTGCAGCCCGCAAAGCTCCGCTGGAAGAACTGCGCGTGAGCGACACGATGACGCGCGAACCAGTCACCTGCTCGCCCAATGACAGTGTGGAGCACGCCATGGGGTTGATGACCGACCGCCGCATTCGCCACCTGCCGATCGTTGACGATGATGGACGACTCATCGGTATGGTTTCCATTGGCGACCTGGTCAAGAACCAGCACGACCAGTTGACGATGGAGAACCATTACTTGAAGAGCTATATCCAAAGTTAGGTGGGCTGGGTGGCTGATTCAAAACCGGGGGCTAGGGCCCCGCGGCTAATAAGATCAGCCGGCACGCGCTAGCGTCCGGTTCGATGGCCGAAGAGGATCGGCAAGGGAGTTGCCGTCCAATCTGTCCGCCGACAGCTCAGCCCGTGAGCACGCGGAGTTCGCGCGGCAGCGGGAAATAGACTTCTTCTTCGCGAATGTGCCGCTCCTCAATAGTCGCGCCAAAACGTTCCTGCAAGTATTCGACGCACGCCTGCACGACCGATTCAGGGCGCTTGCGCCGGCCGTGATCAACACCGTTTCGTTCCCGGTGAACCAGTTGGCGTCGACATCGCCGGGCCCATCGATCAGATAAGCGCGCACGCCGGTTTCGCGCGCCAGTTCGGCCAGTCGCTGGCTGTTGGAACTGTTCTGGCTCCCTAGCACCAGCACAATATCGGCTTCGGCGGCAATCATCCGCACGGCTTCCTGGCGGTTTTGCGTGGCGTAGCAAATATCTTCCTTCGGCGGGCCGATGATTTCCGGAAAGCGTTCCTTCAGCCGGCGAATAATCCGGTTGGCGTCATCGACCGACAGCGTGGTTTGCGTGAGATACGCCAGCCGCGTGCCGGGCGGGAATTCCAGCCGATCGACCTCATCGGTCGAATCCACCAGCACAAATGCGTCGGGGGCTTCCCCCATCGTGCCGATGACTTCATCATGCCCGGCGTGGCCGATCAAAATGATTTTGTAACCTTGCTTGGCAAAGCGAACCGCTTCCAAATGCACCTTGGTCACCAGCGGGCAGGTGGCGTCGATCGTCTTCAGTCGGCGCTCGCGGGCGACGCTGCCGCACTTCGGGCGATACGCCATGTGCGGAAAAAAGCAGGCGCGAATCGATCGGGCACCTCGTTCAAATCGTTCACAAACACGGCCCCTTGGCCTTGAAAGCGCTCGACCACGTGCTTGTTGTGGACGATTTCGTGATACACATACACCGGCGCGCCGAACAGATTGATGGCTTGATCGAGCGTGTCGATCGCCATATTCACACCGGCACAAAAGCCGCGCGGACTGGCAAGAATGATTTTCATTTGGTGCGACGATTTCGCGATGCTTGAGCCGAGCGCATTCAAGTATGATGCCATCGGTTATCATAATGTGTTCGCACCGTTGGCGGTAGGCAATTTCAAGCAGCGGCATGCACACGACTTTTAGCGACGATTTGGCTGTTTACGGGCCCGCGGCAAACTGCGGCACCGCGAATTTCGCTTGCCGAGGCGCAAGACTATTGTCGACGGCTCGCGCGCACGCACTACGAGAATTTTACCGTCGCTAGTTGGCTTTTGCCTGCGCATTTGCGGCAGCACTTTTGCCATGTCTATGCGTACTGCCGCTGGTCCGACGATTTGGCCGACGAAACGGCCGGCGGCGAGGAAAGTTTGCGACTGTTGGACTGGTGGCAATCGCAACTGAATGATTGCTACCGCGGCGCGGCGACCCATCCTGTATTTGTGGCGCTGGGATCGACCATTCGCGAGTTTGACATTCCGAAAAAACCATTTGCCGATTTGCTGGTCGCTTTTCGACAGGATCAAACCCAAACTCGCTACGAAACATTCGACGACTTGCTGGGCTATTGCCGCAATTCGGCCGATCCAGTGGGACGGCTGGTGCTGTATTTGGGCGGCTGCCACGACGACCTGCGCGGCCGGCTGGCCGATTTCATTTGCACAGGGCTGCAACTGGCGAACTTCTGGCAGGATGTGGCCCGCGACTTCGATCGCGGGCGTATTTACTTGCCGCAGGAAAGCTGCCGCCAGTTCGGTTACGACGAAGCCATGTTCAAGCGGCAAGAGTTCAACCCGCAGTTTCGGCAGTTGTTAGCGAGCGAAGTCGCCCGGGCGGAAACGTTTTTTGATCACGGAGAGCCACTAGTGGATTTAGTGCCGCGCGAGCTGCGCATCGACGTGCAATTGTTCATCGAAGGCGGGCGGGCGATTTTGGATGCCATTCGCCGCAGTCGACTACAACGTTTGGCGCTCGCGGCCTGTGGTCAATCGCTGGACGAAGCTGCGGCTGTTGTGGCAAGCTTGGCGGAAGAGCGGCCCCCTTCACTCCGGACCTTGCTCCGCCGCGGCGGATCTGCGACCCGAGGGAGAGGGAGGAAAACCGGAATGAGTAACCTCGACGCCGCCTATCGCGATTGTGCACCGGCTGGCTCGCCGTGCAGGCTCGAACTTCTATTTCGCGTTCTTCTTGTTGCCGCGCGAGAAGCGGCGGGCGATGTATCCGCTGTATGCTTATTTGCGGCGCGTGGATGATTTGGGAGACGACGAAACCCGCGATGTGCCGTCGCGGCAGCGGGCGCTTTCCGATTTGCGGCAGTCGCTAGCGGCCGCACTTGCCGGCGATGCATCCGACTCGGTGCTCACGGCGCTAGCCGATGTTGTCTTGCGATTTCAGATTCCAGTGGAACATCTCACGGCCGTTATCGACGGCGTCGAAATGGATTTGGCCGGCACGCGCTACGAAACGTTCGCCGATTTGGAAATATACTGCCAGCGCGTGGCCTCGGCGGTGGGGCTGGCCTGCATTCATATTTGGGGTTTTCACGGGCCCCGCGCGTTGGAGGCGGCGCGTCGGTGCGGAATCGCATTTCAACTGACCAATATTTTGCGCGATTTGCGCGACGATCTGCGGCACGGCCGAGTGTACCTGCCCAGCGAAGATTTCCGGCGGTTTCACTATACGCCCGAAGAACTTGAGCATGGCGAAGCCGATGAGCGATTCGTGGCTCTCATGCAGTTCGAGATCGACCGCGCGCATGCCTATTTCGACGCTGCCGCCGAGCTGGCGCCCTTGCTTGAGCCCGACGGCCAGCGCGTGCTGCAGCGCCATGGCCGCGGCCTACCGGCGACTGCTGGAGAAAATCGAGCTCCAGCCCGCCCAAGTGCTGCGGCGCCGCATGCGGCTCAAACCCTGGGAAAAACTTTGGATTGCCGGCAAAATGTCGCTATTGCCGCGGGCGGCTGTGAGTAAGTCGCAACAGGAAACGGCCCCGCATTAGCTGAAATGGGGAATGCGGAATGGGGAGTGGGGAATCGGTATACGATCAACCGTCGAGTAGATCATCAGGAGACGAATTCGCCGCTAAACGCGTTGCAATTGTGGGAGGCGGATTAGCCGGTTTGGCTGCGGCAGTAGGCTTAGCCAGGCGCGGCTTGCATATCGAACTGTTTGAAGCGCGGCGGCAATTGGGGGGCCGGGCGACCTCTTTTCGCGATCCGGCCAGCGGCGCCTGGGTCGACCATTGTCAGCATGTGAGCCTCGGTTGCTGCACGAACCTCGACGACTTCTGCCAGCGAACTGGTTTAGTCGAGCTCATCGAGCGGCACCGGGCGCTTTATTTCTTTGGACTCGACGGCCGCCGCTACGATGTCAGACCCAGCCGCTGGCTACCCGCGCCCCTGCACTTGCTTCCTTCGTTCTGGCGAATGAAATACTTGAGCTGGCGCGAACGTGTCGCAATTGCGCGCGGCTCAGAGCAGCTGCGCGAGCGTCGTCGATCGATGATCCCCATGCGCCCGCCATTGGCCAGTGGCTGCGAAACCAGGGGCAATCGCAGCGCGCAATCGAACTATTTTGGACCCCGGTCATCGTTAGCGCGCTAAGTGAGTCGCTCGATCGAGCCGCCGTACCCGCGGCGCGAAAAGTGTTTGTTGATGTTTTTTTGGGACCGCGGCAGGCATGCGAAATGCAAACGCCGCGAGTTCCCTTGGGGGAATTCTACGGCACGCGTTTGGAAGGCTGGCTGAGCGGCCAGGGCGTTGTCGTGCGGCGAGAGTGCGCGGTGAACCAGGCGATCGGCAATGCGGATCAGATTCGCGCGGTCGAACTAGGCGAGAATACGGAACCGTTTGACGCGGTTGTTGTTGCCGCTGCGTGGCGGCGCGTGCCGGAGTTGTTTAGCCAGTCGCTGCGCGCGGCGCTCCCAGAGCTAGCCCGACTGGAGCGCCTCGAATCGGTCCCCATCACCGCGGTGCACTTGTGGTTCGATCGCGCCAATTACCGAATTACCGCACGCCGTGCTCCCTGGGCGGACCAGTCAATGGATATTTAACCACGGCCGGCGGTTATCGGAGGAGTCACCTGCCGAAAGTCATTACTATCAGATCGTGATTAGCGCCTCTCGCGACTTGGCTGGGCGGCCGCGCGACGAGCTAATCGATCAAGTGCGGCAGGAACTGGCGAGCATTTGGCCCGCGGCGCACACTGCGAAATTGTTGCAAGGACGAGTGGTGACTGAGCAACATGCCGTATTCTCGCCGCTTCCAGGCGCCGAGCAACTGCGGCCGCCACAGCAATCGTCGATTTCGAATTTGTTTTACGCCGGAGATTGGACGGCGACCGGCTGGCCGGCCACGATGGAAGGAGCGGTGCGAAGTGGCTATTTGGCGGCGGAAAAGGTCTTGGAGTACTTCGGTCGACCTTCCAAATTGCTCGTTCCGGATCTGAGACGGCCGAGGTTCGCGCGCTGGTTGGGCGTCTAATCGCTCGCCCATAACTTTCATTCGCCCGTTCACCTCTTTCCCGCGCGCCGGGACTCACCCGTTCGTGATGACTTCCCAACCCGTTTGGTCACAGTTGCTCCATCACCCCCTCTAGAAAAGTCGCCAACCGCCGCGAGCACTCCATTGCATTCCCTCGCAACCGCCATAAATCCTTAGCTGCCGATGGTCGCCGCACGAGTGATCCTGCCGCTGCGCCAATTCGCCGGGCGACTGTTTTCTTATTGATCAAGCGTTCAATATCGGCCGGCAGTTCTTCATCCACCGCATCGCTAATCACGCGCACCGCCAAAAATCGCTGCTTTTCCTGCCGGCAAATTTCAGCCACGCCGAGCGTTTCCATATCGACCGCCAAAGCGTTGTATTGCAAGCCGAGTTCCCGCTTCTGGTTCGCCTTTAGAACGGGCTTCGCCACAGTCAAGAGCGGCCCCACGTGCAGGCCCTGGCATTGCGGCAAGTTGGTCGCGCGAAATTTGCAAATCGATCGCCAGCCGCCGGCCATCTTCGCCCAGAATCGCATCGGCCATGACGATGTCGCCGCGCTTTACCTGCGGTTGTAGGCCTCCCGCCAGACCGGCGGAGATAATCCATTGGGGCCGATGGCCGATAATGAGCGCGTGTGCGGCTTCGGCCGCCAAGCGTGAACCG
Source organism: Pirellulales bacterium (assembly GCA_963820835.1). Classification (GTDB taxonomy): domain Bacteria; phylum Planctomycetota; class Planctomycetia; order Pirellulales; family JADZDJ01; genus CAVRAW01. The sequence goes on along the minus strand of CAWGBP010000064.1, from coordinate 9,791 downwards.
ATGCCCGAGTGAACGACCGCGATGCCGCGCCCCTTCCAGCCCCCTTGCCGCACCGTGAATTCGCCTGCGCGAATCGAAATCAATCCGCTCAGCCGATCTTCCAGCGGCCCGGCTTCCATCGCCAGCGCAAACACCAGGCCCACATGGCACGCTGGCAGCTTCGCTTCGGCACGAGCGTCGGATTGCGAGCGGTCGGGCATGAAACACCGTCGAAGAGGCCGCCAACTAATAAAGATATCGGCCCTAGTATACGCCGCCGCTACTGGCCACGCGCATACCCGGCACAAAATGCGGCTTGGGCGGCAAAACTTTAGTGTCGCTGCGGCTGAGGGCATCGATCTCCTGAACGATGATCTTGGCCGCAGCGCTCGACGCCCCTCCATGCCCTACGCGTGCTTTGAGCTTGCCTAATTCGGCAGTGAGGCTTTCGCGACAATCGTCGTCCGCCAACCAGCGCACGATGTGCAGCGCAATTTGCACCGATTTATCTTCGCTCGTGAGATACTCCGGAAAGAGCACGTGAGCTTGTTTGAGATCGTTTGGATCGTACGGAGCAGTGTCGGCGGGGAACAGTTCGTCGGCCGTCAGCAAATTCACGAGCGTAATGTACTTCACTCGGCGAAAAAACGATTGCACCCGGTAGGCCAGCGGACTGATCCAATACAGCACAACTGTCGGCTTGCGATAGTACAACAGTTCCATCGAAACCGAGCCTGAACAGGCCATGCAACACTCGGCCGCTTGCATCAATTCGGGCGTCTTCCGCAAGTGCACTTCGACGGGCAATTGCGTTTCTGCAACCAATTCGCGCGCCATTTGGGCCTGGTGCGGCTTGAACGCGGCCACAGCGAATCGCGCGGAAGGGATGCGCTGCTTCACCAGTGCAGCGGCTTTTAAGAACCACTTCAAATTGTGATTCACCTCTTGCGTGCGTGACCCGGGCAAAATGGTGACCAGCGGACCGGGCTTCTCCTTTTGGCCTGCCACAAACGCCTGATCGAGCGTGTGCCGTCGCACCTCATCGAAAAACGGATGGCCCACAAATGTCGCCCGGCAACCTTGCTCGCGAAACCAGGTCTCCTCGAATGGGAGAGCGCACAAAATGTGATCAACATATTTGCGCATCTTCTTGATCCGCCAGCTTCCCCACGACCAGATTTGCGGCGGGCAATAGTAAAACACCGGAATCTTATGCGCTTTTGCACGCGCGCAATCCACCAGTTGAAGCCCGGATAATCGATGAGCACCACGGCGTCGGGCTTGTGATGGCGAAAGAATCGATCGGCTCGGCTGGCCAAATCGAGGAACTTGTGAATATTCAACAGCACGCGCAGAAACCACATCACGGCGAGCGCCGTCAAATCGGCGTGCAGGTCGCAACCCGCGGCGGCCATTTCCGGCCCGCCGTAGCCAACGCACTTCACAGCTGGCTCGAGACGGCGCAGCTCTCGAATGAGATTCGCGCCGTGCAGATCGCCGCTTGGTTCACCGGCGGAAAAGAAAATCGTCATGGTTTTAAACAGCGCACCGCTGCATCGTTCAGATCGCGATCCGAGTGCCTGATGAAAGTTAGGAGGCCTTTGCCAGTGGTGCTTCGCTGTTGGCTGCCGGTTGCGTGTTGTCGGGCGTTACCAGTCGCAAAACCGCCCGGGCCGAACCGTTGGGCATGATCTCGTACGCATTGTTTTCGCGCCAACGGCGGCAGATCCACCAAGCGGCCAGAAAATCGCCCAAGTTTGGCCGCACATCTTCCAACAGCCGACGTCCACCCCCATCTTTCACGTACATTTCGCACACCCGAAAGCCGCGCCGCGCCGCTAGCGCCGCTAAATATCGGCACATCCCCGACGTCAGATTGATTCCCGCCAGCACCTCGCGCCTCGCAGCCCAAAACAAACAATCGGGATCGTGTGAATCGAGCCCAAACATCAGGGCGCGTGGAATGCGGCTTAGCCGATGCCAGATTTTCGCCCAGCCATTTCTCCGCCGGCGACCGACGACCAAATCGGCCCGATTAAGCCAACTGATAAGTTCCCCAATCTGTTCGACCGCATAGCGCTCTCCAGGCTCGACGGCCAGGACCACGTCGCCGCGCGCGGCGGCAATGCCCGCCGCCAGCGCAATGCTAGCGCCACATGGAGTGTCGAGCCGCAACAGCCGCAGGGTGGACCACTCCTGCAGCAGTTTTTCCAGCAGGCGCTGCGTGGCCGGCGACGAGCCATCATCGACCACCACCATTTCGAACGGCTGCGCAAGCGCGCAAGCACCGCGCTCAATTGCGGCAATTGCCGGCGCAACTCGTCGCCGCAATCGCGCTGCGGAATAATCGCGGTGTATCCAACCATAGCTGCTTCCCTGCGGCTGGAGAGCTGAAAGGAGAATAATTTTGGCGCGAAGTATCTCAAAACCGCTTGTGGCAACCAAGACCAGTTGCCTGCTAGCACAAGTGTGCTGCTATCGGCTTCCTGAATTCACAGCGATACACAGCCTCATTGTGCAACCGCATCCGGCGCTCGAAATGGGTGCGAAAATCCAAATCGTGTTCGGCTGGTTTGGCGGCAACTTCAAACGGACCCTCGAGCGACGTTGACTTGGCAAGCAATTCCACCGTCGTGCGGAAATACTCTTCCACATCGGTCCAAAAATGCAGTACGCCGCCTGGTTCCAGAACGCGCTCGATCGCTTTCACAAATTGCTCGCTCATGACGCGCCGCTTGCGGTGCCGCTTCTTCCACCAGGGGTCGGGAAAATAGACGTGCACGGCCCGGACGGAAACCTCAGGCAAATATTCGGCAAAAATCTGTTCGGCCTTGCCCTGTATCATCCAGGCATTGGTGAGTTTCGATTTGATGATCTTGGCGGCGCAGAGTTGCGCATACCGCACGGCCAATTCGATACCCAAAAAATTGAATTTCGGATTTGCGGCTGCCGCTTGGGTGATAAACAAACCCTTGCCGCTCCCGATTTCTACTTCCAGGGGCGCGTCGCGGCCGAACAGCGCCGCCGCAGCCCAGGGCTTCGGCAACTGCTCAGGCGCAAACAAACGCGCCGATACATCGAGCGACGAAAAAATCTTCGGCAATGGCCGGCGAGACATGGGCGAGAATTGAAACGATGAACGATGGTTGATAAGTCTTCGCGGAGAAGCGCCGAAAACCGCGCCGCTTCTCACTTAGCGTTTATCATCGATCGGTTCCGGCGGCGAATTCGAGCCTATTCCAAGTGCTTCCAAATCCAACGGTAACGGCACGCCCTTGAGGTTCCCTTCGACGACTAGGGTCTGATCGACGAAACCCTCGAACCGGCAAACAATCATGGCGCCCCTGCGGACCTTCGTCAGTTGCACGGCGATGATGAGGCGATCTCCCGGCAACACGCCTCCGCGAAATTTAACATCTTCCAGACCGCCGAAGCCGACGACTTTCGCCCCCAGCAGGTCGTACTTCTGCACAAAGTAGCTGGCCAATTGAGCCGCCGCCTCGCACATGATCACGCCCGGCATAAGCGGCGCCTTGGGCATGTGCCCCCGCACCCAAAACTCATTATGCGTAACGTCTTTGTAGCCGACACAAATTTGCCGATCTCGATCGACATGGCAGATGGCCGTAAGCTGCTCCATCTCGTACCGTTGCAAATTGTAACGGCGAATTTCTTGGATATCGGCCACGACGTTGTTCGCGTCGTACTCCGAGAAATCGACGATCAAATCCTTCACAGACACGAGAGAAACTCTCCACCTATGTTGAGCCCCGCGATCGGCGTCCCGTTGATGCTCGCTCTCGCGAGTGCTTAAGTGCGCAGGTGTTTGCGTTTCGCTTTGCGTGCCTTACTATTCGCCGGACGCGCGCCGTGATTGGCCTTCTTCAAACGGCGATGTGGTTTTGCCATGAGAAAACTCCTTATAGATTGGGTGTCTGAGGATTCTGTGGTGTCTGAGGGTCTCGCCGCGGGAGTCGACTCGTGCCCCGGTGATTGGGGCGGCTGACCGCGACATCGACTCCCATCTGTCAGATTTAACTGAAGCGCCAAAGCGCTCGAAACCTTCAAATTACCATGTTGGATCGGGCGTGTGAAGCTGACGACGCTGGGGCACAAACAAAAAGCCGGCGACATTGTCGCCGGCTTTGCAAGCAGTAAGGATTTAATTAGGCCCAACGGGCGATACGCCCTTCGCACTTTCAAACTTACCGCACACCGCTCGTCACAGGGGCGCCGGTCGATTGAGGCGCTCCGGCCGCCACCGGATTGGATGGCGTTCCATTGAGCAGGTGGATGTAGTCGAGCGTAATGGCCAGCACTTCGTCGAAGTAATAATCGTGCTTCACCACCGGCCGATCCGATTCATCCAACTGCTCGAACTCTTTTTCCTCTTCCTTGTCAGTATTGAAATCGGACCGCTCGGCCATGAATTTTTCTTCGTTAAGCGACGTTTCCTTCTTGGCCTTCAGTTCCATATAGCGGTCGATTTTCTTCTGCACTTTCTGGAAATCTTCCGATTTGGCCACGCGCTGGGCTGATTCCTTGCGCAATTGGTCGACCATTTGCTTGTCGACCATATTCACCTTGGCATACGGCGCGGGATCGACCTTGTCGAACTTTAGCGCGTAATCCAAATCCGACTCGCCCACATCCAAGTGAGATGTGATCGAGGGGAGTTCAACATCCGAAACCACGCCGCGGTTTTGCGTGCTGTCGCCATCGGGCCGATAAAACTGCTGAATGGTAATCTTCAGCGCGCCCAGTGACGGCACGTTGTTCAATCCCGGGAACAACTGCTGAGCCAGGTATTCCATGCTTTGCACCGTGCCTTTGCCGTGCGATGTTTTATCGCCGACAATCAGCCCGCGGCCATAGTCTTGAATCGCCCCTGTAAAGATTTCGCTGGCGCTTGCGCTAAATTTGCTCTGCATGACTACCAGCGGTCCATCCCAGGCGACACCCTTATCTTCGTCGTCGAGGTGTTGCACGCGGCCGTTGGAGTCTTTCACTTGCACCACAGGGCCTTCGTCGATGAACAAACCGGTAACGGCAATCGCTTCGTTCAAGGCACCGCCGCCATTGCGGCGCAGGTCCAAAATAACGGCATCGACCCCTTTGGCTTTGAAATCGCGCAAGATTTCATCGAGGTCGCGGCTGGTGCTTCTAAAATTCTGCACGCCAGCCCGATTCCCCTTCATATCCATGTAAAAGCTGGGCAGATCGATCACGCCGATTTTGTACGGCCGGCCGTCGGGCCGGGTGCTGTTTTCGAGGATCGCCGTGCGAATGACGGTGTCGTCCTTCGTTTCGTTCTTGGCGACCGGCTTTACCGTCTCATCCTTGGCCGAGCCGTTCTTCGCCGAATTGTCGGTTTTGGGGGGCGCATCTTTCTTGCCTAAAATCGTATCCAGATCGTTCGCATTGAGCACTTCCGAGCGGGCGGCGCTATCGGTCAATTCGATGCTCGCTCGTGTGATTTCGATCGATTTCGGATCGCCGGCATCGGCCGGTTTCACCTTCAGCCGCACGACGGTGCCAGCTTTGCCGCGAATGAGCTTCACGACCTCGTTGATGTTCATGTCCCCCACGTCGACCATTTCGCCGTCGCGGCCTTGGCCGACAGCCAAAATCTTATCGCCTGGCTTCAGGCGACCGTCTTTGTCGGCAGCGCCGCCGGGAACCAATTCGGTAATTTTCGTGTTGCCGTCGTCGTACTGCAGCTTGGCGCCAATGCCTTCGAGACTCAGCCGCATGGCAATATCGAAGCTTTCCTCCGTGCTGGGCGACATATAGTCGGTGTGCGGATCGTAGCTTTGCGTCATCGCCGTCAAATAGATCTCCAGCAAATCGTCGCCGGTCTGCTGATGGCGCAGCTTGGCAATGCTGTGGAAGTGTCGCGAAACTTTATCGCGCGCTTCCTGACCTTCAATCTTGTCGAGCTTCTTCATCAACAGCTCGTACTTGATCAACTTGGTCCACTTGTCTTTCACTTCAGCGTCGTTCTTCGCATACGTCGTCAGCTTCGGATCGGTCACAATGGTTTCGTCTACCGTGAAATCGATATCGCCTTTCAAAATCTCATCGGCCAGCGCCATGCGCTCGTCAGTGCGCTTAAGCAATCGATCAAAAACCTGATAGGCGAAGCTGATGTCCCCTTTCTTCAACATCGCGCCCAAATCATTGCGGTTCTTGGCAAACTCATCGATGTCGGCCTGTGTGAAATAGACCTTCATCGGGTCCAAAGCCTTGAAAAACATATCGAACGTGCGGTTGGATATCTCCTGATCCAACGGGTGATGCGAAAGGTGCTCGCGCATGTCGCGCACGATCGCCAGCGTTACCTCGCGGTCGGTTCGTTGGTCGGGCTTGGGGTCGGCCGAACTTCGGCTGGCGACTAAGCCCAAGGCTAGCGTGGCCCCGCATAAAATACCCAGTGCGCAAAAACGACGAATTCGACTCAACTTGCCGCTGGCGTGGCTCATACACGACTCCCACGATGGAAATTCAAGGAAAAAGGCAGAAAAAACGCGGAGGGAACTGTTCCGGCAGCTTGGAGATAATCGCCTTCCTAACCGGCTGGCGTGCAGGAAATGAGAAGGCGCTGTCTCAGTCCCTAAACGACGGGAAATCAGAACGAGCTTGCCGGCAAATTGGCAGCCGGATAATCGACTAAGTACCCAATGCTTAACGACTTATACCGATCTTATCCGACGCGACTGACCGAGGCAAGGTCGAATGCCTGATGTTTGCTACGTTCGACGCAACCACCTAGGTCGTTAAGACTTCCTGAATATTTTGCCAACCCAGTGCCTGACAGATTGAATAGCCCAAATAGAGATTGTGGTCGGGCATTACAGCTTCCCAACTTATTATTCCTTGGCTTCGCAATTGATTTGGCGACGAGCGCACCGTATCGGCAAATTTCTTTGACTCTGGCGGAACTGGTCGGCTAACATTGCCGCCGAGCTAGTTCGAGCACGGCTTTGGCAACCAGTGGCGAGGGGCCTAAATGCGGCGCGACGATCCACTCTTTCTCGCGCGATTCGGCGGCAATTTCATTCACCGCCGCCGCGATTTCATCCAAAACCTGCCCGACGAATAACAAGTGTGGCTGCACGACAATGCGCTGATATGTACTTCGCTCCGCTTGTGCCAGTGCGTCGCCCAGCTGCGGCACAGCCACGGCGACAAAGCAAACCTCGACGCTAGCTACTGGCGTTTGGCTGGCGCGAATCGCCGCGAAGCGGCGCATTTCGGCAATCGCGCTGGCCTCCGAACTACCCCGGCCAACAAGAATTAATAGCGTATCTTTCGCGTCGACCCGCATACGGCCGTCGATAGCCTCTTCATACCGCTTCTGCGAAAGGTCAACAATCTTCGGATGGCATTCGAGCGCCGGGCATTGCTGAACGATTGATAATTTCGCTGCATCACTGTGACCAATAGTCGCAACGTTAGAACTGAACCCTGAACCCTGAACCCTGATTTCCGCCTCCACCGCCGCCGGTATATCGCGCTTCGCATGCCCGGCGGCAAATAGCAACAGCGGCGCAACCACTATGCGTTTTATTCCTCGCTCGAGCAATTCCCCAACGCCTGTGGCAATATTGGGCTCGGCCAATTCCAAGAAGCAGCTCTCCACCACGAACTCTTCGGCCTGCCGCGCCACCAATTCGGCGACCGTGCCAAACTCCGCCAAGCCGCGCGGGTCGCGCGTGCCATGGCCGACCAACAGCAGCCCGCGCTGGCCGTTTATGGGCGTGATTTTCGGCGAAAATCGAGGCTCGGCAGGTGATGCCATCGGCTTTGTCGGCTTGTTATATTGCAATGGTGAGGGTTAAGCTTGGCATCGGCCGCCTGGGGGGTCGAAGTGGCCTAGGTGCCGGGCGCCTCGCCAATCGTTTCGGAATTCCCGCCTTCATTCTACTCATCGTACCCGCGATTGCACCGACCGTGACCGTTGCAGCCACTCCAAAATACGTCTATTTCACCATGACGGTCGGCGCTCGCGCCGGCGAGCATTTTCTCTTGGAGCGCGACCGGCCCAGCCGCATCGGGCGCGGCGAAGATTGCCAAATTGTGCTGGCCGATCCGCTCTGTTCGCGCGTGCATGCCGAGGTGCAACTGGCCGACGGCCATTGGACCATTCGCGATGCCGGCAGCCGTAACGGCACTTATGTGAACGAACAAAAGATCGACGAGCCGACCATGCTCGACGATGGCCACAGCGTTCGCATCGGCACCGTCGAATTCGAATTCCGCCAGTCCGACGATCCCCCCACGGTGCTTTCCGTCGAAGAGCAAACCTACACGCAAACGATCGTGCGCGACGCGGCCGTCGGCGGCCTGACCGATACCGACGTCTGGGGCTTGGCTGCGGTGCGCGACGCCGAGCAGGCCAAACGGCTGTTGGTGCTCTATCAGCTCGCACTCAAACTGTTGGGGTGCGAGCGAGACCACCCTGACGACGTGGTGCGCATCGCGCTCGATTTGCTCAAAGATCAAACGCGCGCCTCGGTCGTCGGCTTCATGTGGGTCAACGATACCGGCGAACTGACTCCGCGCATCGCCATTCCCGAAGGGGCAAGCGACTCTGTCAATTTCAGCGAATCGCTAACCGAATTAGTCTGCCGGCAAGGGCACGCGGTCTGGATCGCCAAACAGCGTGGTGGCAGCAATCAAGCTGAGAGCCTAGCCCATTTTGCCGACGCCCTCTGTGTGCCGCTCATCAGCCACCGCAACACGCTGGGGGCCATTCACGCCTACCTGGAGCAGGGGCGCTTTCGCCAATCCGATTTCGAATTCGCCATTTCGCTGGCCAATATCCTCGTCGTGGCTATCGTCCGCGCCCGCAAGCAGACGACGATGGAAACCGACTATTTGCGGCTGATCGACAAATCGTCCGCTTTCGGCGAGCTCATCGGCCAGTGTCCCCCCATGGTCGAACTGAAATCGAAAATCGGCCGCTTGGCCAAAGCCACCGGCTGCGTCCTGGTGCGAGGCGAAAGCGGCTCGGGCAAGGAACTCGTGGCCCGCGCGCTGCACAAGGCGAGTCCGCGCTCCGATCGACCGATGCTCAGCGTCAACTGCGCCGCCATCCCGGCCGAGCTCATGGAAAGCCAACTCTTCGGCCATAAGGCAGGCGCCTTTACCAGCGCCGACCGCGATCACATGGGCTTTTTCCAACAATCCGACACCGGCACGCTGTTTCTGGATGAAGTCAGCGAATTGACGCTCGAAGGGCAGGCGAAGCTCTTGCGAATTCTGGAGGGACATCCCTTCTTGCCTGTGGGCAGTTCGCAGCAAGTTAAAGTCGATGTCCGCGTGATCGCGGCCTGCAATCAAGATCTGCAAGCCTACGTGCGGCAGAAAAAATTCCGCGAAGATCTCTTCTACCGTCTCGCGGCATTCGAGCTGCTTGTACCGCCGCTGCGCGAGCGCGGCAGTGATATTGAAATGCTCGTGAACTACTTCCTCGATCATTTCCGGCGGCAGCACGGCCGCCCGCATCTGCAATTGGCGCCCGAGGCGAAGCAAAAGCTTCTCTCTTACAGTTGGCCGGGCAACGTCCGCCAGTTGCGCAACGTGATCGATAGCGCAGTGCTGTTGGCCGGCGACAAGCGCATCGAGGCCAGCGACTTAGGCCTGCACGATGCCGGTCCCGGCGGTGAATTGGAAACGTTGGCGCTAGACTATTGGGAACGCCGCCTCATCGGCGAAGCCTTAAAACGCACCAACGGCAACGTGCCCGAAGCGGCCAAACTCTTAGGCATCGGCCGCGCGACGCTCTACCGCAAGATCGAAGAGTACGG
>CAWGBP010000063.1:0-49534 GCA_963820835.1 Pirellulales bacterium | reverse complement strand
AATCCAGCGGCAAGTCGTGAAGCGGGGCATCCGACCGCTGTTGGCTCCCTACGGCAACTCGAAACGCGAACACGGCAGCGGCCTGGGGCGAACCCGCTACGTCGTCGAACAAACCCTCAGTTGGTCGGGAACTTCCGTCGTCTTAAACTGTGTTACGAACGTACCGCGGAACATTTCCAAGCCTTTCACGAAATCGCGGCTTCCCTCATTTGCTTCAATCGGCTCACGCATCAGCGAAAATAGGTCTTGAAACAGCTCCTTCAGTTATTGCGGTTCGTCGCCGCGCGGGCCAACACGTCTACTCCAGCGATGTCGGGCCGATCAGGATTCGAGTAAGATGACGGCGTCCCGCATGTTCTTTCGCCGCTAGAAAAACCGCAATATTGCTGGCGGTTCTTGCGCATAACGATGGGCGCTGTGGCTCATCGGCACCGGCGGTCGAAGCAGTTTGGCAGCGGTCGCGGCTGCAGCGGTAGCCGCCGCCGCGGTCGCGCCTGCGGGCTTCAAAAACGCCCAGTGGAGTTCAGGCCGCCCGCATCGCAGCTCGAAATCGCGCTGCATGTGCTGGCGGATTCGCTATCCATTCATCGATGTGGCTGAGCTGGCTAGCGTGCTGGGCGAATTTTGAGCTGTCAATATGGTCGGCCGACATATCCGCGACTGTCTCGCGCGGCGGCGTGATTCCCGCTCGGCAACCGGTTCTGGTTGGGGAGGCGGCGCGGAAGGCTGCTGCCGGCTTGGCGCGGCGATCTGTGCTCGCCGCGGAGGCGGGCGCTCCCGCCGCTGGGGAGAGGGCTGTGCAGCGGGTCCCATTTGTCCGGCTTGTTTACCCTGGGGCTGGTGTCCCTGCGGAACGAACAGCTTGCCGCAGGAATTCGTCCATCCGATTGCAAACCGCCCTGTTGCGGCTGGGGCTGCACGGGCGGTTGGCCCGGCGGCTGGCCGACGGGATCATTGGCGGTGGCGCGGCTGGGGCGCGGGAGGCTGAGCTTTGCTGCGAATCCATTGATGACCGACACTAGGATCGCCGACGATGAACGGAGCGACTTTGATCAAATCAGACGAGTCGGCGGCGAGGAGAGGACTGACGGATCGCTTTTCATGAACGTGGTCGGTGGCCGCCGAGTGATAGAGAACGTGCGATCTATGTCGGCGTAGATGTCGTCGTTACACCGAAATGCTGCGGCGATTTCCGTATCTGCTCAATATTACGCAACTTATAATAGTCGAGACGCCAAGGACGCCGTCTGAAACGCGCGGCAATGGCCTTGGGCACTCCGCTTCGGCCGGCGATTAGTGTCCGCTTGGCGATCCTTCGACAGCGGCGATGTCTTCCTGTTCCGAGGCGACAGCGCGATCGCGCGACGTCCTTCGGCGTTGGCGCGTGCCACGCGCATGTCGGCCTTGTGGCGTGGTCGGCCTGCAAACGGGCGCCAATGTTATCGCCGACGATGATATCGGCAATGTCGATCGAGACGATCTCGAATCGGTCGTTCGCGAATGAGCCGGCGGTGCCAGCACCGCCTTTGGAAATTCGATCGGGCTGGGCCAGCACGTCGATTGAGTTTCCGGCTGAGCCGATGGCACTGACGATTCCTTCGCCGACGCGGCGATAATTGTTTCCTCCATAGCACCGCCGATCACCTGATTCAAATTCGTGCGGACCGTGACCCGGGCTTTCACCTTGAGCTTGGATGCCGTCCTGGCGACTCGCATTCGAGCGATCCTTCGCCGGAGCCGCGTGCGGGGCAATCGATCACTCTGGGGTAAACGCTGTTCACTGCTTCGAGCACGTCGCGGCCGCAGGTCGATGGCGGTGGCGAATCTGTAATCGAGCTTGATGGTTCTAGCTCTGCTGGCGGCATGATGGCGAAATCACCAGCGGCACTTTTCCGCCGGCGATGTAGTGCGCTCCAGGGCCTTGCTGGTCACTCCAGTGTCTTCGCCATGCCGGCCTGCACGGCCATGATCTTGGCTGCGGACGATGACCGCGGGATCTACTTGCGGAAGGTCATGCCGAGCAAGTGAAGATACCGATGCCTGCCGCCGTCGTGACCGACTGGATCCGCAGACGGAAATACCTCGCCAACACGACGACGAAAACACAAACGACAATCAGCAAAAAAAGAATTTCGGCCTATCGTGATAATGGTCGTGGGTTTCGATGTATTCGGCGAGAAGATCTGGTGTGGAGTCATGTGCGTGAACAATTGAAGTGGGCGGCTACTAGTGAAACTAACCGACGGCGGTAGTTTTTGGGAACGGAAACCGCAGAGTAGATATTACCTTCAATGACAACATACGCGAGCCTTGTCGTGATAGCAACCTAAAGCAAACGGCTGGCAAGACGAGGCGCTGACGGCACTGACGCTCTGGTCGAATTTGGATTCACAGACGAGTGGAGCGGAGCGACCACGACTTCAATCGTCTTCGGCCAAACGCAGCTCGAAGCGTGAAAGCTGCGAGATGATCGACACATTCCCGGCAAAATTGCGCGCTCGCGGCAGGACATTTTCGCGACATTCGCGCAAGCACGAATTCCAAACTTTGTTTCGCCGCTTCGGATCGCCATCTAAGAACGTGAAGATTGCTTTAAAACACAAAGCAAAGTTTTCGAATTGTCGATCCGGCATGATGTTCGATCCTTCCTAGCCCCTCATTACGCTTGGCAAGATTTGATGATTGCGACATGCCGGTGAAAGTCAGACTGAAAGTACCTGCGCAAGAAGACGCTAGGAATCGGAAAGCCTATGAGCGCAATGACTTTGGCGGCATGTGGAAAAATTATCACGCCTGAGCCATATCGAACCGCGGGTACTTTTAAAGCAGAGCTTTGCGGCGAGTTGCGCAACAGCGAATTCATGCTGAGGAAAAGCTGCGCAAAAAAAGTCGCGATCCTGCGCAAAGCGCGAGAATGCACGTGCCAGCGCGGCACGAATCAGGCAATGACGCGAGGATATCGGTAATCACTTCGCCGCTAGTGTCGGTCAGGCGATCTCGCGGCCGCCTTGCTGGAATGTGAGCTGTCTTGTCGTTGGCCCCAAAAGATGTACAAGCAAGAGCGTGCAGATCGGGAAATCGAAACGCCACTTTCGACTGTGGCATACCCAAATTCGTCCGGTCGCTCCGTAAATTGTGCCGCGTCTTCGTGCCGCCGCCGGCCAACCACATGGTGAATCCTTCGGGCCGTGGTCGCGCCATGGGCCTTGCGTTGTCGGCAGGCGTCCAGATGCTCCCGCCCCAAATCACCAGCGTCGAATCGAGCGGCCGCGCTGCTTGAGGTCGGTAAGGCAAGCCATAAATCCGGCCGATCGGTTTCGGCGCAGTGTTCGTCGTGATTGGCTTTGAGCCCCAAGTGCAGCATCCAACACAATTGCTGAGTGCTGCCGCCGGAATAAAGCTGCACGAAGCGCACGCCGCGCTCGATCAACCGCCGCGCCAGCAGGCATTGGCGACCGAAGTATTCAGTTTGCTTGTTATCGAGGCCGTAGAGTTTTTGCGTGTCGGCCGATTCGCCGGCTAAATCGACCACTTCCGGCGACCTCATCTGCATGCGGAAGGCCAATTCGTAGCTGGCGATGCGCGCGGCAAGCTCTTCCTCGCCGGGATGCTGGCGCAGGTGTTCTTCATTCAGCTTGGCAAGAAGCTCGAGGCGGGCTTTTTCGCGCTCGGGCGATACGCTGGCTGGCGGCTTGAGATCGACAATCGGATCGCCGCTGGCGCGAAACGGCGTGCCCTGATAGGCCGGCGGCAAAAAGCCGGAACTCCAATTTCGTGCGCTGCCGACGGGGCCGCCGCGATGATCCCACATGACCACGAACGCCGGCAGGCGATCGGTTTCGGCCCCCAGGCCGTAAGTAACCCACGATCCGAAGCTGGGCCGGCCGGGGAGCAGAAAGCCGGTGTTCATTTGGAACAGCGCGGGGGCATGATTGTTTGAGTCGGCATGCATCGAGCGAATGACGCACAAATCGTCGGCCGAGCGCGGCGAGGTTCGGGAATTTTTCTGAAATATCGATGCCCGCCTCGCCGTACTTGGCGAACTTGTGGGGCTTTTGAACGCGGTGTTTTTTGTATCGGGAAAGAACGCGGCGTCTTTTTCGAACACGGGAATGGGCTGGCCGTCCCATTTTTCGAGCGCGGCTTAGGATCGAAAAGATCGACCTGGCTCGGGCCGCCATAGCAAAATAAAAAAATGACGGCTTTGGCTTTGGCGGGAAAGTGCGGCGGCCGCGGTGCGAGTGGATTGAACTCGGAGGGTATGGCATCGCCGAGCAGAAAAGCGGAGGCTAAAGCGCCGGCTCGGCCGCCAACAGGCCGTCGCACGCGAACAAGTAATGCATGGCCAGCGAGGCAAAGCCAGCGCCGGTGGTTTGCAGAAACTTCCGTCGGCTCCATATGGTGGGCCAGCGATTGAAGTTGCAGTGGTTGTGGCTAGTTTCGGTCGAATCCATTGGGTCTTCTCTCACCCCACCCTCCCGAAGGTAGAGGGGAACTGTTTCAATTTACATATACAAATTCGTTGCTGTTAAAAATCGCGTGGCACAAATCGGCCAGAGCGTGGCGGCGGAGCTCCTCCTTGCTCTTTGATCGTCAGGTTGATGTGCTTGTCGAGCAGTTGCCTGCGCTCGCTATCGAAGCGTTCGTCGACGAATTCGGCGGCGGTGCGGCGCTCGGCGTCGGTCGGCTGGCGCGAAAGGGCGAGCCAATACACGCGCTCGACTTGGCGGCTGACGCTATCGCCCGTTTCGCGAATGACGCGGGCCGCCATATCTTCGGCTTGTTCGTTAGTGAACTCGTCGTTCAATAGTTGCAGCGCCTGAGTGGCGACGGTCGTGGTCGTGCGGCGTTCGCAACTCTGCGTGGCGCTGGGGCGTCGAAGCCTTCGAGCATCGGCAACAGGGTCGATCGCTTGATGAACACATAGACGCTCCGACGCCACTCATCAGGCCCCTCTTGCTTCACGATGGGCCACTTATCTTTGCTGCCGGCGGCGACAATATGGTCGGGCATTCTTGGATGCGCCGGGGCCGAACATTTGCGAATTTAAATTGCCGCTGGCGTCCAGAATCGAATCGCGAATTTCCTCGGCCTCCAGCCGCCGCAGCGGATAGCGCCAATACCATTGGTCGCTTGGATCGAGCCCTGCTTTTTCCGGCTCCGAGGAGGTCGACTGCCGATACGTGGCCGACATGACGATCATTTTTTGAATGCGCCTTCAGTTTCCAATCGCCGTGCAGCAGCTCGCCGGCCAGGTAGTCGATGAGTTCAGGATGCGTGGGAGGGTCGCCGCTTGTGCCGAAATTGCTCGGCGTGTTGACCAGTCCGCGGCCGAAATGATAGAGCCACAGGCGATTGACGATCACTCGCGCCGTAAGCGGGTTATCGGCATTGGCGATCCAATTGGCCAGCGCCAAGCGGCGGCCCACGCTGCCGGCCAGTTCGCCCGCGGACGTTGGAAACACGGCCTTCCCGTCATCGAGCACTTCGGGCACGCCGGGCGGCACTTCGTCGCCGTGCTTCGTGCAATCGCCGCCGAGCATGATATAGGTTTTGTGCGCCTGAGAGCCGGGGTCGCGCACTTGCATCATTTCGGCGTCGTCGAATTTGGCGGTGTTGTCGAAAACGGCGAACAGCCGGTAGTAATCGCGCTGGCTGATCGGTTCGTATTTATGATCGTGGCAGCGGGCGCAGCCGATGGTCAGGCCCAAACAGACCGCGCCGGTGGTCGAAACCACGTCGTCTACTTCATCGACGCGGTTTTTCTCGTTCTTCTGATTGGTGATGGTCGGACCGCAGCGCAAAAAACCCAGCGCGACTAAGTTCGTCGGATCGTCGGGATTGATTTCGTCGCCGGCGAGCTGCTCCATCAAAAAGCGATTGTACGGCTTATCTTCGTTGAAGCTGCGAATGACATAATCGCGGTATTTATAGGCGAATTTGCGATTGTAGTCGTCTTCGAAGCCGTCGGAATCGGCGTAGCGCCGCAGATCGAGCCAGTGCCGCGCCCGGCGCTCGCCATAGTGAGGGCTTTCGAGCAAGCGGTCGACCAGTTTTTCGTAGGCGTCGGCGTCGTCGGCCTTGTCGCTCAAGTAGGCTTGCACTTCGTCGGGCGTGGGTGGCAAGCCGATGAGATCGAACGTGAGGCGGCGAATTAAATCGAGGCGGTTGGCTTGCGCGCTGGGAGCGAGACGGTGCTCCTGCAGTTTTTGAAGGACAAAAGCGTCGATGGGCGTGTCGATCCACGGATCGCGGCTGGCCGGCGGCTTCACCGGGCGCAGCGGCTGGAACGCCCAATGGTCAGATTTGGGTGGCTTATTGCTGGCATTCGCAGGTTGCTCTGTTGCCGAAGGTTTGACGACGGAGGCCAGCTCGGCGGCCGGTTTGTCTGCAATTGATGAATTCTCAGCCGCGCTTTCTTTGATTGCGGCAGCATGATCCAACTGATTCGCTGGCGGTAGCACTTCGTCGTCGGCCGTGGCAATGAGGCGCACGAAGAGTTGAAGCCAGACTGCAACTAGGACTGCAGCGAAACCTAGTGCTATGACGTTCCGGACAACACCGCGCGGTAATCCGACGAATTCTAATGCCGGGTGGAAATATCTTTGAAGCGAGCGCCATTGTTCGATTGCAGAACTAGTCCGAGATTGATCGCTAGCAGTTGTGCAGTGGCACGAGCAAAAAGGCGCGGAATCATAGCAAGAAGGACGATCCGAATCGCGGCCAATTCCCGTGGGCGCAAGCCGTTTGGCGCCAGCGAATTAAGATCGAGCAGAACGGAGTACTAGGCGCCGGCGGAGTCGCCTGCTGGTGCTTCGGCAGCGGAAGAGTCGGATTGGATATCAGGCTCGATTTCCACGCCTGCTGGCGGTTTGTCGCGCTCTTCGCGGCGGCGGAGGTACATTTTTACCGGCACCTCGGAAAAGGGCAGGCGGTCGCGGAACACGCCCAGCAAATAGCGGCGGTAGGTTTGCGAGATGCCTGCGGGGTTGGAGCAAAATAGAACGATCGTCGGCGGCTGCACGCCGACTTGCGTAGCGAAATAGATTTTCGGTTGACGATTTTGATGGATCGGCGGCGGATTGGCCTGAATGGCCGAGCGCAACAGCTTGTTCAAATCGGCCGTGGAAACGCGCTGGCGGGCCTGGTTGAACAACATTTGCGAGTGGTTCAACAGCGCCTTCACGTTCTTGCCCGTTTGGCCGGTAATGAAAGCGATGGGGACGTGCCACATGCTGCGGAAGGTGTCGTGGAGGTAATGCACCCATTTTTCGGTGGGCATGCTGCGGTGCTGCAGGTCCCATTTATTCACTACAAACACGCAGGGCTTGTATTGCTGGGAAATGTAGTCGCAAAGTTGCTTATCGACCTTGCTGATGCGCTGCGTGGGATCGAAAAACAATAGCACGACGTCGGCCCGGCGAATGCTGCGCTGGGCGCGATGGAAGCTGTAGAAATCGACATCGGTGGCGATACTGCGGCCGCGCTTGAGGCCGGGCGTATCGATGGCGACGAACGTTTTGCTGTCGAGTTGGAAATGCACATCGACGCTGTCGCGCGTGGTGCCGGGCACCTCGCTGACGATCATGCGCTCGGCCTGCGCCAGTGTGTTGACGAACGTGCTTTTGCCCACGTTGCGGCGGCCGACAATGGCGAGCTTCATTTCAGGCTCGGGGGGCGGGGCGGAATCGCCGGCTTCCGGCGGAGGGAGACGCTCGACGATTAGATCGAGCAGCTCCTGCTTGTTGCGATTTTGCAGGGGGCTGGTACGCACCAGGCGACCGCGGCCGAGTTTATAGAATTCGTCGGCGTTGGGATCGATGGTCGCATCGTCACACTTGTTGGCCACGCAGACGACCGGCGCTTCCACATAGCGCAGGCGCTTGGCAACTTCGTGATCGAGCGGCGCGAGCCCCTCGCGGGCATCGACCACGAACAAAATGACCGTGGCTTCTTCGAGTGCGGCTTTGATTTGCTCTTCGATGTGGGGGGTTAGATTGTCGGGATCGTCGAAGCCCATGCCGCCGGTATCGACCAGTTCGAAGAAGCGGCCCTGCTCGGAAATGAGATGCGTATTGCGGTCGCGCGTGACCCCGGCGATGCGGTCGACGATCGCCAGCCGACGGCGTGCTAGCCAGTTGAAAATGCTCGATTTGCCGACATTTGGGCGGCCGACGATGACAACTTGAGGCAGCGGCATGGGGGTGCAGGTTGCGCGTTCGACGTTCGAGCAAGACGGCGTAAGGGGGGAGCGGCGATTGAGGTTTGATACCGCTATTGTAAGCGCAACGGCCTGCGGTGTATTGGGGCAGAAGGGGCCAGGAAAACCCCGGCAGCAACGGAAACCTATGTCGGTCGAGGGTCGCCAACAGGCTGCTGCCCGAGGTTAGCTGCCGATTGCGAGAGGTCAAAAGCCAGTCCGCTAATGCCTACCGCAAATTGAAATTCTCGCCGCCGTTGATGGTGGCCATAGCGCCGAGAATATGCAGGTCGGTGTAAACGGAGATTTGCTGTACCGAGCCATCGCCCAGCGCGAAATTGATGGCGCCGCCGCCGCCGTGCATGCCGGCAAATGTGCGTTTGCAGGCCTGTGGATTCGCGGGGTCCGTTGCATTGGCGCATTTTTGAAAATCGGGGTCGAGAATTGTCGCATAAGGCTGGGCAGGAATCGTGCAACTCATTCCGTTGCCGTTCTGGCAGGCCGGCGGCAGCGTAATGTCGCCCAAGCTCATGCCGTAATAGCTATCGCCCCAAAATGCGGCTCGGCTTAGACCGGCGGCGGGAAGCGAGGTAGTGGTGTACTCGCCGATCAGGAGCGTTTTCGAAGTGCCGTCTTTGATTTGCGATATTTTTACCGGCGAGCGGGCCATCGCGCCCATGAAGCAACTATCGCGAGTCGCCACGACGACCGAGAGTGGGCCTCGATCGTCGATTGTAAGATCGCCGGCATGGGCCTTCGAGCTGTCGAAGAATGCCTCGTGGCTTCCGGTATCCCAATAAGCGCGACCAGCCACACCCTTATAAGAACTTGAGGCGAAGTTCGGCCCGGTCGGAGCCGTCGGACCTGGTTTTCCGTTTTGCGGCGTGATAACAGCGGGAGGATTGGGGTCACTTGGACAATTCATGACGGTGAGAATTTGCTGGACGACGGCGGCATTGAGCGGATCGCTCGTTTCGACTGGTTGGCCGGTCGAACTCAGCTCGAAGTGATACTTGGCGTAGAGGGCTTTTTCTTCGATGAACGGCAAGATCATGATGGCCCAGTTGGGGCCATTGTTGGGGTCGCCACAAGAGTTTCCAGCGCCGGCATCGGCGGAATAATACGAGAGCTTTCCAGGCGGCAGAGTTTTTTTGGCGCTGGCGTAGTTCAGGCAGCCGAGCGCAAGCTCTTTCAGGTTGTTGGTGCATTGGCTGCGGCGGGCGGCTTCGCGGGCGGCTTGAATTGCAGGGAGCAACAGCGCGATGAGGATGGCGATGATGGCGATGACGACGAGCAATTCAACCAGCGTGAAGCCACGCGCGCGGCGTGCAAAATGACATCGCGATACTCCCGGAAAAGAAGTCGCTATGAACTACGTGCGCAACATGAGCGCACGCTACGTCGGTCCCACGAAAAGAGCGCCGCCCGACGGCTTAACTCCCACGTGCCTCTATCTCTCCCGACCAATAGTATTACTTTTTACGGCGCAAAAGTAAATCAAAAAACTTTCGGGAACGCGCAGCACCCTCACCCTGCCCTCTCCCAGGGGGAGAGGGTTTTCTAAGGCAATCTAGCTGCCGACTTCGGCGGGGCGGCGGTGCGATTTTCCGTTGCGCATGCGGCGGTGTGCTGGCCAGCGGAGCGGAAATGGTTTTGATATTTCCGGAGCCGAGCAATAGTTCGA
This sequence comes from Pirellulales bacterium, assembly GCA_963820835.1. Taxonomy (GTDB): domain Bacteria; phylum Planctomycetota; class Planctomycetia; order Pirellulales; family JADZDJ01; genus CAVRAW01. Next base: position 39,650 of record CAWGBP010000063.1, on the reverse strand, counting down.
CGCGGCTACGAAATTCGGCGGTGACGTCGACTCTTAAGGAAGTATTAAGATGCACACGGCTGCCATCGGGCAACGTAAGCAAGATTTGAAATTCACAATTGCCTGGAAACTCGGTGAGTATTTCTCGTAGGTTTTCCAGGACGGCGGCGCCGTGCCGCCTCTTCAAAGACGCGAACGACGATCGATTTAATCGTGCGGCGCGCGAGATCGGCCAGCGGGAAAATGTCGTTGACGATCAAGTTCGATTCTTCGCTGCCCGGGCGACGGTCGACGCTGCCGCGCAGGGCGACAATGGCATCGGATTCGATGAACTGGCCCAGCCGCGCGAACTCTTCGGGCCAGGCGATGCAGCGGATAATGCCGTCGAGGTCTTCGAGGTCGAACATGGCGTATTTGGTGAGAGTCGAACCTTCGCGCGGGTTTTTTGTGTGGGCGAGCTTGATGGACGACACTATGCCGCCGAGCATGACTTCGGATCGTTTGGGGAGGCCAGTAATGGCCGATGTGGATTGGCAGTGGGCTGCAAGCGTGTTCTGGTGTTCGGCCAGCGGGTGGCTGGAAAGATAAAAACCGAGCACTTCTTTTTCATTGGCCAAGCGCTGCGGCTGGGGCCAATCGTCGATGCGCGGAAGCGATTGATCGGCAGCTTGGGGCGATTCTTCAGCGCCATCGTCGAACAGTCCTTTCTGGCCCGAGCGGAGATCGGCGAGTTTGGAGGCGCCCCCTTGGAGCGCGCGGTCGAGCGCTTGCCAGGCGGCGGCGCGATTGGCGTGCAATGAATCGAACGCGCCGGCCTTGATGAGGCTTTCGAGCGCCGTGCGATTCACGAGCGATGGATCGCAGCGCTCGCAGAAATCGAACAGGCTGCGGAACGGCCCGACGGCTTTGCGCTGGGCGACGACGGCGTCGGCCGCCGCGCCGCCGCATCCTTTGATGGCGGCCAAGGCGAAGGCGATTTTTCCATCTTGCACGGAGAAATCGGCCGCCGAAAGATTCACATTCGGCGGCACGGTTTGCAAGCCCATGCGGCGGCAATCTTCCAAGTGTTCGACGAGGGAATCTTTTTTCTTGAAGTTGCGGGCGTCGATGTCGCCATCTAAGAGGGCCGCCATGAATTCGAGCGGATAGTGGGCCTTGAGGTAGGCCGTCATGTAGGCGATTAGCGCATAGGCGGTGCTGTGCGATTTGTTGAAGCCGTAGCCTGCGAATTTGGCGATGAGTTCGAACACATCGGCGGCTTGTCGTTCGCTCAGCCCTTGCGAGGTAGCGCCGGCGACGAATTGCTCGCGATATTTGGCGATGGTCGGCAGATTTTTTTTGCTGATGGCTTTGATGCAGGTGTAGGCGTCGGCCAGATCAATGCCGCCTAAGCGATTGAGGATGAGCATGACCTGCTCTTGATAGACCATGACGCCGTGCGTTTCTTCGAGCACATCTTTCATGACCGGGTGAATGTAGGCGGCTTTTTTGCGGCCATGCTTGACTTGCACGTAGTCGTCGACCATGCCCCCTTCGAGCGGACCGGGGCGATAAAGGGCGTTGGTGGCGATGATATCGCGGAAATGGTCGGGCTTCATTTTCTGAAGCAGATCGCGAATGCCGCCGCTTTCGAGCTGGAAGATGCCTTTGGTTTCGCCGCGGCAAAGGAGGGCAAACGTTTCAGCATCGTCGAGCGGGAATTTGTAGGGATCGACTCGCGAGCCGGTTGTTTGCTCGATGATTTCGACCGCTTTGGCGAGCACGGTGAGGTTGCGCAGGCCGAGGAAATCCATCTTGAGTAAGCCGGCTTTTTCAACATCGGCCATGGCCCACTGGGTGATGATTTCCTCTTTGTTTTGCACGCGGCACAGAGGGACATATTCAGTGAGGGGGCGATCGGCGATGACGACTGCGGCGGCGTGGGTGCCGACATTGCGGGCGAGGCCTTCGATTTTGCGGGCGAGATCCAATAGTTCGCGCACTTCGCCATCGGAGTTGTAGGTTTTTTTCAGGTCGGCACTTTGCTCGAGTGCTTCGTCGAGCGAGATATTGAGCACGTCGGGCACCATGGCGACGATGGTGTCGACTCGCGGAATCGGAATGGCGAGCGCGCGGCCGACATCGCGAATGGCTGCGCGGGCGGCCAGCGTGCCAAAAGTGCCGATCTGGGCAACGTTGGCTTCGCCGTATTTATCTTTGACATATTGGATAACTTCGCCGCGGCGATCTTTGCAGAAATCGATATCGATATCGGGGGCTTCGCGGCGGTTGGTATCGAGGAAGCGCTCGAAGAGGAGGTTGTAATCGAGCGGGCAGACGTGGCTGAGGTACAGCGCATAGGCCACGAGCGAGCCGACGCCTGAACCGCGGGCGGTGGCGGGGATGCCGCGCTCGCGGGCATAGCGGACGAAATCCCAGACGATGAGGAAATAGTTGGGGAAGCCGAGCGTGTTGATGACGTGCAACTCGTGGTCGAGGCGGGCGAGCACGTCGGGAGCGAGTTGGCCCTCGATAATGCGCTGGGGATTATCGGCATAGCGCTCGCGCAGGCCTTGGAGACACAAATCGCGGAGATAATCGGCCGGGGTTTGTTCTTCGGGGGGCGTGTAGTTGGGGAAGTGGCGCTTGCCGAGTTCGAGTTCGATGTTCACGCTGTCGGCGATAATCTGCGATTGCTTAAGTGCTTCTTCGAAGCCGGGGAAGGCTGCATACATTTCCGCCGGGCTGCGGAGGAAGAACTGGTTGGTATCCATCCGCAGGCGATTGGTGTCGCTGCGGAACTTGCCGGTGTTGATGCACAGGAGCACATCTTGAGCGTCAGAATCTTCCTGGTTCACGTAGTGGGCGTCGGAGGTGGCGACCAGCGGCAGGCCCATTTGGCGCGCGAGCTGGACGGCCGATTCCATTTGGCGGCGCTGGATATCCAGGCCGTTGTTTTGAACTTCGATAAAGTAGCGATTGCCAAAGATCTTGTGGAACCAGGCGGCCACTTGCTCGGCTTCGCGCCAGTGCTCGTCGCCCGGCTCTTGGCCTTTGAGCAGCGCGCGGCTGAATTCGCTGGAGACGCAGCCGCTTAGGCAGATGATTCCTTCGTGGTGTTGTTCGAGCAGTTCACGATCGATGCGCGGCTTGACGTAGAAACCTTCGAGGTAAGCGAGCGAAGCCATCTTCACAAGGTTGCGGAAGCCCGTGCGATTTTGGGCGAGAAGTGTGAGGTGGTAGCTCGATTCTTTTTGGCCTGCCCCTTCGCGGTTGGTGCGCTTGCCAGGGGCGACATAGGCTTCGTAGCCGAGGATGGGATTGATGCCTGCCTTTTTTGCTTCCTGATAGAACTCGAGCGCACCGTGCAAGTTGCCATGGTCGGTGATGGCCAGGGCGTTCATCTCGAGGGATTTGGCGCGGGCGATTAGCTTATCGATGGGGCTTGCGCCATCGAGGAGGCTGTAATGGCTGTGGCAGTGGAGGTGGACGAAGGGGGACATAGGTCAGGGTTCGGGGTTCAAGAGTCGCGAATGAGCGGGTGAAGAGGTGAAGAGGTGAACGGGTGAACGGGTGAGCAGAGCATTCAGGGGTCAGGGCGCGGTGCGGTCGGAGCGGGGCAAGAGTTGAGTGCGAGGCGCATTTTACAATTGATCGCAGTGAGCGGTAAGCGGTTGGTGGGGAAGTAGTGGCTAGTGGCTGGTGGCTAGAGGAGAGTGGGGAATGGGGAGTGGGGAATGAAGACAGACGTCCATGAACAGGTGAAGATGTGCAGAGGTGAACAGGTGAAGGAGTGAGAATGATGAATACTGAATGGGGGACGTGTTTTTTTTGCGAGTGACGCGCGCGAATGTCGTGTGCAAGTGTGTGTGAATAACTCTCGGGAAAAGTGATGGTTTTGGGCCAAACATTTTCCCCTCATTTACCCACATGGTTTGCTGGGCAGAAATCCATGGTGCGCAGCGAGTCGGGATTTGTCGAGTGGAATGGGTGTTTTGCTTGTTTGAAATTGTGCGCGGCGGGGTAAATCGGGGGCAACGAAGTATTGTCAAGCCATGTTTTAACCACGAAGTCACGAAGGGCACGGAGCAGCGGTAGGTACTGGGCAGGGAAAGAAACTGCGGATGAACGCTGATTGACGCAGATAACCGCCGGGCCGCGGAGGCACTGAGAAGGCAGACGGCAGAAAGCAGAAGGAGGCAATTCATAACGAAGCCAGGAGCCAGCGAAATTTCGGCGAAGTCGGCGCATAGGGGGGCCTGGGGAAAAAAGAAAATCGTGCGCCTCGGCGCGGCACCCTCACCCCGGTCCTCTCCCGCAAGGGGAGAGGGAGAAGGCAAGGCGACCGCCGGGCGATCGCGATCGAAAAAAGAAAACGGGGTGGACCCCGGCGGCCGGATACCGACCGAGGCGCACGAAGGAAACGCCAGGTTAACCAATAGTGTACATGCTAACACTACTGTGGCTGAAAATGCAAGAGGCAAAATTGGCCACTCTTATCGATCAGCAATCAGGAATTGGCGGTTCGCAGATAGCCGACGTGATCAGAGGGCATCCTGCAAATGATGGGGTGTTAAGATCGCAAGACACTGCCGCAGATGTCTTTGGTCTAGAGTGGTCGGCATCGTGCAGCGCTTGTTTCTTGCTTGGACGGCCGCTAGATTGCGGAGCGCGCACCAGTGCATCGTGAGCAGTGAAATACGCATAACGTCTTCAAAATATGAGTACAAAGCTAACGATATGGATTGTTGCGACTCTCATTCTTCTCGTTGTGGGGGCCGTGTACCTCGGCGTATTCTCCGCGCTTATTGTTCCTGTTTCCGCGATAGCTTGGAAACTGCTTGACAAGGTCCTCGGCAAAGCGGGCGATAGTACCGCCGACGTTCTTTTAAAGGCCGCCGGTTACTTGAATGAACGGCTCCGGGCGAGCACATCTCCGATAGCTTCGGACCTGGTGCAATTGCCGAACATTGCAGTATCGCCGACCCATTGGCTTCGTCCTTTCGAGATAGACGACTCGCGCGACTTTATTTATCTAATCCCTGGCTCAATCCCGGGAATTCTTCCCAAGGCAATAGCGAACTGGAAGGCCCAAATCGAAGCAACTGACCCGACTCAGAGTTTCAAAATTGGTTTGCTATCGGGCCGTTCTGGATGTGGCAAAACTTCCTTAATGAAGGCTGGGATTATCCCGAACGTTGATCCGCAGAGAGCCGTTTGCGTCTACGTGGAGGCCTCTCCCTCCGACACGGAAGGCAGCTTGCGCGCGGCGTTGCTTAAGGCTTGTCCATTTCTCACTCAAGAACACAGCTTACCCGCGATACTACAGGGTATTCCCGAAGGCAAAAGGGTCTTGATCGTCCTTGATCAATTTGAGCAGTACCTATATTCGAGAAGTCAAGAAGAGCAAAGCGACCTCATTGCGGCTCTGCGTGAATGCGACGGCGTTCATCTCCAGGCCATCCTGATGATCCGGGAAGACTTCATAACTCCTGCGTATCGGTTTGTAGACCGATTAGAAATCGACCTCTTGGGAAGTCCAATCTTTGTCTCGGTCGATTTAATGAACAGAGAGCATGCGAAAAGGGTTTTGGGACTATTTGGTCGAGCACTAGAAAAACTACCCTTGGCAGGCGAATTGTCTGACGAAAACAACAGATTTCTTGATCAGGTTATCAATGATCTCGCCGAAGATGGCTTCGTCGTTTGTCTGCAATTGGCTTTATTTGCGCAAATGGTGCAAGGAGAGGACTGGGTACCAGCAACCCTTGAGAGGATTGGAGGCGCCTCTGGAGTTGTCGCAGTTTTCCTTGAAAAAACGTTCGTTGCTAATACTGCACCGCCAAGATACCGCCGACATGAGAGAGCCGCTCGGGCGGTTCTGGCGAGTTTACTTCCTGATGCCGGATCTCGCATAAAAGGAGAAAAGCGATCCGAAGGGGAGCTTCTTGCTACATCTGGCTACAACGCCTTAACGAATGATTTCTCCGAACTGCTAAAAATATTGGACAGGGAGCTACACCTGATTACACCTGTGGAACTGGATGGCCCAGAGCACCCTGCTGCCGGCGCGATCGATGTCAATGTCAACAATCCGAGTTCGAAGTACTACCGTCTCACGCATGATAACCTCGTTCTGTCTATGCGCAAATGGATCAACCGCGAACTGGCAGAAACTCCCGGGGGTAAAGCTCAAGTTCTTCTCACGAAACGCGCGGCCCTTTGGCGTGATATACCAGACAATCGCTTATTACCGGGATTCGTTGATGGTGCCAAAATATGGAGGTATACGCGCAGGCATTGGACAACCGATCAGCGCAACATGATGAGGCATGCATTTCGAGCACTTGGCAAGAAAGCAGCGATTGGTCTCGGATTAGTCGTGTCTGCAGCTTTCTTGGGTTTTCTGGCTTATCAATTTTTTCATGCACGCGGAATGGTGCACAACCTCGTGACAGCTGACATCGCAGCAGTTCCTAGCATCATAGAGCGTGTTTGTAAATTGAGAACTTGTATGAGATTGATGAAAAAGGTACGGCTCCATCCCCTTGTTGTGTTTCTAGAACACGGATGGAGCCGCACCCATGGACGGGCGAAAGTATCCCAGCGATTTGACCGACGAGCAATGGCAATTGATCCGACCTTTGTTGCCCCCGACGAGCCGCGTGGGACGGCCTCGCCAAGTCTGCCGTCGGCAGGTGATCAATGCCATTTTGTATGTGAATCGCACGGGCTGTCAGTGGCGTCAGTTGCCGCGCGACTTTCCCAACTGGCGAACGGTTTACCATTTGTTCTGGCAATGGCAACTGTGGAACCTGTGGCAGGAGATTCACGACACGCTCCGCGGGCGAGTCCGTCGCGCCGAGGGAAGAAAGGCAAAACCCAGTGCTGCGATTGTCGACAGCCAGAGTGTAAAAACCACGGAAGTCGGCGGAATTCGCGGGTACGATGCCGGCAAAAAAGTCACCGGCCGCAAACGACATGTGGCGGTCGATACGCTGGGGCTGATCTTGGCGCTGGTCGTGCATCGCGCCGATGTGCAAGACCAAGATGGCGCGCGAATGCTGCTGGACCAAATGCGGCAGGGCTTTGGCCGACTGAAGGTCATTTTCGCCGATGCAGCCTACGCCCGCAGTGGATTGCCCGAATGGGTGAAAGCCACCTTTGGCTGGGTCTTGCAAACCGTGCTGCGGCCGGTTGGGATTCGAGGATTCGTGGTGTTGCCCAAACGCTGGATCGTCGAACGGACGTTTGCCTGGCTTTCACGCTGCCGCCGCAACAGCAAGGATTACGAACGAACCGTACGCTCCAGCGAAGCCATGCTCCACATCACTATGATTAACCTCATGTCACGCCGTCTGGCACGGCTCAAAACCTAATTTACAAACACGCTCTTAGATGAAGTCAAGGAACATCCGTTTTGGTCAAAGTTGGCTCTCAACCAGGTCGAAGTCAGCGTGGAGCCCTATTCAAAACGACACTTGCATTTGGAATTAGCACGACTTGCATTAGGTGACGAGACACAACGACAGAAGATATACCAGCGACTTTTGTCGTGTGATCCGACGGAATTCCTCGTTTTGCGGGGCGCGTTGTATCCGCCCGACAGCCAGAATATTGAGAGCCTCTGGAAAATTGTCTGCTCACCGAGTGAAGGCGTCACGCAACATCTCAGGGCCGCCGGTGCACTTGCCAGATATGATCCTACTAATTCCAGGTGGAACCTCATAATCAGTGCGGTCGTTAATGACCTTGTCCATATCGCTGACTTCAACGAAATGCCTACATGGATCGAAGCATTTGAGCCAATCAAAGGACAACTTATTCCGCCGTTGACCGTCGCCTATCGGGACGCTAATCGAACTGATCTGGAACGAATGTATTCCGCCCAAATTCTTGTGAAGTATTTTGAGGACAAGCCAGAAAAACTAGCGGAACTCTTAATGGCGTCGAATGAGCGCCAGTTTCTAATAGTATTTCCAAGAGTGAAGCTAGAAGCGGACAAAACTTCTGCGCTACTGCTTTCGGAACTGAATATTCCGCTCCCTTCTGACGCAAATGATGCGGCTGAGGAAGATTCTGCGAGACGACAGGCGAACTCAGCTATAGCACTCTTCTTGATGGATAAGTCGAAACGTGTTTGGCAGTTATTAAGCAGTTCCTCGCATCCGACGGTTCGAAGTTTTCTGATCCAGAGACTTGGTGTGCTTGGCGTTAACCCAGAGGCAATCGTGGAACGGTTAAATAAGGAGACTGACGTCGCGACCAGGCGCGCCCTCATTTTGAGCTTAGGACAATGCCCAGCTATAGAAGGAAATCCGAAGGAAGCCGTTGTGAATCAGTTGCTTGACCTCTATCGTGACGCTGAAGATCCAGGGTTACATGGAGCGTCGGAATGGCTCTTGCGACACTGGGGACAGGATTCACTGATCACGTCTAGCACTGTGCGGTCAGTAGGGAAAGAATCCGAAAACATTGAGCGGATTCGACAGAGATTTAGCGCCGCGACAGCTCCGTCTCATCCCTCAGATGACGCAATGTGGTACGTCAACTGCCAGGGCCAGACGATGGTTGTGCTTCGCGGCCCCATTAAAATGAGACTTGGCTCGCCAGCTACGGAAAGCGGTCACGAATTGGGAGTCGGGAATATCGAAACATTGCACGACAAAACGATTCCGCGCAACTTTGCGGTTTCGGACAAGGCCGTCACGGTTGAGCAATTCCGCCGTTTTGATAATGCCGTCAAATACAATAGGGTTTACGCACCACACGATGACTGCCCAATTAATGGCGTAAGTTGGTATCAAGCGGCCGAGTATTGCAATTGGCTCAGTGGACAAGAAGGTTTGGAGCCGATCTATGAAATCGAGTGGAGGGAAAATCAACCCGAACCCGAAATGCGATTGAAATCCGATTATCTTAAAATGAACGGTTACAGGCTTCCAACTGAAGCAGAATGGGAATGCGCCTGTCGTGCTGACACCTCAACAAGCCATTATTTCGGTGCAGGCGAGGAGCTTCTGGGAAGGTATGCGTGGTATACCAAGGATTCTCAGGATAGGTGGACCTTGGAGGTGGGAACTCTTAAGCCGAATGAGCTTGGCTTGTTCGACATGATCGGAAACGCGTGGCAATGGTGTGAGGATAAGGGCGATGAGTATCTCAGTGATGTTGACTCCGAAAACGTACAAGATATGAACCTCGTGACTAACAACGATTACAGAATGGTTCGAGGCGGCTCGTTCACCTATCCTGCGTGGAACGATCGTTCTGCAAGCCGTGGCAGGTATCCGCCAAAAACGCAGAACAACAATATTACGTTCCGTGTTGCTAGGACATTTAATTAACGATAGCAACCGTCTTTGGCAAGTTAGTGAGGCGGGTGAAAACAGGTTGCCCAGTTGGGGCAAAAACGGAGTGTCGGTGCGAGTCGGCGACAAAGTCGCCTCCAAAATGCATCCGCATCCCAGAACTCGCGGCTCGGCGGGGACCTCGCGCTGCCGAGCGTACGTGGCGACCGATTGCATTCCCACGCCGGGCCGTGGCACCCGGTGGGGGCAGTGGGCGGTGGGCGGCGCCAGGCGGGAGACCGCGACCGATGGTCGTGGCTTTGTGACGGGGAGACCAAGGGGAGAGGGAGAGGATTTGTTTTTGTCGGGGCTAGTCCATGGGCTTACGCCCATGGCTATTAACTGGCGCCCTTCCAGGGCTTGAGAAGCGCTTTGTTGATCGCTTTTTGCTACCGCCTGCGCTCGGTTGCCGTTAGGGCAACCGTGCTTCGTTGCTCCCACTTTGGGGCACAGCACCACGCCCATGCTGGGCGTGCCACCCACCCACCCGCCCGCTGCGCTATGCTCCAGCACCCGTGGAGGTTTCATAAAGTCTTATTGAAGCGGAATGTGGTGTCCGTTCCGCGGACGCCACTTATGCGAGTTCCCCAGTTACCGGCTCCGAATGGTACGAATATTTTTCAGCTAAGTACGGGGCTGAGAACGTGGGGTGGTCTCGGCTGCCGGAATTCACAGGCCCAAAGAGCCAGGGCGGAACGGGAACGATCGGAGTTCTGCGGACTGCGCATGGCGACTTCGACGTGGCCAGCGGTCGTTACGGGCCGGCCGCCTCAATGCATGGCGACGGCTTCGACATTGTGAGCCGGATGCACGCGGAGGGGCACGCCAGCGCGATCATGCGAATCCTTGGCGACCAGGAAGGCGTGCTGTTCATAAACAATCCGGAGATTTGCACGAGTTGCTTCAAAAACCTTGACAGCATGGTTCCGCCTGGCGGTAGACTCGACGTCGTGCTCCCCAACGGCACTCGTATTCCATTTCCCCAGGGACCACGATGAAGACGCATTTCTATGATCGGCAAGAACGGTCGAACCCATTCCAGGGTAAAGTGATCGACGATGCCTATTGGCTCGATGCGCGGATTGAGGAACTGCGTCAGCGGCCCCCTTCGTTCTGCGAGCTAGAAGCCGAGAATGGCTTTAATCTGCTCCTCGGTATCGGGCCTTCTCGGGGATGCGCAGTATAGCGCCGCCGACGGAAGGCCGCCATATCTCATGGCGAAGGACATGGACGCCGACGATAAGGATGCGTACATGGAGTTCCTGACTGCGAGCACCGACACGCCCGTCCCCATGCGATACTGCTTGCCAATTGGCGACATCAAAGACATCGCCAAGGAATTCTTGCGATCTGGAAAGCGCAGCACGCTGTTCGAATGGGAAGAGATTTAATTCAAGAATGGACGACCGGCAGGTCTGCCACGTCTTCCCGTTTCCACACGTCGGGCAGGAACTGATCCAGCTCGCTCGCCGCGGTCTGGCCGATCTTGGCTAGGACGCTGCTCAGAAAGCGCTGTGGGTCCAGGCTGTGACGTTCGGCGCTGGCGATCAGCGACCAGAACCGGGCATGATTCTCGGCCGCGGCGTCGTGGCCGGCGAATAACCAGTTCTTGCGGCCCAGGGCCACGCGCTTCAGCGCCCGCTCGCTGGCGTTGTTGTCGATGTTCAAAAAGCCTTGCGTCGTGTACGTCGTGAGCGCCGTCCACTGGTTCTGGGTGTACTGAATCGCCAAGCCCATCGGACTGCGCGGCAACACGACTTGGCCTTCGGCATCGAGCCAGTCCTTGACCGCGGAAAGCACCGGCACGCTCCTTTCCTGGCGCAGTGCGAGCCGCGCGGCTTCGTCGGCATCCTTCGCCTCCCGCTCGATCGCGTACAGTTCGCCGATGAGCGCCAGCATCTGCGCCGCGCGCTTGCCGTCGGAGTCCTGCGCGTCGTAGAATTTGCGACGCGCATGGGCCCAACAGGCGACTTCCGTGACGTTGCCCCCTGCGAAGATCCCGTCGTAGCCGCCATAAGCGTCCGCTTGCAAATAACCCGTAAAACCCTGAAGCCATTTGGCCGGACCGTCGCGGCTGCGGCTGGGCGTATAGTCGTACACGGTGTACGGATGGGCCTCGTCTCCCAGGTAACACCAGATGCGGCCCTTCCGGCACTGCTTGGCACCGGGCGATTGGATCGGCACCGGCGTGTCGTCGGTGTGAACCGCGCGCGATCGCTTGACACGCAGGACCATCAGCTCCACCAGCGGTTTGACTAATTCCCCCGCGGCCGCCATCCAGGCGCACATCGTGCTGCGGGCCACATGCACCTGCTGTCGTGCGCAGATGTGTTCCAGCCGATACAGCGGCAAGTGGTCCCCCAGCTTGCTGACCACGACGTAGGCCAACAGGCCCGGACCGGGCAGGCCTTTTTCGATCGGCTGCGGCGGCTTCGCGGCCGCAACAATATTTGGGTTGTATCCGTCGCCGTCGCATCTGGCACAGGCGTATTTGTGGCGAATGTGCTTGAGCACCTTGAAGCTGGCCGGGAAGTATTCCAGTTGCTCGCTGACTTCGGCCCCGATCCGCGAGCGCTCCTGTCCACAGGCCGGGCAAGCTTTATCCTCCAGATCATGTTCGATCTCGATCCGCTCCAGGCCGTCGGGAAGTTGCTGCCGGCCGTGATTATGACGATTTTTAACGCGCCGCGTGACGAGCTGCTCCCCCGACTCCTCGGCGATGCTCGTTTCATCCAGCGGCAGCCGCTCAATGACCTGGCCAAACAGGAGCAACTGCCGCGGGTCGAATGTCTCGCTGCGCGGGCCGTAATAGCGGCGCAACAGCGCGGCGATCGCGGCTTTGAGTTCCGCCGCGTGACGTTCGGCTTGGGCTGCCAGCTGCGCGGCCGCTTCCTCGCGAATGCGGCGAATCAGCGCTTGATGTTCAACAATGAAGCGCTTCAACAGCGCCGGATCGTCCGGCAGCGTGGCGGGATCGAGGGTGAGAGAGGCGTCCGTGCTCATCGCCTCAATATACGCGCGAGGGACACGAAAGGTTCCGCCAGCACACAAAAAAGAAAAAATATTTTGCCGTGTGCGTCAACCCGCGCGGCGGGCGACGATCTCCAGGCCGTCCAAGAGCCGCAACAGTTGCGCGCTATCGACGGCGATGGCTTGGTCCTGGGCGGCGGGAAAGCGGAACACGCCCCGCTCCAGCCGCTTGTAATAAATCGCCAGGCCTCGCTGGTCCCACCACAAAATCTTCACCCGCTGGCTGGAGCGGTTGCGAAACACGAACAGGTTGCCCGACAGCGGATCGTGTCCCAAGAACGTGCGGACCACTTCGGCCAGGCCATCAAAGCTCTTGCGCATGTCGACCGGCTGGGTGGCGATCCAAACTTGCGACGCGACTGCACCTGGGTGTGGACCGATCATGCACTATCGCTCCGTTTGCTCCAAGGCCCACACAATCGCCGCCAGCCGCTGGGGCGAGATCGAGTCGCTCAGCCGCAGCACATGCCCGCCCGCCAACGCAATCGCGATGCCGCCCTCTTGATGCCCGTTGTCGTTCAGAAGCACCGGCAAGAAGGTTGGCTGCGCCGCTGACACCGGCGTAGGCGCCGGCTGCGAGTGCTCCGCTTCCGCGTCGCAATCGAGAATCGTCCGCCGCCACGCGTAAAACGATGCCTCGCTCAGCCTTTCCTGCTGGCAGAACGCCCGAACCGTCAGTCCGCCAACTCGATAGCGCTTCAGCACCCCACGCCAAAATCTCTCCCGTTTCGGATCCCGACTCCGATTGGCCATCGCTCGTCTCCTGAGTTGGAAAAACCCCAGCTTGACGAGTCACGCCACCAACATGAAGATGCGTTTCGCCGAACGGACACGGAATGTGCGAGCTGTGGCCGATAGTTCGCACTGCTGGCAAGCCAGCAGTGGCACCCGGCGTGCCACCCTAATGCACTGGCAGAGCGAGTGGCACACGGAAGGAATTGAGGCGTTGATTCACTGGGGCGGCGCTGCGCTATGCCCCAGGCACCCGCGCTATGTCTCCATGCACCCGTGGAAGTTTCATAAGTCTTATTGAAGCGGAATGTGCAAGCTGTAGCCACAGTTCGCACTGCTGGCAAGCCAGCAGTGGCACCCGGCGTGCCACCCTAATGCACTGGCAGAGCGAGTGGCACACAGAAGGAATTGAGGCGTTGATTCACTGGGGCGGCGCTGCGCTATGCCCCAGGCACCCGCGCTATGTCTCCATGCACCCGTGGAAGTTTCATAAGTCTTATTGAAGCGGAATGTGCAAGCTGTGGCCACAGTTCGCACTGCTGGCAAGCCAGCAGTGGCACCCGGCACCCGGCGATCACAGCAGACGGAACGCCACAGAGGGCGTTCCGTACAGGGTGGGTTTTAAAACCGGCCTCAGAGAAGGGGACAGGCACATTTTACTCCGGCGGCCTACGCAAAATGAGCCAGTCCCCGGTCGGTTTCTAATGCACTGGCAAAGCCAGTGGCACCCGAGTGGAGTAGGCCGGGGCGGGCCAAGGCTGCATGAGGAGTACGAAGAGGAGGGCGGGCGCGGTCATGAGCGCTAACAATCGCAAAATATTTTGGAGCGCGAAGGCACGTGCGTTGGCGTGCGTCCACTCGGCCAATAGCGCCTGCGATTGCTTGATGCTATGGTCGCGAGGGCTTCCTTGGGAAATGAAATGTTCGCGCGACGATTCATACGATTGGCTGACGACCGGGCGATTATATCGGATGTTTTGCCGCAACGTGTCGAACTGGGCGTCGGTCGATTGCGTCCAAAATGAAGCCAGAACGGTAAGCGCAATGTACGACGGCAGCACGCGAAGGATATTGAATACGCCGGCCAGGGACGTCGCTTCGTCGATCGGCAAGCCTTCGAAGATAGTTAGTAGTGCTGGGCCAATGACGCAGCCGGCTCCCGCTCCCCACACGGCGAGCACGCCGGCGATCCAGAATTTGCTCGTGTACACATCGAGAAGATCAAGCTGCCAGGTAGCGAGCGCTATCACGGCCAGCCCGATCAGCATGCGCAATTTACGATTGCGATCGTTTCCGATGCGAACGTTGAACAGGATCGCCAAGAGCATAGCCGCCACCGCGGGCGTGGCCACGAGCGCCGCTTGCCACCACTGATAGCCGCGCAGATTGATCATGTAGAGCGACAATATTCCAAACAGCGCGTATAGGTTAATGCTGAAAAGCATTTTGACCACGAGCGCCAAAGTGGTGTTGCGATGCTTGAAGACGCGGAGATTGATGAGCGGATTTGCCGCCCACAGCCCCCAGGCTAGAAAAGCGCCGAAGGCTGCAATGAATAGCGTCATCCACAGGCAAAAGTGCGGCGAGGTGAGCCAGCCCCAATACTGCCCCATGTCGAGCATGACGCTTACCGTGATAATGCTCGCCGCGAGCAAGAACAGGCCCACGAAATCGAGCGAGACTTTTGGCCGAGCGCGATCGGGCGATTCCGATGGGAGCAGCATCCAAGCGAGCAGCCACACGATGAGCCCCATCGGCAAATTGCTAAAAAAGATGGCGCGCCACGACAGCCAATTCGTCAGCAATCCGCCCAGCGCCACGCCAGCCACGGCGGGGACGAAGACTGCCATGCCGTACAAGGCCATGGCAAATTCTCGTTCCCGGCGACGAAATGCCTGCCAGATAATGACCATGCCCACCGAGATCAACAGCCCGTTGCCAAAACCTTGCACGAGGCGCAGCGGCGTCATCCAGACGATTTCATTTACCAGGCCGCAGGCGCTGCCAGCCAATGAGAACAACACGATTCCCAGCAAATACGCTTTGCGCAAACCGAGGCGGCTTGCGCACCAGCGGGTCAGGGCCATGCCGGTCGCGGAACCTAGCAAGTAGCTGCCGACGATCCATTGGACGCGATATTTGTCTGAATCGAGCGCATCGACGAGATCGCTATGCGGGACATCGAGCATCGTGGCATGCATGAGTGCCAGCGCCACGCCCGGGAGCACCGCGGCCATCACGTGCCATTGAGAGCGGACGGTCCACCGCAATCGATCGCCGATCGTCGGATGCTTCACGGCTGCGCTCCGCCGGAAATGTCGGCTTGGGCGCACTCTTTCTGCCAAACTTCCGCGGCCCATTTGGCATCGCCGGGGCCGTGCTCGATATCGACCGTGACGGAAAGACCCGGTTTCAACAGCGGCCAGCGGTCGTCGCGCTCGATGGCAATGCGCGTGGGGACGCGTTGCACGACATAGGTGAATTCGCCGGACGATAAATCGCGCGGAATGAGCGAGAAATTTGCTCCCGTGGCGGAGCCGATCCACACCACTCGTCCACGGAAGGGCTGGCTATATGCGTCGACGTGCAGTGTGGCCCAGTTGCCGGGGTTTACCCCTTCGAGGCGCGTCTCCTCCAAGTTTACGGTAACGTACATGAAATCGGGGTTGTAGATGCTGAAAATAGGATCGCCGGCGTGCGAGTAATCGCCCAGGTGCCGCCATTTTTTGGCGATCACACAATCGAACGGCGCGGTGATGCGCGTGTATCCTAAATTCGTTTGCGCGAGTTCCAGCGCGCTTTGGGCCTCGGCGACCGTTTGCTTTTGCTGGTCGACCTGCCGTTCTAAGACGACAATTTGTGCATCGCCGAATTTGGCCAGCTCAACCTCGGCGGCGGCTTGGCGAACTTCACTACCGGCGACGGCTAATTCTTGCTCGGCGATTTCGATCTGGTTGCGATTGGCCTGAGCTTGACCCAATTTGGCCTCGGCGATTTTCCGATCGGCTTTCGCGACATCGCGCGTTTTGGTGGCTTCCTGAAAGCGGCGCTGGTTGACGGAACCGTCGGAATAGAGTGCCGAAAAGCGATCGTAATTTTCGTCGGCCAAGACCAATGAGGCTTGGGCGCCGTTGACGGCATGCTCGGCGGCCGTGACGGCATCGTCGGCATCTTGCGAGATCATTTTCACGGCGACCGCGGCTTTAGATTGCTTGTCTTGCGACGCCGATAATTTTGCCTGCGCGGCGGCGATTTGCTCGGGCACCTGCTGTTTAAGCAATTCAAGGTCGGCTTGGGTTTTGGCGAGACTGGCTCGGGCGACTTCCAACTTGGAGCTGGCCACGCCCACTTCGCGCTGGTAACTCGAGGGATCGACCAGCGCCAGCAATTGCCCCTTCTTTATCTGTTCTTGCTCTTGGACGTAAACTTCGACGACGTTTCCCGGGACCTGCGGCGAGATATTGACCAAGTGCGATTCGATGAATGCATCTTTGCTAATCGAATGCGAGAATCGGTAGGCGACAAAATAGCTGGCCCACACCACGCCGATCGCCACGGCAATTCCCAGCAGCAACAGCCCAATTGCAGAGCGGCGGAATGGAAGCGCGGTTTTGGCCATACCTGGAACCTGAAGTTGAACGGCTAAGAGGACGTTTCAAAACCGCCTCAGCAAAGGGGACAGTCCCATTTTGCTCGGCCGCACTCGCAAAATCGGGACAGTCCCCGGCAGTTTTGAAACAGCTTCTTGGAAGCGAAAGCCGGCGACATTCAAGTGTGGCGCGTAGCAGGCGCAGCGCCAAAAAACGCCAGGCATGAATGTCTAAAAAGCGGCTGGCGAAAAGACTCGCAAGCACTACTAAGAAGCGGTCAACCGGCACGACCGTTACGATCGAGCAGGACAAGAAAGCATTCAAGTTTTCGAGTGCAATTGCGCTAGCGGTGCAGCGCTGTCCCGGCGCTCACGCTTTGCAAGGCGGGTCGGGTATGATTGTGAAATGCCACCGAAGATAAGTGCTACCCGAATGGTATGTAGTTTTGCCCTGATCTTTTTGGGTTTAATACCAATTGTATTTTCGATAACTGGTTGGCCGAAGAATCAAACGCTTGAGACGATTGCAGTTATAACAGCGTTGATTTTGCTCCTTCCAGCGGGCGCGCTTGTGGGGGCAGGCGTACTAAATCTTTGGAAGCGCCCAAAGCTGGGGGCGATTATCGGGACAGTGATCTGGTTTGCATTCGTTTTCATTTACTGGATTAGTACTCCGCCGGAATGAAAAATTCCCAGAATTAAATTAACCCAGTACTAACGGCGCACCGGCATGGCCAAAAAGCTTTCCGGCGGCACGCCGACGGCATACGCCAGGCGAATTAAGGCAGTTTGGTAGTCGTAAGTGGCGGTTAAATAGCTTTGCTGCGCGCGAGTTAGAGTAAGTTCGGCGTCGATGACGTCGGTGGGTATGGCATCGCCTTGAGCGAACAGCGAATGGACCACGCGCATGTTTTCGCTCGCCTGGGATTCGGCAGTACGAGCCACATCGATCCGTTTTTGGGCATCGGCAATCGCCAAGAACGCCACTTTGACTTCATAAGCGATTTGATCGCATACTTCCTTTCCGCTAGCCATAACCAGCTTTGTTTCGGCGGCGGCTTCGTGAACTTCGGCTACACGACGTCCGCCTTGATACAGGCCCAATTCGATGCCAATCCCGCCTGCGGCGGTTTCAGCAAAATGGTCGGGTTCGTGAGATTGTTGGAGCCCCCCGACACCGCCCACGACCACTTTGGGAAGGAAGTCGGACTCGGCGGCATGCTCTCCCAATTTGGCATTGGCAATGCCCTTTTCGACGACGCCGAACTCGCGGCGGTTTTCCACCGCCATTTGCAGGCATTGCGCCAACGGTTGATTGAACGAGGGGGAATCGGCCAGCTCGACGACGTTGGTCGCGCTGCTGGGATTGATGCCGATGGCGCGATTCAATTTGGCTATTGCCACTCCCTCGGCGGTTTGGGCTTTCACCAAATCGAGCTGCATTTCTTGCAAAAAGACGTCGGCCCGCAACACATCGTTGCGAATGGCATTGCCGCGATTCAGGAAATTTTTGGCGTCGGCCAGAACCGACCCAGCGCGGCGCACGGCTTCCTGAGCCACATCGGCGGTTGCCTTGGCATCGAGCGCATCGAAATAAGCGGAGGCCACGTCGTAGGCCACGGTTTGCTCGGTGCGGACATATTGGAGGCCGGCAATTTCTTCGGTGATCAACGATTGGCCGAACTTGGAGGTGGTGCGGCCGAAATCCCAAAGGGTCCATTGGGCGCGTAGCTCGGCGACGTCGAACTCTTCTCCGTTGCCGCCGAAGGCCACGTTGCCAACGGAAGTGGGCAGAGTTGGCAACACCAAGCCACCGCCGTTGGTTGTGCCTGCGATGTGACGGTAGCCAATTTCCAATTGCGGCAGAAAATCGGCATAGGCGATTTCCTTGCCGGCCTTCGACAAATCGAGCCGGGAGCGCGCCGCTTGCAACGCGGGGCTGGTGCGATATGCCAAATCGATGGCGGCCGCCAGCGTGAGGGTGTTGCAATCTTCGGGAATTGGTGCGGTTTGATAATTGTTGAAGCCTGCCTGCGCGGCGCTATTTCGCACGGAATTGTCGGCGAAACTGGCTGCTCGATCGCGCAGACTGCGCGGCGGTTCAGGCGGAGAATCCGCGGCATCGGATTGGGAAGGTGCATCGGCTCGGTCGTCTGAGTTTGACGGGCGCGGGCGCGGATTTCTTCCGGCGGTTGCGGTCGAGCGGGACGAGAGTCGGCCGGGACGGCGAGCGTCGAGGGGGGCTGGGTTTCGACCGTGGCAGGTTCCAGAATGCGCTCGGCCAATTCTTGATAGGGCACAGATGGATACGGTGCCGGACAGCCGGCGCATACCATCAGCAGCGCCGGCCATGAGCGCAAACTGAGCACGGAGAATTTGACGCCAAACGAGGAGCATTGCTCGCTGTCGATTCGCGAAGGAAAGAGTATTAAACGAGACGAGACGGACTGACGAGAAAAGATGAAAAGCGGTTTTCGGTTGGCGCGGAGTGCGACCGGAGACGCGTGAGACTACGAAAGCCTGCGTGCGCCGACAAAAAACCGGGCGTTTGTACAGTTAGACAAGCGGCGCAGTCAAGGCAAGCATGCTCGACGATGGATGCTAGCGGCCAGAAATCAGAGACTTTTGATGGTGCTAATTCGCTGGCAAGCACTGGCGGAGCCAGTGGCACCCAGCGGATCAACTTCGCGGGATCAATTTTCCTTCGTCCAATTCCAGACGGCGCTCGAATTGCGCTGCCAATTCCAAACTGTGAGTGACCACGATTAGCATCGTGTTTTCCTCACGCTGCAACTCGACGAGCAGCTTGCCGATGCTCGTGGCGGTGCTGTGGTCGAGGTTGCCAGTCGGCTCGTCGGCCAACAGGAGCGTTGGGTTACGAATGAGGGCCCGCGCGACCGCCACCCGTTGGCGTTCGCCGCCGGAGAGTTCCGCCGGACGATGTTCGATGCGATCTTTCAAGCCGACTCGCTCGACGAGCCAGTGTGCACGCGCGATTGCCGCGGCATCGGGGCCATGATCGGCCATGGTGGGCAATAGCACGTTTTCCAGTACCGAGCACTGCGGCAGCAGATGATGGTCTTGGAAGACGAAGCCGATTTCGCGATTGCGAAAGGCGGCCAAGCGCGGCTCGTTGAGCGCGAACGGGTTTTGGCCGCCGAGCGAGATCGCTCCTGAAGTGGGCCGGTCGAGCGTGCCTATTAAATAGAGCAGCGTACTTTTGCCTGCGCCGCTGGGGCCGAGGATCGCTACGTTCTGGCCGCGCGAAAGCTCGAGCGAAACGCCGCGCAAGACGCTGAGCGCTTCGGCTCGCGTTGGATACTGTTTGGTAACGTTATCGAGCAGAAGGTCGGGCATGCGGAAAGGGTTCAGGGTTCAGGATTCAGAATTTAGGGTTCAGGATTCAGGGTTCAGGCGGGGGTCGGGGGCTTGTCCGGCGGTTCATCCAATCCCACAATGGCTGCTCAACATTCGGGGCCCCCTAGACGAAAGTTTATCATGCCAGACGCTCAGCCGCAGGTCATTCTCAGCGCGTTTGCCGACGAAGCAGCGAACCAGAAAACGGCGGTGCAGCAATTCTCGGCGCTGGCGGCAGCCGGCTTGCAATATTACAGCCTCCGTTTTATCGATGTCGGCGGGGGCATCAAGAACGTGATGAAGCTCTCGAAAGCCGAGATTACTAAAATTCGCCACCTGGAAGACGAATATGGGCTGAACGTGACTTCGATTGGTTCGCCGCTGGGCAAAGTTAAGCTTGTCGACGAAGACGATGGTACGAAAAACTCGTATGTGCCGTTCAAGAAATATTTAGCAGGCGACGTGCAGCGGGCATGCGAGCTGGCCCATGCTTTCGAAACGAAGCTGATTCGCGGTTTTTCGTTTTATCCGCCGCGGGGGAAAAACCCCAACGACTATTTGCCGCAAGCCATCGATCAGCTTGGGCAAATCGCCGAAGCATGCCACCGGTCGGATTTGACCTACGGCTTGGAAATTGAATCGAATCTGGTGGGGCAGAATGGGCAGATTATGGCGGAAATTTACCGGCAGGTGAATCATCCTGCGCTGGTGCTCGTGTTCGACGGGGGCAATATCATTTCGCAAGGCTACACGGCGGCGGAGGTTTTCCAGCAATATTTGGCCATGAAGCCGGGCATCGGCTGGATCCACATTAAAGATTATCGCAGCCCGCAGCCGGCGCGGCGACAAGGTTATGTTAATGAAGATGCGCTAAAGCACTTTGTGCCGGTCGATATTGGCGACAGCGCGTACGCGGTAATTCTCAACGATTTTCGCGAGCAGATTCCTTCCTTGGAAAAGAAGCTTCGCCGCCGCGGCATTCCCGGCGTATTCATGGATCTGGAGCCGCACCTGAAGGGAGGCGGGCAGTTTGGCGGCTTTAGCGGGCCCGATGGCATCGGGGTGGCGACGCGCAGTTTATGCGGCGTGCTCGATTTGGCACGCATCGGCTATCACTTACGCGATTTCGATGATATTCTCGCAGCGCGCGGCAACAACGACTGAATTCGCCGCAGAGCAGTCAGATATAAAGGCGCCGATTCCGCCGATCGCTCTTCAGAATTTCCGTTGGCTATCGGTTCTTTGGATGCTTGCGAGGCGGCCTTTTCCTTGGCCCATCGCTCGCGCTGGTGCGCCAGCCAAAGGCCCAAAACTGGAAAGTGCCTTTCGATTTTTGTCGGCTCTGCATCGTCTCCCTGTTGTACGGCGCGAACTCGATGGGCAATGTTTCCAGCTCGCGAAAACCAATATCCGGCCACAATCAACGCCGCCAATCCGCCGAGGAATATCCAACTCTCTTGGCCATTGTGGCGGATCAGCAGAATACCGCCGCAAACTAATCCAAACGCCGCGACAGCCAATTTGCCCCAGATTCGCGAGATACCTTTCCGGACTTGATGAACAGCAATTGCAGTTCGCGCCGTTTGATTGGCAATTTCGCGCATGGCCGCCAGACCGGCATTCTTTTCAGGCGCTGTCGTTCGAGGCGGTTCGAGCTTGAGCAGAACCCGAGCGGAAGGAGTTGCTTCATTGTCGTTTGGCGTGGGTGGAGTCGGGAGTTCCGCCGGTTTTTTGCGTTTTTCTGCCGCCGGCAATTGATACGTCATGGGTTGGCTCGCACTGCCGGAAGGTCCGCGATACTTTTCCAGCAGGGGCGACATGTAATCGTCAATTGACTCGTCGCAATGCTCATCGGCAATTTCGCTTGAACTGTTGAGCTCCTGCCCGGTGGTCGTCTCTTGCTCGGCCGCATACTCGACGGACGATTCGAGAGAAGGTTGCTCCTGGTCGGCTACTTGCTCGGATTCGCCTGCTAGTCCGTCAACCTGTTCATTGGCGGTAAACTCGTCCCCGACCTCTTGTAGCTGCACGGCGTCGGAAGCGGTGTCTTCTTTTAAAATGGAAAGGGCCTTTAACCGCGCGAAAATGTCTGCATCAGCCGCGACCGAGGTCAACGGGGCGTCGGCGGTATCGGCATCCTGATCGGCCTGCTGATCTTGGTCGCCGCCAGCAGCGCTAGTCGCACAGTTATTATTGATATTCGACTTGAGGGTTTGTGCTCGCACAATTTCCCGCTCTAGCTGAGCGGCTCGCTCGTTGAGCGTGCTTTCATGGCTGCACAGTTGCGCCTCGCGCTGTCGAAATCGCTCTTCGCGCCGTCCGACAGAGGCTTCCCGTAGGTTGAGCACATCTTCGTGCTCACAAAGATGCGATGTCTTCAGATTCAGTTCGTTTTCGCGCTCGTCGAGCTCGGCGGCCTTGGCATTCAGCCCCTGGTCGCGCTCATCGAGTTCCGCGGCCTTGGCGTTGAGTTCCCGGTCGCGCTGGTCGAGGACGACAGTTTTAGTATTGAGTTCGTCGTCGCGCTGCGTCCGCTCGCTGGTCAGATGCTTCAGGTGGCTTTCGCGCTGCTCGAGCGAATCGTGCCGCTGATAAATTTCGAGTTCCTGCTCCACCAACCGCTGCTCCCGCTGGCTAAGAGCGGTTTCGCGCTCGCGCAGTGAAACTTCACAATTGCGAATCGAAACCTCGCGCTCGCCAAGCACTGCTGCTTGCTCGTCCAGCGCGGTAGCGCGCCCCAGTCCCGCAGCCTGCGATGCTCGCATTGCGGCTTCCGACTCGCCTAGTGCCGCTAGTTCCAGCTTCGCGGCGCTCAGTTCCTCGTACGCAGCGGTTAATTCCTCGTCGCGGGCCTGGTTGGCCTCTTCTTCGTTTGTGCTTAGTTGCTCCTGTAGCGTGCCGAGTTGCTGCCCAGCCGCGGCTAATTCACTGGCGAGATTTGCCAACTCAACTTTGACCGCGATCAGCGCCTTCTGCGAGTCGAGCAACTCGGCTTGTTGCTCGGCTATGATCTGTGCCGACTGGTCCGATTCACTCTCTGTTTCGGCCACGATTCGCTCGTGCGAGTGCAATTGCTCTTGCACCGCCGCCAACGTCTGCTGAACATCGTTCAGATTCCGCTCAAGCGAAGTGCGCTCGCCTTGGGCCTGCGCCAGTTCGTGTCGCAGTTGGGTGGCCAATTCTTCGAACGATCCGGCGCGTGATTGCGATTCTGTATGCTTTTGCTGAGCATCGGCAAACGCGGCTTTAAGTTCCGTTAACTCCTGCGCGGTCGTTTGCGAAGTCTTCAGCGCGGCGTTCAAGTTCTCCCGTTCAGCCGCCCAACTCTCGTGCTGAATGATCCAGTTGTCGCGCTGGGAAATCCATTGCGCCTGCTCTAGTTCGCGCTCGCGGCGCTCGGCGTCCCATTGTCGTCGCTCGGTTTCCCACCGATCACGCTCGCTATCCCAATGTGCGCGATCGGCAGTCAAAGTGGCGCGATCTGCTTCCAATGTGGCGTATGACGCTTCCATTTCCGCCAGGCGGCTGGCCAGAGTATCGCGCTGTGATTGCAGAGCTCTATCTCGCGCTGCAAATTGTTCGCACTGGGCATCAAATGAGGCCCGCTGTGTTGCAAGATCTTGAAATTGCCGATTGTCAGCCGCTAGCTCGCGCGGGGGATGATCTTCGGGCCGTGCAAACTGCTGTCCCGAATCGTCGACGACCTCGAACTCAATGGGGCCGATTGTCAGCCGGTCGCCGAACCGCAGAACGGCATCGCCAAAACCTTGGCCGTTTAACCTCGTATCGCGCGAATAGCGCCGCACCGCGAGGTGCTCGCGACCTCGCAGAATTACGCAGTGCATCGGCGCCACGCCGGCAGCCTTCAACCGTAGCGTGCATCGGGCAGATGACCCGATCGTGATTTTGTCGGAGCATAAGCGCACAAGCTGGCCGTCGCGATTGCTTCCCCGAATTCGCAGGGCAATGGGAGACTTCGGTTCCCCCAAAATAGACGAACCTTGACCGGTTTTGCCGTTTACTAGCATGCACTCACCCGTACGGGTTCAGAATCGACCTAAAACTAGGGCTACCTTGCAGATGTAGCTTATGAGCCAAGCTTGGTCAAAATACCGCATAGCGCGCTCGAATAGGCCGTTCGATGCTTGGCAAATGCAATAAAACAGCACAAACCGCGGCCGCCGGCTCGATAGCGTCGCGATTCCGACTGGGCAGTTTGCCAGCTCGATCTGAAATCAGAGAAGCGATTTCGCAAGAAATCCCTGTATATCCCTGCCGATTTTGCCGATTATCCCAAAGCGATAAACATGCCTGTGGTGGGAAGCTGACGGCCCGAGCCCATTCGCAGCTCATTGCCGGGTGGCAGTGTACGGAGCACGTGCAAGACGCACTGGCTGAATACGCTTCCGGCACGCGTATTTTGCCGTGCGGAAGTTTGTGAAAACCATCACGGTACTGTCCACTCGCACGCCCCTTAGGCAGCGGTTGCGAAACGGCTGAGTTGGGCATGAATTTCAGCCAACTCAACCACTTGACGCGGCACCTAGGATTGCTGCTGCAGATAGGAAACAGTTTGGCGGCCTGGAATTTGCAAAATTGTGAAAAACCCGATCGGGCTGAACGATCCGTTTAGTTCGATCCGCGTACTATAGTTTGGTTGCTTTGACCCGGCAGAACCGGTCGATCGAAGCATGCCAAGGAACACTGAACCGGGGTCTTTTAATTCGACCGACTCGCGGCAGGGGGGCCATCCTGCCGGTACGAGTAGGATGTCGGAAAAGGGTGAAAAATACATGGCACGTAAAGATGGACTGACGAACATGCGGCAGATCTTGGTCAAGCGGCGCAACGCGCTTCGCAAGGCGTTGGCCGGCGACTTGAGCTTGCTTAAAGAGTTGCGTGCTCAAACGGCTGGTGACCTGGTCGATGCGGCGCTCGATTCGGCGCAAGACGAGATCAGTTCGCAGCTGGCCGAGGTCGAAAGCCGGGAATTAGCGAACATTGAGAATGCGTTGGAACGCATGCGCAACGGCCAGTACGGCGTGTGCGAAGGCTGCGGTTGCAAGATACCGATGGCCCGATTGAATGCGCTGCCCTATGCGACGTATTGCATCGGTTGCCAACGCGAAACCGAGAAATATGGCTCAGCCGGCGGTCACGATAACGATTGGGGCCGCATTAACGAAACATCAGGCGGCGAATCGGAGGCATCGCTCGACGATATCGAAATCGATGTTTCATGACGATTAGCAGCCCCGTGCGGCTATATGGGCGAGCACGGCGCGATACGTTCGAGTGTTCCAAGGAGGGCGAAGCGTCTGGCGACCTGCCGAAGGGTTGGTCGGCCGAACGCATCGCCCTTCTTTTTTGCGCATTTGTAAGGACCGGCCGAGCGGCTGAAGAAAGTAGCCATCGAGAGTACCGGGCGAGCGCCACACCACTTGCGGATTGCTCATTAAGATTTCATCATTAAATGTTAATTCACCATGCCACCGCGTTCTTGCGTGAGGTCTAGGGAATGACTGGGCGAAATCGGTTCTTAGGCAATTGTGGCAGCGGAAGCCGCACGATGGGCGCATTGTTCGCCGCAATTGCTTTTTGCTTGTTTCTGAGGCCCGCTAGCGCTCAGCTCGACGAGCCGCAACCTTCGCCCGAAGAGCGGGCCAAGCAGTTCGACGAGTTAGCGACCGAATCGGCCAGTTTGCAGCGCGAAGCCAATGTGCTGCGCAAAGTGGTCCAGTTGGCCAAGCCCACGGTGGTTCACATCGATTCGGAGCACAACGATTCCGGTTCGCACTATGGCCGCAAACCGGTCGAAGAGGCCGGCTCCGGCACTATTATCGAACACAATGGCAAGTTCTATGTCATCACGAACCGGCACGTGGTAAAGGGGGCGACGGAAGATAGCATCAAAATCAAATTAGCCGATGGCCGCGAAATCAATCCCGCGCGTATTATGACCGACTCCGCGACCGACATTGCCGTTTTGGCGGTCGATACTCCGGGGCTAGTTTCAGCACGGCTAGGCAACAGCGATGAAATCGACATTGGCGATTTTGTGCTCGCGGTTGGCAGCCCATTTGGTTTGAGCCATTCGGTGACCTTCGGCATCATTAGCGCGAAGGGGCGCCGCGATTTGGAACTGGGCGAAAGCGTGCGTTTTCAAGATTTCATGCAGACCGATGCCGCAATCAACCCCGGCAACAGTGGCGGGCCGCTGTTGAACATGAAGGGGGAAGTCATCGGCATGAACACCGCCATTGCCAGCAGTTCCGGCGGCAGCGAAGGCATTGGATTCACCATTCCAATTAACATGGTCAAAATCATCGCCGATCAACTTATTGATCGCGGCAATGTGACGCGGGCATACCTCGGCGTGAAACTCGATAGCAAGTTCGATGCAGCGGCCGCCTCAAAGCTCGGCCTGCCGCGGCCCTGGGGCGCCCACGTTTCGGGGATTACGCCGAATTCACCCGCCGAGGCCGCCAAGCTTCAGCCCGACGACGTGATCTTGGAATTCAACGGCGTGCCGATCGAAAGCGATAGCCACCTGATCAACCTGGTGAGCCTCACCGAAGTGGGCAAAGAAATTCCGCTTGTAGTCTTTCGCAAGCACGAATCGCTCAAAATGTCGGTCAAAGTCGGCGACCGCGCGACCTACGAACGCTCGACCGCAGATCAATAAATTTGCACGCCGCTTGCCGCCTGCGGCCCGCTGCCAGCCGCCTGCTTATTCACGTTCCTCGCACGCAGCCGAACCATTCGATGTGCTTGCGCGGGCAGAAGTGAAACCCCTCGCGGCGGCAGTAGGGTTCCAACCAACTGCCGATTCGCTCGAGCGGCTCAACGTCCGTCCCCTGCGGCATGAGTAGCACGCGGTTGCGGTCGATTTCCGGAAAACCGCGAAGCCACTCTTCGGCTGCCTGGCAATCATCGAGCGTGTCGATGACGAATTTGATTTGATATGCATACTCGCTCGCCAGCCGGCGGATGACTTCCGGCACGTAGCGCGTGCGCTGATGGCGCTCGTGCCAGCGCGGCTCGTCATCTGCCGAGGGGCCGGAGCCGGCCAGCTTTGGGCTAATCGACATTAAATCGCACGCCACAGGTAAATCCAGCGTGCCGGCGGTCTCAATGGTGATGTGCAGGCCGCGATCCTTCAGTGCGGCAGCCAGCGGCACAAGCTCCGAAAAGAGCATTGGCTCGCCGCCGGTGAGCACGGCATGCCGGCAGCGTTCGACGCTATATTCACCCAATGCCGTCGAATTTGGAGGTCGGATTTCGGAGATCGGAGTGTTCGAAATAACCGCACTTGCAATTTCCGACCTCCGATTTCCGATTTCCGACTTTGCGATCAACGCATCCACCTGCTGCAAAGTCTCGTCGACCGAAAGATCTTCCCCTACGGGCTCCCACGAAGTATACGGTGTGTCGCAAAACCAGCAGCGCAAATTGCAGCCGCTGGTGCGCACAAACACGCTGGGCGTTCCGGTCATAAAACCTTCGCCCTGCAGCGATCGAAATATTTCGGCAATCCGCATAACACGCAAATCTAATAACCACTAATGAACACAGATGGAACTCAGGCAAACATTTTTTCACCGCGGAGGTCGCTGAGATACGCGGAGATAGTACAAATCAATGAGGCAGACTGAAATTCAGCACTTGTTTTTTGTTCTTGCAATTCCTCAGTTTTCCTCCGCGCCGTCGGCGGTAAAGTGTTTCGTCCGATTCATCTGTGTTCATATGGCTACTTGATCATCTATCTTGATAGGGCACAGGATCAACAAGCCCCGCTTCGGCGAAGCCCTTTAGCCGCAAGAGGCAGGCATCGCAGCGGCCACACGCTCGACCCGATGGATCGGGATCGTAACAACTGTGCGTCAGACTGTAATCGACGCCCAGTTCCAATCCGCGGCGAATGATTTCGGCTTTTGTCATTTTAATGAGCGGTGTGTGGACTTTGAACTTAAGCGATCCTTCCACGCCAGCCTTGGTGGCCAAATTCGCCAGCCGCTCAAAGGTCGCAATGAATTCCGGCCGGCAGTCGGGGTAGCCGCTGTAGTCGATGGCGTTGACGCCCAGAAAAATATCGGCGGCCGAAACGGTTTCGGCAAACGCCAGCGCCAACGACAACAGCGCCGTGTTCCGCGCCGGCACGTAGGTGATTGGGATGCCGTGACCCATTTCGTCGGCGCTGCGTCTCTTGGGCACTGCGATATCGGCCGTGAGCGCGCTATGGCCAAAGCGAGCCAGATCGATGCGAATGGTCTCGTGCCGCTTGACGTTCAAATGCTTCGCGACGTGCGCTGCCGCTTCTAGCTCAAAGCGATGCCGCTGGCCGTAATCGACCGAGAGCGCGAAGAGCTCAAAGTCGCTCGCGCGGGCAATCGCGCCGGTGGTCGCCGAGTCTAATCCGCCTGACAATAAAAGTACTGCTGACTTGGACATTTTTATGTTGCTGAACCGCATGGGTGGCACGCCCCTGAACGAAGTGAAGGGCGTGGCTGGGATCGTGTGGAATTGCACCACGCCCATTCTGGGTGTGCCACCCAGTAGGCTCTGGTTTCTATGCTCTTATGTTGGCACAATTGCAGAATCGAGAAAAGGAGCCCGCACGGTGCCCGACAATTTTCGCAACACATTGGAAACCTTCGCCAATCAGTATCCTGGGCGCGACTACACGATCGAAATTGTCTGCCCCGAATTCACTTCGGTCTGCCCCAAAACAGGCCAGCCCGATTTTGGCACGCTGACGATCACCTACACGCCAGAGGCGAAGTGCGTGGAATTAAAAAGCCTTAAACTCTACTTGCAGCAGTTCCGCAATGAGGGGATTTTTTACGAGACGGTCACCAACCGAATTCTCGACGATCTGGCGGCAGTGCTCGCGCCTCGAAAGATGAAGCTAGTCGCCGCCTTCACCCCCCGCGGCGGAATCAGCACGAATGTGACGGCGGAGTTTGTGGCGGAAAGGTGAGAATCAGCAACCGAATCGCGCATTTTTGGATTAAAGAATGATCAAGCGAACCGCCGGTTCAAAATTCGCGGTTTGCATCGACAACCGCGGCTACCCAGCGTCGCTGGAAAAGGGGGAGCTGTATCGGGTCGTTCCCGACAGCGAAGCGGAAACGCACGGGCTGATTCGTGTCATCGACGAAAGCGGTGAGGATTACGGCTATTCTGCCCAACGGTTTTTCGCGCTGAGGCTCCCGCCGGCACTTGAGAAGCTGCTGAAGCCAACCACAAACATGCGGCGCAACGGCCGAAAGGCAATCCGCTGAAAAACGCTTGGCCTAAGAGTCGCTAGGGGTGCTTGCCGTTGCCGACTTGTAGTTCCGACATCAGTAGCAAGTCGAGCACGCTATAGCTTTCATCAGGCTGAAATACGATGACAGTGCGTCCTGACGGCGATTGCGCGACAAAATCGGGATGCGAAACCTCAAAGGAGCGACCATCGACCATTCGAATTGTGAACGGCCTGAAGGGCTGCAAATGTAGCGTCGTTTTGAATTGCTCGGTCGTCATGGGTGAATTATATTACAAGCTACTGATTTCGGATAACGGACCAATTTTTCAGCGTCAATAGGTCTTCGCCCCCGGCAAATTCTTATAGTCGGCGAACAGTTGCTTGCATTCAGCCGAGAGTGTATTGCCGACGAGCTTCACTTTGCTGCCCCCCATCGAGAGAATTTTTTTGGCATCGATGTAGAGCTCGTTGAAGCCAATGTCGGCTGCGTCTTGCACGGTGGCGCCGAAATAGACCGTATCCACTCGGGCCCAGTGTAAGGCCGACATGCACATGGGGCACGGCTCGCAGGTGGTGGCCACGATCGCCCCTTCCAGAAACCAGTTGCCCGTGTGCTTGCAGCCGGCGCGAATGGCGTTCACTTCGGCATGCGCGGTGCTGTCGATGGTGGTGAGCACCGTGTTGTGAGCGGTAGCAATCACTTTATCGCCCTGGGCAATGGCACAGCCAAAGGGACTATTGCCGTGCTTCATTCCTTCGCGGGTCTTCTCGATCGCCAGGCGCATCAGGTCGGCAGGATTCATGGCGGGCAACTCAACTAACGATTTCGTAGATTGATCGATCGCTCGCTAGCTTAACAACGGTCGCAGTTCAATTCCAGATTGGATTCTACGCGCGTGTCGTGCAAATCAGTCGCAAAATGGCTCTAGCTTTTCGCGAATCGCTTGCGGAATCGGCATCGATTGCGGCCCCTCGGGTGTCATGCGGCAGCAGACGGCGGTGACGGTGCCGGCCGCAATCGGTTCGTTATCGCGCTGGATGTCGAATGTGTACGTCACGCTCTTTTCCCCCAGCCGCGCAATCGAAAGCGTAATTGCCAAAAGATCGTCGAACTTGGCAGCCGACTTGTAATCGCACTGGGCGTTCACGCGCGGCCAGCTTACCACGCCGTTCTCATCTCGGCTCATGACACTCAGGCCCAGCGAGCGCAAGAACTCATGCTCGACCGACTCCATGAGCGGAAAGAACTCCGCAAAATGCATGATGCCTGCCGCATCGGTCTGGTGAAATTCCACTCGGCGCGTGGCGGAGAAGGAGGGCATCAATGCAAAGCGCAAAATGAAAAGCGACCAATCCCGATTTACAGAATGCCGACATTCTGCATTCTATTCGCCCACGTACGGCAGCAGGGCCATGAAGCGGGCGCGTTTGATGGCCAGTGTGACGGCGTGCTGACTGGCGGCGGTGCAACCGCTTTTGCGGCGGCTGACGATTTTGCCCTGCCGATTGGTGAGCTTATTGAGCAGGTCGAGATCTTTATAATCGACGAACATCGGCCGCGGCCGTTTGCCGTCGATGAAGATGGGGTCTTTCTTCTTGGTGCGCACCTTGGGTTTGCGCGCTTCCGCATGGGGCGCTGGCTGTTGCGATCTCCGAACGACGATCCAAAACGTGGCATGGCAAATTCCGGCAAACGAAGGGCAAAGGGTAAAAGGAATAAGATACCGCCTGGGTGTCTGGTGGTCTAGGTGTCTGGTGGCATTCGCGTGATTTTACAGGCACCCAGACACTTAGACCCCTAGACACCTTCCCCAAAACAATTCGCCCCCGGAAGGCTTGCGCCGTTCCGGGGGCGAGGTGATGGTCGAGTTAACAATCCGTCAACTGCCCGTCACAAACATTTTGCGAGTTTTAGTTCTTGGCTTAGCGCCGGCCGTATCCACCACCGCCGCCATAACCGCCACGGCCACCGCCGCCGCCGCTGGGACGCGGAGTGCGTTCCCGCGCTTCGTTGACCGTCAGGGCACGACCGCCCATATCGCGACCGTTCAGAGCGGCAATGGCCGCTTCCGTCCCCTCATCGGATTCCATCTCCACGAAACCGAAGCCGCGCGAGCGGCCCGTTTCGCGATCGGAGATGACTTCCGCCGAGCGCACGCCGCCGTGCTCGCCAAACATGCTTTGCAATTCCGCGGAAGTCGTTGACCAGGGGAGATTTCCCACATAAATCCGTCGACCCATCGAACACCTTCTACCAGGAGCACACAAACAGTAACAGCACTTCTAGGAAAGACGTGAACTGAACCGAGGACGCCAGCGGCTTGGCTCCCGAGGGGCCACCCGCGTCGCTCAACCGGCTATCAAAAGTGTAGCGTCTCGCTTGACAGTGCTGCAATGTCTGCCGCGTAAAAAAACGATGCCAGCGGCGGCCCCGGCGGTATAAACGTAAAGATCGATGGAGTCGCAGGGCGAAAACCACCATCCACCGTACAAACCATTACCGGCCGCCAAGTTTCGTTTGTACAACTCTTAATAAACCAAGCATCGGACGGCTAACGACACTGGGCCAATTTTGCCGCCGACTGCTGCTGTCCCTGCATTCTTAGCAATCGCCTGTAAACCTGCCGATGTTCGCCGGCCATCTGCTCGGCCGTGTAATGTTGCCCAATTGCTTCGTGACCGCGGCGGCCATGTTCCACCGCCAACGCCGGATTCGTGACGAATTGACGCAGCTTTGCGGCCATGTCGGTCGGATTGTTGGGCTCGCATAATAGCCCGCCGGCCGTATGTTCGACGAGCTCGGGAAATACTCCGTGGCCGACTGCGACTAGCGGCACCCCGTTGGCCAAAGCCTCCAGCGCCGAAATTCCTTTGCTCTCGCGATATATGGTCGGCAATACCATCACATCGAGCGACTGCAAGAAGGCGATTTTGCCGGCGCGATCGAGCTCTCCTGCATATGCGAAGTGCTCGTTCAAACCGAGCCGCCGTACTTGATCGAGCAACGTTTGGTAATAGCGTTCATCACCCGACGATTTATACCCTGCCAGCCGCAAACGCAGCGGCGGTAATTGCGAATCGGATTTCAACGTGCCAAACGCTTCGATCAACAGTTCCAATCCTTTTTCCGGGGCAATGCGCCGAAAGTAGCCGATGGTAAACGGTTCTCTCATTTGTCGCGGCGGCCGAACTGCGTGCCCCTGCAGATCGAGGCCGTGTCGAATGACTTCAATTCGGCTACGATCGACCGCCAAATAATCGGCCATAAAATCGGCAAAGTAATGATTGAACGCAATGAACAAGTCGATCTCTGTGGCGCGCTTGCGCAACAATTCGCGCGAGCGGCTGTAATGAGGTTCGGCAAGCTGCTCTAAGAACCAATCTTCGCCGGCCAGGCCGCACACGATCGGCACGTTCAGTCGCCTGCGCAGCGTTGGCGCCATGCCAATCAGAAGAGCGTTGGAAATGTGGATTACCTCTGGCTTGGCATCGCGATCAAGCCAATGCAGGAGCTTCTCGATTTCCTTTTTCTGGCGGCCATGTTCCCCTTCGAGAGTCGAGACGGTAAGCGCGCCCAGCTTCGTGGCCTCCATTCCCGCACTACGCCGGGAGAGCCAATTGAGCAGCCGTGGCGAATCGAACATTCGATCGATAAACCACGGGGTGTGGCGAAAGAGCGGCCACCGCTCTTGCAAAAACACATTCACCCCGCCAAAGAAAATTTGCCGCTGGCTGACGTTGTCCTCGTCGGTTCGCACAGGCGTGTACATCGGCACTAGCAGCGTCTCTTCACCCAGCGCAACGAGCGACTTGGCCAGCGTATTATCGTGCAAGCACGACCCGCAATAGCGAGTGGCGGCACCGGCGGTGAGATAAACAATTCGCATTGAGAGGCGTTGGCCCAGCCGATGCGGCTGCGGCAATTAGACGTCCGAGAGATCAGCGAACTGCGAAACTGCGAGCACGAAATTACTCGGGCGCGACAATCTCCAACAATTCTACCGCGGGAATGCCACCCAAGCGAATGATTGCCGTACGGCCATAGGTAATTTGCCGCGGCTCGCATCCGAACAGCCGCTGAAGCTCGTTTCCCAGCTTTATTCGCCACAAGGCCAGCAACTGGATTTCTCGAAGCAAATTGTGTTCGATCAATATGCGGCCCAGTGGAATCGATTGGCTCTCGATTTGTCGCCGCACTTCTGTCGGCACATTGTCGAAACTCATCCGCACAACGCCAAATTGGACGACTCGGCCATCGGATTGGCGCTTTAACAAAATGCGCCGCGTATAAAGTTGACCCGACATGCGTGCTTCGAGCACGTGCACATCCACATCGCAACCGTGGTGCTGTTCCATCGCGACCGTCATGTGCTGCTCGTGCGCCAACAAATGGCGATACGGCTCGCGAACGTCGGCGGCTGTGACTTCCTCAAATTCGCCCAACACCTTTGGCTGTGGATAGAACAGACCGACAAGCGTCGATAGTTCCGCAATGTCGCTTTGATTTGGAATCGGGCGCATCCGAATCTTGGAGCAGCAAACACTCGCAAAATAAATGGGAGAATTCTAAAAAGAGCAAGCCCGCTGAGCCAAATCGGCTGGATTATTTTGAGGCCAAGCGAACTGCTCTGATCCGATTCAAGATGCTATGTGCGATGCATGTAAATGTCAAACTGGCTCAGGGTGCCGATAGCCGTGTAATTCGAGGATTGTGGAACTCTCGAAGGAAACAAAGATTAGGATCGTCGCGATTATCCAAGTGCCCGCTGCGCGATTCTCAATCCCACAACCGGCACCGAATGCGCTCGCCATTTCATCTTCTTTCAATTATCTTTCAATCTGAATCGAATGATTTTGAGTTCGTCAGGTGAGAGCATTTTATTGGGCAACGCCGAGTTCGCCAGACCGTTGACGCGTCTATGGGCGGATGCCATATAATGCGCATAGTTCGGCCGGTTACGCTGGAGGCGATGCGATGCGGCTTTGTTCAATTTCGACCGCGTTTATTGCGATAGCGGCATGTACAATATTTGCCGCGGCTGCAAGCGCACAGAGTCAACAAATTACCGTGGGCTCGCCGGCACACACGAGCGGAGATAGTTTTACCGAGAACATCGGCGTTGGGTTTGGCATGAGCATTCCCGGCAGCAACATGTCGTTTACCAATGGGTTTAATCCGAATTCGGGGGCGACCTTGGGTTTTGGGTTTGGCGGCAAGGGGGCCAGCGGGTCGGTGAACATTGGGGCATCGCAGAGTGGTGATCGCAGCTTATCGATGAGCTCTGGAACGATCACACTTGAAAATGGAGCAGTTGGTTCGATTACCGATGTTACTTACCGCCCTTTTGTAACCAGCATTGTGCCTGTCGTCGGTAGCGGCGGTGCGAATTTACCAATCGCGAACACCGCGATTGACGAACGGCTTAGTCGAATCGGGCAAGTGGGAGGCAACGTTTCAGCCGCCAGCGGCACACGCTCGGGCAGTGCCGGCAGTACGTCGCCACAAGTCAAGAATTCTACTGCGGGCTCGTCAGCGGCAGCGCTGCAAACACCGGCAGAACAGAATAGCCCCCAGAGCATTGCCGAAATTCGCCGCCAGCAATCGGAGCAAGCTGCTGCCGCCCAAAACGAAGTGGAAAAACTACTGGGTCAAGGGTGCGCAGCTCAGGCGGCCGGCAAATCGGGCGTGGCGAAAATCTATTTCCAGCAGGCCGCTCACAAATCCAACGGGGCGCTTAAGGATCAGGCATTGGCGGCGATTCGCAGCTTGGATCAGAAGAAATAGCCATGCAAATTGTCGTCAACGGTAAGCAGCAGGAAGTAGCACCGGATGCCAGTGTTGCCGATGTGCTCGAAAACTTGGGGCTGCGGCGCGCCCAGTTGCAGTGGAAGTGAATTTGGAAGTGGTGCCGCGCGGGGAACATACGGCGCATCGGCTGGCGGCGGGCGACCGGTTGGAAGTGGTAACGCTGGTGGGCGGGGGCTGAAGACGGACGATGAATGTGTTCTGTAGAAAGCCCGCCTCGGAGAAGGGGACAGGCACATTTTTACTCCGCGGACTCCGCAAAAAATGAGCCAGTCCCCGGCGGGCTTTCGCCAGAACGATGAACAACGAACGATGAGTGACAGATATGGCGACGGAACTTCAAGAACACGCTCGATCGATAAACTCGGCTGCCGATGCCTTTCGCCTCGGGCGGCATACGCTGCGCAGCCGGTTGATTGTCGGCACCGGCAAATATGCCAATTATGAATTGATGGCTCGTTCATTGGCTGTATCGGGAACCGATTGCATTACGGTAGCCGTGCGGCGGGAACGGTTGATCGATTCGCAAGGAAACAATCTGCTCGATTTTATCGACACGCGGCGCTTCATTTTGCTCCCCAACACCGCTGGCTGCTTCACGGCCGACGATGCAGTGCGCGTGGCACGTCTTGGCCGCGAAATTTTGCTTGGTCTGGAAAACCCCGGCGCCGATTGGGTGAAACTGGAGGTGCTGGGCGATACCAAAACGCTGCTACCCGACCCGGTGGCCACGCTGGAAGCGACCGAGCGGCTGGTGGCCGAACGTTTTCAAGTGCTCTGCTATACGACCGACGACCCAATCACCGCGCGCCGGCTGAAGCAGGCAGGGGCCACGAGCGTGATGCCTGCGGGGAGCCCGATTGGATCGGGTCAGGGGATTTTGAATCCGAACAACATTCGCATTTGCTTGGAGTACTTGAAGGAGGGGGATCCGGATTATCCGGTGATTGTGGATGCCGGCGTGGGAACGGCTAGCGATGTGACCATTGCGATGGAGTTGGGCGTGGACGGAGTGCTGTTGAATACCGGCATCGCGCATGCAGCCGATCCGGTCGGCATGGCCGAGGCGATGAAGGCTGCGTGTACGGCGGGTCGCTTAGCGTATCTGGCCGGACGAATTCCAAAAAAGCTTTACGCAACCGCTAGCAGTCCCGAGAGTGGGACGATTGCTTCCAAGCCGCGGTAACGTATTTTCACCACGGAGCAACGGAGACACAGAGCAGAAATGTGCTTGGATTTTGCGAAGATCGAATCAAGGCGCGATAATTAGCAGGCCAACCGCGATTTCACTCCTTGAGATTTCACTACCATGGGATTTCACCTTTTTTGGCGGAAAAACTAAAAATGGACGCGAATTGCTCAGTAGAAAACGTCAAGTGCTAGCTAAACCTGGGATCGTTGCGATCGTAATGGATATGAGTGAAGACAACAAACAGTCCGCAGCGCGTGTTGGTCGAGGCTCTGCGAGTGGCAGAGGAAGCGCTGCCGGCGTATGCCCATCGATTCAGCCCGAAAACGTTCACGCAGCACCAGTTGTTCGCCTGCTTGGTGCTGAAGGACTACTACGGTCTTACCTACCGTGGCACGATCGGCTTGTTGGCGGATTGCGAGTCGTTGGCTGCGGCGATCCAGTTGAAGAAGGTGCCTCACTTCACGACGCTGCAAAAAGCGGCCGATCGGTTGCTGATTCTGCCTTCGTTCCGGCGTTTGCTCACCGCCACGCTCACGCGTGCCAAGCGTGCCAAACTGCTGTGCCGCCGTTCCCGACTGGCTGCGATGGACAGCAGCGGATTCGAGTCGCAGCACGACAGCCGCTACTTTGCCCAGCGGCGAAAAAAGACGGGAGAACATGGGCGAAAATGCCGAGTCGCGTATCATACATTATCCGAAACTCAGCTTGGCCTGCGAAACGACCAGCCATCTGATTGTGGCAGCTCGTGCCAGCCAGGGACCCAAGCCCGATTTTGGCGAATTCGAGCCGCTGCTGCGCGCGACTCACGCCCTGATCTGCCCGAAAACCGTGGCTGCCGACTCCGGCTTCGACAGCGAGGCCAATCACCGCTTGGGTCGGGACGAGTTGGGCATTCAAACGCTGATTCCGGCTGGTCATGGCCGGCCGGCACAGGGCCAACTTGCAGGGCGATATCGAGAGCAGATGCGGCGGCATTTGTCGCCAAAGTCGTTACGGACAACGTTGGCAAGTGGAAACGGTCAATTCGATGCTCAAACGTCTCAGCGGCGAGGTCGTCAACGCCCGCACTTATTGGCGACGCTGCCGATTGCTGCTGCTGAAAACGCTCACTCATAACATCCGAATTTTAAGACGATTGATAGGTTTTCTACTGAGCAGACGCGAATCCAACTGAATTGACGTTTGATATTCAATTGGGACCAGGTGAACCATTGAGCCTGCCGGCAGATGCTGCAAAGATTCAGGGGCCCGGGCGATGGCAAATAACGGTCCGCGCCACCGACGGAACCAGTTCCGAGCGCGACCACAGTGCTTTTTTGACGAGCTATTCCGCAACCGACGAAGGCTTGTACGATGACTATTCGGCCGGGTGAATTCTGGGTGGCCGAATTTCGATTTACTGGCCTATCGGATTCAAAGAAGCGGCCGGTTCTCGTGCTCTGGCTGGACGCGGCCGATGCAGTAGTGGCGGCTGTTACGACCGCACAGCCCCGCTCTCAATTCAACGTTGCACTTGTCGACTGGAAAACTTCAGGGTTGCGCCGAGAATCGGTTTTTCGCCTGTCGCGCCTGGATTGTCTCGAGCAGTCGTTGCCAATTGCTCGGATTGGTGTGATCTCTTCAAACGATGGTGACGTAATCAAGCGGACCTGGTCCAAACAGATAAAACCTCGTTTCTAAAAGTGGCACGGTGACTTTGCATTACGACTATCAAGCAAGATTAAACCGATGGATTGCGCAGTAACGGGAATTCTTGGCGTTGGCGGTCGCATTGCGGCGCGGCTGGCTCAGTATGAAGAGCGGCCGCAGCAATTGGAAATGGCCCGCGCCGTGGCGGCGGCGATCGAGAATCGGCGGCATTTGATCGTGGAAGCCGGCACGGGGGTCGGAAAAAGTTTTGCATATTTGGTTCCGGCGATCTTAGCCGCGACGGCTGAACCACTAACGGCCGACGAGGACCCCCTCAACCCGCCCTCTTCCGTGAGGGGAGAGGGAGAAAAGGATGGGCCCATTCGTCGCATCATCATTAGCACGCACACCATCGCGCTCCAAGAACAACTGATCAACAAGGATATTCCGCTCTTAAAGGCAGTCATGCCTAACGAGTTCACTGCCGTGCTTGTGAAAGGCCGCGGCAATTACGTCAGTCTGCGACGATTGAAGGGCGCCCAAGAGCGGGCAAAGGGCCTGTTTTTTGTCGATGACGAAACCGAGCAGCTTGGCCGTCTGGCGCGGTGGGCCGCGCAAACGACCGATGGCTCGCTGGCCGATCTGGATTTCCAGCCCATCGATAGCGTGTGGGACGAAATCGAAAGCGACAGCGGCAATTGCATGGGGTGCAACTGCCCAACGTATGCCGACTGCTTCTATTACCAAGCGCGTTGCCGCGCAGCCGGTGCAA
The DNA here is from genome assembly GCA_963820835.1 of Pirellulales bacterium. Lineage (GTDB taxonomy): Bacteria > Planctomycetota > Planctomycetia > Pirellulales > JADZDJ01 > CAVRAW01. The sequence goes on along the minus strand of CAWGBP010000063.1, from coordinate 985 downwards.
ATTCTGGTGGTGAATCACGCGCTGTTTTTTAGCGATTTGCGCTGCGCCGTGCGGGCGCGAGCATTTTGCCCGATTATGACGTGGCGATTTTGGACGAGGCCCATACGACCGAAGGGGTCGCTGGTGACCATTTGGGCTTGGGTGTTTCTTCCGGCGCCGTCGATTACGTGCTCAACAAGCTGTACAACGACCGTACTAACCGCGGCCTTTTGGTCCACTACAAACTTGGCGACGCCCAGCAAGAAGTCGAGCGCTGCCGCGTGCGGGCCGACGATTTTTTCCACGACATCGACCGCTGGCTCGACGATCAAGCCACCGACAACGGCCGCGTGACCACGCCTGAAATCGTGCCGAATTTGCTCAGTCCGGCGCTGGAATCGCTCGCTCGGCTGGTGCGAAAGCATGGCGAGAAATTCAAGGAGGAAAACGACCGCTTCGATTTCACCTCGGCGGCCGATCGGCTGCGAGCGCTGGCGGGAGAGATCGAAGTTTGGTTGAAGCAGTCGCTCGTCGACGCTGTGTATTGGATCGAGCGTACAAACTCGCGCCACGGCCATAAGCGATTCATTTTGTGCGCCGCGCCAATTGACGTGGGACCAGCGCTGCGCGAGCAGTTGTTCGACAATGTGCCGTGCGTGATTATGACCAGCGCGACGCTGGCGGTCGGGCGGGGTTCAGGATTTGGGGTTCAGGGTTCAGGAGAAAAAGCGCCAGCATCAAGGGGCTGGGGTCGAAGGAGGTAAGCCAGGAGCATGCGTTCGACTATTTCAAAAGTCGCGTCGGCTTGACGCAGGCCGAGTGTTTACAGTTGGGCAGCCCGTTCGATTATTCTCGCCAGGCCGAATTGATTTTGGTCGACGGCATGCCCGACCCGGCCGTTAAGGAAGCGTACGATCGGGCTTGCCAGGAGATGATTCGCCGCTACGTCGCCCGTACCGATGGACATGCGTTTGTACTGTTCACCAGTTACGAGATGCTCCGCCGG
>CAWGBP010000062.1:0-131559 GCA_963820835.1 Pirellulales bacterium | reverse complement strand
GGCGTCGGAGATCAACAATGCCGACGAATCTCGAATCTGTAGTGTCAAAGAGCACCCTCCGCTCTGGAAACCCAGCCAACTTGAACACGCCAAGAATACTCGACCACCCTGCGAAAATGGACACGTTGGGCGGAGCGGTTCCGCTCGAACAGCTCGGCCGAAAAGAAATCCGTGACTTTCTCGATTGGGTCCACGAGGACGCTTCAGTGCGGCAAACCAGGAACCCAGGCCGTACTTCGAACAAAGTTCGCTCACATTTGCGAGCGGTAATGTCTTGGGCCTGGGAGCAAGATATTGTCGCTGCCCCATCAGTGACTCGCGTCGTAACCGGTTGCTGCGTTGATGGTAGTAGATCGTCGTGGGGCCCGACGCGAACCCTTGTCCATGTTGGCGTTGCAAACCATTTCAATCTGCTTCAACCCATCGTGGCCATCGTAAGCGCCATTCACGGCAGGGTGAGCTGTCGGAGCGATCGTAGCTGTTCCGCAATGAGGGCATGCTTTCGCAAGCACTGACAGCGATCAATGCGCGTTGGAGCGATCAGAACTTTACACCGTTGATTACCTTGTGGGTATTCTTGGATAAGGTACCGGTGCGGACCAGTCGTGCCGCGCCGCCGTGTCACGTTTGATCGCTCATCGTTGGTCCAAGGGACAGCGTCCCCGCTCGGCCGAGCCGAGACGGGAGCGTACTGCCAGGCTCGCAAGCCACTTCGTGCCGGCTTCGAGGACGGTTTTGATGTCCTCGGCCGACCTGCTGCGGTTGAGCATATCTTGTTTGAGCTGAGCGTGCGTGAGTCGATCGGACAATTGAAATGGCGCCGTAAAAGAGGTATAATGCGCTTTGTCGGGCTGCTCGTGATGGACAGCTCGAGACAATATCAAGCCTTTGGTGCAAGGGCGTCCGCAAGGCTTTCTTTTTTTTTGGGTCATGCTGGCCCAATCGGAAGATAGCCGGACCCAGTGTGGACTGCCGTTTGCTCCGCCGTTGTCAATTGCAGTCTATTTGTCGTCACGATTGACGCTACGGAGGGCCGAGCGATGACTCAATAAGAATCCGGCTCTGACAAAACAAATGATCCGACCGCCTGCGATGTTTTACTCGCTTTATCCCGCGAAATGATCCTTGAAAATGCCAGGCTTTGTCTGCGGCACTGAGCCTATCCAGAATTGTGGAAAATCACGTGTGACTTCTGCGAGGGAGTCTTGACGCTGCAGGGCGTTGTGGGCAGTTACTTTCTCAAGCAGTTGGCGCACGCGGCAGTCATGGGTGTTGAGGGCATTGACGAGATCGCGAATTATCTGGACGTGAAGTATCCGGCGAGCAATTCAAAGGATGCCAGTAATTGAATCCAAGAAAGGACCGCAGCGGAGCTGTCAGAGTGACCGTAGCAGGCCCGTGACCTCGGCCACCTCGCTCGCGGCAGCGACCTAGCCCCGGAGACCGCTCAAAGCGAGGTGCATAAAAAGACCCCGCATTCCCTGCGGGGTACTTACTCAGGGCTTACGCATCAAAAATGGCATGTTTCAGCATGCGCAGTAGGTAGTTAGGGTCGAGGGCCGCTTTCATTCGCTTGGCTTTGGCGCCGTTGGTGATGGTCTTATCTTGTCGCAGGAGACTAACCGCTAATCGGCGGATGGTGGCGAGGTTGGTACGGCGCGATGGCGATCTTGCTGGCGGCGGTCATCTTCGCGGAAGGCAACGTCCAAGACCCAATGCTGGCTGTTTTCGATACTCCAGTGACCACGCACCGCTTGAGCCAACCGCTTCGCATGCGGCTTTTGGTCACTGATGTAGTAACGCACTTCACAGACCTCTTTCCCGTCGCGCTGGGTGGCCGTGACCACGCAGCCCACACTCGTCAGGTTCGCGCCAGGCGTCGCGGTGACGCAACATTTCGGGCACGGGCGTCAAGTAATAGAATCGCCGCTCCTGGCGACCGTGACCGACCTCAGCGGTGGCATGGTGCTGTTGAATCGGCAGTGTTTCCTCGGCTTCCAGCACGCGGTCAAAGTGTTCGCTCAGATCCTCGCGCAAGTGCGGCTGGTTGTCTTTCACGGCCAGCACGTAATGGTGCTTGAGCGTCGCGGATTTCCTCGACGATTTCCTGCTGACAGCCCATCGCGTCGATCGTCACGGTGCAATCTTTGTCAGGTTCAAGAGTTTCAGCAGTTCGGGAATTGCCGTGATCTCATTGGACTTGTCTTCCCACGGCGACTTGCGCCAGCGTCAGTCCGTTCTCGCTCGACCACGCCGTAACCAGTGCAAGGCGGCCAAGTCGGCCCGCTTGCGATGCGACCGACGCAGCGTCTTGCCGTCGATGGCAAGCAACTTGCCGCCGGTGGCTTCCGCCAGGCTTGCGTCCACCGCAACAAACAGACCGCAAGTACTACCGTGGCCCTGCTCGAACAAACCGAACACGTGACGAAACGTGTCGTGCGAGGGAATCCCGCCCGGCAGTTCCAAGAACTCAGCCAGCCAGTCCGCGCGCGTTTCGGCGAATACCTCCATGTCCGTCCAGTCGTCGGCACCGCTCAGCACCGCCAGAATCGCGATCGCCAGAATATCCAGCAGTCGATGCCGGCAACGATTGACCACACGGGGGTCGGGCAGGTCGTGAAAGCACTGCCGCACACCCTCCACAAATCCCTGCGCTGGGTCGTCCATGACCGGTTCCAAAACGTGGCCGCGAGCAGACTGTCGCCTCCAAGCGAACAATCACGTCTGCCTCGCATTCGGAACATACCACGGCCAAGTGATTTACGGCAAGGTTTTGATGCGTAAGCCCCGGGTACTTACTGAGGACGCTTCAGAGTTGCCAGTCTTTGCCCGCACAAGTCCCCCACTTCCGTGCAGCGCCCGATCGGCGAGGAATCCAACGTATCGACAGAGAAGTGCGGCGTCAACGGCAGTCACAATCGACCCGACACTAAATCCCCCGCGTCCTGTCACGAATCTCTTCGGGAGAGTGAATCAAAAGCTTAACTCCCCGACCCCGCATAACGTGCGCCCTCTTGACAGGAACAGGCCATTTAGAGGTTAACCGTGCGGAAGCTACTCATCTGACTTCTTGCTTGGTGTCGCCTTCGGCTCTCCGAACACGATGAACAACCCAGCGTAAATAACTCCAATGCCAAGCCATGACCAATACAAACTGGTCGCCAACTCTCGCTTGGCATATGGCCCAAAATCCGGTGGAAAGAAAATGGGCGAAAAGTGCGTGACGTTGGTAAAATGGGTGTTGCCGGTCAAATCCCACGGCGCAACCAACATGGTGAGTGCGAACACAACAAGTGCCGCAATGGTTAGTGTCTTCTGTTTGCTGTTCATAAATTGGTGATGCGTAGCACGCCTAACGACCAAGCTCAGCGACCGCCGCCGGAAACGCCCGGTCGGCTGCAAGAGTCGCTGACAAATTACCCGAACCGTCCGACTGCCCAGCGGGGCGGCGGTTCGCTGCGCGCTGGATAGACCTTCCAAGGCGATCAACACGCCATTTCTTCGTGCTCCCCATGTGATAATCGCCTGCCAAATTCAAATATTGGCTCAACCTGTGTGGAAAATGCAGGATGAGTAAGACCATATGGACAGCCTTACGAAATACTACCAAGCACCGTGGAGCACCTCGCTCATCGTCATATCGTCGCTGGCAACCGTTTTGTGTGTCGGCGCCGCGCTGGCGATGATGTGGAGCAGTCAGGGGGTTCTTCCGTGGCTCGCTTTGCTCCCGCTTGCCATCGTCGGCGGAGGAGCACTATTCACCATTCGTGGGTATACGGTAACTTCCGATGCCATTTTGGTGCATCGGCTGTTCTGGACAACGCGATTACCACTGGCTGGTTTGAAGTCGGCACAAGTCGAGCCGGATGCCATGCGTTGGAGCATTCGCACGTTCTGGCAATGGTGGACTGTTTTCCTTTACAGGGTTCTGCCGCAACAAGAAATTGGGCGCTTATCGTGCGTTCGTAACGACCCGCACCAGACAGTTGTTTTGCATTTCTCCACGCGCACTGTGGCGTATGGCCTGCGCGCCCCGAGGAGTTCGTGCACGATATTGATGCTACGAACCGACGCCGCTCGACTTGTGCACTGCGGCGGACTGCTGGCCGCTGGGTAGTTGGACAGCTCGGGGCAGTTCGTGAACAAGCATCACAGGCGTAATTATCTCAGTGGCTGTCGTAGACCTTGACGGTGAGGCGGCACCGCGGTCTTTATCCCCCGTAGTCGCGCAGGAATTGCGGCGGGATTGGTCGTGCATCAGTTCACGCGCTGGCTGCGTGAGTTTCCCGCGCGCGGCCTTGGTCAAGGCTTCGTGGTCCTTTTTGCTCTGATCCGCATAGCCGGAAAGTACCGTGTTTCATTTGGTGGCGATCATTGGAGGGCTGGCGATGATGGTGTTGGGTGTGGGGCCTAAGTGTTACAATGGTGCTGCTGCCCATCGGCCTTTCCGCTCGGGCTGGCAGGAATCGGGGTCTTGATCTGGGGGTTGAGCCCTGGATGGCGACAATAGCCGCGGACGTCCGGTAATTCGCATCGGTCGTACCGCGCAACTGGGTAAAATGACGGCGGGTAACTACAGTCATGAGCGTATGTGTCGCACCTGCACAAATCTTCACAAGGAGTCAGGACCATGACAGAAGCTGAAACGGGCGGCAAAGTGCTTGAGAATGTTTTTCAGAACATTCGCAAAGCTGCCGAGACGACCTTAAAATTGCAGCACGAGGTTTTTCAGCAGTGGCAACACTTCTGGCCAACACCCATGCCACAATCAATGGCGATCGACAGAGTTCGTGAAGCTCAGAAGCGGTTTGCCGAGACTGTTTCCGAGTTGGTCGGCAAGCACCGCGAGGTGATCGAAAAGCAATATCAGGCAGCGGTGGAGTCCCTTGATGCGGCCTTGCAGGTCCCCCAGTCGACGACTCCGGAAGAGTATCGTCGGCGGTCGGAGGAGCTGTGCCGTAGAACGCTCGACTGCGTTCGAACGATTTCCGAAACGCAGCTTGGAGAGTTCCAAGAAGCGGTCACCAAGTGGACCGAATTTGCAACCAAAGCTGCAACTTAGGCTTGCTTGATCTCGCCGAAGGCTGGAACTGCCAAGAACAACGACATCGGTAACATGCGAGCCGATCCAGACGCCGTCGATCTCAATCTGGACGCGGGAGATGTCGGCCAGATTGAAGGATTGATTATGGTGTGAACAGTGAGCAAACGGTCGGATCGCCCCGCCGCTCAATCTTGAAACCGCGACTCGGCCAATTTCACTACCACGGTTAATTCCCGCGGGGCTCGCTGGAAGCGATCGAGGGTCCGTGCCAAAATCCGTGGCTTGTCGGAAAGACTCAAAACAGGCATTTACTTTTGGACCGGCCGCGTCTAAGTGGACAATCCCACGATGCCTTGCTGGGCAACCAGCGAACGGCCTATACTCGCCTCGTTCAAATGGCCGTGCGTCGCGAGGAGCCATCAAATGAAAATCACGATCAACGTAGACTGTACGCCCGCGGAAGCACGACAGTACATGGGTCTGCCGGACGTGGCGCCGATGCAGGAGGCAATGCTCAGGGAGTTGCAGGAACGAATGATGGCCAGTGTCGCCTCAATGCAACCCACCGAAATGGTCAAAGCGTGGTTGCCCATGGGATTTGACAGTTGGCTGGAAATGCAACGGGCATTTTGGAAACAGATGACGTCCGTCGGCACACGTAGCAACGACAACACTTAGGTATCGTCAGAGACGAGTCGTGTGGCTAGTCAAGATACAATCGGCCCGAGCTGTCGAGCTTGGCGACCTTCTGTGCTCGCCGTGCGCAGATTAAATTCGCATTAAGGGCGGCGAGAGCAGGCAATCGAAGCGCCCAAACTTCGTCTCAGAAACCCCGCGCAGACGTTTTTCGGCACCAGAATCCATGCACCGAAAAAGGTGTGTCACAACGGTCGTTTATTAGGAGTCCAAGAAAACGGCGGGCTTCCAGAGTTTACTTGGACCAACAGGGCCTTTAGCTGCCGACGATTGTGATAGCCATCGCACAATGGACGCCGTCTGCAAGTCAGCGGACTGCGGACATGCCTCCTGCCCCATCACGGGTTGATCTGAACCGCCAAAAACGATTTCTGGAAACAGATCATCTGTCAACTGGGCGAATGGCTGGTACCGGTAAACGCTTGTGTGGGATCAAAAAAACTTTCAGTAACGTCGGCTGCGTCGGCGCGGGCCAAATATCGACTACTTTGTACGGTAGCTGACATAGGGAGGGATTGGCCGGACACTCACTTAAAGTCCTGACCAAATCTTAGCGCACCCCGGCGTTGAATCCGCCTCCCCCGCGAGGATACTATGACGATCATGCTCATTCCGTCTCGGAGTTCCGCACCGTGGCAGAATACAAATTTGTTCGCCTGCGGTCGATGACGCTGGATGATATTAAATACAACGTCAGCATGTACCGTTCTGGGCCGAGCTATATGGCCTACTGGGATTGTGAGCTTTGCGGCTCGAATAACGAAATACCAGAACAAGGCTCGTCAGAGACGGAAGCCATCGAAAAATGCGTGCGACAGATTGAAGCGCACCATAACGCGACGCACTCCACAGCACGGCAGCCTTACTCAAGCCATCGTCTGTGATCCCGGCAGTCTTGGCACTTCTGACCGCATGCACATTCCCGTGCTGCGATGTCAGCGTTCTGTTCGTGCGAACGTCAGGCGGCCTGGAAAATCCTCTATCGGTTCGACCTTGGTCACGAATACCTGCGGACGATTCCGAGCGGAATAATCAGCTTTCAACCAGCAACGCACTGCGAGGACGGCCTCCCGATTTCCTAATGCTCGACGCTAGCAAGGAGCGGGTGCTATACTCAGGCTTCGTCGGCTGGCAGCTTGCCAATCCCGGACTCAATCGTCGTTAAACGAACGACATCTCAATGGCCATGGGCACTGGAATTCAAGCTCGTTTCGGGTCTGCGCAGGCCGAACTAATTCAGCATGTTGGCGCAGTCAACTGTACGGATACCGCAAGTAATTTGTGGAGTGGCTTAGAAACGCTCCGCAAGTTGCTTTTACAACGGTTGATAAGTGACATTGAATCAGATTTTGGGGCCGACTCTACACTGGCGCCTGCGACGACAGGTATGGCCAACCGTGAAAATCAGCGTGCTGCCGAAGAGATCGAGACTTACTCGCTAGTTCTTGTGATCGATGAAGTGGCGCGCCGCGGATATGCCAAGGGCGATGTCACTTGGTTTCGCGATTGGCTGCTGCATCTCCAATTTGGTAACGAGCTTGATCCGGCTGTGGTTGATAAAATGCGGCGCTACGATTTACCGAGCGATGGCCAACGGCGACGGGTGTTTTCTTCGTCTCTGGAGCAAGCGCTGCCGGAAGCCAGACGGGCACCCCTGATTATTTATCGCCTCTATCCACGTGCAGTGCGGATTGTGACTGCTCTGGCGTTTGGGGACGCACTGCACGCGCGGGAAATTCGTGCCGAACAAATTTCTTTCCTGCCCATCATTGGAGATTGCCATCATTGCCATGGTCTGCCGCTGGAGAACGGCGAGACTTGCGTGGAATGCGGCAACCCGCTTTGGAAAACGAAGTGGTTGAATGCCATAGATTGATGGTGTCTCCAAAATACTGGGCCGCTTTTGAACTCAGCGGCGACTGGCGATGACACTATCTCAATCTGAACAACTTAGCGACAACCAGGACGGTCAGTAATTCTGGCCACTTGGGTTGACGGCATTTAGCGAGTGTGAGGAATTTTCTACAGTGCCAGTGTGTCCCCGGCCGCATCGTTGTGTTCGACAAGCCGGTTGTGCATCACGAGATTCATTCGATTCGCTGCAGTAACTCCATGTCTGCCAAATCGTCGATTGCAGCCAGCGCCTCGCCCCGTCGGTTCCTGTTACAAGGGTTTCTCCCCTTTGATCGGGCCAGGCTGATGCGTGACCTAATGGCGGGGATCACGCTGGCCACACTCGGGATTCCCGAGGTGATGGGCTACACCAAGATCATTGGCACACCGGTCATCACCGGGCTGTACACAATTCTCTTGCCGATGCTGGTGTTTGCCCTGTTCGGTTCATCGCGGCATCTCGTGGTGGGGGCCGATTCGGCGACCGCGGCCATTGTCGCCGCCGCCTTGGCCCCGCTGGCTGTTCCCTATAGTTCCCATTACGTCGCGCTGACGAGCCTGGTGGCTTTAGTGGCTGGGGCCATGCTCCTACTTGCGCGGGTATTCCGTGCCGGCTTTCTTGCTGATTTCCTATCACGCACGGTCCTGGTGGGCTTTCTCACGGGTGTCGGTGTTCAGGTGGCGCTCGGAGAGCTGCCGGGAATGTTCGGGCTAGAAACGGAAGGTCACGACCTGTTTGCGCATTTGCAGTTCGCGCTGCATCATTTGGCGGGTATTCGCTGGGCGAGCCCGCTCGTTTCGTTGTGCGTTCTGGGCGTGATCGTGGGGTGTGCGCAATTTACTTCGCGGTTTCCGGGCGCCCTGCTGGCGGCCGCCGGAATGATCATTGCGAGTGCCCTCTTTCATTGGGGAAACAATGGCGTCAAATTGGTGGGCGACGTGCCAAGCGGCCTGCCGCATCTGACATTGCCGGATGTTGCATGGAGCGAGATTCCGTCGGTTGTGCCCGTGGCGTTCTCCTGCTTCATCGTAATCCTTGCGCAGGGCGCCGCGACCTCGCGGGCGTATGCGCTGCGCTACGACGACCCGTTTGATGAAGACGTCGACCTCGTGGGCTTGTCGCTGGCCAATGTTGCGGCCGGTTGCAGCGGCACGTTTGTCGTCAATGGCAGCCCAACCAAAACTGCGATGGTCGACACCGCGGGTGGGCGCAGCCAGATGTCGCAGCTCACCACCGTTGCGATAGTGCTGCTCGTGTTGCTGTTTTTCACCAGACCGCTCAGCTACTTGCCCAGCGCAGTACTCGCCGCCATCGTGTTCCTGATTGGCGTCAAACTGATCGACTATCGCGGGCTCGCCGAGATCGGCAAGAAAAGTCGCGAGGAATTCATTCTGGCGCTTGTTACCGCGGCGATCGTCGTGTTGGTCGGCGTCGAGCAAGGCGTTCTCGCGGCGATGGTCCTCTCGCTGCTCGATCATGTGCGGCACGGCTATCGACCCCCCACGGCGATCATTCTCCACGATTCGATCGAACACTGGCGGATGGAAGAAGCAGCCCCCGGCAAGATGATTGAACCGGGGCTCGTGATCTATTGGTTCGGCGCGGATCTTTACTACGCCAACGCGAACTATTGCTCTGAACAAGTTCGAATGTTGGTCAGCCGCTCGCCAACGCCCGTGCGCTGGCTGGTGTTGGATACGGGAGCCATTGCGGACATTGACTACACCGCGGGCAACATGCTCAGAGAGTTGCAGCATGACCTGGCGAAACAAGGCGTAGTGCTGGCCTTGACCCGCGTCAGCGACGCCCTGAGAGAGGGCCTGCAGCGCGAGCAGTTGACCGACGTCATTGGGTCAAATCACATCTTCGGCTCGCGGAGAGACTGTATTGCCGCCTACCTCGCGTCCGCACCGGGTGCGCGGGCAGCGAGCTGACACCGCCCAAGCGAAAGTACGGGTACGTGTTGACGGAACTTGCAGGGCTCGCGCTAATCCTGCGCTGAGCCGGAAATGTTCGACGCGCTTTTTCCCGGACCCGAGTTGGGTGCCCGGACGTGCAGGAAGCAGCAACCTTCGGCGCCGGGCCGATACGTGTCGGCGTGGAACCGGAAGCCAGCTCCCTCGAACATGCCGCTGTCGACCTGGGCCGCAATCCGGCAGAGTGTGGCCACCTCCTCCTGCGCCAGGTTGGCATCCAGCCAGGCTTCTTTGAGCGGGCAGCGATGGAATTTGATGTCCAGGCTGTCGGCATCGCAGCGCACCACTTCGGGCGCGAACATGGCCCCGTCGTCGGGCAGGTTGGCATACAAAGGCTCGCCCCAGTCCTGCCAGGTCTCGGGGGGCAAACGAGGCGTACTTGGCAGCCTGCTGGACGCCGCGCTGGTAAATCGCCCGCCCCATCAGCTCGGCCGCTTTCTCCGTACCGAGTTCTGACTGCAGCTGGGTGAACAGCAGGTGGTAAATGTGAGCGCGATTCGCAAACGCACCATAGAGCTGGCTGCGCAGTTGATCCTCCGACATGACTTCCCTCCAGGCCAATGCTGGATGCTTCGACCGTGATTAAAGGCCTCGTCGGCAATTAACCATGAGAACGGACCAAACGCAAGATGGTGGAGGCGATCATGCACCAGTGCTGTCGCTTGGTCGTCGCCGATACCGCGTCTTTGGAGAAAGGCCGGAGGGCGTATTGAAGGTTGCAGTTCGACCGTGAATTCGACCACCATGCACCGCCCCTTTGCCCCGATAGGCGATTGGGGCTGCATGTGAGAGCACGATTTTCCTAGATGTGATTACGATGCCGTTTTTGTCGGATCGGAAGTTTGGTCGCTTCCAGTTCTAACAAACAGTCATTTTTCAACCGGCTCACCGGCATTCACCCAGGCTTTGTACCCGCCGGGCAAGTTGTAGAGTTTGGGAAAATCGAGCTGGCCAAGTTTTTCGCAAGCCTTGGCACTCCGCACACCGGCGGCACAGTGTACAAGATAAGTCTTAGTTTTGTCCAATGCGTTTACCTTTTGCTCGAAATCGGGCGCGTTGACATCCAGATTCATTGCTCCCACCAAATGGCCGGCTTGATATTCTTTGCTGGTTCGCACATCCAGAATTACGTTACCTTTATTGGCAGCCATCTTAGCGAATTCCTCGACAGTCAGATTCTTGAATTTCAACGATGTGTCGGTATTTAACACAGGCTTAGCGTGGCGCGTAAAACTCGGCAACAATTCGAGGGGTCCGCCGCCGAAATAGCCCGCTTCCTGATAGACGGTTTCTCCGCTCGGGTTCAACAACACGATGCAGGGAAAGCCATCGCCGACGTTGAACTTTGCTTTAAGCACCTGGTTGGCTCGTTTTAGCTCCGCGCTTTTGTGTCGCTGACTCGGGAAAATCCACATCGACCAGCACAAGGGACTGTTGAGCAAAGGCGATGAATTCGGGCGAGTCAAACACCTGGTGCTGCATTTCGCCGCAAGCTGGGCACCAATCGGAGCCATGAAAAAAAAGCATCACCAATTTCTTTTCGGCTTTCGCCTGCGTTTGGGCTTGAGCGAGGTCGGTAAACCACGTGGGTTCCGCGGCACTACCTGAATAGGCAGTCAAGAAAAGGATTACGCCGAGCGAAAATCTGGTACAAAAGCTAAACATAGGATTTCATTTGTTGAGTGATTGTGTGTCGATCGCCAGTCGCATTTTCCCGTCCGCAGATCGCATTGTAAAGATACAGACAACATCTACCGATATCGGCCGCCACCTGCGCACTGGTGATGCCGGGCAGGTCCGGCAAAACCGTCGAAGGCGTTGGCCACCTGGGCGTGGATCGTGTTGTCGGGGATGCCGTCAGCCGACCATGGCTGTTGCTAATGCGGATTGGTTTTGCAAACCGTTGCATCCGATACCAAACCCGTGCAATCTCTGCACTCAGCCCACAGCAGATTGACGGCGACCGTGGAAATGGAGCGCAGTACAGGAGGTGTATGCCCGTCCAGTCGCGTCAGGATTGCGCAGGACGCACGTCAGTAAGTTTTCCCACCTTGGTGGGCCCATGTCTGGAGGCGACGTCCCCGTGTGGCTGCTGTGGCGATCTCGACGGAACGCCAAACAAGCGCAAAATTCTTATTGGTGGGTGAGTCCTTGCAAGTCGTTGCAAAAACGTGCAAACGTTTCCAGCGCTAATTAACCAAGCAACCCAGCAGGTGAGCAAATGGCCGGTCAATTGCCCGATGAAGCTGTTGAACAAATCCAAACCGCGATATTTGCCGGCCAGATGATAATGGCTATCAAACTCTATCGCCAAGCCACTAACGCGTCACTGGTCGACGCCAAAAACTTTATCGACGCTTTGCAGCAGCGATTGTGGCAGGAATCGCCTCAAAGATTTACCGTACAGCCCAGGAATGCCGGACAACTTGGAAATGCCGGCTGCTCCAGAGCTGTGGTAGTCGTGGTGTTGGTTTTAATAATGATAGCGGCAGCTAAATTATTACTCTGGGCGATTAAATGAATGTGACCCATTGGTGTTTCGTCGATATGACTTCTAGGATTATGGACATGCCGCGTAATCTGCCGATTGTCGCAGAACCCACCGCACTGAGCGTGCCGCAGCCAAATCGGCCGCTGAGGGCCGCCGATGTGCGTACAGCACTTCGACTGACGTACATCACACTGGTCTGGATGACAATTGAAGGGATCGCGTCGATCATCCTGGGTTTTTTGTCCAAGAGCCTGCTGTTGGCAGCCTTTGGAATTGACAGTTGTATTGAGCTTTTCAGCGCCTTGGTTCTCCTGTGGCGGCTGCGCATCGACGCCGACGGCAAAGCCGATGCGTCGCATATCGAGCGTGTCGAGCGCCGGGCGTCCCAACTTGCCGGTTACGCTCTTTACGGTCTGGCCATGTACGTTTTGGCGAGTTTCATCTTCGGGTTGTTTGCCCATACTGTCACCAACACGCATCAAAGTTCCTGGGGCATTTTTATCGGCGTCGTGGCGGCTGTTGGAATGCCAATCTTGGCGAAGTACAAACTCAAAGTTGCAGCCGCCGACCGTCTGAATTCCAAGGCACTGCGGGCCGATGCGATGGAAGCCTTCACCTGCGGCTATCTGTCAATCGTGCTGATTGTTGGCTTGGCGGCAACGCGATTGTTTGGATGGTGGTGGCTCGACAGTGTGGCAGCATTGATTCTCATTCCCATGCTTCTTAAAGAAGGGCGTGAAGCAATCAAGGGAGAGTGCGATTGTTGCAAGTCGGGCTAACGATGGGAGAAGTGATTGATCTTCCGCCGTGGCATTACGGAATGCTACTTAGGCTGGCCGGCGTGGCCGCCTTTGCCCGCCAACGATCGCGATGGCCATCGCACAAGTGGACACGGTCTGCAGATCAGCGGACTGCCGTCATGCCTTCTGCCCCGTCAGGGGTCGGTGTGAGCCGCCACAAACTATCTCTGGAAATAGATTATCGCTCAACCAGGCGAATGGCTACCCAGCCGGCCGTAGCTGCTGCTAATGCGGATTGATGCTTGCGAACCGCCCATGATGAGCTCGGCGCCGTTATCCTTGTATATCTGCTGATACAACGCCACGATGTCATCGACCATCTCGGCACACTTTGGCCGTGTCGTGAAACGTACGAGTTCTTGAGAATCGTCGGGCGGGTTAGAAAGGTGAGGCCTTGTGTCGACGACGACCCGTGTGAGTTGCTTACAGTCCGATAAAATCGACCAACCCTGTTTCCATATCATAAAGACCATAACAAATCCGCACTTGATGGCTGTCCACAGCAGCTTTGAGAATATCGCTCTCACGCATCAGAACCGACGCTTGTTCCTTAGCATTCTCTTTTGACAACTGGTTCAACAATTCGGCTTTCGACTGGCCGATCCTGTCGATGTTTTGATCGACAACACTGCCGATGTGCTCTTGTAATTGTCGAAGATGGCCGGGTAGCGTCTTTCCTTTCGCCTCAAATACCGCCTCAATAGCGCCGCAGCCCTTATGGCCCATCACAAGGATAAATGGCACGTGCAAGTGCTCAACGGCATATTCCAAAGAGGCCAACACATCATCATCAACGACGTTACCGGCATTTCGTATTTCAAAAACGCTTCCTGCACGCAGGTCGAAGATGAACTCTGGGCAGACCCGGCTATCGGAACAGCAAACGACAGCAACGAACGGATGTTGAGCCGCTGCGGTTTGGTGGCGAATAGCGTCGTCATCGTGCGTATCGCATGAGAATATTCGGGCCGATTTCACAAAGCGGTCATTGCCTTCGCGAAGCGCAACTAGGGCAGAGTCGCCAGCTAGGGGCGGCACAACCGTATTGAATGCGTCTGAGTGATTTAACCGCCAGAAACCAACACCGCAGATTACTATGACGATGACTGCGATTAACAAGGGTTTCCAATGTTTATCAAAGGTCATATTTGATCTTGGCAACCTTGAAATGTGGCGGCGTGAAAAACGATGACCATACCTGGGGTTAGTGACAGGTCTGACCAATCACTCTATATTTGATGCTTATATCGTCCATGTCCCATTCACGAAAGGTTGATCTATGCCCGTCAAAGTAAAGTTGAACAAGTCAGAAGAGGTACGGAAGCTACACAAGAGTGGTGTTAAGTCTGCCTCCGAGATCATGGCCAAATTAAAGGCCAGGAACATCACAGTGGCACCTGCGCAGGTCTACGCCATCCTCGCTGGAAAAAAGGGAAAGAAGAAGGGAAAGAAGGCAACGCAAGAGACGAACAGTGAAGCGACTCCATTAGCTCGACATGAAATCGTCATCGACACCGCCGTCCTGTTCGTAAAACAATCGGGCGGAATGCAGAAGGCGAGAGAACTGCTCACAAAGCTTTCGCTGCTCCAACACTAAACGAGCCATAACCCCTTGTTAATGAAAGTTGGCGAGGGGTTTTTATGCACACGTAGTGCAGAGAGGATTCCCGACCCGGATTGCTCCACAATAATTTCTGAACACTCAAATCGAAACCGCCTTCGCACATTCCTTCATATCGTTCCTCGGATTGTTCACCAGCGTGCTCACTGGGTACGCCTCCATCTCATCGGGCGGATAGGGCCTGAGCATCTTCTCCAGTTTCTTGGTGTCCTCGAATTCGGGATCGAGCCAAAGATCGTACTCGTCTGACGGCAAGATCACCGGCATCCTGTCGTGGATTTCTTCAAGCACTGTATTCGGCTCTGTGACGATGATCGTGCAGGACTGGATTTCCTGTTTCTCTCGCTGCCACCGCTCCCAAAGTCCGGCGAAGGCAAACGACTCGTCATCCTTCAAGTGAATCAGGAAAGGCTGCTTCTTATCGCCCACCTTCTTCCACTCGTAAAAGCCATCTGCCAGGATCAGGCACCGACGTTTTTTGAACGCACTTCGGAAGGACGGTTTCGTGGCGACACTCTCTGCCCGTGCATTGATCATTGAGTAGCCCGTCTTCGTGTCCTTGGCCCAGGATGGAATCAAACCCCAGCGAAGAAAGGCAAACTCCCGCTTCCCACCTGGGTCGAGGCGAACCGCCCCTACATCTTGCGTTGGGGCGATATTGTATCGGGGTTTCAGATTAGGGACATCGGCAAGGACAAAGTGAGCGGCGATGTCCTTTGCCTTCGTGCGAAGAGTAAAGCGGCCACACATGGTTTCATTGTACAGTTTGAAAGCGTCGGCAAATTCACCGGCTTTCATGTAATCCTGTCAGAATAGATGTATTTTGGCCCGGTTGCCCGGCAAACGAATTGCCGATAGAAAGACAATCGGTGTGGCAAAGGCCGTGGACGCACGTAGGTAGCAAATGAATCTCAAAGACTGGGACGCTACGATCCAACAGTTTGCTGATGAATCCAATCAGCAGCCAACGGAAGCGGGCAAGCAAAAAGTTTTGACCGCATGGTGTGCCAAGCTGGGAAAAGAACCAACTTCCTTGTCCCAGCAGCAAATTGACGAGATTGTGCGAGAAGTCAGGAAAAGGATCAACCGGTAATGAACAGCTTCGTCGATGAATTTTCAAATCACTTCTTTCGGCTGACCCTCGCCTTGACCTTTCGCTGGTCCATTTTCTTTCGCATATTGCTCACAAAATACAACTGAATGACGCGGTTGATCATTGGAAATCGTGATTAGGTCGATTTCTCAGCAGTCGATTTGCGCGACGAGAAATAGCCCAAAGCGCAGCGTATTGCCGAAGAAGCGCGTGACGACATTCGGTGTGGCATTCATGGCGAAAGTCTTTAACTTGCCGCCGGGGAGGGGAAACAATTCCGGCTTGGACGCAAAGACGCACATGCGATCGATCTTGAACAGGTCGGCAGCTTCCTTTCTCCACTCAGAAAACTTGTAGTGCCGCGCAATCGCGCCGTCGATATTAAGTTGCAATACTTTGTTGAGTGATTTTTCGCGAAATAGTTGGCCGCGAATGATGCCGTGAAAAAAACCGGCCAGCACGTAGTAGTGCCAAAAGCTGCGGTGATAAACCATGACCGTCGCACGGCCGCCTGGGCGGAGCACGCGATTCATCTCGCGGAGAATCTGACGCGTGTTCGACGAATGATGAATGACGCCCCAGCTCCAAATGAAATCGAAACTGTTTTCGGGAAATGCCATTTTCTCGGCATCCATTCGCAAAATCTTCGCGCCGCTGGCAATGATCTTAGGTCGCTGCGAAGTGCATTTGACCGCGTAATCGGTCAGATCGATTCCGGTGAATGAGCGCAGCGTGAGCGGCCAATAGTTGAGCATGGGTGCCGCAGCCGACACCAATTTCTAGCACGTCCTGCTGCGCGAGCTTGTCGAAATCGATGAGCGAATCGAAGGGGATTTTTTTCCAGGGCATGAACTTTTTGACTTCGGTCAAAAAGCGGTCGTCAATTTCTTGATAGAACTCAGGCGAGAATTCCGCTGGCGCGATTGACTGTTTCCAGTCGTAGCGCATGGGATGGTGCTCCCAAAATGAGCGGTTCGCATCCTGCCACTGCGCGGCTTGTTCGTCGGTCTTTGGGGCATCGACCGGTGTGTCGAAGCCCTGAACGGTGTTGTGGAATGGATTTGATGTCGTCATAGGCGTTGCCTCGGGGACCCGCCAAAAGTATATCATGTTTTTATGCTTTGTGGCTTCAAACTGGTAACGGCTATCCATACCGCGCTGACTGGCTTCGTTGCACCAAGCCTGCGAAAGAGCCACGCAAGGGGGCCGCGCGAGTGACTTTGGTCCCACTGGCGCTTGGCACGGGCGGTGGCATAATCGAGCGCAGGGGTCATGGTGTCTTAGTGCGAACGTAAAGCCGTTGAGCGGCCGTGGCGGCGCACGCGCGATGCTCGACCGCAAATTAAAGTATACCGACGACGCGGTTCGCTCCAGCGGCGAGTTATGGCGCGACGGGCGGCGCAAACTAGTGACCTCGCACGAACGGGTAAACATTTCCTGCAATAAATACCAATCCGATCAAGATGCAGATCACACCGACGATCTTGGCAGCAGCACCTGTGATTCGCTTAGTGCTGGTGAAAGGAAGCCCCTCGGGCTTGAAGCCTTTCGCGCCCAAAACGATTGCACCGATTCCGATCGCGATTCCGATGACTGCGCCGATCATTCGTGCTCCATAACTAATGATTATCCCGCCTATTCGATGATCTTCCCGCACCAGAGAAACTCAGCGAACATCCGCCAATTCGGCTCCGAGTCCGGCTTGTGCAGGGGCTTTTCGTGCGCTCTTATCCTGCAGCCGCCGGATCTCCTGGTAACGGGACCAGGAGTGCGCATTCGAACATTCACATTTCCCCTGCACAATGAACTGGAGGGCTATCGACCACTTGCCGACGGGTCCGCTGCATTTATCACTTCATCTCCAGATAGGAACTTCACTATCGGCAAAATAAAAATGATTGAGCCGAAGGAATCGTTTCCCGCGAATCCGCAACCCCAGTCCCCTGCCGAATTCGGTCGCGTTAGCCTGAAGGCGTATGGAGTCGGGCCGCTTCAGCTACCCCCTGGCGTTACAAAAGCTCGGGCTCTGACATCCCGCCGCAGCGGTAAAAAGTGCAAGTTAGATCTGCGGAATAATCAGCAGTAACATGCAATGGATCGCTCTAACCAGCCTGCAAGGCCTCGACGTTGATTTCGCTTTCCGCCATTTTCGTCAGGTTCTCGTCGGTCTGTTTTACTTCACCGAGGGATTGCTCGAGCAATTTTTCGGCTTCGATATGGCCCAGCAGCCGGGCATGCGCGCGGGCCGTACCATAAGCGGCGATCTCATACTGTTCGACTCGCTGCGCCGAGGCTATCAGAGCGGCATCCTTGACGCTTGATTCGGCATCTTCATCGATCATCTTTTTGCCTTGTTCAAGCAATCCGTCCACGGCATGGCACATGACGCCGGGCGCAACAGCGATTTGTTCATCCTCGAGGGAAACGCTTTGCCGACGAGACGGAGATTTGGAAGACTCCACGGGCACCCACTCGCCGTATAATGGCATCAGCACGTCAACCGTTCCTTCTAGGGCATCGAACGCGATACCGCGAGCAGGCTTGTCCACCTGCTGAATGATTTGCTCCAAGCGCTGCACGTGATGGCGCCTTTGCTCCAACTGCCCTTCAAAACCGCGACGCAATGTATGGGACCATGCCGCTTTAGCCATCTTCGGCAACTCACTGACCAACTGATTTTCCGCACTATGAAGATCGTGCAATTCATGCACAAACAGGTCTTCCAGAGTATTCAATGGCATAGTCTCACCTCCAAAACTCAAAAAAAAGTCCGGTCACCTCGGCATGCGATGCAAAAAATGCGCCTGGCCGGCGTATGGATTTGGTGACGAACAACGACCTTATGGGCTGAGCAGAACATCTTCGCTTGTGTATTGCGTGACCTCGCAGTCAAGATTCGATTGAATTCGAACGTGATGACAATGCCTCCTGCTGGGCATGACCAAGGCATAGTGGTCTTTTTGAGATCGATCTGCAAGCCATTGCTAGCAATTGCAACGACACAGTAATTGGCAGCCTCGACGGCTAATGGTGTGCCATTTGAGAGCAGCTTTTGCCAGGACCCTCACACACCCTGACTACTCCAAGTTTCAAGCGAATTCGGTACCGACAGCAGACGCAATCTCTTTGCCGTCGAGAGAGTCTCTGCCAACCATTCGGGCAGTCCGAGCCCCTACAATTAGCAACGACGCATCGCTTCAGAGCAGCCCGCGAATCGCGGACATTGCGTTTTCGTTCTTCGGCAGCAGCTATCAGAAACTGCCACGCCGTACGCCGGCGACACGGGCACGCGCCACAAGCGGCAGGAGCTCAGCGAACCGACTATGACCGTCGCTGGTGCGTATTAGCCTTGCAAACCATTGCATCCCATATCAAACCCGTGCAGTCTCTGCACTCAGCTCACAGAAGATTGCCGGGTGCCGCGGAAATGAGGTGCGGCACATGAGGTGTATGCCCGTCCAGTCGCGTCAGGATGGCGCAGGACGCACGTCAGTAAGTTTTCCCACCTTGGTGGGCCCATGTCTGGAGGCGACGTCCCCGTGTGGCTGCTGTGGCGATCTCGACGGAACGCCAAACAAGCGCAAAATTCTTATTGGTGGGTGAGTCCTTGCAAGTCGTTGCAAAAACGTGCAAACCTTTCCAGCGCTAATTAACCAAGCAACCCAGCAGGGGAGCAAATGGCCGGTCAATTGCCCGATGAAGCTGTCGAGCAAATCCAATCCACGGATTCACGACTTGCTGACGGAATTGAAGATGCACTGCCACTATTTGGGGTGCGACGGAGTGGGGAACCGGAGACAGTAAAATTAAAACATCGGAGTAGCGGGGCATTGCGATTTACATTCATGCGGTCCAAAACACAATTGCCAGTAGCGTTGCTGTCAGCGAAAACGTGACGATCGCCAGAAACGTCAACGTCTCGAATCGGACACTGCGCGCTTCGGCACTTGCAGAGACGGAGACGATTTGGCTTACCGCGACTGGCGTCGTCGCTATCGCAATGAACGCAGTCTGACTCGGCAGTACAGTGCAGGAGCCGACCGCGATGAGTAAAACTCCCATGAACAAACCTATGTTGTGCACCAGCACTCCGCGGTACCTTCCGATTCGAACCAAGAGGGTGCGTTTGCCAGCTTGGCGGTCGCTGCGTTCGTCGGGAAACTCGAACGCCAGGAGCATCGCGAAGTGAATGCACACAAGAGGAGCAACCGCGACGAAAAAGACGGCGCTCAACTGACCTCCAGATACGACTAACCCCAGCCACGGCACCATGGCAGTCACAACCAGCGATGCGAGTATTTCTCCGACGCCAGTGCTCGCCAACCGCAGCGGAGGACTGGAATAAAAGTACGCTCCCAGAAACATTCCCACCATCAGCAAGCAAGTGACGAGAGTCGTTCCACCCTGGACGGCAAGTCCGATCGCGAGAACGATGCTACAAGCTAAACAGGCGGTCGCCGCAGTTAGCGCTGTCTGAGGGGAGAGTTGACCACTTGTCAGCACGCCGCTACCTCCCGAAAAGGCGGTACGCGATTGGTTCAAACGATCCGCTTCGACGTCGCAATACTCGTTCAGGTAGTGCGTCATAAGTTGCAGACTTGTGACGTACAGCTGGCCGAGCGCATAAACAGTTAGCGGGCTCGATGCCCTGAGCATGAGCAATCCCTGCTCTCAAGGCATAGAGTACGACTCCACCGGCCAAGAAAACGGGCCGCGAGAGACGCCACAGCGCGTCTAGATCCTGCCACATTGCGTGACCTTTGATTCGACGGTGCGCCCCGTCGTAGGATGGCGTTGCGGGCTTGCAACTGATGGCAATGAGCCCCTGTCTCGAAACTGATCTCGGCGATTCGGTCGCAATGATAGCGTCCGTGGATCAACCGCAGCAAGGCGGCTCGTATGGGCATGCAGACATCCAGCGAGAAGGGTGTGGAATTGGTGCCGTCTGACAGTTCGTCCTTGGTCACGAACGGAGTCCCCTCAAAATTGGTCGCGAGTGTGAAGAAATAGTTCGCACGAAATGCATGAAGATCGGGCATTTTGCAATGGATCATCCTAAGCAACGCGGCCTTCGAATCCTAGTTTCATGCCGGCTCAATGTCTTATGACGTTTCGATTTGCGCGAATTGCAGCTGATTTTAAGGGGCCGCCTCTGCGGCACGGTATGGTGCTTGCCTTAGGAAGACGTCTTCCAAACAACGAGTCTTCCTCAATTTCCGAGCTTCCATGCCTTTTTGGCGCATTTCCAAGACAGCCATTTTTGTTCTGACTGTCTGCGCCACGGGGCAGTCTCTCTGGGCAGGCGATCAGTCGAAGCCGGCTGTCGACGACTGCATTTACCAGAAGTGTTGGCGCTCCGGCCCTTGGTTCGTCGTCGAAACCGACAATTTCCAGGCGTGCTGCCTCGATTCATACCGCAACAGCGAAATCGCTGGCATCCACTGCAGAAAAGCTCCGCGCAAAGCTGCAAGCCGACTGGCTGGGTGAAAGTTCTTCCGCGAATTGGAGTGCAAAATGCCAGATCGTGTTGCATGCGGACCTAGCGAGCTATGTTGCCGCCTGCGGCCGAGGCAGCGAACACACCGTCGGCTCGTCGCTGGTGAAGGTAAGCGACGGGCGAATTGAAAGCCGCCGGATCGATCTCGTGATCGGGGCGACAGACTTTCTGTCGGCGGCTCTCCCTCACGAGCTCACGCACGTGGTGCTTAAAGATCGCTTTCCAAACGGAGGCCTACCGCGCTGGGCCGATGAGGGAATGGCAATGCTGGCCGATCCCGCCGCCAAACAGCAACGCCACGAGCACGACCTCGACAACGCCATCTTAAACCACTCGGCATTCGACACGGCGTCGCTATTATCGCTCGCCGATTATCCCGGCTCAGCCCGAATGGGCGTGTTCTACGGCCAAAGTGCGGCTTTGGTCAAATATCTGGTCGATCAGAAGAGCCCCCAGCAGTTTGTCGCTTTCGTTTCCCGCGCCGCGGCAATTGGCTACGACAAAGCATTGCGCGAGTGCTACGCGGTAAACAATGCGCACGAACTCGATCGGCTTTGGACGCAAGCCAGTTACGAGCCGAACGTGCCCGCCGACACTAAACCCACCAAGCTCGCTGCCAGATAAGTTGGCGCTTCTCCTGCCCCCCAACTAAGCAAGCACCCCGATCCGGCTTCTGCACGAATCAGGGTGCTTAACGCTGGCTATCGAATGCTCTCGCTACGGGCTGTACTTCCGAGGATCGGACTTCGGAACTAGATAAGAAGGTGTACGCGCCGCAGAGCGTGTCATCACGCCACGATTCGTCGTCGACGGATCGTACGAAAAGCTCCGTGTATTTTGCACATTGTTTTGAGCCACAGCCCCTTGAGGCTTGGTCGCCGGAACTTTCGTGGCGGCCTTCGTAGCATCAGAGCTGGCCTGCCCCTTAGCTCCCGGCACAGGTTGCGCGGCGGCCTGAGGTTCATACGAGAAGCTGCGCGTCGGCGTCACTGTCCGATAGCTGTAAGTGGAACCCGAATTCGCCCAGCTTGGCGGCACCATGCCGCGCCCCTTGAATGCGCCATCTAAATAGTTGTCGGCAGCCTTGGCACTGGCAGCAAGCGCCAGACCAGCCACCGCAGCCAACGCTAGAAACCTTTTGAAGCACATGTTCCACCACCTTTCGACAATGAATGGGATTGTTGCTGTGTTCCTCGCCAGCACGTTTGCCGTTGTTTCCTTTCTCATTCATTAGATGCAGGCCAATCGCTCGTTCTTCTCGGTTTTTTCACAAATCATAAAAACGTTGGAAAACGTCCAAACGGCGGCCCATATTCCAGCGCTAATCAGCCCGAAACGCGACGATATCTAGACAACCCTCGCCAAAGAAAATACTTCCTAAATCGCATTTTTTGTAAAGAAATCAACTTGCCAAGGCATCTAATACTCTGACGGCGATCAGGGCCGCGCCGGCCGCGGGTACTTCAGATCGCGGTCGTGATAGCCTGGCCTGATTGAGATCCGAGTGTAGAGGTTGCGCGATGAACTGTGCCAATACCCACCCCTTGCTTTCGGCCTATTTCGACAATGAGCTTGCGCCGAATTGTCGGGCGGAAGTTGCCGAGCATGTGCAGTCGTGTGCCCCTTGCACAGCGAAGTTAGCGCGCATGCGCTCGTTGTCGTCGTTGACGCGAGATCTGCCTGACCCAGCCGTTGACGATCTTTGGCCAACGATCGAGCGCGCGCTTGATCGTTCCAACTCCCCGCAGCCGGTATCGCCAATTCGTTTCCTCAAACATTGGAGTTTTCTGGCCGGTCTGCTCGCCATCGCCGCCAGCCTTCTTGTGGGCTTCTTTGCCTGGCCGCTTTCTCATTCCTCAAGCGCCTACGCCCAAATGGCAAGCAATTTCTCGCGATATGTCGAGCGGTTCGCCGACGATCCGGCCGAGGCCGAGAAAGTTCTGCGTCAAGAATACCCCAGCCAGGTAATCGCGCCGTCCGACGCGATTCGGCTGACCGGTCACGAACCTCTCGCCCCCGAAACGATGCCCGACGGCGCGGTCCGCACACAGATGTGCCTCTTCGAAATGCCGTGCTGCGAATGCATTCAATCGTTGTATCATCGAGCCGATGGCGGTTCGATTGCCGTCTTTGAGCACGTGAACGAGGCGCCAGCCTGGGTCGGCGGTCGCTCGGCGATTCACGCCAACTGCTGCGGCAAGGATGTTTGCTTGATCGAGTGCGGCGGACAATTGGCAATTACCTGGCAGGAGGGCACTCGCCACGTTACTCTCGTCGGCGTCAAGAATATCGATCAAGCAGCGTTGTACCTGCCCGCATTATCGCACACATCGACATAGCATCTCACCCGCGCAAAGTGGCGCGTGTGCTCTCATGCACACTGTGCGGCTGCAGAGCGCGCATGGTGCGACACCGCCCTCCGATTCGTGAGCGATTGTTCCACGCTGCTGTCGCCAGACATTCAATTTGCGCGGCCAATGTGGCCCGTCGCACCCAATTAGCCTGCTCAAACCTTAAATTCAGCCGCGCTCAAGCGATGGTTTAACCCCGCTTAAAGTTTCTAACAGAGCGGCAGCTTTTCGGCACGCCAGTAGCAATTCGTCAAGTTGCGTATTTCGCAGATGTCGGCGGTCTGTTCTCGAGGCCGTACACCCTCTGGCGAAATGTTCAAAAAGCGAGCCTCAAGATGGAGCTGATTTCCGCCGCACCGCTGTCATCGGGTGTGTTCGACTCAAGTCTGAGCGCTCAATCGCCTGCCGAAGTTGCTTGCTCTCGGCCGGAAAGCGATCTCGATGCAGTCATAATCGCCGGCTGTCAGCGCGGCGAAATTGCCAGCCAAACAGCGCTCTACGATCGGACACACCGCGAGTTGTTTCGGCTAACTGCGCGAATGATAGGCCGGCAAGATGCTCCTGACGTGTGCCAGCAGATATATCTAAAAATTTTCGCGGCCATCGGCCAATTCGCAGGGCGTTCGAATTTGACGACCTGGATCTATCGCATCGCGGTTAACGAGTGCTTGCAATTTCGCCGGCGGCGCGGACGCCATCCAACGTTGAATCTAGCGGATCACGAACCGGAAGATCGGAAGCATCGCGCACTGCAAAGGATTCAGCAACGTGAGCTACTAGAAATCGCCCTTGGCGCATCGACCCGGAACTCCGCTGCGTATTCCTCTTGCGCGAAAAGGAGGAGCTTTCTTACGCGCAAATCGCCGAGGTCGTGCAGTTGCCCGAAGGCACCGTGGCCTCTCGCTTGAGCCGCGCCCGCGAGCAGCTCGAGCAGATTTTGACGGCTCTGGCAAAATAGAACCTGGCGCATGGGGACCTGCGCGCCAATCTGCGGCCTAAGAGCGTGTTTGTAAATTAGGTTTTGAGCCGTGCCAGACGGCGTGACATGAGGTTAATCATAGTGATGTGGAGCATGGCTTCGCTGGAGCGTACGGTTCGTTCGTAATCCTTGCTGTTGCGGCGGCAGCGTGAAAGCCAGGCAAACGTCCGTTCGACGATCCAGCGTTTGGGCAACACCACGAATCCTCGAATCCCAACCGGCCGCAGCACGGTTTGCAAGACCCAGCCAAAGGTGGCTTTCACCCATTCGGGCAATCCACTGCGGGCGTAGGCTGCATCGGCGAAAATGACCTTCAGTCGGCCAAAGCCCTGCCGCATTTGGTCCAGCAGCATTCGTGCGCGATCTTGGTCTTGCACATCGGCGCGATGCACGACCAGCGCCAAGATCAGCCCCAGCGTATCGACCGCCACATGTCGTTTGCGGCCGGTGACTTTTTTGCCGGCATCGTACCCGCGAATTCCGCCGACTTCCGTGGTTTTTACACTCTGGCTGTCGACAATCGCAGCACTGGGTTTTGCCTTTCTTCCCTCGGCGCGACGGACTCGCCCGCGGAGCGTGTCGTGAATCTCCTGCCACAGGTTCCACAGTTGCCATTGCCAGAACAAATGGTAAACCGTTCGCCAGTTGGGAAAGTCGCGCGGCAACTGACGCCACTGACAGCCCGTGCGATTCACATACAAAATGGCATTGATCACCTGCCGACGGCAGACTTGGCGAGGCCGTCCCACGCGGCTCGTCGGGGGCAACAAAGGTCGGATCAATTGCCATTGCTCGTCGGTCAAATCGCTGGGATACTTTCGCCCGTCCATGGGTGCGGCTCCATCCGTGTTCTAGAAACACAACAAGGGGATGGAGCCGTACCTTTTTCATCAATCTCATGCAAGTTCTCAATTTACAAACACGCTCTAAGAGCCGTTTTGCGCTTTTCCCAGCCGCACCGTGTCGATTTCCGCGTCCGTCCATTTGCCTGCCCGCGCTTTGGCGATGATGGCTGCAAACGCCGCGTGTTACTTCTCGGTCAGCCTTCCTTGTGCGTTAGTGGCTCTCTCTATTGTAATTTAGCCAGAACGGTGACCGCACTGCTTGCATAAATAAATCTCTCCATAATCGATTTGTTCGCCTAGGAGTCACTTGGCAATTCGATCGGGAGCACACAGTTCTACGTTTGCTTAACCCACTCAGTTGCTGCATCTAAAGTACAAAGCAGGGCATGACCGGCGCCGCCGGGTCAGTGTGTGTCGGTCGGTTCGTCATGTGCGTGCAAGACCCACTGGGCTGCCGCGCTGCTCGGAGTAATCGTCTATTGGTTTGCGACTACTGCGTCGGACGATTTCACCGAAGCAGATTCATGGCATGCGCTAGCCGTAAAGAAATGGCTCGATGTGAACCAGCACATCCCTGACCGTGATGATTTGCGAAATCAAACGGTCCTTCACGGCATGACCAATGTCATGGCCTTCTCGAACGCTTATCACCGGGGCGACTTCGATGTGGATGTCCACGAAGTGTTCTAAGCCAGACTTGCGGACCAACAGCTTTTCGACACCTTGTACTCCAGGAACTTCGAGGGCTAACCGACGAACTTCATCCAGCAATGCAGGATCCGCTTGGCGATCCATCAAGTCTTGCAGACTTCCCCAGTACAGGCTTCCTCCGGCAATCAGAATCGTAATGGCAACGATCAAGGTGGCAAAATGGTCGATGATGTGCCAATTTGGACCCGCCCAGATGCTCACTACAAGGCTGAGCAAGACAACGAGTGATCCGAACACATCGAGGCGTTGATCCCAGCCAGCAGCTTCAACTGCTTTTGAGCCAGTTTTCTTGGCCACCGATATCGAATAGCGGAAGATCGCCTCGTTCATCACCACGCTTGCCAGGGCGATCACCAGCGTGTACCAGTGAGGCGTAATGCTCGCCTCGTTCCACGAATGAATGGCTTCGTATCCGACCCAGATTCCTGATCCGACCAACAGCAGTGCGACATTGGAAGCGGCGATGGATTCGATTCGAGTGTGGCCGTAAGGATGCTCACTATCCGGGGGCTGCTCGGACCACCACAATGCACCCAGAACTGAAGCCGAAGAAAGTGCATCGCCAAACGAATGTAGGGAGTCAGAAAGGAGGGCTAGCGAGTGCCCAAACCAGCCTCCCAAAAGCTTTGCGACTCCCAACGATAGCGTTACGAGCATGCCGCCCATTGCCGCACGCCGAGTCTGCCGATAAAGTTCTTGGGCACCATTGGATTTACTTTGAACTGAACTCACCTTTTCCCCTTATTTTGGCTACATCATAGTTCATCTCGAACGATCCGGTAGCAGTGGTTTTTCGTGGTCTTTCATAGTTCGGTGTTAATTGCCATGTCTTTATTTCAATTTTGAACCGGGACCGCCTTGCCGCCGTAGAACCAATTACGATGTTCCCTGCTTCCATCCGGATTATTGTGTTTACGAATGCCCTCCTACTGGCTCTTCCGCCAGGATGGTGTCAAGCAGTTTCGTCTCGATGCCCGGAAACGACAAAGGTAGCAACCGACTGCTGTGGGCAGCCTGAACAACAACAACGGTCCGAATCAAAGCAGGTTCCATCTTCGCCCGCAGTTAAGTGTTGCTGTGTGCGAGATGCGGTGCTACCTGAAAAGTCGATTCATCCGACCAACGATTTGCGGGGACCAGTTTTCATGGTTCTCGGCGAATTGACGGCGGCTTCTGCCCAGCCGTCCATCGGCTCCGTCGTTTTTTCGGAATTGTCCCCTGGTCCACGATTGCAAATCCTCCAGTGCCAGTGGCGGTGCTAAATGCACCGGATCGCTGTTTCTTTTTGCACATTTTTAGGCCAATTGGCCTGATCGCTCCGCACACGTTGTGCCCAGTGATCTTCAAGTGATTTTCTAATTCTGGAGAAGATTTGTTATGGTTACGAAACTACTTCTTGGTTCAATGCTTGGTTTGGGTGTGATGCTGTCGAGTGTCATCGGAGCAACCGAACAATCGAAGGATTGTTGCTCTGCGAAGTCCGCCTGCTGTAATTCCAAGAGTGCTTGCTGCACAGCCGATACCAAAGCTGCTTGCTGTCAGAAGGACAGCAAGTGCTGTGCGGAGAAGTCCGCCTGCTGTTCAGCTTCAAAGCCGAACGGCACCGCAGGCTCGGCTGGTTGCCCTATGATGACTGCAATGGCAACAGGCTGTTGCAAAATGAACGCTACATGCTGCACGGAGAAGGCAGCGTGCTGCAGCCCAAGTGAGAACAAAACCAACTGAATTGGGATTGGCTTGTTCAATTGATTGTGCGGCCCCATCCGTTCGGTTTTCGGGCGGATGGGGCTATTGTTTAGGAGGGCCCGGGCACCTCTGCGATGATTGTGTTTAGGAATTAACATTCCAACAATCATTTGGAACTGCGATAAGGCGTGAGGGATGAGCGGGTTGAGGCGTTGTCGGAAACGCAAGCGATTCATTATCGGTGGAGACCCAGACGGAGGTTGCGATGGATGTTCGAGACAATACTCGCTCCAGCTCTGAACGCGAAAGCCACCACGATGGCGCTGGCAAGCCATTCCATGATCCAGTCTGCGGGATGGTGGTCGATCCGGCGAGAGCGGCCGCGACGGTGGACTATGGCGACCGCAAGTATTTCTTTTGCAGTAAGAAATGCGCTGAACGATTCCAGCACGATCCGCGGCGGTATCTTGCTTCCGACACGCAAGATTTGTCAGCTCCCGCAATGGTGCAGGCCCATTCTCCGTCAACTCAGCAACGCACGATGCCGACGGCAGGAACCACCTACACCTGCCCAATGCACCCGGAAATCCGCCAGTCGCAGCCAGGGAATTGTCCAAAGTGCGGGATGGCACTTGAGCCGATTGCCCCTGCGAAGCCCGCCATCAGGACGCAATACGTATGTCCGATGCACCCACAGATCGTGCGCGATGAGCCGGGTTCGTGCCCGATCTGCGGAATGGCGCTGGAACCGCGGACGGTGACGGCCGAGGAGGAAGCGAATCCAGAACTTGTCGATATGAGCCGCCGATTCTGGGTGAGCGCAGCGCTCAGTTTGCCTCTGGTTGTCATCGCGATGGCCGACAACATTCCCGGCAGACCGCTCGACAAGCTAATCAACCCATCGGTGGCCCAGTGGATCCAATTGATTTTGGCGACACCGGTGGTGCTCTGGGGCGGCTGGCCGTTTTTCGTGCGCGGCTGGGCGTCGGTGGTCAATCGCAGCTTGAACATGTTCACGTTGATCGCGATCGGCGTCGGCGTGGCCTTCGTCTATAGCCTGGCGGCACTGCTGGTTCCTTGGGCCTTCCCGGCGGCGTTTCGGATGGAAGGCGGGCATGTGGCGGGTTACTTTGAAGCAGCGGCGGTCATCACCACGCTGGTTCTTTTAGGACAAGTGCTGGAACTCCGCGCTCGCAGCCAAACTAGTGCGGCGATCAAGTCGCTGCTCGGTTTGGCGCCGAAGACGGCCCGGCTGGTGCGCGACGAAGGCACGGAAGCGGACGTGCCGCTGGAGAGCATCGTGCGCGGCAATAGGCTCCGGGTTCGCCCCGGTGAAAAAGTGCCGGTCGATGGGACGATCCTTGAAGGTTCGAGTTCCGTCGATGAGTCGATGGTTACTGGGGAATCGATCCCGGTCGAGAAGCACGCGGGGGACCGCATTATTGGCGGCACCGTGAACGGGACGGGCGGATTCCTCATGCAGGCGGAAAAGGTGGGGAGCGAAACGCTTTTGGCCCAAATCGTCGAGATGGTCAGCGCTGCGCAGCGTAGTCGCGCGCCGATTCAGCGATTGGCCGACACCGTGGCCGCCTACTTCGTTCCGGCCGTGATGTTGGTAGCGGTCATCACGTTCGTCATCTGGGGGTTGTTCGGCCCGAAGCCGGCGCTGGCTTATGCGGTGGTCAATTCGGTGTCCGTGCTGATCATCGCCTGCCCTTGCGCGCTCGGGCTGGCAACGCCAATGTCGATCACAGTCGGCATCGGTCGCGGGGCAACGGCCGGCGTGCTGATCAAGAATGCTGATGCGCTCGAAATCCTCGAGAAGGTCAATACGCTGGTCGTCGATAAGACCGGCACACTCACAGAAGGAAAGCCGCGGCTGGTGTCGATCATTCCCATCACTGGCCAGACGGAGACCGATGTCTTGCGTCTTGCCGCGAGCTTGGAACGCGGAAGCGAGCATCCATTGGCGGCGGCAATTGTCGTCGGCGCCACCGAGCGAGGCTTCGAACTGACCAAAGCTGAAAACTTTCAATCGCTTACAGGACGCGGCATCACCGGCGTCGTCGGCGGCCAGAAGATAGCCCTCGGCAACCGCAAGCTGATGGACGAATTGAACGTCGCGTTCGGTTCTCTGGTAGACGAGGCGGAACGGCTCCGTCGCGAAGGACAAACAGTTATGTTCCTGGCCATCGATGGAAAACCAGCAGGGTTGCTCGGCGTCGCCGATCCAATCAAGGCTTCGACCGCCGAAGCGATCCAAGAGCTGCGCGAAAGCGGTGTGCAAATCGTGATGCTCACCGGCGACAGCCGCACGACGGCCGAGGCCGTCGCGAAAAAACTCGGGCTGAATCAGGTCGAAGCCGAGGTGCTGCCCGAGCGAAAGAATGAAGTCATTAAGCGCCTCCAGGCGGAAGGACGCATTGTCGCGATGGCCGGCGACGGGGTAAATGACGCCCCCGCCTTGGCCCAGGCCCATGTGGGTATCGCGATGGGGACTGGGACCGACGTAGCCATGGAAAGCGCGGGAGTGACGCTGGTGAAGGGAGACCTTCGCGGCATCGCCCGTGCCCGCAAGCTAAGCCAGGCAACGATGCGGAACATCCGTCAGAACCTATTCTTTGCGTTCGTCTACAACGTCCTCGGAGTGCCAATTGCGGCGGGCGTCCTCTATCCGATCTTCGGAATCCTGCTCAGCCCGATGATCGCAGCGGCGGCCATGAGCTTCAGTTCAGTGTCGGTCGTGAGCAACGCGCTACGGCTGCGGAGGCTGTCGCTGTAAGGTGAGTTCGATCGGTGTGTCGTTTGGTAATCCACTTTTACACATCCGGGTTTCGCTTGAGGCGAGCCAAACTGCCTGGCTTCAGCCTTGCTATTCGTTTGCGCAAACGCTGAAATCAGCCGATCTGCTTCCTCACGGTCGTAATGTCTTGGGCCTGGGAGCAAGATTTTGTCGCTGCCCTTCCAAGGTTTCCTAAACTGAAGCCCCAGCGTGATGTTGCGGGGAGACATTATCTAACGAAGTCCGAGCTCAACGCCCTCTACTTCGCAACGCATTACATGAAGCGTCCCAAAGGTTGGAGTCATCCGCTTCCGATTGGACGGTACTGGAGATGCGCTCTTGTTGTCTTCTTCAACTATGGTGTCGACACCGGGACTATTTGGAAGACACTGCCATTTCACGAGCCGATCCTTTGGCGGCACGTGTCGTGGCAACGTCAATCGCCGGACCGTGAGATCAAGGAGCTGTCCCCCTGGGGGTGGCTATTCTACCGGCGTGTGAAAACCGGCAAAATGTTTTGGCGGCCGATGAATCGCACGGTGCGGTTGCACCTGAAGAGCATCATGCCCGACAGCCCTGATCCTAACGCTCCTGTATTCTTCGGTGGCGGAACTCGCCCGAACAATCGTTTTCGAGTGCTGTGCGATCTTGCCGGTATCCAGCCAAAGACCAGCGTGGATACGGGCGAACAGCGTCCCTGGGTGCTCAAGGATCTTCGCAAGACCTGCGCTACATATTACGACGAGCACGTCCCGGAGTCTTCCGTGGAGATCTTGGGGCATTCAGTAGGCGGGATCACTTACCGCCATTACGCGCATTGCGCACCATTGGCATTCCGAGCGATTACGACTCTTCCGCAGCCTTCGGCCTTCATGGCATTATCCAAAGGGTTCGACGGACAGTGCCCATGCTGCAGGCGGGCGTTTATCGAGGCGGTTGACTAGGTCGAACGGATTGTCCGTAACGAAAGCCGACAATGGCGGTTCGTCATGTGCGCGCTGAAGCGCTGCGACGAGCGCAATTGATAGTGCTTCACACGAGGGATAACTAGATCTGAAGCGACCAAGCCAAAAGGAAATGCTTGCGGCTGGAATTGGGCCTGATATGATTTTTTTGTGGGTCAAAACAGTACGACTCAGCCTGGGGCAATAAGCATGAAAGATATGAGCCACCGTATGCCGTGTGTCGCTGTTGTGTGCCTTGTTTTGTGCGGTTCAATTTGCCGTGCGCAGGAAACCCAGCAGGAACAGGCCATCAAAGAAGTCGAGAGGCTGGGAGGGAAGGTAAGGCGAGATAACAACGAAAGTTCGTCGCCTGCAACGAAGGTTGATTTTAATGGTGCTAAAGTTCAGGACGACGATCTGGCCTGCCTGAAAGACCTTCCGCAAATCAAAGAATTAAGTTTGTGGAAGACAGAGATTTCGGACGCTGGGCTTGAAAATCTGAAGAACCTGTCGAATTTGGAAACTCTGTACCTTGGTTTCACGAAAATTACTGACGAAGGAGTGCAAGCTCTCACTGGCTTTCCGCATCTTGCAAGTCTGTCGCTTGCGGACACGGGAATTACAGATGATGCTCTGAAGACGATCGGCGAAATGAAGCAATTACAAGTTCTCGACCTCAGAAACACGAAGATCTCCGACAACGGGCTCGAACCGCTCGCTCGGCTTACGAATCTGGAAAATTTGATGCTGGGCGGAAACAAAATATATGGCGGTGGATTGAAATCGATTTCACAACTAAAGCACCTGAAAAAGCTGCGGCTGGGGAACACGAATATCGGTGATTTTGGTCTGCAATATCTGACTGAACTCCCAGAGCTGAAGGAACTGTGGCTAGGAAATGATGCTGCACCTGCAAGGCCTGGGGAGTCTATCACCGACGACGGCCTATTGCATCTGGCCAATTTGACGGAGTTGGAAGTTCTCGACTTGCATGGCTCGGGTATCACGTCACAAGGCTTGAGCAGGATCAAAGGGCTTGTGAATCTGCGCTTCTTGAATCTGAACTACACAGGGATTGGCGACCTGGCGCTAGAAACGATTGCCGGTTTCAAAAAACTTAAGGAGCTTTACCTCGGCGGCACGCGCATTACCGATGCCGGAATGAAGCAATTGGCAACATTGAACACACTGGAAAAACTGTTTTTAAACGAAACCCGCATCGGAAACGACGGACTCGGTTACGTGGAAGGCTTGGGGCAACTTCAAATGCTCGATCTCTCGGGAAATCAAATCGACAGTAGCGGCATCACACATTTGAAGGGCCTAAAGAATCTCCGTTTTTTGTTTCTGCGAAATACAAATATCGATGATGGCGCGTTGGATAATCTCAAGCCGCTAGGAAACTTGCAGAAACTCTACGTTCTCAACACAAAAATCACTGATGCAGGAATGAATTATTTGCAGGCGAGTATTCCGAATCTGGTTGTCAGCCGATCGTCGGGACCCTGATCAAGTTTGCACTCGGAGTAGCGAGACAGGGTTGTCCAATTGCTGAGAAGGGTGTGACAGAAGCCGTGGAACTGGCGTCGTCTGTCAGTTCGACCTTGGTCACGAATTCATCCCTGCAAACAAGCGACGACCATCGCTTGGCGCATGATGTTATCTGACTATATTGCCAGTCTGATAACCAACTTTTCGTTGTTGAATTACTCTTCATGTCGGAATGTACAGCCAACCGTCCGGAGAGAAGGCTCCTCATGAAGCTGCTTGCGCTCGCCGCCCTTGCCGCCTCCCTCCTTCACTCGGCTGCTTCCGCCGAAGTCACCGCCTTCACGGTCAAACCCTCCACTACCGATCCCCAAATTACCACCGACGACGACCCTCACTGGATCTTCATCGAACGTGACATCGTCATCGATCGCAAGCCCGCCCTGCCTGCCGACCGCCACGAACTCTTCCTGTGGCTGCCCGGAACTGGCGATAAACCAGGCAACGGAACCCTCCTCACCGTCGCCGCCGACCTCGGCTACCATGTCGTCAACCTCATGTATAACGATGATGTTGCCGCCAACCAATGCGACTACGACTCCGACCCCCATACCTTCACCGCCTTCCGTCAGGCCATCATCGCCGGCGGTCAGGCCACTTACCAGAATGGCAAAAAAGACCTCAAGGTTTCTCGGGCCGACTCTATAGAAAACCGCCTCATCAAACTCCTCCAGCGACTCCAGTCCATCCGCCCCAGAGAGTGCTGGGACCAGTTCCTGACGTCCGACGGTAACATCAAATGGGAAACCATCGCTGTCGGCGGAATTTCCCAGGGCGGTGGCCATGCCGCCTTCATCGGCGCTCACCACCGTGTGGAACGCGTGCTCTGCTTCGGCGCTCCCAAAGACTACAACATGAAACTCAAGACACCCGCCTCCTGGTACTCCGAGAAGCTTGCTACCCCGGTCTCCCACTTCTTCGCCTTCAACCACACTTCCGACGCCAACTCCTGCACCCCTGAAGAAATGTTTGCCAACATCCAGGCCCTCGGAATTCCCGGCCCTCGCACCATCATCGACGGTCAGCAAGCCCCCTATGGGCACTCGCACATCCTTTACACCAGCGAGCCTCCCATCAACCTCACCAATCTCAAAGGTGCCGACCGTCAACAAGCCATCCTCGCCGCCCACGCCTCTCCCGTACAATCCAAATTCGCTGACCGCCTCAAACCCGTCTGGACCTACATGCTCACCGAACCCGTGAAGTAACATCACGCCGGGTCGCTGCAGCGTGAGAATGCCTTTGCAGAAGGCGGCAACCATGCCTAACGTGACGATCTACCCATATCTGCTGAAAGGAACTGCTTGGGTTTTCGACGATGAGCGCCATCGCTTGAAGGAGGAAGCGTTCATCCTGGGTACTGACGAGGTGATCGCCCGAATTGTTGAAGCTAAAGCAATTCTGAATGCTGCCAAAGGGGTCGCCCTAACATTCAGTGATGAGCCGTTCGATCATGACGTGGAGCTGAACTGGATTGCGCCTGCTGAGGCGGCCGGGGCGCGACACTACGCCGTCGATTGGCTCCCCCGTGTGGGCGATTGGTATCGAGGAATGATCTTTGGGCAAGACATGGTTTGCTGGATCTGTCCGGCATTGTTCTTGTATTTCTCAGAAGCTCCGAAGCGGATTTACGCCAAGGTCGAGTCGTTGTTCGCCGGAATCGATCCGATCTGGCACGTTCGTCCCAACGACCCGACTGTGCGACGGTTCGTCTCTGCCTCCGGCCAGATCAATGGCTGAAGGTACCGCATCCAATAATGGCAGATCGACCTGGGCGCGCGATCGCTTATTATTCATGGCCGGGCAGCGTATCAATAACCGTGGCTTTTCGGCGTTCCGAGAGAATGGTCGGGTTGAAAGGACTGCGGTCTTTGAATGTCGTCGAATTCGAATGATTCGATGGTCGAGAGAAATAAGTCCGCCGATGGCGCACACCAATATAAATGCTTCGATCATGCGTTGTTTTTTCGACCGGCTTCCAGCCAGCGAAGCACGCGCCCGATCGTCTGAACTGAGTTTGGTAACTAACTGCCCGTCAAGCCATTAGCCGCAATGACACGCTGCACGCGCACTTGCTCAACGCCGGCGGACATGCCGTACGCTTATTTCCAACCGAACGATGGGATTACTCACGCTGACGACTTATCAAGATGCCCGCAGCACTTAGCCCCAACAGAAAAAGCGTAAGCGAAGCTGGTTCGGGAACGGGCGTAATTGTAAATGGGGTGAATTCCGCCGTACCTCCAGAAACGTTTGGGTAAGTGCCTGAGGCTCCGAAGACACTAACGAGTCCAGTCATATTCACGGTTCCAGTTGGCATTGGAGTTCCCGCTAGCGGATCACAATTTGAATAAGAACTAGGCCAAAAGAAGCCAGTCCCAGTGTTGGTACCGTCCGACAAAGTAAATGACAAGTTGGCATGCGTCGGCCAGTTTCCAGAGGCGCCAGGGATCGTCACGTTGTCGAGTTCCACATAGTATTCCTGAAGGCCAAAGTTCATGCCGACTGCGGAAAGGTCATTCAGCTGCGGAATTGTCATCACAGTCGGTACCGGCGTTGAACCGCTCAGCGCCCCGGCACGCTGTTGCCCGTAGATTGTTGGGCGATGGCAGTCAATGTTCCTAATTCGGGAATATTATGGAACGGAGAGAATGTGCCGCTGGCCGAGACAGCGTCACCGAGGGCCGGTGTATATCCGCCCGGCATAGTGCCGAAGAGCTCCAATGAGCCGGTCCCATCATTTGCGAAGACCGCCCAATTTGTATAGGTGTATCCATCCCCGGAACCAGGCTGCGAGGCAATGTAGGTAATCACAGGATACTGCCCCGCTGAATTGTCGAGCGACGTTAACGTGCCAGATGCCTGCGTCACGGCCACCCCCACAGAAGTCGCCTCCGCAATATGGCCATCAAAAACAACCAAACTAGCCGCCCACGCAGCCAAAAGAAGGAACTGTGCTGATTTTTTCATTAGCAAACTCCTAGACTAAAAAACGCGCCGGTTTAGCGTGCCCTAAATCCTTGGGCCGATCTAAACCACTTTTGAATCGCGCTAACTCACATGCGGGAGTCATCGCGTCCGCTCGAGGCTCTGGGCGAAGGCCAACGGCGGAAAACACCCACACTTGTAGCCGCTGGCATCAGCGTTTGCAATTATTTTTTATATTTAGTTTATGTTAAAATTATGTTTAAGGCGAAAGCCAGCGGAGTCCCCAGTTAAAGGACGTCCAGGGCGCAACTTTTACTGGCTTTTCGGACTACGGCATTCTCGGTAATCGGGGCCAAGCAGGCGTTTGGTGTGACCATAGGCACCGGGCTTGTCAACTCGTTCAACTCCTGCAAACGGGACATTAACACTGGCATCAATCCTTGTGGGCAAGTCACTTTGGTCAGTTCAATAGCGCACCACCGCCATGAAGATCGTTTTGCGAAAGGATGCCGGGGCCGTCGGGAGAATGATCAGTGACCCTTCCCGGACTTGCACGTCTGTGCCATGGTTCGTGAGCCAAGGATCGGTAATTCTTTATCGATGGGATCGGAAGTGCCAAATGAGGGCGTGACCGGGCGCGGAGGATTGATCGCTCGGTCAGTTCGACATTACGCAGTCGGCTATGTGACTTCGGTCGACTTCACCGACGCAGGATAGGTGAGATCGTTTGAAGCCTCGGGGTGTCGATCCGAAGTGAGAAACTGTTGGCTATCCTCGGGGCGACAGGACACCAATTGAACTTTTCTGCGTTCTCTGCTCAGAAATGAGGGTGTTAAGCGGCTTGTTGCATCGCCCGTCATAACGGCCTCGTTTCACACTTCCCGGACAGGTTACGCGGCGGTCATGCCGACGGCCACGCGGAAGAACTGCTTGAGGGCTGGCTCATCAACGGCGAATTTTTGCTCGTCCCCCGCGAGGCGCTCCAGCGAGATCAGCGTGGACTATGCTGCTTGATGAGCTTCCCGAATCGCCGCAGACCGATCGTGTCCGCAGCGGACGGCGACACGGCGTTTACGAGCGTTAGCATCTTGAGCATCGAGCCGCCCATGACGTAGGCCTTACGTCGCTTGCGTATGGTGGCGAGGATTGCGCGTGCGACGACATCGGGCTCGCAGAGGTCGACGCCCAACTTGCGCCACATGTCGAAATATGGGGACTCAGACTCAGTGTTGGAGGGCACGGGCCCGAAGAAGGAAAGCACCACGTCGGTCCCGGCAAGCTCTCGGTTGGCACCTTGAACGTAGCTCGCCAGCGCGGCGCGGGTCGCCGCGTAGGCGCTGATAAACGGCAGCGCTGACTCGGCCGTCCATGGCACCGCCAAGGTGGACGATCACTCCTCCGCCAGCTTGCTTGCGCAGCCCTGGCAGGAATGCCTGGGTCACGAAGATGGGCCCCTTTACGTTGATCGCGAGAAGCGCGTCGACGTCGGCCGATGTGTAGTCCTCGATGGCCTTGCGCGGCGAAATGCCTGCGAGGTTCACCACTGCATCGATCCGGCCGAGGTGCTTGAAGGCCGCAGACGCCAGCGTTTCGAGGCTCGCTGGATCGGTGACGTCCGCTCGCACGTAAATCGCCGAATCGTCGCTCCGGCCGGTTATCGCTGCGGCGTCGCGCTCGCTCCGCGCCGCGAGCACCAACCGGAAGCCCTCGGCCGCGAGGAGCCTGGCCAACGCGTGACCAAGTCCTCCGGTCACTCCGATAAGAACTGCGGTAGGCGCATCTGTGCCCCGTTTTGCTACGGCCTTGCCAGAGTTCACAGGAGTCTTTTCATTTTGCTTGGTCATCATAAATTCCTTTCGGTGGATATTAGCTGCTATAAACGTATCTATTTCGAACAAAAAAATACTAACTGGACCTCTCCCTGATTCTGGACACCACGTCCGCCAGTGTCGTCTGCTTCAGATCCCGACGGACGGCCTCCTGAGTGCCAACTAGCACATCGCTCATGACTTCCTTGATGTTCGAGCTCACGACACACTCCTTCGTTTTGGGATAGGCGTGGATGGCAAAAGCATTTGGTGGGTTTATCGCAGAGTAGATGTCAAAGAGCGAGATACTCTTTGGGCTTCGTGCCAGACCATAACCACCCGACTTACCAACAGTCGCCTCAAGCAGCTTCGCCTTCGAGAGTTTAACGAGGATTCTCTTAACAAACACCGCGTTCGCATTCACACTGCCGGCAAGAATTTCCGACGAGAAAACTCCTTCGTGATGGGTGATTGCCGCCATTACATGAACGGCGATCGAAAATTGAGTGTTGACAGAAGCCATTTATGGATACTATATTCGTATCCGTCCAAAATGCAAGAGCCGAATGCATGGGCGAGTGATTGTCGCTCGCGCCGTCGCTCATACGACTGATAACTCAATCGCTGACAAGCTAATTGTTTCCCAATTGAACGAGCAACGAGGAGAGCTCCTGGCCACGGACTCACGGTAAGCGGGAAGTATTATGTTAACGACCGCCGGCAAGAACTTTTTATACGCCGGGTCTGATCTGGGTCGCCGGACTCGTCATCGGCGTCATCGCGTTCACCGATATGGCTGTGCGACTGCCAGTCAATCATAAGTTGCGGGCTGTCGGACGCACCGCTGCGACCGGAGCGGCGTTTACCCAATGATTGTAATCCCTTGCCCAAGCTACCGCACACGCCTTCGGTATTCGCGATTCTTTTTGGGCAGGTCGGTCTTCCGAAGTGTTCCAGACCGAAGCGCTGATACCGCCGTGTCCTTTACGCGCTCAGGTGGGCGTGACCGGCGCCCTCTGGACCGTTTTGCGTCTTACAGTTCGTCATGTGCGCGCAGTTTTCAACATGTCTCACACTTGGCAGGGTTTTAAAAAACGGTGGATTTATGAAGTATCTTATGGACTGCTGAGTTTATGAGAATCAACGATCAAGCGTGAGTGCCAAACGATGATTCGGGCACCATCACGGCTATCGAGTTGATTGCCAAGAAATATGGCCGGCCATGCAGGAGATTGCCTCCCGAATCGTCAGGCGCCCGAGCATGTGCAACCTAGTCGGATCGCAATAGTCGAACCTATTCTTACGAGCGGGCCTGATTTATTTACCGCGCGGCATTTTCGCCATGATCGTTTTCACGATCGAGGTGCTGACAGCGGTGTAACCTAAGCCCTTGGCCATCTTAGCAATCTCGCTCGGATTTTTGGCCGGGTATTCTTTAATCAACTGCGCTATCGCTGCGGGCGTACTTGTGAGCTTCTTCATCGCCGCATTGTCGTCGTCAGGCTCAAGCTGTCAACCTGGAACCAGCCGTGGACTATGATCGCGGGAATTCGCGCCGAGGGTATGCCGACAAACGTTGGATTGATGGGCGCGCTTTGGCGGCCAAAGCGACCGTTGCGTGTCAGGCTGAGTGGGGAGATGGGTTTCCGGAGCGGCGGGCCAGTGCCAGCAGCCGGACAGTTCGACCTGTGGCGCAAAAACCACGGACACTTTCGTCGGGATAATCGCAGGTGGATTGGGTCAGCGCACACTTTGAGTCGGTTCGACTGCGTCGAGGAGTATCGCTGGCTAGACAAGCAGTCGCTAATTACTTGCATACGCAAATTTGCGCTACTTGTTTTCCTGCCAACAAACTGCCTATATTAACGGCTTCTAATTAATTCCATCTTTGGAGATGCCGCCAATGAGAACCGTCACCGCAATTTTCTTAGTTGTGACTTTTGCTTTCGCGTTGCCGGCTCGCGCTATCATTATTTATGGCGACATCGCCGGGGGCAACCAAGTGGGTTCCGGCTACGAGGTTGGTCCCGGCGGCGGGGTCAATAACTATATCGCGGAAGGGTTCACAATGACTAGCACGTATGACCTTCAAAGCGTTGACGTTTACCTTTCGCAATTTCAAGCAAATTCGGGGTCAAATCTCGCTCTATCAATTTTCAGTGACAACGGAGGTACTCCTAGCAGCAGCGACCTTTACGACCTCTCAACAAATATCAACATCGCTTCTTCGGGAACGCCCGCAGACGTGAATCTCACTGGCAGCGGTTCTTTCATCCTCAATGCTGGTACAACCTATTGGCTGGAAATGTATGCCACTAATCCGTCGAGTCCAACCGGGACAAGCGTTCAATGGGATGGTGAGTTCAACCCAACGGCTACAGGGTTCGCTACACCAACCGGTCCAGGTGCAACGGAAGTCGGCCAAGTCCGTACATATAGTGGTGGTGTCACTACAAGCGAACTTCGCACAGCTTTTCAACTCAACGGAGTGGCCGCCGTCCCCGAACCAAGTACGCTCACGTTGCTGGCCCTTGGCGCTATTGGGCTGATTGCGTTGAAGGCCAAGCGCCGCAGCTTCGACTTCAACTGATGTGGAGTTGTCCACATCATTAAAAATACCGATTCGGCCGCGCCGCGGTGGTCAGATTAATTGAGCCATGGTTTTTACTATAACCTGGGCTTGATTCTCATTGTCAATGCCTGCAGCGGTCTGTTGGGAGCCGGCATCGGGCTCTTGCTAGCCGCTGACAGTTCGTCCTTGGTCATCAATACAAGGGGGCGACGTAACGCAGCGTTTAATTGAAACTACTTGCGCGGACGCCACCACAACATTAGTCCGCCGGCCAGTGCCGCTAACACTCCGGTGTTTGGTTCGGGAACATATGCCACGCGAAAGCCAGAGATATCGTACTCAACAGTCGGACTTTCCCCGAACCGGAACCTAGCCGGCAAGAGGCCCGAGTCGTCATTCCAAGGACTCCCCCGCTTGCCCCGAAATCCGCTGATAAACGTTTCATTCCACTGATCAACATCCCCGCACTGGTCGAACGTCCCATACGGGCTGGCTGAGGCCGCATAAGCCCCAACATCTGTCAAATAGTTCTGATTATCGTCGAGAACGGCCGAACCGGTGACGGCGAATCCGGTGGGCCCGGGAGGACCAAAAAAATTCGCCGTGTTTGGAGTGCTGCCGGGCGGCGCGGAGGTTGGCGTCGTGTTTGTTCCGGTGGCATAATTCCAGTAATGTCCCGCTGCGGGATCATAGTACGCCGCCTTGTACCACTCGTTTTCGGTCGGAATGACCCAGGTGACATTCGCATTCCGCGTGACAGCGGTGGGGTTAGCGCCGTTCAAGGTATAAGCGCCGGTTTCAGTTGTGTTGGAGTTTTCAGGTCCGCTGAGCTGGCCATTGTTCAGCCAATTGGCGAAGCGCGCTGCGTCAAACCAGCCTACATACGTAATCGGCTTGTTTGGCGAACCGATTACGTTGTACGTGTAACTGCCTGGGGAACCGCTTTGGGCAATGCCGGCGATGTTCAGGTCGGTCGCCATTAATGGGTTGTAGAGACTGTATGTGTCGGTCGACGCCACAGCGTTTAAGAAAGCAGTGTATTGGCCGACGGTCACATCGTATGTGGCGATGCTGTAGTTATAGGCGACGCTTCCGAAGCCCGTCGAATCATTAGCATTGCCCGAATTGCCGATCGGCACGGTGGCAATGGTGATGGTCTGCGCATTGGCAGAAGAAATGAACACAACTGCGAGCA
Organism: Pirellulales bacterium; assembly: GCA_963820835.1. Classification (GTDB taxonomy): domain Bacteria; phylum Planctomycetota; class Planctomycetia; order Pirellulales; family JADZDJ01; genus CAVRAW01. Next base: position 90,098 of record CAWGBP010000062.1, on the reverse strand, counting down.
TTGCACTCGCATAGAGAACTCGTCGAAGAATGTTGCTCATTAGCATCTCCAAAGCCGAAACGGGAACGCTCTCCCCTAGAGTAGCTGTTGACCGCCAAAGTGGCTAGCTTTTTGGCAGCCGATAAAATCAGCCGCCTAGAATAGCTTTTGCCGCCCCCTGTACGGCGCAGGGCTAAATCGCCCGAGCGTTCGACAGCAGCCAGCACTACGGGCCTGTAGCGTATGTTCGACTTCGGCTACCGATAGACACAGTCAACAGTATTGCAACTCGCCAGTTGTTTTCATCGCTTTGGATCCGCACTTGGACGCCATCCAAGACAGTTCGTCCTTAGTCACGAACGGCGAGCGTCGGACGGAGTGATGACAAGCCTAATTCGCATCTCGCTCAAGCAGCACCCGTTGCTCCCAATTGCCGACGGGTTTGTCATCTTTGTCGGTTTTCGTTAATTCAAAGCGTCGATGTACGCCGGGATATGCAATGGTTGCATCGTACACGCCCGGAGCTCCGACATAGCACAGTCGACTATCTTGCGAATTGTAGCAGAGGAGGCGGCTATTTTTGGGGAGTGAGTAAGGCGACCGGCCGCTTCAAAAGTAGATTTGTGAGTGGAGGCCCACCATTGTGATCCGCCACTACACCGCATACGTCCCACCCTTCATTCCCCAATTTGTTGATCTCGGTTGTGTCGAGTCCGGGTGCCTGACACCATTTATATTCCCATCTTTGAATAATTGCCTTTGCGTCTTCTGCTGCTGTCGGCTGATTGCCATGCATAAGCCACGCAACGGCGACGAGAACTGTTACGGCGAGTGCGAATGTCAATTTGCGCATGGGAAGCTCCAGAGAGCGAAATGGAACGGGAAGCAATGTCCCCGATTCTACCCGATGGGCCCAAAGAAAAAGCCCGGCGGGGCCGGGGGCTTTGCTCAGGGCGTCGCCGGTGCCGCCGGGCCGTTGCACGTCTGTCGGTTCGTCCTTGGTCACGAAGGCGGCCGTTTATTGGCCGCTTAACGCTACCCGAAGAAATAGTCTTTGGTGTGGCAGCGAACCTCACCACCGCATTGGGGCGCGTACTTTCGGTGGGACTGTATGCCATCGGCTACAATCAGGGCATGAGCGCTAATCAGCCCGACCAACTGCTCGTTAATCCGCCTGTGTGGAACGGCGATTTGGACGATGATTGCACGGCTAATTGGGCCGGGCCAATGCTACGGGTTGAATGGATGCAGGATGATTTGTGGTGGTGGGCCGTGTACGATCCGCAGATCGACAACCAGGTCACCACGTCAGACCGCAAAGAGAAACCTTGCCGCTCTGGCGATGATGTGCGCCGCGAAGCAAACGGTGCTGCCCGTGCATATCTCAAATCGGATTCATTTGGCGGCTGATTATTTATACAGAAATCGGATTTTCTGAACAGAACCGATTACTTATGCGAAGCCCCGTTCGCCGATCTGCTACAATGCCGGGATGCCACAATTCACTCTTAAGCGATTGTATCTGAGCATCACGTTGATTGCCGCTGGCGTTGGCATGTTCATGCTTATGATGAGCCGAAAGGTAAACCCGAACTGGTCCGATTTTTGGCGAGAGCCGCCGAAGTTCGATCTACTGGGAGATACTTTGTGGTTTCTGGCTGGCGCTGCTGTCGTGGCTGCGATCTGTTTATTCGCAAAACGCCCGCTGCGGGGGGCTGTAATTGGAGCGTTCGTGGGAGCATTTTTAATGCTCATTCTTATGTCACGCGCTTGATTGCCATTAGCTAGATTTGAAATCTCTTACCCGACCGACTCCCCGCTCACGCTTTGCAAGGCGGATCGGATATGATCGTGGTTTCCGCTGCCATCCCCTTTTAACTTGGAGGTTACCATGCGCAAATCGACATTCGCATTCGCCCTGACATTATTGGTTGCTATCGCATGGATCGGCTCACAAAGCAATCAGCCACATGCAGCCGATGCCCAGAGGGTGGCAGTTCAGAAGTGGGAGTATCATTTCGAGCAATCCGTCGCTAAGGTCAACGAGGACACTTTTAACAAGCTAGGCGCAGAAGGTTGGGAATTATGCACCCTCACTGCCGCGGATCAGTATTTCAAAGTTGTTTTTAAGCACAAAAACAAGTTTAGACTGGCCCACTAATTTCAGACTGACCCACTACCGAAATTCGGCTAGACTGATCCAATGAGCGGCACAAGCGAAAACAAAGGTCTGATTGCTGAAATCCGCGAAATTCGGCGCAATCCGATTTACTCAAAACCGCTCTCTGATCGACTGATCGGCTTGCTGAGTGACTCCGATCATGCGATTTCCGATTTGGGTGGCCGTGGTCTTGAGGTTTTAGGCGAACCTGCTTTTGAGGATTTACTTGCAGCGGTTACTGCTCCGGGTGCATCGCCGTGGCCAAATGCAGTTTGGGTGTTGGGGTCTCTTTCCAGACCAACGGATCGTTTACTGCCATATCTCCGGAAGTGGCTCTTAGATTCTACCGGCCGCCTGGAAATGCAGTGCGCACTGACACTAAGCGTTGTGCTTCTGGATCAGAAAAAGTTGGGCAACGCGGTGAACCCGGATGATCTCGCAGCATGCGTCAAAGTTATAGAACGTAATTCTATGGCGGGAGGTCTCTGTGCGAAGCACCAACTAACCTGGTTCTGGGAGGGATGGAATGCTGTAGAGGTTTCTGGCGAGACGAATCAATAAACAACAGATGTCTAATTTCAGATTGACCCACTACCAACGATTTTGGACAGGGTCAATGGGCGTGGCCGGCGCTCTTTCGTTTTCGCCGATCAATGCCAATTCCCACTACAAGGCCAACAATCGTGAAGAGCACGACTGCGGCTAAACCTTCCCACCAAAAGGCACGCTCATGCAAATATTGCCAATAGTGGCCTGCAAAGAACCCGACGATGAATCCAAAGACCGTGCCAATAATTAACCAGGGGATTTTCATATCCGCATTGTAACCGATGGGCGGAGTTGTTTTGCGTAAAGATTAAGAAGTCCCTGTCAGTTCGTCCTTATGCAGTTAGACTCGACGTTCGTTCAATGTATCCCAATGCCACGAACTGAAACTGACCCTACTTAAATTTCCTGCTTGTGATGCCGGTCAGCTCGCAGCCACTATTGTCAAAATCGCCTTTCGCAACGCGTCGGGTAGTCGTTAATCTGCATTGCCCAATTAATGCCTGCGCCCTGCGATTATTAAGCACGTCAGTCCTATGACGGCTAGCGACAGCGCTGACGGTTCGGGAACTTGAATCGCGTAGATGGTTCCGTCGTTGAGTGAGCCGCCGGAGTTTGTAACGCCATAAAGATAGCTGCCGTCGAAAACGAGATTTGCTTCTGGCAGAAAACCATCATTCGGCGAGCCGCCGAATTGGTGCAGCACTGAGTAGCTGCTGCCATCCGTATTCATGCTGAATACCTTGCCTGGGCCACCTGCATCGGTCGTCAACCCGAATAAGGTCGAGCCGATAGCTGTTAGAGCGTGTTTGTAAATTGAGAACTTGCATGAGATTGATGAAAAAGGTACGGCTCCATCCCCTTGTTGTGTTTCTAGAACACGGATGGAGCCGCACCCATGGACGGGCGAAAGTATCCCAGCGATTTGACCGACGAGCAATGGCAATTGATCCGACCTTTGTTGCCCCCGACGAGCCGCGTGGGACGGCCTCGCCAAGTCTGCCGTCGGCAGGTGATCAATGCCATTTTGTATGTGAATCGCACGGGCTGTCAGTGGCGTCAGTTGCCGCGCGACTTTCCCAACTGGCGAACGGTTTACCATTTGTTCTGGCAATGGCAACTGTGGAACCTGTGGCAGGAGATTCACGACACGCTCCGCGGGCGAGTCCGTCGCGCCGAGGGAAGAAAGGCAAAACCCAGTGCTGCGATTGTCGACAGCCAGAGTGTAAAAACCACGGAAGTCGGCGGAATTCGCGGGTACGATGCCGGCAAAAAAGTCACCGGCCGCAAACGACATGTGGCGGTCGATACGCTGGGGCTGATCTTGGCGCTGGTCGTGCATCGCGCCGATGTGCAAGACCAAGATGGCGCGCGAATGCTGCTGGACCAAATGCGGCAGGGCTTTGGCCGACTGAAGGTCATTTTCGCCGATGCAGCCTACGCCCGCAGTGGATTGCCCGAATGGGTGAAAGCCACCTTTGGCTGGGTCTTGCAAACCGTGCTGCGGCCGGTTGGGATTCGAGGATTCGTGGTGTTGCCCAAACGCTGGATCGTCGAACGGACGTTTGCCTGGCTTTCACGCTGCCGCCGCAACAGCAAGGATTACGAACGAACCGTACGCTCCAGCGAAGCCATGCTCCACATCACTATGATTAACCTCATGTCACGCCGTCTGGCACGGCTCAAAACCTAATTTACAAACACGCTCTTAGATCGGACGCTGGTTCGTAACCTGTCGAAGCACCATGGACAAAGCCTTTGACCGTCGTATAGCCCGTTCCGTCGGAGTTGATGCTGTAAATCGTGCCGTCGAGTCCTGTTCCTCCGCCAAGCGAACTGGTTCCGTACAGTTTTGACCCAACGACTGTCAATTTCCCGCTGGGCGGTCCTTCAAACTGATGGTCGGACTTAATTGCAGGGTTTGATGTGTCATAACTGTAAATCGTTCCTTCAAGAAAGACACCACTTGTTGTCGTCACTCCATACAACGTGCTGCCGATTGCCGTTAGATCGTATTTGGGAGTTTTTCCCTCAAGCACCGCAGTGAAATTGTCCAAAATGGCATAGCCGCTGCCGTCCAGATTCATTTTGTAAATCGTCCCTGTCCCAAAAGTTCCCATCGCGCCGCCTTGCGAAGTTGTCCCATACAAAGTGGAGCCGATAGCAACAAGACCGCCGGCTGGGGCATAACCTTCCCTTACATAGAGAAAGGAATGAAGCACCGTGTAGCCTGTTCCATCGGCATTGATACTGAATACAGTACCGTTTGGCGAATTAGGAAAACTATTTCCAACGGTTGTTCCGTAGATTGTTGAACCGACCACCGTCAGGTTACTGACCGGATTGAAGCTATCAGAGCCTCCGGTGAAGCTGTGCAACACGGTGAACCCTGTTCCGTCGGTGTTCACCTTGAAGATGGTGCCGTCGTTTGAGGTGCCGCCTTTTGAAGTCGTGCCGTAGAGCGTCGAGCCAATTAGGACAAGTCCGCCGACCGGATTAGCACCGTCGGATTGAGAGAAGCTGTGCAGGATTGTATCGGGCGTGTCGGCACGAAGATTTCCGCTAAACAGAAGCAGAGAAAGGGCTGTCGCCGATTTGAAAACCCATGCGGTTTTTTCGCTCATTAGCAAGCCCTCTTTCGACAGGTCTTTCTTCGCCCGCGATTATCGCTTGCCAGAGCAGCACATTCAACCTGTGTACGCCTTATCATTCTGACGCCCCGCCGCCACTATCGCCAAAATCGCCTTTCGCAACGCGTCGGGTAGCGAGTGGCTATTAGAGCCGGTACCGATTGAGTTTTTGACAGCGCGCTAGCCATGTCACTAAAATGCGGTTTTTGCCAGGTATAAAAGTGCGGCATAAATTTGAATTCGGCATCGCTACTCGCATAATCCTATGATTCAAGACCTCACCATCCGAAGACTACGTGCTGGAACGCTTTTCCGAATCTACATAGTCGGCTCGCTGTTCGTGCTAACCCCTTTATGTATTGTTTGCGGGATTGCGGCACTGTTCGGAGCCGATACGCTCGAAATCAACGGAAGCCATGTTCACGGTGTGCTTGCTCTGTTCGCTTCTATGCTCCTCGGCCCCGTTCTTTCGCTCGCATTTTCTTTTGTCTTCCTCTTATTGACTTGGCCTGGGCTTTGGATATTTTCACGGTTTAGAACGACCACCATTTCATTTTACGCAGATGACAGCACCCGCAACGCCTAACCATGCGCTGCGCGGTTGCAATCGTTGCGTCCCGTTGGGCCGGGTCGCTGAGCTTAGGTCGTTAGCTGGTGCATGACAGCATTAATTAAATGAATCGGTCGCTTTTCGGAATCAAAGACAACCGGTCCGCTCGCCCCGACGCATTAGCCCGCCGCCACGATGGCCAAGATGGCTTTACGGAGTGCGTGGGACAGCTTCGGCCAAGCGGCGATGACTTTGGCTAGGTGCAAGTCAACTCAAATGTGACGTGACCGCCGCCGTCAGGTCAGGAGGGCGTGACCGGCGCCGTTGGGTCGGAGATGTCGGACAGTTCGTCCTTGGTCACGAATCAAATCCTATTCAGGGCACCAATAGGCAGCTCGTTGCTGCTATCGCCTGGACCGATAAATGTTTCGGCAACCAAGCGAGGTACCCAACCCGTTGCTCTGCGCGGACCCGCGAGAACGTCATGCGCTGCACGAGTCCAACTAATCGTAGTCGTCCAATTCCCGCGCCGATATGTTGGAATTGCTCCAGAAAAGTTTGGGGTTCTACTTTTGCTGCTCGGGGATGGGGAACCACCAGCCACGGGCCCACGCGGCGTAACGTGGTAAGGCGCTGTCGAGTTGGTAAGGGTATGCGGTATTTGGCAGCACGTAATAAATTATCGGTGCGCCTTCTTTGGGTGATCCGTCGGCTTCTGCCTGGCCGGGAATGCTTTGCGTTTGAGTTATCGTGCGCAGATTGGCTCCTGGCGACCAAATGCATGGGACTTCGGGAATAATCCAGTCGGTGTACCAGAAAAACCAAGACCTTGAATTTAGTTGCTTTTTCTCGTCCTCGGTCGAAGGCTGCGGGATGCCGCTGGGAAAATAAACGAACTCGCGGCAGGAATATGGGTCGGTCGGTAGTTCGTCGAAATACGCGCCGACTAACTGGTCTAAGCTGTCGGGCAGTTGGCCGTGATCCAGGCGATAGGCTTCCAAGGCCAGCCTGATCATGGTGGCGCGCTTCGCGGTTTCAAAATCGACGTCCATTTGGGCAACTCCCAGATCCGCATCTCCCAGCACCGTCAGGTCGGGAGTGGTGCTCCAAAACCATTGCAGCTCTTTGGGGAATGAGGAATCAGAAGCGTAATCGATGCCGCCGAAATTAAAAAAATCGTTTGGAGTTTGGCGCATTTGTGAAGGAAGCCAATAAAAAACACCGTCCGTACCATGAACTGCAAAATTCAAATTATCGAGGCGCTCAAGCGACTTTGGCGGTGATAAGATTCGCCATGCGCAGTGCGCGGTCGTTTTCCCAGGGCATTAGCGTCGACAAGAGCGTTTGAGCGGCGATGCCAGGTTTGAGCAAATCGTTATGCTCATAATGCTGTTGTTGCCATTGGAAGAAAATATCTCGCGCACTTTCGTCGCCGAGCAGAGCGCGGCGCACAATGATGTAGTTGGCCTGCATCTCTTCGCCGAAGTGCAGACTGCGGGAGTCGAGTTGTTTCAATCGTTTGATGGCTCCAGCAATTCTTTCCGGCGTTTGGCCCTTTTGAGTTGCCCAGTATGATAATTCGAACATCACGCTGTGCATAAACCATTGGCTGCCCGTGCCGAAAGTCGGCTGATGGTCCGATAACTGCTCGGCGACTTTGGCCAGAGCGAAATAACGATCGGCCGCTTCGTCCAGCTTGCCTTCTTGTTCCAAGCGACGGCCATCGATGACGAGCAAATTGAAAAGACCGGGCTTGAACTGGAAAATCGCCTTCATCGTGTTGGGATCATCAAGCACGCAATTGGGCCGCTTGGTCACTTCCAATAGAAGGGCCAAACAGTCTGCGTTCTCTTGCAACCAATATAGTTGTATTTTGTTGGGAATTCGGCTTTTTTGTATGGCGATCTGGTCGGAATTGTGATTGCCGGCATCGTCCAAGTCGGTGATGTTGTATTTGGCCTTGTCGGAAGCCGACCAATACATGCTCACATAGATGTCATTGACTTTGCGATATTGCTCGCCGGTGGCCAGTGCCTCTGACGTGATCGGAGGCAGATAATTGGTCGAATTGAAGGGAAACTTCGAGACTGGCGTTCCATCGGAGGCGATTTGCTTGATGGAGTTGTCGTCGGGGTAGACCAGTGGAATCTCGTGAACGCGGTAAACCGGCACGGTGACCAAGAGCGCGGCGGCCGGAATCAGCAGTGCGGCAGCAGCACGAGTGCGGGCAGACCAGCGGCGGTCTTCTGCGCACCCAATAGAGGCGCGCAGCCAAGTGGAAAAGAGAAGAAGCAATGGAATGGTGCGATCGACCAGATCCAAGGAACTTGCATCGTGTGCATTAGAAAGGTCCAGCTGCAAAGCACACCGGCCATGAGAAAACCAAAGAAGACTGCCATGATGCCGCTGCGAATGTGCATGGAGGCCCATTGGCCTGCGGCATAGGCGATGGCGGCAGCTAAGGACTAGGACCAGCGGTGGCAAATAAACGAAGTCATACTGAAAGCGCCAATTGGAGCCGACGTAATCTTTCAGCCAATTGTGCCAGCGCTGGCTGGTTGTGAAAGTGACGACGTTGCTAATCTGACGGATGGTATCCGGGCCGAGCCAGCGAATACAGGCGATCGCGGCGGCGGCCACCACTAGGATCAACCAGAGAACTTGGCGCGTAAGCCAAACATAACGAGCCGGCACATTGTGTTCGATAAAGAAGCGATACTCTCGGCGCTCTTGATCAGCGAGAAAAACGAAGCAGCCGGCGAGCGTGGCGGCGGCGACTAGTGCGATCGAAGCATAAAGGTCGTGTTGACCGAAACTTGTCGAGGCGACGATCGGAGGAACGATCGCCAAGAATCCCGCCGCTAGTAGCATCAGCCGCCACGATTGACGCCAGTGTTGCCAGAAGAGGTGGCCGAGCATGGTGCCGCGGTCGCGGCGACGAGTAAGGATCGCTGGTCGATGCAATTATCTTCGACGGAAGCAGCGGCCGTTATTGCGGTGCGCTTGCGAGTTTTCTTCTGGGAAACTAAGAGGCGCAGTTGGATTCAACCAGCGGAGGCCAAGGACGACATCGACGGCCAGGACGAGGAGTGACGCGAAGGTGCGCCAGGGCGGCGCGGGCATAGGCCGAAAGGTCGAGTGCACCCATCGAGGGGGATTGCCGCCAGGCGAGCACGTGCGCGACGGTCGAGCCTGCAAGCATCGCCAAACAGATTGCCACGAGCGGCCGCATGCAGATGAGGGAGAAGAATGTGCCCCAAGCGATGGCTTCGAGCGCGGCCGTGAGGCAGATGGCTAGCATCGTTTGCACGAAGTTGACGTCGGGAACTTTTCCGCCGGTGAATAACAGAGTTAGCGGATAGAGCACGGCGTACATTACTAGCGTGGCGATGATCGATACCGTTATTTTGGAGATGAAAAGTTGCTTGGAATTGACTGGAATTGCTTGCAGGAAATCGAAGGAGCCTTCTTCTGCGCTCGACGGCAAAGGCTGCCCCGGCGGCACCAGGCGCGAATAAGACGGGCGGACCAAACGCTAGGCCGAACCCGGGCGTCAAGTTGCCACGGCCGAGTGCGAAAATCAGGCACTGGATAAAGAACGTCAGCCCCACGAGCGCAAGCCAGAAGAGACGGATGGCGCGAGATCTCTTTCCAGACGAGGCGAAGGTAGGGGGTGGCGTTCATGGCAGTGTCTCAGTGAGTTGCTATCACTTCTGCTCGGGCGGGATGGGAAACCAGTGCCCGTGGACGAGGGCTGCGGGCAGCGACAAATCGCGGAACGGGTAGCTACGAGATTTGTATTTGATGGGGTTTTCAGGCGGTGGAGTGCTTTCGTCGGTATCCAGGCGTCGGGGGACTACGTACGGTGCGAAGGTCGCTGAAATATCGGGCCCGGTGCACCAAATACCTGGGATTTGCCAGGACGATGATAAGACCCGTGCAGTAGTCTGCATCCTCTATCGAATCGAAGTCTGCATAGGTTTTTGGTAACGGTCGTCCGTTGGGAAAATACAAATAGGGCATGCAAGAATAGGGGTCCAGTGGGATGTGTTCGAAGTAATCTCCTGTCAGCGCGTCGAGCGAGATGGGCAGTTGTCCGTGTTCCAATCGATATGCTTGAAGCGCGAGGATGATTATCGTCGCACGACGGTGGGCCTCGAACCAAGCCAGTTCACCTGCCGCTTCGATCCCCAATCTTCCGATTTCCGCCGGCATCGGATGTGTGGTATTCAACCAGCCGTACATTTCAATGACTTCTTCGTCATTGAACGAAGTTCCCCAGCCATGTTCCCAGCCCGGAAACACATCGCGGATTGAGAAGTAATCGTACGAATCGGTCCTCTGAGTGGTAAGAATGGCAAGAAATCACTCACACCCCATTGCATCTCGACCCCGGGTGGTGGCGAAAGAACGGACATTTCGCGGCGCATGTCTGCCAAGCGCTTCAGCGCGGTATTGCTTAGCAGATTCATCATTCTCAAAGTGCGATATTTCTCCCACGGCATCAGTGTGTTCCATAGCCGGTCGGAATCAAAACCGGTCGGGACAGCGTTCTTACGAAGTGCAGGTAGAGATCAGCGAAAGTGTAGTTTTCGAAAAGTTCGTTCTTGGCAATCACGTATTCAGTTTTCAACCAATCGTCGAGATGCAGGGCGCTGTCGTCGAATTTCTCGAGCCGGCGGATGGCAGTCGCCAATACGCTCGGGCGTTTGGCCTTTTGCCGCCGCCCAGTAATTGAACTCGCGGAATGTCGTTTGGAAACTGCTGCCGAATGGTGTTTCGGCAAGTTGCGATGCCGCTGTCAGCGCGGCAAATATCGGTCGAGCGCTTCGTCGAGTTTGCCCTCAGCTTCCAATTGGCGACCACTAACGATCACTAACGAGATGGGATGGTACCCGCGAGGTTCTGGCAAATAGTTCTGACGGCCGGCGGGATTTCTGAATTGGCACACGGGGTGCTTTGTGGCTTCTAAAGTCAGGTCGAGCGCATCGGCATTGTCGGTAAGCCATTTGATAGCTTGGTCGGAAGGCGGCCTGCCGGCATCCTCGACAAAGTCAATCAACCTGCTGTCGGAGTCCAGTGGTGCCGCAACGTAAAGATCGTTTGCCCGTAGGTACAAATCAGCGGTCTTGAGCGCATCTTGTGGAAATGTGGCGACGAATTCTTGCGGATCGAAACCGGGGCTAACTAGCGGGACCTGGTGGACGCGATAGATCGGTACGGCGACGAGCAAGATTGCTGCCGGCACAAGGACATCGGCGGCTGCTGAAAACCGGGCGCGCGAAGTCGTTCGTTCATCAATCCAATCGCCCGAGCGCAAGAGTGTTGCTCGCCATAAGCACCAGGGGAATTGGAATAACGGTCCAGAACCAATTCATTCGCATCGCATGCATTAGCAATACCCAGCCACACAGAACCGTGGAAAGCAGCAGCCCCAGAAGCCGGCCATGATGCCACTGCGAATGTGCATCGAAGTCCATTGGCCAGCGGCAAAGCCGATGATCATCCAGGCGATGGCGATAAAAATGGACGGGATATTCGGATATTCCGCGGGAAACACCGTGGTTGAAAAACATCGCGGAGGTGAACCTCGTGCCAGAAATCGGGAGTCCGAGTGCGACTGGCAAGAAAGAAACAAGCCACGATGATGAGGAACTTCAGAACGACGAGCCACGGAATTCGCCGGGTAACCCATACATAGCGCGGAGGAACATTATGCTCGGCGAAAAAGCGAAAGTTGCGGCATCCTGATCAGGCAGAAAAAGCCATCGAGCCGGCAAGCGTGGCAAGAATCGCACACGGTATGAGATCGGTTTGAACAAGACCCAAATTCGGATCCAGATACGACAGCAGCAACATGGTTGTTGGGATCAAAAACAAGCGGCCCGAGAAAGGCCATGCCCAGCATCAACCGCCACGATTGACGGAAATGCTGCCAGAAGAGGTGGCCGAGCATGGTGCCGCGATCGCGGCTCACGAGCAGCGAACGCTCGTCGAGGTAATCGTCTTCAGGGGGAAACGTGGGGGCAAGTATTGCGGCATTGCGCCTTTGTTTCCTTTCTTCTGATGAGGTCAGGGCGCATTGGATTTCAACCAGCGGAGGCCGAGGACATGTCTACCGCAAGTACCAGTACCGATGCGAACACGCGCCTGCGGCGCCGCCCCGGCATAGGCGGAAAGACTGAAACCCGCCACGGAAGCAGCGTACTTCCAGGCGAGAATGTAGGCCACTGTCGAGCCAGCCGTCATCGCTAGACAAATGGCCACCAGCGGCCGGGCGCAAATGAGCGAAAAAAACGTGCCCCAAGCGATGGCTTCCAGCGCCGCGGTGAACCATACCCCGCGATATTCCAAAAGCAGGGAGACTCTCGATTTAATGGTAAGGGGGCGAGTTGGCTCTGAGCCAAACATTCTTGAGGCAGTGAAATTGAGAAGTAGGTACATGGCAATGGTCGCCAGCGCGGCGACAAGCAATTTGCCGATGAGTACTTGCCGTGCGGAAACGGGAATTGTGCGAAGGAACTCAAAAGTGCCTTCTTCCTGCTCGACCGCGAATGCAGTGCCCGCGCAGCCGAGGGCGAACATAGCGGGGGCAACAAAGGCCAGCGTGTTGACGACTTGAAAGGTGGCGTCTGCTTCTCTCGATAAGCCGCACAAGACAAATCAAGACAACAATGAGCAACACCAGCGCGAGCCAGAAGAGGCGGATGGCGCGGTATTCTTTCCAGATGAGGCGGAGGTAGGGGGAGGCGTTCATGATTCAGTGGGCAGTGGTCAGGAGTCAGGGGTTAGTTGGGCACTCGCGTCCTCTCGCGGGCAGGGGAGGGCTCAGCAGCGGGCTCGGCGAGTTTCAAGTAGGCGACGAAGATTTCCTCGAGGCTGGGAGTGCGGATGCGGAGTTCTTCGACGCCGGGGTGGGCGCGAAGGGTTTCGAGTTGCGCTTCGTCGAGTTGAGAGTCACTTTCTGTGCCCTCACCCCGGCCCTCTCCCAAAGGGAGAGGGGGACTTAAGCGCACCGAGCACTTGCCATTGTTTCTGGAAGCGGCGCTGGCCGAGGATTTGGCCAGGAATCGGGGCGCCGGCCCGGCGGCTTCGGCAAGCGTGAAATTGAGCTCGCGAATTTGATCTTTAAGCGTTTCGAGGCGCTCGACCAGCAGGAGCTTGCCTGGGCGGATGATGGCGATGATATCGGCCACGCGCTCGACTTCGCCAATTTGATGGCTGGAGAGGAGCACCGTGCGGCCGGCGGCGGCGATATCGACCATGCCTTCCAAGAATTCGCGGCGCACGAGCGTATCGAGCCCCGAGGTTGGCTCGTCGAGAATGAGCAGCTCTGGCTCGTGGGCCAGGGCCAGCGACAGGGAAACTTTCGCCCGCATGCCTTTGGAGAGGCTTTTAATTTTCCGCTCTGAGCGGCAGTTGGTAGCCTGCGGCGAGCTTCGGGTATCGCGCTCGAAGAAGCCGCTGCCGTAGAAGCCGGCGGTGAACCAGCCGATTTCGCTGACGGTCATCCATTCGTAAAGCGTGGGACGTTCGGCGACGTAGCCGACGCGGCGCGGACGGCCTGACCTTGCTTGGTGCTATTGAGGCCAAGCACGGTGGCTATGCCTGCGTCGGGCTCGGTAAGGCCCAGCAGGATGCGGATGGCGGTGGTTTTGCCTGCGCCGTTTTCGCCCAGGAGGGCACAGACGACGCCTGCGGGAACTTCGAGCGAGACGTTGTCGAGTGCGGTTTGGGAGCCGTAACACTTGGTGACGTTTTGAAGTTGGATGACGGCGGGCATGGGGACCTCATTGGCTGGTGGACAGGGATTTTGTTAGTGATGTACGTCACGTTATCGTTTCACTTCGTTTTCCTTTTCCAAGACGCGTAATTCTTTTTCAATAAGCTCGCGAGGCTTTTCCCATTTAGGTGACTTTGATTTGCCTCTGCGAGCACCTGACGTAGGCGTTTGCGGATGAGTTTTAGCCCTTCGTTGCGACAGCGCTCGGCGGCGCCGGCGCGATTTCCAAGCCGGTGCCGCGCACGGGCTCGAGCACTTTATCGTCCTGCAGTTGGCGGTAGGCGCGGGCGATGGTGTTGGGGTTGATCGTGAGTTCCCGGGCCAGTTCGCGCACGGAGGGAACCATTTCGCCGGAACGCAGCACGCCGCTGGCGACGGCGAATTTGATTTGCCGCACGATTTGATCGTAGATGGCCAAACCGTTGTGGGGATCAATGTGGAAGAACATAAACGCTCAACCAAACATGTTACGTAAGCTTCCCCGCTTGAGGAGAACTAACTAAGCGGCGATCCGATCTGAAACGGGCGAACGCGTACTATCGTATTAGTACGGTAGCAACTAGGGTCCAGATGCGTCAAGCCTTTTGCTAAATCAATTCCAAAGACAGTGAACTACAAGGGCGTGAAAGGTGATTACCACCTAGCCATCAAACTGGAAATACGCGTATTTTGTCGCACTCCGACGATTTTCAAGCTGCATAATGAGGGCGTGACATGGGTCAGTTAGCCCGGTTCAATTAGGCGGGCATCACGCGCGTTGAGGCGCCTAGTTCCAACAGCCTTCGACTCGCAACGTTGGGCGCTAAATTCTGGACGCTTTTGCGTCATAAACGGTGGGAACTCGCTTAGTTCCTGCCCAGGCTAATTTGATCGTCCGCGATCAAATCGGTGCTTTCTAGGCCTTCTGCCTTCGCACGTTTTGCCTGAGCTCATGCGTCTTCAGTTGGAGGCATTCTTCATGACTACGTTGTGTAAGCGTCTTGATGCTTCGTCAGTCGATATATGGCGGCGACAGATCGGCCGCCAGCGCCACCGGCGAAACCAACGCGGACCGCGTCCATTTGCGGCCATCGCATGGTTTGCGCGTGGAAGTATCGTTGACGGTCTTGTCGAACTGCGCCGCTTGCAGTTCTGGATTTTGCATGATCAGCACGATGCCGATGACCGCTTGCGCCATCGCCTGGCCTGCTATCGAGCCGCTCCCATTGAATGGGGAGTTCTGTTAGGCGGAGCGGAACACATGCGCTTTGAAAAGGACCTTGCTCTGCCGCCTGATTATTTGCCCCCGATGTCCAGGATCGCTCCGGGCAATGGGCGTCTCCTTAGCGAGGCACTGCAACTGGATGGGTATCTGGAATTGCATTCGAAGTTCCCATACTATCCGCGCAAGTGCAGCCCGAAATTGCCGCGATTTCTGGCGGCCTTGAAAAGCGACAGTCCAATCGCTGACGGGTCGGAACTAGCCGCCTACTGTGACCAGTCGGGGTTGGATGCGCAGCGCCGGTACTCAGTTGCGCCAACTGCATCGCGGTCAGTGGCTGCACCCCGTGGAGTTTGTCAGCCATAGCTGGCACGAGTTCGCAGCCGTTTATGCCGACATGACCGACGTTCCCAAGCGGCAAATCATCAAGCTTGACGGAGAGGAAAGCCTCAAAGGCTATCGAGGCGCCTGCCAGTACGATTTTTTCAGTTCGCGGTTCAATCGCGAATCGACCTAATTGGCGAACCGCTGCCGAAGGGGCGGCAAGGTCGCCTTCCAATGTTTTGCCGGTGTGATCGGCTGCTGCGGTCACTGTTTCCCCAAGAGTGCTCAGCGCTCAAAGTGCGCGCCGAGCGTGCATTCGATATTTAAGGACCACCCCATGTCTCAATCCGATTTAGAACGCGCCGTGGCCTCGGCCACGGGTGAATCCATCAAACTGATCTGTCGTCGCGGGTTTTCACTAGCCAATCCCTTTGATCTGGATTTCGATCCGGAGCCCAACGGCGCCGTCCACTGACGGTTGATTGGGACGAAGTCGAATGTCGGCGGGCACGAGTTCGCTCGTAGTGCTGATTTCAAAACGCGCCGGGCGGAATCGCGCCGCCCGGCGTACCTTTCTTCCTTTCGAGAGCAACTCTATGGATGTTATTGCTTGGATTCTGTTGATTTGCTTCGTGTTATGGTTACTCGGCAAAAACGCGAGACGGCCGCCGCCGCCACGACCGGGGCATCGGTCGTCGCGTTGCCGGTGCCGCTGGTGACGCGTATTTAAAAACTATTCGCCAAGTAGTCGCGCGCTATTGCAATGACCCGAGATGAGCTGCATTCGCCACAGCCGCGGTTAGTTTTGCCTTTTCATTGACCACCGTCTAATTTCCCACCCCTACCAAAGGAGAGACATTGGGAGCCAAGAAACCTGCCATGCCCATGCACCTGCGCCGGGCATTTCACGAAGCGGGGCATGCCTATGCCGCGTACCACTACAACGTCGGAATTGAGCATGTGAGCCTAACTGCACCGGCCGCCGGAGCGCTTTACTCGCGGTTTCAGCGAATAGAGAGTTACTGCCGCCTAGTGCCAGGTTTTCCTGCCAATCTCGTGAAGCTCGAGCAGTTTATAATTTTTCTCTTGGCCGGATCGGTTGCCGAGATGTTGGCCATAGAGCGCCACTTCCAACTAACGCCGCAATCGACGACACAACGGAATGATCAGCTTTAAAGGACCAGTACAAACATTGGAAACGTTTCAACCGCTCTTCGCCATTGGAGGTGTCCGTGACTGGGCACATCGGAAAAACCTGTACCAGCAGTTCCTCAACGCCGTCACAACTCATGGCGTCGCCGACGCGTGAGCTTCTAACCGAGCGCGATTCAGCCGGCGAGGTCGTCTACTGGCTAATGACCATCGCCGAGATGGCGAGCTTCTCGTGAGCAACACCGGTCATAAGGACCGACGCATTTCCGCTTGCTGCGGTTGATGCGGTGACTTCGATCTTTACGCCCTAGCGCAGTGCTGGGGCGATCTTGTTTTTAAGCAGGATCGCCCCCGTTCGGGGCGATTCTGCGCTGAGGAGGTATCGATGATCGCAATTGCAAAGTTTGGAGGGCCAACCGGGCAGCGTGAAGGCTTCAATGAGCAGTTCCTGGAAATGCTTCCCAAAATCCGCCGCCAAGCGAAAATTGCCTTCCGCGGCCGAACGCCAGAAGTGTTAGAGGAACTTATCGAGGAGGTTGTCGCCAGCGCGTATTGCGCGTTTGTGCAGCTGGTCCGTCGGGGGAAAGCAGCCCTGGCGTACCCAACGCCGTTAGCGCAATACGCTATTCGGCAAGTATATGCAGGCAGAAAGGTAGGAACTCGCCAAAATTCAGGGGATGTGCTGTCCCCCTGTGCGCGTCGTAACGGCCAATTCACAGTTGAACGAATCGACCGACACGACAGAACAACGGGCACTTGGGACCAACTGCTGCTGGAAGATCACAGTGCCGGTCCAGCCGATACCGCGGCAGCCCGTCTTGACCTAGTTGCGTGGCTGCGGCTGTTGTCTTCCCGCAATCGCCGAATTGCACGAGCGCTGGCAGTCGGCGAAACGACAGCCACCGTCGCCAAGGAATTCAATTTGACGGCTGGACGAATTAGCCAGTTGCGCAAATTGTTGTGTGAACATTGGGGTGACTTTCAAAGCGGGCGTCGCGGACAAACCGCGATTGCCCTGTAACTTTCAGGCTTGTGTTTCGAATTGGGCTGCCAATATTGCATGTGGGCCACCATAGGACTTATGACGAAAAAGAACTCAAACACAAATCGGGACGAAAATTCCGGACAATCTGAAAAGTCTGCTCGCGGACGAGAAACATTATTCGTGAGACTCGCAGCTGAGTTGGGTCGACTGGCAGGTGAACAACTCGCTAAGGATGGTAGGGACTCGCTAATCGAGCGCACCGGCGGGCGTCCGTCGAAACCAAATCCGAAGCCGACGGCGAAGTCCCCGAACCATTGATTCATGGAGATCGTCTTGCACGTTGAAAATGCCATTTTGCGGCATTGTTTGCTATGATCGTGCCATGGACCTGGCCGCTATCCACCACGCGACAAAGCTACCTCTTCGGAAACTTCGCTACGTGCTGGACCATGGGATTCTCCCCGGCATGCGGTCGCAGACCGACCGCAGCCGTGTGGGGCATCCCCGCTCGTTTGGCCCCCTCGAGGGTTACTCCATTGCGCTTGGGGCTACCCTGCTGGAAGCAGGATTACGGCGGGAGCTGGTCGCGCGGTTTTTCGACGCGGTTACCGAGATCGAGTGGGAAACCTTCGGTCCGCGGAAACGCAAGCTATCTGCACTGGAATCTTCATTCAGCCTGCAGGCTGGCTCGGCCGTCGCCGAAATCGCCGACGGCCGATACATACGGTTGATCATTGGCAAGAGGTCGAAAGACTGGAGTGATTTGGAGTCGCCGCGCTTCGACGAAACGAAGCACACGCCGTGTGTCGTAATTCGCGTGGACATGACCTCGGTCCGGGACCAAATCCGCAAAATTCCATCCTTTCCCTAACGCGACCACTGCCACTGGTTGACTATGTGCCCATTTTGGGCAATAATAGGTTGTGCACTCAGGATGAGCATGCGGCTAGACGCAGGACCAATAAGGTAAAAGCCATGGATGGCAATCTACTTGAGACCGACGGCTCGGCTAAAAAGTCTCCTCGCCCCGACTCTCGTCGGATGGTGAGTAGCACGTTGTTGGGACGACACACGCACACTACGTCATCAGGCGGTGCGGCCCATATTTGGCAACGCGGTGGAACATATTTGGCACGCGGCCATCACGATGGCAAAGCGTTCGGCGTCACACTTGGAGATGACGAGGATGCCGCCGAGCAAGAACTTCGCAAGATTCTCTACCAGTTTGATCAAGGAGCTTTTGTGCGGCCGTCGGAATCGATTCAGTTACCGTTGGCGACCGGGAGACCGCGGCTTTCCCTTCGGGAGCTGGCAAACCAATTTTTAAGTGAGAAACGTCGCACCAAAGGCCGGCAAACAGCGCAGAATTACCGCACGCGATTGCAGCATGTCCTCGCGTTCGCTGAAAACCCGATCAACCTCCGACGGTGGCCATTGGCGCAAGATATCGATCGGGAATTTGCGATCGAGTTGCGAGCCGCGCTGCATCAAGTTTTCACTACACGGA
This sequence comes from Pirellulales bacterium, assembly GCA_963820835.1. Classification (GTDB taxonomy): domain Bacteria; phylum Planctomycetota; class Planctomycetia; order Pirellulales; family JADZDJ01; genus CAVRAW01. The sequence continues at coordinate 71,280 of CAWGBP010000062.1, read as the reverse complement.
ATGGTCGCGCAGGAGGACCAAAGAAACCTCTTTCCCAAGCGCAGATCATCAACGCCGTCGATACACTTCGCAATCTGCTCCATTGGGCACGACAGCCAAGCATCAACAAGCTGCCAGCGCAGTGGTCCAATCCGTTGACGCGCGATATTGTCGGCACGCGTCCCGAAAAAGATCCGCTGCGAACCGTTGCGCTCCCCTTCGAATCGCGCATTCGATTGATCAATACTATGAACGCACGGCAGCTGTGCCGATTGGCAATATCGATGATCTTGCCGCTGCGGCCGGAAGAAGTGTGCGGGCTGTTGCTTTCGGATGTCGATTTATCAAAGTCGTGGGTGGAAGTGGGAACCCGGTTTTCAGGAGGGGACCACAGCAAGGGCCGTACGTCGTTCAAAGTTCCGTATCCCGCCGAACTAATGCCGATATTGGTGCAGTGCATTGGCGATCGCAACGAGGGGCCGCTCCTGTGCTCGCCGGCTGCAACGCCAAGCCAACTCCAACAGCCAAAATCGCGCGACGAGATTCAGCGATTGTTCAACGCGCGATTGGCCACAATTGAACCTTCGGAAGTACAAAACGAAAACGATCGTAAGGCTGTATTCCGGGCGCTATTGCAGGATCTCGGTGGTTTATCACCCAAACAACTCGGAAGGGAGTTTAAGCGCCTCGCGCGCTCCATTGGCATAACCGCCTGCCTTAAGGACGCACGGCACGGCGTCGCGACGGCGATGGAACGCTCAGGAATGGACCTCCTGCACTTGCGCTATTTGACCAGTCACTCGACCAACGACATCATGAACGCGTACGTCGTCCTCGACCCGACCTCCGCGATGCAGAAATATTTTGCCACGATTAAACCTTTGTTGTCGGCGTTATCGAAGCGCGCCGAAGCGCTTGGGATTTCGCCGGCTGCCAGGGCGGAGGCGGGCGTAGCGGACAGGCAATTGCCAGACAGAGGGCGCTGGGTACAATGCGCTGCATTGGCTGACACGGAAGAGGACTGCATGCTGGTGCACATGAGTTGGTGCACACGGAAGGAACCACGGCGTGTTTGATCTTGTTCGTAGACCACTGCGCGAAATGTTCGAAACCTTTACCTAATCAAGGACTTAGCACCGGCACGCCATGAATTTGTGAGTGGCGCAAGAGCCGCAGAAGCGATGCGGGGAAGACTCCTGTCCTCTCCGCTGTAGAGCGAAGTCGCTCGCTGCAAGCTCTGGAATATCAGCAACTTGCAGCGAGCGATTTTTTCTGTCCCAGTCAGTGGGACAAAAAGTGGGACAAAATCGAGCCAAACCGCTCTCTTTTTCACCGGTTTTTGTCCGTCGTTCGGCACCTCGTGGTTACGGGTTATGGTTGCGGCGACGACCCGGTGCCGTCGCCCAGTAAATCGATCTGATTCATCGTCTGTTTGCTGTCATCCGGACGCAGGCGGCGGGTAGACTCGATCACCTTGGAATCGCGGTTCCCTATCTTCATCGGGGGAGCTCTCCGATGCCGTGTGGGTCCTAGCTTGGAGTTTTGCGTACGAACTTGCGGTTTGGGCGCGAATGCGACGTAGAAGGCACGGCGAACCGGGAAATTTTGCTGCACGCCGAACTCTTTACTCGCAAACGGCTTTCAGGGCACCGCCATTTTTTATGCGCAACTAGACGAAGTTGGGGGATGAGTCAGGAAAGTGTTTGCTTGACAATTCGAAATTCTTAAGCCTATAGTCTAATTGTTCCGACACGAGCGGCTCGCGATGGGTCGCTCTCAAGTATTGTGGCAATCGATTGCCCGCCCGAACTTTGGTTGTTCGTGCGGGTTTTTTTGTGGCCAGATGGTCGCCTTTCTCGTCAACTCACTGCCTCCTGTCAGTTCTTCGCCGGCTTAACAAATTGCATGTCTATGAATTCTGCACAACTCTATAATCGCTATTGCGAGCTCCAGCGGTATGTGAATTGGAATGCCGACGATGCCCGGCACGTTCATTCTTTGCATCCTGTGGCCAGTCGCCACTTCGAGCGCCTGGTCGACGACTTTTACGAAGCGATCCAAGGTAATCCGTCGACGAGCAAAGTTATCACCGGTGGTGCGGAGCAAATCGTCCGCTTGAAGGGAACGTTGATCAAATGGCTGGAGGAATTGTTTTCTGGCAAGTACGACGAAGACTATGTATTGCGGCGTTGGAAAGTTGGACTGCGGCACGTGGAAATTGGATTGGATCAGGCTTATACCAACGCAGCGCTCTCTCGTCTGAGAAGCAGGTTACTTCTTGCCTTGGAGCAAGCCCCATCCATCAACAACAATATCTTTGAGGCTCGCCGCTCATTGAACAAACTGCTCGATTTAGATCTGGCGATCATCGAAGATGCATATCAAACCGAGCGCGAGCAACGCCTGCAACTGATCGAACGCCTCGCCGCCATCGGGCAAGTGGCGGGGGGCATTGCTCACGAATTGCGAAACCCGCTAAACGTCATCAAGACATCCACATATTATTTGCGCAATGCGCAAAAGGTCTCGGCGGAAAAGCAAAATGCGCATTTGGAGCGAATTGATCGGCAAGCAACGCTGGCGGATAACGTGATTGGGGCCCTGAACGATTTTGCCCGAATGCCCTTTCCGGAAATGAAGCAACTGGAAGTTGCGGCAACGATAAAAGAGGTTGTCGAATTGATTACCCTGCCTGGATCGATCGGCGTGAAGTTTGAAATACCCGATGGGTTGTTTTTCTTAGCCGATCCTCAGCAAATTGCGATCGTCTATACCAATTTAATATGCAATGCGCGCGACGCCATGCCCAATGGAGGGACAATCACAATCAGTGCTATTGAATCTGGCGCGTTCGTTCAAACCGATATTGCCGATACGGGGTTTGGAATTCCAGCGGAGACTATTGGCAGGATTATGGAACCACTGTTTTCCACGAAAGCTCGCGGCATCGGGCTGGGGCTGGCGATCAGCCGCGCCATTGTCGAACGTCACGGCGGCGAGTTGAAGGTTACCAGCGAGGTAGGAGCGGGCGCCGTATTCACTGTCCGACTAAGGCCGGCGAGGAAAATGTAAATTTAAGTGAATATGATGGTTCACATCGGTTCTCAACGGCCCCTATAATGGCCATGACCCGCACTCATTACAGCGCATTTTCTGTTGCCATGTCCAATGCTGGCGCCAGATTGTTGATCGTCGACGACGAGCAGGACACCTGCTCCAATTTGTCGGACATTTTCACAGACCTCGGGTATCAGGTCGATGTCGCCTACGATGGACCAATGGCGTTGGACCTTTTCAAAACAAACCGATACACGGTTGCTTTGTTGGACTTGAAGATGCCGGGCATGGATGGGTTAGAACTGTATCGCCGAATTCGACAAATTTCGGCTGGAACCGTAGCAATTGTCGTTACTGCTTTTGCCAGCAGCAACACTACGCAATCGGTTTTAGACGCCGGAGCTTGGAAGATACTACCCAAGCCGGTCAAATTTCCCCAATTGCTCGAGCTGGTGGGCGATGTGCTAAGCCGTCCATTGATTTTAGTCGTCGACGATGATCAAGAACTGTGCGATTCGCTTTGCGATCTCTTCCGCCAGAACAACTATCGTGTTTGCTTAGCTCGCCACGCGACGGAAGCAGCCGGGAGGCTGAAAAAAAATAACTTCCATGTGGTCTTGATCGATTTGAAATTGCCGGGCCCCGACGGCAACTATGTGCTCGAACAGGTAAAACACGCTAATCCGCGGGCACGCTCAGTCGTGATTACCGGGCATCGCCCCGAAACCGAGCCGTTAGTCGATCGCGCCATCGCCAGCGGAGCAGCAGCGGTTTGCTATAAACCCCTCGACGTTCCTGAGTTATTAGCCACGGTTTCGAAGCTTTGCGGCGAGGTAATAGAAACTTGATTGCCCTCCGCTTGGCGATTGCCGGCTTAAGAGGTGCTCTTTTGGCAGACGCCGCCCCATTTCGGGCAATTGTGATCGAAGACGACGCCGATGCTTGCGCGAATCTAGCCGATATTCTTGAACTGGACGGCTTTGATGTCCGCTCGGCGGGTTCGGCCCATGAGGCCATGGCACTTGACGACTGGGGGCGAACGTCTGTTGTGATTCTGGATCGGAATCTGCCCGACGGCAATGCACTCGGCCTGTTGCCACGATTTCGAGAAATGGCCCCACAGGCCGCGATCATCATCATCACTGGTCTAGCCGACTTGGATGGCGTCATTACCGCGCTGCGTTTTGGCGCGTCGGACTACATTCTCAAGCCCATCCATGCCGATGCCTTGCGCGCGAGCTTAACGCGAATTGTAAATCGGTTGGAAACCGAGCGAGCGCTCAAGGAAAGCCAAAACCTAGTCGAACTCGAGCGCGGGAAGGCACTGCAAAACGAACGCTTGGCTGCCATCGGCGAAACGATGACCGGCCTGATTCATGAAAGCCGCAATGCTCTCCAGCGCAGCAAGGCCTGCCTGGAAATGCTCAGCCTTGAGGTGCACGACCGGCCAGCAGCCCTAGAGTTGGTCAGTCGTGTGCAGCGCGCTCAGGAGGATTTGCACCGTCTCTACGAAGAGGTGCGCCAATATGCCGCGCCCGTCATCTTGCGCAAAGAACGATGCGATTTGCGGACGCTGTGGCGCAACGAATGGCAAAATATCTCGTTTCTCCGCGAGCACAAACGACTGCGCCTTGAAGAAGATATTCGCACCGGTGACGTGTTTTGCCGAGTTGATCCCTTCGCCATCCAACAAGTTTGGCGAAACATTTTAGAAAATGCTATTGTGGTTGCACCGGACGATACGGCGATCTTAATCAGCGCGTGGGCGGTCAAAATTGAAGGACAGGCTGCACTTGCGGTGACGATCTCCGATAGAGGCCCCGGTTTAACGTCAGAGCAAAGTGAGCGAATCTTCGAGCCATTTTTCACAACCAAGGCGAAGGGAACGGGACTCGGAATGGCCATCGCGCAGCGGATCGTAACAGCACACGGTGGAACCATCAGCGCCACCAACGCTGCGCCGGGAGGCGCGATCATCGAGATTATTTTACCGCAGGAGACGACATGACCCAGCGATTGCGAATCGCCGTTGCCGACGATGAACCCGATATGTGCGACTTCTTCGAACGCATGCTGCCGCTGTTGGGGCACGAGGTCGTTTCCGTTGCAGAAACCGGCAAACAACTGGTGGAGCATTGCCAGGCATTAAAACCCGATTTGATTATCACCGATATCAAAATGCCGGATATGGACGGTATTGAAGCTTCGTGCGCGATCTGCAAAGAATTCCCAGTTCCGATCATCCTTGTGTCGGCGCATCATAATCCCGAACTTATTCAGCGGGCCGAGGCAAATTACGTCATGGCCTATCTGGTCAAACCGATCGGACAAGCCGATTTGGCGCCGGCCATCGCACTGGCCGCGCGCCGCTTTGCTGAAATGCAGGCGCTGCGAAAAGAAGCCGGTGATTTAAAGCAGGCGCTAAGCGATCGCAAAATCATTGAGCAAGCCAAGGGTATCCTCATGAAAGTAACTGGCGTCGAGGAAAAAGACGCGTTCCGGCGGCTCCAGGAATTGGCTGCCGACAAAAATCAGAAACTTGTCGATGCGGCCCATTCGGTGATTTCGATGGAGAAGGCGCTGCGCCCGCCTGAATCAGCAAAATAGCACCGCGCCGAAATGAAATTTCCCAGCGCAAGACTTCAAAGTTGGCTTGACGCTCGGCCGCTCAACAATAGGCGGCAATGAAAGGCGATTGATTGAGCGACTCGGGCTCGATTTGCCCTCGTGCTTCTCGATCTCGCACAGCAAGCTCTTCGCGCAACACTCGAACGCGCGCCGGACATTGAAAACCCAAGCGCACGCGATCGCCTCGTACGTCGGTTACAACGACTGTAATATCATCCCCGATGCAAATCTTCTCTCCGATTCTTCGGCTAAGCACTAACATGGCATTCTCCTATTGATAGTTCAGGCTTCGTTCATGAACACGACAACTCGTGGTTGCACGGCAGGGGAGGGGACGCATTTTCTAAAAATGCGCCAATGGGCCAGCATGACCCAGGACAGACCGCCGATGATCGATCAACGACACGGCGGCTGTTGAGGCAGTTGAATTGCCCGTCTTGAGCGATTCAAACAGTGCGCAATTTAGCGAATGAGTCATACTGCGTCAATGTCAACCTGCGTTTTCAAACGATAATCTGCGACGCGGCAATCCGCCGACAATGGGGCTTTTTTTATTCATCAATCAGCATTCACGCTCAATGTTTTGCCCTTGCCCCGCCGCCGGTCAATCTTTCGCGAACATGCTAAAAGCCCGCCGATAATTCATTCTGCTAGCGGCGGCCACGGATAACAAATTCGCTCAGTTTCGCGATCAACTGATGCGTGACACAGCGAAGTTTCGCCGCCCCATTAACTATCGAGTGAGTCAAGCATCGATATTGGCCGGTTCGACGACAAACGCCACCTTGACATTCACGTGATATTCCATGATCTTGCCGTCGCGAACGACGGCGGAACTGTGCAGCACGTCCAGTCCGGTGATGTGCCGCAATCTTGATGAGGCATTGGCTACCACTTGCTGGGCGGCATCACTCCAGCTCTTGCTGGAAACCCCGACCAGTTCGACCACGCGAATGGTCGCGGGACTCTTGGCATGCTCAGCGTGCGCGTTCATGATCTTCTCCTTTCGTGCAACATTTGAAACCGAAAGGCCTCTGCTTCGAGGCGACTGCCAATTCACACACCGTATTGCTGTCTCGCCATTTTGTTCGAAAAGTGATTCGATTCGCTGGTGGTCTTTTTTCGCTGCCACCAGCAAAGGCTTGTTGAATTTCAATTCTTCTGTCATACGCGCATCTTCCTAGGATTGTTCCTGCAACTTGGCCAACAATGCACGCAGTACATTTTCTTCCTCTTTTAAGCCGTCACGAAATTCCGGCGTAAGGTGGGTGCGATGCACTTCGACCCGCGTGTCTGCTAATGCGGTGCCAACCAGCCGCAGCAAAAGCGTAATTTCTGCGGCGCTGAATGTAAGAGTAATCTCCTTCATGACGATCTCCTTTCGAAAGTGTGCGCCAGAATCTGAGAGGCGCCCTGATTGCAAACCTTCGGTTTTTTGAGCGGTGTCGATGAATACGTCCACAAGCCGACCGACAAGCACTTTGTTGTAGCGGACCAGCGGGTTAGCTGGGTCGATTGCGTAAATCACTTGCACCACGCGCGTATGTTCCGCTCCTTTTTGCACAGAGACCAAACACGAAGCAAAGTGATTTGCGGCCCGCGCAAATCGGGGATCCGCTAATTTTACCCCGATAATTGTGCCACTTCGCGACTCGGTTGTTTCTCTGGGCAATGTCTTTTCAAAATCGCCGCAATTTCCTCATCGTCAATCTCTCGAAAATCTTCGTAAAACTGGCTGATGGCGTAAAAACCCCGCAGCGCCAGTAAACACACGACCGTGTCGCACCAGCGCCTGACTTCTGTCAAGCGGTCGGGCGAGGCGACGGGAACCGCCGCAATCAATTCGTGCGGCGCTTGTGCCCGCAATAATTGAAGGGCTGCAATCATTGTGGAGCCTGTGGCGATTCCGTCGTCGGTCACGATGACCGATCGGCCAGCAATGATGGTGCGCGGGCGGATCTGGCGAAAATGCTTTACGCGCCGCGCAATCTCGGCCAATTGAAAGTTCCTTTCCCCCGCCAGATAGTGCTCGTCGATCCCAAGTGCGATGCGCGTGGCGGCATCCATGTTCATGCGAATCGATCCATTTTCAGCCACCGCGCCAATCGCCAGCTCCGGCTGCATTGGCGCCCGCAGTTTCCGTGAGACAATAACGTCCAACTCGGCGTTCAGCTCATCCGCCAGGGTTGCGCCGACGATAACCCCGCCCCGCGGAATCGCCAGGACCAATGGATTACGATAGGTTCGATCTTTCATCACAGCCGCAAGCTGGCGGCCGGCTTCTTCACGATTGCGAAACATGAGGGCCTCCTCAAGCGTGAGCTCGAAACTTACTCCGCGTTGAATGCATTTCCCCGCGTGAAAGATACTTACTGAACCAATCGGCGGCGAATGCAGCCACTTTCTCCAAAGCGCCGGCCTCTTCGAACAAATGAGTGGCGCCCGGGACGATCACCACTTTGTGGTCGCAAACAAGTTGTTCGGCCGCCCGCCTGTTCAGGTCCAACACCACATCGTCGTTGCCGCCGACGATCAACAACGTCGGCGCACGGACCGATGGCAGAAACTCCCCGGCCAAATCCGGCCGACCGCCGCGCGAGACGATGGCATCGACAAATCCAGGACGGAATGCCGCTGCGACTAAAGCTGCCGCCGCTCCGGTGCTTGCGCCAAAATAGCCAAGCTTTACGTCGGAGAGCCTTGCCCGTTGCGTAATCCAATTGGCTGCTGCATCCAGTCGCCGAGCCAAAAGAAGAACGTCGAACACTTTGGACCGATCGTCGACTTCGGCTTCGTCCAGGAGATCGATTAGCAATGTGGCAAGGCCGACCTGGCCAAGACTGCGCAACGAATTGATTTCGCGGGCTCAGTCGACTGCTGCCGCTACCGTGTGCAAAAACGACTATTCCTTGAGCACAGTTGGGAATATGAAGACTTCCAAGCAGACGACGGCGATCGCAAGGTATCGCAACCGCATGCTGGAAGTTTGATTTGGTGGTCAACATCGATATTCTCCTAAACAAGTTGGGCCGACTCCGGCCGTTTCTCCTTGATGTTCGCCATCGGTCATACTCCTTTTCCGCCGCGGCGGACCTCGCGCAGGATTGCACTATCGTTTTTCGGAAGTGCTCGATTTCTTAACTTCCTGCATCGGTTGATTCGACTTGATTTCCTGCCGGTATGGCTTTCTGGATTTATAGAGCTCGAGCTGTGCGCTGCTGCGCCGCTGGAACTCAACGTCGCCAGGAACCAGTTGCATCGCTTTCGAAAGCCACTTTACGGCCGCATCGAAATCGCCTTTTTCGGCGCAAGCGGCGGCGAGCATCGATAGGCTGTATCCGTTATTCCAATTGTTCAATTCGCACGCCTGTGTGGCATAATCAACCGCGCACGCGCCGTCGCGATATTTCACATCTGGGCACGTGGCATACAACCACGATAGATCCCCCAGCACCGTGACGTTCTTCGGTTCGAGCCGCAAAGCCTCGTTGTAGTCGGCCAGCGACTTGTCCCACTGGCCTTTGGCACTCCAACTATCGCCGCGATTGGAGAAGATGACGGCCGATTTTGGATTGAGCACAATGGCTTTGGCAAAGTCCGCAATGGCTTCATCGTGCGCCCCTAGTGCTTCTCGAACTAAACCGCGATCGTTGAGGGCGACGTCATTCTTGGGGTCCAGTTGAAGCGCGAGCGTAAAATCGGCAAGCGCGGCATCGTATTGTTTCATGAGATATCGCGTATAACCGCGATCGGCGTAAACGCTCGTTTGTTTGGGCTCGAGCCGGGCGGCTTCGTCGTAATCGGTGATGGCTTTGTCGTACTCGCCTTTGAGCTGCCAATAATAGCCACGATTGTAGAATGCCAGACCATAGCCGGCATCGAGCTCGATCGCTTTGCTGTAGTCGGCAAGCGCTCGAGCCGTATCGCCTTTCGCAAGCCACGTGTCACCCCGATTGTTATACGTGGTTGCCGATCTGGGGTCCAACAGCAGCGCACGATCATAGTCGGCCAATGCTTTTTCGTATTCTCCTTTGACATGCCACACATGGGCCCGATTGTGAAACGCCAATGCGTAGTTTGGGTCGAGCCGAATGGCTTCGTTGTAATCAGCAAGCGCTTTGTCGCTGTTGCTTTTATTCTCCCAGCTCATGCCGCGGTTGTTGTACGCAGTGGGGTAGCTTGGCCGATGTCGAATGGCCTCGCCAAAATCGGCAATGGCCAAATCGTACTCCCCCTTTTGATCCCAAAATAATGCGCGGTCGTTATAGTCGGCCGCCAAATTCGGATCATCGCCGGCATCAAGCCGAATGGCTTCAGTCTCGTCGGCAATCGCTTTGTCGATGTCACCCAAGGTCGAATAGACGAAGGCGCGATCGTGGTATGTGTCGCTATTAGGATTCCGGCGCACTCGATCGGTGAAATAGGCGATTGCGCGGTCATAAAATACAACGTCGCTTTTGCGTATCCAGCCACGCCCGACCCAAAGCCAATCGCCATTGATATTGGTGACAATGAACGTATCACCCAATTGAACCAGTGTGTTTACAGTGCGGCCGTTCTCGGCAAGTTTGGCGTTCCAGTTGATCACCATCACTTTTTTCCCAAGCCAAGTACTCGTGTCGTCGGATGCAATTACTGTCGAACACAAGACCATCCCAGCTAAGATTACAGCGATGCCGCCAAGAAAACGTGCTGCAAATTGTCTCATGGCCCGCCTCCTTCGTTCGAGATGAGGCCCAGAAACGCAAAAAGCCCGCACGATCAGAAAACTGTTCGTGCGGGCTATCGTTTAGCCGATGTCTGTAAACCACCCATCGCGGGTTGTTTACCACCTGCATTATACCACTTTCACGTTACCATTGCAGTTCACTTCAGCCGAAGTCATAACTCTTGACTCGTAAGCAACAGTTTTATTGTTGACCATTCGCGGCGCAAAATGTTAAAATGACGGAGCTTGAGCCACTCGTGACGGGTTGCTCATACCCATTTATGCTTTATGCAACAAACCTCGACGCGTTAACCGCCGAGGTTATCTCGGGTCATGCTGGCCCCTGACGCGCCGTCATACTTGCTTATTGCCGATCTTTTCGCTTCGGCGAGAAGGTCTGCCGCCAAAACTCCATCGATCGTCAAGGACTCGACCAATGCCGCGTATTCCGCCAGCGACAGCATGCGAACTCATCTGCGAGACAAGCGAGAGGATTCTAGACAACGCGCTTACGTGCTTGCGCCATACATCGTATCCCGAATTGTGGAAAATCTCCTGCGAATTTTGCGAGGGAGTGCTAACATTGCAGGGGGTGGTGGGAAGTTATTTTCTCAAACAACTTGCGCACACGGCGGTCATTGCCGTGAAAGGCGTAAATGCAATCGTAAATGGATTGGAAGTGCAATATCCGGCTGACAAAATCAGCAACCGCAATCGATAGAAACTGTCGCAACAACGTGTTCTTCGTCATCCATCCAACGGCGCAAAACCGAAAGGAGCGCAATCATGTTAAGTACACTTACGAAGCCCGAACCGCGCGCTTCGCGAATTTGGGACCCATTCCGGCTGGCTCGCGAGGAAATGGAGACGCTTTGGTCGCAACTGATCGGAGAACCCGCCGAGCGTTTGTTCAAAGGACGAATGGCTCCGTCGCTCGACCTTGTCGAAACGGCCGACAAAATTGAAGTCCGCATCGATGTGCCGGGAATGAAGCCGGAAGACATCGATGTTCAGTTGGCCAATGGTGTTTTGACCATCAGTGGAGAACGCAAGGACGAGAAAGAGGAGAAGGGTAAGACTTTTCACCGCGTCGAACGACGGTATGGCAGCTTTTCTCGCTCGGTGTGCGTGCCCGCGGCCGTAACCGATGATAAAGTCGATGCACAGTATCACGACGGCGTTCTAACTGTAACGTTGCAAAAAACCGACGAGGCGAAGGCGAAAAAAATAAAAGTCAAATCGTAGGTTGCAATGATTGGCCGGAATGTTCGTTTCGCCATGGCGATTGCTTATCCTTGGCGGGCAGTCGCCGTGGCGATTTTTCTGCACACACTCGCGTTGCGAGCACATTTCGGAACATCGACTCTACACACCACTGAATTTTCGATGAACGCCGCCTGGCCTGAAAATTGCTTCACCATCGGAAAAGTGATATAATATGGTTGCTGACCCGCTCGTGACGGGCGGTTAATGTTCCCACGATTGTTGGGGACTTCTCTTGGGTCGCGCTGGCCCACCAGGCATTACCAGGTTGAATGCCGCAAGCTTCGACGCGCTTATTCACGTACGTAGCTGTTGAATTGGCCATTCACTCTTACCCGGACTCAAATCAATGTCGCATCCATCCTTTTCCAAACCCGCGGCTTCGCCGACAAAATCGCCAACTTCCAATTTAGGAGCCCGGCAGGATCGCGCTAAGGACGTTCGACTAGAACGCAAGCGACACGCACGATTACTTGGCCGTCGTTTCATCAAGTGGCCTCTCCGGTCGGCGCCTGAGCCGGGCAGCGCGTTGAACGTGGATCGACTTCTTCGGGCGCGCCTTGGACGAGCTACATTGGGCTTATCGCCGCCCGGGCTTCTTTTGGGCTATTTCGACTGGCTGTCCCACGTCGCGTTATCGCCGGGCAAGCAATACGACCTCGCGCGGAAAATGTGGCGCAAGGCTGTGCGGTTCGCGTTCTACGCAGCGCGCAGGCGCGCCGTATTGATACAACACCTGCGATCACGCCATTGCCCCAAGACGAACGGTTCGACGATCCGGCATGGCAGCGCTGGCCGTTCAATCTCTATTATCAATCGTTTTTATTTGCACAGCAGTGGGTGCACAATGCGACCAGCGACGTACGTGGAGTAGCGCCGCATCACGAGCAGGTGATGACATTTGTCGGCCGGCAATTGCTCGATTTCTTCGCTCCGACGAATTTTGTCGCCACAAATCCGGAAGTACTTCGGACGACCGCGGAACAAAAAGGACAAAATTTCCTCCGTGGGCTAAAAAATCTTCTCGAAGACAAAGAACGAGCAATATTGGGCTACACCCCTGTTGGAGCAGACGCGTTTCCCGTCGGCAAGTCGGTCGCGGTTACGCCGGGCAAAGTCATTTATCGCAACCGACTGATCGAATTAATTCAATACACGCCGACCACCAGCAGCGTGCATGCCGAGCCAATTCTGGTCGTACCCGCCTGGATCATGAAGTACTACATCCTCGATCTTTCGCCGCATAACTCATTGGTGAAGTACCTCGTCGATCAGGGACACACCGTATTCATCATTTCCTGGAAGAACCCCGGGCCGGGAGATCGCGACACGAGCCTTGACGACTACCGTACGCTGGGTATCACGAAAGCGATCGATGTGGTCGGCGCAATCGTTCCCAAGCAAAAGGTGCACGCTGTCGGGTATTGCATCGGGGGTACTTTGCTCGCAACTGCCGCTGCGGCCATGGCTCGAGACGACGACAATCGCCTCGCGAGTGTGACGATGTTCGCTGCTGAAACCGACTTTACCGAGCCCGGTGAGTTGGCGCTATTCATCGATGATACAGAAGTGACATTTCTCGAAGACATCATGTGGGATCAAGGTTTTTTGAGCACGACGCAAATGGCCGGAGCATTCCAATTGCTGCGCTCGAACGATCTGATCTGGTCTCGAATGGTTCGAGAATACTTGCTCGGGCGGCGTGAGGAAATGAACGATTTGATGGCTTGGAATTCCGACGGCACGCGGCTGCCGTATCGCATGCACTCGGAGTATTTACGGCAAATGTTTTTGCACAACGATTTGGCCGAGGGGCGCTATCAAGCTGGCGGTCGGCCGATTGCTTTGGCCGATATTAAGGTGCCCATTTTTTGTGTGAGCACCGTGAAGGACCACGTAGCACCTTGGAAATCGGTTTACAAAATTCACCTGCTTGTCGATACCGAACTGACGTTTGTGCTAACCACCGGGGGGCACAATGCAGGCATCGTGAGCGAACCGGGGCATCCCAATCGCAGTTATCAGATTGCGGTGCATCGCGAAGGCGATCGGCATCTTGATCCGGAAACATGGCAAGCCACTGTGCCCCGTCAGAATGGTTCTTGGTGGCCGGCCTGGGAAGCTTGGCTCGCCCAGCATTCAACCGGCCGGATTGCGTCGCCGCCCTTCGGATCGACGGAAAACGGATACTGCCCTCTCGACGATGCTCCTGGAACTTATGTGCTGGAGCAATGAGGCAAATCTCGAACGAATTCTCAAATTTCAAACCGACATACACAACTTTCCAGCGGGAGGCATGAATCATGCGAGTAACAAAAAAAAGAACGTCGGCAAAGAACGTGCTCGGTCTGACCGCCGCTGATTTGATGTCGGCTCCGGTCACAAGCATTCCGCACGATATGCTGTTGCGCGAGGCCGGACACCGGATGAAACACGAAAGGATTAGTGGTGCGCCGGTCGTCGATGCGGAAGGGAAGTGCGTTGGTATTCTGTCATCCTCTGACTTTGTGGGATGGGCGGAATCAGGCGGAGAAATGGAGGAAAAGAGTAAGGGCGCTGAGTTTTATTGCGCCCTGGGGAGAAATCATCAGTCTCGATGCGTGTGAGGGCTGCATTGTAAGTCGCTTTATGACGAAAGACTTGGTCAAAGTCGCACCGTCCACCCCCGTGGGGGAAATTGCCCAGAAAATGGTCGATGCGCACATTCACCGTGTCTTGGTTGCCGACGACTGTCAACCTTGCGGCATTATCAGCAGCATGGATCTTGTGGCGGCGCTGGCCCGCGCGGCAAGCGATTCCTTTCGCGCGACGAGAAAATAAACCAACGGTACCACAATTAGGACAATCTCAATTTCAGCAGAGGTGATGCAAATGAACACAATTAGCCACACCGAGTTAAAACAGCTTGCCGAGGCTCACGGTGGTCGCTATGTGTCGTTGTACCTACCGATCATCACTTCCGGCGAGGAAATGCCGCAGAACCATCTGCGGTTCAAAGAACTCGTGCATGATGCCGGTAAGTTGCTGGCTAATGGAGGAATGACCCAAAAGGCGATCAAAGACTTCATGGGGCCGGCAGTCGAATTGCTCGATCGGCCGCTGTTTTGGCGCACCCTCGATCGCGGGCTGGCGGTCTTTATCTCTGAAAGTGGGATTCGAGTGTGGCACTTGCCAATTGAATGTGAGGAAATATGCGTCGTCAGCAAGCGGTTTTATCTTTTGCCCTTAATCGCCTGGCGGCACTGGGATGCTCCCTTTTTTGTGCTAGCGGTCAGCCAGAACAAAGTGCGATTGCTGCATGGCAGCCGAAATCGAATGGAAGAAATTAAGGTTCCGAACCTTCCGACCAGCCTAGTTGCGGCACTGCATTATGACACGAGAGAGGGATTGTATCAGACACATACCGGCCGACCTGAACTGCATACTAAGGAGGGAGCCGTATACACCGGCCAGGGTGGCGAGGTTGATGTTGCTAAAGATGAGCTTGCGGAGTTCTGCCGATTGATCGACGCCGCGGTTTACAATTATCTGCACACGCGCAGCGAGCCATTGATATATGCCGGCGTCGAATTGATGTACGCGATTTATCGCCGACATAATCATTACCCGCATTTCATGCAGAAAGTTGTGTCCGGCAATGCCGATTTACTTTCTCCCCTCCAATTGCGTGAGCAAGCTTGGCCTTTCGTAGAACAGGTGCTGCGCGACAAACAGGAAGATGCCATGTCGCAGTATTGGGATTTCGTCAACGTTGGAAAAGCTCGTAACCGGCTGGAGGATGTTGTCATCGCGGCAAGCGAAGGTGCCGTGGAAACGCTATTCATTGATTCTCGGAGCCGGCAGTGGGGCGCGTTCGATGCGCAAGGGCAAAAGGTTCGAATTGATGATGCGCCGCAATCCGACAGCGAAGATCTCATCAATTTGGCCGCCTGTTTGGTGCTAAAGCACGGCGGCACAGTCGAACCGGTTACTAGTGGAAATATTCCAGGCGGCGGAACAATGGCCGCAGTGTTGCGGTACACCTCGGCCGCTGCCACCGGATGAAAACTCAAGGGGAAAGTTATGAACCCTGCCACGTTGTTAGACAAAAACAGTATCGCTTATCGAACTTATCATCACGATGAAACCTTCGATGCCCAACACATGGCCCAAAGTATGCATGTGTCGGGACGAAAGGTCGCCAAAGCAGTAATGGTTAGTTTTTCCAACGGCAAGCACTTTGTCGTGCTTGTGGTGCCGGCCCCCGAACGAGTCGAACTGCAACGGGTCGCGGAGATTGTGGCCGCGGACGACGTGCGGCTGGCAACCGAACCGGAAATGCTTGGACGTTGTGGTGGCGATTGCGAATTGGGAGTCGTGCCGATCTTTGGATCGCTCTACGGCTTGCAAACGATTGTTGACGAAAGTCTGGCAAATCAAGATGAGTTTGTGTTTCAAAGCAACACGCACACCGAATCGATCCGCATGCGATTCGCCGATTACTATGCCCTGGAACATCCGCGAATCGCGACGATTATCCAGCAGCGCCGAAAAACAAAAATGGCGTCCTGAATTCGTCGTTTCCTGGGAGAAGTGAACGTCGATATCGAGCGGAGCGTGAAAGGTCGGCATGCACAATCGACAGAATAGGAGGCCGAATATGGCTGCCATGTCGCACTTGGAAATCCATCGCGAACATTTCCGTTGGCGCGCTCAGAACGACATGTGGCGGGACGATGTCGCCCTTTGGGAGACGGCAGTCGAAGAAGCGATCGACCAATTGCCGAACCTCAAAAAGGCGCTGCACAAGCACCTCGATGCGCTGCGCCGGCATGCTGCGGCGATTCGGCTTAACGAACAAGAGGTTAATGCTCACGAACACGCAATCTCGGAATACGAGCGCGGAGGAGCCGGCGAGGAATTGATCGAAATGGCAAAACAATTCGACCACTCGGCCGAATCGGTTGCGCGGCAGAAGCATACGCACGAGGAACTGAAACGCCAGCATCATGATTTAATGTCCAGCTGGCATTTGCTGACTTCAAATCTATTGGAGCCACAATCGATCCAACAGCACTTGATAAAGACCTAGCAGGATCCGCGATTATTTCGGGAGGCACTCCCATGGCTCATCATGACAGAAATTCCCGAAGAGAAATCGTCCATCCCGCATACGGATGCCTATAGAGCTGAATAGCGGACGCGGGGCACGGGCATCAACGAAATTACATGAACCAGAAGAATCTTTCAACCAGCGCCGACCGATTGGAAGATGACATTGTCACCGCATTGCCGGCTGCGCCCCTCCCGAGTCACCCTTGGCAGACCGCTGATTACCGTGCCGGACACTTTGTTAAATCGGGGCTTCTGCTGGGAGCTTTGGCAGGTTGCACGAGCCTGCTGTTCAATATTCTGGGCAGCGTCGTTTGGCCCGACATTTCCGGCGAAGAGCATCATTTGTTGCGAATCATTCAGGTATATCTCACTTTTCCTTTCGGCGAAATGGCGCTGCATCTGCAAACCGGATACCTGCTCGGATTGGGTGCCGTGCTCTATTTGATCACGGGCATGCTGTACGGAATGTTATTTGAATGGGCTACTTCGTACTTCATACCCCTTGGGGGCCTGGCCGCGCGGCTCGTTTTTTGCAGCGCCCTGGCACTCGCTGTTTGGGCCATTAATTTTTATGCCGTCCTTATTTGGGTCCAACCATTGTTGTTCGGTCATCGCTGGATCGTCGATCTTATCCCGTGGTGGGTAGCCGCCGCGACGCATTTAGTTTACGGCTGGACGATGGCCTGCATTTATCCTTTGGGTCAACCGCGCGAGCAGATAAGAATTTGACGACCACCTGGAGCATCTCCATGGCAATGCCAGAACTCGCAAACCAAAGACGGCAACTGGTCGACGGACAGCTTAGATCGCGTGGAATCGTTGATCTCGCGGTGCTCGCCGCATTTGCCGAGGTTCGGCGCGAGGCTTTTCTATCGCCGGAAATGGCTGAATTCGCCTATCTCGATACCGCCCTGCCGATTGAAAAAGGGCAAACGATATCGCAACCCTACATTGTGGCGCTGATGGCGCACGCTCTGCAGTTGAAACCTTCGGATCGCGTGCTAGAAGTGGGAACTGGTTCCGGATATGCAGCCGCGGTTCTTGCCAAAATTGTCCGCGAAGTCTATACGATTGAGCGGCACGAAGAACTTGCGTTAACCGCTCGCGTACGACTCGAGAAAGAAGGGTTTGATAATGTTTCGGTCATGCACGGCGATGGCACACTGGGCTGGCCGGCGCATTCTCCATACGATGCAATCGTCGTGGCGGCAGGCGGGCCAGAGGCGCCGTCAGCGCTGCTTGATCAATTGGCCGTCGGCGGGCGGCTGGTAATTCCCCTGGGCGACGAGCGAGACTTGCAGGACTTGGTTCGGATCACTCGCACTTCACCTACTGACTATCACCGTGAGGAACTTGGCGGCGTACGGTTTGTGCCACTAATTGGAGCTCAGGGCTGGCAAGACGGAAATCTGCCAAATGCCAGCGAAGTTCTCTCCGTCAAGGGACCGCGAAGCCGTCCGACGATGGTAGCGGAGTTGATTCGCGAAGCCGCCGAACCGCTGAGCGAAATTGTCGAGGCGCCCCTTAGCGCCATTGTCGATCGCATCGGCGATTGCCGGCTCGTGCTAATCGGCGAAGCGACTCACGGGACGTCGGAGTTCTACCGGATTCGCGCTGAAATTACAAAAGAGGTCATTCGGCAAGGGCAGTTCCAATTTGTGGCGGTTGAGGCCGACTGGCCCGATGCGGCTCGAGTTGATCAGTATGTTCGCCGTCTGGCGCCGGTCGACGGACACCACTGGGAAGCGTTTGCACGTTTTCCAACTTGGATGTGGCGCAATCAAGAAGTGCTCGATTTCGTCGAGTGGCTCCGTGAATACAACATGGCTATCGACGACCCGCGGCGCCGGATCGGATTTTACGGTCTCGACCTTTACAGCGTTTTTACCTCAATTCGCGCCGTGCTCAATTATTTAGATCGCGTCGATCCTGAGGGCGCACGCATCGCACGTTTGCGTTATGGATGCTTGACGCCTTGGGAAGGCGACCCGGCGCTCTACGGCCGCATGGCGGTTGGTGGACGTTATCGGGTGTGCGAAAAAGAAGCCGTCGCCACATTGACCGATTTGCTCAAGCAGCGGCTCAAATACGCGGAATACGACGGCGGGCAGTTCATGGATGCGGTGCAAAATGCCCGGCTCGTTTCTAATGCAGAGCGGTATTACCGGGTAATGTATTACGGCGGCAGCGCTTCGTGGAATTTGCGCGATCAGCACATGTTCGACACACTTGAATTGCTCTTGGGATTCTATGGCAACGGCTCGGCGGCCGCCGTTTGGGAACATAATTCTCACCTGGGGAATGCCGCATACACACAAATGGGCGCAAGTGGCGAACTTAATGTTGGCCAGCTGTGCCGGGAGCGGTTTGGATCAGCCGCCTACCTGATCGGCCAGGGCACCGACCACGGAACTGTCGCGGCGGCCAGCAATTGGGACGAGCCGGTGGAATTCATGCACATGCGGCCCGCTCATCCGGAGAGTTACGAACATCTGTTCCACAAATCACGGGTGGAAGCATTCTTTTTGCCGCTGCGCAATCCGCGCAACGCGGACATTCGTGCCGAACTTTCCACGGCGCGATTGGAGCGCGCAATCGGCGTGGTCTATCGGCCGGAAACTGAACTCGCCAGCCACTATTTTCATGCCGAATTGGCCAAACAGTTCGATGAATTCATTTGGTTCGACCATAGCCAAGCAGTGCATCCGATAAGCCATGCGGAAGCCCGTCACTACGCGCCGGAACATCCTTTTTACATCCAGTAATTTGCCGTTTATGAATCGAAACGTCGATGACGTGCTCGGGCGGCTGAAATGGATGCGCGACGAGCATATTTGGCCAATCGGACTACGGTACCTTTGGACGGATGCCTTTGGTGTGACGCTTCTCGTTTCGTTGAACGAGGAATTCCCAGACGGTCGCTTTCTTTACGATGCGAAGTGGGTGGCGTCGGAAGTCAACCGCGTCCTAGGGCGTCCGGCCGGCATTCGCATCGGTGAACAGCCCGATCGCGACGGTCAGTATTTTCATTATCTTTTGATGTGGATGTTCGCACTCGCACGTTTGGGCGAAATTGAACCCGCTTACCGACGGCAAGCGGTCGATTTAGCGCGCGCGGTACATCGCCGCTTTGTTGTGCCAGGGGTCGGCACCTATTGGAAAATGCTCGAGGATCTCAGCGGCCCCTATCCCGGGTTTGGTTTTGGCGCGCTCGATGCATTTCATGCCTCGGTCGTCTACCGTTTGCTTGCGCCGCACGAACTGGGCGATGAAATCGAACAAGTGGATGCGCTAGTGGAGCGAAGCTATCGTCAACTTCGTGTCACGCAGGATCTCGGACTGGGAATGTTGCTGTGGATGACGCACTTTTGTCCTACGCAACGCTGGGCCATAACCCAGCGCAACTGCAGTCTAGCGATGCTTGAGCGAATGTGGATCGATCCACCCGGCTATTTTTGTCGCGAGCCATCGCTTCCAAATGTGAAATTCGCATTTACCAACTATGGCGTATCAATTGGCCTGCAGGCCGTCGGTGAGCAGGCGCAGCGCGTCGAGCGAGTGCGCGAGTTTTTTTGGAATTACCGGTCCGGTGATTCGTACGAACGAGATGCAATCACTCACGTGATGGGTTGCTGCGCACTGTTTCCCGGTCGATTGCTGCAAACCGAAACTATCAACAATGGTTAGTGCTGACTATGTCGTCCATTCCCACTCTCATATTGGACCTTTTGGAGATTTCATGAAGACGAAATATTGCACCCTTGTTGCTGCCGCATGGTTGTTGACGATTTGTCAAACAGGATTTGGCCAGATTTACTCATCGTCTGAGCTGCCGTCTCTAACGCAGCGAGTCGACAATCTAGAAGCGAAGGATAGTCAACCGTTGGTGATTGTGCGCCGCGAAACCGGCGGAGCGGCCCTCGTGCTGTTTGGCGCGTTCTGCGCCTATGGGCCCAAAACACAAATCGCAACGCCTGGCTTTGGTTTTTTATGGGCCTATTTTTCAATGTCATTACCGTGATCTTGCTACTGGTCAAGAATTCAAACGATCGCCAAGGAGTTCAGCAGCATTGAAACGATACTACGCCTTTGCGTTAGAAACGCAGGTTGCTTGCTAGAGTAGAATTGCAGTGTGGGCGTCGTGTCCTGAATTAGTGCACCCTACGACGTCCGCAACTCGAGCCGATCTACAAACGCATCAATACCGACGTTTTATGGAGGATGCAATCATGGCTACTGCGATACTCGAAATGCACCGCGACCACGAGAACTGGCGTGGCGAAGATGAAATGTGGCGCGATGATTTGGCGCTTTGGGAAGAGGAAGTCGATCGCGCTTTTGATGAGCCGCCACTGTTGAAAGAGATACTTTGTGAACATGCTCAATCCCTAAGGCAGCATGCTGCTTCAGTGCGCGTGTACGAACGCGATTTCGCGGCTTGCGAACATTCCTTGGTTGAACGCGAACGTGGTGAAACCAATCCGCCACTTGGTCAAGTGGCCAAAGCCCACAAGCGCGTCGCATCGAAACACGCCGATCAACGAAAGGCTCACGAACAAATGAAGCGGAGCCAGCATGAATTGATGGCAAAATGGAAACTGCTCATCACAGCGTTGCAAGCCAAATATCCCGATAGCCCACTGTCGTGCAGCCATAAATCAGCCAAGCGTCCCAGGTAACGCACGGTCGAGCCAACACGAATATCAAAAGATGCTTTTTTCCACGGATGGGTCAACGCTCTGCGTGGGACCAGACAGCGTCGCAACCAGCAGTTGCGACCGGGAACGATGGTGCCGGTCCAATTTGTCTGATGAAGGAAGAATCTCGCAGAGCAGCAGTTCAATTCAAACGGCGCTACGACGCTGATACCCTTCGCAGCTTTGCGATGAGCTCCGCCGAGTCGGGCGTAAGGGGTATGGTCTCGCTCGTCGTGGTGGCGAGATTCTTCACCTGAATCGTGCCGGCGGCGAATTCGTTTTCGCCGGCCACCAGTGCCACGCGAAAACCGCGACGGTCGGCATATTTCAATTGCTGTCCCAGTTTTTTAGCTTCGGGATAAACTTCGACGCCAAAACCGGCTGTTCGCAATGTCGCAGCTATCCGTAAATAATCGTGCAAGCGCGATGGATCGAAATAAGGAATGAAGATTTCCGCCGGCGTACTGACTTTTGGGATCATCCCGAGCTCTTCCATTCCGGCAAGCAACCGATCGAGCCCTAGCGAAGCGCCGATGCCGGGTAGTTGCTGATTGGTGTAAAGTGCCGCGAGATTATCGTAACGGCCCCCGGAACAGATGCTACCCAAATCGGGCAATGCGTCGAGAAACGTTTCGTAGATAGTGCCGGTGTAGTAATCCAACCCGCGGGCGATAACCGCATCGATGGTAAACCGCTTGGCTGGCACGCCAGCTGCCTGCACCGCCGCTGCAATTTCGGCAAGCCGGGCTGTGCCGGCGAGCCCGGCGTCATTTCCCGCAACGAGCGATTCCAGTTGCCGCAGCACTTCGTCATTCGAGCCATTGATTGTCGCCAAGCGAAGGATCTCTGATACCTGCTCTTGGCTTGCGCCGGCCGTGGCGGCCATTTCCTCGGCCACCTTTTGCGGGCCAATTTTGTGTACCTTGTCGAGTGCGATCAGCACAGCTTTCGATTTCTCAGCCAGACCGAGCTTCGCCAAGAGGCCATTTAGAACCATTCGGTTATTGATGTGGATGGTGAATTCGTCGAACCCAATGGCGCGCAGCAAGTCGTGAATTACCAGCGCCGTTTCAATATCGGCCACCGGCGACAGCGTGCCGATGGTGTCGAAATCGCACTGCATAAATTCGCGATATCGGCCGCGAGATGTATTCTCTCCACGCCACACGGAACCAATGTGATAACGTTTGAACGGCGTGCCCAACTCAGCGAAATGCTGGGCGGCAAAGCGCGCCAGGGGCACTGTCAAATCGAACCGCATGCCGACCTCGCGCCCCCCGTGGTCGGTAAAGCGGTACATCAATTTGTCACTTTCCGCGCCCCCCTTTCCCAATAGAATTTCCAGATATTCCAGCGCCGGCGTGTCGATTGGGCTAAAGCCGTAGGAGCGGTAAACGCGCTGCGCGGTGGCGATGAGTCGCTCGCGCGGAATCATTTGCTCAGGCAGATAGTCGCGAAATCCTTTGAGCGTACGCGGCGTGATCATGGGCGAGGGATTGCGGATTTCAGGCCAGAAACTGCAAAATGCAGATTGTAAGCCGTCGCGGCGGCACTGACTATGGCAAGATGGCTGGTGGGTGTCTTGGTGTCTGGTGCCGTGCGAAGCGCGGCGACGTCTAACTCACTGGCACATAGACACACAGACACAGAACCCCTCCATGAACTCCGTTCTCGTCTTTCGCCATGTTCCGCACGAAGGCTTGGGGGCCATTGCCGATGCGCTTCGTGCGCGGGAAGTACCATACGAAATTATCGATGTGCTCGCCGAACCGCCGCGAGAATTCGAGCCGGAGCATTGGTCGGGATTAGTTGTGATGGGGGGCCCGATGAACGTCGATCAGGTCGATCGCTATCCGGCGCTGGCCGACGAAGTTCGCTGGATGCGGCAAGCTGTCGATGCGAATTTGCCGGTGCTTGGCGTTTGTCTTGGTTCGCAGTTATTAGCCAAGGCGCTCGGTGTGCGCGTGTATCCGAATCGCATTAAAGAAATTGGCTGGTACGATGTCGAACTAATGCCTGCGGCCGACAGTGATCCTATGTTCGATGTTGTTGAAAACGAGACCGCGGCGGCCCAAGTGGGGCGAAAAATCAGCGTCTTTCAATGGCACGGCGACACATTCGATTTGCCCGAGGGCGCGGTTCAGTTGGCTCGCAGCCCGCTATGTGAAAATCAAGCGTTCCGATATGACGCATCAGCTTACGGGTTGCAATTTCATTTGGAAGTGACGGCTGAGATGATCGACGATTGGCTTCGTCAATCGGACAATTGCGGAGAATTGGCTGAGCTAGACTATATAGATCCGGCGGCCATTCGCCGGGATATTCCTCTAAGGCTTCCCGCGATGGAAATACCCGGCCGGAAGATGTTCGACCGATTTGCAGTCATGTGCCAAGTTTATTCGAAGTCGTAATCGCATTCTCAGGCCGTTTGTTGGCCGCTGTACTCTCACCACTGAATCCCTGCATGCAAGTTACCATCACTGCCGTCGGGCCGGATAATCGGGGGCTGGCCGACCCGATTATTCACTATCTCACCGGGCGGGGGGCGAACATTGCCGAGATTCAAATGTACGACCACGACGAGGCGTGCCTGTTCGCCATGCTGTGCCGGGTCGAATTGGCTGCTGAACAATACGAGCCACTGAAGCCAGCGATGACCGAGATCGGCCGTGAAAAGGGTTTGTCGATTCGCGTCTGGTCTCCCGAGGCGCAGCGCGGCAAGCCGCGAGTGGCAATTTGCGCAACTTATCGGCCTGAGCCCGCTGTCGCGCTTTTGCAGGCGATTCGCGGCGGGCAGGTGCCCGCAGAAGCCGCAGTCATGATTGGCAATCGTCCAAATTGCGAAAACGTGGCTGGGGAGTTCGGCGTCCCTTGGCACAACATTGGCGACGAAAAAGGCCGCCCCGACGATGCCCGGCTGGTCGATTTATGCGACCAGTACGAAGTCGATTACATCGTGCTAGCGCGCTACATGCGCATCTTGTCGCCGGCTGCGTGTTGGCAATACGCCGGCGGGCGAATCGTGAACTTGCACCATGGACTATTGCCAAGTTTTCCCGGCATTCATCCCTACCATGAGGCGTATGCCGCTCGGATGCTGACCTACGGCGCAACCTGCCACTTCATCGTGCCCGATCTCGATGCCGGTAATCAGATTATTTATCAATCCACGTTCACGGTACCGCCGGGAATGAAAATCGACGAAATCGTCCGTCGCGGCCAAGAGCAAAACGAGCCCCATTGCCTGGTCGAAGGGGTGCGCCGTGTAGTGGCCGGCGAAGTGCAATTGCACTTTCACCGCGTAGTAGCGCGAACTGCGTCGAAGTCCCTGAAATCCCAGCCCAGATTTAATGCACCGCTCAATTACACAATGATCCCAATTTCGCGGAAACTATGTCGGGAAAGCCGGTTACATTCCGGTTGTATGAGGTAGACCGAACTGCAGGGCACCGGACCGTTTGCGACGAGCCGGTAATCAATTAGAATAGGGTGGGTGCACTAGAGGGTGTCGGGCCGGACGAGCAACAGGATTTACCGCAGGGGCGCACGATGCCAATATTGTCGGCGGAAACGAACGTTTTTCCCAGCGATCTGCTGGACGGGACGCTCAACACGCTTGCTTGCGAGGGCGAGCTTCATCGAACTAGCTGGTGGGTCTTCTATACGCGTCCACGTCAGGAAAAAAGCCTGGCACGGGACCTGCTGCATCGCGAAATCGCGTTTTATCTACCGCTCGTGCAGCGGCAGGCTATTGATTCGCGGGCGCCCGGTCTATTCGCACGTACCGTTGTTCAGCGGCTACATTTTTGTGCATGGCACGCCCGAAGATCGCTTGCGCACGTTGATGACCAACCGCGTGGCTCAAGTATTTCCGGTCGAGGACGGCGAGCGCTTGCAGATTGATTTACGCAGTATTCAAAGGCTCATCGAAGCAGGCGCGCCACTGACGGTCGAATCGCGCTTGGAAGCAAATCAACCTGTGCGCGTGCGAGCCGGGGCACTGGCGGGAATGGAAGGGACTGTGGTGAAGCGCAAGAACGAAACCCGACTTCTTGTGTGGGTCAAAATGCTGCAGCAGGGTGTTTCGCTGGAAATAGAAGATTACTTGTTGGAGCCCTTGGCGTAACATCGGCCGACGGGGGTGACTTATCGTGGGCGGGCGCTGCTAATTCCGCTCGTCGCGGCTGCTCATCGTTCTAGTCATCCACACCAGCCCACACAGTGCCGATGAGCAGAGGATGACAAACCCTCCAATTTTTTCGTACCAGGTAGTTGGTGCGGAAGTAGATTCTTGAAGGGGCGAGGCTGCAGATACGGAAATCGAAAAATCGTCATCTGGTGAAACCGACGCTTTGGCCGCAGGCGATTGCACGTCGGTATTTACAACGCCGCCTAACGCCTCAGTCGCGGCCGAAGGCTTCTCGCTTGATTGCATCGCTTGTGCCAATATGCCGTGGATGTCGAGCTTCCGATCGAGTGAGGACTCATTGCTGCGTTCGAACAGCGGATCGGGCATTTCGAATGATTCAGATTGCTCTTCAAAGCCGCCGACCGCTGGTACGCTGATTGGTTGCGTATCTTGATCGATTCTCTTAGGTGGCTTTTGCGGCGCTGAAGAGCCGGGAATTTTTCGGCCCGGGGGTAACAGCGGCGGCAATTCTGGCTCGGTAGTCGGCGAGCCGCTGGGAGCCGCACTCTCGCCTGGTTTGCCAGTGCCCTCGGACTGAGATGCTTCGGGATTAGCTGAGCCGGAGGGCGCTTCAGGATTCTTCTGTGGCGCCGGCATTGTCTGACTGGGCTGCATCGGCTCTTGTGGCGACGCCGGATTTTCCGCCGGTGGTGGCGGCTGAATTCCGGGTGGGTGGCTGCCGAAATCGGGGGCCGGTAATTCCGAACCCTCGGACGAGGGGGTCCCGGGAGCGGATGGCGGCGGTAAGGACTTATTAATTTCTGCTGGCGGCACCGGCTCCAGATGCGGCGCTTCTTCGATGATAGGATAGACGCCGCTTGGAGGCGGGGGACAGCCGCAACAATCGGCCGACCAGGGGGACCAGCACGTAGGATGGTAGCCGTGGCATTCCGGATCGATTGGAGCGACTTGGGTGTAATCGCACTGCAGATGGCACGGCGACGGGTCAGGCAACTTGAGTTGATCGTGCCCGACAAAGCAGCAACCTTGCATTATTGCGGCGAACAATAGCAGGCAGAATTGCGCGCGCACTTTGAGCATGGTGCGCCAGAACGCGCGCGAGTTGCGCCGTGGTTGATCGAAATGACCCCGCATTCGTGATGCCTAGTAAACTTTGAGCCAAGCCGGAGGCAACAAATCGTCGCCCGCCATTGGCTAAGGTCCGCCGCCATTGCCTCCGTTTTGGCCGCCGTTTTTCAAATTAAATACGGTGCTGCTCCCCAAAAGCGTGATGCCGAAGATTCGTTCCATCGGCGAAATGACCTTCGCCAGGAAGTTGTCAAGCGTCACGAGCTTGTCTTCTGCGACATAAACACGATCGCCGGGAAGCAACTGATAGTTCGTCGTCGCGTCGCCGCGCTGGGTAAGTGCTATCCAATCGACCGGTAGAATTTGATCGCAACCCTGCGGGTTGTGCCCGGGTCGTGCGATCCAAATCTTCGTCGATGAAATGGATGTCAGCCCATTGATTTGCGCAATCGCATCGAGCACGGTTTCGTTCCCGGTGATCGGAAACTTGCTCACGCCGTCGCCCAGTTGTGCGCCCTGCGTTATGACGTAATAATTCTTGCTGTTGTATCCGAACACCTCCACTGAGAGTTCAGGCTCCTCGAGATCTTTCGATAGAAACTTCTCCAGAGTGGCTTTTGCTTCTGGCAGTGTTTGGCCAACCACCACCACGCTGCCGTAGCTACCTAGTGACACCGTGCCATCCTGTGCTACAAGGTGTTGACCGGCAATTTGCTGTTTGCCGACGATTTCGGCGATTGCCACTGAGACGGTCGGTTCGCGCAGCGTTTCTTTCAATTGCTTTTCAATCGCGGCTTTGGCTTCGTCGACCGTCAGGCCGGAAACTTTGACGCGCCCATACGGATAGCCAAGGTTGACCATCCCTCCGGGCTCAACGATAAACGTGCCGGATATCGGCGCGTCGGGCAATGCGTTGCCGACTTGGATCACCAGTGAATCCAACATCCGCAGATGATATGGTGTTTTCGGGACCACGTTGATCGCATCGATCTGTAGAACGTCGGGCGGCTCGATGCGGTACGGCGGAAGAATCGTCTTTGTGAGTTCGCGAGGCGCATTAGGTTGAACCGCAATGACGCCCGAGGGCTGGGCGACGTGCAGCGTCGAGCAGCCCGGCGCAACGACGCACCAAATGGCTTGGCTTGCAGCCAACAGCCAGCGCAACCATGGAGCGGGCTTGGTCATCCGAGCATCCTTGCCGAACTAAATACGCGGCGCGGTGCAAAAAACGGCACCGGCACCTACCCTTAATTTCGGACAAAGCCCTCGATACAATCCATACTTTCGCCGCAATCGGAAGAGTTACTGCACAATTCAGATTTTGCGCAGATTCACTGGTCGGCCCACTTGAGAATGGCCGGTTCGGCGCTGTCACTGCTATCGCGGCGATCGGAATTGAACGCAATGCGGCCCGCGGCAGAGAAAGATCGGCTCGCGACCACCAGCGGCCGACTATTTTTTTGCCACAGAACTGCCTTTCGATCCTCCCTGCTTCCCTTTTGCCTGCGGCTTTTGTCCGCCGCTGGCACCTGAACCGCCGTAATACCCACCCAAGTTATTAAAGCCGGCTGCAATTCCAGTTGGAGCAACGGCAGGAGGGGTGATTTTCCATTGTGATTGCTGTTGAGCGCTCTGCTGTTGGAATTGCAACTGTTGCTGTGTCTGTTGTTGCTGCCCTTGCTGCAGATCTTGGATGTCGTACTGCTGGTTACTATCGATTTGAGCTTGGTTTTTTAGCGGTTGGACAAAGGTTTGATAATTTGGCAGCGGCCCATTGTTGGGCCGCGTCAGCCAGAGATACGGGCTCAGCGTTGGCTTGGAGGGCGTGTACGAGCCTACCTGCCGTTGCGCTTGGGCCTCGGCGCAAAGCGATAGCATCGCGCTAACCAAAACGAGCACTGAAATTCTTCGGCGCAGCATTTTTGCCCCAGTGCTAGCGTAACCTTAAAACCGCCCGACTCAACCAATCATACTTATTCGGCATTCTCGCGGCAATCATTCGGAATTAGTAGCACTTCAAATGCCAGTTCCAACATAGTCAGTTAGATCGCCTGCATGCCAGCTAGGAATCAAGTGCCCCTTAAAGCGTCCCTTCCAGCTCCAATATCTGTTGCAACTTGGCCAGCGACCGCGTAAGCATCACACGCACCGCGCCGTCCGTTTTTCCGACGCGCTCAGCGATGTCCTTCGACGGCAAATTCTCGAGGTACCGCAGTCGCAGCGCCTCGCGGTGATCTTCCGGCAGTTTTTCGAGGGCCGCCATTAGGCGAATTTGGCGCTGGTCGCGCGAGAATGCGGCGCTCGCGGAAGTCATGCTGGCTACGAGAAGATTAATCAGCCCAGGCCGGCTACTGTCGTCGGTTCCGCCAGCGTTCATTGACACTTCGCGGCCAGCATCGCGTTTTTGACTGCCGAAAAACCGCCGGTGCGCATCGATAATGCGCCGCTCGGCAACCTGGCAAAGCCAATTGAACGGGTCGCGCTCGGCTAACTCTACTTCGCCGATCGAGCGAACGGCTTCAGCGCTCGTTTCCTGAAATAAATCATCGGGTTCGATTTTCCGGCGCAATCCTGCTCCCAAGCGGCGCTCAATGAAGGCCAACAATTGCGGCCGCTTGGAAACAATAAAATCGGCCAGCGCCTGGCTGTCGTCCGCGCGAACTTTGGCGATTAATTCTTCTTCAGAGGGCATTGCGTGCTGCGCATTCGAGGCATTAAACCGGAATCGTATCGGCAGCCTTCGGTTTTACCACAGCCATGGCAGGACGCCAGCGGGCCGGCTCGTCGAGCATGCGAAATGCAAACCACCACAGGGCGAGCAATACCGCCGCCACCGCGCCCAGGCCGATCAAACCGCTGGTCATCCAGCTTTTGCGCAACTCGGTCAGTGTATCGCCGATGGCTCGTTGATACGAGTTTTGCACGAGCACCACCCAGCCCGTCGGATTATCGCGCACGGTAACCAACGCTTCGGCCGCTAGATATCGCTGGCTATAGGCGCTGCCGTCTTTGTCTTTGCCAATTGGATCGTAGTAGTGCGACGTGCCGCTGTAGAGCGCCGGCAGCGAATCGGGATCGACCTCGACATTTTCCAACCGCTCGGGAAGTTTACCATCGCTTTTGATAACATCTTCAAACAGCGGATGCTGCAGCATGACGCCCCATTGCTTGTCGCCTTGAGGGCGTGCGTCGATGAGCACTGCAAACTGATCAGCGCGTGCAGTTTCGTCGCTCGGCTCAACCGTCGGCAAAGCGATGAACCGTTCCCCCACATTGAACGACATCGAAACGACACCCAAAAAGCGCCGTGTTCCGTCGGCCTGAGGCGGCGCGAAAATCGGAGATGAAATGGCGACGCTCCACAAATCCGATACGTCGCTGCGGAATACCGCTGAAAGCTGTGTGGCTTTGATATGTTCCTCGGGCTTCGGCCGCCAACTGCGAGAGTGATCGGTCGCGCTCCCGTTGAAGTACGATCGCCACGCAAAGTTTTTCCCTAGAGTGCTATCGCTCGAGGGAAACCGGGCCACTTGCGTACCGTAGGAATCGGTAATAAACCAATTGGAGATTTCAGCTTTCGTCTTGTCTACGGTCAGTTTGTTGAAATATTTGAGCCGCCCATCAAGCGTATCGGACTGCGGCAAGTGCCCCAATTGCTCGCGCAACTCGTTGAAATCCTGAGCCGCCTGTTTCGGGTCGCTCAATTGCTCCAAGAGCGCGCGCGTTTTCGTCTCGGTTTCCAAGCCCAACAGTGCTTGCACAATTTGTGGATCAGCGGCCACATCCTCCACGTCTCGGTAGCGCATTTCAAGATCTTTGCCGGCGCTGGCCGCCACGCTGCGAGCTGCGAATTCCAACGCGTTTAGCGACTGATCGACAAGCGCCCTGCGCGAATTCTCCAGCGATGAAGAGAGCCACATCCAGGCCAAAACGGCCATCACCGACAGCAGCAATACCGGCCCCAGCGCCCCTAGCACCATGAGCGGCAATCGTGAACGGCGGCGGGCGCGGGCATCGAGTGCGTCGAGCACAGCCTGCACCGTCGGAAATCGCTCGCGCGGATCGGCAGCCAAACAGCGTTCGATAATTTCAGCCAGCCGGCTATCGACACCGCGCACGCTGCGATGTCCGACCGGCGGCAAGGCGGTCAAGATAAGATCGCGATAGCGCGCCAATCGTGAGTCTAAATCGGGGGCCGACTCAAGTTCCGTCGACGAGGCCGCGTTACGGTGGGGCGGGCTGCCAGTGAGCATCGCATATAGCATCGCGCCCAATGCGTACACATCCCAGCGCGCGTCGGGCATCGCGTGCGAATCGGCCTGCTCGGGCGCCATATAGAACAGCGTTCCCAGCGCCGGCGTTTGCTCATGCGAAAGGCGCGACTGTCCGAAATCGGCCAGCCGGGGCTTCCCATCTTGATCCAAAAGAACGTTGGCCGGTTTCAGGTCGCAGTGCAGTACGCCCTTGCTATGCGCGTGCATCAATCCGACGGCGATTTCCTGAAAAATCGAGACAGCCTCGGCCGGACGCAGCCGCCCCTGGTTCTGCATGCGCTCTTCGAGCGATCCGTGCTCGACATACTCCATGACGTAATACGGGGGCTCGGCATCCCAGCCCACGTCGAGCAACTGCACCACATATCGGTCAGCCGAGAGAAACGCAAGCTTTTCCACCTCATGTGATAACAGCGACCAATCGAGCCCGCCACGGTGTAAGTAAAACTTAATTGCTACTTGCCGGCCCGTCGTGCGATCGAGCGCCACCCAAACTTCGCCGTAAGCCCCCGAACCGAGAAACCGCCGCGGCTCGTAACCCGGCACGTCGCACGGAGGCCGGTTCCGTTGCTGGCTCAGTTTGCTCGCGCGGAGCAATTCGTCGGCGCCTTGCGCCTGCGTGAAATCGATAGACATACGGAGAGCGCTATTTTCTCAATCGTACCCTGAGCGCGAGAAAGCGGCAGGAACGATGCTCTAAAGTGGATGCTGTTTCACCAGCGGCCCCTGACACACCCATCATGACCGCGGGCAAATGCCGGGTCAATTCGCATAAAGAAGGCTTAATGCGCTTGGGAATTCCGCTTAACCATTCGGCCATGCAAACAGCCGGATGGTATTCCCATCGGGGTCGGTTGTAAGAATCTCTTGGAAGCCTTCCGGATCGCGCGGCGGTCGCGAAACGGGCGAGCCGGCCATTTCCAATCGCTGGGACACCGAATCGAGGTTATCGACTTCGAATCCTAAGCTCCACCGCGCACTTGCCTCGCCAGCATGTTGACGGGCCAAAATCGAAAGCCGCGTTTCGCCCGCTTCAAACAGTGCATAGCCGTCATCGACCGCTCGCACCAGAACGCGTAATCCCAATGCCTCGCGATACCACTTCACTGCCCGTTCCCACTGGGTCGTTCGCAACTCGATGCAATACAATCCGGGCCGATGCTCGCGCTGAAAACCGATGCTCATGTTTAACGAAGTTCTTGGAAATGAAGAGCGATTGTGTTCCTTATTTCCAGGATCGTACAACTTCGGAGCCGTTTTGGCAGTCCGCTTTGGAGACGGTACGGGTTGGCGTCGTGCTGGCATGGAATTCCTAGATGAGTGAGTTCGTTAGACAGCCCTAATATCCAGCGCAATCGCACGAAGTTTGTTACATCCCAACAATTGAACCCTATCACACGCGCACACAACGGGTTACAACGTTCGACGCCGAACAAATCTATGGCGTCACAACTTTTGAATAATTGGCGCAGCGCGCCTGTACAACCGGGCAATTACCAAAAACGGCCGACTAGGTCGAGATGACATTGACCCCCTTGTGCTCCACACTAAAATGTTGCGATTCTTGGAGTTAAGCCAATCGCATGCCCACTGCCATGACCGCTCCCGCCGGCAATTCTTCGGAAAAATCACACGAGACGCTCCAGGCTGCGCGACGGGAAAAACTCCGAAAAATCGAGGCCCTGGGAGTCGATCCCTGGGGGGGCCGGTTCGACGATTATCAAGCGATCGGCGATATCCGCCGCCGGGAAGGCGAAATTGTCGCTAGCCCGCCGACGGAAGGGGAGCGACATGGGGAGCAAAAAGGCCCGCGGGTTCGTGCTTGCGGCCGCCTTGTGCTGATGCGTGGCCAGGGCAAGGTAATGTTCGTCGACATCCGCGACTGGACCGGCCGGATACAGCTTTACATCGGCAAAAAACAAGTTGGCGATCAATACTGGGCGTTAGCAGAATGCTTCGATTTGGGAGATTTGATCGGTGTGGAAGGCGAACTAAAGCACACGCAAAAGGGGGAGCTGACGATATTCGCTGACCAGTTGTTTTTCTTGACCAAATCGCTCGAAACGCCCCCCGATAAATTCCACGGCCTGCACGACCCCGAATTGCGCCAGCGACTGCGCTATTTAGATTTGATCCATAGCGACGGTGTGCTAGCGCGGTTTCTCAATCGCTCGAAAATTGTACAGTCGATTCGACAAACGCTAGCCAGCCAACGGTTTGTCGAAGTCGAGGGGCCCACGCTGCACTCGATCGCCGGCGGCGCCGCGGCCCGGCCGTTCAAAACGCACCACAATGCGCTCGATATCGATCTTTTCATGCGCATTGCACTCGAATTGCATCTCAAACGGCTTTTGGTTGGCGGCATCGAACGAGTCTATGAACTGGGCCGTGTTTATCGCAATGAAGGCATCAGCCCGCGGCATAACCCCGAATTCACCATGCTCGAGGCCGTACCAGGCCTATGGCGATTACCGCTCGATGATGGATTTGACCGAAGCCATCATCGTCAACGCCATCTGCGCCATTCAGCCCGACAAAAGTGCCGCCCCTAATTTCAAACTGCCGTATGGCGAAGTGACGATCGATTTCACGCCTCCATTTGCTCGCCACACATATGACGAAGTGTTTGAGAAGTACACGGGTATTTCTGGAACCGATACTTCCGGCATCAAAGCCCTAGCGGAAAAAATCGGCTTCGACACTGCCGGCAAACATCCCGATGTGATCAAAAGCGAAGTCTTCGAAGAAAAAGTGGAAGACCAGTTGACGGGCCCAGTCTTCGTAACTGACTATCCCGCGAGCATTTGCCCATTAACCAAGCGCAAGCGCGACAACCCTGCGATTGCCGAGCGTTTTGAACTCTTCGTTCAAGGCATGGAGATCGCCAACGCATACACGGAGTTGAATGACCCCGACCTGCAAGAGCAACTATTTCGCACACAACTGGCCGGCCAAAAAGAAGAAGATTCGATGGCCAAAATGGATCACGACTTCATCCGTGCGCTGCGCCATGGCATGCCCCCCGCAGGCGGATTAGGCGTCGGCATCGATCGATTAGTGATGCTGCTCACCAATAGCACCACTATTCGCGATGTGATCCTGTTCCCGCTCTTGCGCCCGGAAATTTAAGTTGTAGGATTGTTCAGCCAAAGGATTGGCACATGTACAAACTGCTTCTCTGTTGGCGGTATTTGCGAACGCGATGGATCGCGCTGGCTTCCATCGTGAGTGTTACGCTCGGCGTCGCCACGATGATCGTGGTCAATGCCGTCATGTCGGGTTTCTCCAGTGAAATGCAAAATCGCATTCATGGCATCCTTTCGGATGTCGTGTTCGAAAGCCACGGTTTAGAAGGCTTTCCCGATCCGCAGTGGCACATGGATCAAATCCGCCAGATCGCCGGCCAATGGATCGATTGGATGACTCCGACGGTCAACGTGCCGGCGCTAGCGAGCATTCAAGTCGGCAACCGTTCGATTACGCGGCAGATCATGCTGATTGGCATCGACGAGAATACGCATGCCTCCAGCAGCGATTTCGGCAAATATCTTCAGCATCCCGCGAATCGCAAGCAGTTAAGCTTCCAATTACGCGAAGGGGGCTACGATGTGCGCGACCATCAAATCGGCGATAGCGCTCCGCTGCGGCCCGATATGGAAAAGGCCGGCTGGCAGTGGCGCCGCACGATGGCTCAGCAGCAAAAGGCGTGGCAGCGCAGCCAGAGCCGGGTGGCTGACCCAAACAGTAATCCCGTGAATCGAAATACGGTGAGCCAAGGAGAACAGCCGAGGGCAGCGACTCAGGAGTCAGGAGCCACGAGTCAAGATTCAAGCACGCAGGCCACCGCTTCGCCGAACAATCCCTTTGATGTCCAGCGCCCCGCAGATCAGCAAGATATTCAAGAATTCGATCCCGCCAAAGAACAGCATACCGGCATGATTATGGGCATTGCCTTGGGGAGCGTGCGCGATTCAGAGGGAACGGACCGCTTTCTAGTCCTGCCCGGCAGTGATGTAAGACTCATCTTCCCCACCGCTGGCACGCCCCCCAAAGAAGCGCACGATTTATTCACGATCGTCGATTTCTATGAAAGCAAAATGAGCGAATACGATTCGACGTTTTGCTTTGTGCCGATGCGCAAATTACAAGAGCTGCGCGGCATGATCGACCCGTCGACCGGCATTGGCAATGCCACGTCAATCCAAATTAAGCTCAAGCCCGGCGTCGACGGCGACATGGTTCGCGATCTGATCCGCAGCAAATTCCCGCCGGAAATCTATGGCATTTACACCTGGCGCGACAAACAAGGGCCGCTCCTGGCCGCCGTGCAGATGGAACGCGCGGTGCTTAACATTCTGCTATTCATGATCATTGCGGTGGCAGGCTTCGGCATTCTGGCGATTTTTTTCATGATCGTGGTCGAAAAAACGCGCGATGTGGGCATTCTAAAGTCACTGGGCGCATCCAGCCGCGGCATCATGGGAATTTTCTTGGGCTACGGACTGTCGCTGGGCGTCGTCGGCGCCGGAGTCGGCTTAGCGATTGGACTCTTGTTCGTTCACTACATCAACCAGATTCGCTCAGTGGTCGAGTGGCTGACTGGGCAGGCAGTGTTTGATCCGTCGATATACTACTTCTACGAAATTCCTACGATCGTCGATCCGCTCACGGTCGCATGGATAGTGGCTGGTGCGCTCGTCATCGCGGTGCTGGCCAGCGTGCTACCGGCCATGCGCGCCGCTCGGTTGCATCCCGTGGAGGCGCTGCGCTATGAATGATGCGGCAAAAACAGTCCCGTATCAGAAATCCACTGGCGCAGAGTGCGGAGCGCGAAGTGCGGAATATTCGTCGCCCGCCGATCACTCGATCGGTCCGTTCGTTGCCTCACAAACCTCGCAAGGTGCTGCGCTGAATTCTGAACTCCGAACTCCGAATTCCGAACTCCCAGGTGGGACCGTTCACCTCTCCTGCAAAAACCTGAAAAAAAACTACCGCAACGCCGCCATTGATATTCCCGTTCTCACCGGACGTCAACCTCGAGGTGCGCCACGGCGAGTTTCTGGCGATCGTCGGGCAAAGCGGCTCCGGCAAAAGTACGCTCTTGCACCTACTAGGCACGCTCGACGCGCCTACCGATGGCGAAGTGCATTTCTTGGGAAAGCGCATCGACAATATACCGCCCCACTTGCGCGAGCGGCTGCGGAACGAGCAGTTCGGCATGATCTTTCAGTTCTATCATCTGTTGCCCGAGTTAACGACCTTGGAAAATGTGCTCGCTCCGCTGATGATTGGCTCGAGCATCTGGAACTATTGGGGACGCCGCAGCGAATGCACTCGGCGCGCATTGGAATTGCTGGAAACCGTTGGCCTTTCGCATCGATTGAAACACCGCCCGCGCGAGCTGTCCGGCGGCGAAATGCAGCGCGTCGCCATTGCCCGGGCGCTGGTGGCCGGACCGCAAGTTTTGCTTGGCCGACGAACCAACCGGAAATCTGGATCAATCGACCGGCCAAGAAATTCTGCGAATTCTGCGAACCTTGAACCGCGAACACGGCCTCTCTATAGTCATGGTAACGCACGATCCGTCGATTGCCGCCGGCAGCGACCGCATTGTCCGACTGGTCAATGGCCAGGTTGCAATTGTGTAAATCGCGATAATTCGAAATTTCCGCATCGATCAATTGCCCGCCAACTGAACTCTGAACCCAGACCTCTGAACCCTGCTTCCGTCGTGCCACTTAAGATCTACATCAACGGCAAGCTGTACGATAAAGAAGACGCCAAGATCAGCGTCTACGATCACGGTTTTCTCTACGGCGACGGCGTGTTCGAGGGCATGCGCAGCTACAATGGCCGCGTGTTCCGCCTGGCCGAGCACTTAAATCGCCTGTGGAATTCGGCCAAAGCCATTTGGCTCGAAATTCCCATCACGCGAGAGGCTATGGCCAAGGCGGTCAACGAAACGCTCGCGGCCAACGAAATCAAAGACGGCTACATTCGCCTGGTGGTCACGCGCGGCGTCGGCACGCTGGGGCTCGACCCCAATCGCTGCAGCAATCCGCAAGTGATCATCATCACCGACAAAATCGCGCTGTATCCGGACGAGCTCTACAGAAACGGACTGGAAATCGTCACCGCCAGCACGATGCGCAACCATCCGGCGGCGCTGAATCCGCGCATCAAGTCGCTCAATTACCTGAACAACATTCTGGCGAAAATCGAGGGGCTGAAGGCCGGCTGCATTGAAGCCCTGATGCTCAATCACAAAGGGGAAGTGGCCGAGTGTACGGGCGATAACATCTTTCTTGGTGCGCGCTGGCGTGCTGCAAACCCCGCCAATCGACGCCGGTATTCTCGAAGGCATCACGCGCGACGCGGTGATCGAGTTGGCGCGCGCAGCCGGAATTGAAGTGCGCGAAATGCCTCTGACACGCCACGACGTTTACATCGCCGACGAATGTTTCCTCACCGGCAGTGCCGCCGAAGTCATTCCGGTGGTGAAGATCGACAGTCGTACGATTGGCGACGGCAAACCCGGCAAGATCACGCGCGACCTCATCGACCGCTTCCACGAACTTACGCGGAAGTAAGAGGGTACGCATGGCACGCTATGCATTTATCCAAGTGATTGCCGTGTGCGCAATTGTTCAATGTCTAGCGACAATCGCCAGTGCCGACGATTGGCCGCAGTGGCGCGGGCCTAACCGCGATGGGGTGTGGCGTGAAACAGGCATTGTCGAAAAATTCGATCAGCCGGAATTGCCGATTCTTTGGCGTCAAGAAATTGGTTCAGGTTATAGCGGCCCAACCGTCGCGGACGGTCGCGTCTATGTGACAGACCGGCTGGCCGAACCGAC
This sequence comes from Pirellulales bacterium, assembly GCA_963820835.1. Lineage (GTDB taxonomy): Bacteria > Planctomycetota > Planctomycetia > Pirellulales > JADZDJ01 > CAVRAW01. The sequence goes on along the minus strand of CAWGBP010000062.1, from coordinate 33,505 downwards.
GCAAGTCGAGCGCGTCCATTGCTTCGACGCCGCAACGGGCAAGCCGCTCTGGAACTACAGCTACGATTGTCCTTATAGCAACATTGGCTACACCGCCGGCCCGCGAGCGGCTGTGCTCATCGATAACGGGCGCGCTTATTCCCTGGGCACGATGGGCCATTTGCATTGCTTCGATGCCGCCACTGGAGACCTCTTGTGGAAGAAAGACCTCAACACCGATTACAAAATTCAAATGCCCATGTGGGGCATTGCCGCAGAACCGCTGGTGGTGGGCGAGAAGCTCATTCTGCACATCGGCGGCGAGCATGCTTGCGTTGTGGCACTAGATAAAAAAACCGGCGCTGAACTATGGAAAGTCGCTCGATGACCCGGCGCAATATTCCGCGCCGATTCTGATTCAGCAGGGGGGCAAGCCGGTTGTCGTGGTGTGGACCGGCGCAGGAGTGGTCGGCTTAAACCCCGAAGATGGCAGCGAGTATTGGCGCGTGGACCTCAAGCCTTCACGCATGCCGATCGGAATTGCAACCCCGGTGGTCGACGGCGATCGGTTGTTTGTCGTCTCGTTTTACGATGGTTCGATGATGATCCGCCTCAAACAGGATTCGCCCGGTGCTGAAATGCTTTGGCACAAAACGGGACGCGACGAAATCCATACCCAAGCGCTGCAGGGAATCATCAGCACGCCAATCTTCGATGGCGATCACATCTACGGCGTCGATAGCTATGGCGAGCTTCGTTGTCTCGATGCCAACACTGGCGAGCGCATTTGGGAAGACCTTACCGCCGTCCCCAAAAACCGCTGGGCCACCATTCATTTCATACGCCATGAAGATAAATATTGGCTTTTCAACGAACGGGGCGAACTGATCATCGCCGATCTAACGCCGCAGGGTTTTAAGGAAATCAGCCGAACAAAGCTTATCGAGCCGACCACTGTTCAGCTCGAACGCCGCGGCGAAGGTGTCGCATGGGCGCATCCCGCCTTTGCCAACCGGCACGTGCTGGCTCGCAGCGACAAAGAGATTGTCTGCGCGAGCTTAGAAGCGCGCGCGGAAAATCAATCGGCGACAGCTTCAGGTACTGAAGCGAAGACGTCGAAATGATGTCGTGTCCAAACTCAATCGCCTCCTGCTCTTGATGACCGTATTTAGACCATCTCGATCCTCTCGTCGGTCCTCAGGAGGCTAAACGGTGTACTTGCACCGTTTTCTGCTCGCCTTTTTGCGCGTCTGCGAATTCGATTGACGTTTCACGAACCCCGCGATAGAGTTATGGCTAATTCTGGCCATACCGCACATGAATCAATCGAAGTGCCCGCAATCATTCCAATTATTCGATAATCGCGGTTGATTTAAAGCGGCAGGAAATCGTCGAGTTTGGCATCGTCGAGGGAACGCGTGTGCGAATTCGCCGCAGCCATCAGCGGATTGAAATTCTGGCGCCGGCGAAAGTCAATCTTTTCTTCGAAGTGCTCGGCAAGCGCGACGATGGTTTCCATGAGATCGAAACGCTCATGGTTCCGATCCGACTGTTCGACACTCTCGTGCTTCAAAATGAGCCCTCGGGCAAAATGAATTTGGATGCACGTTGGGCGCATGGTTGGACCGGGGCTGCGACTGCAGCCGGTCAATTTGAGCTTGCTCAAGATCCGACATCTCGTTCTGAAGTTGAATCATCATTTGAAACAATACCCCAAGGAGAAAGCAACCTTGCCGTGCGTGCAATTCGCCTGCTGGCCAAGCATGCCGGAATCGACCGCGGCGCAAAGCTAACCCTGATCAAGCGCATACCCACTGCGGCTGGTTTAGGGGGTGGCTCCAGCGATGCCGCGGCGGCGCTGGCGGCTGCCAATTTGTTGTGGGACCTGAATTGGCCGACTGAACAGTTGGCCGCGTTGGCTGCGGAACTTGGGAGCGATGTTCCATTTTTCGTAATCGGCGGTGCGGCTATATGCCGCGGCCGAGGTGAGAAAATCGAACCCATTGCTACAGTCGGTCTTTTGCACATCGTCCTTGTTAAACCGCCGCTGGGCCTTTCGACCCCGGCGGTTTACCGGGCGTGCCGGCCCCCCGCGCGGCCATGCCAGATTGATCCAGTTGTTTCCGCATTGCGTAGAGGAGAATTAGCGGCGTTAGGCCCGCGTACTATGAATCGTCTAACTGATCCCGCCCGGCATTTGTCGTCGACCGTCGAAGAAGTCTTGAGTTTGCTCGCGGACCAAAGCTGCCCGGTGGTCGGTATGAGCGGCAGTGGCACAAGCTGTTTCGCCCTGTGTCGCTCCGCTCGGCACGCCCGCAAAGTTGCGGCGCGCGTTCAAGCTCGATTGGGCTATGGGTCGCTGGTGTGGAATGTAAGATCGATATGAATCTGTCTGGTTCGGCGCTGTAGAGCGCCGGCCGGCAAATAGCGGGAGAACGAATTGCGGCCGAAAGGTCGCGACGAGTTCTGAAAAAGCGGTAAGTCCTTAAGTCAGGAGAGCGTCCGAGGGATTCGCGACGTAGTTGGCCGCCAACGCAAGGAGAATGGCCGTGGAAATCACTGAAGTCCGCATCAAGCTGATGGACGAGCCAGGCGAACGTCTGCAAGCGTTCTGCTCCATTACTTTCGACGACTGCTTTGTCATTCGAGACTTGAAAATCATCGAAGGCACCAATGGACCATTTGTTGCTATGCCCAGCCGCAAGCTCACTTCTCATTGTCAGCAGTGTGGCGCCAAAAACCACCTGTGCGCGAGCTACTGCAACGATTGCGGCGCGAAAATGAATCCCAACCGGGCTCCGCTCGACGACGAAGGGTGCGCGAAGCTCTATGCCGATATCGCCCATCCAATTAACAGCGCCTGTCGAGAAATGATTCAGGAACGAATCATTCGTGAATTCCGCGAAGAGCAACAGCGGGCAAAACTTCCCGGCTACGTGTCGCGGTACGACGATTTCGATGTCCACGATTTTCCGCCCCCGCGCCATTCCCGCGCCCCCGGCCGGACGCACCCGACGACAAATTACATTCGGCCAGCGCACGATTCTGCCCCGCGTGAGATGGCGCCCATGCAGCTAACCGAACAGCCCATGCCAATGCCACACAAGAAGCCGATGGCACAAGCGGCCAGCTCCCCCGTCTCGTCGGGCGCGGCCGATAATTCCGATGGCGCCGCCGCGGCCGATGCCGCCCCCAAGAATTTCGGCGCTGGAATATTCTGAAAGAGTTGGGAGCCTTCGGTCCAATTGCTTATACTATGGCAAATCGGCCGCGCTACCCCATTTGCCGGTGAAGACAAATTCCTTAAGCGGTTTTCGCTGGCGCATAGCAAGATCGCGCTGTTTGAACGCGTCGGGCAGCGCGTTGGAATCACCTAAATTGCCGATCGCCAGAGCAGTCCAGGCATCGTGCCCTTCGGGAATTTGATACGTTTCGCGCGCTTTGTCAGGCAGAATGCCAATCATCTGATGCACAACAAGGCCTCGCGCAGTCGCCTCCATGACCAAATTCCCCGACGCTAATCCTAAGTCGTGTACCGCCGCGCGGTTGTTCTGCCCGTTGAGCTTGAATTTCAGCGACACGACGCCAAGTGCCAATGCCGGCACGTTTTTCGCCCACGCCTGGTTGCCTTCAACTAAGCAAGAGAGCAGCTTTTGAAATTCGGCTGGATTATCCTTGGTCGCCACGATGTACGACCACGGCTGCTCGTTGTACGACGATGGCGCCCAGCGAGCCGCTTCGAACAACGATGCCAAATCTGCCCGCGATACGGGCTTTTTACTAAAGGCGTAGGGGCTCCAACGCTCGGTTAGATATTCCTGAATGGGATGATCAGTCTTGGCTTTTTTATCGAGCATATAACCCTCGATTTGGAAATCCCGCCTCCGCACGCGTGGTTTGATCCGCAACGGCACGAGCGATTAGGCTGTGGCTTGGAGCGCGGCGCGCACTTCCCTCAAAAACTGTGCCACTCGCTGTTTCGGATCGTAGTCTTCTCCAGTCGCATAGAGCGTCTCGATCGGTAGATAACCGCGGTAGCCGCTCTCGCTGACAATGCGGAAGAGCTTGACCAAATCGGTTTTGCCCTTCCCATCCTTCCCATCGATCATCTCTTTGACCTGCCAATTCACGGCGAAAGGAGCCACTTTTTTGATTTCCTCATAGGGATCGGCCACGGTCTGGAACATGCCGGTATCGAGAATGACGCCGAACCAGTCGGAATTGACCATTTTCACTATATTGAGCACTTGATCGGCAGTTTTGAGCGAGTCGTTGTGATTTTGAACGCCCACAATGACGCCGTACTGCTTGCCGTGGTCGATGCACGGACCGAGCGAATCGACCATCCAAGCGGCGACCGTATCAAACTCCTGCCCCGGCGGCATAGCGCCCGCGAAGACTCGAATCACTGGTGCTCCTAGCCGAGCGGCCGCCTCGATCCATTGCTTTACCAGCTCGACATCGGCTGCCCGCTTATCCTTGTCGGCCGTGGCAAAATCGTTTCGCACCCCTGTACCACTGATGTCGATTCCCAATTCGAATGCCCGGCGCTTAAAATCGTTGATGTACTTCTCGGCTGGCACTGCGGGATAGCCGGGAAAGAAGTAGCCAGTGGGATCTATACCGTCAAAGTTTTGCTCAGCGCAAAAGTCGAGCAGGTTGAATAGGGTCATCCCCTGGCCGGGCGTTTTCAAAGCATCATTGAGCGCCTTGCTGAATGAGTATGCGTTGAGGCTCGTTTTCAGCCGCGAGCCCCCCACACGCTGAATTGGTGTTTGGGCCGCCGCGGTCGCTGCAACGCCTAGTACCCCAAGCCCAATGCTGGAAGCCGCCGCCATAGCCGCCGGCACCGACGTTGCACGGCAAAGGAACTCTCTCCGATTCGATTTCGTGATCATCGAGATTCCCTCCGGCGCGTTCGGGTAGCCCAACCACAGAGCATAGATTTGGCACCGTTCGCAAGCAAGCACCGTCAGCGGCGGCCGCACCGTTTAGGCGAGACTGCCGGCGCGTAAGAATCTCACAAACGTTTAACCAAAAATCTCACCAAATATGCGCGCATTTGCATACACATTCCCGTCAAAGTTTGTATGATACGATGTTTGGCCTTGAATTCTCTCCCGGTCTGACTATTTCGTGCTGGCACCGAAGCGAGGGCACACACGTTGAAAATCGATTTGGATTTGGAGCGCTGGTCGGCCATCGATTCGGCCGAACTCTACGAAGTGGCGCGGTGGGGCAACGGATACTTCTCGATTAACCCCCAGGGGCACGTTTGCGTGCACCCGACCAAAGACCCCGAGCGCTCGATCGACTTGAAGCAGTTGGTCGATCGGTTGCAGCTTCGCGGCATCGATCTTCCCATTCTGATTCGCTTCGCCGACATTTTGAAACATCGCCTCGGCGAAATTCATGCCGCGTTTCAATCGGCTATGAACGAGCAAAAATATCAGGGGCAATATTGCTGTGTTTACCCGATCAAGGTGAATCAGCAGCGACAGGTAGTGGAAGAAGTTTTGGAATTCGGCCGCCCCTATCGTTTTGGTCTGGAGGCGGGCAGCAAACCCGAGCTCTTGGCCGTGGTGGCCATGGCTAGCAACGATACCCCGATCATTTGCAACGGCTTCAAAGACGCTGAGTTTATCGAAACGGCGATGCTGGCGCAGAAGATCGGCCGCAACATTATTCCGGTCGTCGAAAAATATACTGAGCTCGGTTTGATTTTGGAATATGCCGAGAAGATTGGCGTGCGCCCAAAATTGGCATGCGGGTTAAGCTGGCTGCCCGCGGAGCTGGGCGGTGGCAATCGTCGGGAGGCTACCGCTCGAAGTTCGGCCTTACGGTCAGCGAAATTCTTAAAGGACTGGAAGAGCTTAAGAGCCGCGGTATGCAAGATTGCTTTAAGCTCTTGCACTTCCACCAAGGGAGCCAAATCACCAACATCCGGCACATTAAGGCGGCGCTCAACGAAGCGGCCCATGTGTTCACCGAACTGGCCGCTCGCGGAGCCGGCTTGGAATACATCGATGTTGGCGGCGGACTAGGGGTCGATTACGACGGCTCGCAAACCAACTTCGAATCGAGCGTGAACTACAGCTTGCAGGAGTACGCCAACGATGTAGTGTACCACATTCAGCGCGCCTGCGACGATGCCGGCATAAAGCACCCAACCATTATTTCCGAGAGCGGCCGGGCGGTGGTGGCCTATCACAGTGTGCTCGTATTCGGAGTCTTGGGAGTTTCTGAGCAAGGGCAAAATGGCATTCCGCCGCAATTGCCCCCGGAGGTTGAACAACCGCTTTCGGACCTGCTGGATACATATCAAAACCTCGGCGTGCGCAATCTTTTGGAAAGCTACCACGATGCCCAGCAGGCCCTCGACAACGCGATGACGTTGTTCTCCAACGGCTATTTGCCGCTCGATCAGCGCAGTCTTGTGGAAAATTTATATTGGGCCATTTGCCACAAAATTCAAAAGCTGGTTCAGCAAATGGAGTTCGTGCCCGAGGAATTGCAAGGGCTTGATTCGCTTCTCTCCGATACTTATTTCTGCAATTTTTCGCTCTTCCAATCGATTCCTGACAGTTGGGCCATCAAGCAGTTGTTTCCGATTTTGCCCATTCATCGCCTCACCGAGCGCCCCACTCGGCCGGCCGTGCTGGGTGATATCACCTGCGACAGCGATGGCAAGCTCGATCAGTTCATTGATCGGCGCGACGTGAAGCGGACGCTTCCGCTGCATCAATATGAGGGCAATCCGTACTATTTGGTGCATTCCTTATCGGGGCCTACCAAGAGATCTTAGGCGACCTGCACAATCTGTTCGGCGACACCAACGCCGTGCACGTAGCTATGGATGATAACGGAGAAGTCATTTTGCAAGCCGTAATTAAGGGCGACACCGTGCGTGAAGTACTCGATTACGTCGAGTTCGAGCCTGACGCCTTAGTGCGCCAACTGCGCGACGCCACCGAGTGCGCGGTGCGCGAAGGCCGCATCGGCTACGAAGAAGCCGGCCGCTTCCTCAAATTCTACGAGGAAGGCATGCAAGGTTACACTTACCTCGAAGAGCCCGAACAGCGGTAGCTGATCGGGCCGCCAACTCATCATCAAGCTTACGTTTTCGAGCGTATGTTCCTGCTGCCATTGCGCATCGCTTCGACCGTTACGAAGTCGTTACATGGGCTTCCTTGCGAATCAGATAGGATGTGGGCAGTCCCTCCGGCGAGTTCACCCTTGCTTCGATAACTGCAGGCGCCATCATGCAACGCAGGTCGTTTCTATGTTGGATTCTGGTAGCGAGCATTGCCCGCGCAGCCGTGGCGGCTGAGCACCCCATCACGGTGGACGAGGTCATTAATGGCCCCATCATCGGCTCGCTGGACAAACCGCTGGGCACCATGGTCGTTATCACCGCCGAAGGGGGAAAGCCTTCCAAGGACAGCGGCACGAAAATTATTTCCGCGGAGGGTCGGCTGCTGGAAAATCCGCTTGGAATTCCGCTGGTGCAAAACGTATCCAGTGATGTCGCGTTTAAGCCGGATGAAGTGTATGAGCTTTTGGGCTTCGAATCGGGCGCATTCGGCGGAAGTCCGCCGGCAACCCACGGCCTCCAACCGCAGCAGCCGTTTCAGTTTCATCATTTCTTCGTTGTCGTGAAGATTATCAAACCCGACAGCGACGCCGCGGCGACCGTTGACGCCATTTGCAAAATCGCGTTCGACGGTGGTGGCGACGAGAACTTGGCCGAAGCTTACGGAGCTGCTCGACGACCATCCAGCGCTGGTGAATGCCCATCGCGTGTTTCGCCAACCGCGCAAACCTGTTTCCGACGACGGCTACGCTCCCTTGCAAATTGCTGCGTACCGGGGCCATGCCGATATTGCCGCCCTGCTCGTTAAAGAAGGCGCCGCTGTGAATGCCAATATCGGCGGCGGTTGGACCCCCTTGCAACTCGCCGCCGAACGCGGGTATCTCGCCATTGTCAAGCTGCTCGTCGAGCATGGCGCCGACGTGCATGCTAAAACGCCTGCCGTCCCGGAAATGTCGTCGGCCGATTTGCCCGGCCAACCGCCTCCCACGCCCGGCGAAAAACCTGAGCCGCCGACCATCTTTCCCGCCGTGCCCGCCCGCACGGCACTCCAATGGGCTCAAGAGGAGAAACATGACGATGTCGTGAAATATCTCGAATCGCTGAGTAACTAAAATCTCTGCATTCTGCCAACGGGCAATTTGGGCAAAGTGCGCCAAAACACATGTATCCGTGTATTCTTCCCGCTCGTGGCCGCCAGAATCGCTCTAGGGCCTTATCACGTCGGCCGTTACAATCCGCCCCTCTTCGCCGGTGCCTTCACTGTAGGCATCGCTGCCCACTCCACACGATTTTGTAAAGGGATCGGGACATGGGCAATCGCCTGGGCGCTGATTGTCGGCGCGACGATCGTATTCGGTGGGATTCTATGGACGTCGGATCTCGCCGCGCAGAATTCGCCGGGCTACCCCGGTCAAGCACAAGTTCAGCCGCTGCCGGCCGTCGCCGATTCGCACAACGGCGCCTTCGAATGCCGCGCTCGCCCCAGCGGCCAACACATTCCCGCCAAACGGCGGCGTGCTGCCCAATGGTGCACCAGTCCATCCCCAGCAAATTGCCGTCGCACCACCCTATGCTTTGTCGCCGCAGCAGCAATCCGAACTCGATCAGGTTTTAAGTGACTGGGAAAAGAAAAATAGCGAAATCCGAACATTCGAATGTAAGTTCACGCGGCTTGAATACGATCCAACATTCATCAGCGATCCATTGCAGGCGAAAACCGAATGCCATGGTGAAATTAAGTATGCCGCGCCTGACAAGGGTTCATTCAGGGTGACCGATGCATTCGAATTTGTCGCCGATCCTGCGAAGCAAACGTATAACAAGACCAGCGTCGCGCCTACCGAGTGGTGGACGTGCGACGGCAAATCGATGTTCGAAGTCAACTACAAAGCGAAGCAGATTGTCGAGCAGCCCATCCCGCCGGAACTTCAAGGCAAAGCAATCTCCGAAGGTCCGCTCCCCTTCGTGTTTGGCGCCAAAGCCGACGCACTGCGCAAGCGCTACTTCATGCAAATCATTACTCCACCGCAGTTCGCCAAAGATCAGGTTTGGCTCGAAGCCCGTCCCAAGACGCAGAAGGACGCCGCCAATTTTTCCAAAGTCGAATTGATTCTGACGAAACCCGACTTGCAACCGTACGCCATCCAGATTTTTAATCCCGGGGCTAACGCTAAAAACCCAATGCGCACGATGATCAAGCTGGAAGATCCATCGGTGAATAGCCCTTGGGCAGTGCTTGCCAATTGGCTTAATAATTTTGCGCGGCCCACGATCATCGGTTATGCTCACGTTGTGGCGCAGCCGCAAGTGCCGCCGCCGAACTCGTCGCAATCGTTGCCAGACCAGCAAAAGCCCGTGAGCAATTCCGGCAGCATGAATCAGGCCAGCCGTCCCAAAGCGCTGCGATACTAAATTTCGCATTCGGCCGGTTCATCGATCATCTCCCCCAATTCGGCGCTTTGATCCAAAAGCACATCCTCGCAACTGCTTGCTACCGCGCTGCTTGCTGCGCGGCAAGCTCGGCAAATTTGACTCGCCCCCGCGCTGTTCTATAATCGGTCGTGGAACCACGGACCGCGCAACAACTTGCGCATTTTCACCACGGACCGGAATCAGCTCAGCTATGGCACTTTCTCCTCGTGCCGGCCGCACACGCGCAAGTAAAGTCCGGCAGCTCTTCTGGCTGTTTGTGATTGCCCTGGCGTTTGGCTCGGCTTGGGCCGATGAGCAGGCTGCGCCACGTCCCGCCGATGCCTCCTCATCTGGCAGTGATAATACCGTCCCTACCAAGCCTGCCGGTCAAAATGCGCCAGATTCCTCGACGCCGGCGGCCGACAACGCAGAACAGGCCAGCGCGCAGACCACAGGCTATCTAATCCGCGTCGACTTGCCTATTACGGGCGACATCGACACCAAAGTTCGCGCCGCAATCACCAAAATTGTTTCCGATTTGCCCAAAGGCGGCCCACGCCCCGTGGTCATTATCGAGCTCTCGGCGGGCCAGATTGAAGGGGGCGCAGGGAGCGACTTCTCTCGCGCTTGGTCGCTGGCGAAATTCCTCTCGCAAGATTTGCACAACATCGCCCCCACGGTAAAAACTGTCGCGTATATTCCGAAATCAATCAAAGGCCACGCCGTTTTGGTCGCGTTGGCCTGCGAAGAAATCGTGATGGCTCCCGATGCCGAAATGGGAGATGCCGGCTGCGACGAAACCGTTCTCAGCCCGTTTGTGCGCAGTGGCTACAAGGAAATTGCCGAGGCCCGCCGCACGATTCCCGCCAATGTGGCGCTGGCAATGCTCGACCGCGACTTGAAGGTTTACAAAGTAGTAACTGAAGTCGGCACCGAATACGCTCTGGAAGACGACTTCGCGAAAATCAAAGAGCGTCACGTCATTCAGTCGCAGGAAGAGCTCAAGCCGCGCCCGTTTCTCTTTGATGGTCGCCGCGGCCGCGAACTTGGCTTCGTGAGCTACCTGGCCGACGACCGCGCCGATTTGGCCCGCTCGCTGAAGCTGCTGGCCCAGGCAGTTCAAGATAATCCGGCGCTGGTGGGCGGCTGGCGGCCGGTGCAGGTCGATCTCAAACGCGCGATCAACGCCAAAGATATCAGCATCGTGCAGCGCAAAATTGAAGATCAAATTCGCGAGAACGACGTGAACCTCGTCGTGCTTTGGATCGACAGTGACGGCGGATCGTATTCCGATAGCCTGCGGCTGGCGGGCTACTTGGCCGGTTTGAAATCGAGCCAAGTGCGCACGGTGGCATACATTCCGCGCAGTGCTCGCGGCGATGCAGCACTGATAGCCCTGGCGTGCAATCAGATCGTCATGAATCCCCAGGCCAAGCTTGGCGGTTCAGGGGCGGCGGTGCTCAATAAAGAAGAAATCCCGACCACGGTGAAAGTGGTGCGCGACACTATCGAGCAAAGCAATTCGCGCAGTTGGTCGCTGCCGGTAGCCATGGTCGACCCGGAATTGAAGGTTTACCGCTATCGTCAGCCCTCGACTGGCCTGGTCGATTATTTTTGCGACGACGAACTTCACCAGCAGCGCGACCCCGGCTCCTGGCGGCAGGAAGAACTCGTCACCAATCCTGGCGGGGCGCTCGCATTGGGCGGCCGCAAAGCGGCCGAGATGGGAGTGGTCGCCAAGCTGGTCGATAATTTCGAACAGTTCAAGCAAGCTTACGGGCTGGAGAAAAATCCAGCCATGGTTGAGCCCGGCTGGGTCGATTACTTGGTCGACGCTCTCACGACCGACGGCGCGCGCATGTTCTTATTGGTCATGGGCTTTGTTGGATTATATCTCGAAATTCACAGTCCCGGCGTGGGAGTAGGTGCATTCATCGCTTTGGTCGCCTTTCTTCTCTACTTCTGGGCACAGCATTTGCGCGGCACCGCCCAAGTGCTCGAGGTGCTTCTGTTTTTGGCAGGTATGTTTTGCGTGGCGCTGGAAATCTTTGTGCTCCCCGGTTTCGCGATTTTCGGACTGGGAGGGGGTCTGATGATTATTGCCTCTCTAATTTTGGCCAGCCAAACGTTCATTGTTCCCGCAAACGATTATCAACTTGAACAATTGCGAAATTCGATGCTCGTGCTCGGCGGCGCTACACTCGGATGCATTCTGACGGCAACGGTGCTGCGCCGGATGCTGCCGCGCGCCGATGCTCAATCGCATGATGCTTGAACCCCCGTCCAGCGAGGAAATCGAAGCCCTCTCACATCGCGAATCGCTCGCCGATTTCACACATCTCCTCGGCCATGAAGGCATTACCACGACGCGGTTGATGCTCTCGGGCAAGGCCAAATTCGGCGATGAGCTTGTCGACGTGGTCGCCATCGGCGACGCAATTGATCGGGGCACCCCGGTCGTTGTCGTCGAGGTCAGCGGTAGCCGCGTTATCGTGCGGCAGGCATAAACATTCTTTACGCGCAGCGTGTTGAAATCGGCCTAGCTTGACAGTTGAAGGCCACCAGCTTCCGGAAATTACGCCGAGCTGTTTTGCGGCGTAACTCCATGCGCCAAGCCGGTGCCAAATTGCCAAAAGGTTGACCCCTGACCTACTTCCGGCATAAAACTGCATTGCGCGTCAGGCCCGGATTGTTCCGACATTGCGCGTTTTTTCATAGCTCGCTCCCAAAACATCTTTCATGTCTCCCATCATTTGGCCCGCTTTGCTCATGCTCGTCGGCCTTGGCCTGGTGATGGTCGAGATATTTGTTCCCTCTGGCGGAATCCTCGGTTTTCTCTCGTTTACTTCGATAGTGGCTTCCATCATTTTGGCTTTCGTCGAGAGCGGGCCCAAGCTCGGTATTGTCTTTCTGGTAGTCGCCTGCGTGGCCGTGCCGCTGGTGCTTTCAATGGCTTTTCATTATCTACCGCACACCCCGTTCGGTAGGCGCATTTTGCCAACAGTTCCGACGGCCGAAGAAGTGCTTCCCGATAGCGAAGCGCACCGCCGTCTCCGCGAGTTGGTCGGGCATGCCGGCCGCACGAAGTCGAAAATGCTTCCTAGTGGCGCCGTCGTAGTCGATGGCCAAACCATCGATGCGGTTAGCGAAGGCGTCCCTATCGAATCGGGCCAGCTCGTGCGCGTGATCGCCGTGCGCGGCTCGATGGTCGTGGTGCGCCCCGTCGAAGAAACCGCCGCCTCTGCCGAAGCCAAACCCGACGATGTTCTCTCCCGCCCGATCGACACGCTAGGCCTCGATCCGTTTGAAGATCCGCTCCAGTGAATAGCCAACTCAAATTATCAAACTGCACAACGTAGGCCATAATAATTCTCAATTGAAGAACCGCAGTTGAATTTTTCGAGGTGAAACATGGGAAACCAATTGGCAACTTTTGGCGCAGGTTGTTTTTGGGGTGTCGAAGAAGCATTTCGGCAATTGCCCGGGGTAAAAAGTACCGCAGTTGGATATAGCGGCGGTACGCTTGTAGACCCGACATACGAGCAGGTGTGTACCGACCGCACGGGACATGCCGAAGTGGTGCAAGTGGAATTTGACCCGGCTGTGGTAGGTTACGAAAAACTTCTGGATGTTTTTTGGAATTCGCACGATCCAACGCAGTTGAACCGCCAAGGGCCAGATTACGGCAAGCAATATCGATCCGTGATTTTTTATCACGACGAGGCGCAGCGCCAGGCCGCCGAGGCCTCGAAGGCGAAATTGGAACAAGGCGGCAAGTTTCGCAGGCCGATCGTGACGCAGATTGTCGCGGCCGAGCCGTTCTACCGCGCCGAAGAATACCATCAGCAGTATTTGGCGAAGCGCGGGCTGGGAAGCTGCCACGTTTGAAATAAGAAATTCGAATTACGAATGACGAATGCAGCTGACGGCTATGCACCATGCCAAAGCGCCCAAGAACACGATCATCGTAGGATTGATTACTGCCCGCCAATACTTTGCGGCCGGCGTGGCAAGCGCCCACAGGGTGGCAGGCCACGGCAATTCGCCCCAACGGCTTGCCATCCTAGAAAAGCTCCGACCGCATAAAGTGCCAGCGTCGCGGAAAGCAAACCAAGTTCGCGTGGCCGCTGATATCCCAGCGCGTTGAACGTGCCCAGGCGAATTAGAACCGCTAGAATCAATCCGGCTAATGAAGTAATCAACGCCCAGAGACTTGCGGTGCCGGTCGAAGCATGCGAGCGAAAATCGAGGCTTAGGTCTTGGACTGGAGGAACTGCAAATGCCACCAAAATACCGGCTGCGGCGGGCCAAGTAATTAACCGCCGCGGCAGTTTTTGGCCGTCGAAATCGACCAGCGCTGCGGCCAATAGCGGACACAATAAAATGAGGTGGTAACCATATCGAACGAGATACCGGTCCAGCGGAATTTGCGCAATTTCCGGCGGCTCTGGACTTTGTTTTTCTAGGTCCATCTGCTCTTCGATTCGCAGACGCTTGGCGACGTAGGGTCTGACGACATCGGTATAACCAACCACCAAGAAGATGGCCCCCGTCGCCAGTTCGATCAGCGGATACCGCGCCGAAATCCGCGCACCGCAATCGCGGCATCTGCCGCGCAGCCAGAGCCAGCCGAAAATGGGAACATTATCGTACCACCGAATTGGCTTGTTGCAGCGTGGGCAATGCGAGGCCGGATAGACCAAGTTCATGCCGCGAGGCAAACGATAAATGACCACATTTAAAAAGCTGCCGATGATTGTGCCTAGCAGAAAGGCGAAGGCTAGGATCAGCCAGGGAGCATTTTCAATGAGGGTTCCGAAGGCAATCATGTTCCAATTCACCCGGCGATGGGGGCGATTCTGACCCTTCGCTGAAACTTACTCGATTCCCGCAAGCGGTCCACCCGACGTAAACAATCTATCAACCCGGCGGCAAACGGCGGGGTCGGATTCAAGCACCGGCGCGTGATGGGGCTTCATGCGCGCATCAATCACCAATGCCCCTGTGCAGCCCCAGTGTTTATCTTCGATGAAACTGCCCACCCCGTCGATATCAGCCGCTGGGTTGCTCCGCGTAAATGTGACCCACAGGAAATCATTGAGCGTGGCGGCTGTAAATTCGCTATCGTCGACGACGACCACTAGCGGAAATTGATTAACGGCATTGTCGGCTGCGATCGCCGAGCAAAATGCGCCGAGTGATGTTCCCAGAGATTCCTGCGGCGTGGCATAGTTCGGCCCGGTCACCGCCAAAATTCCAGGCAGGCAAATCTGTGGGTTTATGAAACCTTCCGGCAAGCGAAAATTAGCCGAAAGCGCGGTTGGCAACCGGCGGCGCACTGGGCCAGCGGCGGCAATCACGACTTTGGAGCCTTCGTTTAGTCGACCGCCGGAATAATCGAGGGTATCGATCGTCGTGCGCGTCTGGAAATGTAAGTCGCGCCGCCAATCGACGCGCCCGAGCAAGTGCGTAAAGAACTGCCGAATGTTGTGAACGTCGAGCTGGGAATCGTCCGCTTGATTCACAATAAGCAAATACTTCGCCAGCGAAAGCTGCCCTTGACCCAAAATGGCGTTGGCCTGCGTGAGCAGTTCCTGCGGGCGGCCCGGATCCGAATAGGGTGTGTAGCGTTCGCTGCCGATGGCCAACAGCAGCGGATGCACTCCGGCTGCATCGACCGCGTGAACGGCTCGCACGCCAGGAATTACCGAAGGAATGATCGTGCCGGTAAGCTCATGAATCAATTGGCCGAACACGGTGTCTTCCTGTGGCGGATGGCCGACAACTGTAAACGGCCAAATCGCGTCGCTGCGATGATAAACTCTTTCGACTCGCACCACAGGGTAATCGTGCGCAAGGCTGTAATAACCCAAATGATCGCCAAACGGGCCCTCGGGGAGCAAACGATTGAGTCTCGACGATGCCGGTGATGCAAAAATCGGCTTCGGCGTAAATCGGCAAATATGTTCCTCCCGCTCCCTTTGGATGGCCGGCCCGAGGGGGCATCGCGAATCAGCGGAATGCGATGCCGCGCAAGTGCTCCGGCAAACGCCAATTCGCTCATTCGCTCGGGCAGCGGCATGACGGCTGCCAGCGTCATGGCCGGTGCGCCGCCCACGAAAATGTTCACCCGTAGCGGCTCGCCGCGCCGCGCTGCCGCCGCATGATGCACGCCAATGCCGCGATGGATCTGGTAGTGCAAACCAACTTCGGTGTTCGGCTGGTATTGCCCTCCGGAAATTTGCACACGATACATGCCGAGATTGGAGTGCCGCCAGCCGGGGCAATCTGGGTCCTCGGTGTAGACGAGAGGCAGCGTGATGAAGGCGCCGCCGTCGTTGGGCCAGCATTTCAGTTGCGGCAGGAAATTAATTTTGGTTTCGTTAACCACAACCGGGGCTGAAGACACACGCTTTGGAAACAGCGACCAGGCTGTGCGGCCCAAGTCGAGCCAGCCAGCCGGATTCTTCCACGCCGACGGCGGATCGATTTTTGCCTCGATGAGCCGTCGCACACTGTCGAGCGAATCGCGAAAAATATATCGCGCGCGCTCGATCGTGCCAAACAGGTTGCTGGCCATCGGAAACGGGCAATTTTTCACGCGGGTAAATAGCAGCGCAGGCCCGCGCGCTTGGTTCACACGGCGATGAACTTCCGCCGCCTCCAAATTGGCGTCGATTTCTTCATCGATGCGTACCAACTGCCGCGTGGCGGCGAGATCGTCGAGGCATTGGCGCAGCGTGCGATATCCCATTTGGCAGAGGCGAAACCCAGGGGCGAGATAGATCGGCGAACTTTCGTTGGTAATGCGATGATTCGGCTGGCAAGCTATTCAAGTGTAACTGCCTGGGGCTGATGGTGCAGGCGGGGAGTAGGTAAAATGCCGACAGTTGAGCAAAATGAACGCGCAATTTTGGAACGGACTCGAATCATGAAAATCACAGTTTGTAAAGAACCACTCGCACAGGTAGTGGCCGACGCAGTGGTGCTTGGCGTATTTGCTGGCGAGCAAGACGGTCGGCCGACGCTGATCGGGCCCGCCGTAGAGGCCGACAAGGCAACGGGCGGGTTGTTGGAGAGGTTAATTGCGTCGGAAGACATTTGCGGAAAGCGGTTTGAATTGACGCCGTTGCTGGCGACGCCTGGCATAAAGGCCGGGCAAATCTTAGTGGTGGGTTTAGGAGACCGCGAGAAGTTTGACGTGGGAACTGCGTTTCGCGCGACCGCCGCGGCCGCGCGACAACTGGCCGGAAAACGGCGCGCAAAGGCTGGCGCTGTTTTTGGGAAGTTCTACGGCCGAGCTGACCGAGGCGGCCGTGGCGGGGGCGATCGTCGGCTGCCAAGGCCAGGATATTTACCGCGCAGTGAAAAAGCGGAATTCGTTCGAAGAGATTTTGATTGCCGGCGGCGACGAGAAAGCAATCGATGGCGGACGAGTGCTCGGCGAGAGCATGAATCTCACGCGGCGATTGGTGAACGAGCCGCCCGATAGCATATATCCGGAATCATTCGCAGCGCGCGCGGCCGAGGTGGCGAAAGCCAACGGAATTGAGTGCGAAATCTGGGATCAGCCGCGATTGGAGAAAGAGCGTTGCGGGTCGCTGTTGGCTGTCGCGAAAGGTTCCGCGCGGCCGCCGCGATTGGTCATCTTGCGATATCGCGGCGGCAAAGCCGATGTCCCCGCATTGGCGCTGGTCGGCAAAGGCGTAACCTTCGATTCCGGTGGACTGTCGCTTAAGCCGACTGACGGCATGCTTACCATGAAGTGCGATATGGCTGGCGCTGCCACGGTGCTAGGAGCCATGCAAGCGATCGCGCAATTGAAGCTGCCAGTAAACATTGTTGGAATGATGGGCCTCGTCGAAAACATGACCGGGCCTGCGGCGTTCAAGCTCGGCGATGTACTCACGGCGCGTAGCGGCAAGACGATCGAAGTGCACAATACCGACGCGGAAGGGCGGCTCGTGCTGGCCGATGTGCTCAATGTGGCGCTCGACGAAAAGCCGGCGAAAATCATCGACCTAGCGACCCTTACCGGCGCATGTGTGGTCGCGCTGGGAAGCGATACGGTCGGAGCAATGACGAACAATCAGCCGTGGTGCGACGCAGTTCTTCAAGCGGCGAAGACATGCGGCGAGCCGATGTGGCAATTGCCGATGACACCTGAGATTTATGATGAACAAATTAAAGGTGAAGTGGCCGACATCAAAAATGTCGGCGACGGGCGCTGGGGTGGCGCCATTACGGCAGCGAAGTTTCTCGAACAATTCGTGGGCGACAAGCCCTGGGTGCATTTGGATATTGCCGGCCCCGCCTTTTTGGAAAAGCCCAAATCGTGGTTCGACGGCGGCGGCACCGCTTGCATGCTGCGAACGCTGGTCGAAGTGGCACGCAAGTGGAAGTAATTTTCTGTAAATCTGCCGGCAAGCATTGAAATCTCGCTGGCGGTAGCCACTCGATTAGGAAATGAATGGCTTCTTGGTCGTCCGACGTCGAATGGTGTCACAGCGCCCGGCGATAGCGGCGTCCCTGCGGCCGGGTGGCCGGCGCGGGAGCGGGAGCGCCTTGTGGCTGCGGCGCTTCCCCGAATGACGGGGGGGGTTGGGCATTGGCGGCCGCCGAGCGATCGAACGAATATGCAGCGGCAATGGGGGGCGGCGCGGGGGCGGACGGAACTTCGGGCTTATCCACGGTGGAAAAACCGGGAATTTCATCGCGCTTCAGCAAGCGATTGATGCGCATTTCAATGCGCGTCAATTCGTTGCCCTCCTCCGATGTAACAAACGTGTACGCCACCCCTTCGCGCCCCATGCGGCCGGTGCGGCCGACGCGATGCACGTAATCGTCGCAGAACTGCGGAATATCGTAATTGACGATGTGCGAAATGCCGGTCACGTCGATGCCGCGACCCACCACGTCGGTGGCGACCAAACAGCGTACCTTCCCCGCGCGGAACGCGGCCATCACCCGATCGCGCGCGTTCTGCGCCAAATCGCCATGAATGGTGGCGCAATCGCGAAGCTTGCGCGAAAGCCGCTGATAGACGCGCTCTGTGCCCCGCTTGGTGCGGCAGAAAACAATAGCCTGCTGCGGCTGCTCGCGCTCTAATAGCTTTTCGAGCAATTCAAATTTTCGATTGGCATCGACCGTGAAGTAAAACTGCTCGATTGTTTCAACCGAAATATCCTTGGGGGAAAAATTGAGCATCTCCGGATCGCGCATGTAGCGCTGCGCGAGCCGCTCGACCGGTGGCGCCACCGTTGCCGACAGCAGCAGAGTTTGGCGCGATTGTGGGCAGCGCCTCAGAATTTTTTCGATGTCGGGCCGAAAGCCGATATCGAGCATGCGATCGGCTTCATCCAGGACGACAATGCGCAATTCACGCAAATCTAAAGTGCCGCGCACCAAATGATCCAGCACGCGTCCCGGCGTGCCGATCACGACTTCAGCCCCGCGCTGTAATTTGTCGATTTGTCCGCGGATCGGCTTGCCACCATACACCGCCACAATGTGCGTTTTGCGGCCATGCGCGAGCTTCGCAAATTCCTCGCGCACCTGCACCGCCAATTCGCGCGTCGGCACCAACACGATGGCTTGCGGGCCGTGATGTTTGCGCCCATCTCCAACTTTTCAAGAATGGGGATGGCAAAGGCAGCGGTTTTTCCAGTGCCGGTGCGGGCTTGGCCCAGCACATCGACCCCGGCGAGCGCGCGAGGAATTAACCCGGCTTGAATAGGCGTGGGCTCTGAGTACCCGGCTGCCACGAGGGACTCGAGCATCGTGCCGGAAAGTTCAAGATCTTCAAAGCGGGACGCCGAGTTTTGCGTCCGATCCACCGTAACGGTCACCTAAAATCGCCGATCAGTTAAAAACAACATCGAAAGAAAAGCTCACACAAAACTCTTCTGCAGTTAAGATTATTTGTGCAACTCTAGCACGGGCAAAGGCTTTGGTCAATGTTGGGTGTTTAGGTGTCTAAGGGTATCAGTGTTTGGTTGTCTAGTGCCCAGACTCCAACTACCAAACATTTAGACACCTCGACCACCGCGACACCCAGACACCCAAAAAAATAGGCCGGCCTGAGGATCTCTCAGGCCGGCCTTTCTCGTCAGAATCAAGTGGCGCAAACAATGCTGCGCCATACGACTAGCGTTTACCAGCTTTGCGCTTAGGCGAGCGCTTGGCGCCTTTCTTTTTGGGCGAACGCTTGGCCGACTTTTTACTGGTTTTCTTCTTGGCTGCCATTTCCGTGGCTCCTCTCATCGAGCACCACAGCGGACTGAATGCGGCCGAGCCTGGGGTGCTCATGATTCAGGCAACAAGACCGCGGAAAAGCAACAATCAAACTGCGCACGACCGCCCGAGCGCGATCGATCAAGCGCATTGGAGCAAAATTCGCGCAAGCGTCAAGACGAGTTCGCAGCTTCGGCAAGCGATTCCTGAGGACCGCGTCTCGAATGACGCGGCGGTGAGCTTCGTCGTATGACCACAGAGCCTGAAGAGGACCTTAGAGGAAGTTTTCAGAGAGGCGCATTCGATTGGTCCATCGCTTCCGGCCGCTTGGAACCGAACCGGCATCGGAATATGATTGTCGATCTGCACGGCACGTGTCTGGAGTTCGCGTGTCTTAGAATCTGCGGATTCAGTACAGCATTCACACCGGCACATTTCTCAAAGACAACAAGACACATCGACACCCATGAACGTCTCTAAGATCGTTTCCGCGCTCGAACCCTCGGCCACATTGACCATGGCTGCTAAGGCCAAGGAACTCTCGGCGGCCGGCAAGAAGGTCTACGATTTCAGCGTCGGCGAGCCCGACTTCACGACGCCTACGCATATTTGCGATGCTGCCGCGGCCGCCATGAAAGCCGGGCACACCCATTACACCGTCGCCAGCGGCATTCCAGAACTGAAGAAATCGATTGCCCAAACTTACCGCAGCGCAGCGGGTTGGAGTACGCGCCTAGCCAAGTGGTTATTTCTAACGGTGCGAAGCATTCGCTGCACAATGTGTTCGCCGCGCTCTGTAATCCTGGCGATGAAGTGATTATTCCCGCACCATACTGGGTTAGCTACGCGGAATTGGTGAAGCTCACCGGCGCGAAGCCCATTATCCTCGAAACGCCTGAGGCGAACGATTTCAAACTGACGCCGGCGCAACTGCGTGCGGCCATTACGCCGCGTACCACAGTGCTACTGCTTTGCTCCCCGAGTAATCCCACCGGCAGCGTGTATACGCCCGAAGAACTGGCGGCGCTTGCCGATGTGGTGCTTGAGCACAAGTTGTTTGTAGTGAGCGATGAGATCTATGAACATTTGATCTATGGCGATCACCGCTTCGTCAGTTTCCCCACGGTGCGGCCCGGCCTGCAGGAACGTACGATCGTTGTGAACGGCGTGAGCAAGTCGTACGCGATGACCGGGTGGCGGATTGGTTGGACTTTGTCGCCAGCGAACATCGCCAAGGCCATGGCCGATTTGCAGAGTCAGGAAACGTCCAACCCATGCAGCATTAGCCAATACGCGGCGCTTGCGGCGCTGGAAGGGCCTCAGCAATGCGTAAGCGAAATGCTCCGCGAATTCGCCAAACGACGCGAGTTCGTTCGGGCACGCCTTGGGCAAATTCCCGGCGTAAGTTGCCCCGACATGGGTGGCGCATTCTACGCATTCGTGAACATTAAGAAGCACCTCGGCCGCACGTATGGAAACGCCAAGTGCGATACTTCTGCGCAATGGTGCCTGGCGCTATTGGAACAGCAAAGCGTGGCGACCGTGATGGGCTCGGCGTTCGGCGCCGAAGGCTATGTGCGCATCTCGTACGCGGCAAGCATGACGGAATTAGAGGCAGGACTTGACCGTCTGGCGGCATTCATCGGCGCGGCGAAGTGATCCCTGGTATATGGAGCCGCGACTGTGGCTGCGCTTGTCAACGATCCGTTCCCGTTGACACACATTATCTAATCATTAAGATTCTGAGTGGGAGGGCGAGTTCGTCTAAAGTTATGTGAGAAATGGTCATGTTGCGGTACTTTTCTGCTGCAAAAGATTTGGACGCCGAGGACTAAACAGGCACGTGGTAGCTTTTTTTCAAATACTTTGTGACAATATTCACAATGTCGCGGCAAATGGATATGCTTTCGTGAGTTAAGGACGTCGAGCCGCGCATCAGGAGCTTGGCCGCCAATCGCGCAAGAGTGCAAGTTGCGCACGAGTATGCGTGACCTACGGTGATTAACACATGGCAATGCTCCTCCCCATTTTGCTGTTCATTCTCGTGGCGGCTGCCGTGTCGGTCGGCATGATCGCCGCGCCTCGCTTGCTCGCGCCACGCAAGCACACTGCGGTGAAAGAAATGCCGTACGAAAGCGGCATGGATCCAATTCACGACGTGCGCCGCCGCTTCGCCGTGCGGTTTCATTTGGTGGCCATTGCGTTTTTAGTCTTCGACGTCGAGTTATTGTTTTTGTATCCGTGGGCAGTGGCAACGGCTCAGCAGGGTTCAGGGTTCAGGGTTCAGGGTTTGGGGCAAGGAGAGCAGCGCTCTGGAGTCACGGAGCAGAAGTCAGTTGCAGAATCAAATTTAAGCGCCGCGCCGCGCGGCATCGATTTCGCCGTGGCTAGCGGCTGGGTTTCCGACCGCGGACTGGTGTTCGGGGGGGCGATGATGTTCATTTTGCTCGTGGTGCTGGGCTTTGTTTACGACTGGCGCAAGGGGGTCTTCCAATGGCGATAGAGCTGCCCGAAAACGTCGTGGTGAGCAAGCTCGATGCGCTGGCCAACTGGTGCCGCAAGAACAGCTTGTGGCCCATGCCGTTCGCCACGGCTTGCTGTGGCATCGAACTGATGGCCACCGGCGCAAGCAAGCACGATATTGCGCGGTTTGGGGCCGAAGTGTTCCGCTTCAGCCCGCGGCAGTGCGATTTAATGATCGTGGCCGGCCGGGTGGTGATGAAAATGCTGCCGGTACTGCAGCGCATCTGGCAGCAAATGAACGAACCGAAGTGGTGCATTTCGATGGGGGCTTGTGCCAGCACGGGGGGCGTGTTCGATACGTATTGCGTCGTACAAGGTATCGACCGGTTTCTTCCCGTCGATATGTATGTGCCTGGGTGCCCGCCGCGGCCCGAGCAATTGATTCAGTCGATCATCGACTTGCAAGACAAAATTCAGCGCGAAGGGACCCTCGGCGGGCGCGAATTTGAAACCAAGGCACGACAGCAGCCGAAGCGGGCGCTGGTTGAATTGCCCGGATTGCCGATAGTGGATAGCGCGCGAAACCCGATTGTTTGAACACGAAGAGACCGCCGATTGCGCGGATGAACGCGGATAACAAAATCTTAACGTGAAACAATCCGATCCCCTTTACATTTCGTCCGTGTAAATCCGCGAAATTCGCGGTTAATTATTGAGGTTGGGATGGACGTTCCAGCGACAACCGACGCTCTTAAACTCCGCATTCCCGCGGTAACGACGACTGAGTTTCGCGGCCAGCGGCGCGTGGTGGTGCCGGCGGCGGCTTTACTCGATGCACTTTCCGTGCTGAAGTACGAATTCGGCTTCGATTACCTCTCAGATCTCACCTGCGTCGATTATTTGAACTACCGCGGCGCGACCGATCGTTTCGGGCTGGTTTACATTTTGGTGAATACGGTCACCAGCGAGCAATTGATTGTGCGCACGTTCTTGAACGAACCCGAGTTGGAAGTGCCCAGTGCCGTACCACTGTGGAAAGGAGCCAATTGGCTTGAGCGCGAAGTGTGGGACATGTTCGGCATTCGCTTCGCCGGCCATCCCGACTTACGCCGCATTTTGCTGCCCGAGGAGTTCGCCGCATTTCCGCTACGCAAGGATTACCCGCTGCAAGGCCGCGGCGAGCGACATAATTTCCCGGTTCTCACACGGGAGAGCGCTTAAACACCAATGCCGCTTGCCCCTGTAGAATCTCTCGACCTTGCCCACGACGAGCCACAAGATTACTTGTGGACACTGAACTTCGGCCCCCAGCACCCGGCCACGCATACCACGCTGCGACTGGTGCTGAAACTCGACGGCGAACGGGTAATCGACGCCATGCCCGACATCGGCTATCTCCACTCGGGCTTCGAGAAGCTGGGCGAGCACTTGAATTACAACCAGTATGTGACGGTGACCGACCGGATGAATTACATCTCGCCGATGGCCAATAACGTGGCTTGGCACGGCGCGGTCGAGAAATTGCTGGGCTTGGATCTGACGCCGCGGTGCAACTACATTCGCGTCATCGTGGCCGAGCTTTCGCGCATTAGTGACCATCTGCTATGCAACGGGGCGGCGGGGCTCGATACCGGCGCATTTACGTACTTCTTGTACGCGTTTTATCAGCGCGAAGTGCTCTACGATATTTTCGAAACACTGTGCGGCGCGCGGTTCACCAACAGCTACACGCGCGTGGGCGGATTGATGTACGACATGACGCCGCTAGTGATCGAAAAGATACGCACGTTTTGCAAGAACTTTCCGAAAACGCTCGACGACATGCAGCGGCTATTGAACCGCAACAAGATTTTTGTCGATCGCACGAAAGATGTTGGGGTACTTACCAAGGAAGAAGCGATCAATCGGAGTTGCTCCGGACCGGTCGCTCGGGCCAGCGGCGTGCCGCGCGATTTGCGCAAGGACGAGCCGTATCTCTCTTACAGCGACTTCGATTTTCAGGTGTGCTGCTCCAAGGCCGGCGATTGTTATGCCCGGTATTTGGTGCGCATGCAAGAAATGTGGGAGAGCTTGCGGATCGTGCAGCAGGCGATTGAGAATTTGCCGTCGGGGCCGGTGAATGTGGGCATCGACGAGCGCGTGGCATTTCC
This sequence comes from Pirellulales bacterium, assembly GCA_963820835.1. Lineage (GTDB taxonomy): Bacteria > Planctomycetota > Planctomycetia > Pirellulales > JADZDJ01 > CAVRAW01. Next base: position 9,175 of record CAWGBP010000062.1, on the reverse strand, counting down.
CGACAAGCGAATGGTCTATTCGACCATTGAAGGCACGATCTCACACTTTGAATTGCAAATGAGCAACCGCGGCTTTGAAGTGCCGCATGACGAAGTTTATTCGGCCATTGAGGCGCCCAACGGCGAATTGGGCTTTTACATTGTCGGCGACGGGTCGGAAACGGCGTACCGGGCTCGGTGCCGGCCCCCTTCGTTCATTCACTTTGCCGTGTTCCCGCACTTGATTCGCGGGCACACGCTAAGCGACATTGTGGCGGTGCTGGGAAGTTTGAACATTATTGCGGCGGAGTTGGATCGTTAGGAGAAATAAGTGGGGAATGCGGATTGTGGAATGTGGAATGAAACTGATAGAGCGCAATTGCTCCGCACTCCGCACTCCGCACTCCCCATTCCCCACTCCCCATTCCTTAACATGATCGCCAAACAGCGAATACTTACCGACGAGATGGTCGCCGAAATCAAGGCGCTGTTTGGCCGCTATCCCACGAAGCAGGCGGTCACGCTGCCTGCGTTGCACATTGTGAACGATAAGTTGCGGTGCGTTCCGCTAGAGGCAGTGGTCGAAATTGCTGAATTATTAGATCTCGCGCCGGCGGTCGTCCAAGATACGCTCTCGTTTTATGGCCTGTTCAAGCAAGACCAGCCGCACGGCAAAGTGCGGGCGTGGGTATGCCGATCGATAAGCTGCGCCTACGCGGCGGCGAGGATGTGCTTGCGCACATGTGCCACAAGGCCGGCATTCGGCCGGGCGAAACGACGCCGACGGTGCGCTGACCTTGGAATTCGCAGAGTGTCTAGGTGCTTGCGAATATGCTCCGTGCATGTTGGCCGGCGACACATTGCACAAAGATTTGACAAATGAAAAAGCCGACGCGTTTTTGAAGGACGTTAGTAAGTAATGGCGAAGTTCGAACCAGTCCTGCTCGCGCAAGTCGGCAAGGCCGAAAGTTGGACGCTGCGCGAATATGAGTCGGCGGGCGGTTATCAGGCGCTGCGCAAAACCGTCAAAGATCTCAAGCCGCTCGATGTGGTCGAACAGGTCAAGGCCAGCGGATTGCGCGGGCAGGCGGGGCCGGTTTCCCTACGGGTTTGAAATGGACTTTCCTGCCCAAGGATCATCCCGGCCCGATTTACATGTGCATCAATGCCGACGAGAGCGAGCCGGGCACGTTCAATAACCGCATTTTGATGGAAGACGACCCGCACCAAGTGATCGAGGGCATCATTCTTTCATGCTATGCCACGCGGGCGACGACGGCGTATTTGTATTTGAGGTATGAATATCCGCTGTGCTGGAAGCGGCTGCAAGGTGCGATCGACGAGTGCTACGCCAAGAACTATTTGGGCAAGAATATTCTGGGCGGCGAGTTCTTCGCTCGATATCTACTTGCACCGCGGCGCGGCGGCCTATATCTGCGGCGAAGAGACGGGGCTTATCGAAAGCCTGGAAGGCAAACGCGCTTGGCCGCGAATCAAGCCACCGTTTCCAGCCGTCGAAGGCGCCTTTCGCAAGCCGACGGTGGTGAACAACATCGAAACGGTGGCGTGCGTGACGCACATCATGGTGCGCGGCGTCGAATGGTTCAAATCGATGGGGGTGCCGCCCGATCCGAATAACCCGCGCGATGCAGGCAGCTATGGGCCGAAGCTTTATTGTTTGAGCGGCCACGTGAATAAGCCGGGCTGTTACGAAGCGCCCTGGGCATTACGTGCCGCGAGTTGATCGATGAATTTGGCGGCGGCGTGTGGAAAGGGCGCAAAGGCAAAGCGGCGATTCCCGGCGGCATTAGCATGGGCTTGCTCACCGAAGCTGAGTTCGATACGAAGTTGGATTTTAACGCGCTGGGCAAAGTTGGCTGCCTCGGCTTAGGAACAGCGGCGGTGGTGGTAATGGACGAAACTGTGTCGATGGTCGATTTTTTGCATAATAGCTGCCGGTTTTTCGCCCACGAAAGTTGCGGACAATGCACGCCCTGCCGCGAGGGGACTTCGTGGGCGGTGCGGATGCTGGAGCGCATTAAGGCGGGCAAAGGGCGGCTAAAGGATTTAGATTTGCTTTTGGAGATTGGCGACACGATCGGCATCATTCCCGGCACGACGATTTGCGGTTTGGCAGATGGCGCAGCGTGGCCGATTAAAAACGCCATTCGCAAATTTCGCGGCGAGTTTGAAGATTACATCAAGCGCACCAACCCCAGTGGCTACGAGGCGACTGAGCCCGTGCCGGCGCTGGTGCAAATTGGAACACATTGAAGTTGATAATCCCGACAACGCAGATAAACGCAGATGAAGAGGATGAAGGCAGATACAGTTCCCGAACAGATACAGATTAGGAAATGAATGCAGCGGTCGAGGCAACATGAAATCAAAAAGATGAAGTCTCCTTGTTTTATCTGGGTCTATCTGCGTTCATCCGTGTTCATCTGTGTTCCCTAGATCGAGCTACTCCGAATGGCCAAAGTCATCGTTGACGGACAAGAAATCGAAATTGCCGATAATGAGCGCCTCAACGGCATTCAGGCCGCCGCGCGCATCGGGGTCGATATTCCGCATTACTGCTGGCATGCAGGGCTGACGGTGGTGGCCAGTTGCCGCATGTGCCTGGTCGAAACGGGCACGCGCAATGCCGAGACAGGCAAAATTAGCATGATGCCCAAGCTCGTGCCGGCTTGCCAAACGCCTGCCAAAGATGGCACCGTGTTCGTTACCAACAGCGACGCGGTGAAAAAGGCACGCGCGATGGTCGAAGAAGATTTGCTCATTGATCATCCGATCGACTGCCCGATTTGCGACAAGGCGGGGGAATGCCATCTGCAGGATTATCATTTCGAGCATGGGCAGGCCGAGCGGCGGGCCGATATTCGCCCTTTCACGAGCCGGCGGCGCGACATGGGCGACACGGTAAAACTGTTTGTCGATCGCTGCGTGATGTGCAGCCGCTGCGTACGGTTTTGCCGCGAGATCACCGGCACCAGCGAACTGATGGTCATCAACCGCGGATGCGATGAAGAAATCGACGTATTCCCGGGCTATCCACTGGCCAATAAACTCTCGGGCTGCGTGGTCGACTTGTGCCCGGTGGGGGCGCTGAGGCGATAAGGATTTTCTCTACAAGCAGCGCGTGTGGTATCTGAGCCGGCATTTGGGAGTGTGTGCAGGCTGCTCGACAGGCTGCACGATTCGCATCGACGAAAATCAAGATACGGTTTATCGCCTTACGCCGCAGGAAAATCCGTTCGTCAATAAATGGTGGATGTGCGACGAGGGGCGCTATGGCTACAAGCATTTGCACATGCCCGAGCGGCATATTGAAGCGCGGCGAGGCGCTGTCCCGGCGAGCGAGCCGATGCGTTTTCCGGCAATGGCTCGCCGGCGCAGCGAAGAGCAACCATACAAGAATATCGATTGGTCGATTTTGCCGGCTGAACTGGCGGTGCGCTTGGAAAAGATTTGCTCGCCGGCGCCTGATTCGAAGGCAGATGGCGGCCAATTCGCGGCGGTAGTTTCGCCGCATCTGACCGTGGAAGAAGCGTATTTGCTCTGCAAATTAGCGCGACAGTTTGATCCGCAGGCGGTGTTGGCGCTCGGGCCGGTGCCGGTTGTCGGGCAAGACGAAACGTTCCCGGGCAAATTCACAATTCATGCCGAGAAATGCCCGAATCGCAAAGGCGTGGAAGAAGTGCTTGCGCATTTTTGCGGCGGAAAGATCAAAACCTTCGAGGAATTGGTGGAAGATTTGTCGGCCGGCTCGATCAAGGCTGCCTGGGTGAGCGGCGGCTATCGAGAATTAAACATCGATGACGCGACGGCAGAAATTTGCCGCGATCGATTTGCTTATTGTGCAGGATATGTTCGATTCGCCGCTGTGGCAGGCGGCCACTTATCAGTTGCCGGGAGCGGGCTTCGCCGAGCGCGCCGGTTCGTATGTGAATTATGCCGGACGCTTGCAATCTTTCACCTGGGCCATTCGACCGCCGGCGGGAGTATGGGTCGAAGGGCAATTGTATTGGGCCCTCCTGGGAATGCGCGGCCTGTACAATGCGCGGAAAGTGCTCGATGAAATCGCGGTGGAAATTCCCGCCTTTAACGCCGCCGCGGGAGAAATTTCGCCAATGGGGATCGATTTGCGGGTGAACCAACTGGCCGGGTGCGCCCTGAGAAAAAATCATGCTTTTATCTAATTTATCTGTGGCTAAATGAATCCGAAACCATCGTCGCCCTGATCAAAATCGCGCTGCTGACCTTTGGTCTGCTCACAGCGGCGGCGTATCTTGTGCTCCTGGAGCGCTGGATGGCGGCCTGGATTCAAGATCGCCGCGGGCCAAACCGCGTTGGCATTCCGCTGACGAACATCAAAATGTTCGGTCTGGGTCAGCCGCTGGCCGACGGGTTGAAATTCATTTTCAAAGAAGAGTTCACGCCCAGCCACGTCGATCAAGGCGCTTTATCGCCTAGCGCCGATCATCATCATGACGGCCGCAATGGCGATCTTCGCCGCCATTCCTTTTGGCAGCGTGTTGCCATCGGTGGGAATTTCCGGCGTGCAAGATCCGATTCCCTTGATCGTGGCGCCGAACCTCGACGTCGGCATCGTCTATATTTTTGCACTCTCGAGGCATTGCGGTGTACGGGGTGATTCTCGGCGGCTGGGCCAGCAATAGCAAATATAGTTTTTTGGGCGGCTGCGCTCCAGTGCCCAACTTATCTCCTATGAAATTCCTCTGGGGCTGGGCTTGCTCGGCGTGGTGCTGTTTTCGGGCACGCTCAAGCTCGATGCGATCATTGGCCAGCAAGCATCGACGGGCGTGTGGAATATTTTTTTGCAGCCGCTAGGGTTTTTCGTGTTCGTCGTGGCGGCGACCGCCGAGGCGGCCCGGTTGCCGTTCGACTTGCCCGAGGCCGAACAGGAATTGGTCGGCGGCTATCACACCGAATATTCCGGCATGAAGCTGCTATTGTTCTTGATTGCCGAATTCCTGCACATGATTTCGGCGTCGTTTTTGATCGTGATTCTGTTTCTCGGCGGCTGGCACTTCTGGGGGCTGACGGGTTCCAGCGATGCGGTCACGTGGCCAGTGGCGATTCTGCGCATTGTGGTGCTGGCCGTTAAAGTTCTCGTGGTCATTGTGGCATTCATGATCGTGCGTTGGAGCTGGCCGCGGTTCCGGTTCGATCAACTCATGTCGCTGGCGTGGAAAGTGATGGTGCCGCTGGGGCTGGTGAATCTCGTGGTCGCAGCCGTGCTCGTGGAATATCGCACAACAATCGCCGCGGCATTGGCGCACTCAGAGCGTGTGGATCACCTCATCGCCATCAGTTGGGGCGTCACGCTGGCTCGCGCCTGGATTATCGCCGGAATCATGGCGCCGTTGCAACCGACAATCGTGCCCGGCCGATGGCTTCTCCATTTGACGAGAAGGGGCTTGCAATGAAGCCCGACGACCCGAGCATTACCTGGATTGAAGAGCCGAAGCTAGGTTTGGCCGGCCGCATGTACTTGCCGCTGTTGGTGGAGGGGCTGCACGACGACCGTGCGGCACTTGTTCAGCCCGAAAGTAACGGTCAGTTTCCCGGAAGACGGCCGAAAATCGGCAACCCGCTCATCTATCGCGGCGTGCATCGGCTGAATAAAGACGAGCGAGGGCGGGTGAAGTGCGTGGCCTGCTTTCTTTGTGCCACGGCCTGCCCGGCCCATTGCATCGACATCGTGGCGGCCGAGAGCCCCTGGCCCGATCGCGAAAAATATCCCCAAAGCTTCGCCATCGACGAGCTGCGCTGCATTTATCTGCGGCATGTGCGAAGAAGCATGCCCGGTCGATGCCATCGAGCTGACGAGCCTGCTCGATCTAACCGGCCGCAGCCGCGAGGAAATGATTTTCGACAAGGAAAAGCTGCTCAGCGTGTACGACATGATAAAGACGCCGAACCCATGAAATCGGCCGGCGCTGGGAGGCACCGTATGATGGGTGCAATTCTTGCCGATTTTTCCACGCTTTGTGCGCGTGGGCTGATCTTGGCCGAGGACGCTGCGCCAGCCGGCTGGGCGGCGAGCGGCCGAGTGGGCACTGAATCCCGTTGCATGGGGCGTACTTTTGGGCGGAATCGCTGTGGCTCATGCCGCCGTGCGCGGCAAAGGGACGATTGTTTGGCGCCGTGCTTGCCGTCGTGGCACTGGGCTGTCTGGCGACTCAACTTGTGCCGCTGGCGCCGTGGATGCAATCGCAGTGTTTTGGATTTTAGGTGGCATTACGGTGGTTTCCGCCACTTGCACGGGAGAGCTTTCCGCAGCCCGGCTTCTATCGCGCCGTTCGGTTGCGCCGACGCTTACGGGCACGGCGGGCATTTTTTTATTGGAAGGTGCAGTTTTTGGGAGTGGCGACGATTGTCGTTTATGCCGGTGCGATCTTGGTCACATTCTTGTTCGTGCTCATGCTCGCCCAGCCGCGCGGCAACGCGTACTACGACCGCGTGAGTTGGGAAGCCGTGCTGGCGGCAGGCACGGCGCGGTGCCGTTGGAATATTGTCGCTTACGATTGGCAAGCTTAGTCTCGATCAAGCCGCATGCCAAAGCCAGAACGCTAGCGGCCGATGTGTTAGCTTCTGAGCACGTTTCCCGCTTGGGGGCCGAATTGTTCGGCCGGCATCTGATTGCCGTCGAAGTTGCTGGTACGCTGCTTTTGGTTGCTCTTGTTGGGGCGACAGCCATCGTGGCGCATAGCGGCAAATTGCACAAACCGACCGATGAGCATCCGGGCTTTGTGGCGCGTCAACGGGCACCGAACGCGACGACCGCGTGCGCGAGCATGAGGAGGCACTGCGATGAATGCCGCCTACGAAGTCGCTCTATTGCACAACTCGCTCTTGGTGGGCGTGCTCTTTGCGATTGGGCTGGTGGGATTTAGCCGCCGCAACATGATTGTGATGTTCCTTTGTGCTGAAATGATGCTGCAGGGTGTGTGGGTCAGCTCGTCGCCTGGGGCCGGTCGGCACAACAACTGGGATGGCCAGGTGCTGGTGATCTTCATTTTGACCGTTGCGGCCTGCGAAGCGGCGATCGCGTTGGCGCTGGTGCTCATGCTGTTTCAGCGCCGTGGAAATTTGGATATCGCCGCTGGGACGATTTGCGCGAGAGCAACTTGCCTCCCTACGCCGATCACGAACTACCGGAGGTAGCTGAACCGCAAAGCGCCGGCCGGACTCAACGCCTTCCGGATTGCAACCCAAAATCGACGAGCAAGCAATTACCCATCGCGAACATGTGTGACCGAGCAAGGGACGTGGGACGTGCAGCGAGGGACGACGGGCGGACAACGAGTGACAAATGACCAATGACAAGGGACACGCAAGACAAGATGAAACCGAATGTTTCCGCTAATCGCTAGCTAACTGCTTCCTATGCTCGACATCGACACACTCCTGGTTCTCATTCCCGCTTTGCCGTTGGCGGCATGCCTGCTGGTGGCCTGCTGTGGGCGGGTACTGAAAGAGCAAAGCCACTGGCCGGTGGTGTTGGCGTTTGCCGGCTCGTGCGCATTGAGCTTGATACTGCTCTTTCAGGTAAAGGTGCAGTCGAGCGAATCGTTAAATGGTGGGCAAGGCCATATCGGCTACGAGCACGTCGTTACGCTGTGGACCTGGGCCGATGTCCAAGATGCGTACACGCCACATGCCGGAGGCGGCCAGGCAGCGGGGATTTTGCGTCAGGCGGCAAGCACGCAGGCTGCCATTTCTAACGCAGGCACTAGAAACCAGACACGCAGACACCGGCCACCAAGGCACCTTCCTCACTTCCCGTTCGACATTGACGTGACGCTGCGGGCCGACCCGCTGACGTGCATTCATGCTGGCGATGGTCACGTTCATCTCCACGCTGGTGGCGATTTATGCCAGCGGCTACATGCACGGCGACCGGGCTACTGGCGGTTCTTCGCCTACATTGCGCTGTTCGTGTTCTCGATGACCATGCTGCGTCTCGGTCAGCAACTTTGTTGCTGCTGTACGTGTTTTGGGAAGCGGTCGGTCTGTGCAGCTACCTGTTGGTCGGCTTCTGGTATGAGAAGCCCGCCGCGGCCGCCGCGGGCAAAAAAGCGTTTCTGGTCAATCGCGTGGGCGACTTCGGCTTTGCGCGTCGGGCTGTTTCTGATCTGGACCACCTACGGCACGCTCAATTTTCACGATATCAACGGCGTCGCCGGCAGTGCGGGTCAGCAGATGGCCGGCGTGTTTGGACAGTCGCGCCGGCAACCTGACGCTGTACGCGACGGGCGTGATCGCTAGGCCATCTGCCTGCTGCTCATGTTGGGGCCTGCGGCAAGAGGCGCAGTTTCCGCTGCACGTGTGGCTGCCCGACGCGATGGAAGGCCCCACCCCGGTCAGCGCCCTGATCCATGCCGCCACGATGGTTACCGCCGGTGTCTACATGGTCGCGCGCTGCACCGCTGTTTATCGCCGCCCGTATTCATGGCGTCGCCAGTGCGCCCAGATGGTCGTGGCGATCAGCGGCTTTACCGCGCTTGTTGGCGGCTTCATCGCCCTGACGCAGACCGATTTGAAGCGGGTGCTTGCCTATTCGACCATCAGCCAGCTGGGGTACATGTTCCTGGGCCTGGGCATGGCACGCTGGGGAGCATCATCGGCCGGCATGTTCCACCTCTTTACGCACGCATTCTTCAAAGCGCTGTTGTTTCTTGGCCGCCGGCAGCGTGATGCACGCCATGGGGGGCGTGATCGACATGCGGCGCTCAGCGGCTGCGACGGCTGATGCCCGACCGCGCATTGGACGTTTCTGTTCGGCGCCTGGCGTTGGCCGCCGTTTTTCCCTTCGCCGGCTTTTGGAGCAAAGACGAAATTCTCGATGCGGTGAATCTGAAGTCGCACGCGGCCGAAGGCTCCGCGCACGGCTTATATGGCGGTCTGTATTGGGTTGGCGTATTCACTGCGGGGCTGACAGCGTTCTACACGTTCCGCGCCTTGATTCTCACTTTTCGGCCCCGAGCGCATTCCGCATGAAGCCGGGTAATCACCTGCCGCACGAGTCGCCGAAGGTGATGACAGTGCCGCTGGTGATACTGTCTGTTTTCGCGGCGGCGATCGGCGGATATTACGGCCTGACGCACGGCATTTGGGAATTTTTGAAGGCGCACGCCGTCACTGGCTTATCAAACCGTCGCGCAAG
>CAWGBP010000061.1:0-216196 GCA_963820835.1 Pirellulales bacterium | reverse complement strand
ACCATAGCCCGCCTCTGTTCGTTTTGGCCGCGGGAGCAATTCCTGTGCTCTCGCCGCCGCTAGCGGCCGGTGGCTATTCGTTCCTGCGAAATCAAGAACTGGAGCCGTATACAGGGCAATCACTCTGGCGTGCACTGCGATCTGTTCGGCCGTGTATGCCGCACTATGGGGGGCGATTTGGATTCTTCACTTGCGAATTCCGGGCGAGATTAATATGGTCACTTGGCTTTTCCTAGGAATACCGCCACTCGTGGTTGGTTTGCTCACGGTGCTGGCGTGTTACGATTTCGACTTTGGTACAGGGTTTTTCCATTACAGCTTATATGTGCTCGTTTGTGTGCTGTTATGCCTGACGATGGGGCTGCCGCCGCTGTGAAAAGCTCTCATCGATCAAATCATCTTATCGGCTTCGATTTTCTGACACCTGACCTCTGAAAGTCTGTCCCCTGAAACTCAGTTTGCCTTCGCTTTGCGATATCCCTGAAATTGCCGGCCTCGATGCTCGCCGGTGCTTGTGCGGATTCCGCCGGAACTGGACGTGCCGCTCACTCCACGCGTTCGCGATCTGGTGGATACGCCCGAATTTCGCCGGTTATCTAATGTCAGCCAAGTCGGGCTCGTGTCGCTGGTGTATCCGGCGGCGCGTCATACCCGGTTTGAGCATTCACTCGGCGTATATCGCCTTGCGCTACTATATCTGAAGCAGTTGTCGTACGACGATCGGTTCACTGCAGCCATTTCACCGACTGATGCCGAACTGTTTATCGTTGCGGCATTATTGCACGATCTGGGGCACTGGCCTTTTTGCCATCCGATTGAAGATTTGCGGCTTCCCAGTTGTGCCACGCCACGAACTTTTCGCCAACAGTTTTCTGCTGGAAGGCGAAGTGGCCGATGTATTGCGCGAACAGTGGCAGATTAACCCGCGCGAGGTGGTGGTGCTGGTCTCTGAAAAGCCTGCGCGATGCTCGCGCCGCATTTTGGCGAGCTTGCTTTCCGGTCCGGTCGACGTGGACAAAATGGATTACCTGCAGCGCGACAGCTTGCACTGCGGCGTTCCTTATGGCCGGCATTTCGACGAGCAGCGGCTCATCGGAAGCCTATGCTTGAACGCGGCGGGCGACGGATTGGCGGTGACCGATAAAGGGAAGACCGCCGCTGAGATGCTCATCTTTTCGCGCTACATCATGTTCAGCGAAGTTTACTGGCACCATGCCGTGCGGTCGGCGACGGCCATGTTTCAACGTGCTTTTTATCTGCTGCACGCCGCGCTCGACTTAGATGCACTTTTCCGATTGCCCGACTGGCGCAACTTATCGACGGTTTGCGGCAGGCCGCTGGCGAAGGTCCAGCGGGTGAGCTGCTTGACGGACTATTCGGACCTACCCGGCGGTTGTATAAGCGGCTGGCACAATTCAGTTTTTTTCAAGAACGATCCATTTATGAACGCTTGGCACGACAGCCATACGGATGGCTGGCTGCGTTCAGCGAGCAATTTGCCGCCCTGGCGAGCACCGCACTGGGGCGGCGCATTGCTCCGCACGAGGTGCTCTTCGACGCGCCCCCTATCAAGCGGGAGACCGAGTTCCGCGTGGAAATATTTTTCCCCAAAGAACAGCGGCATCGGCCGCTGGCCGAGGTTTCCCCCATTGTCAAATCGCTCGCGACTGAGCAGTTCGACGATTATGTGAATGCGCGTGCGGGTATTCGTTCACCCCCGCCTGGCAGACGATTGCCAGCGTCTGGCCAAGCTGCCCGAGTTGATCGATCAGGCCTTGGTACAGATGGAATAGCCGCAAAAATTGCCGAGAATTTCACCGGATTTCGCGGTTTTCAACCCGCCCCTCAGCATGGTACATTCGTATTTGTCGGTGCAGAACGTACAATAAGACAGGTAAGCGACGGTCCCAGCCGCGACGAGCGTACCCGCGACACCCACCTTCGGCCGTCAGTTTACTCGGGGGTTACGGTGGAAGTTAAACACCTACGGTCCGGCAAGGCAGCCCAAAGCCTTGCCGTTTCTCGCCATTTTCGGCACGTATTCCGATGCCGCCACAGTCGGTTCGCGCTTCGCGACTCCGCTGTTGCCTGCGGCCGGTTTGAATCTACCCAATAGTCGCGCCATGTTGCCTTGCTACGCATTAGCCATTAGCCACCTAAACCATTAGCCATAATCGCCCCATGTCATCCACGCTTCAACCGCCAGTTCCCGTTGCCGCTTTGCCAAAAACCCAGAAACCGACCCAGTCGCTCGAGGAGCTCCAACGGTGCGGCTGTGCGGCGATTCGGGGGATGGAATGCAGTTGGCCGGTTTGCAATTGACCAATACTTCGGCGCTAGTCGGCAACGACGTTGCAACGTTCCCCGACTTTCCCGCCGAAATTCGTGCTCCGCGCGGCACGAAGGCGGGTGTGAGCGGGTTCCAAATTCACTTCGCCAATCACGAAATCTTTACCCCTGGCGATCAGGTCGATGCCTTGGTCGCCATGAACCCCGCGGCGCTGGTGACCAACCTGTGCGACCTTACGCGCGGCGGTATTCTCATCGTCAACAAGGATTCATTCGAGCCTAAAGGGCTCCAACAGGCCGGATACGAACGGGATCCCCTGGCAGATGGCAGCCTGCAGAGCTATCGAGTCTTCCCAGTCGAAATGACGAAGCTTACCAAGGCAGCCGTAGAAGACTTGGGTCTGAGCCAAAAGGAAGCCGACCGTTGCAAGAATTTCTTTGCCATGGGCTTGGTATTCTGGCTTTACGACCGGCCGCTCGACCCAACGCTGCGATATATCGACGATAAATTCGGCAAAATGCCCGACATTGCGGAGGCCAACCGCAAAGTGCTCATGGCGGGGTATAACTATGGCGAAACGACTGAGGCGTTTACCGCCCATTACTCGGTGCCAAAGGCGAAATTGCCGCCTGGCACGTATCGCAGCATTACCGGCAACCAGGCTTTGGCATGGGGGCTGGTTACCGCCGCCCAGCGCAGCAATTGCGATTTGTTCCTGGGTTCTTATCCAATCACGCCGGCCAGCGACATTTTGCATGAGCTAACCCGCTACAAGAACTTTGGCGTGCGAACGTTCCAGGCCGAGGACGAAATCGCTGCGATGACGTCGGCGATTGGAGCGGCATTTGGCGGGGCCATGGGAGTAACCACTTCGAGCGGCCCTGGGATCGCTTTGAAACAAGAGGCGATCGGGCTGGCCGTGATGACTGAATTACCGGTGCTCATTATCAACGTGCAACGCGGCGGGCCGAGCACGGGCTTACCCACCAAAACCGAGCAGGCCGACTTGCTCCAGGCCATGTGCGGCCGCAACGGCGAATGCCCCGTGCCGGTATTGGCGGCGCGCAGCCCGGGCGATTGTTTCGATGTGGTGCAGGAAGCGTGGCAAATCGCTGTTCGATACATGACGCCCGTGTTCGTGCTCAGCGACGGCTATTTGGCCAATGGCTCGGAGCCATGGCGGATTCCCGATGTGACAAAGCTATCGGCGATTGAAGTTGAGCACCCGGGTCCTGGGATAAACGGTCAACCCTTCATGCCCTATGCACGCAACGATCGGCTGGCGCGCGTCCTTGGGCGTTGCCGGGCACTCCGGGCCTTATGCACCGCGTGGGAGGCCTGGAAAAGCAAGATATTACGGGCAATGTGAACTACGACCCCGACAATCATCAGCACATGGTCAATATTCGCGCCGCCAAGGTCGCCGGGATAGTGCGCGATATTCCGCCGTTGGAAGTTGACGGAATGGGCACGGGAAAACTGCTCGTGCTGAGTTGGGGTGGTACGTATGGCTCGTGCTGCCACTGCCGTACAACAAGTGCAAGCTCGCGGCGGCTCGGTATCGCACGCTCACCTGCGGCATTTGAACCCGTTCCCCGGTAATCTGGGGGATGTGATGAAGCGATTTGAAAAGGTGCTGATTCCCGAATTGAATTTAGGTCAATTGCGGTTGCTGATCCGCGGTCAGTACCTTGTCGATGCGGTCGGCTACAACAAAGTGCAAGGCAAGCCGTTTACCGTATCGGAACTGGTCCACAAGATTGAAACGATGCTGAAATAATCTTTCGCAATTCCTCATTCAGCCTCCTGAACCCCTAACACTCAACCTGAACCCTTCAATGTCTACTGCTTCTTTACCTGTTCTCACGTCCCAAGATTTTACTAGCGATCAAGATATTCGCTGGTGTCCAGGCTGCGGCGATTATTCGATTCTCGCCCAAATGAAGAAGGTGCTGCCCACTCTGGGCATCCCGCCGGAAAAGACCGTGTTCATTTCTGGCATTGGCTGCTCCAGCCGATTCCCGTACTACGTGAACACGTACGGCATGCACTCAATTCATGGCCGTGCACCGGCGGTTGCCAGCGGTTTAAAGGCATCTCGCCCCGATCTTTCGGTATGGGTCATAACCGGCGATGGCGACGGGCTTTCGATCGGCGGCAACCATTTGATGCACGCCATTCGCCGCAATCTGGATTTGAACATTGTCCTGTTCAACAATCAGATTTATGGCCTGACCAAAGGTCAATATTCGCCAACGTCGCCGCTTGGCAAAGTGACCAAAAGCACGCCGGTTGGCTCGGTTGACAACCCGATCCACCCGCTATCGTTGGCGCTCGGTTGCGAGGCGACGTTTGTCGCTCGCTCGATCGATGTGCACATAAAGCATTTGGCCGCCGTCCTCAAGCGTGCCTCCGAACATAAAGGAACGTCGTTCGTCGAGGTCTATCAAAATTGCAACGTGTTCAACGACGGGGCGTTCGAATGGGCCACTAATCGCGACACGAAGGCCGACACGGTCATTGAACTCGAGCACGGCAAGCCGCTGATCTTCGGGAAGAACCGCGATAAAGGCATTCGTTTGAACGGCATGCAATTGGAAGTCGTGGAATTGGGCAAAGGCGTTAAGGAAGACGATTTGTTGTTCCACGACGAAAGGATGCAGGAGCCGAGCTTGGCCTATTTGCTCAGTCGCATGCGGAACCCAGAATTCCCCGAGCCCATCGGCGTGTTCCGGGCTGTGGATCGCCCGCGATACGAAGAGCGGTTGAACTCGCAAATTGCCGAAGCTCGCGCAAAACGCCCTGGAAACCTAGAAGCGCTGTTCAACGCGGGTGATACGTGGGTAGTGGAGTAAGCGGCAGCTTAGTACTCGCCTTCATTCCCGCGGCCTTCTTCCGCTTCTTTCCATAATTCGTGGAAAGTTTCGCGGACATACGGATGCAATTGCTCAGCAAAATCGTCCGACAATTTGAAGAACTTGATTAGTTCCTGAGCGTCGCCTAGATCCTTTCGTCGCCCCATGCCAGTCATGCCTGAGGCCAGCTTGAGTTCCATGAGTGCGGGTAGGCGTATCACGCGCATACGGCCGAGTTCCACAAACATATTACTTGGATCGGGAAAGCTAACAGGTTTCGGTTTGCCATCTCCTGGGAACTGTCCCGCGATAAGGAAATCTATTTTCACACCAGCATCTGTATCGCGGAGAGCTTTGCTTCCGCGAAACAGACGGACGTAACCTAGGCCTTCCAGCGCGTCGTGTATTTGCTGCAGTCCTTGCGGTGTTACGATCAAATCGACATCTTCAGTGAATCGCCGGTAGCCATGCTGGAATAAAGCCATTCCCCCGGCCACCGCGTACGGTATTTCCAATTCATCGAGCCGTTTGGTGATCCGTCGCAGGGCTTCCTGGACTTTCCCTTTGCCTTCGAAAAACAGACTTCCTTCGCTCAAAGCCCACCCCCGATCTTGATTGAGCCGCTCTTCATAGGAAATGACCGCGTGCTCGTGCTTGCTTGCGGAAGTGCATTGAGCTTTGAATCGGTTGCGTTATCGGTAATTCCGGCCATCGATTGTTGGTCGTCACATTGTTCGAAAGATTTGGGCCGTGTAATTATAACCCGCTACGGAGCCTGTTTAGCGACATCTCTTGGAAGGCCGCTTTTTTGAATTTCTCGGCGAAATTGCTGGTTCCATCGCGCCTAACGACCATTTTCCCGCAAAACGTAGAATGTTCTAGGCATCCACATATGCTTAATCGCCGAAGACTCTAAGTCGCCCCTCTCTCTTTCCTTGTGGGAGAGGGCCAGGGTGAGGGGTTCGGAAGTATGGCCACCGCGTCACTTCATATTACCGATGACTTTTCTTCGCGATCTGGCAGCCATTGAACGCGGCACGCAAGAGCTTGGCGCTATCTCTTCGAGCATTTGACCACCAGTGGCCCCAGCCCCTGGGAGCGCCGCTGGTGGGACGATCGCATCATGGCCTGGGCGATGCATGATGAAGCCATCAAGGTGCAATTGTTTCGCTTTATCGATGTGCTGCCAATGCTCCGTTCGCCCGATGCGGTCGCGCGGCACCTCGAAGAATACTTGGACGACGTGCGAGATCGCCTACCCTCGGCCGCGCGGTTTGGACTGGCAATCGCAAGCCCCATGGCGATGGGACGTCGCGGTTTGGCAGCCCTGGCCCGCCGCAACGCAATGACGCACGCCCGGCGATTCATTGCCGGAGCCGATGCGAGGGAGGTGCTGGCGGCGGCATTGCGCGAACGCCGCCAAAAGCGAGCTTACACGCTCGACGTGCTCGGCGAAGCGGTTACGAGCGATCTCGAGGCCGACCGCTGGCAGCGGGCGTACATCGAGCTGATCGAAAACCTCGGGCCAACCGTGAACGCCTGGCCAGAAGTGCCGCAAATCGACTGCGATCAGCACGGTTCCCTGCCAAGGGTCAATGTTTCCATCAAGCTTTCCGCGCTCGATAGTCAATTCGACCCCATTGACCGCGAAGGCAGCACGCGCCGGGTGTCCGCGCGCTTGCGGCCTATTTTGCGTGCCGCCATGCGCCATCGCGCTCATGTTCATGTCGATATGGAATCGTACCGCATTAAGGAACTCTCGCTGCATGCCTTTCAGAGCGTGCTCATGGAAGATGAATTTCGCCAGTTCGCCGACGTCGGCATTGTTATCCAGTGCTATTTGCGCGAATCGGCGGCCGATTTAGTTCAATTGCGCGATTGGGCCCGCCGCCGCGGCACGCCAGTTTGGGTGCGGCTGGTGAAAGGCGCCTATTGGGATTACGAGACGGTCGTTGCCCGCGCCACCGGCTGGCCGGTACCTGTGTTTCAGCAAAAATGGCAATCGGATGCCAGTTACGAGAAACTGACGCGGTTTGTGATGCTCAATCAAGGGGATTTGCGGCCGGCGCTGGGCAGCCACAACATTCGCTCGCTGGCGCATGGGATTGCCGTGGCACAATTCCTAGGGCTGCCGCGCGAAGCCTTCGAATTGCAAATGCTGTACGGCATGGCTGATGCAGAGAAGCAAGCCATTGTCGATGCCGGCTACCGGCTGCGAATCTATATGCCCTACGGCGAGCTGATTCCCGGCATGGCCTACCTCGTGCGGCGGCTGTTAGAAAACACATCGAACGACTCGTTTTTGCGGGCCGGATTTTCTGAGCATGTTGCCCCTGAGGCGCTATTGGCCAATCCACTGGAGCATCCCGAAGCACTGCGTGGTGAAGAAACAATTGAAGGAGATGGGAAAATGGACCAGCTTGGTATCAGCCATCCGAAGCCCGAATCGACAATTCAAAGTTCCACGGCTGCTCCGATGGCCGACTTACCTGCGTTTCACAACGAGCCTCCCGCCGATTTGCGCAGGAGAAAAATCGCCATGCCATGCGGGATGCCCTGGCCGGAGTTCGGCGCCAGTTGGGCCGTTCGTATCCGCTGGTGATCAATGGCGAAGAGGTCGAAGCGCGATCGGAAATTATCTGCGCAATCCGTCCGATCTTTCTCAGTCGGCCGGCAACGTGGCCTCTGCCGAGCCGCAACATGTGCAGTCTGCGGTAATCGCCGCGAAGCAGGCACTGTCAGAGTGGAGCTTGGCCGCCGCACGCCGCCGCGCCGACTATCTGCTCGAAGCCGCCGCGGAAATGCGCCGCAGGCGCTTCGAATTGGCCGCTTGGGAAGTTTACGAATGCGGCAAGGGTTGGCGCGAAGCCGATGGCGATGTGTGTGAAGCGATCGATTACTGCGAGTATTACGCCCGCGGCGCAATGGCGCTGGAGCGCGGGCGAGAAGTGAACATGCCGGGCGAAGAAAACCGGTTCATTTACATGCCGCGCGGCGTGACGGCGGTCATTTCGCCGTGGAACTTTCCCTTGGCCATTCTGACGGGCATTACCACGGCGGCGCTGGCCACCGGCAACACCGTGATCATGAAGCCGGCTGAGCAAGCCAGCGTTATCGCCGCGAAGCTAGTGGAGATTTTCCGGCACATTGATTTGCCGCCCGGGGTCTTGCAATATTTGCCCGGTAAAGGCGAAGTTGTGGGTGCTGCGCTGGTCGAACATCCCGATGTGGCTTTAATCGCGTTCACTGGATCGCGTGCGATCGGCTTGGAAATCAATCGCCGCGCAGCCGAAGTCTCCGCCAAAGGAATTGGCTACGTAAAGCACGTGATTTGCGAAATGGGAGGCAAAAACGCGATTATCGTCGATGACGATGCCGATCTGGACGAAGCTGTGCTGGGTGTCGTGCGCAGCGCCTTCGGATATCAAGGCCAGAAGTGTTCAGCTTGTTCGCGGGCGATTGTGCTCGATTCGGTATTCGATTCGTTCCTCGCGCGATTGGCCGAAGCATCCCGCAGCTTAAAGATCGGCCCTGCCGATGATCCAGCAACCAGCGTCGGGCCGGTGATCGACGCCGAAAGCGTGCGCCGCATCCACGAATACATTGAATTGGGTCGCCGCGAAGCCAACGAAGTGCTGGCGGTCGATGTTGGCTCGCTGGCACAACAAGGCTATTTTGTCGGTCCGCACATCTTTGCCGACGTGACGTCCAATAGCCGGCTGGCACAGGAAGAAATCTTCGGGCCGGTGCTGGCCGTTATTCGCGCGGCCGATTTAAGCGAGGCCATTGCCATCGCCAATAGCACGGACTACGCGCTCACCGGCGGCATTTACTCACGCAGCCCGGCGCATTTGGATCGCGCTTGCCGCGAAATGATGGTCGGCAATTTGTATTTGAATCGGCCAATTACCGGAGCGCTGGTGGGCCGGCAACCGTTCGGCGGGTTCAAACTATCGGGAATCGGCAGCAAGGCTGGGGGGCCCGATTATTTGCTGCAATTTGTGATTCCGCGCACGATCACGGAGAACACGCTGCGCCGCGGCTTTGCGCCGACTACGGAAGACGAACGGGCAGATTAACCGCCAAAACACGGAGACGCAGAGAGGACAGAAGGCAGTTTATAAGGAAGCCAGGAATATAGGAAACGAAGTTACGAAAACGTATAGCCTCATTCTTTGACTTCCTGATTTCCTGGCTTCCTTATAAATCTTCTTTGATTTGCTTCTCTGCGCCTCCGCGCCTCTGCGTTTAAAACACAGGTCGGATTTCTTTTAGGCGTTGTTCGGTTTCGGACATTAGGGCGTCTTCGTCTGTTTCGGTGGGGGCTTCGTAGGTGACGGAAAAGCGGAGGAACGCCCCGGCGTCGTCCCAGGGAACGGTGATGATTGAATGCTCGTTGATGAGATATTGGCTGGCGGCTTCGGCATTCTCGAATCGCGTCCCGCCGGCCAAGCCCTTGGGGGATTTCGTGTAGAGGAAATACGTGCCGCCGGGCATTTTGCAGGTGAAGCCGCAGCGCGTGAGGGCATCGACCAGCTTTTTTAACCGCCGCTCGTATTTGGCCCGCACCTGACGCGGAATCGAATCATCGTCGAGCGCCGCGGCCGCAGCTTTTTGAATGGCGATAAATTGCCCGCTGTCGCAATTGTCTTTCACGTCGGCGAATGCTCGGACGATGCGCTCGTGACCACAGACCCAGCCGAGCCGCCAGCCGATCATGTGGAAACCCTTCGACATGGAATGAATTTCCACGCCGACTTCCTTCGCGCCAGGCACACTCAAAAAGCTCGACGGCGGTTGATCGTAGCTGAGCATGCCGTGGGCAGCGTCCTGGATCACGACGATTTTGTTTTTCTGCGCAAACTCGATTACGCGCTTGTAGAAATCGACCGGCGCTGTTTTGCCCGTTGGGCTGTTGGGGTAGCACAACACCAAGAGCTTGGTGCGCGAAAGCACGTCGGCCGGAACGGAATTCAAATCGGGCAGAAAATTGTTTTCAGCCGTTAGCGGCAATCGATGCACCGTGCCGCCGTAATACTTCGTGTGCGTGCCGGCCACGGGATAGCCCGGTACGGTCATTAGGGTTACGTCGCCAGGGTTGATGAAGGCTGCGGGGAGCATGGCCAGGGCCGTCTTCGAACCGATGCAGTGGTTCACTTCGGTTGCGGGATCAAGTTGCACGCCGAAGTTGCGCTGCATGAAGCGGGCGGCCGCCTGCTTGAACTCGGCAATGCCGTTGTCGGCATAGCCGCGATTGGCCGGCTGGTTGATTTCGCGAGCCATGGCTGCGCGGACGTTCTCGGGTGCCATTTCGTCGTTTTCGCCGATGCCGAAATCGATGAGGGTGTGCTCGGGATGCTCGGCCAAGGCCTTGCGTTTGGTGCGCTTGATTTTTTCGAACTTGTAGATTTCGGTGCCTTTGCCGTAGTTGGCGCCGCCTATACGTTCGGCAAAACGGGTTTGAAAGTATGGATCGGACATGAGGAAGGGTTCAGGGGGTCAGGAGTTAGAGGACAGAACAGTAATGATGAATGATAAACGATAAGCGATCAATGACGAGCGGTCGATTGCGAGCGGCGAGATTTCGAAAACGTCGAATGGGCGGCGGGCGAAGCTGCGCAATTTGTTTGCGTGAGTGAATCGTTCGATTGCGCGGGGAAAGTGTAAACACAGAACTCCTGGGAAAAACGGTGTTTTTGGGCCAAACATTTTCCCACCACTTTCCCCGCCTGTTTTGGCGAAAGATCGGTTGGAACTCGATCGCCCCAAGAAATGCCGAGGTAAAATGCATTTTGCGGTTTTCATGGGAGTGGCGGCGGTTGGTCCAAGTGCTGGTCACGAAATCCGTGTCAAGCGGTTGGCGTTTCTTTTTTGTATTCTTCGCGGAAAGCACTTAGAGCCGATACATATACATTAGTACACATTACGCGTTTTAAAGTAGCAAAACGAGTGGCTACTTTCAAGAGGCAACTTGGCCAGTCGTTTCACCCAAGCGGCAGGCTGCTGGGAAATCGAAATAGGCAGAAGATTTTTGAATAAATCACCGCGCGCTCGGGGTCTTTATAATAGAAGCCATTGATGGCCAGAAACATGCGATCACTCGGTGAGCGATTGGTGCGCGGCGAGGAATCGGCCTTTGCCGAGCTGTATGATGCATGCGCCGATCGGCTGCATCGGTATTTGACCATTTTGCTCCGCTCGGATGATCGCGCTTTCCGACGTGGTGCAAGCAACTTTCCTGCGGGCGGTGAATCATCGCCGAAAGTTTGCGCGAGTCGAAAACGCAGTTGCTTATTTGTTTCAGATGGCCCGGAATGAAGCCCTTCGCACGCGTGGAAAACGAGAAATCAAGTTTACATCGCTCTGGGGTTTGGACGCTGTTTCGCAGGGTGCTGGCAGTAACAGTTTCGAGGAGGCCGATGCCGCTTGCCGCGCCCTCGAAAAGCTCGGTGGCGAGGATCGAGAAATTGTGGAACTGAAAATTTACGCCGGATTGACGTTTGAAGAAATCACCAAAGTCACTGGTGCACCTGCGGCCACGGTGGCGACGCGGTATCGGCGGGCATTGGAATCGCTGCGGCCGTGGTTAGAGAAGCAATTT
The DNA here is from genome assembly GCA_963820835.1 of Pirellulales bacterium. Classification (GTDB taxonomy): domain Bacteria; phylum Planctomycetota; class Planctomycetia; order Pirellulales; family JADZDJ01; genus CAVRAW01. The sequence continues at coordinate 204,450 of CAWGBP010000061.1, read as the reverse complement.
CGATAAGGTGATAGCGGCTTATTAGCTTGGTGAATCGCAAATTCGGATCGTCCCCATGAATGAAGAACCGTTGGAACAAATCGAACGACGATTGGCTCGCTTGCAGCCACCGCCCGCTCCGGCGGAACTGCGGATGCGCACGCTAAACTCGGTTCATCGCCAACTGGCCGGGCAGCGCTGGGAAAGCCGCTTGGGGCGCGTGGCGGTTGCGCTGTTGCTAGTGGGTGTAGGATTGAACGTGATCGTGGATTGGCAAGCGCACGCCCGGCCTCAAATCTGATTGCAGGGGCACCGAGTCCCGACTCCATTCTTCATACTGCGGTAACCGTGGCGCAGGTAACGGACGCCAAAACAGGAAGTGATTTTGCTCGACAATTGGCGGTGCAGAGCGGAGCGACTTTAACCAACGAACAGGCGGCAGCCATTCAGCAAGCTATCAAACAACGCTTACAAAACTCGGTCGGCACGCGAAAGGAAGGGTAGCATGTCGCCGAAGTTTAAGCGCATTTTGAAACGAGTAGCCATCGCGATTGTGCTGCTCATCGGTGTGGCCTTAACCGTCAATGGTGCATTGGCTTGGATGGCCGTTCACCGTTTGCAGAATAAATTGTCGGCAATCCGCGCCGCGGGCAAGCCTGCATCGCTGGCGGACCTGGTGCCAAAGTCCATTCCTCCGGAAAATAATGCGGCGGTGATTATCGAACGCATTAATCCTCAATTGGACGCGTTTGGCGAGCAATACTATGAATTCTATAAAACTTCCTTAGGAAAATCGCTGCAGGATACAGAGGACCAACAACAAGTGCCCAATGCCGAACAGTGCGCGGCAATGCAAGCAATTCTTGACCGTTATCCGGACATTCTTCGTGCTGTGCATCAAGCGGCTGCTTGCCCGGTGTACGCCTCCCTGGTCGACTTCAAAGAGCCCGTCGATAAATTCATGGACGATGTGGGAAAACGCAGCGACCGCCTTCGTCTTCTAGCCCATTTTGTGGAATGGAAGATAGACATCTTCGTCGCCGAAAAAAAGCAGGACGATGCGGTGCAACTGGGCACAGAATTGTTGCGGGTTGCAAAGCTATACGGTTATCAAGCGAACTTGGTACAATTTCTCTGCTCGATTGCACTGGAAGCGTTTGCGGCTGATGAGATTAACGTCGCACTGCGCCGGTCCAGTTTCAGCCGACACGTATGCGCAACTAGACCGAGAATTATCTCATGATGATGATCCAGAGCAGCTGGTTCGTATTCTAGAGTTCGAACGGGCATTCGGAGCGAGCAACCTTGACTGGATTGCGTTGAACATCCAGCACTGTGTCCCAGTTTTGGGATATGTCATAAACGTCTCGTGGAGGTTTAAGAACTGGGAATGCGATTTGCTTGATTATTACAATGGTGTCATTTCACTAGCCGATCGTCCTTGGTATGAGGCACAAGGGAATCCGAGTTGGGGAACTGTCTCAACTCACGCAAGCGACTCCAAGATTTTTGTATCGCTCATATTTCCAGCTGTGAAAGCGGGATACTCGGCTGCAAACCGTATAACAGCTATCCTTCGCTGTCTACGAATTCTGAACGCCCTGTGCGAATTTCGAGAAAAAAATCGGCATGAGCCGCAAGGACTCGTCGATCTTGATTTGCCAAAAGAGGCGACTATTGATCCGTTTTCGGGAGATCAACTAAGGCTGAAGTCGACGACAAAGGGTTGGGTTATTTATTCAGTGTTCGAGAATGGCAAAGATGACGGCGGCGATTTGAAGGGGAGAAATGATATAGGAATCGCGCCGCCGGGCTACCCTCAACCATAATCCGGACTGCCATAGTAACTCGCAGTTGCTAAACCGGTGCGGCGGCGGACGAGGTCGGATAGAATGTCGACTTCGGCGTTGGTCAGGGGCGTTACAAAGCTTTCGGCTGGGGGGCGGGCGATTGTGTAGATCTGCACGAGCTTGATTTTTCCACCTGCGGCGACAATTTCGTTGAGCCGATCGCAGAAGGCTTCTTGCTCGGCTGCCGGCGGCGTTTTGTGCCGTCGAGATGTCCGCACGAGCGAAATCCGGATTAGACGGCGGAAAGCGGCTTGGCAGCGCTGAGCGCCGAAAATGAACAATGTCGGTCTTGCGGCCTACGCCAGCCGGTCGGCGCCAATTTTTCAATTCTTGCACACTTCAGTTAGCCGCCGGCAAGGACGGATTCTTGCCATGTGCATGGCCACCGATACAATCAACGGCATGCTCGGCCTGCATCTCACATTTAGCAACTACAGTTTTTGGTTGCCGAATAATCCCCGCGGCAGCGGCTCGACCAGCGTGCGCACCCAGCATTTGTTCCTGCGCTTCGACGAAACTTTCTAGCGCGGAATGCGCGATTTCCGACTCGGTTTCGCCGCGCTGTTTGGCAAGTTTCGCTAGCTTGGAGCCGATTTTGTTATCAAGGCGAATAGTTAGACGGCCGGTAGCCATAAATTACCTCTGTCAGACATTTACAACATTTGTCTGACGAAGGCAATTACATCATTTTTAGAGCGTTTTTGCGGGCCAAATCAGGCTGCGCCGGCGGGCACCTGCATGCGCTGGTGCAGATATTTTTCCAGCTTCACCAGATCGGCGCTGAAATGGCGGATGCCTTCGGAGAGTTTTTCGGTGGCCATGGCATCTTCGTTGAGCATCCAGCGGAAGGTTTTTTCATCGAGCGTGATTTTCTTCAGGTCGCTCTTCTTGGCAGCTTCCGGATCAAGCTTGCGGACCAATTTGCCGTCGGTTGTTTTTAATTCTTCTAAGAGCTTCGGAGCAATGGTGAGCAGATCGCAGCCGGCCAGCTCGATAATTTCGCCCGTGTTGCGGAAACTCGCCCCCATGATTTCTGTTTTGTAACCGAACTTCTTGAAGTAGCTGTAAATGTAGGCGACCGATTTCACGCCCGGATCTTCGGGGGCGGGAATCGAATCGACGCCGAGTGACTTTTTGTACCAATCCAAAATGCGACCCACGAATGGCGAAATCAGCGTGACGCCTGCTTCGGCGCAGGCCACCGCTTGCGGGAAGCCAAAGAGCAACGTGAGATTGCAGTTAATGCCTTCCTTCTGCAACTTTTCCGCCGCCTTAATGCCTTCCCACGTGGAAGCGATTTTGATCAGAATTCGTTCGCGCTTGATGCCGGCCTGCTCATAGAGCTTGATGAGTCCGCGCGCTCGGGCCATGGTCGCTTCGCCATCAAACGATAGTCTTGCGTCGACTTCCGTTGAGACACGGCCTGGCACGATTTTCAAAATTTCCTGGCCAAAATCGACAAACAACCGATCAATGAGCGCGGCGGTTTTCTGTTCCTTGCTTCCATTAACGGAACGCGTGGCTTCGATCGCCTCGTCGATCAGGTTTTGGTAATGCGGCAATTGGGCCGCTTGATAAATGAGCGACGGGTTGGTGGTAGAATCGCGCGGAGTATATTGAGCCAGCGATTCGAAATCTCCGGTGTCGGCGACGACAACGGTCATGGATTTAAGTTGGTCGAGTAAGTTCATGACAAATACCTAAATGACTGAATGTCTAAATGTCAGAATGACTAACACATAGTTCTACGATTTTGATTGCTCCCGCTTTACGCCAGCGTGATGCTGTCGTCTAAGTACACATCCTGAACTGCGTGCAGCAAAGTCACGCCTTCGTTCATCGGTTTTTGGAAGGCCTTGCGGCCGGAAATGAGCCCCATGCCGCCGGCGCGCTTGTTGATCACCGCGGTGCGCACCGCCTCGGCAACGTCGCCTGCGCCTTTGCTTTCGCCACCGGAATTGATCAGGGGGGAGCGCCCAAGTAGCAGTTGGCCACTTGATAGCGCGTCATTTCGATCGGATGATTTCCTGGCGTCAGTTCGCTGTACACGCGCGGATCGGTCTTGCCGAATTTCAACGCGGTAAAGCCGCCGTTATCAGTCGGCACTTTTTGCTTGATGATGTCGGACTCAATCGTGACGCCCAGGTGATTGGCTTGGCCGGTTAAATCAGCGGCGGTGTGATAATCGACGCCATCTTTCTTGAACGCAGCATTGCGCAAGTAACACCAGAGCACCGTCACCAAGCCCAATTCGTGGGCTTGCTGGAAGGCGGCGCTCACTTCCTGGAGCTGACGATGGCTTTCTTCGCTTCCGAAATAAATGGTCGCGCCAACGGCCACCGCTCCCATTTCAAAGGCCTGCTTCACATGGCCGAACATAATTTGATCGTATGTGTTGGGGTAGCTCAAAAACTCGTTGTGATTGAGCTTCACCAAAAATGGAATCCTGTGAGCATATTTTCGACTTACTGCGCCGAGCACCCCCAAAGTGCTGGCGACGCAGTTGCAGCCCCCCTCGATGGCCAGTTCGACGATGGCGGAGGGATCGAAGTAAATCGGATTAGGTGCAAAGCTCGCGCCGGCAGAGTGTTCGATGCCTTGATCGACCGGCAGAATCGACACGTAGCCGGTGCCGGCCAAGCGGCCTGTATTCAAAATCGTCTGGAAATTTCGCAGCACTGTCGGCGAGCGATCGCTTTGCGACACCACGCGATCGACAAAATCGGGCCCGGGAATGTGCAGGCTGCTCGTGGAGAACCCGCGGCATTTATAGCTCAACAGCGCTTCGGCATCTTTGCCGAGCAATTCAACGGTACGGCTTTGAATCGTGGACATGAGATTTCTATTGATTGATTAAGTAATGGCGATTGGTCGAACAACAGGCATATTCTAGCGAAACCGTAGCGGTAGTAACACCGGGTGCTCAGCGCTACTGAATTCCTGTGAATGTAATAAAATCCTAGCTTTCGTTAAGTTTCCATTGCCGATTCCACGCGGCGCGGGCGGGCGTTAATATGGCGGTTTTTCCTGTGAGTACCGCATGAGCAACATTACCACTTCACGCGAAACCTGGGGAAAATGGAGCGATGGACGCGAAGTCCACCTGTTCACATTCACCAAACCTGGCGGTATTCGCGTCAAATTGACCGATTACGGCGGCTATCTGGTGGCGGTCGAAATTCCCGGTCACTCTGGTGCCTTTCAAAATATTGTTGTGGGGTGTCAAAGACTCGATGGTTACCTACAGCAAACGGCGAAGTTGGGCGCAACGATTGGCCGATATGCGAATCGCATTGCCAACGGCAGGTTCACGCTTGATGGCCGCGAGTATACGCTGCCGATCAACAACGGCCCGAATCATTTACATGGCGGCCCGCACGGCTTCAGCCAACAAATGTGGGACGCGAAAGAAGTGCGTTCGGCCGATGCCGCGGGCGTCCAGCTAACGTACGTGAGCCGCGATGGCGAGGAGGGCTACCCAGGCACGCTTACCGCCACGGCCACCTACTGGCTGACGGTGCGCAACGAATTGAGAATCGGTTACACGGCCACGACCGACAAGAAGACGGTCGTCAATCTGACGAACCATGCGTATTGGAATTTGGCGGGTGTTGGATCGGGCAACATTTATTCCCATGAAATGACGATTCCGGCCGCGCGAATTCTGGATGTCGATTCCACTTCGATTCCCACTGGCCGAATGCTTGAGGTGAAAGACACGCTGTTCGATTTCAACTCACCCAAGGCGCTCGGGCCAGGCATCGAGCAATTTCAAAAGACAAATCCACATGGCGGTTACGACCATTGCTATGTGCTGGGCAATCCCGGTCAAATGGTGCTGGCTGCGCGAGCGAAGGATCCCTCCAGCGGCCGAACGCTGGAAGTGTGGACCGACCAGCCCGGCGTGCAGCTTTACACGGCGAATTATTTAGAAGGGAGGCGCTAAAAGCGGCGGCCACGCGCAGCACAGCGCGTTCTGTCTGGAGACGCAGCATTATCCCGATTCGCCGAACCATTCGGAATTTCCAACGACAGTTTTGAACCCGGGAGAAACGTTCCGCTCGACGACGGTTCACAAGTTTCTTGTAGATTAGGCGGCGCGAGCACGCTTCGATTAGGCGCGGCCCGATGACTGTCGCAGCATTATTTGAACGGATCGTTATCGGTGCCGCCGGCAGGAGGCGTGGTGGGTGCGGCCGCCGGTGGAGTTGTAGGAGTCGCGCCGGCGGGTTGTGGCTGCGGGGCATTGGTCGGTGGTTGCGGACCAGCGGCTTCGGGATGAGGCTGCGGCGCGTTGGTAGGAGGCTGAGCCCCGCCGGGCATTGTATTTCCAGGTGCGGCAGTAGGCTGTGCAGCCGCCTGCGGCGCATTAGTGTTGCCAGTTGTTGCCGAGGGGACAGGATTTGGGGGCGAGACGGTCGCGGGGCTAGCTTGCGGCGGATTGGTGAGTATCGGCGTTGTGCCAGGCGCTCGTGTATTGGCCGGTGTTGATGCCGGCGCGGCATTGGTCGCAGGCGCGGGGGTTGGGTTCAGTGTACCAAACGGAGATGGCTGTGCTGCTGCCGGAGTAGCGGCAGGCGTGGCGTTTGGCTTCGAAGCGGGAGTAGCCGGACCTCCGAACGGGTCGGCGTCGGCCGCAGGAGCTGCCGTCGGCGTCGCAGCTCCCTGCATTAGCGTGGCAGTAGGTGCAGTCGCTGCAGGGGTTGAATTGGTTTTAGGAGCGGTGGCCGGTGGTCCGCCAAATGGATCGGCATCGTTGGCGGGGGCAGGTGTCGTCGGTGATGTGGTCGGGCTTGCGGCCGGAGTCGTTGGCGCGGCGCCTGGCATCGCGCCCCCTGGAGGTGTGGTGGCTGGCGCGCTAAATGGGTCGTTTTGTTTTGGCGTTTCGTCGGGTTTCGGCACTACAGGATTCGCGGCCGGTACTACCTTCGGTTCGGCGAATGGATCGGGCTCTGCGCCGGCCGCGGGCATGGCACCAGAGCCGGGCGACGCGGCGGCGCCTGCCGCATCGGCCGACCCAGATTTTGCGGATGGCCCCGGCGGAGCCGGCACCAGATCGGCGGCTCCCGCATGCCGCAGTACAACTTGCTCGGCCGCTTGGCGTTCTTCGTATCGAGCTTGGCGCGCGGCTTCAGCGCGCTGGGCGGCGGTTACTCGCGCCCCTTGGCGATATTGTTCCAACAATTCTCGCGCTGCGCCTTGCACTCGCGCGAGCGACGTGCTCACTGGGAAAACATCGAGGCTGTCGGTCGTTTCAAGTTCCGCGCCCCGCTTAAAGTCGGCAATTGCTTCAGGTTCTCTGCCGAGTTGCAAGTAGGTGAGTCCGCGGAAGTAGAAGGCGCGGGGGTCGATCGTGCCCCCCTTAATTGCGGCGGTGAGCTGATTATAGGCAGCGACATAATCGCGGCTGTTAAATGCATGCACACCGCTGCCGTAGAGCTGAGCCAACAAGACATCGTCGGCGGCTCGGCAACTCATCGCGGCACAGGAAGCGACTACGGCCGTGAAGAGAATCTTCCTGAACATTACCAGCGGCTCCTTGGAAATTAGACCCCGACCCGCCCAGATTTAATCTGGAAAACGTCCCACGAAACTGCAAACGAGCGCCCAATTTTGGCTGCGCGCCCTATCCCTGGCATAGTAACCGCCCAGCGCGATCAATTCAAGCAAACCGCTGTATTTCGAGGGGAAATATGTTGTGTTTCTGACAATCCAAGTGCCGAGTTTGAGGACTCTATGCATCGCATTTCTTCGACGAGCTTGGTCGCGCTCGTGAGGAGGACAACCAAAGGCCCGTACAATCACGCTATGTTTGAATTAAAGATTGACCTTTGTCCATCTATGGATAGCGGATTGCCGCACCGTAGCAGAAATCGAACAGCAACTCCCATTCGCGAAGTTGGATTTGGCGACAAAGTTCCGCAAGCGGCGTGTGCGATTGGGAAACCGACTCGACCAGATCGATGAACTGGAAGGGATTCCAGGTTTTCTGCGTTTTTAGAAAAGTAGCTTGTTCGTCGAAGATGATGCGGTTTGGATCGCTGGCTAGCTGTCGGGTGGCGAGCGCAAGCTGTTCAAAAATCGGGTGTTCGTCCACGCGGCGAAACCAGTATTTGGCGTTGCTGTAATCGGGTTCGCGGCGATGAAGGATTCCGTGCCAGTAACTGCCAGTCGAATTGTGCATCGATTGGCTGATGGAATGCGACTCGTCGAGGCAGTCGAATCGTAACCAGAGGGCAGCAACGCAGGCATTGGCCATTTCGTGATCGGCAATTTTTTGCGGCGCGAACAGCTCATCGAGCGAGAGCTTTCGCAGCTTTGCGCGACCGGCGGCAATCGGTTTACCTGGGCCAAGATCGTTGAGCGGAGCGCCGACGAGGATCTCGTCGATGGCCGGGCCGTATTTGGTGGGCGAAAGGGAAGTCAAAGAAACACCAAGAGGGACGACAATAACGATAAACCCTAAATCCTGAACGATAAACATCTGGGCGCAGAAATCAATTAGTGCGTTTGCCGGTACGCACATTAGCTATTAGAATCGCCGATTCAAGTGCTGTCCGCCCGCGTTTCGCTAATTGCTAACTGCCGATTGCTTTTCACATGCCGCGATATAATCCCGCCATTATCGAGCCGAAGTGGCAGCGTTACTGGGAAGAGAATCGCACGTTCGCCACGCCGCGGTTGCCTGCCGGACCCAAGCTGTACGTGCTTGACATGTTTCCCTATCCCAGCGGCGATGGCTTGCATGTAGGCCACCCTGAGGGTTATACGGCGACCGACATCGTTAGCCGCTATCAGCGGATGCGCGGCAAAACGGTGATGCACCCGATGGGATTCGACAGTTTCGGCTTGCCGGCTGAAGAACACGCGATTCGCACGAATACGCCGCCGCGGAAGAGCACCGAGCAAAATATCGCGAACTTCCGCCGGCAATTGAAAATGCTGGGCTTCAGTTACGATTGGGGGCGCGAGCTGGCGACGACCGACCCCGATTATTTCCGCTGGACGCAATTCATCTTTCTGGTGCTGTTCGATACGTGGTTCGATGAGGAGTGGGAAGAGGGTTCAGGGTTCGGGGTTCAGGGTTCAGGAAGAATCGGCAAGGGGCGGCCTATTAGCGAGTTGCCGATTCCCCCCGACGTGCGCGCAGCCGGCGATGAAGCGGTGCGGCGCTATCAAGACGAGCACCGGCTAGCTTATCAACATGAAGCGCCAGTGAACTGGTGCCCGGCGCTGGGAACGGTGCTGGCCAACGAAGAGGTTGTCGGCGGCCTAAGCGAAGTGGGTAATCATCCTGTGGTCCGACTGCCGCTGCGCCAATGGATGCTCCATATTACCGCCTATGCTGATCGCTTAGAGAAAGATCTAGAACTGGTCGATTGGCCGCACAGCATCAAAAAATTGCAAAGCGATTGGATCGGCCGCAGCACGGGAGCGGAGGTCGATTTTTACATCGGCGCGGCCAGCCGTGAAGTATCCGGCGGCATTCCGCCAAAGTCGGCGTTCAACGCGTGGTGCGAGCATCGCAAGCAGACAGGCTTCCCGCCCAAGCCCGATGACAACGTGTTGCGGATTTACACAACACGGCCCGATACACTGTTTCGGCGCGACGTACATGGTCATTGCACCGGAGCATTCGTTCGTGGAACGGCTGACAACGCCGGGCCAGTCCGACGCAGTGCGGGCCTATTGCGAGCAAGCAGCGCGCAAGAGCGATTTGGATCGTACCGAGCTCTCGAAAGTGAAAACGGGCGTGTTCACCGGCTCTTACGCGATTAATCCAGTGAACGGATTGGAAGTGCCGATTTGGGTCGCCGATTATGTGCTGGTCAGTTACGGAACCGGCGCGATTATGGCGGTGCCTGCGCACGACGAGCGCGATTTTGAATTCGCCAAGGCGTTCAAGCTGCCTATCAAGTGTGTCGTTCGGCCGTCAGGGCGAGTTGGAGTCGGGATGTCATTCGCGCGAGATGTTCCGCCTACGGAAGCGAAAAAGCAGCTACGCGATGTAACGGCGGAACACGATGAATGGATCGCAAAGGTGTTAAATGGCGAAACGTACTACACCGAAGACGGGGAAGCCACGAACTCCGACAAATACAATTATCTTTCCACCCCTGAATTTAAGCTGCGCATCACGGCCGATTTGGCGGAAGCCGGTTTGGGTATTGGCGCGGTGAATTACAAATTGCGCGATTGGCTCTTCAGCCGGCAAAGGTTTTGGGGCGAGCCGTTTCCGATTTTGCACGAGCTTGACACGAAAGGAAACCCGACCGGGCTGTTGCGACCGGTGCCGGCAGACCAACTTCCGGTCAATCTACCCGAACTGGCCGATTTCAAGCCGATTGGCGAGCCGAAGCCGCCGCTGGAAAAAGCGCCACAGGAGTGGTTGTATCCGGTAATCGATGGCAAGCGTTACAAGCGCGAAACCAATACCATGCCGCAATGGGCCGGATCTTGCTGGTACTACTTGCGTTTTTTAGACAACAAGAACAACAAGGCCCTCGTCGACCCCGAGATTGAAAAAGCTTGGATGCCGGTCGATTTGTACATTGGCGGAGCCGAACATGCGGTGCTGCACTTGTTGTACTCGCGATTCTGGCACAAGGTGCTGTTCGACCGCGGATACGTGAGCACGCCCGAGCCGTTCATGAAGTTGGTGAACCAGGGGATGATTCTGGGCGCCAATAATGAGAAAATGTCGAAGAGCCGGGGGAATGTAGTCAATCCCGATGAAGTGATTCGCGAATACGGGACCGATGCCCTGCGGCTATATGAAATGTTCATGGGCCCGCTTGAAGCCACGAAGCCTTGGAGCATGGCGGGGGTGAACGGCGTGCGCGGGTTTTTGGACCGCGCCTGGCGGTTGGTGGTGAACGACCGCAGCGAGCAAATGGAACTCAGCGCATCGGTGCAAAGAGTTGCGCCGACAGACGAACAAAATCGCATACTGCACAAAACAATCGCGGCGGTCACCAACGATTTGGAGCATTTGGATTTCAATACGGCCATCGCCCGGATGATGGAATTCACGAACTTTTTCACGAAGGAAACCGTGCGGCCGTGGGAAGCGATGGAGAAATTTGTGCTGTTGGTCTCGCCGTTTGCGCCGCATTTGGCCGAGGAACTGTGGGAGGCGCTGGGGCACAAAAATACGCTGGCTTACGAACCGTGGCCGCAGTACGACGAGCGCTGGCTCAAGGAAGATACGATCGAAGTGCCGGTGCAAATAAACGGTAAGCTGCGGGGGAAGATTTCAGTGCCGGCGGGGGCCGATCAGACGGCACTCGAAGCGGCTGCTCGGGCGGATTCCAAGGTGGCGGAATTGCTGGCGGGCAAAATGGCAGTCAAAACCATTGTGGTGCCGGGGAGATTGGTGAATTTTGTGGTGAAATGAGGCGAGTTTATATTGAACGAGTTATCGGTTTTCGCATACATTCGTGTATGCCAACAGTCCTCCGGTCAGGGCGGTTTCGTTTTCACTTTCTTCAGTAACGGAATGAGCATTTCAGCAAAGGATAGAAGTTTTCGACCGGCATTCGTTCCGACCACGGCACTGGCCAAATCGGTCGAATGTGACGCCGAAATGCTGAAAGTGACCCTCACCGACGGACGCATACTATGTGTTCCGCTGATTTGGTTTCCGCTTTTGTATGAGGCAACGCCATCGCAGCGTAACAAATGCGAAATTGGCGGCGGAGGACTTTCACTTCATTGGCCGGAAATCGATGAGGATTTGTCGATCGCGGGGCTGATGGCAGGGGCAGACACACGGTCTGCTTGAAAGCGTCGCTCGCATTGGGGGCAAGCTTCGCCGATCTGATCACTCTTCATCGTGTCGATGCCGCACAATATCGCCTTCGACCATATAGATCACGTCTTCGGCGATGTAGGTGGCCATATCGGCAATGCGCTCGAGGTGCTTGGAGACCGAGTTAAGTTTCAGCAGATACTCCACGCGGTCCGGATATTTGCGAATGGCGGCGAACACTTGTTCGCGAATGCGCTGGCGCGCGTGGTCGACCTCGTCGTCTTCGCCGCGCACTTGGCGGGCCAGTGACGTGTCGGAATTGACCAGCGCATCGAGGCTTTGCTTGACCATCGTTTGAGCTTTGGCGGCCATGCCGCGGAAATCGATGGGGAGTTCCAGCGGATCGGCCTTCGACAAATAAACGACCCGTTTGGCGATGTTCTGCGCCAAATCTCCCATACGCTCCAGGTCGTTATTGATTTTGAGCACCGCGACCACGAACCGCAGATCGGCGGCCACAGGCTGATACAGGGCCAGAATTTTGAGACATTCTTCCTCGACCTCGACTTCCATGCGGTCGATATCGTTATCGGCATCGATGACGCGCTGGGCAAGGTTTGCATCGCGATTAATGAGCGCAGCTATCGCTTTGGCAATCGCCTCTTCGACAAGCGTACCTACGTACAGGATTTTCTGCTTGAGTGCTTCCGTTTGGCGCTGGATATGTTTTGTCATTTATCGGCTCTTGCCCAACTGTCGGCCGTTTCGGCTCCGAGTTGCGCCCACTCTGCGATACACCGATCATCTTCGATTTGGGCCTTGTATTCGGCGGCCCTTTGGACAACCACTTCTCCAAGCCCACGAGTCGTGAGATGGACCGGTTCTCCGCGTTTGACGGCGTCAAGTTGCTCCGCATTCAACTCGATGGTCATGGTTCTCCCTCGAATTTTAAATTCTAACCTCAATCAATTTTACATTATCCAAACCGCCCCGTCACGTAATCTTCAGTTTCTTTGAGGATCGGTTTGGTAAAGATGTCGCTGGTGGGGCCGTATTCGATCAGCCTGCCCATGTACATGAAGGCTGTGTAGTCGCTCGTGCGTGAAGCCTGCTGCATGTTGTGCGTGACCATGAGCACCGAGTACGAGCCGCGTAATTCTTGAATGAGGTCCTCGATTTTGCCTGTAGCAATCGGATCAAGCGCTGAGCACGGCTCATCGAGCAAAAGCACTTCGGGCTCGGCGGCAATTGCCCGTGCGATGCACAACCGCTGCTGCTGGCCCCCCGAGAGGCCTAGCGCGCTATCGTGCAGGCGATCTTTCACTTCGTCCCAAAGCGCCGCCCCCCGCAAGCTGCGCTCGCTGATTTCGTCCAGAATGCCGCGGTTGCGCTCGCCGTCAATTCGCAGGGGATAAACGACGTTTTCATAGATGCTCATGGGGAACGGGTTCGCCTTTTGGAAGACCATGCCCATGCGTTTTCGCAGCTCAATGACATCGACGGCGGTGTGATAGATGGAATCGCCACTCAGGCGCATATCGCCTTCGATGCGCACAATGTTGAGCAGGTCGTTCAAGCGATTCACTGAACGCAACAGGGTGGATTTGCCGCAGCCCGATGGGCCAACCAGCGCGGTGACTTGGTGTTCGGGAATGGCCATATTGATGCCAAACAACGCCTGCTTCGTGGCATACCACAGATTGAAATTATCGACCTCCAGCACCGGTCGTTCTTTGGCCACGGCGGCGTGTGTTTCGGTGGGCACGTTTTTGCCTTCGGCAATGGCGGCCAAACGCCCAGCAGCATGTGCCGGCCTGGCTTGCGTAGGGTGAGGCAGCACGCCTTCCTCGGGAATAGTCGGCGGTTCGTGCAACGATTCGCGACCTGCCAGCGGACTGGGGCCATTGGGCGGTACGCTTGAACTAAGAATGGACACGATTTAAAGACTCCAGAAATTTAAATCAGTTTAGCGCAGGCGCGGTGATTATCAAAATTGAGTCATAACGTGGCGGCGACGCAATCGGGAACGAATGTAAACGGCAAGGATGTTCAGGGATGCAACGATCGCGATCAACAGCAACGTGGTCGTAAATACCATCGGCTTGGCAGCCTCGGCATTAGGGCTTTTGAAACCGACGATGTAGATTTGGTAGGCCAAGTGCATGAAACTGCGCTCGGGATGAATAAACGGAAAGACTCCATCGACCGGCAGCGCTGGAGCTAAATCCTTAACGCCGACCAACAGCAGCGGGGCCACCTCGCCGGCGCCGCGGGCCATTGCCAAAATCATACCGGTCATCATGCCGGGCAAAGCGCGCGGCAGCACAATGCGGCGGATGGTTTGCCACTTGCTTGCTCCGCAGGCGTAGGAACCCTCGCGCATGGAGTTGGGCACTGCGGCGAGCGATTCTTCCGTGGCGACGATGACCACCGGCAGCGTCAACAGCGCCAATGTGAGCGACGCCCACAGGATTCCGCCAGTGCCATAGGTGGGAGTGCCGTCGGCCAACGCCGCCCGAAAGAACAACTGGTCGATCGTTGCGCCGATGGCATAGCAAAATAGTCCGAGCCCAAACACGCCAAAGACGATGCTGGGAACGCCGGCCAAATTGTTAATCGAAATGCGAATCGCGCTGACGATGGGCCCGGCCTTGGCGTATTCGCGCAAGTAGAGAGCGGCCAGCACGCCGAAAGGAACCACGAGCACCGACATGATGAGCGTCATTGCCACAGTGCCCCAAATCGCCGGGAAAACACCCCCTTCGGTATTCGACTCGCGCGGATCGGCCGAGATAAATTCCCACCAGCGCGAAAAGTAAACGCCGAGCTTGTCGAACAAGGTGAGACGATTGGCAGGATACGCGCGACCAATATCGGCCAGGGGCAATTCAAGCGATTCACCCGATGCCAGTTGAAAGCGAACGGCGTAGCGATCGTTCTCGGCGTTAAGCTTCTTGATCCACTGGTTGATGCGCGATTTTTCTTCATCCGCCCAACGATTTACTTCGGTAAGTTCTTCTTGCCGAGAGGCAACGGCAGCGCTGGCCTTCTGAATGGCAACATCGTTATGGGCTTGTTGCGCTTCTTTGAGATCGAGCTGGGCGCCGACTAAATTCAATCGAGCGGCTCGCTGGCGGCGATCGATAGCGCCGCGGTCGTTTCGATCGAGCGACATGACTTGATTCCAGCGGTCGATTACGGACGAATGGATTTCGATGAATTTGTGCCACACCTCGGCAGGCCCGGAGGCAACGGTTTGACCATCGATTAAGAAGGCATCGGGGGTGCCATACGAACGGCCCCCGTCGAGGCGTTCGATCGTCGTCGCCCATTCGGGACGGGATTGCGACTGGATGGCAAAGTCGTTCACCCAGGTGGCGCGGCTGCCGGGGAAATCGAGCTGGCCCGTGCGGCCCGTCCAAATGAGTTCTCGGCGCAGTTGACCGGCGTCGGCCTTCATCGCGGCTTCGGCTTTTACGAACTGTTCGGGCGATTGGCCTTTGAGTTCATCGAGCATGCTCGGCTCGGGTCGGAAATCTTCGCGGCGGGTAATTTCGCCAAGCATTGCTGTGGACGTGCCCGTTCCGTCGTCGATTTTCAATTCAACCAGCGGCAGCGGCCAAAATGAGCGGAGTCCTTGGTAGAGAACCAGAACGAGCAAACCGACAATCATGGCCAGCGCGATCGCCAAGGCGCCGCCGGTAAGCCAAACCAGCGGTGCGCCGTGAGCCGAAAGCGTAGCGTGGGCGCCTGAGACGCGCCGAGTTGGCCTGCTGGCGGCGGGCGCCGAAGCAGCCGGCCGCGGAGGGAGCGCGAGCGTGACAACGTCAGAGCTCATAAGCCCTCCGCCGGAATCGCTGTCGAACGACTTCCGCTATCGTGTTCACGACGAATGTGATCGCAAAGAGCGTGAGGGCAGCCAAAAACAATACGCGATACTGTGTGCCATTTTTTGCGGCTTCGGGCAATTCCGTAGCAATTGCCATCGACAGAGTTTCAAAACCTTCGAAGATATTCCAATTCATCACCGGGGTGTTCCCAGCCGCCATCAGCACGATCATCGTTTCCCCAACGGCGCGACCCAATCCGATCATTAGCGCGGAGAATAATCCGCTGGCCGCGGTGGGAACGACAATTCGGACGGCCGTTTGCCATTGTGTCGCCCCTGCGCCAAGCGAAGCCGACCGTAAGTGATTGGGAACGCTGGAAAGTGCGTCGTCGGCGATGGTATAGATTAGAGGAATGATGGCAAACGCCATGGCGAAGCCTACAACCAGCGCATTGCGCTGCACATAAGTGCCGACCAAGCTGCCGCGCGGGTCGAGCTTCAATGCATCGAGGGCCCAGGCGACGGCCAGCGCCAAAGCAATGGAGCAAGCCAAGCCGATGATAAATTTTACGAAGTCGGCCAAGCCCGCCTGCGAGCGCGTCCAATTGGTCGACCGACTCCGCAGCGATGGGTTCACTTGCCGCGAGAAAATGACTGCGGTGAATATTCCCGACAGCGGCAACAGCAGTATGAACCAGCCGCCAATGCCGGAACCGCGCTGGCGGTCGAGCCATTCTTGAATGTTGCCTGCGAAGAGGCAACGCTCGACAAGTGGGCCGAGCATGCTGCCGGCAAGAACCCCCAGCGGTAATAGTAGCGTGATGAACCCGAGACGAAAGCGCCCCAGGCGTACAGCCCAATCTTCTGGCAGCAATTGCCAGGTGTAGGCACCCAGCAAAATCGCGAGCGGGACGGTGAATATACATGTCAGCACTTGCGGCACAATGCCTTCGACAAATGGCGCAAGCACCATGCCTGCAAGAAAACCCAATACGACGCTGGGAAGGCTGGCCATCATTTCGATGGTCGGCTTGATGCGCGATTTCAAGCGCGGGTTTAGAAATTCGCTGGAATATATGGCGGCCAATAGCGCAAGCGGTGCGCCGAACAGCATCGTGTAGAACGTGGCTTTAAGCGTGCCGAACACGAGCGGCATCAGCCCGAGCTTGGTTTCTGAAGCATCGCTGCTGCCGGTGCTCTGCCAGCGGTTCGCCGGCCCTTGCTCTCCTTCATACCAAACAGGCAGGAACAATGTGGCCAGCGTGGCTTCCGGATGGCCCGGATCGAATCTCCATAACGTCGCGCCAGAAGGCGTCGCACCGAATAGCGCGTTGCCTTTGGGCGAAATGCAAAGTGAATCGACCGGGCCGGGTTGAGGAAACTGCTCATTGAACAATTGTCGCTCGGCCGTCATTTGCAGAAGATGCACTTGACCATCGGCAAACCCGGCGGCCACTAAACGGCCGCGGGGCGAGGGAGCAATTTTCGTAACGGCGTGCTTCTCAGCCGGAAAGTTATGAACCGGCACCAATAGTCGCCCATCCTTCGGAATGATTTCATCGGCGGCGGCCGCTGCGTTTTTCGCTTCGACGGTGAACCAACCGCGCACGCGACCAAGTGTGTCGCCTGCCACTAGCGTGGTGCGACCGAGCATGAACTCCAGCGCGGTCAGAGAATGGCCGGGTTCAGTAACCAAGTGAACTTCTTCCAGCAAACGCGGGCTGTCGGGATTGCGCGTTTCGTAACGCAACAGGCGGCCATCGTGCCAAGCGACGTAGACGGCATCGCCAAGATCTGAAATCAGCAGAAAATCGGGCAAGCCCGATGGAGAATTCGCCAAGGGTAACTCACTGCCGCTTTGCTGTGTGGTTTCCTCAGCGGTGAGATTGTTGGTGGTTTTGCTCCATTGATCGATGCGCAGGGTGCCGTCGGCGGCCAGCGTGCAGAACCGTGCCCCGCCAGAATTCGGCACATGATCAAGCCGCACGATCGCCGATTTCTGGGCGATATCAAGCGGCGGCTCCAGGTGCAGAGCGAATTTACGCGAGTGCAAATCGCCGCTAGGTGTGCGCGATAAGAGTGTGCCGTCTTGGAGCACAACCAAATCGTCTGATTTCAGATCACGGTACTTCTGGGGCACTTCATCGGACGAGACAATCTGGTCGTCGTATGCAATGCGCCCAGTCGCACGCGGCCGTCATCGAATCCAAAGGCGATCGAAGGCGCGCCGATCGAGAGCGAGACAGCCGTCAATCCGTTAAGTCCGGATTCCTCGCCACTGAGGTTTTCAATCGCCTCGCCGGTATCGAGGCGGAAGACTTCGATTGTTCCGCTTTTGAATATGCGCCAGCCCGTTAGGTTGGCATCGTCGATTCCGATCGCCAATTGCACCTGGCCTGCTTTCCCTTGCGCAAAAGCTAGCGTGTGTGCCGTATTGACAGAAGCGGGCACGAAGAGCGGCACCACGACCCAAACCAGAAACACCGCAACCGACGAAACCGCCACGATAGTTCCAATGCCGCCGGCGGCGATGACGAAACGCGCAATCTTATCGTTCAATACAACTGTCCACCGAGTGGAGCGCCGGCGCCGGCCTGTAAACGATGGTTGCGTAGGCATGGCGATCAATGGATTTGCAAGCCGACTTTGGCGAGTTGCTTTTCGGCCACAGCCGCGGTAATGGGTAAGTAGCCGTCTTTGATGACTTCGCGCTGCCCCTCTTGGCTGAAGATGTAGCGGAGAAATTCGCGCCGCAGTGGATCGAGGACGCTGGCGGGCTTGTGATTGAGGCTGATCAATAGCGGCCGTGCCATCGGATACGTGCCGTTGTAGGCATTTTCCGGAAGCGCGCGCACCGGTCCGCCCGATAAATCGAGCGCAAGCGCTTTCACATCGGCGGTTTTGTAGCCGATGCCGCTATAGCCCATGCCGTAGCGATCGCCTGCCACGCCATTGACCACTGCTGAGCTACCGGGCTGCTCCTTGACGGTTGGCTTAAAGTCGCCGCCGAAGAGGGCCTTATCTTTGAAATAGCGATAGGTGCCGCTGCTGGCGCTGCGGCCATACAAGCTGATGGG
Organism: Pirellulales bacterium; assembly: GCA_963820835.1. GTDB lineage: Bacteria > Planctomycetota > Planctomycetia > Pirellulales > JADZDJ01 > CAVRAW01. The sequence goes on along the minus strand of CAWGBP010000061.1, from coordinate 185,964 downwards.
CCGATTAGTCCAATTGCCCGTTAGGCCCAGCTCGCCCCAGCGCGATATGTCTTTCGGATAGCCCCCCTTGCGCGTCGTCGAAAAAATGGCATCGAGCTGTTCGAGCGACGCGCTTGCGAGTGGGCAATCTTTGTTGACATAAACCGAGAGCATGTCGAGGCTCGTGGCGAGCGTGGTCGGCTTGTAACCAAACTTGGCTTCGAAGGCATCGATTTCAGAGCCTTCCCAATCGCGGCTCATCGGGCCGAAATTGGCCGTGCCTTCGATGAGTGCCTGCGGAGCGGTCGAGGAGCCTTTTCCTTCAATCTCCACTTGCACATCGGGGTAGTATTTTTTAAATCCCCCGGCCCACAGCAGCATGAGATTGATCATCGTATCGGAGCCAACGGCTTTGATGTTGCCCGAAACCTCGGAGGCCGTCTGCTCGTAGTGGGGCAAATTGGGATCGACCTGGACCGCCGACGATTCTGCCGCAGCCGCCAAGTCGACGCCGTAATTAGCCGTCAGATAAGCCGAAAATGCCACAATCAGCGTGGCGAGCTTCTTCATGATGAGCCGCTGCACTTTGCTCGGGGGAATCTAGTATTTTCCGCCCCTGTCTTGCTGACACTGTTGTTTTCCCGCCACTTTAGAGCAGCATTGTTAGGAAATCGTTAGCGGCAGGCCAGAATTGGCTGAATCGGCGAATTCGTTGCGCTCCGATGGAAAGCACCACCCTACAACGATTTAACTCGTGTTACTGGTGGCGCATTGGCTATATTTCTCACTCACGTAGCGTTCGCGCCGTCACTTCAATTTCAATTTTCATGCGCGGGTCGGCAAGGCCGGCTGAAATCATCATGGCTGCTGGGCGCACATCGCCCAAGTACTTCCGTAATACTGGCCAACACTTTTGAAAATCTTCTCCATCGGGAAGTACGTAGGTCACTCGGACCACGTCTGCGCAAACTCGAACCGGCTTGCTCAAGTGCGGTTTGGATATTTTTCAGGCATTGATCGGTTTGCTGGACAATGTCGTCCGAGATAGTCATCGATTGATAATCAAATCCTGTAGTTCCCGAAACGAAAATCCAGTCGCCATCGACGACCGCGCGGGAGTAGCCGATCTCTTTCTCGAAAGTCGATCCGGAGCTAATGAGACGGCGCGGCATCTTTATCTTGATCCAATGAGCCTTGCGGCATTGTATCCGAATTCCGCGGGACACTAGAATCGTGACGCAGAAATTCAGAATCGCCAGCCACCCAGTGAGCCGATGGACAGGTCCCATTGGCCCAATCCCCCAAATGAAACGAACTTGGATCAATCGGACGGTGTGGGGCATTGTGCTGGCCACGTTTTTTTCCGATGTCAGCCATGAAATGGCCACCGCGGTGCTGCCCGAATTTATCAAATCGGTCGGCTTGGGGGCGATGGCATTGGGTCTCATCGAAGGGCTGGCAGATTTTCTCGTGAGCCTCTCGAAGCTGGCCGGCGGCGTGCTCGGGCACCATGTGCAGCATAAGAAACCATGGACCGTTGTTGGCTATCTTGTGACGACGGTCTGCACTTCGGCGATTGGGCTCACTAGAACGCTCCGGGCGATGGTGACGCTGAGAACGATCGCCTGGGCGGGACGCGGCTATCGCTCGCCTTTGCGCGATTATTTGCTGGCCGATGCGGTCGAGAAGACGCACTACGGCCGGGCTTTCGGGCTGGAGCGGGCTGGCGATATGTTGGGAGCTGTTGCCGGGCCGCTATTTGCGGCAGCGATGGTGTGGTGGCATGTGCCGCTGGGCAACATAATTTTGTGCGGCATTGTGCCGGGGTTGCTGGCGGTCTCGGCCATGGCTTTCATTGCGCAAGAGCGCGCAAGCCGCGTGCATCCAATGGAACCTCCTCCCTTGGGGAGAGGGGAGGGTGAGGCGGAACCGAGACGACATAGATTTCCCCGGCTCTTCTGGCTATTGCTGGTCGGTGTGTTGCTATTTGGCATGGGAGATTTTTCACGCACTTTTTTGATTCTATTGGCTGCAATGGCGATCGGCGGCGGAGCAGCAACATCAGGCACGAGCGTTCTGCATTTCGCTGCGCTGCCGATGCTGCTCTACGCGATGCACAATTTCGTTAGTGCGCTGGCGGCATATCCAGCCGGACACATCGGTGATCGTCGAGCAAAGCTGCCGGTGCTCGTGGCCGGTTATGGATTGGGAGTAATCACGAATATCTTGCTCGCGATCAGCAGCGGCTCGATTGGATTGCTGGTGGTAGTTTTTCTATTTTCGGGCACTTACATTGCGATTGAGGAAACGTTGGAAAAGGCCACGGTCGCCGACATTTTGCCGCGCGAGTTGCGCAGCCTTGGGTTGGGCTATCTAGCGTGCGGCAATGCGGTGGGCGACATGGCTTCGAGCTTGTATGTCGGAGCGCTGGTGCAAGCCGGCCGGCCGCAGTGGGCATTCGGGATTGCTGCCGCACTTGGCGCCACGGGCGTGATTTGGATGCTCGGCCTTCTAATGCGCGGGCATTATGCCGACCGCGCGCCAACCGCAAACTGACGAATCACTCAATTTCGCAGAATGTGTTCGATCGAAGTGAGTTCGGTATTCGTGAACTCGAGATGCGCAAGCGCGCCGATCGAATTCTCAATCTGTTCGACGCGACTAGCGCCAATCAAGACCGAGGTCATCGCCGGCTGGCGCAGCACCCAGGCCAGCGCCATTTGTGCGAGCGTCTGTCCGCGGGCCGAAGCGAAATCGTTCAATCGCCGAATCTTTGCCAGTTTTTCCTCGGTTATCTGCGCCGGTTGCAAAAACGTATTGGGTTTACTCGCGCGAGCCGGCCGGAATGCCGCCGAGATATTTGTCGGTAAGCATGCCTTGAGCCAGCGGCGAAAAGGCGATGCAGCCCACGCCTTCTTCGGCGAGCAAATCGAGCAAGCCGTCTTCGATCCAGCGCTCGAACATGCTGTATTTGGGCTGGTGGATGAGGCACGGCGTGCCGAGCGATCGCAGCATTTTAATTGCCTCGCGCATTTCCGGCGGTCGGTAATTGGAGACGCCGACGTAGAGCGCCCGACCGCTGCGCACAATGTAATCGAGCGCCGCCATTGTTTCTTCCAGCGGTGTTTCGGCGTCGGGGCGATGATGATAAAAAATATCGACGTAGCTTAAGTCCATCCGCCGCAAACTCTGGTCGAGGCTAGCGACGAGATATTTCCGCGAGCCCCAATCGCCGTAGGGCCCCGGCCACATGGTATAGCCGGCCTTGGTCGAGATTATCAGTTCATCGCGATGAGTTTTCAGTTCGGCGTTTAGAATTTTGCCGAAATTTGTTTCGGCCGATCCGGGCGGCGGGCCATAGTTGTTGGCCAGGTCGAAATGGGTGATTCCCAGATCGAACGCCCGCAGGACCAACGCTCGTCCATTGTCGAAGTCGTCGACGAAGCCAAAATTATGCCACAGCCCTAGTGAAATCGCCGGCAGCTTCAACCCGCTACGTCCGCAGCGGTTGTAGCGCATGGTTTCATAGCGGGATGGAAATGGTTGGTAACTCAAGCGAGCGACTTTTTGTCAGGCGCAACGGTGGACCGTCACCTCGCGCACTATTTTGAATTATTGCCCTGAGTATGAACCGTTTGGTCTTCGACATTCACACCTTTAGGGAATTGCAGAGTAAAAACGGCATCGTCAACTTTCGGATTCACGACCCAGTTCGAATTTCGGATGTCGTAACGCCACATGAGGCGCGGAGCCGCGTTGTTTTGAGCATCTTCCAAGGTTGGGCCAAAAGCCTCTTCCACAACACGCATCGGGAGCCAAATGCCGGTTTCAATTTGACGATATTCGTATCCGATAATTCGATCATTTTCCATCCATCGGTCGACATCGGCGAATTGGAATGACTGAGAGCGTCTCAAAACCGCAAAATTTCGATTTGGATCGACCCAGAACGTCTGCTTCCATTTTGATTTAGATTCGGGGTTGGTGAAGGGCATTGTCTCCACGATGAGCATGTCTTGGTCGTCATGTTTTTCAGATCCGATCACGCTTCCTTTTCCTTCGGTAATCAACTGACTTATTGGATGGTCAAAATACCATGTCGTCATCAACCGAGGATCGAGGGTCCAGAAAGTATTGGATCGATCAGAAGTGATCATCCCCTGGATCATTCGCGCTTTTGTCATGCCTACCAGGGTACGTTCCTCGGTGCCGTTGAAAGTGCTGATTGAAACTCTCGGAGTTATTAGAGGTTCTTCATTTTTTTCAACACGATACGTATGACCATCCTCTTCAGCCCGAAGTCTGCCATCGAAGTCAATAGTGACATCGATATGGCTCTTGTACTGAGCCGGTTTGACAAGATTTCGAGGATAATTTTGAGTGACATCGGCGTCTTCAGTTACCGATAATCCACGCACGGCTTTCTCGGTATGCTTTAGCCCAGAAATTATGACATCGATATTTGTGGCTGCAACAGCAGCACTTTTCGCGCAGCACACAACAAAAGCAACGAACACAAAAAAACCGAGCCTCGAGTCTTTACCATCTAGAAAACGCATGTTCTCTAACTCCCATGCAAGCGTTGGTCTGAATTTGCAAAGAGCGCCAGATCTAATTTCAACATCCAGTTTATCTCAAGAACGCTCCGTTTAGTTTACCCCTTAATTACTCCAATGGGCCGCATGCGGGCGACTTTTTTGGCCAGGCCGGCGCGATGGACGACCTCGACCACCAAATCCACATTTTTGTATGCATCGGGCTGTTCTTCGGCCAGGCCTTTCCAACTGCGGGCTTTGGCGACAATGCCGCGAGCGAGCAATTCGCGGTCGATGCGGCGGCCTTGCGCGGCTTTCACTGCGGCGGTGCGGCTGAGCACGCGCCCTGCTCCGTGGCAGGCAGTGCCGAAGGTTTGCTCCATGCTGCCGGGCTGACCGGCGAGAATCCAACTGGCGCGCCCCATGTCGCCGGGAATGATCACCGGCTGGCCGACTTCAGCGTAGGCCTTGGGCGTTTCCGGATGCCCCGGCGGAAACGCGCGGGTCGCTCCTTTGCGATGCACCCAAACGGGTTTGCGAATGCCCTCAATATCGTGCTGCTCAAGCTTGGCGATGTTGTGGGCCACGTCGTAAATCAGCTCCATGCCGAGGTCTTTCCATGAGCGGCCAAATATTTGCGAAAAAACTTCGCGGGCTTGCCACATGAGCAGCTGGCGATTGCACCAGGCGAAATTGGCAGCGGCCCGCATAGCGACTAGATATTTTTTGCCTTCGGCACTGTGGACTGGTGCGCACACAAGCTGGCGGTCGGGCAAATCGATACCATATTTATCGGGCGCACGGCGCAAATCGTGCAAGGCGTCGTCGCACACTTGGTAGCCTAGGCCGCGCGACCCGGAATGGATCATCACGCATAGTTGTCCTGCGGTAATTCCCATGGCGGCAGCGGCGGGAGCGTCGAACACGCGATCGACCACCTGCACTTCGAGAAAATGATTGCCTGCGCCGAGCGTGCCGCATTGATCGGCGCCACGGTCGAGCGCGCGGTCCGAAACATCGTCGGGTTCGGCGCCATCCAGGCAGCCCAGGGCTTCGGTGTGCTCGATATCGTGCTGGTTTGCCAAGTTGCGCGAGCAAACCTTGTGGACCGCTAGCCATCAGCGCGCGAAGCTCTTGGCGATTGAATTTGTACTTACCGCCGCGACCGACGCCGGTGGGAATGTTCGCGAACAAGTTTTCGACAAGCTGCTCCAAGTGTGGCTGGACTTCGGCAAATTGCAAATTGGTACGTATCATGCGCACGCCGCAGTTGATGTCGTAGCCGACGCCGCCGGGCGAAATGACGCCCCCTTCTTCAGGATCGGTCGCGCACACGCCCCCGATGCAAAAGCCATAGCCCCAGTGAATATCGGGCATGGCGAGACTGGCCATTTGAATGCCAGGGAGTGTGGCGACATTGGCCACTTGTTCGCAGGCCTGATCAGCGCGAATTTGCTCGATGAGCGCATCGTCGGCGTAGATGATGCCATCGACGCGCATGCCGGACTTGTAGCTTTTGGGAATGCGCCAGCGGCATTGGCCTGCAGGCTCAAGCGGTCCATGGAAACGGGCGGAGGGCATGGGGAGGGTTCAGGGGTCGGGGTTCAGGGTTCAGACCGATGTTCTACCGCCGTTGGACACTAAGGCTAGCACGGTTCGGAAACGACGCGGATGGTTTTGCGCTGGCGAGAGGAATTTCTGAGGGACAGCGCCGTTTTGCGTACACCAAATTGTATTGGTGGGTAGCGAGCGGGGCGCGGGTCGGAGTTTTGTCATTTTGGCACGAGGCTGGGGGCCCCACATGAAGGTGACAAAACTGGGGGTTTTGTCTGGGCTGTGGAATGCGACCAGCGGAAAACGTCGGATGTAAATGGAATTCGGTGGGACACAATGGGTTGAATTTACGTCGGGACAGAAATCGGTTCGGCGGGACAATAATGGGGAATGATTTAACCACGGAGCCACAGAGACACGGAGCAGCAGCGGGCAGAAGACGGAACACGATTGAGCCGCGGATGAACGCGGATGCACGCGGATGCACGCGGATTACGGGGAACGCGCGGAGCTGCGGAAAGCACGAGGCAGAAAGCGGACACGATTGAACCACGAAGCCACAACGGACACGAAGCAGCAAGGACAGATTTATAAGGAAGCCTGGAAGGCAGGAAAGGAAGGAAAGGAAGGAAAAAGTCGGACGGCGGAAGGAGAGGCAATTCATAAGAAGCTGTTTCAAAACCTATTTTCGCTGATGCGTTAGCCGATTGAAGCAAATGAGGGAAGCCGCCAATTCGTGAAAGGCTTGGAAATGTTCCGCGGTACGTTCGTAACACAATTTAAGACGACGGAAGTTCCCGAACCAACTGAGGGTTTGTTCGACGACGTAGCGGGTTCGCCCCAGGCCGCTGCCGTGTTCGCGTTTCGAGTTGCCGTAGGGAGCCAACAGCGGTCGGATGCCCCGCTTCACGACTTGCCGCTGGATTGCCGCGCTGCCGTAGGCCGCGTCTCCTTGAAAGATTTTCGGCTTGCGGCGTGGCCGTCCCCGCCGGCCTGCGACGGCGGGAATTTTGTCCAACATCGCAATCGCACGCTTGCCATCGGGTTCGTTGGCCGGGCCGGTTTCGACCACCAACGGCAATCCCCTGGCGTCATCAATCACATGCCGTTTACAGCCGTTTTTCGAGCGATCCGTGGGATTGGGTCCGGTATGTTCCCCCCAAAAACAGCCCGCACCGAGGCGCTGTCGATGATGGCGCGGGAAAGCCGAATCGCACCCCGTTTTCCCAGGCGACGCAAGAGTTTCCGATGGAGTTGGGGCCAGATGTTCAAGCGGGTCCACTCTCGCAGCCGTCGCCAACACGTCACGCCACTGCCGCAACCCATTTCCAAGGGAAGCATGTTCCAAGTCACACCGCTCCTGAGCACAAAAATAATTCCCGCCAGACAAGCCCGGTCGGAAACCGACGGTCGTCCCCCTTGGGGCGATGGGATGCGTTTGGGCAATAGCGGTTCGATTTCGTTCCATAGCTTATTCGGCACTAATGTAGCCATTTGTTCGCCTCCTTGCGGAACAAGAAGGCGAAATACTAGCAACCCAATTCAGGTTTTGAAATAGCTTCTAATGAAGCCAGGAAACGATGCATGGGGAGTGGGGAGTGAAGGCAGACGGCAGAAAGCAGAAGGCAGAATGACGAAATGACTGATAGTTGGAGGTTTGGTGACTGAGGGTTGGTGCATGAGTGCGCATACGGGGGTAGCTGGGCGGAAAGTCGAAGAGTCAAAATGTCGAAAAGCCAGCTTAGCGGGCGGGCGCTGGCTGCGAGTGTTCGCGGCAACTAATGAACCTTTGTATAGTAATATTCGGCTAAAAAATCAAGGGGGACATTGGCCACTCTTTTTCGAGGCACGCGAATACGCCCTTGGAACTAAATTCGCATGATTTCAACACGGTATTTCTCCTTGATAATCGGCCTGTCTGATACGTTGATAGGAAACTATCATGAGCGATGAAAACTAATGAGGTCAGCAGGCGATCAATGTCTCAATCCACCACTGCCATTTTGGCGACCATCGGCTTCTGTATTATTTCCGCGACTGCGGATTATTCACTGAAGCGCGCCAGCCAGCTCGAACAGCCTGCGTCGTCGCCGTGGTTTTATATCGGCCTGGCCGTTTACGCATCGACTGCTTTTGGATGGGTGTACGTGATGCGCCACTTGCAATTTGCGACGCTCGGGGTTGTGTACGCAGCGACGATGGTGATCCTTTTCACGGCGATCGGCGTTTTCATTCTGCATGAATCCCTACGTTGGCCAGAAGCAATTGGAATCGTACTGGCTATTGCGTCGATCATTCTGCTGTCCCGATTCGTGGGATAGTGCACTTTTTCAGGGATGAATTCGTGACCAATGACGAACCGACCGACGGCACCAATTCCACGGCTGGCGGGAATCGTGCTAGAATGTGGGCGCTTTTCAGGGGCCTGTTCAGTCTCCGGCGGGGGGTGCAAGATGCAATTCTCTTTGAAAGACTTGCTGCTGGTGATGGCGTTTTGCGCGGGGATCGCTTGGTGCCTAGTTCGAGTGGGAATTGATAATGGATGGTTCTGGTTCGACTTCACTGTGGCCGGGATCATGTCAGTATTGTTTGTTTTCATCGCGAACCAGCGGCCGAGGGCTGCCTTGTGGGTAACGATACCCGTTCTGGTTTTTTCGGTGATGTTTTTTTGGGGCGGGTGTCTTTTTCCAGCACTATTTTTGGATGGTTTGATATTAACAATTGCTGCGTTCGCTTTTGCGCCATCAGAACCGCCGAGTATCAGGAAGCTGAGCACACTCGTTGCAATTGCTGGCCTTGTATCTGCTGTCGCTGGTGCATTGCCCGGGTGGGCCTGGGCAAACGCAATCGAGGAAGCCAAAAAAGAGTCTCCAGTTGTTTCTTTAGAAACGCGCCTGAGTTATGAGCGGCGTGGGCAGTCGGTCGAGCACGTTCGAGAACTAGGCCGCGCAGTATCAAAGGGATTAGAGATGATGGACGATTCTGGTCGCAGCTCCCGTCGGGAAGAATTAGCTCTGTTGCATGATCACAATGTTGAGTTATTCGTTCGGGCACAAGGGTTTGGTATCGTGCGAATGGCCACTCCAATGCTTGAGTATGTTCGGCGGCCTCAACTGCGCGATATTCAGTTTAACGAAGTCACTCCTTTTTATCGTGAACCAGCCGTTGGCTATTGGTCGGCTTTCGTAAAAACTGACCGCTCTAAGGATGTAAAAACGTTGCATCTTTGTGCCGAAACAGATTTTCTAGATCCCGATGGCTTTGGCTACGTGATGGAACCCATTGAGAAGGTCGCCGGGTTCATTGCGCATGCGTTTCATTACTCGCCCAAGTCGGCGTTCGAGAAGCCGGACGCGTGGACGATTGAGCGGTTGGAGCTGGTGAGCTTATTGAAGTTCGACACGCCGCGGGTGTATGTGCTCGATCATTTGCCGTGGATGGATCAGCTCAACAGCGACAATGTGCCGACGCGGGCGCTGGATGAGTTTGAGAATGGGGTGCTGGCGAAATTGTGGACCGACGAGGACGTGGTGGTGAAGCAAGATGGCGACCACTATCGAATGCTTGGGTCGCTGCGGGCTGGGAAACAGTGCCTGGATTGCCACAGTGCGCAGCGAGGAGAATTGCTCGGGGCGTTTAGTTACGCGATCGCACAGAATGTGGGGAAGTAGCGCGCTCCGTTGGAGCTTGGGTTGATGGGTGGGTATTTACCAACCCAGGCCTTGTCGGCCTGGGCTATCATAGGTTGGCCCTTCGGGCCATGGGCGACCACGCCCATTCTGGGCGTGCCACTCGGCGACAGAGTCGCCTCCTAAAAAAACCGTCTCGCTGCGTAGCTACCGCGTTAGGGGCACAGACGACCACGCCCGTAACTGGGCGTGCCACCCAAGCGGTGCGCTAGGAGCCAATGAGCAAACTGGAGACTGAATTGTGAAGAATTCCTCAGAGCTTTGTGACGTCGGCGTAGGTTTGACACATTAGAAACTGTAGCGGAAGATGGTGAACGGAATTCTGAAGGCATAACCTTGATGCGCGAAGCCAAAGTCGGAACCCGAGCCCCTGGATTCTCACTTTCAGTCGTCGGCGGGAACGGCGTCGACCGCGGTCAGGCGAGTCTGGACGATTACCTCGACCGTTGGCTCTTGTTGATGTTCTATCCGCGCGATTTCTCGCTCGTGTGCCCGACAGAACTGACTGCCTTGAGCAGTCGGATCGAGGAGTTCCGCCAACGCCATTGTGATGTGTTGGCAGTAAGCACGGACGCGATCGACACGCATGTGCGTTGGCTGACCACATCGCCGTCGGAAAGCGGCATTGGGCCTCTCACATTCCCATTGGCCAGCGATCCTGACGGCGAAGTCTGTAAGTCCTATGGAGTACTGGTGGAACGTGGCCATATGGCGCTGCGCGGACTGTTCATCGTCGACCCCAACGGCGTCTTGCAATATCAGGTGGTACACAATTTGAGCGTGGGACGCAGTAGCGATGAAATTCTTCGTGTGCTGGATGGGTTGCAAAGCGGTGGTTTGTGCGAGGCCGAGCGAAGCATTGGTCAGGCACCTTTAGATATTTTGAACGAACTTGGCCCAAATCGGGTGATCGGCCAGTATCAAGTGGAATCGATTCTCGGTTCCGGCGCATTCGGCGTTGTTTACCGTGCGCGCGACTTGGTACTGGGCCGTACCGTTGCCCTGAAAGTCCTCCGGCCGAGCAACGTGGCCCGTGAGCGAATCTTGGCCGAGGCGCGAGCCGCGGCTGCGCTCAATCACCAGAATGTTTGCACCGTGCATGCGATTGACGATTCCCAGGGCGCGCCGATGATCGTGATGGAATACGTGGCTGGCGAGACGCTTGCCGCACGAATTCAGACGGGCGCACTGGCGCCGGACACGGTGGCAGCGCTCGGCCGACAGATTGCAGCAGGTCTCGCGGCCGCACATGCTGCGGGCGTCGTTCACGGCGACCTGAAGCCGGCGAACTTGATGGTCACTTCAGACGACATCATCAAAATTATGGATTTCGGGTTGGCTCGGCGCGTCGTAGAATCGGAGCCCCGAGATAATACCATCGAATGGACTGCCTCCAGTTCCCACCTCAGCGGCACGCCCGGCTACATGGCCCCGGAACAAATCCGTGGCGAGCCTGCTTCGGTCGCTAGCGATGTGTTTGTACTCGGGCTGATCCTCTATGAGATGATTACCGGGAAGGCCGCTGTCACTGGCACAATATCATGGAAGTGTTCATGCGAATCGAGCAATTCGACGCCGAAAAGTGTCTGGCAGGGCTCTCCGAACCGTTTGCTGGGATTCTCCTCGAATCACTGGTACGGCAGCCGAGGGACCGACATATCACAATGGCCCAGATCGTAGAGCGACTGACGTGATGCGGAAGCGGGCTGGATGTGCTGTGGCATGATGGCACTTTTTTGCAGAACCTAACCTGATCGTGTAAGCATTTTTTTACAGAGGCAATAGCATGACAAATGCCGGCGATACACAACACCGCCTCCTGGAAAAAATTGCCCGTCGTGCGATGTTGGAGGGAGGGCTCGCTGCGGATTTCTCAAGCCAGGAGCTCGCGGAGCTCGCCGCAATCCACGGGCCGGCAGTTGGAACCAACGAGCCGACGGCTGATCTCGGAAACCTTCTTTGGTGCTCGATCGACAACGATGACTCCCGGGATCTCGACCAGTTGACCGTTGCCGAAAGCATGCCTGCGGGAGCGATCAAAATTTTGGTGGCCATCGCTGACGTGGACGCGGTGGTCAAAAAGCAATCGGCCCTGGATGACCATGCGCGGCAAAATACGACTTCGGTCTATACCGTTGCCAAGATCTTCCCGATGCTTCCCGAGAAGCTGTCGACCGATTTGACCTCGCTCAACTATGACTCAGATCGCCTGGCTGTGGTCGTGGAAATGGTGATTGCAGGGGACGGATCGCTGCAGGGTTCCGACGTGTATCGAGCGACCGTCCGGAATCGTGCGAAGCTGGCTTACAACAGCGTCGCTAGCTGGCTGGACGGCAAGGGGCCGCAACCAGCGGCGATTGGCGCCGTGCAGGGACTCGACGAAAACCTGCGGCTGCAGGACCGCGTAGCTCAACAATTAAAAACCAACCGGCATGCCGTTGGTGCGCTCGATCTGGAAACGATCGAAGTGCGCCCGGTATTCAGTGGCGATGAACTGCGGGACCTCGTACCCGACCAACCGAATCGGGCCAAAGACCTGATCGCAGACTTTATGATTGCTGCCAACGGAGTTGTGGCGAGATACCTGGCAGCGAAGAAGTTTCCGTCGCTACGCCGCGTCGTTCGTACGCCCGAACGCTGGGACAGGATCGTGGAGCTGGCCGCCGAGCGAGGCACAACGTTGCCCAAACAGCCCGATTCATTGGCGCTCGAGAAGTTTTTGGTATCGGCCAAAGCGGCAGATCCGGTCCGCTTCCCCGATCTTTCGCTGAGCGTCATTAAATTGCTGGGTGCGGGGAATACGTCGTGCAATTTCCCGGCGAGAGCGTGGTGGGGCACTTTGGCCTGGCGGTTAAGGACTATGCGCACTCGACTGCCCCCAACCGCCGATACCCGGATTTGATTACGCAACGGCTCGTGAAAGGAGCGTTGGTGGGAGGTTCGGTGCCGTATGCTAACGACGAACTGGACGAGCTGGCGAACCATTGCACCGAAGAGGAGGACACCGCGCATAAGGTAGAACGACAGGTCGCCAAGTCGGCAGCGGCAATGCTTTTAGAATCGAGGATTGGGGAGCAGTTCGACGCCATCGTCACCGGTGCGTCCGACAAAGGGACCTGGGTCCGTATTCTTCATCCGCCCGTCGAGGGAAAACTCGAAAGTGGTTTTGAAGGACTGGACGTCGGGCACCGGCTCCGAGTGCAGCTAATCCGCACAGATGTGCAGCGCGGTTACATTGACTTTAGGCGGGTCAGATAACGAACCGAAATTTCGACGCGCGGACCTTTGATAAGCCGATTTGGGCTGCTTAGACGTCAACTGGCGGTTGTTTGCCGGTGAAATTGCTGAATGATGTCCCAAGCTTCTTCGGGAGACTCAGCATAGCTGAACAGTTCCAAGTCTTCGTCGCCGATAAGCCCTTCGTCTGCGAGGAACTGGAAATCAATCACCCGATTCCAATACTCCCGCCCGAAGAGAACAATCGGCATCGGCTGGATTCTGTTGGTTTCACGTAGGTTCAGCACTTCGAATAATTCATCGAGCGTGCCGAAACCGCCAGGAAACGCGACCAAGGCCTTGGCGCGCAACAGAAAATGCATTTTCCGCAGCGCAAAGTAGCGAAACTGAAAACATAGGTCTGGCGTAATATACGGGTTGGGCGCCTGTTCGGCCGGCAGGCGGATGTTGAAGCCCACTGATTTGCAGCCAACGTCATGGGCGCCACGATTGCCGGCCTCCATGATGCCCGGTCCTCCGCCCGTGACGACCACAAATTCGCGGCAGTGATTTTTCTGATTCTCGCGAGAGACGATTTGAGCAAAACGGCGGGCGGCGTCGTAGACGTGGGCTCGATCAAGCAGCCGAGTATAACGCGCCACTGCACGCTCGAGGCCTGCATTCTTCGGGTGGGACGCGAGCGCTGCTTGAGCTTGCCGTAACCGCGCCTCAGCATCGGCCTTCTCGATTAGTTGGGTGCCGCCGAACAGCACAATCGTCGATCGAACCTGGTGCTCTTCCAATGCCAACTCAGGCTTATACAACTCCAGTTGCAACCGCACGGGGCGCATTTCGGGTCTTTGCAAAAGTTCGGGATCGCGGTCGGCCGGCAAATAACTTGGCGACTTAAGGATCGCTTCCAGATTTTTTTGGGCATCGGTTGGCATGGAAGGAGATTCGGTTTTCAGGTTGGGAGGAGCGTACGAAGGTGTATTATATTGGAATTCGGGATCCGCGTGGTAAGGCGGACGGCTTGGGCCCATAGAGCACTTCGGGCTGATTGGTTTGCGCGCACGAGGGAATCGTGCTAGAATGAGGGGCACTTTTCGTGGGCCTGTGCAGGCTCGGGCGGGAGTGCAAGATGCAATTCTCTTTGAAGGATTTGCTGCTCGTGGTGGCATTTTGCGCGGGGATCGCCTTTTGCGCGGCGGTCGTTGGATTCGATAACATCAAATTCTGGATTGTGCTCGGTGTTGCGGTGTTCATGTCATCGGTGTTTGTGCGGTATGCCAGAACGACGCGACCGCTAAGAGTGCTGTTAATTACGATTCCGGCCCTATTGCTTTCATTCATGCTTTTGGTGTTGGCACTCTTTGCCGATGCACTGCTGCTAACGATCGTCGCGATCTTTTTGGCGAGAAAACCTGTGTATGACACTAAGTCGCTGGTGATAGCAGCGGCGGTTTGCATGTTGGTCTCAACCTTCATTGGCACTTCTCTGGGTATGGGCGTGGCTGGCAGGTACGAACGCGCCAGGAAGGAGTTCCCGATAGTGTCGCTGAAGGATCGGCTTAAATATGAACATCCGGAGAGCAAATTGGCATCGGCCTCAATCACCATGTCTAGTTCTGTTGCGAAGCAACTAGAAGCGAACGAACGGCTGGAAGATTACGACTGGAGGCAGCGGCAGTTGCAGATGTTGCATAACCACGAATACGAATTGTTTGTACGCGCGATCGGATTCGGAATTGGGAGAATGGCGCCAATGAATCCCGACAGTATTCGGCGACCGGAGATACGAGACATTCAATTTGACGAATCGACGCCGTTCTATCGCGAACCTTGGCAGAATTATTGGCGCGCGTTAATCTTCGCGGACAAAGTAAAGGATGCATCGAGCGCACATTTCCTAATTGAAGGTGATTTTCTGGATCCCGATGGTTTTGGCTTGGTTATGGACGGCGTGCAGAAGGTCGCTGGGTTCATTTCGCATGCATTTCATTACTCGCCCAAGTCGGCGTTCGAGAAGCCGGACGAGTGGACGATTGAGCGGTTGGAGTTGGTGAGTTTGCTCAAGTTCGACACGCCGCGGGTGTATGTGCTGGATCATTTGCCGCGGATGGATCAATTGAATGGGGACAATGTGCCGACGCGGGCGCTCGATGCGTTTGAAAAGCCGGCACTTGAGAAATTGTGGACCGAAGAAGATGTGGTTGTGAAGCAGGATGGAAACCACTATCGCATGCTGGGTTCGCTGCGGGCCGGCAAGCAGTGTATGGATTGCCATACTGTCGAACGCGGGGAATTGCTGGGGGCGTTTAGTTACGCGCTGACGCAGTATGTGGTCAAGCCGGAGGAGTAATTAAGCGGATAATGCATGCTCACGCCGAGCCGTGCAGGCCCCGCATAACCGCCCTCGAAATTTAATCGCGAGGTATAATTAAATGCCATTGCGGGTGTTCGCGAACGTTCGCTTGTCTGGATCGGTTCCGGAGAACTGGATTCCCGACGCGCAAAGCCCGCTAAAATATCCAGTGCGGAATCAAAAGTTGCTCCGTCACCTTCGATCGCTGTTGTCCGGGAGATGGCGAAAAGTTATCAAGACGGGAAACACCGGCGAAGTGCATTACTTTGAACACTCGTCGGGAAGTGCGGCGGGAGTGAAATTCTATCCGAAGCAGCCCTAAATGAAAACGATCCGACTTTCAAAACTAGTTTCGCCGAGCGGCGATGATGGCGATGTTGCGCTACGCACTTTCGCGCTTTTGAACATAGGAATTGCCGACTCGCTTGACGCCGGAAATCTGAAAACGGCCGACGCGGTGGCCCTTTTCTTCAATGCCGAAAACTGCCGCTTCGTACGGACGAAGCTCCATGACAAAAAGGCCGACGAAATCATGAGCCGAGGAGTGCAACTTCACGACCTTTTCGAAGCATTGCCCCAACGTGAGGCGAAGCGAGAGCTACAACACGAGTTGCATGCAATCCGCACGCTGTGCTCGCGGCTTCTTAAATCGAAGCCAACTCGCCGCGTCGTAAAGCCGACCGCGGCGAAGCAGTA
The DNA here is from genome assembly GCA_963820835.1 of Pirellulales bacterium. Lineage (GTDB taxonomy): Bacteria > Planctomycetota > Planctomycetia > Pirellulales > JADZDJ01 > CAVRAW01. The sequence goes on along the minus strand of CAWGBP010000061.1, from coordinate 169,930 downwards.
ATCGGCGCTCGAAATCCACGCCCACGCCGAACCGTCCCGGCGATTCGATTGTATCGAGTGAATGAAAGCGGCAATGTAAAGGAGAATTGACATGAACAGCCGCCATTCACGTGACCGCGGAAGCGAAATCGGAGATCGTCGCGGGGGGTCGGTGGTGTGGACGGTGCTGGCGGTTGTTGCAGTGGTTGTAGTTTTGATTGCCTTGCTGTTGCCGGCTGTGCGGAATTCGAGATTGGCTGCCGAACGCATGAAGTGCAACAATTATTTTAAGCAAATCGCGCTGGCGCTATTGAACTATGAGGCGAAATATCATGCGTTGCCGCCGGCTTATACGACGGACGCTAATGAAAAGCCGCTGCACAGTTGGCGGACATTGATTCTGCCATATATGGAGGAGCAAAAACTGTACGAATCGATCGATCTGACAAAACCGTGGGACGATCCGGTGAATGCGGAAGCATGCAAAACCATCGTGCCCGCTTATCAATGTCCTGCAGCAGATAACGATCGTGGCAATCGTACAACCTGCATGGCAATTGTGACCCCGGAGAGTTGTCTGCAACCGGCCGAGCCGAGAAAACTTTCAGACATGAATGGCACTTAAATAAGCGCAAGTCGGTGGCAGAATTGATCTGGACAGAGACGGCCTTCTTGAGGATGTGAAGGAATGATCACAAATCTTTCACGTTCCAGGCAAGGAGGCCGCCCATGTCCAGAAGTATTTCAGCGACGTCATTTTTTCGACGCGTGGAGAGGATTGTCAAACAATTGCAAGAGGACGGAGATCTATCTTTTCAGCAGTGGCTTCCTGAACAGCTCGTCAACGCGCTTCTGGAGCAGTTGGGATGCACCTTTCGCGAGCGGATCTATCGACCCGCCGTGACGCTGTGGGTGTTCCTCTCGCAGGTGTTATCGGCCGATCACTCTTGCCGCGAGGCGGTCGCTCGGCTGCTGGCGTGGCGCACCAGCCAGGGGCAATCGCCCTGCTCTCCGGAAACCGGCGCTTACTGTACGGCACGCCGTCAATTGCCGGAAGAGCTATTTGCCAAGTTAGTAAAGACCACGGGACATGCTTCGCACGTTGACGCACGGCAACGATCCGGATGGCTGTGGAAAGGCCGCACGGTGAAAATCGTCGACGGCACCACCGTGACCATGCCTGATACGCCAGAGAATCAACTGGCCTATCCGCAGCACAATGTGCAAAAGCCGGGTCTAGGCTTCCCAATCGCGCGATTGGTGGTGATCTTTTCACTGTCGGTTGGCTCCGTATTGGAGTTTGCCATGGGTCGCTATCAAGGCAAGCGAAGCGGCGAGAACCAATTGTTCCGCAGCCTCCTGGACGGGCTTGAATCGGACGACATCTTACTGGCCGATTGCTATTACGGTTCTTATTACGACCTCGCGATGCTTGCCCAGCGCGGCGTGGACCTGGTCACGCGACAGCATCAAATGCGCAAAGCCGACTTTCGTTCCGGCCAGCGGCTGGGCCGGCGCGATCATCTGGTAAGCTGGCGGAAACCGACTCAATGCCCGTATTGGATGGATGAGCTTGCCTACGCCGCGTTGCCCGACCAATTGGTGGTTCGGGAACTGCTGGTGCAGGTCAGCCAGCCAGGCTTTCGCGTCCGTAGCTATGTGCTGGTGACTACCTTGCTGGATCCGCAATGTTTCTCGGCGGCTGACCTAGCCGGCTTGTATCGTGCTCGCTGGCAGGCGGAACTCGATTTGCGCGCTGAAGACGGTGCTGCAAATGGACCATTTACGTTGTCAAACACCGTCGATGGTCCGCAAAGAAATCGCCACGCACCTGTTAGCCTATAATTTGATCCGCCGCATCATGGCGGAAGCCGCCGCCTGCAGCGACCTGTTGCCTTGTACGATCAGCTTCAAAGGCGCAGCTGCAGACACTCGGCGCGTTTCGGCATCTCGGTTTACTAAACGATCGTTATGATCTACGCCGGCACGCGATCCTGCTCGCCGCCATTGCCTCGCACAAAGTGGGCGACCGACCGGACCGCGTCGAACCACGCGCCGTCAAACGTCGGCGCTCCCAACACTTCCTCACGATCCCGCGGGCCGAAGCTCGAAGTCGTCTGCTCCAAACCGCTTAAGACCTATTCAAGTGCCATTCCTTTCAGACATCATCGATGGAACCGGCCATACGATCATGGTGATTGAAGTGGATTCCGACCATGCTGTTCCTTGGATGCAACCGACCGATGCAGATGAAAAAGTCGTGCTGGGAATAGGACCGGAATCTAAACTGGATCACCCTGGCGGCGTGAACGCGGCGTTCGCTGACGGTCATACGCGTTTTCTCGAGGCCGATTTGCCGGCTGCTCAGCGTCGGGCCTACATTTCGATCGCCGGGAACGATAATGGTGTTCTGGAAGACGATCGGTGAATGGCAATTTAGGCCGGAATTGTATCCCGGCTTAGGAGTTCGTTGGGAGCGTGCGCCGGGATTTGTCTTCACGCGATCTGTTGAGGAACGTGCAAGGGGTGTCGGAGGAATTCACTGCTGGGCAAGCCAACAGTGGCACCCGATCTCAAACCGGTGAACGGCCGGCGTATTTGGATGAATAGCTCGTAGATTGAGAGGGGCACGAGCCAACTGGCCCAGGCCCTAGCCGGATAGAGCCAAGGCGCTCCAAAGCCAGAAACGAGAGCCAGCCCGCCGACGAGCCGAATGATGACGGCGGAGCATAAGAGCAGGAAGCAGCGCGTCATCCAGCGGCGATGTTCCGCGAAGCGGCGCGCGATCGCGGCGCGCCATCCCAGCGCCACACAGGTCCCCGTAAAGATGGCGAGCATCGAGAAGCCAACGGCTGCCACTGCGCCGCTTTGAGCGTAGCGGGCCATCCACAGACCACTGGGCGCGAGCAGGAAGAGGACAATCAGCCCCTGGAGTTTGCCCAGCGCGATGCCAATTGGCGAAACGCAAGCGGAAACGATTGCTCGTGAGGATCAGACCGAGAAGGAGCGCGGGAGGCCCGGCGGCAAGATGAATATAGAACGCCCATTGGTACGGACCGTAGAAGTAGGTCTGGCGGCCGGCGAGAAAATCGGCCTTAAAATTCGGCGGGAAATAGTCGCGGTAGCCAACGAGAACGCTTAGGGTGACTTTAAGAATGACGAGCGCTGCGAGGAGTGAGAAAAGGGGGCGGAAGTGGATGGACGGCGCGAGTTGCATCGGTGAGTATTGTATTCTGAGCTATCAGCGAATTGGATGCCTACACCATGCTCACGGAACTTAATGTCGTGTGAGTTTCGTCAAGCGCTTCGGCCGCGATTCTTGATTGATGAGCGGTAGGTTATGCGTTGTTACCGAATGTCGCCAAACGCACAACCCCCTGCGGTGATGACCGGACAAGGTAGCCTAAATCACCGTCATGGAAGCCCCAGATGAACAGGCAGTCCCAATTGATCTTAACTCGTTCGATCGCAAACGCGAGAACGAGTCCGCTATAGCCGAAAAAGAAAATGTAATCGGCCAGTATTTCGGCTGGATACTCCAAGCCGAATTCTTGGTATGCACGGTGCGCCTGGTAGATGCCCTCAATGAGGTGATTATGGCCGCGCTGCGGTAAGCGATACGCCCATTCCATTTCGAGCTTATCAGGATCAGCCTCGCGCGTCATACCTATCTCGAGGTTTTTCCCGTGACCCTGCTTTTCGTTCAGAGTATCGAGGCCGAGATAGACACCCGATGGTTGGTACTCGACGATGTTTTTCTTTAACCATGCGCCGGCGAGCAGCACGTCCGCTTGCAATTCTGGAGTTGGAATCTTGTCCCAAACCTCAGACGCGAGCTGAGACCGTCCGAGCTCACGAAGGGCAGCAAACGCCGTCTTCAAATCACCCGGTTCGCGGACGATCGCCAGAATTTCGTTGTACGGTACATCCATAGGGACATGTCAACTGAGAACCCGAGAGTTATTTCCCCTGCGAGGCGGCCCAGAGGATGGAGTCGCGGAGCAGGGTTTGGTAGTCGGGGTTGTCGCACAGGGCGGCGTCGTGGCCGATGGCAATGTAGATCATGCGGCGGTATTTTTCGTTGGTCCAGATGAGCGGATGGTCGCCCATCGGATGGTTTTGCTTGTAGGTCGATTCGTCGGCGTGGGCGAGCACGCAAACGCGCGGGCGGGGGCTTTCATTGAACTCGTACCACTCGTCGGAGATTTCCATTTTGTCGGGAAGGTTTTTCGTCGCCGGGTGGGAATGATCTTCGATGACGAGCGTGCCCTTTTGAAATTTGGGATGCGGCGAATAGGTGACGCCGCCGAGAAAATCTTCGAACCATTGCCAGTAGGGCTTATCGCCGACGAACTTCTTGCCGGTTAAGCCTGCGGCGTGAATGCCAACCCAGCCGTGCCCCGCTTCGATGAATTTTTGCAGCGCCTGCTGCTGGTCGGGGGTCATATCGAAGGGGGCATCTTGGAGTTGCACGAAGACCTGATAGTTGGCGAGGTTCTCGTCGGTGATGACGCTGCCATCGTTTGTGATATCGACGGCGAAGTTGTTGTCGGCGGCCATTTTTTGCAGCAGGGGCGTGGCTGCGGCGATCATTTTCAAATGGTCTTTGGCCTTGGAGGTTTTGACGAGGACTTTGAAGGCAGGAGGTTTGGCGGAGGCGGATTTTTCGGGTGCGGGCGATTCATTGGGAGTGGCCGAGGTTGAACTGGCGGCAGGGGGATTGGCTGCGGGCGATTTATCTGGCGCACCGGCAATTAAGAAGACTTGGCCCTTGGTTTTATCGCCTTGTTTGGCGTGAAGGGTGGCGCGGGCGGTGTAGGACGCGCCGGGCTTGAGCTCATCAATCTTGAGTTCGAAAGCGTTGGCGGAAGCGCGGGAACCGGCCATGGCGGCGTGCGTATCGCGGGCGATTTCCTTATCGTTCTCCAGTAGCGCGACGCTGTCGATTTGAAGTTGGCCTTTACCTTCGAGGTATTCGAAGCGGACTGTATTGACACCGGCGGATGTGATGTGAGGTGTGAGTGAAAAATCGACATCTTTAGGCGCGGTGGTGATATCGGTCGGTTGCCAAACGCCGATGGTTATGGCGCGGGCCATAGGATCGTCGTAATACTTCACGCCCAGGGCATCGAGCCGTTTGAAATTTTGCACCAGGCGGGCAGCGAAATCGTCGTAGGAGCCGCGGTGGGGAGTCCAGAGACATTCGGCCAGCGCGATGGCACGAGGGAAGGCCATGTAATCGAGGCGATCTTGCGTGGGGACGCGCTCGGTCCAAACGTTGCCTTGGGCGCCCAGAATATGGCGGGCCTCGTCGGGTGATAGATCGGCTGGAGTCGGTTCGAATGCATATACCTTGTCGAGCGGCACGGGGCTGACCATTAGAAACGCGCCGGAGCCTTTGGGATTCGTGCCTGCGTCGGCGGTGTGATCGAAGTAGCAATTCGATTCGGGGCACATGACGCAATCGTGCCCCTGGGTGGCGGCGGTGCGCCCGCCTGCCATGCCGCGCCAGGAAGTGACGGTGGCACCCGGAGCGAGGCCGCCTTGGAGAATTTCATCCCAGCCGATGAGCTGGTGGTGCTTGGTTTCGAGGAATTTTTCGATGCGCTTGATGAAGTAGCTTTGCAGCTCTTCTGCGTTTTTGAGCCCCTCGGCTTTGATGCGGGCTTGGCAATCGGGGCATTGCTTCCAGCGATCTTTGGGAACTTCGTCGCCGCCGACGTGAATGTAGGGGCCAGGGAAGAGATCGCAGACTTCGGTGAGGACATTTTCGAGGAAATCGAAGGTGGAATCCTTGCCTGCACAGTAGACGTCTTTGTAGACGCCCCAGACCTGGCCCGACTTGAACGGGCCGCCGGTGCAGGAGAGTTCGGGGTAGGCGGCGATGGCGGCGTTGGAGTGGCCGGGCATTTCGATTTCGGGAACGATGTTGATGTAGCGGGCTTTGGCATAGGCGACGATTTCGCGCACATCGTCTTGCGTGTAGAATCCGCCGTAGAGGCCGGGCGAGCCGTCGGGATTGGCAGGGGGCGGCGTGGGGCCGTCGCTGGCAGCGTTATAGGGACGCCACGCGCCCTGGCTGGTAAGGAGCGGATATTTTTTGATTTCGATGCGCCAGCCTTGATCGTCGGTGAGGTGCCAGTGGAAGACGTTGAGTTTGTAGGCGGCTAGGAGATCGATATAGCGCTTGACGGATTCTTTGGGAAAGAAATGGCGGGAGACATCGAGATGCATGCCGCGCCAGGAGTAGCGGGGGGAATCTTCGATGGAGCAGGCGGGGATGGAGAGGGGGGCGGCGATTTTGTTGTGGGATTCGATTGTCGCCGGCAACATCTGGCGCAACGTTTGGCAGGCATAAAAGACGCCGGCGGGACCGGCAGCGACGATGTCGATTTTTTCGGGCGCGACGACGAGCGTGTAGCCTTCGGGGCCGAGGCGATTAAGACCAGGCGAGAGAGTGAGATTGACGGTCGGGTTGTCAGAGCTGGACGGGAGAGTTGCGATCAGCGATTTTCAGTTTTTCGGCGAGAGCGGGGGCGAGCAGTTCGACGAAGTATTCGGCGATGGGGCGCGTGGCGTCTTCGACGACGAGTACGGTTTTGGGAGTGAGCGTGAACTGGCCGGGGGCCGATTCGTACTTGGCTGGTTGCGGTATGAGAGCTGGCGACGAGTTTTGGGTCGGTATTGAGATCCTCGGCATGCAAACCGTTAACGCCGCACGCAGGTCAATAAGATGAGAACGCAATGACAGCACGAGTGGGTTTGATGGATGCGCATAGACAACTCCGCCAATTGCGGAGTTATGCGTAGGCGATTTATGCGGCCATTATATGCGACCGGCAGTTTCAAGCCCGCCTCAGCAACGGGGAAGTTCTGGAGCCACTTCCGCCGACCTGCGAAGGTAGTTGGGCGGTTTGAAACGCGACCAACGATTTACAAAAACGATTTGCTTCCCTGTGGCGATCGGCCATAATAGGCGGCCAGGGATTTCTGTGAAGCACGGGGAAACAGAGGCATGCGTTTTCGGTTGGCGATAGCTTCTTTGGCTGCGCCGCGATTCTGGCCGCGATTGCCCCGTCGGCGGCGTGCGGTGCATTTCCGACGAATGTTTTCTCGCCGTACATGGAGATCGATGCGGGGGACAATCTGCAGATTTCGAACGTGCTCGGCGCCACGGGACAGAAGTATTACACCATGGCATTCGTCATTCCCGACTCCAGCGGGAACCCGACGTGGGGGGGCACGGGACATTCGGTCGCGTCGGGATTTTATTCTTCGCAGATCACTTCGATTCGCAGTTCGGGCGGCGATGTGATTTGCTCGTTTGGCGGGGCAAGCGGCGGCGAACTGGCGCTTGATGCCACGACAGCTGCGGGCTTGCAAGCACAGTATCAGGCAGTGATCAATAAATATGATTTCACGTGGCTGGATTTCGACATTGAGGGCTCGACACTGAATAACACTCGGCCAATCAATTGCGAAACACGGCGCTAGTGGCGCTGCGAGGCGGCTGACCCTGGTTTGCAAATCACCTACACGCTGCCGGGAGATCCGAACGGTCTGGATTCAAACTCCAGGGCTCTACTGAACGATGCGAAGTCGAAGGGGTTGAAAATTCGGGACGTGAACGTGATGGCGATGGATTTTGGAACGTCGTTCACCAGCGGCAAGACAGAAAGCTCAGTGGCCATTTCGACTGCAAACAAAGTTCACACGCAAGTCACGGCGATCGACCCGAGGATCGATATCGGCATAACGGTGATGATCGGGCAGAACGACGAGCCGGAGGTATTTCAGCTTTCGGACGCGCCGATGATTTTGAATTTTGCCAACGTCGAATTCGTGGGTCGAATGAGATCGGCATGTGGAGCGCCAACCGCGACAACGGCACCAGTGTGAACACGCATGCCAGCGATTTGCACTCGGGCATCGTCCAGAGCACGTGGGCCTTCACCGATTCGTTACAGTCGTTTTCGACAGTTCCGGAGCCGAGTAGTCTGGCTTTGGCAGGGCTGGGGGTTGCGGGTCTTTTGGGCGCGATTTTGCGGCGAGCGACGCGGCTGGCGAACGAAATCTTAAGTGGTGTGCTGGCCCAGGAATTTCGATCCCGGGCGTGTATTTTTCGGCTCTGGAAATGCGCTTCTGTATGCTGACATGTGGTCCGCCGCACGGGTGCAAAAAGTAAGCTAATCTTTGGATAGCTTGCGCTTTGACAGTCCGGGATTGGGGCATCTGAATTTTCTGAGCACTCCGACGTCGGAGCTTTCCCTCCAGAGCAATAATATCCACCGGTGTTTCCCGCCGGTCTCCTACGATGACGCACGTTCTCATTGCAGAAGACGACGAAGTTTCTCGCGACATGCTCGAGCAAACGCTTATGCAAGCGGGGTGCGACGTGACGGCCGTCGGCAACGGGCTGGAGGCGCTCGAAGAGCTGCGCTGCGGCAATTGCCGGTTGGTGGTTACTGACTGGGACATGCCCTGCATGAACGGAATTGAATTGTGCCAGGCGATTCGTGGCGGAGCATTTGCCGGCTATGTCTATATTATTCTGGTGACCAGTCACGACAGCCCGCAGGAAACCGTCGACGGCCTAACTGCCGGCGCCGACGATTTCGTGAAAAAGCCTTACGATCCGAACGAACTTGTGCTGCGGGTGCGCGCTGGCAGAGCGGTTGCTGAACTTGGAAACGCGCGAGGTCGTAATTTTTGCGCTCGCGAAATTGGCCGAATCGCGCGATCCGGAAACGGTGGGGCATTTGGAACGCGTGCAAAATTATTGCCGTTTACTGGCGCAGCAGTTGGCGGGGAATCCGAAGTTTGCCGGCCAGATCAATGGCCAATTCATTCGGCTGATTTACGCCACGAGTCCGCTGCACGACATTGGCAAAGTGGGGCTTCCCGACCACGTGCTGCTGAAGCCCGGACTGCTGACTCAAAGTGAATATGAGATCATGAAGACTCATACGCTATTGGGCGCGGAAACGCTCGGCGCGGCTCTGGCACAATTTCCGCAAGCGAAATTCTTAACGATGGCGTGCGATATCGCCGCCACACATCATGAGCGCTGGGATGGGAGCGGCTACCCGCGCGGCCTAAGCGGGGAAGAAATTCCTTTGTGCGGGCGGATTGTGGCTGTGGCCGATGTGTATGACGCGCTGTGCTCGAAACGGGCCTACAAGGAGCCGAACAGCCATAGTGTCGCGCATTCGATAATTGTCGAGGGAGCAGGAAAGCAATTTGATCCCGACGTGGTGAATGCTTATTTGGCCTGCGAAGAGCAATTTATCGCAGTAGCAGATCAGTTTCGCGGTGAGATGGCGGAAGCGAGTGTTTGAAGCTCTTACCAAAGCATCTTTTCTGCATCCGGCAATGACCGATTCGCGCCGAATTCTAAGCAGAAAATACGGCGGGTTCGAGAAGCGGGGTTCGATCGGCAAGCGAGCACGGCGCCTGAAGAATTGCGACACGGCGAAAGCAATTTATTCAAACGGAGCGACTGCCAGAATCATTTTCCGACGGTTTTCGTGGAGTCGCATACAGCCCGTACACAATGAACATGAAGCCAGTAGCGCCGACGATTAAGCCGGGCGGCAACAATACGAGGCTCACGCCCATGGCAAGGCCGACAATCAGAAGAAATAGGCCGACGAGAATTGCGACGGCATGTCCGATGGTTCGGCCGGCCCCTTTGACGTCTTCAACGAGCATTTGTTTGTCGGTCATAATGGCACCTCGGTATTGGACGACACTGCAAAGCGACAGGGGAGCGCGCAACGGCTCTTGATCACGTTGCAAAAGCAATGCCGCGCAGCCGAGCGGCTAAGCGCTTTGGCCAAAGAGCGTTTTGAATCGCATCTGGGTGCTGCTTTCGCCGAGAAATTGAGAGAACGGTTTGTCGCGCCAGATGTTGATGCAGGAAGCTCTCCTGTGCGAATCTGCGCGTGCCCGAAATCGCGCGCTGCGTTTAATCACAGCGACCACGCCTGCTTTGGAGAAATGCGAGAGGAGGGATTTGAACCCACACACCTTTCGGTACTGGATCCTAAGTCCAGCGCGTCTGCCAATTCCGCCACTCTCGCTTGCGTTCGATTCGAAGCCTGATCGACGCGGTCTACAACTTGGTCCGCGTCCTCCGCTGGCGCCCGGAGCCACTGGTCAATCGTAACCCGCGAATGCTACCAATGCCAAGCGAGTTAAATCGGTTCGACCGGTTGTGGGTCGTCACCCGACGTTTTCATTTTTAGTGTAGCAATAGTCCTCAATCGCGCTTATGATATGTAGTTACGAATATTGAGTGAGAAAAGAAGACCGGGATTAGGCAACTCTTGGGACATTGCATCGATTGCAGGCGCGACGTTTTGGCGGCGATTGGCGACTTTCTTCGCGATCGGTCTTTCTGCCGCAGCTCTCGGCCGCAGTGCGCTCGCTGGGTACGAAGTCCCCGACCCCGCGTACAATCCGCCGGCGAACTATTACAACGCTGCCACAGGCACGGGCAACACGCTGCGCACCAATCTGCACAACATCATTTCCAGCGGTTTTACTCAGCAGAGCTACGCCAATGCGCGATTCGCTTTGGCCGACACCGACAAAGACCCGAATAACTCGAACAATATTCTGACCGTTTACGATCGAACGTCGGTTAGCAATGTTTGGGATTCGGGTGCCACTTGGAATCGGGAACATTTGTGGCCTGCGTCGCGCATTAACGGCGGTACGAGCGGGCCAACCGCCGATTTATTTGAGCTGCGTCCTGCCTACACTGCGACCAATGGCGATCGCGGGAATCTTCCGTATGGTGGCGGACCGAATGCCTCCGGAGCACCCTATGTTGTCACGAACCAATACTTTTTCCCAGGTGATGCCGACAAGGGAGATGTGTCGCGGGCAATGTTTTACATGGCCACGATGTACTACACCGGTTCGCCGACTCTTTCCCCCACGAACTTGCAACTTATCAACGGATACACGGTCGGCCCGAATCTACCCGATTACAAAATGGGCGACTTAGATTCGATGCTCCATTGGAACTATCAAGATGGTGTCGACAATTTCGAGCGCCGCAGAAATCAATTCATTTATTCCAACACGCTGGAGCCGCAGTACTCGCAAAAAAACCGCAACCCCTACGTCGATCACCCCGAGTACGTCTGGGCGGTGTTTGGGACCGGCCCGAACGATTCCCAGCTATCGGTAGCCGCTCCCGCTTCAAACGGCGCATCGTCGGCGAATCTCAGCGTCGGAACCGTGATCGTCGGCGGCACATTTGCCACAGGGACCGCTACATTGAGCAAAACCGGTTCGACACCGACCACGTTCAATATTACCGCTTCGGGAAATGCAATTACGGTGGCCAGCGCGCAGCAGTTTACTTGCCGGTACTGGTCAGCCAATGGACTACGGCTCGCAAACCAAAACAATTACCGCGGGGCTCAACGCATCGACGGCTACCGCGGGAGTTAAGACCGGCACCATAACGATCCACAATACCGATTTGACGAGTTCGGGTACTGGGCACGGATCGGCCGACGCCGACGATATCATCAGTGTGGCGGGAACCGTGCTAGATCATGCGAATGCGAGCTTCGCCAGCGCGAGCGATGCGAATTCGCTGACGATTAACTTGGGCACATTTAGCACTGGCAGTGGAATGAAGGAAGCCAATTTCAGCTTGTACAACTTGGTGTCGACTGCTGGTTTCACTGCGCCGTTGGTCTATGTAAGCGCCTCGGGCACGGGCAATACGTCGGCTTTATCGACAAATATTGCTTCGGCTTTTACGAGCGCCCTGGCCGCTGGAAGTAGTTTGGGCCTTAGCGCCAGTTTGAATACCGCAACAGCGGGAACATTTTCGGCGACCTACACGTTGAATCTTTCGGATGCTACGACCATCAACGGCGCCACGGGGCAAGCAATCACGCTCACACTCAGCGGAAAATCGCGGGGAACAAAGAATATCTTCTGGACTGGAAGTAGTAATTTATGGGATGTGGGCACTACATCCAACTGGACCGATCTATCGTCGAGTGAAGTGTTTCTCAACGGTGATACGACAACCTTTGACGATAGCCATGCGTCAAATCATATTGTGAACTTAAATAGCACGGTGACGCCGGCGGCCGTGGTCGTCAACAACAATATTGGCGCTAGCTATATCATCAGCGGCACCGGGTCCATCGCAGGCACGGGTTCGCTCACAAAAAATGGGACTGGCACGCTCACCATCTCCTCTAGCAATTCCTACTCTGGCCCAACCACCGTGAATGCCGGAACATTGATTCTGGTCGATACTCACGCCATCGGCAACGGAAGCCTGTCGATTAGCACCTCGGCCACAGCGAAGTTGGCGGTCGGCATTGCTGGCAAGCCGGTCGTGTTGCCGGCGGTGTCGATTGCCGGCGGCGCTTCGCCCACCGGCACGCTCGACATCGGCTCCAGCAAAATGGTCATTACCAATCCCGATTTCGCCACTGCCCAAGCGGCCTACAGCACCGCGCACGCGCAAGTGGCCAACGCCTTCGACGGCTTCGCCTGGGATCTGCCCGGCATCACCAGCTCGCAGGTGCAAACCGATATCAACGTCAACGGCATTCCCACCGCCGTAGGCATTGTGCTCAATAACGATACGGCCGGGGGGAACCTGTTCTATGGCGACGGCACGGGAGGCTTCCCACAATTTGCCGGCGTCTCGGTCGATTCCAACTCGATCTTGTTCAAGTACACCTATCTGGGCGACTCGAACCTGGATGGCATGGTCGATGCTGGAGACTTCAACCTGTTCCAAGCCGGCTATAGCGATCCCACTTTGGCGGCCCAATTAGGCTGGGCCGTCGGGGACTACGACTATAGCGGCACGGTCGATGCCGGGGACTTTAACCTGTTCCAAGCCGGCTATAACTATTACAGCAATAACCCGGTCGTCCTCTCCGGCTCTGGCTCAGGCGGCGTGCAACCGGTGCCAGAACCGTCGGGTATTGTCTTAAGTGCGATAGGTGTGGCCATCGGCGTCGCCTTCGCCATGCGATTGCGCATTGAAAAGCCCGGCGGCCTTTCGACCGCCGGGCTGCATTAAATTGCATGCTGACGACTGCTACGAACCGATCAGATCTTTTCTTCTAAAATTGCAAAATCGCGTCGACGCCCACGAGCAACTGGTGGTCACGGCCGTTGTAGGGATCGGGGCTGCCTACGCCGGCATGGTCTTGTTGGAACCAATCCCAACGAATTTCCGGACGGATATCCCAGTTGCCGTTGGGCTTGTAGTTCACGCCGGCGGTCAACTCGTAGAAGTTGCCGGCGAAGAAATTGCCGACCAATGGGTTGCCCGGCCGCAAGCCGGTGACGTTGAAGCCGTCGTCGTCGCGGAACCATTCCATGCGCACGCCGGCCGTCCAGCAGCAGTTGATCTTGTAGAACAGGTACTGGTTGATGCCGTACCATTCGGCCGTGTCGGTTCCCTGCAAGGTGGCCGCGTCTTGTTGGATTCCCAAATCGTGTTGCAACACGTAGGTCCAGCGGCTATTGAGGGTGCGGTTCCACACGATGCTGTACATGGTGCGGTTGGCTTCGGGACGAACGCCGGGCAGGTTCACGGTGCTGTTATTGCCGGTGTCGATGGCAAACGCCAGGCTGCCGTAATCCTTGTCGGTGTAGGTGATGCCACCGACGAAATTCAAGCCATCTTGCATGTTGAAGTCGTTCCAGCCCGCGGTGAGGCCGGCCGACCAGGACCAATTGTCGTTGATCGGACGGCTGGCCAACACACCTGTGTGGGTGAACGGTTCGCCGTATTGGAAAGTGTATGAGTGGCTGTAGAAGAAGTTATCTTTGGCGGTTACGACTTCGTACCCAATGATCGTGTAGAAGTGGCCGATTTTGATCTTCACATCGTCGTAGTCGATTTCGCCGTATAGCTGCGGCATCGACAAGCCGTACTGGAACGAACTATTGCCCCAGCGCGGCAAATTGCCAATTGAGGAGCCGTCCAAGCCGGCGGCGGTGGTGAAGAAGTAGTCGCTGCCGTAGAGCAGATCGACACGACCGCCTAAGAACCAGCCGCAGTTATTGGCCGGAGCAGTGCGTTCTAAGGCCACGTAGGCTTGATTGAACTGGCCGTCGTCACGATCGGGGAATGTGACCGGACCGTTGTAATGGCTGGCCGGGTTGTCGGTATTTCCTTCGAAGCCGCCGTCCAACCAGCCGGTGAGCGTCGTGTCGTGCTCCTTCAAGCAGCAGCAATCGCCGAACAGGCCCTTGGGCGGATTGTCGTCGCACTGCAACGGGCAGCATTCGTGGCAGCAGAACAACGGATGCAATTTGCAGTCGCAATGAAGTAAGTGGGGCAGCTTTTCGTGGCAGCAGCCATTGCAGTCGGTGCAGGTGTCGCAGCCGCACGAATTGCAGCTATTGCAACTGGTCGATGCATTGCAGCTTGGTGACGCGTTGCAACTTGGCGACGCGTTGCAACTGGCTTCAGTCGATGCACAGGCGCTATTGCAGGAATTGCATCCACACGAGCCGCAACCGGTTGAATTGCACGAATTGCAACTGCTGCACGAACTGCAGCTTGCGTTGTCGGAAGTTGCAGGCGATTCGGAAGTGTTTGTCGAGCTCGGGCTGGTCGAACTTTTATCCGTGGCGCTGGCGACTCCCGGCGGTGTCGGCGGCGGGGCGCTGGGCATTAGGGAGCCGTCTTGGGCCGCGAATTTCGCTGGAATGCGGCCACCAGTGACGGTTTGTGGCAAAGTGGCGGGTGTTCTCGTGATGAAGCTCGGGTCGTTGGATGAATAGATGGTCGCCGGAGCAAGGGTGGCGCCAGCAGTCGAGTAAACGTTCGACTGCACCGCTGGCTGCGGCTGGTTTTGTGCCAGTGCCGCGGCGGTGCCCAGCCAGATGGTACTCAAGCCGGCCAGCGCCAGCCTGAAAGAAATGCGTTTCATGGAATGTCCTCCTTGACGTGCGGCACGGGCGCGAGGCGGGACAGAAAGCGGGGTCTGCCGCGCTAGTGCCAGAACAGATTGGGTCGGGTCTGCCGAAGACGGTATCGCGGTAGCGCAATGCCGCTGGCATTACAGGCCAAAAGTGCTCCGACGCGGGTGCGGCCCGAGGGAGTACGCATTGGCGGTTAATTCGGCGCAGAATCGGCCGGTCGAGAAGCGCGCGAATGCACGCTCGACACTAGCGAATTTCGGATCGGAAAAGGCGCAAAGTACAGAATTCCAGGAAGAGTGATTACTGTTTACCCGTCTTACGCGTATTCGCGCAACATTTGCGGTAAATGTTAAACTTTGCGGGCGCAAAGCTCGCGAATTTTGATCGAGTGCATCACTTCAAATTCGTTTTCAGAAGCTCCTTCCAGCGACTCCCAGGCTTCGTCGTGGGCTTTCTTGTTGTCGGCGCCGGGTTTTGGGTTTTCGCCGGCGCGCATGAAGCCATGGCCGGCACCTTCGTAGGTCACGGGTTCGTAGGTTTTACCTAGCTTCTTCATCGATTCGACTGTTGCGGCGATCGTGGAGTCGACGCGATTGTCGTTGCCCGCGTAAAAGCCGTATACCGGACACTCGATGCGCCGCAGAGCATCTTCATCGATCTCTTTCGGAGGACTACCGGGCAGCATCGGCGGCGTTCCATAGAAAACATAGGCCGCTTTCAAGTCTTTATCGTTCGTCGCGTAGCGGAACGACTGCGCACCACCCCAGCAAAAGCCACAAACGACGAGCTTGCCATTGCATGAAGGAAGACCGGTGACATATTTGGCCGCCGCATTCAGATCTCCGGTAATTTGGTCGGGGGGCAAATTCATGATTGCCTTTTGCACGTCGCCTTTTGCCTGCACGATTTCATCGGTGCCGCCGCCATTGGGCCCGGAGCCAGAGAGCAAGTCGGGCGATATGGCAATGTAACCCAATTCGGCCAGCTTATCGTCGACGGAGCGAACCCAGGGGGTGAGCCCGAAGATTTCGTGAATGACCAAGACCGCGGGGGCTTTATCTTTCACTTCTGGATAGGCGATGAAGCAATTCACATCGCGAGTGCCGTTTTTCACCTTCACCCATTCCAGATGCCTTGGCGACTTGTCGAGCTGTTCTTTGGCAACATCGTTGGCGTCTTGCGCGCACGGCGACAGTAAGTATTGCTAACGAAAAACTGAGGAATGCTACAAAACGTGCTATCGACATAATTTTCTCTCCATATGCTAAACAGCAGGCACTGGGCAAGCGCAACGACAAATTAGATCCCTTCGATGCAATACAAGTGCTCTTTACCGCGCAAGAACAACTGGTTTCCAACCGGCACAGGTGAGGCATCGATGCCTTCGTCCAACTTGTTGGTGGCGAACACTTCGAGCTTGTCGGCGCTCTTGATTACTTGCACCGTGCCATTGCGGCCGACTAAGTACACGCGTCCGGCCGCGCCTACGGGCGAGGCATATACGTTTTCCAAGCCCGCCAATCGCTCGGGTCCAAAAAGGACGCTCCCAGATTTCGCATCCAGGCACGAAAGTATCGCATTGTTGCTCTTGAAGAAATAGAGCCGGCCTTCATAGACGAGTGGCGAGGGGACGTAGGGCGTATCTTTCGTGTAGGTCCAGGCTACGGCGTCAGTACCAGTCAGGTCGCCCGTGTGGCCCAGGCGAATGGCCAAAAGCGAACTGCCACGAAAGCCGGTGGTTAAATAGACCAGTCCGTCGCCGGCGACTGGCGAAGGAATGGCGTTGGGAGTGAGCCCGGTGCATTGCCACAATTCTTTGCCGTTTGCTAGATCGTAGCCGCAGATTTTGTTGACGCCGGAAGTGACGACTTGCGGCTGACCCTCGACGTTTACAACCAGCGGCGTTGCCCAAATCGACTCCGATTTCCGCGGCGTGCGCCACAGCTCTTCTCCCGTTTCAGCGTTAAAGGCGACAATGAAATCGTCTCCTTCATGGTCCCAAGTGACGACCAAAGTGTTGCCGTAAATAGCCGGCGAACTTCCTTCGCCGAACGACATCTTGATATTCATCTTGCCAAGGTCTTTTTCCCATTTCAAATTGCCGTCCATGTCGAAGCAGTGCAAGCCGCGCGATCCGAAGTACGAAAACACATGCTTGCCATCGGTCACTGGCGAACTGGAGGCGTAGCTGCCTTCGTTGGCGCGATAGCCTTCTTGCGGCAACTCTTCGCGGACCACTTTTTGCCAAAGCGCATTGCCCGTAGCGCGATCGAGGCACATTAGTACGAACTGATAGACTTCGTCGGGTTTTTCGACTTGCATTCCGCCGCGTCCGCCGCCTACCGCCCCCCATGCCGCGCGGACGATCGCCGGCCGATTTTTCTGATGATTTGCGTCGCTAGTTTTCTCGGCCGCTTTGCGATCGGAGCCCGACGCATCCGCAGCTTTGTCATCGGGCTTGTCGGCCGGTTCAACTTTCTTGCCGGTGGGAACGGCTGTTTGAACAAAAACCTTGTCGCCCCAGACGATTGGCGTGGCCAAGCCGCGACCGGGAATTTTCACCTTCCATTTGACGTTCGTTTCTTCGCTCCACTGGACGGGGGGATTCGCGGTCGAGGAAACGCCGTTGCCATCGGGCCCGCGCCATTGTGGCCAATTCTGATCGGCCGCCGAGTCAGCTCGGACCACTTGGGCACCGACGCAGAGAACGGTGACGACTAGAATCCAAAACCAACCCTGGCGAGAAAGCATGGCAGCACTCCGTAGATTTAAAGCCAAGCTCGAATGTCGCATTTACTTGGCGACCGGGAGCCCATTTCACGAACGCGTCATGAGTTTACCGCTTGGTTGGCACGGTTCGCAACTGTCGCTAAGCCGAAAACAATTGGAGTTTTCTGGCAGGCGAGCTTGGGTGCGACAGCGGAAAATGCGCCGCAATCGTCGTAGAATTGTCTATCGACGCTTCAGTCGATCGAGCGCTCGCTGGTAATCTTCCGGATAGTCGATATCGGTGAGAGACGCTTCGTCGTCGATTTCCAATCGCTCGACATCGTCGAGGATGTGCTGTCAGCAATCCGCAAACGCCAATGCCATCGAACATCGATAGCACTTCGCTAAAGTACCGCGACTGCATGGTCAATGGATGTCCATTTTTTCCACCGGCGCATGGCATGACTAAGCCTTTGCCGCAATCGCGATATTGGCGAATGATCTTGTTGACCAATGCGCCGCGGATGTTTGGTTGATCGCCCATGACGATCATTGCCGCTTCGCACGCCGGCGGAAGTCCGCGCAAACCACAGCGCACGGATTCGAGCATTTCGCTATCAGGTTCTGGATTGACGGCCAGCGAAACCGGCACACCGGCCAGTTCCTTTGCCACCGCGCCATGTTCATCTGAAACTACGACGATGACCGGATTGACAGAGCTTTGGAGAAGTTCGACGACGACGTGGCGCACGAGCGTTGTGCCGGCCCACGGCAACAGCAACTTCTGTGTTCCCATGCGGCGCGATTGCCCGGCCGCCAGTACGATTGCGCCAATCATGGCAGTTCTTCCTCGTTTCCGCGGCTATTCGGTAGCCAAGCGAATGGGCATTTCGCGCACTCGCTGGCCCGCGGCGCGAAAGACCGCGTTGGCGATGGCCGGGGCGATGGCAATGACGGGTGTTTCGCCGGCGCCGGCCGATTTTAGATCGGGCCGGTCGAGCAAGTGAACATCCAATTGAGGAACATCGTCGAATCGCGGGACCAAATATTTCGAGCAGCGCCGCATTGAGCATTTTGCCGTCTTCGAAGCGCATTTCTTCGCGCAACGCCGGCCCCAGGCCCATGATGATCGCCCCTACGACCTGCTTGGTTAAGATTGTCAGGGTTCACGACCGCGCCACAATCGAACACTTCGGAAACACGCCGCACGGTAATGCGGCCCTTCTTCGGATCGACTTCCACTTCGGCGCAAGCTGCCACGTACGATCCCTTTTCGATACCACAGGCTAGGCCCACGCCGACATTTTGCTACTTTGGCCGCCGAAGCCTTTTCCCAACCGAAGCGATTAGCCACTTCTTCGAGCACGGCCTTTAGCCGGGAATCGTCGATGTGAGCCAGGCGAAAGTCGAGCGCATCGCGGCCGGATTTCTCGGCAAGTTCATCCATGAAACATTCGCGTGCGAAAGTATTGGCGGTTGCCGCCAGCGCGCGATACGAACCGTGCCGCAGTGGCGGCTTCGATTGCACAAACTGAGTTCTCGCTTTGCCAATTCGATACGGCGGTTCCAGGCTCTGCGCCGGAGTTCACGTTCACGCCGAACCAAGAGGTGAGATCTCCCTTGTCGTCGAGCGAGGCTTCGATATCGATCACTCCGGCCGGGCGAAAATAGGCCCAAGTGAATTCCTCGGTGCGCGTCCAGCGCACCGACACGGGCTTGCCGGCGGCTTGTGCGAGGCGCGCGGCTTCGACCGCTGCTTCGCCGGAATGCTTGCCACCGAAACCGCCGCCAAAATCGGGAACGATAACGCGCACGTCCCCTTCGCCCAAATGGAATGCCTGCATGAGTTCGCCGCGCACGCCGAACGGGTTTTGCGTTCCGGTCCAAACGGTGAGCTTGCCGTCATCCCATTCTGCTACGGCGGCGCGGGGCTCCATCGGCACATGCTGCACATACGCGACGTGATAACTTTGCCGCAGCGATTTGGGGGCTTTTGCCACATCGGCCGCGAATGGATTTTTCGGCATACCACCCTTGGCGTTGTCTTTCAAATAGCTGAACAGTTCAGTGCTGGAGGGCTGCGGCACCGGCTTCCAATCGGCGGTTTCAGAAATTGCGGCCAGCGCCTGCTCGGCCTGAAATGTGGTGGGAGCCGCCAGGCCGATGAAGTCGCCGTCGCGCACGACAACTACGCCATTCAGCTTCTTGGCCGGGTCCAAATCGATCTTGTTCAGCTTCGCGCCATATGAGGCGGGCCGCAGAATTTTGCCGTGCAACATGCCTTCGTGCGTAACATCGGACGGATATTGCAAGCCGCCGGTGACAATATCTTTGCGATTCGGCCGGGCGAGCGAGGTGCCCATTACCTTCCACTCTTTGACCGGCGTCAATTCGACCTGCGATGGCACGGTTTGCTGAAATTCTTTGATCGCTTCCTCGGACGAAGCCAAATCGGCATAAGTTTGCTCGCGTTTCGAATCGGCGTGAATGACTTTGCCGTCGGCCACTTCGACGGTCGATCTCTCGACGCCCCAGGTTTTGCACGCTAGTGCCACCAGCAGTTCGCAAGCAGTGGCCCCGGCTTGGCGAACCGCAGGAACGGTGCGCGGCGTGGTGCCACTGCCGGCCGTCATCCCGTCATTGGGTACCAGGCCCGTATCGGCCATGATGAGTGTGATTTTGTCCGGGGCGACGCGAAGCTCTTCGGCCGCAGCTTGAGTGAGTTCAGCGCGAGAACCTTGACCGCACTCGACTTTGCCGACCAGCACGGTGATCGCGCCATCTTTGGCAATGTGCAGTCGAGCATTCAGCGCCGGCGGCGGCCCACCCATGAAGCCGCGTCCTTTGCCGCCCCCTTTGGTCGGCGATTTTTTTTCCTCCTCCTCGTCTTGTTGGCCAAGCGCTGAAAAATCGGAAACGGCGATAACCAGACCCGCGCCCAACACTTGCACAAAACGCCGCCGTGAAACGCCGAATCGAAACTCGACGCGCTCCACCGGCTCGTCGAATTCCAGCCAGTCGGGCACGAATTCCTCGGCGGGCGACAGATGCTCGGCCATCATTTCGCCTCCTTGCCGGCCGCCCGTTTCACCGCCGCCATGATTTTTGGATAGCTGCAACAGCGGCACACATTGCGATACATGCCGTTAACAATGTCGTCGTCGGTGGGCGCAGGCTTGTCGGCCAATAGCGCCACGGCGGCCATAATCATGCCCGGGGTGCAATAGCCGCACTGAAACGCGTTTTCCGCGAGAAACGCTTCTTGCAGCGGGTGCAGCTTGTCGCCATCGGCCAACCCCTCGATGGTTTGAACCGATTTGTCGGCGACATTATCCATCGTCGTGCGGCAGGAAAACGCCCGCTTGCCATCGATGATGACCGAGCACGCGCCGCAGCGCGCTTCACCACAGCCATACTTGGTGCCAGTGAGCTTCAAGTCTTCGCGCAATACATCCAGCAGCAAGCGGTCGGGAACGGTCTGAACGGTCTGCTTCTTGCCGTTAAGCGTAAACGTGAACGAATCCATGACAGCGTGGGCGCGTAGTGGGCGAGGGACTGCAAGGCGCATGGCGGGCTACGTTTTAGCGTATCTGCGCCAATGATGGATGTAAAGTGTTATCTAAATGCTCACAAACTGAACTTTTTTTCGGGAACTGAAGTGAGCGGCTGCGGCGTCGAAAACGGCGTGCAGTTGGAGGCAACCGATGCGGTGAGCACCAGCCGGTGCTCCTTGCCGCAATGTCCTAGCACAGGAGCTACTTCATGCGCTTGCGATTAACTGTCTCGCAGTATGCGCCGATCGCGGCCGCAATCGGAATATCCATTGCCTCGTTGGCAGCCACGGGTGTCGCGCAAGCGCGCATCAAGCTCACCACTTTGCCCGTGCGCGAGCGAGTGGAAATTCAGCTCGATAACCCCAGCGCCACGCTGGTCGAGGAAGAGCGGATTGTGCCGCTGGTAAAAGGCGAAAACCAAGTCGATTTCTCGTGGGCCAATACGCAGATCGATCCGGGCAGCATTGTGTTTCGTATTTTGGCGCCTGTGGAGAATCCGCTCGCCGAAGCGCAATCGCAGCCTGTCGAAATCAAAGTCCTTTCGGTCAGCTATCCGCCCAATGAAGCGGCGCTGGTGTGGAATGTCGGGCGCCTCCGACTCAGGCTCGGCGCGGGTGCGCATCAGCTATTTGCTCGGCAATCTAACCAAGAGCTTCAATTATCGCGCGGTTGCATCGCACGACGAGCACACGCTGGTCGTCTCGCAATACATGCGGCTGCAGAATTTCGCCAACGAGTCGTTTGGCAACACGGGGTTGTGGGCGGGCTTCGGGCAGCGGTTTCTCAAGCCCATCGGCATGAACGAAACCAAAGAAATGCTGATGGAAAAATTCGACGAGGTACCCATCAAAAAAACCTACACGTGCAATCCGGCCGAATACGACTACCTCGATCGCGCCCAAAACAAGCTGCGTGTTCCCATGCACTATGTGCTGAAGAACGACAAGGCCGACCATCTGGGCAAAGCGCCGCTGCAATTCGGCAAAGTGCGGATATTTATTGACGGGGCGAGGGATGAGGGACGACGGACGAGCAACAATGGTTCATCGACCGCGTTTCTTGGCGAAGATTGGGGCAAATTCACCCCCATCGACGACGAGATGAAACTCTATTTGGGAGTGGCCCAAGATATTGTCGTCAAACGCACCATCGAGCGCAACGAGACCAAGCACGTTGCCGGCAATCTCTACAACCACGATGTGATTGTTAAATATGAGATCGAAAACTTCAAAGATCAGCCGGTCACACTCGACGTGGTCGAGAACCTGCGCCATGTGCGCAAGGAAGCCTTCGGCAGCGACAACAACCGCGGCGACGTCGATTGGGAATTCGGCCCCGAAACAACCTTCGAAGGCGGCCCGGATAAGGAGCACAGCACCTTCGAACAAGTGATGTTCCACGCCTCGCTGCCGGCCCGCGATAAAGACGGCAAGGCGGAAAAAATCGTCCAGAAATTCCACCTCATTTTGAAAAACGAGTGGTAAACCATGAGCTGCATGCAAAACCAATTTGCGATATTTATTGCACTGGTGGGTAGCGTCATTTACGGGACCGTCGGCGGCGTCCGAATGGCTCGTGCCGATTCGAGCAACGTCGATTTATCGACCGTACCCAAGCGCGATAGCGTTCAATTGACCATCTACAACAGCGAAGACCTGACGCTCGTGCGCGAGACCCGCACGGTCACGTTCAAGAAAGGTGTCAATCCGCTCGAATTCTCGTGGGCCAATACGCTCATCGATCCCAGCTCGGTCGAGCTTAAGTTTCTCACGCATCCCGACAAGTTGGATGTGCTCGACACGACTTTTCCGCACGACAAGCCGCAAATGCTCTACTGGAATGTAAATAGCGATTTCGACGGCGAGACGACGATCCAAATTACCTACTTCACCAGCGGCATCAGTTGGAGCGCCGACTACTTGTGCATCGCCGACAAAGACGAAACTCAAATGGGCTTCGAGGGCTTCGTGCGCGTGACCAACAACAGCGGCGAAGAATACGAAAACGCACAAATTCGCCTGGTAGTGGGCACGATCAACCTCGTGGAAAAAATCGCCCAGTTGGCAAAAATCCCTATGGATCAGGTCGACAAACTGGCCGACGGACAAAGAGATGAGTTTAAACGCCAAGCAGCGCGGAAGGCGCTCGATTTATCGTTTGCGGGGGGAGCGGTCAGCAATGCTTCCGCCCCAGCCGCCATGCCCGCCGAGAAGCAAATCATCAAAGAGGGCTTGAGCGAATACTTCATCTATACCATCGAAGGTACGGAAACCATTGCCAACACTTGGTCGAAGCGCATGCGCAGCTTCGAGGGTAAAAAAGTGCCGTTCAAAATCCAATATCGCTATCGGCCGCAGGAATACGGCGAACAGTTGGTGCGAATGTATTTGCTCACCAACAACAAGGATTCCAAGCTGGGCGAAACGCCGCTTCCCGATGGCGTGGTGCGGCTATTTCGCGAAAACGGCCGCGATGGTCTATCCTATCTCACGCAGCAATCGATCAAGTACATTCCGATTGGCGACAAGATCGAATTGAATTTGGGGCCCGATCCTGAGGTTGTGTTCGAACTGATCAAAACTCGCTTTTTTCGCGACAATATTTGGATGCAATTGCACGGTAGCAATCGCTACAAACAAATTGACAGCGATGAAGTGGTGCGCAAAGATAATTCGTCGGTGGCCGGTTGGGACGATCATTCGGTCTACGACCAGCGCATTCGCAACTATAGCGGCAAATCCATCGACGTCGAAATCCGCCGCACGTTGCCCGGCCACATTGTATTCCGGAGCCAGCTTGAGCCGACGCTATTCGATTACCAGACCGTGCAATTCTCCACACGCGTGGAAGCCGGTAAGCGAGCCGATTTGCTCTATGAAGTGCTGCAGCACCAGGGCTACAACGCCAAGCAAAACAACGTGGCGCTCGAGCAGGCCGACGTGAAGCGATAGCTCACATTATCGCAGCGACTCGGCCGATGCTTGCCGAACCGTGCCGCGCCGCTTAAACTGGCCTCGGAGGTCTCTTGTGGCGCGAATTGTGATGGCCATGTCGGGCGGCGTCGATAGCAGCGTGGCTGCCGCGCTACTGTGCCGCGCGGGACATGAAGTAGTCGGCGTGTTCATGCGCCACGGCGAAGTAGACTCATCGTGTGATGCAACATCCGCGGTTTCACCCCTTCACCCGCTCACCCGCTCACCCGTTCATCCTTCTCGTACTCAAACGCTATCCGTTCTTGCGTCGCACAGCCACAAGCAAGGCTGTTGCAGCGCTTCCGATGCCCAAGATGCTCGGCGTGTTGCCGAACTGTTGGGCGTCCCATTCTACGCCTTGAACCTGAGCGACGATTTTGCCCGAATTATCGATTATTTTGTCGACGAATATACGGCGGCCCGCACGCCCAATCCGTGCGTCATGTGCAACAATTGGCTGAAGTTCGGCAAGCTGTTCGAATATGCCGATAGCATCGGCGCGGAATTTGTGGCCACGGGGCACTACGCGAGGGTTCAGGGCTCAGGGGTCAGTCGTCAGGGGTCAGGAACTGGCAGTCAAGTGTTTGCGTCTGGCCGCGGCGATGGCCCAGCAATGCTGCGCGGAATCGATTCCGATAAAGATCAATCGTATGTGCTCTTCGGTGTGGCTCGCGATTATTTGCCGCGCATGCTTTTGCCGGTGGGTTCATTTTGCAAGAGTCAAAGTCGCAATCTGGCGCACGAACTGGAATTGCGGGTCGCCGAAAAGCCTGATAGCCAAGAAATTTGCTTTGTCACTAGCGGCCATCATTCTGAATTTGTTCGCCGCCGCCGGCGCCAGCGCGCCGGAACTGAAGTCGCCGAAGAGTTGGACACTTCGGGCGAAATCGTGTTGACCGATGGCACCGTCGTCGGCCAGCACGATGGCATTGAAGGCTTTACCATTGGCCAGCGCAAAGGATTGGGTGTGGCATTAGGCGAACCGCAGTATGTGACGCGCATCGAGGCCGACACGCGCCGTGTCGTCATTGGCCGGCATGAAGAACTTGCGCGCCGCGAGCTGTTCGCCGCTCGCGCGAATTGGCTCATCGATCCGCCGATCGAACCATTTCGCGCTGAAGTTCAAATTCGCTACAATCGCGCTGCGAAACCCGCAATGGTCGAGCCACTGGGCGCAGAGGGATTCCGCGTCGAGTTTGACGAACCGCGCCATGGCGTGGCCCCCGGCCAGGCCGCCGTTTGCTACGATGGCGACCGCGTATTGGGCGGCGGCTGGATTACTTGACCGCAGTTTGCGATCGCGTCGGCCAGTTCCGCCAAAATCATGCTGGTAGCACCCCATACGACCTGACCATCGAATTCGAAATGCGGGCGCGAAGATCGATTCCGCCGCGCAATTCGACATGGTTGCCACGCGCCGAAGGGTCAAGCAATCGCGCGAGCGGCATTTCAATGACTCGTTCCACTTCAAAGGCATTCGGTCGAAAATCAACGTTCGAGCGCGCGGCAGCCACCCAGGGCGCGATCAAGAAATTGCTGCCGTAGAGATAGAGCGGCGAAAGCTGCCCCAGCAAGAGCACACCGAAGCGGTCAACTCCTAATTCTTCGTCGAGTTCCCGCAGCGCGGCATCTTCCGTTCTCTCGCCCACCTCAACCGCTCCGCCGGGCAAACTGATTTGCCCCGCGTGATGGGTAAGTGCTTCGGGCCGCAACATCAGCGGAATGTACCATTGGCCGTTAACCCTGTGCAGCAGTGCGACCACGGCTGCTGGGCGCGCGTCGAATCGTGCCGGCCCGAAATGCCGGCCGTATGCCAGTTCGGGTTCCATCGTTTTCTGTGCGGCGCGCCCTGGCGGCGACAGTTGCAGCCGATGGCTGATTAGTACGGGCAAATCGTCGGCCATCAATGTTTGGATCATTGAAGATCATTTTCCGGGTTGCGGGATGTGGATGGTATCTTGTCGAATTGATAGATGGCGTAGGACGAATTCTTATAAGCCGGTTCGATGGAAACTGTGGTTTGCTTTTCAGCCAAAGGCACCACGGCATATTGCGCTCGAACATCTGCCATTACTCGCCTCAATCGCTCGGTTCCAAAATGTGCCGGCGATTCACACCATCGCTCTAGAGGATCCTGGCTATCGGTTTCGAACGCCTCGTGCAGCCGCCGACGCCACTCGACGATCGATTTGGCATCTTGCGGCATGTTCTTCCACGTAACCGCCTCGTCGCGGCCTGAATACCAATTGAAAGTTTGCGAAAGAAATGGTGTCAAGAATACGGTCCCCTGCGGCGAATGCTCATTGGCCCAGCGGCAGACGTCGCGCCAGTCGTCATCATTGACAAAGCGATCGGCAGGCGGAATCGTTGCAGCGGACGCGGTGGACAATCCGGGTACATGCTGGCTTTGAATCGCTAAATCGGCAATTGCAATTCCAATGAGCGCGGCAACTGCGGTGAGAATAAGGATTCGCCGCGTCTTTTGATATCGAATGAGCACTTGCGCGCCGACAATCGCAACCCCAAGCGGCACGAAAACGTCAGACAGTCGTATCCAGTAGAACCGCAGAATCGTAGCGACCGCCACTGCAGCGGCGCTTTCGCGATCGACATTCGCAGCCACTAACCCGACAAGCAACCCGACCGTCGCAAGTATCATCGTGCTACCGACAAACCAGCGCAAACGCCGGTCGCAATCACCGGCTGCCGCGAACTTACAAAGCACCAGGAACACTCCCCACAGCGCCAACCCACGCGCGACAAATCCCGGCGCAAACTCAACCGGCAGCAAATGATGGTTCAACCGCTCGAACACTTGGATTGCGTTCGCCTGGTCGACAATTGATGCATCGGTGCCTCGGTTCAGTGCGGCGACAAACCATAAACCCGGCGCTGCCAGCAAAACCGCCCCGAGAATGCCCGGAGCAATCGTCCATAGCCGCTGCTGCGTGCGCGAGCATATAACCCACACGATTGCTGCACATACGGCCGACCATCCGCCGACAACCGGATGGAGCGAAGTCGCCGCGCCGAATATGGGCAAAGCTCGATTCCACCGCGCCGCCACAATCGCGTCTAACGCAAAGAGCGCCAGTGCATACGCAAACCCTTTCGCTTCAACGCCGCCGATCATCCACTCGCCCGAAATGTGCAGTTGTTTCGTGAGCAGCACGAAGAATTCCGCTGCCAGAATCGACCACCAGGTTCGCCCGAGCACGCTGCGGCACAATTTCCACCAGCCGATCGCCAGCAGCAGCCACGTAAGAATCCGCCCGATCCAGGCGACAGCGGATAGCGATATTCCCAGCGCAGTGAGCCAGCCGGACGCCCAATAGAAAACCACGTGCGCATTGCGCGAATTGCAATAAAAATCGTTGGGATGCAAGTGCGGATTCCAAAAATGCTCGGCCTTAACCAAGTAGTACGTTTCGTTCAAATCGGTGCCGGGACCGCGCCTTGCACATAGAACACGGCGAACACCAATGCGATTTCCACGAGCGCTTTCCATTTCGGGCCAACGGTCCGCGACTCGGCAGGCGGCGTCAGATTTGATGCTGCGTCCATCTTGGGAAAATGCTCACTCTCGGAATAGAACATCGCCACGGCGGATCATCGCGCCCGAAAAATAGTCCAATCGAATCGTGCTCATCCTACGCTCTTGCCAATCGCGCTCATTAGCCCCTATCATTCGCTAGTTTGATTGCTCGCCTATTGAATTCGGTAAGGACAATTTCGTGGCCGATTCTTCACCCGGACAACAGCTCCGGCAAGCCGTCGCCGAAAACACCATCCAAGTGCCGGGGGCGTTCAACGCGCTCGTGGCGCGGTTGATCGAACAAGCCGGGTTCGACGCGGTCTATCTCTCCGGAGCGGCGTTTTCCGCCGGCGTGCTGGCGCTGCCGGATGTGGGATTGTTCACGCTCACCGAACTGGTCGCACAAACCACTTATCTTACTCGCAGCGTTCGCATTCCGGTAATTGTCGACGCCGATACCGGGTTTGGCGAGGCCCTGAATGTCGAACGTACCGTGCGCGAGCTTGAGGCGGCCGGGGCCGCGGCCATTCAACTTGAAGACCAGCGGCTGCCCAAACGTTGCGGACATTTGTCGGGCAAGTCGCTTGTCGAGCCGGCCGAAATGCGCGCGAAGATTCGGGCTGCCTCTGCCGCGCGTACCGATTCAGCGCTCGTGATCATCGCCCGCACCGATGCCCGCGGAGTAAATTCGCTCGACGATGCGATCGGCCGCGCAAAGGCGTACCTTGATGCCGGCGCTGATTGGATATTTCCCGAGGCGCTGCGCGGGCCGGAAGAATTCGAAAAGTTCGCCCGTGAAGTCGAAGCGCCTCTGTTGGCCAACATGACCGAATTCGGCCAAAGCCCGCTGCTTTCGCTCGATACGCTGGCCGAAATAGGTTATGCGGCGGTGTTGTACCCGGTGACCATGATGCGAATCGCGATGCGGGCGACCGAAGCGGCGCTAGCCGTATTGGCTGACGAAGGAACGCAAGAGAGTTTGCTCGATCTAATGCAATCCCGTCAGGAGTTGTACGATCTCCTCGAATACGCCGGCTACGAAGAGCGCGACAAACGTTATTTCGGCGGCGGAAATCGGTGATCCGCGGAACACGCCAAGCACCATTGGAATTGCCGATTGAATTATGCCTGATCTGCCCTATCATCCCGGTTTGGAAGGAATCATCGCTGGTGAAACGGCGGTGAGCGCGCTGGCCGGCGGACTTATTTATCGTGGTTATGCCTGCGAAGACCTCGCAGAGCACTCTTCTTTCGAGGAAGTCGCTTATTTAATTCTCTACGGCGAACTTCCAAAGGCCGGGGAACTGCAAAATTTCAAACAGCGGCTCGCGCAGAACGCTCCGGTCACTGGAGAGATTATCGAAACACTTCGCCGCATTCCGCCGCACGCATGCCTCATGGATGTTATGCGCACCGCAGCGAGTTTGCTTGGCCACTGGGATCCCGATCAAACCGACGACAGCCGCGCAGCGAACCTGCGCAAGGCCGAGCGCCTGTTGGCCAAGCTACCGGTGGCTATGGCGGCGCGGTTTCGCATTTCACAGCAGCAAGAGCCGATCGCGCCCGACCCGAAGCGATCGCTTGCCGAAAATGTGCTCTACATGATCAAAGGGCATTCACCGGCCCCTTCGGCTGTGCGCGCGATGGATATCTCGCTCATTTTGTACGCCGAGCACGAGTTTAACGCCTCAACATTCACGGCCCGTGTGGTGGCCTCGACCCTCTCCGATTTATACTCGGCAATAACCGCCGCCATCGGCGCGCTCAAGGGGCCGCTGCATGGCGGCGCCAACGAACGGGCGCTAGAAGTGCTTGAGCAAGTTGGTTCGGCAGATCGCGCCGAACGCTGGATACGCGATGCACTGGCGCGCAAAGTGCGCATCATGGGTTTTGGCCATCGCGTTTATAAAGACGGTGATCCGCGTGCGAAATTTCTCAAGCCGCTGTGTGCTCAACTGTCCAAAGAGACCGGCCACACCGATATGGAAGCCATGGCCGAAACGATCGAGCGCGTGGTGCTCGAAGAAAAGAAGCTGCCGCCGAATTTAGACTGGCCGAGCGCCAGGCTGTATCATTACCTGGGTTTGCCCAAGGAATTATTCACGCCGCTGTTTGTGATAAGCAGGGTGGTCGGCTGGAGCGCGCACTTCGTCGAGCAGCACGATAATAATCGCCTCATTCGCCCTGTGGCGAAGTATGTTGGCGCACCCTTGCGAAAATGGATTCCTCAAGAGAAGCAATGAATATCAATTCGAATCGCGCCGAGGCTGCACAGGCTAATGGCGATGCTATGGGCGATGCCGCCACGAACCCGAAAGAGCGGCAAACTGAAGCCGAGTTCCTCGAGCATCAAGCACAGCTTGCGCGCGAAGCATTGCAGCGCGTGCGCGGCGAAGTGCTGCAATCGATAGCTCACTCGGCCGATATTCGCGCCTGGGGCCAGCGTTATCCTTGGCCGACCATGGGTGCTGCCGCCGCCGCCGGGCTGGGCACGGGTTGGGCGCTGGGCAGCATATTGGCCGGCAAGAAACACCCGGCCGAAGCGCCGGTTGCTGCCGCGGCGCCGGCGCAGAGGCCCAGCAGGCCGCCACAGAGCCTTCCGCCGTGGGGCCGGCAGCCAGCAGCAAGCTTCTTAGCGGCCTGGGCACCATGGTGGGCGCCCTCACGTCGGCCGCAGTTGGCGCGGCCACCGAGGCGGTAGCAAAGGTTGTAAAAGATTCGATTCAAGACAGCTTGCGGCCCGAAACCGACTCGGCCGATGAAGACTCCGCCGATGACGACGCCACATCGTAGGTTCGCGTTTCGCGAGCATTGGCTCGACAGGCCCCAAATCTGAAATGGACCAACTGCCGCTAAAGCCCACTGAATCGACGGGCTCGATCGTTCAAATCGCTCTGCTATTCGAAGTAGGTGTGGCGGCGTTGGCGGTCCTCATTGGCTGGTTCCTGCATACGCAGCCGATGCATCAAATACTCTGGCGTATCGAAGATGCCGGCTTAGGCGCGCTGGCCACACTGCCCATGATCGTGGTGCTCATCGTCATGCGCCGCATCCGCAACGGCCCGCTGGGCCGCTTGAACGGCGTGGTCGATCGCCTGCTGGTCCCGCTCTTTGCAGGTTGCTCAGTAATTGAGTTGCTGCTGGTCGCCCTCACGGCCGGCTTGGGCGAAGAAATGCTCTTCCGAGGAGTGGTGCAGCCGGTCGCAGTGCATTGGTTTGGGGCGATCTGCGGAATTGCGCTGGCCAGCGTCGTGTTCGGCCTCTTGCACGCCATCTCGGTGGCCTATTTCCTGCTCGCGACCGCCGTCGGGGCCTATTACGGTTGGCTGACGATCGCCACGGGTAATTTGCTCCCCGCCATCGTTTCGCACGCCCTTTACGATTGGTTCGCACTGGTCTATATGATCCACCAAGTGCAAATCAGCGGCTCGACATCGTCCGATACTCCGCCGGGTTAATCATGCCGTGCCCATGGCGCCGCCGCAGCAGTTTGATCGTCGCCCGTACTGCCGCGCGTCCTCAATCATCGTCGCTCGAATGTGCCGCCTGCGGTTTTGGCGCGGCGCGGTTTCATCCAATCGCCGCGCCACCCGGGCAATATCAGGCTCGTGAACTAGCGCCGTCACTTCGTGCATCTTCCAAATGTTGGCGTCGATATACGAGCTCACGAAGTTGCGATCGGGCAGCAATTCGAAGTGCTCGCCGAAGCACTCGTTGAACAACAGTCGAAATGAATTCACCGGCGAAATGCTCGGGTAGAGTTTGTCCCGCATTTTTTCCGGCACCAGATAAGCATTCAAAATCGGCATGCGCTCAATTCCAAAGCGGTCGAGTTCCGCGGGTGTGGGCGGATCGTCGTCGGGATGGCTGAACATCGTGCCGTGGTCGGCCTGCACGATAATAATTGGCGGCACACTGGAAGCCGCCAGAATCTTGTCGATCACTCCTTCCATCTTTTTGTTCAGGAACATCATCTGTTCGATATACGCCTGCTTATCCTTGCTAATCTGCAAATCCCACGTCAGGCTTTGCGACACATATTGCACCACATTCCCGTTTCGATCAAATACATACGGATGGTGCGGAATAATCAAATGCGCGAACGTGAATGTCGGCCCGTTGATTTTCGGAATCTCCTCCAGCCGCGCCAGCGCCTGCAAGTGCTGATTGGCCAGGCTGGGTTCCAACAGCCGCAGCCACGTCGTGCGCCACAGCACTTGCGAAAACTCGTCTCGAAGCCAATCGGGGCCGGTCCCATAGCTGATATCCGCAATATCTGAGCGGCTGGTGGGAAAGAAATTCGTCTTGAAATGGATGAACCGATAACCTTTCGACTGAAAAATCCGCCCCACCAACGGGCTGCGCAAGAATTTCGAGAAGCGATAGATGTTCGGCCCGTTGGCCGGATCAAGCAAATCGTCTAAATACCGCATGTGCAGCGATGACGACAGCGAAATGAACGTATACGGATAATTCGAGCAGCTTTGGTCGGCCACGTAGAACCCGCGAGACCGCAAATAGTTCAAAAATGCGGAATTGTCGAAGCCGAACAGCCGCAGCAAATTATCGGCCCGAGCGTACCCATCCAAAATAATGTAGTACACGTCGGGGTGATCCGGCGTTTTTTCGGCCAGAGGCGCCGCCTTGGGATACGCGCCTAGCGGATCGAGCAAGTTGCCCATTTGCACGTCGATCGTGCTGGCTTGCCCGGCGATGTGCCATGCCGAGATGCCGACTAAGAGCGCGGCGAAAATCGTCAAAAATTTGCAGGC
This sequence comes from Pirellulales bacterium, assembly GCA_963820835.1. Lineage (GTDB taxonomy): Bacteria > Planctomycetota > Planctomycetia > Pirellulales > JADZDJ01 > CAVRAW01. The sequence continues at coordinate 137,475 of CAWGBP010000061.1, read as the reverse complement.
GGCGGCGAGATTGCGATTGGTGCGCCATAAATAAAATCCCGCGCCAGCGACTGATGCCACGGCCGCCACTGACAAAATCCAATGCCCCGCGGCCTGCGGTAGAAACCGCACTGTTGATTTCTCGAACAAGTCGTAAACGCGGCCGTAGTTCATAAAAACGATCACGAAGGCCGTGTTCAAGCAGGCGGCTTTGGCGATCGAACGCGTGATCCACCAGGCGAGCATCCCCGTAAGCCCCGCGATCACGAGCGCCGCACTTAGATATCGCGCGAGTTCGCGGATATCGCACTGCCGGTAATTGTGCGCGTACAAATGCACGATCGGCGCGACGGCAAACAAAAACGGATGGGCATACTTAATCGCGCTGAACGATATTAGTCGCGTCCATCGCCCTCGGGTTGCATCACGATCGTCGTTTTCGTTCGGCATTTTCACTCCCTAGCGAGATTCGTGCGCTTAAATCGCCTCGACTAAATACAAACTGCGCTCAGTCCCTTCGATGGCGCACGCCCGCTCGATCCGGAACAGCTTGCGGAGCGCCGATTCAAAGGCAGCCATGTCGTAATCCGGAAAAACATCGACACGGTCGGCCAACATCCTTTGCACCTGAGAGTCGTGCTTTGGCACCCATTCCACAATGGCCCAGCGCCCCAGCTTCGCGAAGTACGCAGCAATCTGCTCCAGCGGCACGTTATTGGCGATGGCCAAATGATGCACCAAGCCGAGTGCCAAGACCGCGTCGGCTGGTCCGCGATCGACAAACGACTTCCGTTCCTCATTTGCCCAGCCAATGCCGGGCGTCGGATTGGTAATATCGAGCACGAGCGGATGCATCGCGGTTTCGCACCGCGCGATCATCTGGCAATAATTCATTTCCACGCAAGCGGCATCTAGATCCCACGCCGCAACCATTTGCGCTCCGCATTGAATCGCGACGCGGCCAAAGCGACCATCATTAGCCCCCAAGGCCCAAACAGTTTTCGGGCCAGCGCTTTGCAGAAACTCCCGAACGACTTGTTCTTTGCGATTGAGTCCCGCTGCGCCGTAATTGTTGTTGCTCTCGTAGTAGTTCGACCACGCCGTCTGCGGCGGCTTCCACGTCAAGCCCTCGATCGCCGACTCCAAGCTGGCCAAAAGCGCCAAGCGTTTTTTGCGGCTCAAGCGCAGCGATCGCGCAGGCCGAATCGCCACGTCGCGCAAAGAGCGCTCTTGGCTGCGTGCGTGCGCATGAATGTGCAATCCCAACGATAAGTTGAACTTCGTTCGCAAAGGCAATAGCCGCGCCGCCAAATCCAATGGCACCCCGTCCAAATGAATTCGCAACAATTGGCTCAGCCGCGCGTCAGCTCGGCTCATCAAGGCCAACGGGGCTAAAAAATGCTGACAGAACTGGCGGTACGCGCCCCATGGTTTTCCCTCCTCGTAACGCTCTAGAGAAAGCGTATCGATCAGCGTCGGCCTCCCGCCGTGCAATTGCATGTTGTACGCCGATGCGTCCTTGAGCGTCATGCCACGCGCCAGCGCCCGGCGCTCAATTTGCAAAGTCGCCAGCGCTGCGTCGCGCAATTGGCTAAAGCACCATTCGTAGGGATATGAAACAAGCGCTAACGATTCCGGCTGCAGCACCCGGTACGCATCGTCCGAAAAGCGCTCATCAAGTGCCGCCTCTTCGTGCGGCACGAGCAATTGCGATTCGAGCAACTCCTCATACAAGCCGCTATCGATCAGCCGATTGTAGCCTTCGGCGTAGCACGCATTGACCTGCCGCAGAATGATTCCATTGCGCTGAAACACAAACCCGCTTGGATCGCGAAACGATGCAGGATCGCGGCATAGCGAATTGGTTTCGCCCGCGTTCGACCGCTTCAATCCTGCGCGAAAACGAGTCAGCATCCTTCCGTCCGTGGAAACGAGCGCCCCGCGCTGATGCCGCCTCACGCAGTCGCGGCTGTGAATCAGATTTGGCGGCGCTTCCGTCGAGAGCCTGCGCACCAGTTTGGTCGCCGGCCAGACCGGGTGTTTCGCCGCTCGCCTTGCTCCGGCGAAACGGAGCCGCCAATACACGGCCGACCATTCTTCGCAGCGACTTCATGAACACCCCGGCGCTGATGAGCCCCGCCGCAGCCACTTGAAATACCAGGCTGCCAGTGCCCGGATCGATGTAGCCTAAAAGGCCGATATGACGGAAGGTGTCCGCCACTTCGCATACCGCAACAATCATACTCATGTCTCTATTCCTCCGCAGCATCTCGATCGCGCGCCATGCATACACCAGCCTGCGTCGATCACGCCTGGATACCTTACGCCAAATATCTGTGATCGACGCGATAGGAATATTAGTTTTTTATGCTACCCGTGCCAATGTTCATTTCCGCTTCGCTAGCGCGCATCTAGCTAGCATGAACAGCATGAATACTGAGCCGGGCGATTACAGCGAAGAATTAAGAGCCGGAATGAAACAAAATCGCCCCGTCGTTTGACGACCGACAAAAGCGACAGCAAACCGCACAGTCCGACACAACCTAACTTACCGTCGCAGAGTTTGTGTGTATTTTGGGCAATTTCGAGCAATTCGCGAGCGCGGGTCGGCGTGATTAGAGCTAGAGTTGATTAGGCCCATCTCGGCCACCAGCAGCCGCGCTCCGTGGGGCAGGACATGATGCGCGAAGCCGGCCGACAGAGCAGTTCGATTGCGACCGGCCAGTCCCGAAGGAGCCGTGTCCAATGCGCGAGATCGCCGCTTCGATTGTGGTCCTGGCCGGAGCCGTGGTGTTTGCCTTTGGCGTCGCGACGCACGGCGGCTACGCAGAGTGCGGCATCGTTTGCGGAATGGTAATCCTCATCGTCGGCTTTACCTTTCTCTTCCGCGCTTGGAACATGCCGCCTCCAAATTAGCGGCTGGCACATTTGCACCAGCCAATCGTCGGCCCGACTAGCACGAATCAGCCGCTAGTCTAAAGTGCAGGCGTCTTAGCAAATACCTTCGGAATGCCGCATGAATAGCGTCAGGCGATTCCAGCGCGACGTAGTGGGCACATTCAGGGGACCGGCGTAGAAGTGGTGTGCGAACGATATTGGCGCAGAACTCGGCGTCGGAATTAGGCGGCATCATACAACGCGCGAACATGCTCCAAAAACTAATCCAAAAAACAGTTGGCGAACAAGCCAGATCCATAAGAGCCGCACTCTTTTGGTGCTGTGCTTTTTGCAATTCAGTCGCGATCTCGCTACCAAGCCTGCTACAGAGCGCGTATTTTTTGCCGCGGACTAGTGGACGCGTTGGCCGGGCTTTGCGCCGCTATCGGGGGAGAGCAAAAAGACTTCGTCGCCGCCTGAGCCTGCGGCGGCGACCATGGCTTCACTTAGGCCGAATTTCATTTGCCGCGGGGCGAGATTGGCGACGCAGATGACCAAGCGGCCGACGAGCTTGGCGGGTTCGGGATAGGCTTTTTTGATGCCTGCGAAGACAGTTTTGCTAGTGTCGCCGCCGAGGCTGAGGGTGAGCTTCAATAATTTGCGGGCGTCGGGCACTTCTTCGGCCGTAAGGATGCGGGCCACGCGGAGATCGATCTTGGTGAAATCGTCGATGGTGCACTCGGGGGCGAGGGGTTCGGCGGCGAGGGGCTCGGGGCTGTCGGCTGTAGCGAGGGGCGAGGGGCGAGGGGCGAGGGACGTGGACGCATCCGCGGCGGCGTTTGCACTTAATCCGGCGGACGCTGATTCGCGTGTTTCTTCGATCATGGCATGCACCTGTGCGGGTTCGACGCGGGTTAACATTGTTTCGAATTTCGAAACGCGAGCCTTTCCAAGCGGATAAAGCGCGCGGTCCCAGTAGGTGGTACCCTCAGGAACTACCTCCGGCAATAGTCTGTCAGCTTGTTCTGCCAATTTCGGAAGTACGGGTGCAAGATAAATTGCGATCTTGCGAAATGCATTCAATGCGACTGTGCAGACTTTGAGTAAGCGCCTTTCGTTGCCGCTCTTTTTGAGCTTCCAAGGCTCTTCTCTGTCAATGTATTGATTTGCTTTGTCCGCACACAACATGATTTGCCTCATCGCTTCCGCAAAATCACACCGTTCGTAGGCATCCGCGACATTGTCTTCGCCAATACTCGCGATCGTTTCGATCAATGGATCACTATCGTTAGGAATAAGCTCTTGTCCTTCGACAAATTTAGCTGTTCGACTCGCAAGGTTCACAACCTTCCCCACAAGGTCCGAATTTACCTTTGTGACAAATTCTTCTGGATTCAAATCAAGATCGTCGACACGCCGAGTTAGTTTGCTGGCGTAGTAGTAGCGCAAGTAGGCGGGATTTAGATGCTTCAAGTACGTGGCGGCTTGGATGAAGGTGCCTTTGCTTTTGGACATCTTCTCGCCGCCGACGGTGAGGAAGCCGTGAATGTGAACTTTCGCCGGCAATTTAAATCCCGCCGTCTTCAGCATGCCGGGCCAGAAGAGCGTATGAAAATAGGTGATGTCTTTGCCGATAAAGTGATGGATTTCGGGGCCGCGGGTTTGTGCATTCGCGCCGCGGCCACCACTGGTCGAACTGCTCGCCAGTTTTATCGCACCATTGTTGGAGTGAGGCCATGTAGCCAATTGGAGCGTCGAACCAGACGTACCAATAGTTGCCCGGGCTGTCGGGAATTTCGAAGCCAAAATACGGCGCAGGGCGCGAAACATCCCAATCGCGCAAGGGCTCGTTCAGGAAGTGCCCCTTTAAATAGTTGGCCACCTCGGTCTGTAGCGAGCCGCTTGTTTGCGACCACTGGTTCAAAAACTCGTGCAGCGGCTCAAGCTGAACGAACAGGTGCGGGGCACTGCGGATTTCGGGCTTCGCGCCGGAAAGGGTGCTGACCGGATCGATGAGTTCCGCGGGGCTGTACGTGTGGCCGCACACATCGCAACTGTCGCCATATTGATCGGGGGATTTGCAATGAGGGCAGGTGCCCTTGACGAAGCGATCGGCCAAGAACGTGCCGGCGACCGGATCGTAAAGCTGCGTGACTTCGCGCTCGGCGACCATGCCTGCCGTGCGCAGCGATTTCCAAATTTCGCCGCACAGGCGGCGGTTTTCGGCGCTGTTGGTGCTGCCGTAGTTGTCGAACTCGATATCGAATGCTTTGAAATCGCGCTGGTGGGCCGTCTGCATTTCGGCAATGAGCGCTTCTTCACCGCGCCGTTCTTGGCGAGCGCGGATCATGATGGCGGTGCCGTGCGTATCGTCGGCGCACAAATAGATGCAGCGATTGCCGCGCAGTTTTTGGAAGCGGACCCAAATATCGGTCTGCAGATATTCGACCAAGTGCCCCAAATGAATGTGCCCGTTGGCGTAGGGGAGCGCGGCGGTGACGAGAATTTGTCGCGGGGGCATGTCAATTTGGGGTGCGTTGCTGGCAGGCGAATTCGTGTTTTGCGGCCATTGTAGGGCACTAGGGGTTGGTAGCGGAATGGGAGAAAACGAACCGCTCTTGTGGCGCGGCGGGCAAGATACGATCATCCCACTTCCCAGACTCCAGGGAGTGGCGTCTGGTTCGCGGAACCCCGCGTTGAATGCCTGGCCGGTCGAAAAAGGGGCCGCACTGCTGCACCCGGAGGGTACCCGGCCAGCAGTGGCACCGAAAATTCGATCGGCCGCTGGAATGGATTCCGGCCACGGCCTTCGACATGCCGCGCAATTTATTGCACGCTCCCATTAATCGCGTTGTTTCTAGGAGGGAGCGCATGAATTTCTTGCATCTTGCGGCGGCGATGTGCGCGCTCACAAGCCCCGGCAGCCCGAGCGAAACGACTCTATTGGATTTTGGCGCCGATTGGTGCGGCTATTGCCGCCAGATGGAACCCGTGCTCAATCAGCTTGGCGCAGAGGGTTTCCCGGTGCGGAAGGTGAACGTCGATCACGACCATGCGCTGGCGGAAAAATATGGCGTGCAAGGCTTGCCGTGCTTCATCATGCTGGTGAATGGCAAGGAGGTCGATCGGGTGGTTGGGGCGACCGACCGAGCGCGGCTGGTGGCCATGTTCACGCGCAACGGCGTTGAACCGGGCGCAGGCAACATGCGCCGGCCGCGATTGGATATTGCCGCGGCCGACCCGGTGCCATTCCCGCGAACTGATGTGGAAGCGCCGGGCATGGATGAGGCGCGCGAATTGCCTGCGCATCCATCGATTCGTCCGGTGGCGGGGGATGACGAAGACCCGGCAGATGCGGCCGCGCCGCGCACCCGATTCTCGGCGGCAGATTCTGTTTACGCCACGTCGGCGCACGACGATTTGATTCGCTCGAGTGTGCGCTTGCGAATTGAAGATAGCGGCGGAATTTCGTGCGGCTCGGGCACAATTATCGACGCGCGAAAAGGCGAGGCGCTGATCATTACGTGCGGCCATATGTTCCGCGAGGCCGATAGGGACAGCCGCATTTTGGTCGATTTGTTCGGCCCCGGTGCTCCGCAAGGCGTGCCCGGCCGGCTGATTGATTTCGATTTGAAGTCGGAAATTGGCGTACTGAGCATCCAGACCGATTATCCGCTGCGCGTGGCGCGCGTGGCGGCGCTGGGCTATAACATTCGCCGTGGCGACCAGGTGATTAGCGTCGGGTGCGATGGGGGCGCGGATGCCACGGCGAAGGAAACGATCGTCAAATCGATCAATCGCTATAGCGGGCCGGCGAATTTGCAAGTTGGCTTTCAGCCCGTGCAAGGGCGCAGTGGCGGCGGATTGTTTACGGCCGATGGTTTGGTGATTGGCGTGTGCAATGCCGGCGATCCGGAAGACAACGAGGGAGAGTTTGCGCATTTAAGTGTGGTGCAAAATGCGCTCGATCGCTTGGGGTTGGGGTTTGTGTATCGGGACGCGAGCGGGCAGCAGGCGGCGGGCGGCCGGCAGCAGGCAGCAGGCAGCGGGCTATCAGTACGAGAAGACCGCAGCAGACAGCGGGCACCCTCGCCCCCGCCCTCTCCCAAAGGGAGAGGGAGAACGTGGCGGTCGGCGGCATGCAAGAAGCTTCGCATTCGTCAGCCCGCTGCCCGAAGCCTCACTGCGGATCAGGCAAGCGAGCCCATTTCGGCCGACGAGCAAACGGCGATCGATGCGATTCGCGAGAAATCGCAAGGGGCCGAGGTGATTTGCATTGTGCGGCCGCTGGGCGACCCCAAGGCGAAAAGCGATATCATTGTGCTCGATCGCGTATCGCCAGGCTTTATGAAACACCTGGTCGACGAGCGCGAGACGCAGCCGGCGCGGCAACTGACGTCGCTGGAAATTCCGCGCACCGCGCATTCGCCATCAGTACCGGCGCAATTTCAGTTAGAACCCTGGTGGTCGGATCTTCTTAGAACGAAGTGACAAAACCGCTCAGAGAATAGGACAGGCACATTTTGCTCCGCGGACTGCGCAAAATGAGCCAGTCCCCGGCGGTTTTGTCCCCAGGGTCTTAATAAGCAAATCGCGTCGCTGCATCCGCGCGCCGCGACGCCGCCTTATGTCGGCAGGAATGCGCCGGCGATCGATGCATTCAATAGCGACGTGGTGAAGCCGACGAACAGCGCTCGCAGGCCAAGCCGGGCCAGGTCGGCACGGCGATTGGGGGCAATGGAGCCGATGCCTCCCAACTGAATGCCGACCGACGAGAAGTTCGCGAAACCGGTGAGCGCGAACGCTGTTAGCACGTAGGATCGCTCCGTCATGAAATTCGGGATCGCCTTCCAATCCTTCATTTGCAGGAACGCATAGAATTCGTTGATCGATAGTTTGAAACCCAGCAGGTTTCCGACATGGCCGGCATCTTTGACGGCGACGCCCATCAAGAACGCCAAGGGGGAAAAGATCCAGCCGAATAGCTTGCCCAGCGATAAATCCTTAAGCCAATTCGGTGAATTCATTCGGTCGCTGATCGAACCTTCATTGAAAGTGTTTGTGATGGCCAAGGGCGCGACCTGTTCGCTTTCGACTCCGGTGAACGAAACGGTATGCGTGACATTGGGTGCATCGCCGGTGGTTTTCACCGCTACGTCTTTTAATCCGGGCAGGGCGCGCAGCGCGGTTTGAACGGCGTCGGGCGAAGCATCGTACGCAAGGGGCGAAGTCTGTGAGACTTGCTTGGAGGGATCGGTATAGGAAATGACATAGGTGCCGGACGTGGGGGAACCAGAAATGTTCAACATTTGCTCTTTGCCGTTGCCGACGACGCCGAACCATCCCAGCGGATAGTGCAGGGCGCCCAGCGCCGCATCGAACATTGCCACGAAGGCGACGAACACGATCAGCATGGCGCCGACGTTTAGCGCCAATTGCAAGCCGAGCGTGGTGCCGGTGGCAGCGGCATCGATGGCGTTCACGTAGGGGGACGGCTCTTTCTTGAAGGGCACGCCGCCGCCGGTGATGGGTGTGCTGACTTCCGGCAGATACAGCTTCGCCAGGTACATGCTCGCCGGGCAGGCCATGACCACGGCGGTGAGCACGGCCACCGGACTTGCGCCGAACACAATGTAGACGACCATCAAACTGCCTGAGATGTGCGCCATGCCGCTAACCATGAGCACGAACAATTCGGAATTGGTCATGCTGGGAACATAGGGTTTGATGATCAGCGGGGCTTCGGTTTGGCCCATGAACACGTTGGCAGCGACCGAGAGCGTTTCAGCGCCGCTGGTGCGCATCAAATAGGTCATGACCAGCGCCATTCCGCGCACGATGAGTTGCAGAACGCCAAAATGGTAGAGCACGGTGAAGAACGCGGAAATGAATAGAATTGGCGGCAACACTTTGAAAGCAAAGATGATTGCATTGCCAGGGCCAAACGCTTTTTCCAACTTGACGGGATCGGACAAAGCTCCGAACACGAATTGAGCGCCGGCGTCGGAGAAATCCATGAAGGCGCTGACGGCGTTGCCCATTGCTTGAAAGCCATGTCTGACGGCATCGACTTTGAGCACTAACACCGCGAAGACGGCCTGCAAGATCATGCCCCACATAATGGTCTTCCAGCTCACGGCGCGCAAATTTGACGAAAACGCGGCGACGATGCCGACGAAAAAAATTATTCCCGCCACCGATTGTCCGCGCAGTCCAATCAGATCGCGGAAAATGAAGGCCGCGATTCCGATAAGGCAGATTGCCGCCAGAATGCCGATCCGCCAGACAAACGGCATCGGCTTGGCGTGTATCGTGACTTTCGGGATGTCGTGTTTGTCGACTGGCGTTTCGAGCGATTCTGGAGGATGCATAAGAGCTTTTAAGAAAAGAATTTTCCCGTGTCGTCAATGTTAGGAAATGATGATAACGCCTAAGTGTGCCACAGGCCACTAGTTTTCGCCGCACGGCGAAAGAATTCGATTTCGAGAATCTGCACCGTAGGAAGGCGGTTTGAGCGAGACGAGGCAGCGCCGTCGCAGCAGCAACAGGCGTTGGGCAGCGCCAGGAGTCCGAGGGCTGCGGCGGATGAGCCGCCGCAGACAGCGAACTACGTCTTAAAGATGAACCGCCCCGGCAAGAGGGTCTTCATATCGGTTTCACGCACTCCTTCAGGCGAAGTGGGCCGGTCAGAATCGACCAGCAAAACGGGCAAGTCGGGGGCGAACTCGACCAGTACCTGACGGCAGGCACCGCAGGGGGAGTGGCCGCCGGGCGTGGCTACGGCCATGGCCACCCAGCCCGATTTTTCGCCAGCCGCTACGGCCGTAAAAATTGCCGTGCGCTCCGCACAATTTGTCAGCCCGTAGGAAGCATTTTCGACGTTGCAGCCGGTGAATATTTTTCCGGATGCTGTCAGCAGAGCTGCTCCCACATGGAATTTGGAATAGGGCGCGTGGGCCTGCTTGCGGATGTCGCAAGCGGCGGTAATCAGCGTCTGGCGTTGATCGGGTGTCATGATGTGGTTGGTATAGCACGGCACGGCGTATTGCTCAACTAGCGGTCGACAAACTGTTTGGCTTGCAACGAGAAGATCGGCTAAGATGCCGACGAAGGAGATCTTATATGCAAAAAACTGCTCGCGTGATTGTTGGCTTGGTTGGCCTGGCGATTGCCGCACAGTGTTTGGCCCAATCGGACGATAAAACTCCGGAAAAAGGCGTCGATATTTCCACGCGTCCGGGCGTAACCGAGCGGATGATCGTTTTAACGCCCAAAGATCCCAAAGCAACTGTGATATTGCTCGCCGGCGGGCACGGCGGACTGCAGATTACGCCAGAAGGTAAGTTCCAATGGGGGGCGGGCAACTTTCTGGTGCGGACGCGTCAATTATTTGCCGACCAAGGTTTCCTAACGGTTGTGATCGATGCTCCTTCTGATCGGCAAAATCCGCCTTACCTAACCGGCTTTCGCACCACCCAGCAGCACGTGGCTGATCTCAAGGCCGTGATCGCCTGGGCACGCAAGCAAGCCAAGGTGCCCGTATGGCTGGTCGGCACCAGCCGCGGCACCGAATCGGCTGCCTATGCCGCCACGCAACTCGCGGGGGCCGACGGGCCTGACGGGATCGTGCTGACATCGACCATTATGGTCGACGCGAAAGAAACGGCGGTCACCGCGATGGCGCTTTCAAAAATTCGTGTGCCCGTGCTAGTAGTTCAGCATGTGCAAGACGGCTGCTCGCATTGCCCTTACAGCCAGGCACCGGCGCTGATGGCCAAATTCACGGCCGCGACGAAAAAACAATTGGTGCCGGTGCAAGGGGGCCAAACGCGCGGCGACCCGTGCGAGGCGTGGTCGTACCATGGATTCAACGGAGTCGAGAAGGACGTGGTGACGCGGATTGCGGACTGGATCAGCGCGAAATAGCCAAACGCCCGTTGAATCGATCGCGCCTCGATTCGTGCCGCCAGCTGCTTCTGCAAGCAGCTGGGGCCTAACGCTTAGCCCACAATCTGGCCAATCTTCACTTGCGTGAATAGTTGTCGATGGCCGGTGCGGCGGCGCGAGTTTTTACGGCGGCGGAATTTCTGCACCACCAGTTTTGGGCCTTGCGTGGGACCCATGACCTCGGCCGTAACGCTGGCGCCGGCGACAACCGGTTGGCCGATTCTCGCAGCGCTATCGCCTCCGATAGCCAGCACTCGATCAAAGGTGATCGACTCGCCGGCGGGAACATTGCGATAATCGATATCGAGCAATTGCCCTTCTTCGACTTTGAGTTGACGTTTGCCGTCGATAATAATGGCGTACATGACGATTCCTTCTACTGAACTAACTTCCAATACGAGGCTGTGAGGAAGTTCTCGCTACTGACAACTTTGACGGTTTTGTTTGCAGGAAGCTACCTAATTTAGACCAGAACTTGAACTGGGTCGAGGGGTAAACCCGCACGTTTTCAGCGGTCGAGCATCTGAAGCTCATTCGGCTCGAAAGACGTGGGGGCTGCGCTTGAGCGGGATGGCAGCGGGGTCGGCATTTTCGGAAGAAGGGGCGGCACCCTGCTCGACCAGGCGGCCTTTGTCTAAGTGCAGCTCACGGTGGGCCCGGTCGGCGGCGCGTTGATCGTGCGTGACCAGGATGATCGTTTTTTCGAGCGTCTGCTGCAGTTCGCCAAGAAGGTCGAGAATTTCCACCGCGCTTTTGGCATCGAGGTCGCCGGTGGGTTCGTCGGCCACAATGAGCGTAGGGTCGGTCACGATGGCCCGCGCGATACCGACGCGCTGCTGCTGGCCGCCAGAAAGCTGGCCCGGCCGGTGCCACAGCCGATCGCTCAAGCCAACCAGCTCCAGCGCGGTCAGCACCTGGCGTTTGCGCTGCGCCGCCGACAGGGGCAAAAGCAAGAGCGGCAGTTCAACGTTTTCGTAGGCGCTGAGCACCGAAAGCAAATGGTAAAACTGGAAGATAAAGCCGACGTGGCGCGTGCGCCAGCGGGCAAGTTGCGCCTCAGACATCGCGGAGATTTGCTTGCCGCCGACCCACACTTCGCCCGAGCTGGGGCGATCGAGACCGGCGATAAGATTTAACAGAGTGGTTTTGCCTGAGCCGCTCGGGCCCATGAGCGCAAGGAATTCGCCAGCGGGCACATCGAGCGAGAGATCGTTAAGCACATCCACCTGTTCGCTGCCGCGGGTGAAGAATTTGTGAACGCTGCGGACTTGAACGATGAGGTCAGCAGAAGCGTTGTCGGCAAGCATGGGAGGATTGGGTGTCTTGATGCCTGAGTGTCTAGGTGTCTGACATGAATGGATCACCTACAGGCGACCAGGCACGCAAAGACCAGCCATCCAGACACTTGCCCGTGCCTATTCTTCAATCACTTCTTTGAGCAGTTGCACGAAGTGGGCCGATTTGCCGCCGGCAGTGAGTTCGGCCGCTTTTTTGTCGGCGTACTTGCGTTCGTTGTACTCGAACTTGAAGACCGGCTTCATCGATTGATTGTAAACTGCCCAAAAAGCTTTGAGGCGCACCTCTTTGGCCGACTTTCGCGCGGCTTTTGCGCTTGGCAGGGGCCTTTTTGGCTGGCTTTTGCATCAGCGCCTTCGGCGGCTTCGGCCTTCTCGTTCTGGGCACGTAACTCCTTACGGTTCAAGATTTTTTTGGCCATGGATTCGCCTGCGGATTGGTGCGGATATTGGAGCAGCGCCTGAGGATTTTGGCAGCTATATACTAGCGGATTCTAGCGGAATTGTGCCGAGACGCCTAGAAGGGTGCAGCATCTAAACGTCAATAGTCAGGGGTCAAGGAATCGAAATCGCAACGAAGAGGCTGCGGAAAATGACGATGTTTTGACTCGTGCCCACCTGATCCTTGACTCCTACTTCCCAATTGGCGTGGCGCCGGGGGGCGGAGTTCCACCGCCGGCTTTTACGTAATTGGTGCGGCCGCGGCATATTGGTCGGCATCGGGCAGATCGTCGCTGGCCTCGGCGTTTTGCTGTTGGGCCGCCTCGAAAAGCTTCGCAAAGTACGGGCGGCACCAACCGCAGCCGGTGCCGGCGCCGAAGCACTCGCTCATTTGGCTGGCGCGCTTCGGCTTATTCACGCGCAGGAAGTTGAGCACCTTGCGCTTGGTGACGTGAAAGCAGAGGCAAAGTTCGTCGTCGAGATTCATAAAGGCAAAAGACAGAAAGCAAACTGCAGAGTGCTAAGAATTCAATGGGTGTAAACGGTGAGACTAAAGACTTCTGCCTTCTGCATTATCCGGTTGCTAGACGCAGGCCACGCGGCAGGCGTTGTGGAACGCGGCGATGTCGAGTCGTTCGGCAGTGGTGTGCGGGCTGACCTGGCCGCAGCCGAGCGTGACGGTGGGAATTCTATGGACGTGCATCCAATTGGCGTCCAGTCCGCCGTTGGAAATTGCGCGGAATGGCGCGAGGCCCAGTTCGGCCACCGCGGCTTCGGCGGCGAGCACGCAGGCTTCGTTGTCGTTCAAGCGGAACGACTTCGTAATCGAGCCGGCCGTCGATGGTCACTTTGCCGCGGCTGGCCGGCGGCGCTGACGAACTTGCTTGGCGGCATCGCTGAAATGCCTTTTCGATCGCTTTGACAATTGGCTTGCGGAATTTGGGATCGTGGCTGCGGGCTTCGGCCTTGAGATGCACGTGTCGGTGACGACATTCGTAGCCGCGCCGCCGTGAATGACGCCGACGTTGCTGGTGCCGCGATGCTGGCCTTTGACAATCTGGCCGTGCCAGCCTTCTTCGTGAAGTTGCGCGATGGCAAGCGCCGGCGATGGCGATCGCGCTGACGCCTTTTTCCGGCGAGACCCGGCGTGGCTAGGCGAGACCTTCGATGTCGATATGCATGCGATAGCCGCCGGTCGCGCCGATGCTGACTTTTTCCGGACTGCCGCCATCCCAATTGAACGCCAGCTTCGGGTTCGCCCAGCAGTTTGAGATCGACATGGCGTGCACCGTACAAACCGACTTCTTCCTGAATCGACCAAAAAAATGTGAGCGGCGGATGCGGCAATTTGTGGCGCAAGATGGACAGGGCGGCCGCACAAAATCGTCGCGGCGCCGGCACGATCGTCGGCGCCACAGGCCGGTGTTGGGGTCGGCCGAGCGAACAAAATCGCCATCGATCTGCGGTTGGCTCCCCAAGCAAATCGGCACGGTATCCATGTGGGCCATCAGCAAGCGGCGCGGGGCACGCGATTGTGCCGGGCAGTTTGAAAATCAGATTGCCGACCTCGCCGGCGATGGGCGTGCGGCGGTGGGCAGTATCGAGGACGATGTCGGCTTCGCTTGCCCCGGCGTGCGCGAAGCTGTTCCATGATGAACTGCGCCACCAGACCTTCGCGGCCGCTGAGGCCTGGCAGGGCCATCATTTGCATCACGAGCGGCAGGCGCTTCGTCGAGATCGGGCGAATTCTGGAGCGCTGTCGAGCTCGAGGCAGCCACCTTGCGAAGCGCGGCCGGCTGTTTTTTTCGAGGAGAGCGCGATGGGCGACTTCGCGCGCGACGCGTTTTGGAATTTGCGGGCATGATGGTGCGTAGAATGGACTTGCGAGTGCTTGCCAGGTCGGCAGCTTGTGAGCCGGCTCACGCTATCCTACCTTAATATCAACCGCCTCGGAATTGTGCGATGCTCCATCTTCTCGACCCGACCGTGTTCGCAACGCTGCCAGAGTGGCTTGCGACAGCATGGGCATCCCGGCATATCGGGCAGGGCAAATACGTCATTGGTTGTTCGCCGGACGAGCGAAATCGTTCGACGAGATGACGAATTTGAGCAAGGAATTGCGCGGCGAATCTGGCGGCTGATTTCACAACTTTGGACGACCACGGTCGCGCGACATCACCAAGCTGCCGACGGCACGGAAAAGCTGCTATTGCACCTGGCCGACGGGCATCACATCGAATGCGTGCTGTTGCGCGACGGCACGCGGCGGACGATTTGCATTAGCTCGCAAGTCGGCTGCGCCATGGGGTGCGTGTTTTGCGCAAGCGGGCTGGACGGTGTGATTCGGAATCTGACGGCGGGTGAGATCGTCGAGCAAATGCTGCCGTTTTGTCGCGATTGCTGCCGGCTGAAGAGCGGCTGAGCCACATCGTAGTGATGGGCATGGGCGAGCCGCTGGCGAATTTGGATCGGTTGCTGCCGGCGCTGGCGGAAGCGACTAGCCCGACCGGCCTGGGAATCAGCCATCGACGAATAACGATTTCAACCGTCGGTTTACCGCCGGCGATCGATCGGCTGGCGCAGCTCGATGCGCGATTTCAGTTGGCGGTTTCGCTGCACGCGCCTGACGATGCGCTGCGCAATCAGTTGGTGCCGGTGAACAAGAATATTGGCCTGGAAGCGATCGTGGCGGCGGCCGATCGATATTTTGACGCCTCGGGCCGGCGGCTGACGTTCGAATATGTGCTGCTCTTGGGCATTAACGACCAGCCGCAGCATGCGCGCAAGTTGGCGGCGCTATTGCGCGGACGATTAGCGCTAGTGAATCTCATTCCATACAACCCCGTAGCTGGACTGCCTTACGAGACGCCGTCGAAAATCGCGGTGCGCGAATTTGTGGAGATCTTGGAAGGAGCGGGCTTGAATGTGCAAATTCGCGAGCGAAAAGGCGATGCGATTAACGCGGCCTGCGGACAACTGCGGCGAACGGCAGAAACCGTCGCGTAAAAAACCGCCGAGTCGCCGAGCGCGGAGAGAACAAGAAAAGAATCTTAGTAGGAAGCCAATAACGTCTTAATTTACCGCTTCTCGCCTCCATTTCTCGGCGGTTCATCTATTTTTCAAAATGGAATCAACGATGGATGTGAAAAATCTTGACAAGGTCGCGGCGTTTATTACCAAAGATGGCTCCGAAATTCGCGAACTGCTCGCGTATCGCAATTCGTGCATTCGCAATCAAAGCCTGGCCGAGGCGCGCGTCGCACCCGGACAAACCATCGCGGCCCATTATCATCGGCGCACTGAGGAAATTTATTACATTTTGCGAGGCCAGGGGCAGATGACGATTGGCGATGAATCACAGGCAGTCGGACCTGGCGATGCGATTGCCATTCCGCCGGGCGCGGTGCATCAGATTGTGAACATCGGCAACGAGTTGCTGGTGTTTCTCTGTGCCTGCGCACCGGCTTACGATGACGACGATACGGTGCTGGTTTGACCGGAAGAGAAAGTCGCTCAATTCCATCTGCTACTTCGCCGTTATGCGTTCCACGATCAGCTTCGGCGGCGTAATGGGCTGATCGGAAAGCTTGATGGCGTCGGCGATCATTTTCTTGGCCAGCGGCGCTTTGTCGGCTGGAGCAAACACACGCACCAGCGGTTGGTCCGCCGAAACTTTGTCCCCCAGGCGGACGAGCATTTCGAGTCCGACGGAAAAATCGATTTTATCGCCCAGTTTTTTCCGGCCGCCCCCCAGTTCAATGAGCGCCATGCCGAGCATTTCGGAATCAATCGCCGCGACGTAGCCGGGCTTCGAGGCCGTTGCTTCCGACGCAGGCGCAATCGGGCGCTTGGCATCTAAATTGCCGCCTTGGGCCGCGATCATCTCGCGGAATTTCGCCATCCCCTGGCCGGAGGAAATCAAGCCTTGCAAGCGAGATTTCGCAGCCTCGTGCGTTTTTTCCAGACCGGTCGAAACGAGCAGTTCTGCGCCCAGTGACAATACCAACTCGACCACGTCGGCCGGACCTTCGCCGCGCAAGGTCGCCAAAGTTTCTTCAATTTCAACGGTGTGCCCCGCCATGCGGCCATGCGGCTGGTTCATGTCGGTCAATAGCGCCGTGGTTTTCACGTTCATCCGCGCGCCAGTATCGACCATGGCTTGTGCCAGCTTGCGGGCATCGTCTTGCTTTTTCATAAATGCGCCGGAGCCCCACTTCACATCGAGCACCAGCGCACTAAGGTTCTCGGCTAGTTTCTTGCTCATGATGCTCGCGCAAATCAGCGGGATGCTGGGCACCGTGCCTGTGACATCGCGCAGGGCGTAGAGCTTGCGATCGGCGGGAACCAAATCGGCCGTGGCACCCGTGATGACGCAGCCGACCTTTTCGACCGTGCGGCGAATTTCGTCGGCGGTGAGGTTTGTGCGAAAGCCGGGGATGGCTTCAAGCTTGTCGAGCGTGCCGCCGGTAGCGCCCAAGCCGCGGCCGGAAATCATCGGAATTTTCAGCCCGCAGCAGGCCAACAGCGGCGCCAGTGGCAGTGAGAGTTTATCTCCCATGCCACCGGTGGAATGCTTATCGACCAACGTGCCGAAACCAGCGGGCCACTGGAGCGTCGCTCCGCTACGGAGCATACAATCGACCAGCGCAGCGGTTTCCTCGGCATCCATGCTCTTGAAGTAGATGGCCATCGCCAAGGCCGACATTTGATACTCGGGCACATCGCCACGGACGAACCCTTCCATAAACGTGCGAATTTCTTCGGCCGAGAGTTTTCCGCCCTCGCGCTTTTTGACGATGGTGGCGACTGGATTCATGTCTTTACCTTCAATTCATTTTTTCTAAAACCGCCGAGACACCGAGAAGCAGAGAAGACAGATTTATAACGAAACTAGGAAGTTCAGGAATGCATGAAAGGATGGAAGATTTTGAGTTGATTCGGCCCATCAATTTAGGTGCGCGGCACCACGACAACCCTTCTCTTTTATTTTCTTATTTTCCTGATTTCCCGGCTTCCTCATTATTTTTTTGGATCGGCAATTCAGAGTCAAACTTTCTTGGCTTCTTGCTCCAGAATTCCCATCACAATCGTGCGCACTTTGTGCTCGGCCGCCGCACCGATGGCCACCACTTCTTCGCCGGTGGTCGGCTTAGGGTTTGTTTCGTCGGGGCGGCACTCGTTGGTGACTGTCGAAATCGCGAGCACACGCAGGCCAGCATGCACGGCGACAATCACTTCGGGCACGGTCGACATGCCGACGACATCGCCGCCGATTTTGCGGACGAAACGCTGTTCGGCACGGGTTTCGTAATTCGGTCCGGCAACGGCGACATAGGTGCCCGTGTGGGCGACAAAATTGGCGCGGCGGGCAATTTCCAGCGCGCGATTTACGAGATCGCGGTCGTAAGGCCCGCTCATATCGGGAAAGCGAGTGCCGAGCGAATCTTCGTTAATGCCGGTGAGCGGATTGCCGTTCATGAGGTTGATATGATCTTCCATGATCATCACGTCGCCCGAGCGGTATTGCGGATTCAAGCCGCCGCTGGCGTTAGACACGATGAGCAAATCGATGCCCAGCGCCTTCATCACCCGCACGGGAAGCGTGATTTGCCATTGCGGATAGCCTTCGTAAAAGTGGAATCGCCCCTGCATGGCGATGACCGGCAGCCCTGCGAGCATGCCGCAGACGAATTGACCTTTGTGGCCAATGGCGGTGGAGGTGGGGAAGTGCGGGATTTCGCCGTAGGGAATTGTGACAGGTTTTTCGATGGCTGCGGCTAAATTGCCCAAGCCCGTACCGAGGATGATGCCGGCGCGCGGTTTCGTGGACCAACGTTTTTGAATGAAGGCGGCAGCGTCTGCGATTTTTGGAATCTGATGAAGCATGGATCAGCGGTAGCGTTAGACAGGAAGGCGGAAGAGCTCGGTGTGATAAAACTCCGAATCTACTAGCCCCGGCGCGGCCGCCAAGTGTTGCGGACGTTACCGTTAATTTAAAGGCGTCACGGCTGCTCCAAATCGGATATCCGAAATCTGCGCCGGAGCGACGTTGCCTTTTGGCATCATGCCATCCATCAGTGTGGGTCGCTCTGGAGCGCAATCGCCCGATTGGGCGGTACGTTTTAGCAGCGTCTGGGACTGGCAGACGAACAAAGCGAAATCGTCGGAAAAGTCGGCCCCGTCCCCATTTGACAGCCTATATCCCCCCATTTACGATGGAGCCGTACACCCGCGATTTCTCGGCTGGCGACTCGTCCTTCCCCTGATGCAAACTGTAGCAATTGGAGCCGATCACGGCGGATTTGAGCTCAAAAAGCAGCTTGTGGAGCACCTGCGTTCGCGTGGGTTTACCGTCGAAGACTGCGGGACGCACAGCACTGAGGCGGTCGATTATCCGAAGATTGCAGCGGAAGTGGCCCAGCGCGTGGCCGACGGCAGGGCGCAGGTAGGCGTGATCGTGGACGGGGCAGGAATTGGTTCGTCGATGACGGCCAATAAGTTTCCCGGCGTACGGGCAGCCCTGTGCTACGACTTATCGACCGCCCGCAATAGCCGCGAGCACAACAATGCCAACGTGCTGACGCTGGGGGCGTCGCTAATCGGGTCGGGGTTGGCGAAGCAGATTGCAGACACGTTTTTAGATACACAATGCACGGCCGAACGGCACCTACGCCGGGCGGCAATGATCGACGAGATAGATAGCCAATTTCGGACCGGCGGCGCCCTGGGGAAACCTATAGTTACCGTAGCGGATTCTAGACCTACCTCCCCTACCCCGGCGCCGACGAAAAAGGCAACGACGGAGACACCTTGAGCGATTTGTCTGAAGCCGATTTGCAACGCGTAGCCGCGCGCATTTCGCAATTGCTGGCCGGCAGCGGTGGGCAAGGCGGGCACGCGTGCACCGAGGCTTGTGGCTTTTGCCAAAGTTGCTCGGATCTGAATGCCGACGCAGTGCGGAGCTTCATCAATTTGGGTGCCGACCGGATTATGCACCGTGGCGGCGGCGAAGCCGTGCCCAAGGACATTGCCAAATACATTGATCACACGCTGCTGCGACCCGACGCGACGTACGACCAGGTCACAAAGCTGTGCAACGAGGCGCGCGAATTTGGATTTGCGTCGGTCTGCGTGAATCCGTGCTATGTGCAACACTCCGCGGCGCTGCTGCGCGGTTCGCCGGTGAAGGTCTGCACGGTGATCGGCTTCCCGCTGGGAGCGAACGAGCCGGAGACGAAAGCACTGGAAGCGCGGCGAGCCATTCGCGAAGGTGCAACTGAAGTCGACATGGTGATCAACATCGGTGCGCTGAAGAGCGGACGAGATGAATTGGTGTACCGCGATATTCGAGCGGTCGTGGAAGCAGCCATGGACGGCGGCGCGATTTGCAAAGTGATTTTGGAAACGTCGCTACTGAACGACGACGAAAAAGTGCGGGGCTGCCAAGCAGCCAAGCGGGCACGGGCTGATTTTGTGAAAACGGCGACTGGCTTTGGTCCCGGTGGAGCAACGGCAGACGACGTGGCCTTGATGTCACGAGCCGTTTCGGGAACGAAGATGGGCGTGAAGGCGTCGGGGGGCATTCGCAACCTGCAAGACGCCGAGCAGATGATTCGAGCCGGCGCGACGCGAATTGGCGCCAGCGCTGGCGTGCGAATTGTGAAGGAATCGCACGGCGTTACGGTTTCCGAACCGTCCGCAGGAAAATACTAATCGGGACCGGGGTCATAGACCCCGGCTACAAGGAGAAACATCGTGGCAGGCGTTGAGCTAAGAACTTACTGCTTTCTGGACAACATGCAGCCGCAGTTTGCGTCGTTCATTGCGACGATTGCCCAGGGCTTTTTGCCGAGGCAAGGGATGGCGGCGCTGTACGTCGAAATTGCGCCGGGTATTGAAATCAATCGTGTGACCGATATCGCGCTGAAGAGCAATCATGTGGTGCCGGGTATGCAGATTGTCGAACGGCAATTCGGCATGCTGGAAATTCACAGCGAATCGCAGGCGGAAGTTCGCCAGGCTGGAGCGGCCATTTTAGAGTCGCTGGAACTCAAGGAAGAGGATCGAATCAAGCCGATGATCGCCTCGAGTCAGGTGGTGCGGCGGCTGGACGATCATCAAACGCAGCTCATCAACCGGATGCGGCACGGCAACATGATTCTGGCTGGCCAAACGCTGTACATGATGGAAGTCGAACCGGCCGGATATGCAGCACTCGCCGCGAATGAAGCGGAAAAGGCTGCGAACATCAATATTTTGGAAGTGCGAGCGGTCGGAGCAAACGGCCGCATTTATTTGGGTGGTGAAGAGCAGGATATTGACGTCGCTTATCGCGCGGCGGTGGCGGCGATTGAAGGAATCAAAGGCAGGGAAGCAAAGAAGCACAAATAATTTTTTGGCAAAGTAAACGGTGAACAAGTCACTTTTTTAGTTCTGCAGGAGTTTAATCAACATGTCTGAAGCGCTTGGAATGATTGAATGCCGCAGCTTTCCCACGATGGTGGAAGCGGCCGATGCGATGGTCAAGGCGGCGAAGGTTGAGCTGGTTTCGTACGAGAAGACCGGCGGCGGTTATGTGACGGCCGATCATTCGCGGCGACGTGGCCGCGGTGAAGGCGGCTTGCGATGCTGGCCAGACGGCTGGTTCGCGAGTTGGCGAAATCGTCGTGACGCACGTGATTGCACGTCCGCACGCCAATGTAGACAGCGTGATTCCGCTGGGTCGCACGAGCGGCACGGGCAAGAAGAGCCAATCGTAGGAATACGGCCGGTTGCCGGGTTGGATTGTGTGAAGAGCCGGCGACGGGTTTAGGAGGATCTTGCCATGATGATCGCGCGCGTGATCGGTACGCTTGTTGTCGACTCGTAAAGAGCCGACGCTGGACGGACTGCGCCTGTTAGTTTGTCAGCCGGTGAATGCAGACGGTGAAAAAACCGGAGCCAGCCTGATTGCAGCCGATGCGGTCGGCGCCGGCGTAGGGGAAATGATTCTGTACGCCACGGGCAGCTCCGCACGGCAAACTGTCGCCACGAATAACAAGCCGGTGGATGCCGTGGTGATGGCGATCGTCGACAACTGGGAAGTCGGCGGCGAGTACAAGTACCGGAAGAGTGATGATTAACCTTCGCGGATTTCACGACATTGAGCAAGCTATCCGATCAACAAGTCGACGTGATCGCTCAGCAGGTGCTCCAGCGCCTGGCGGGTGGCGGAGCGCGGCCGGCAGCCGGCGCCCGTGCCGATCAAGGCGGCGAGAAGCGAATCGGCGCGTTTCGAGACATGGACGCGGCGGTTCAAGCGGCGCAAGGCGCTTTTCAAGCGCTCGACAACCTGTCGCTGGCTAAACGTGACGAGATCATCGCGAACATTCGCAAGCATTGTTTGCGCGAGAGTGAATCGCTGGCCTTTGCGGCCCATCGCGAAACAGGCTTCGGCCGGTACGAAGACAAGATCATCAAGAATCGGCTGGTTTCGACGAAGACGCCCGGGACCGAAGTACTGCGGGCAGAAGTCGAAACTGGCGACCGAGGTTTATCGCTGTTCGAGCGGGCGCCGTTCGGCGTGATCGGCTCGATTACACCGTCGACGAATCCAACGGCAACGATCATCAACAACACCATTTCGATGGTGTCGGCCGGCAATGCCGTGGTGTTCAACGTACACCCATCGGCGAAGGAATGCTCCATCCGCTGCGTCGACATCATCAACCGCGCGATTCTAGAAGTCGGCGGACCGGAAGATTTGATCGTCACTATGGCCGAACCGACGCAAGAATCAGCCCAAGCGCTGATGGTGCATCCGAAGATTCGGCTAGTGGTCGTCACCGGCGGCGCGGGCGTCGTCGAAGTCGCGATGAAAAGCGGCAAGCGGGCCATTTGCGCCGGGCCGGGAAATCCGCCGATCGTCGTCGACGAGACGGCCGACTTGGATCAGGCGGGACGCGACATCGTGCTAGGAGCCTCGTTCGACAACAACGTAATTTGCACCGACGAAAAAGAAACCTTCGCGGTAGCTGGAATTGCCGACAAGTTGCTGGCGTCGATGCGGGCCAACGGCGCCGTAGTGCTGACGCAATCGCAAACCAAACAACTTGAAAACTTGATCTTCACCGAGAATCGCGGGCCGCGGAAAGCGGCGAAAATCAATCGCGACTGCATCGGCAAGAACGCCGGCGTGATTTTGCAGAAGATCGGCATGAACGTGCCAGAAGATCTGCGGCTGGGCGTGATCGACGTGCCGGTCGATCATCCGCTCGTGTGGACCGAACAAATGATGCCTATCATGCCCCTCGCCCGCGTGCGCGACGTGGATGAAGCGATCGACATGGCCGTCGCGGCCGAAGGTGGACGCCGGCATACAGCCGTAATGCACTCCAAACATATCGACAAACTCTCGAAGATGGCACGGCTGATCAATTGCAGCATCTTCGTGAAAAATGGTCCCTGCTACTCGGGACTCGGCGAAGGGGGCGAAGGACATACGTCGTTCACGATTGCCTCGCCGACCGGCGAAGGAATGACCGACGCGAGAACGTTTTCGCGGTTGCGACGGTGTGTGATGGTCGATCAACTTCGCATCGTGTGACGAAACAGCTATGCCGCAATTCCCCGCCATCGCCTTGATCGAGCTCGGCAGCATCGCCGCGGGAAGCTACGCAGCCGACCGGATGGTGAAGCGCTCGCCGGTGGAATTGATGCACGCTGGCACGGTGCACTCGGGAAAATATTTGATTCTGATTGGCGGCGGTACGGCCGAAGTGGAAGAAAGCTACCGCGAAGGGATGCAGGCGGCGCCGGCAGAGATTCTGGACGAAGTTTTTCTACCACAAGTTTATCCGCGCGTAGTCGAGGCGCTCGATGGATCGCGAAAGTACGCGAATTACGAATCGCTGGTGGTGCTCGAAACATCGGGCATTGCCGCGATTGTCAGGGCAACCGATGCCGCGGCGAAGAGTGCACTAGTCGAAATTGCCGAGCTGCGGCTGGGCAACGGCTTGGGCGGACGCGGGCTGGCGATTCTGACCGGAACGCGGACCGACGTGGAAACGGCAGCCGAAATTGCCGGACGAGCACTCGCGGGACGTAGCGGAACGCTGTGCCACTCGATTATTTCGAACGTACACGAACAATTTGCCGAGCGCTTGGAAGAATCGAGCCGATTCTTCAAGCACAAATAGGAGTGGATACGTGCTGCTAGGGCGAGTGATTGGAACACTGGTTGCATCGGAGATCTACGAAGGCCTCGAAGGAGTGCCTATGCTGATCGTCCAGCCGCTCGATAAGAAAAGTGAGCCGAAAGGCGACCCGATTGTTTGTGCCGACTCAACTTCGATGGCCGGCTCGAACGAACTGGTGTACTACGAAGGTGGCCGCGAGGCGGCAATGGCATTGCGGGTAACCTTCGTGCCGGTCGACCATACGATTGTCGGTATTGTGGATGATGTGAATGTGCAGTGAGGAGATTGGCTGTGTTTGTGGGACGAGTTGCCGGTGAAATTGTTTCGACGATCAACCACACCGATTACGACAATCGGCGGCTGCTGGTGATCGATCGGCTAGATGCGGCTGGCAAACCGGCCGGCGGTTATCTAATTGCCGTGGCGTCGGTCGAAGCCGGTGTCGGCGATCGAGTACTGGTGCTCGACGAAGGAAACGGGGCACGGCAAATTCTGAGGAATTCTAAAGCGCCGATCCGTTCTGTGGTGGTGGGCGTGGTGGACCACGTGGACGTGGAATAGCCGCTGCGCTAGCGGGTGAACCTGCGGGCCGGTATGCTGGTCTTGTAAAGACTGCATCTTCGACCTGCCATCTCTAAACGGTTCCATCGATGTCCGACAACATGCCAGATTTTTCCCGAGGGGACGGACTGTTGCCGGCCATTGCGCAGGATGCCGAGACAGGCGAAGTGCTGATGATGGCATGGATGAATGCCGAGAGCTATGCAAAAACGGTGGCCACGGGACAGGCCGTTTATTACAGCCGGTCGCGCG
The DNA here is from genome assembly GCA_963820835.1 of Pirellulales bacterium. Classification (GTDB taxonomy): domain Bacteria; phylum Planctomycetota; class Planctomycetia; order Pirellulales; family JADZDJ01; genus CAVRAW01. The sequence goes on along the minus strand of CAWGBP010000061.1, from coordinate 112,946 downwards.
GCAAGTTGTGGCATAAGGGAGAGGAGAGTGGGCACACGCAGAAGGTCGAAGCCATTTTTGTCGATTGCGACGCCGACACCATCTTGCTGAAAGTGCGGCAAAAAGGACCAGCCTGCCACGAAGGTTATCGAAGCTGCTTTTTCCGGCAGCAGACAAAAGACGGCTTCGAGGTTGTGGCCGAGCGGCTGGTCGACCCGGCCAAAGTCTATCGCTCCGGTTCGTAGCTAAACTGACCGGGAGAAACAGGTTCTTTCATCGCACCTGCTAGCGACGATCCGGCAAGCTATATTTGAGAAGCTTGCTTGATCGGTTACGGATCGCTTAACCGCAGCCGGGAAGGCAGGCTCGCAGATTGTTGAGCAGAAATGTCCCGCACTTTACCGTTTGTCGATCGACTCTCGCGCTGGCCGCGCAGTGCGCTATGGGCGCTGTTCTGGGGTTTAATATTTTTGGTCGGCGTGGCCGATTGGCTTAGCGGCGAACGATACACGGTTTACATTCTGTATTTCCCAATCGTGGCGCTGGGCAGTTGGTTGCTCGGCTTTCGGGCGGCGATTGCGCTTTCGTTCGTGAGCTCCATTTTGTGGATTGTCGATGATATCTTCTCGCCCCCCGAACCGCTTCCGTACTTGGCCAAATACTGGCAGGCCTTTACTCGTTTCGTCGTGTTCGTGGGCTTCGCTTATGCGCTTGCGCGACTGCGAAAGGCGATGAGCCACGAGTACCGCTTAAGCCATTTCGACGAACTAACCGGCCTTTCGAACCGGACGTCGCTATTTGAAGTTGGCCAGCGCGATTTGGCACGCTGCCGCCGCGCGGGCCGGCCGCTGACAGCGATTTTTATCGATGTCGATGATTTCAAACGCGTCAATGACAACTTTGGACATGCGGAAGGGGACCGAGTGCTGAAAGCCGCGGCTGCCTGCATTCGCCAGCATACGCGCGAAGAAGATCTGTCGGCGCGTATCGGCGGTGATGAATTTGTGATCCTCGCCGCCGAAATGGATTTTGAGGCTGCGGCAGCGTTTGCGACGCGGCTGCGGCAACGATTGGGTGAAGCGATGTCGCACCGACAGTGGGCGGTCACTTTCAGCATCGGCGTGGCGACATTTGTGCGGCCGCCAAGTGCAGTCGATGAAGTAATTAAGGCGGCGGACGATCTAATGTACGGAGTAAAGCGTACCGCCAAGAATTCGATCAAACACGCGCTGCTGGAGTATGTCGAACCAGAAATGACCGAATCGTTGGCTGAGAGCCAGCTTGCAACACTTTCTTTGCCGGTGTGCGCGGTTGAATGATGCTCGCCTACGCACCGGCCATCAGCCAGGTTGGAATGCGCTTTGGCCGGCCCGAGCGATCGACGCAAGCCACAATCGATTTTCCGCGGGCTAGCAGTTCGCCATCACGAAAAACTTCGTACTCGTGCGAAATGCGAGCGCCCTTGGCATGCGTAATCGTCGTGCGCAGGGTCAGCAGATCGTCGAATGCCGCCGGCAGAAAAAACTCGCAGCTGATCTCCGCCACCACGAGCAACAGCCCGGCTTCTTCGACCGTTCGATAGCTATGACCCGAGGCGCGCAACAACTCGGTGCGGCCCAATTCGAAATAGGTGAAATAATTCGCGTGATGTAGCCGCCCCTGGCCATCGGTTTCTTGATACCGAACGCGAATTTGCACATCGTGGGAGCGGAGCATGGTGCGGTTAGGCGTCTGGGTGTCTAAGTGGTCTAGGTTTCTAGTGGTCTAAGTGTCTATCTGAATTTAACTCGCGGGAGCGAGTCCCTATCGTTATATGAATATCAGAAACCAGGACACCAGCCACCTAGACACCTGCCGACGGCGCATTGACATCAAGGCTTTGGCTGCCTTATATTTGCGGTGAATTACCCGCGTTTTTTTGCCGCCTCGGCATGGGCCGATGAGCGGTGTTTCGCACTATCAACCAGCGCGGCAGGCACATGAGCTTCGGCGAAGGAATCGACACCGACATAGCGACGGTCCGCGGTCGAAATTATCCGACGATCCGCCAATTTACCGTTTTTCTGGAAAATCGCGTCGGACAATTGCTGGAAGTCGTGCGGCGATTCGAAGGCAGCCGGGTAAAAATTGTCGCGCTGTCGATCACGAATTCCGCTGAATGCGCCTTTGTACGATTCTTGCTTAGCCACCCGGAGCAGGGTCGCGAGATTCTGGAACGTGCCGGCCTGGCAATGATCGAAAGCGATTTGATCGGCGTCGAACTGCCTGAGGGACATCAGCCGCTGTTGCAAGTGTGCACAGCGCTATTGCAGGCGGAAGTGAATATTGTGCAGGCCTACCCGCTCATGGTTCGCCCACACGGCCGGGCCGCTGTGGCGCTAATGGTCGATAATATTGAAATGGGCCTGGAAACGCTGGCGAGCAAGAATTTCAACATGATCACGGAAGGCGATTTGGCTGAAGACGAATGAGTACCCGGTGCTGACCCTCCTGTCGCATTGCCGAGTGCATAATGCTAGACCAGTCTGCTGAACTAGAACGCGATCGTGCACACTTTAACATTATGGGTGGCATCGTTCGCTCCGTCGCAGTGCTAGCGCTATTATTCGGCGGCTTAGGGCTCTTCGCCGGCTTGCTTAATCGCGATGCCTGCGCGATCATCGCTGGTCCGATTCTCATTTCAGGCGGGCTGATTTCATTGGCGATTCTTGAGGGCCGAAATCGTTGACATCGACGATTGATCGCCCTGTTTCTTCGCGCCACCGCAACGAATGGACGGTTCTCGTCTTCGCGATTGTCTGGCCGACGATTCTGACGCTTCTCTATTTTGTGTGGACGAAGCAGGTATCAAGCAGGGCGCAGCAATTCACTTATTTCGCCGGCAAGTTTATTCAATTCGGGTTGCCGTTTTTGTGGGTGGGCATTGTTTGTCGAGAACGAATGCGATGGCCAGAATTCACGTCGCGCGGCCTCGGAAAGGGCATCGCTTTCGGCCTGGTCGTATCGGCCGTGATGTTTGCGCTGTATTTCACGTGGCTGAAACCGGACGGAGTGTTTGCAAAAGCTGGCTCGAAGATGCTCGATGAATTGAGTGGAATTGGCGTGACCAGCCCGGCGAGATATGCGGTCGTGGCGATTTTCTATTCGCTCATTCACTCGCTCTTGGAAGAGTATTATTGGCGATGGTTTGTGTTCGGTCGGATGCGAAATCTGCTGCCCCTTGTCTGGGCGATTGGCATTTCGAGCCTCGCCTTTATGTGCCACCACGTGATCGTGCTCTCGCTTTATTTCGGCCCAGCTAATTCGTGGACCTGGTTCTTTTCGCTGGCCACTGCCGTGGGTGGCGCTGTGTGGGCGTGGCTATATCACCGCACCGGCTCAATTTACGGCCCGTGGGCCAGCCATCTGATCATCGACGCAACGATATTCGGCATTGGCTACGATTTGATTCGCGCCGCCGCGCAACAATAAAGAATTTGACCGTCGCCGCAAGTTTCTACTTCGAACCCAAAGCCAATTTCACCAGGGCCACAACGGCATTGAACGCTTCGGGATCGACCACGGCCATTTCCGCTAGCGATTTGCGATCTAGCTCTATCTTGGCCCTGTTCAAGCCATTGATGAATTCGCCATAGCGCAGCCCTTGCTCGCGCACGGCGGCGTTGATGCGAATAATCCATAGGCTGCGGAAATCGCGCCGGCGAAGCCGGCGATCGCGGAAGGCATAAACTCCGCTGCGGATTAAAGTCTCCGTCGCGGTGCGGAACAGTCGGCGACGTCCGCCGACGAAGCCTTTCACCTTGCGAAACAGGCGCTTTTTGGCGCGGTTACGAGGTACTGCAGTTGTGGTATGCATGAGGGAGCCAGAGTTCAGTCGTCAGAGTTCAGGGTTCGACAGGTCAATAACTATGTCCGGCCAGGGCTTCAATAATCCGGGAGGTATCGGGTTTTGCGAGCACTCCCGTGCGGCGAAGCTCGCGCAAGCGCTTTTGCGTCATGCGGCTGTTGAGGTGGCTGGTGCCCGCGCGGCGGTGCTTCACCTTGTTTTTGGCGGTTGCGCGAAACCGTTTCTTCACGCCTTTGTGGGTCTTAATCTTGGGCATGGAACGATCCTGTGACCGCTTGTTGCTGGTATAGGTAAACCACGTATCGTACACGGTTTATGGATGGCGCGAAAGGGGGTGGTCAGCCGCAGAATTCGCTAGCACCAGCGATCTAGCCACGAGAGATTAAACATCCATAAATCGCTCTGTCGCAATTTTGGGCACATCACTACACTTCCGCGACTTTTCCCAGGCTGTTCAGCCACAAGAAATCATTGCGCCGAGCGAAAACCGCTCATTCGGCGCAGCCGGTCGATTTATTTACCCGGCATTACGCGTGCTTAGGAATTTGCCGTGCGCAAAGCTACTGCTGCCGCGCTGATTATCGCTACTACCGCTGCTTTGAGCGCGCTTTGGCCTTGGGCGAATGCGTGCGCAAAGCGCCGGGTTTGATCCGAATTCAATCCCGGAGACATTCGACGCACCAACCGGGGCGGGAACAATTGCCTCTTCGATTGGCGCGTTGGACGATCGGAAAAAACCAATCACCATTGTCAATGAGCCGAGCTATCAGCCCCTCACGCCTTACGGCGCGGCACAAACCAGCGGCATCGCGCCAATTCCGTCAACGCCCCTGTCGGCTTATCAGAGCACATACGCCAACGGACACTCATCTGTATATCAACCCGGGCAGCAATTTCAAATTTATGACAGCCCCCACGCGGCCCAACCTGGCTTGCCCGTTTCGTACTCGACCATCGAAGAACCGACGCTAAGTCCGGGTACGATTGTGCCCGACTGCATCGACTATTCTTCAGAACTTTGGCACTGGCAATTGATGCCGGCGGGTCTGATCTGGCATTCGTACTTGGCCGGCTCGAAAGAGCCGCGATTAAGCGCCGTCTTCGTGAGCGATACCGGAGTCGATACGAAATTCGATGGCACAGTCGGCGGGCGCGTGGGTTTATTGCGCTACGGCGATAGTTCCGATTTCCGCCCGCAAGGTTGGGAACTCGATATCGAAGGGGCCGCGTTCATTCGGCAAGATCTAACGCAAGACAGCGACGTGGATGGGTATGATTTTCGCGTCGGCATTCCGATAACTTACGGCTATGGTCCGTTTCAGGTCAAACTTTCCTGGTACCACACCAGTTCGCATCTTGGCGACGAATACGAACTTAAGCATCCCACGATTTCCCGAATTAATTACAGTCGCAATGCGGTCGTGTGGGGTCTAAGCTACTTTCCCGTCGAAAGCATTCGGTTGTATGGCGAAGTCGATTACGGCTACTGGACCGACGGCGGCAATTTGCCTTGGGCTTTCCAGTTCGGCTGGGAATACAGCCCGGTAGTGCGCGGGTGGCACGGCGCTCCGTTTGCCGCCATGAATGTGTACATGCGGCAGGAGAACGACTTCGGCGGACCCTTCACTTTTGAAACGGGCTGGCAGTGGCGGCCGCTGCATGGTGGGCAGATGATTCGCCTCGGGTTCGACTACCAAAACGGCCCCAGCAACTTCGATCAATTCTACAAGGATAGTGAGCAGTTGATCGGCTTCGGGCTGTGGTACGACTATTGAACGCAGAAGGCAAAGGGCAGACGGCAGAATTGTAATTGCATTGCTCAAATTTGGTCCTGCCGTTGCGAGCAGTTTGGAGTTAAAATCTGCTCGGTGAGCCGATCTGTAGTTTTTGCATTCTGCTTTTTGCTTTCTGCTATGCTTCGCGACACGCGCATTTTCCTCAAGCAGTTTTTCCAGCACTACCACACCACGGGTTCGGTGTTGCCAAGCAGCGGCTCGCTGGCCAAGGCATTGTGCCGCTATGTGGGTGGTGGGGGGAACAACGGCAGTTCGGGCACGCCGGAAAACGGTTCGCCCGGCGCCAGCCGGTCGATTCTTGAAGTCGGGCCGGGCACCGGCGCGGTAACGGCACAGTTGGTCCGATGCCTGGGCTCTAACGACCGGCTCACTTTGGTCGAACTCAACGAACACTTCGTCAAACACTTGCAGCATCGGTTCGAGCATGAGCCGGCGTTCTCGGCAGCCGCCGATCGCACTCAAATTGTGCATGGAATGCTGGAAACGCTCGATGGAACCGCGCAGTACGACGTGATCATTTCGGGATTGCCGCTAAATAACTTCTCTGTGGCGGAAGTCGAACAAATTCTGGAGATCTTCCAGCGGCTTTTGAGAGCCGACGGCACGCTCTCGTTCTTCGAGTACATTGCCATTCGCCGGTTCAAAGCGGTTATCAGCGGGCGGCAGGGGCGAGTGCGCTTGCGCGGCATCGGCAATGCACTGCATCGAACGCTTGGTGGGCGTGAAATTAAGCGCGATTGGGTTTGGCCCAATGTGCCGCCGGCATGGGTGCACCACGTGCGGTTCTCAACGGCGCCCGCGTTACCCGCTTAATGAGGCCAAAAACACGCGCACTGTTGCGAGGCGTCTACTCGCCCAGTGCGAATTCGCGCACTTGGGCTAAAAAACTTGGCGGCTTGATTGCCGATTTTCTTTGCGCGATGCCATTTTGATCTTCCGCAGGCCAGCCGGCCAGCGGCATCACGGCCAGCGAGCGCTTCAGTTGACCAAGCTGCGCGCGATGCACGAGCAGGAGATTGGAGCGGGGGGCTCGGGCGTGAATTCCCAATAAACTTGCATCTTGAGGCGTGCGGCCATTGCCGGAACGCGCCGTCGGGAGTCTCGAATTCTGCAAATCAATGCGCCACGATTTATTCGCCTGGGTAAGTTGCGATTTTGCCGCCGCCGCGGCGACACCGTGCCGCAGACGCCACAGGCCGACAACGTCGTCGGGCGCGAGCGGCCCGCCGGTATGAATCATGAGGAATTCGCCAGCAGCCGACATTGCTTGCCGAGCAACGGCCGTGGCCCAACCCAGGGCAATCGCATTGCGGGTGACGCCAACCTGCGGATAATCGCGAGCCAACTCGTATGCCACTTCGCAAGTGGCGTCGGTTGAGCCATCGTCGACAATGAGCAGTTCGAACTCGTGCGTCAGCTCCGACAGCACGTCGAGAAGAGGATGAATTGTCGCGCGCAATGTTGTTTGAACATTGCGCACGGGCAACAGCAAACTCAACGATAATTTCATACGGCCCCTTGGGAAACGGAGCGAGAGCGCGCTCGATTTGCTGCCGCGTTTACATGCCGGCTGCTTGTTGTGCAGGCGCGCGAACCACAGGTCAGGAATCGGCTGCCAGCTCTCGATTATTCAGGGGCCAACCAAATGAACGGCCTAATCGCGAACTGCCGAGCAATTCGGGCTTGCGGCGCATGCCGACGGCAACGAATTGAGGATGGGATGTTCACTTTGATTCTTGAATTGGCTGATTGCCGCGCAGGTAGGCCCCGGTTTGAGGCCAGCAGCATGCGTGCTAAACCATCTTGCTGCCAATTTCGCTTGTTCGGCATAAATGGTGCGCATATACTTGAAAGCTATAAACCGCAAAACGCGCAAGACCTTATTTCGACTGGAATTGTGGTTGAACTGGCGGTCAGCTAGGAGGCAAAGCGAATGATTATTTCCCGAAAGTGGCGTTGGCCGGCAATCATTTTGTTACTGCTGATGGCGCCAATCGCACTGGCCGCCGAGCCGCCGAAAGCCAGCTCAGCTGGAAGTACAAAAACACACGAGGCCAAGAGTTCTCCGGCCGGCACTCGTAGCGATCAAACGACAGGCGCGGCAAAAGACCGCCAAGCGGCTGACGACGATTACGAGTTGTATCGCTCGCTGGCCGATACGCTCGATCAGGTCGAGCGCAACTATGTGAAGCCGGTTGATCACCGCGAGCTGATGGAAGCGGCCATCAAGGGCATCGTCAGCAAGCTGGATCCCTATTCCAGCTATATTCCGCCGACCGAACTGAGCAACTTTCGCACGTCGGTCGAAAGCCAGTTTGGCGGCATTGGCATCCAAATTACGATGGACGAAGGGCAATTGAAAGTCACCAGCCCTTTGGTTGGAACGCCAGCGTACCGCGCGGGAGTGCAGGCGGGAGACAGAATCCTGAAAATTAACGGCGAATCGACGCATGGGTTGTCGCTCGACGATGCCGTTGGGCGACTCAAAGGCGATGCCGGCACATCGGTCGAACTGGCCGTACAGCATCAGTTTGGCGGCAAAACTGAAACCTTCAAGCTCACACGCGAACTGGTGCACGTCGATACCGTGCTGGGCGACAAGCGCAAGCCCGACGATTCCTGGAATTTCATGCTCGATCCGCAGAAGCGCATCGGCTATATCCGCGTTACCGCGTTCAGCCGCGATACCGCGACCGATTTGCGAAAGGCGCTAGAAGAGCTGCAGGCCGAGAAGGTGCGCGGGCTCATTCTCGATTTGCGGTTCGATCCCGGCGGGCTGCTCACCTCGGCGGTGGAAGTTTGCAACTTATTCATTAGCGAAGGGCGCATTGTGAGCACCAAGGGCCGGAACACGCCCGAGCGCGTGTGGGATGCAGTAAAGGGAGAATCGTTCGAAGATTTCCCGATGGTGGTGCTGGTGAACCACTATAGCGCCAGCGCCAGCGAAATTGTGGCGGCTTGCTTGCAAGATCATCATCGCGCGGCCATTGTTGGCGAGCGCACTTGGGGCAAAGGGAGTGTGCAAAATGTGATTGAGCTGGAAGACGGCAAAAGCGCGCTCAAACTGACCACCGCCAGCTACACGCGCCCTAATGGGCACAAAATTCATCGCTTTCCCGACGACACCGAAGCCGACGAATGGGGCGTGAAGCCGGACGACGGACTGGAAGTGAAGCTGACAAACTCGCAACTGGCCGAAATGGTGGGCCGCCGCCGGCAGCGCGATGTTGTGGAAGGCAAACACCACGACGAGAAAGAGCAGATCGCAAGCGCTCCATCGGCAACCGCAGATGATGCCGATGGGCAGGCCGCCAAAGCACCGCTGGCAACATTCGTGAAGATGAAAAGGAAAAATCGAACGCCGCAACCGATCATAAAACAGAGCATGCCAAAGCAGACGCTTCCCAGCGGGCAAGCTCTAAGAGCGCTCCGGCGCGATCTCTTCAAGTGACAAAGAACCGACCGCCAGCTACGATCCGCAACTGCAAAAGGCCGTCGATTTCATAACCGCGCAGTTGGCGGCCCCGGCCGAGAAAGCGCCGCAATAGGATCGCTAATAGGATCGCTGTGAAACTGCTGGCTCTGGAAACGACCTGTGACGAAACGGCGGCAGCCATTATTGCCGAGCCTCTGGAAGTGCTTTCCTCGGTCGTCGCTTCTCAGGACCATTTGCACCAAACGTTTGGTGGAGTGGTGCCGGAAATTGCCTCGCGAGCCCACGTGGAAAATATTCTGCCGGTGGTCGAGACCGCGCTTGCGCGAGCCGGGATCACGCTCGATCAGCTCGACGCCATCGCCGTTGCCAACACGCCGGGATTGGCTGGTTCGCTACTGGTCGGTCTGGCCGCGGCCAAAGCGCTATGCGTGGCGCTCGGCAAGCCGCTGATCGCAGTGAATCATTTGCAGGCGCACATTTACGCATGCAAAATTGCCGGCGCTCGTGATCTGTTTCCCTGCGTCGGCCTAATCGCCAGCGGCGGACACACGAACTTGTTCCGCTGCACTAGCGCGATCGATTTCACGCCGCTGGGGGCAACGATCGACGATGCCGCTGGCGAATCCTTCGACAAAGTGGCCAGCATGCTGGGTCTGCCATATCCCGGAGGCCCCTCGATTGAAAAGGCCGCGGCAGCAGGCAATCGACGAGCCTACAGATTTCCACGCGCATTTCGCGGGGAAGATCGTTTGGCGTTCAGCTTTAGCGGATTGAAAACCGCAGTGCGATATCAGATTGCTCCGCCTGGAGAAATGCCGAGGTCTGAGAATTTATCGCCCGACAAAATCGCCGATTTTGCCGCCAGCTTTCAAGAAGCGGTGGTCGACGCGCTTGTGGAAAAGTCGCTCGCGGCGCTGCGCCAAACGGGGTTGAAGACGTTGGCCATCGGCGGCGGAGTGGCCGCTAACGCGCGGCTGCGGGAGCGATTGAAAGACGATTGCCACCGCGCCGGATTCGCACTGCACATCGCCCCGAAAAACCTTTGCACCGATAACGCGGTTATGGGCGCGATTGCGATGGAACGCTTGCGGGCCGGGCTCATCGAGTCGCTCACGCTCGACGTTCAACCAGGGCTGGTACGGTAACTCGCGCTGGTCAACAGCCGCGAGCCAGCATGATGCTTCCTCGTCTAGCTTGCGCCGGGCGAATCAACCGCCACCAGTGCCTGTGGAACCGGTTGCCGTGTTAAACGTGGTGACCGCAGGAATCGACGTGAATTGCGGTTGCGACAGAATACGCACATAGCGCCTGTCGGCCGAAACCACTGCGAAGGCCGGCAAATACGTGCCTTCGGGCAGAATGGTCGGGACCACGACGTAGCCCACCGCTCCCTTGAGCGTGAAGGGGAAAAACGGATTGACGCCGGTGCCGGTGCCATTGCCCAAGCCGTTGCCGGCATTGGTCGCGTCGGCGGCCGCAGCGGCCGCGGCAACATCGAGCAAACTTGCTTGCTGCGCGAGCACCGCGTTGGAAATTGCCGATTGATCGGCGATGGCCTGGGCCACTTGGGCTTGCTCCAGGGGCTCTTTACGGCGGCCATCGGCCAGAGCAAAGGTGACCACCGCATCTTGCTCGCTCACTGGAATTTGCTGCCGAATGTGCGTTTGCTTCGGTGTGCCGTAGTGGGTGAAAATATCAACCGTCACCTTTCCCGTCGCCACTTGGCCCCAAACGCGCCGCAAAAGCAATTTGTACTCGCCATTAAAGCCTTCGGGCAGCACATACGATTCTGAATAGCCGTCGGTCGGCGTCGAACCTGTTTTTGTATACGTATCGCCTAAGAGCACGCCGCCGCCGGAAGTGCGCACATTGTGAAACGAGCAGACCGCGCCGCTGGGTTCCTGCACAAGTAGATCCACATCGGCATTGCCCGTCCAGGTAATTTTCACCATGCAATCGCGCTGTTGCGCTTCGTCTAAGTCTTTCTTGAACTGCGCGGCATCGGCCGTTTTACCGTCTTTACGAAGTTTCTCCATTAGTGCGGCCGAGGCGAAATGGGCCGAATCTTCAATTTCCTTGCGGTTGTTCGGCCACGCTTGCTTTAGAATTCCCAAGCACGCCCAACGAATGCCGTCGTCGTCGCCGAGGCGCTGCGCAATTTCGAGCCCGTGCATGTAAGGTTCATGACGATACGGCTCTTTGGCCGAAACTTGCTCAAGCAGCTTGAGCGCGCGAGCATCCAGCCCGATGCGGGCCATGTAGAGCGCGACTTGCATGACATCGGAAGGCGTGTTGGCAAAATCGACGGCCGACATCAGCGCCCGTTCAATCTCCGCTTTCGGTTTGCCATCGGCCTGGAGTGCCAAAGCCAGCGCTTCATACATCCAAGGCCGCGCGTAGCCATTGCGCAGCGCGCCATGGATGAGCCCTTCTACTTGATCGAACTTCGCCTGGTCCATCAGTTCCGTGGCAACAGCGCGAATGGCGGCATCGCGCTTGGCGGCTACTTCAGCCGCGTTCTTTTCATCCACCTCGGGTAGTGAGGTGAAATAATTGTTCCAGAATTTCTCGGGATCCATGTCGGTGTTGATGACGATTGCTTCCGACTTCGTGGCAGCCGCACCAGCAGCCGATTGAATGGCCTGTTTGCCTTCAAACGTGACCGGCGCGGGTGCTTTCATGGTCGCCGCGCCGCTTGCAGCCTGGGTGCTTTCTGCGGCTTGGGGTTTTGCATTGGCGGCCGTAGCAGCTTGATTCGAGTGCTGCGATTGAGGCGGTTTATCGCCCGAGAGTTTCAACTCGTCGCCAACGTCCCACGCGCCGACGTCTCCCTTTTGAGGCAATTTCACGCTGGTATCATCGGGCACGCTGAAAATGCCGCCGCCACCCCCGCCGCCAAGTCCACCCAATCCGCCGCCGCCGCCGCCGAAGCCACCGCCGCCGCCAAAACCACCACCGCCGCCGCCGCCAAGGCCGCCGCCGCCGCCGAACCCACTGCTAATGCCGCCCACACCGCCATTGGAACCGCCGAACAGCGAATTGGCATTGAGCGGGGTGACCAAATCGCCCACGGGATAGACTTTGCTCACCATGACTTTGTCGGCCTCGTCCTTCGAAGTAATCATCAGCACTTCGTCTTTGATCACGTAGGTGAGGTTGTAGTCCGACAAGATCAGCTTCAAAGCCGAGCGCAGCGTAATGCCCTTGAGCGTGCGGGTCACCAGCGTCTGGCTGGGATCGACCGGCGGATTGGCATTCTTCAGTGCTGCCAGATCGAATTGCACTTCGATATGGTGCCGCTCCTTGATGTAATCCATCACGTCTTTGAGCGGCGTTTCGGGGAATTCCATTTCGGTCGTTTCATCCAGCGCATTCAAGATCTTCTGCTCGACCGGGCTGGTGTTCGACAAATCGACCGATTTGTACTGCTTTCGCCGGTCGGTCATCTGCCGCCAAAAATCGGCGTTGGGATAAACAATCGGCGGGTCGTCGGGGGTCGGGATCTTCGCGATGTCGATCAAGTGCATCGAATCCAAGAAGTCGCGCTGGCTGGCTTCGCGCACCGCCAGGTAATTCGAAATATTGCCCGACATGTCGGCAAACAGCGGTCCCGAAACGGCGATCGGATCTTGCCGGCCGTAGGGATTGGAAAGCACGCGGGCGGCTTCGTCAGCAGCCTTGATTTTGGCATCCATGTAGTAGGTGTTGGTGAGCGTGTCGAAGTGCAAGAAGCCTTGCTCCATCAGTGCATCGAAGCGATCGATCAATCCTTTCACCTGCGCATCGCGATGATTGATCGCATCGAGCATGCGCTCGCGTTCGCGGGCGGCGGCCAAGTTCTGCAATCGTTCCACATCGGCCACTTCTTTGGCTTCACGGCGCTGCGCGGCCTGCTGGATCATGGCGCTAATGCGGCTGCGCAGGTCGACGCGCTGGTCGGCGGTGAGTTCCGGCACTTGCAGCACTTGCTCCAAGAGCATTTTCATGTCTTGCTCGACCGCCGCCGGATCGCTCACCAGATGCTCGCGGGCATGATTGAGCTGCACGTTGGCATCGGTCACCACCTTCTGCTGAATCACGCGCTGCATTTGTTCCACCGAGCTGAGCTCCTCGCCGAAGTTTCGCTGCGGCGCGGCATCCCCCGGCTGCGGCGGCGTGGGCACATCGGTCGAAACCGGCATGACTTTGCCATTATCAATGGCATGCTTCAGCACCAGGGCATTGGAATTGTTCGGGTCAAGCTGCATGGCGGCATCGACCAGTTGCTTGGCCTGCTGGGCGTTGCCCGAAGCGGCGGCTTGGCGTCCCATCTTGGCCAGATTCTGGGCGTTCTCGTTGATCACGCGCCGCGCTTCCCATAAGCCTTCGGAGCCCAAGGTTGGCAAGCTATATCCACCATCATGGGCCGCGGAATCGACTAACTGCACCAGAAACGCATTATCGTCGCTGGGTTTGGCCGGCTCGACGGTCCATTGCATATTCACCGGCTGGCCGGCCACTTCGCCCTTTACGGCCACATGGAATTCGCCGTTGGCGCTGCCCTTGCCCACCAATACTGTGTCGCGATCGGCCCGTAGTGGGGGCGTTTTCGTTGGATACACTTCGGCCAGGCTGGCTGGCAGCTTTCTCTCGGTGGCCCAAATGACCGGTTCATGAATGGCGCGGCTCAGTTGCGCGCCCATGTCTTTGCCCGTAACTTTGTCGCCATCGAGCGCCACAACGCCGCCGGTCTGATTGGCTAGCGCCGCCAAAGTGGCCACATCTTGCGAAGGTCCCACGGCGAAGCTGCTGATCGAAATGCGCTTGTCGGCTAGTTTGTCGATCAGCGCCAGCGTGCTTGCGCCGCAAGCATTGGCGCTGGAGCGGCCATCGCCAATGTAGATGACCGTTTTGGCAGCACTGGCGTCGCCTTGAAAGCTATCGAGCATGCCCTTCATGGCCGCTTCCAGATCGGTGGCTCCCAGCGGCACGCGATTTTGCAGCGCCTGCAGGGCGGCGTCGATTTCCACGCCGCGCGGCGGCACGAAGTTCTTCGTCAGCGGCACCGCGTCGATATCGACCGCCATCAATTTCACGCGGTCCTTATCCGTAAGCGTGGCCAACACTCCACGCAGCGATTCCAAACCCTTATCGCGATACGCGCCCATTTCGCTGGCCGAGGTGTTGAACATCACAACGACATCGCTGGCTTCGACCGCCGGCAATGCCGTTTGCGGCATGAGACTAAGTGCAAAGTACGAAGCGCCGTCAGGCTTGGCATAGGCATCGAATCGCGCGGTTGGCGCGGCCGGCTTTGCCGAAGCAGGCGGCGACAATTCCGCCGAAATGGCCCACGGCAACGCGATTCCCAGGACGAGCGTCACCAGCGAGATGCTGCGAATTGTTCGCGACATGATGAGGTACTCCACCCACTAAGAGTCCAGGTGCGAGCCTGCGTCGTGTTCCGGCGCGACGACAGTGGCCCACACAGTTGAATACTGTTTGGTAAACGAGTTGCTGGCCACAAGTTATGATACGATAAACCAAGTAACCACTATTGTATTCGCTCATCGGGGTCGATGCTACGCAAATGCCCTATTTTCTATTCCTTTAGGTCGATAGTACGCCACGGAAAAACGGGCTATTACAGTTAACAGCCTGGGGACAAAACGTCGGGGACTGTCTCGATTTTTCGGTGCCCTGGGAGAAAAATGGGACTGCCCCCCTGTCCGCGGACGTTTTGTCCCCAGGCTCTAAGGCATTTGCCGGGGGATTCGGGCAGCCGCAGCGCAATCCGGCCAAAGGTGATGACGAAAACGCTCATGCACCGAACCTCATCCCAAGTTCCGCTGTAGCAATTACTTCAGCAAACGCTCGATGGCCAGAACCTCTTGACTTGCCGCCCGCACTCGGGGGCATAATTCGGAGACGGACACGGTTTTTACGCTTTGAGCGACCTGAATCCGCGGTCGATGTGTGATGTTCGGCATCGATACTGCACATTCCTAATAATCCCCCTCATTAACTCTTACACCCGATACATCGAAGATGCGAACCGTTCGAAATCATTGGTTGTTGTGCATTATCTCTGCGCTACTTGGAGGCGCTGCGGCCATCGTCTTCATTAACGAAAATCCCGGCCGCTTGGCCAATGCCCAAGAGCCATACCGCAACGCCGCACAGCCCGGCCGCGGCGTAGCGGCGCTTCCGGCAACAGCCGCCGCAGACCGCACGCCGCTTCCCATTGCCGCCTCGCAACTAAACGCCGACAGCGCCGACGAATTAACTCCCGAAGAGCGCGTGAATGTCGCCGTATACGAGGCGTGCAATCGCAGCGTCGTAAACGTTAACACCAAAATCGATACGCCCACGATCTTTTTGGTCGATGTCGTTCAGGAAGGGACCGGCTCGGGTTCGGTGCTCGATAAGCAAGGCCGTATTCTCACGAACTACCATGTCGTCGAGGGTGCGAAAGACATCCAAGTCACGCTTTACGACGGCCACAGCTACGAAGCGAAAGTCGTCGGCCGCGATCCGTCGACCGATGTCTGCGTGCTCAAGATCGATGCCCCGTCTGAATTGCTCTTTCCGGTGCGCTTCGGCGATTCCACTCGGCTCAAAGTGGGCCAACGCGTGTACGCTATCGGCAACCCATTCGGCTTGGAGCGCACGATGAGCACGGGAATGGTTTCTAGCCTGAATCGTTCGCTACCGTCGCGCAGCAATCGCACGATGAAATCGATCATTCAGGTCGATGCCGCGATCAACCCTGGCAACTCGGGCGGCCCGCTGTTGGATACGCATGGCCGGCTGATCGGCATGACCACCGCCATCGCCACGAAGACCGGCCAAAGCGCCGGCGTCGGCTTTGCCATTCCCTCGAGCGCCATCACGCGCGTAGTGCCGGAGCTTATCGCCTCGGGGCACGTCACGCGCCCCGATGCCGGCATTTCCAAGGTGTTCGAAACCGACAAAGGTTTGCTGGTTGCCACGCTCATTCCGGGCGGCCCGGCGGAGCAGGCCGGTATGCACGGATTTAAGATCGTCAAAGAGACTAAGCGGCAAGGGCCGTTTACCTATGAATCGCAAACCGTCGATCGCAGTTCGGCCGATTTGATTGTGGGAGTCAACGGCCAACCGATTATTTCGGCTGACGATTTCCTTTCGGCGATCGACGCCTTCCACCCCGGCGATGTGGTAACGATTACCGTTCATCGCGACGGCCGCGACGTGCCGCTGCGCGTGCGGCTGACGGCAGGTGATACGTGACTCGTTGGATAGCCCCGATTGCAATGATTTTTTTCGTTGCCACGCCCGCGCTTGCCGCCGAACCAGCTTTGACTGACGTGCTGCACGAGCGGGCCGAAGCGCTGGTTGGCAAATCGCCCTTCTTCGGCGTTGCTGCGGCCATTGTCGATGGCGAGAAGACTCATACAGTGTTCGCGGGCCACACTTCTCTCGGCCAGCCTGCGCCCGATGAAAACACGCTGTTTGAAATTGGCTCGATCACGAAAACCTTCACCGGTATTCTGTTGGCCGATGCGATCGTGCGGGGCGAAGTTAAGCTCGACCAGCCGGTTGCAGAACTGCTGGGCCCAGACGCAGTTGTGCCGAAATTCGACGATCGCTCGATTCGGCTCATCGATTTGGCCACGCAAACTTCCGGGCTGCCACGATTGCCCGACAACATGGGCGTACTGATAAACCCGCTCAATCCGTACGCGAATTACACTGCCGATGATCTAAATAAATTTCTCGCCGGTTACAAACTCGACCGCGCCCCCGGCGAAAAATACGAGTACAGCAACTTGTGCTTCGGGCTCTTAGGCTACGCGCTGGCCAAGCGTGCCGGAAAATCGTACGAAGAGTTGCTGAAGTCGCGCATTTGCGAGCCGCTCCGCATGAGCGACACTACGATATCGCTTTCCGACGAGCAAAAATCGCGACTCGCAACGGGCGTTTCGATCATTGGCCTGCCAACCACCAATTGGGATTTCGACGCGCTGGCTGGCTGCGGCGCGATTCGCTCGACATTGCACGACATGCTGATTTATTTGCGCGCCAATCTTGCCCCGGACGAGCGCGAATTGGGCAAAGCGATTGTGCTTTCGCACGAGCCGCGGTTCACCATTCGCAAGGCGAGTAGGCGAATCTCTTCAAAACTGGAAATCGGACTGGCGTGGCACATTACCACCGAAGGCGAGAACTGCGTCATCTGGCACAATGGCATGACGGGCGGCTACGCGGCTTTCCTGGCCGTTGTACCGAATAAAAAATGGGGGGTGGTCGTGCTTGGCAACCAAGCCACTGGCGACATCGATGAATTTGGCAACAATCTGCTGAAAGACATGCTTGCAGGCAAATTGCCCAGCGAAGCTCCGTCGGCCGTGAATTCAAGCAATTCGCAAAACTGAAGTCAGCGGAGCACTACGTCTTTCGGCCTTTAAGCATCTCCGACACCTCCTTGTGGTCCCGCGCTAAAGCAACATCGGCGGGTGTTTTGCCGTCGGCGCTTTTGGCCGCCGTATCGGCACCACACGAAAGCAAAAACTCGACCATCTTTTCATCGCCGTTGTGCGCTGCGGCGTGCAAGGGGGTCCAGCCGCCATGCTGCTGGACATTGACATCGGCCCCTTTCTCGACCAACAGCCTCACGATACCAAGAGATCCGCTGATCGCGGCGCTATGGAGCGGCGTGAGCTTCATCGCATTGCGGGAAACGACATTCACGTCTGCGCCGTGTTCGACGAGCATCCGGGCAGCTTTCTCGCCGCCGAAATACGCCGCCAAGTGCAGCGGTGTAAAACCATCGGCCGACCAGGCGGCCACTAGGCTCGAATCGGTCTCCAATAAATTCGCCAATTGCGCCACGCCGCCGCCTAATGCAGCGGCCTCGAACACATCGAGCCCGGCTCGCATGCACAACAACATTTCGAGCGCTTCGACCTGCCGGAAGTAGCAGGCTTGCAACAAGAGCGATACGCCCGCCCCGTCGCGCCCTTTGGCCAGCGCCGGCTGTTTGACGAGCACGGCCGCGATCGCTTCGGGCTTCCCCTCGCGCAAGGCCGCGAGAAATTCGTCGATCGATTGCTGATTGGCTACACTGCCCATAACAACAACTCCCAATTTTAAGATCGCTTGGGTTGCCGCCGCATAATTAGTTAGCTAAGCTAACTAAATATCACAACGATTATTTGCAGTCAAGCGCCGATCAAAGAAAACTGTGGACCAATCCAAACTTGTCGCCGACCGCTTGCATTCCGCCGCCATTCATTTGCTGCGGCGATTGCGCCGCGTGGACGATGCTTCAGGCCTTTCGCCGAGCCAGCTTTCGGCACTGTCGGTCGTGGTATTCGGCGGCCCAATTTCGTTAGGCGATCTGGCCGCCGCCGAACAAGTTCGGCCCCCGAGCATGACGCGGCTTATCCAAGATTTAGAATCCCTCCGACTGGTTATTCGCCGAGCCGATCGTGCCGACGCTCGCATAATTCGCATCAAAGCCACGGCCAAGGGCTGCAAAATCATTCATGCCGGCCGCAACGCTCGAGTGCATTTGCTGGCCGAGTGGCTAGGCCGCTTGTCGAAGAAAGAATTGGATCAACTCGATTCGGCATCTCATCTGCTGCATCGGCTGTTAGAAATTCCCGCACGACCAAAGCTCAACTAAACCGCGATTGCGCGGCGACCTTTCGGTTGGCGCCAACGACGTTTATGAACATAGCGTTTGTCCGCGAACCCGAATCGGATGGACGGCAGCATTGCCCGCGCTGCGGAACACTGGGTATTCCAGTAAGCGCGGCGCCGCTAGACCGCTACATTGGCCCCGAATCGCGCGGCAAAATCGGCGAGACGGCATGGTTTTGCAATTTCGCGCGCTGCGAAGTGGCCTACTTCGATCAATTGGACGAAGTGGTTCTGGTGGGCGAATTACAGCGACCGGTGTACCCGAAGGATTTCGATGCTCCGAATTGCGACTGCTTCGGATTTACCTACACCGACGTGGAAGCGGACGTGGCTGCCGGCACGCCAACACGAATTCGCGACCTGTTGGTTAAGACGAAATCGCCCGCTGCAAACTGCTATTCGCTAGCGGCCGACGGCCGATGTTGCCTCGCCACTGTACAAGAACTCTATATGAAACTCCGCGAGCAATAGCAGAAATCTGACGAGGCGGGCCCCGTTGATGTTCTAGAACCGTTCACGAGTGAGAATGCTGATGGCACAAGAAGAACAACCGACGTCCAAAAATCCAGACGCCGTCGATAAGCTGCTGGCTAGGAATGGCGGGTTAACCTATTTAGAGATTCCCGCCGTCGATGCCGGCCGGTCGGCAGCTTTTTACGAGCAGGTTGTGGGCTGGCGGATTGATCGTAGTGATCCTGCGCAGGTTAAATTCCTCGATCAGACGGGGCATTTGCTGGGCCGATTTCGCACCGGGCGCGCCATTTCGCGCACACCAGGATTGTTGCCGTTTATTTACGTCAACGAAATTGAAGAAGCCGTGTCGCGGGTTGTGCCCAATGGCGGCGAAATTGTGAAAGCGCCCTACGTCGAATGCAATCTGCTAATAACCGCCATCCGCGATCCGGCCGGCAACATGATTGGGCTGTGGCAGGAAGCTAGCGTTTAAGAGAATCATGTCGGTCCGATTTACCGTGTGCGCAAAAAAAGACCCGCGGGTCTGGCTTAAACCCACGGGTCTTTATCGAAGTCAACTCAGTAGTTTTGTTTCGATCCCTCCGGCAAAGCCGGTGACTGCCAAGCGTTGTTGAGTTCAACGCTCGGCAGCAGATCGAAACGATCTTTTATTTTCCAACCCAGGACTGTCTCCACATCATTGGTGATTTCGAAAGACGTGAGTCTAGCGAAATCGGAAAAATCCTTAGAAAGGAGGTGATCCAGCCGCAGGTTCCCCTACGGCTACCTTGTTACGACTTAGTCCCAATCGCGGAGTTTATCTTCGGCGCTTAGCTCCTTGCGGTTGCATCGGCGACTTCGGATACCCCCCACTTTCGTGGCTTGACGGGCGGTGTGTACAAGGCTCAGGAACACATTCACCGCGGCATTCTGATCCGCGATTACTAGCGATTCCGGCTTCATGCAGGCGGGTTGCAGCCTGCAATCCGAACTGGGGCACGTTTTTTGGGATTTGCTTGGTCTCGCGACTTTGCGTCCCTTTATGCGTGCCATTGTAGGACGTGTGCAGCCCTAGTCATAAAGGCCATGAGGACTTGACGTCATCCCCACCTTCCTCCGGTTTAACACCGGCAGTCTCTCCAGAGTCCCCGGCATGACCCGCTGGCAACTGGAGACAAGGGTTTCGCTCGTTAAGCGACTTAACGCGACATCTCACGACACGAGCTGACGACAGCCATGCAGCACCTGTGCACGTTCCACCCGAAGGCGTGGCTGCTGTTTCCAGCAGTTAATCCGTGCATGTCAAGACTAGGATAAGGTTCTTCGCGTAGCCTCGAATTGAGCCACATCCTCCACCGCTTGTGTGAGCCCCCGTCAATTTCTTTGAGTTTCAGCCTTGCGACCATACTCCCCAGGCGGAGCACTTAACACTTTCGCTACGACTGAAAGCTTATGGAGGAGCCTTCAATCAAGTGCTCAGAGTTTACGGCTAGGACTACCGGGGTATCTAATCCCGTTCGCTACCCTAGCTTTCGTGCCTCAGCGTCAGATAAGACCCAGTACGCCGCTTTCGCCACCGGTGTTCCTTAGGATATCAACGCATTTCACCGCTCCACCCTAAGTTCCGCGTACCTCTGTCTTCCTCGAGCACGGTAGTTTCAGGCGCAGTTCCCCAGTTGAGCTGGGGGATTTCACACCCGACTTTCCGCACCGCCTACGCACCCTTTAAGCCCAGTAATTCCGAATAACGTTAGCAAGGTTCGTCTTACCGCGGCTGCTGGCACGAACTTAGCCCTTGCTTCCTCTGCGGATTGGTCAACATAGAGAGATTACCCTCTACGATTTCCTCCCCACTGACAGCGGTTTACAACCCGAAAGCCTTCATCCCGCACGCGGCGTCGCTCGGTCAGACTTGCGTCCATTGCCGAAGATCCTCGACTGCAGCCACCCGTAGGTGTCTGGGCAGTGTCTCAGTCCCAGTGACGCGGGTCGTGCTCTCACACCCGCTACCCATCATTGCCTTGGTGGGCCGTTACCCCGCCAACAAGCTAATAGGACGCAGACCGCTCCCCCGGTGGAATCACACCTTTGGTCCGGAGACATCATCTGGTATTACCCCGTCTTTCGACGGACTATCCCAGACCGGAGGGTACGTATCTACGCATTACTGTCCCTTTCGCCACTCGTGTATTGCTACACGCGTTCGACTTGCATGCCTAATCCACGCCGCCAACGTTCATTCTGAGCCAGAATCAAACCCTTCAATTCTTTTTGCTTACCCACTTAAAGCGGCAAAACCGAGAAAACGGTGTAAACCGGATTAAACGGTTGAAAACCGCCATAAACGGGGTTAATAGCCAAAGGACCGAATTGGTCTGAACATAGTATTTGGTAACTGACTCTCCGTCCGTCGAAACGGCCGGATTCTCAGCCACCAGTCACAGTCTTGTGCTGGCTTACTCAAAAAGATCAACTACTGAATTGTCAAAGATCGAACTTGCAAAGTCGGCAGAAATCCGACTCTAAGTGCCGGCGAACAAAAGGCATGGCCGGCATTAACCCCCGATAAACTGGTACGCCATTGCTGGCCACCAAGTTCTCTGTCGGGCCTTGGATTTTAGCCGATTGACTGCCACTGTCAACCGGGCCAGCGAGAATAAAATCGGTGCCCATTTTTTGGTTTTTTCGTCCGACAGTAACACCGCGGATTTCGCGGATACGGCGTTAATTTGGGCAGTTTTTGCGGAGCAAGGCCGGCAATTCTATAATCGGTGCCCGTTTCATCCCCATTGATCCGCATTCATCCGCGATAGTCTGATGACCCCGCCGCGCCAGTTCGCCACGCTCGACGAGTGGATCGCCCGTGAGGCGACTTCGTTTTCACTTGATTCGCCGAAATCGTTCAATGCAGTCGTCGACAAATTGATCGCGCCCCCGGGGAATTCCGTCGACCTGTTGGGCATCGGCGAGCCGACGCACGGGATCGAAGTTTTCCTCACGCTCCGCAATCGATTGTTCGAACGTTTAGTCGCAGCGCATGGTTATTGTGCCATCGCGATTGAAAGCAGTTTTCCGCGGGGGCGCGTGATTAATGAATATGTCCTTGGACGTGGCGCGAATTCTTTCGACGAAATCAAAGACGCTGGTTTCAGTCATGGGTTTGCAAACATGGCTGCGAATCGAGAACTGATCGAGTGGATGCGCCTCTATAACACCGATCGCGCGCACCAAAACAAACTGCAGTTTTACGGTTTCGATAGTCCGACGGAAATGACCTACACCGACAGCCCGCGGAAATTGCTTTACTTCGCGCTGGATTATTTGACCGCGATCGACCAGACAAGCGGTCAACGGTGGCGCGAACGAATCGACAAGTTGCTAGGCGAAGATTCTGCCTGGGAAAATCCGGCGGCCATGATGGATCCGGCGCAAGCCATCGGGCGATCGACCGCCGCAATGGAGTTGCGCATTGAGATCGAAGATTTGATCACTGAGTTGTCGGTGCGCCGCCCGGAGCTAATCGCCAAGAGCGACGCCCCCCTCTTCGACGAGGTGGCTCGCTACGCCGCCTTAGCGCGGCAAATGCTAACCTATCACGCTGCCTTGGGGGGAACTTCTGCAAATCGATTCGCCGAACTGCTTGGTCAGCGCGACGCGATGATGGCCGACAACCTGGCATACATTATGCGGCGGGAACAAGCGCGCGTGCCTGGCGGCAAAGTGCTGGCGTTTGCCCACAATGGCCATTTGCAATATGGACAGATGCAATGGCAGGTAAAATACGGGATGACCGACGCGCAAGTTGGTCCGCAGATTTTCGCGTGGTGGCCGGCCGGGGCGCATGTTCATGAAATGCTTGGCGATCGCTACAAGGTCATTGGCGCGGCGGTTGTGAAATCGGAGACGCACGGCATTGGCGACCCTGAGGCACGCACGCTAGAATCGCGATTGTCGGCGGGTTCGGGCCACGCGCGAATCATTCCCACGCACTTGGGAAAAGGCCTGCCGGAAGCGGAACTCGCAGCAGTGCCACCGCGCAACGCGACTCAAATGAACCAGTTCCCGCTGACACGGCAAAGCCTGACCGATTTTGATTGGCTGGTGGTGCTATAGTCTAGCCCGTTCATCCCAGCCTTTAATTTCCTGGAGTCGTCGTTGCGTCCTCGCGGACGACCTCGGAAACAAAATAAGTAGAATGTCCCCACGCCTGTTCGGCTCGGCGGTTGCTGCGGCGCCATTCTGACGATGAAGGACGTTGGGGTCGAGGGGCCGGCAAGTGAGAAGGTGACCTGCGGTGATCAATGATCCGCCATCGGCGCAGCGTGAAGCGGCACATCACGCGGTGACGAGTGTGCTTACGAATGCTGGGAGAGTTTTTCCAGATGGGCCGTTAGCTCCTCGAGGTCGGCCCAACTGGCGTTAAACCAACAAAATCGAGACCGCTGGGGGTTCGCTCATCGGACGGTTGTTCCTTCGAGGACGCGTCTTTACGCCCCCGCATATCGCGCGCGATTCCGAAGGCTTAGTGCGATTTCGCGGGTCGGTTATTGGCCGATGACGTTGCGGTCCGGCAGAGCGATTGTGGCACACCGCTTTGCGGTTACTGTTCCACGGATTTTCCCATCGATCTTTTCAATATTGATCCGTGCCGCAGTGTCGGCCGACACGTCCGTAATGTCGGTGAGAAATCGGCCAACGAACATGGAGCCGCTGGAGGCCCAGAGAGATTGTCCGAACGTGCCACGCAGTTCGATGTCGTTACACGTTACCGTACTGGCCTTTTGCAATGCGATTGCCGTGTTGTTCTCGCCCTCAATGACGATGTGCGCACCTTCCGCGAGGAGATGGCCGTCATCTTCCAGGCCGATAGGAGTATTTCCCTTACGCCGGGCGCACAGCGTCGTCGTGGTGTTTTGCAAGTCGATTCTGCCGCTATTGTTGATGGCCAGATTGTTCGATTGCTCGCCCCAACTTGTGATCTTCGCCGTGCGGCAGCCCAGGCGAATCGAACCATAGTAGCTCGCTGACAGACTTCCATTCCCAATTTCGAGCGACGCACCGTCTGTTTCGGCAAAGCGCACGACGCCGTGATCGGTAGCGATGATGCCGGCAAAACTCTCCTCTGGAGCGTTTTCATGCAGATGCTCATTGATCTTGATCGTGCCGCGCAGCAAGGCCAGTCCGCCACGTTCCGCATAGATCGCCGCATCCGACAAACTGCGCGTGCGGAAAGTTACATCCTTGAGCGTGACCTCCGCTGGTCCAGTGACCATTACCCCACGGCGTTGCCGCGTAGACCCTGTGCCGATCTGCACGTTCTCGAACCACCACTCCCCTTCGCACACCAGCACCATAGCGCTGCCTCCTTCCCAGGCAAGGCGCGGCGGTGCTCCATCCGCACCAGTCACACCGAAGATTCGCACAGCGACTCCCGGGCGCATGCGCCGCATCAATTCAAGACGATCCACAGGCATGTTCTGACCCCCCGTGGTGGAGTAAACCCCGCCGGCAATCTGAATGGTCACAGACTGCGACAAAGTTTCCGGCAGAAGATTGATTGCCTGTGAGATTGATTGGCAGGGCTGTTCTTGCGTACCACGAGCTCCTTGGCGACCCCGCTGGGCATCCACCCAAAAGTTGGTTCTAAGTGCGGACGGATCGGGACGAGTCGAGCCGTCCTGACCTTCTACAAGACTGGGGTCGAGGCAGAAGCCAGGCAAAGACACGATCAGGCCGCACGCTAGCTCCATACAATGCTTTCTAGTCCTCGACGTGCGCAGGAACATGGACAGCTCCGATCAAAAAAGAATTTCGAGTGCGCTCGCCCCATCACGGTGTTCGGTCGAGCGCTTTTTTGTCAGATTCACGACGATCAACTGCCTCCGAGTCGTCAAACCAGTCACGGATCAACGAAGCCACTCGCACCGCACGGTTTGCCTCGGCGAGTTTCGACTGGTTGTTGCCCAGGTATTTCAACTTTAAGCTCTTGGTCAGGTCGCCAGCGGTAATCGCAATGGCCACCGTGCTGCCATCTGGGACCGATTCGCCGTATTCCTCCGCCAACTCAAAGAAGCCTTGCTCCAAAAGCAGCTTTCTTAGTTCCACCTGCTGCGCTGCGGAGACGACGAATTGCCGCCGCGTAGGTTTTGGGAGGGTGTTTACGGTGAGCTCAGCGTGGCCAGCAGAGTTGACGCTCAAATACCAACTACAGCCCTTCGTGAATAAACCGACGGTACTCATCGAAACGGTCAGGGGCGCTTCATGAATCTTTGCGTCTAATACCCGCTGGGCCAGCTCCGACGAATTGGGCTCGGGCTCGCTTGCCGACAAGCTTCGCCCGGTCAGAAGTGTTGCACCCAAGAGAATTGCAGAGACGAGAAGAGAGTTCTGCATAACCATTTCCTAATTCAGTAGTTTTTGAGATTAGCGGCATCCGTCATTAGACGACGTCAAATGCGGCTCAAGTTCCCAGGAAATGCCAAAATTAAAGCTGGCCTCGCAAGGCAGGGCGACGATGGTAAGTCGATGGCACGATTTTCGCATAAATTCGCACGTCGTGAAACATCAAGAGAATCACCCTTTTGGGCACCGCCTTCGGAGAAAAATAAAGGCTGTCGCGCGCTCATGGCGAACCGACAGTGGACATCGATTACACTGCTTCGGTCATCCAGCAGCGATAGCCGTTGGGTTCTCGCATTCCTCCGATAACGAGAGCTGTCTGCGGCGCTTGAACGGTCCGATGCAACCGGCGATAATTGCTGCCGGCTCAACAACACTTGCTCTCTGATACTGATGGGGGGAATGCTAATGAACGTCAAACTTGCCCGATTTCTGTTCATGGGCGTACTAGTATTGTGTGCGCGACTCGCTCCCGCCGATTTGCTCGGAACCTATTCGTCCAGCGCGCTGTTTGGCGCTCCGACCTTCAACCCGCTGGTCGACGTGCCTCTTTCATTTGGAGGATCGATCGCTCTGGGGGATAATCTGGGTCTGTTTGGATCACTTTCGCAGCAGGTCATCCATTTCCAATCGAACGCTGACGATCCAGACTATTCGACATTTGTCGCGAAACTGACCGACGGCACGGACGAGACGATTTCGGCCAATGTGTTCTTGCACGGCACTTCGACGGGGGCCGGGGGCAACACGACCGAGTCGGCAGCATTTGGCACGGTTCCCGACTTCGCCGGCGACCAGATCACTGAAATCCGTCTGACGATTGATCCATTTCGAGTTACGACGTTCGCGCCGAATCAATCATTGCCCAATGGTCTAACGACAGTTACAAGCGAACCCCCGGGAAACCCCATGACCTACCGCTGGGAAGTCTTCGGCACAGCCGTGCCCGAGCCGGCGACGGGTGAGCTTTGGGTGCTCGCCTGGGCCGCTCTATTCTTCAAGCATAAAATTAGATTACGTCAGGTAGAGTCGCCCAGGCTTTGATAGACACGTTTGCAGCGCTCTAATGGGAGCGATTTTGGCCATCGTGGCGCGGTCGATAAAACGTTGCATTCGTGACCAAGGACGAACTGTCATTTCGCTCACAAAGTCAAGCAACCTCATTGTATCGCCCGACGCGCTCAAACAAGCGCGCCGAGACAGCGTTGAACGATGACGGGTGCAGCAGTCTAATTGATGGGTCAGTGTGACGATTCCAGAATCACGCCGGCCTTTTGGCCTGCGTAGTTGATCCAAGTGTCTTTGTCTTTGATGATGGCTTGCGGCGGCAGGAAGTCCATCTCGGTCTTGATGCCGTCGAATCGCTTAACGGCCGTGCCGACGGCCATGAATTCGAGCAGGCCGCCGATTTCGTGGATGTGCGTTTTGATGCCAACCACGTCATCAGCCCCAATCGCGTTAGCTTCTTGTGCAACGAGACCAACGGCGTGCTCGCGGGCGTCATAGATCATAGTGGTGAGATCGTGCACTTCGCCCTTACTGAGCGATTTGAGCAGCGCCTTGAGGCCGCCGACGATACCCAGGGAATAGACAGCGGTGCCCAGAACAAGTTTGAGCGGGACGTAGCCCATGTGGGTCAAGTTCCACATTTCGGCACAGGTCAAATCGCTGGTGATCGGGGCCTTGGAGGTGTCGAAGGGCAATTCTGGATGCTTGGCGGCCGTGCCCATCATCATCATTTCATGAACGCCTTGGAATGGCATCACCGTCGTTTCGATGCCAACCACAGCGTTGGCACCGACCGATTGCGCCTCGTGCACGATTCGTTCCAGGGCCAGGTGACGCGTGTGATTGAAGATATTGCTGTATTCTTTGATCTCACCCCGACCCATGCTTTTCAGCGCGCCCACAATGCCGCCGCCAACCCCGATTGAATAGGCGATGTTTCCGAAGACGAATTTGATCGGGATATAGCCGGCGTCCATCATGCAGTACAGTTCTTGGCCATCTCCGCTAGTCGAAAAGCGGATTTGCTCTTCGCGGGCGCCATCTTTATGGATGCACGAGGCGACAGAAAGAAATTCGATATTGCCGTGGAAACGTTTCAGTTCGCTAGTAACGCCAGTGATTCCGGTGCCGCCAAGTTCGGTCGCTTCGCTGACCATCCGGTCGTACGATTCTTGGCGACCCTCATGGATGATCCCAGTCACCTGCGTAACCTCGCCCCCTAGAGCGCTCCGCAAGCCGGCGCCTAGGCTGCCAACAAAACCCATGGAGTAAACGCTATTGCCGATAACCATCGTGCCTGGGGTGAAGCCCTTCAAATGCATGCAATACATTTCGTCGCCGGAGAGTCCGGTCATGACGCCCATAGGATTACCTCGTGATAGATGCTGCGTGAAGGTACCGGGTGCAAGCCGTTCGGGATAGCTTGGAAAGTCGAGCCCTGGCGGTCAATGCGAGAATTCGTTCAGCAATGCGTGCGTCACGATATGAGGCTGAACACGTCGGCAGGAAAGGCTAGGTCGGCAAACAACGGTCGCTGGCGCCAGCGCGGTCCCATCTCCGTGCGTGCCCGGCGCCGCGAGGTGGCCGAGCTCACGGGCCTGCTGCGCTTGCTCCGACGGCTCCCACTTCCATAAATGACGCTTGCGATGACCACGATAGTTTGAAACAGACTGAAATGATCTGCAACGCCCACATGGACGTAGGTTCACATCAGGTCCACGGCAATCCGCTACAATCGCCTCCGCGACCGCTACAGAGCACGTCACTGCTGAACAACGAGAACGTCGGAAGATCTTCCGACACGCAGCCTGCGCGATTCTGACGCGATAGTAGGGGGCAGATACCGCTTGCAACACCTGTCGTTCTCAAGGCGGGAGAAGGGGTCAGAACTAATTTATTAAATCGTTCTGACCCATTTTTCATTCCTTGATAACGATCTGTCGGTTCGGAAGCGCTTACTTCAAATCAAATCCAATTGAATTATGCGACTCCTTTCCGGTGCTTATACGCCACAAATCCGAGGCCGGCGCTGCCCAATCCGAGCAGGATGAAAGTGCTCGGTTCGGGCACTAAGCCGTCGCTTTGAAAGGTGTATTGGACTGGATTCGCTCCATCGGCGCCGATACCGCCCCCTGGGGCGTTATAAAAAATCGCGTTGTTGCCTTCGGGACCGATCTCCGGAAGTATAATCCGATTCAAAGCCGCATTCGCCGGCGGCAGGACGGGCACGTCGGCCAGTCCATCGGACGCGCCGTCGAGGAGCGAAAAAAAGTAAAGCTTGCCGCTGTTCGGGCTGAAGCGGATAATGTCGCCCGTCGTGCCGTCTGAATCGACGACTTCTATGTCACCCGGATTTGGCAGAAAGAAGAGCGGAAAAACCAAGCATTGCATGTTGGATACCGGCTCGACCCCGAGAATTCCATTGGGTTGCTGCACGCCGTTGAGGAAGAAATTGCCTTGCTCATCGACGGCAATGGATGTTTGGGCGAAAGCTGATGGCGTCAAGGCTGCGAGAAATGCGAGAGCTGCGAGAATAATTGTTGTGTGTTTCATGTGAGCACTTCGGATGTTTGAAGGGTGATGGGTCAGAGATTACGGAGTTAATTTCTTCTTGTGACGGCGACGGCTACGACGGTTTTGTAGGGCGAGGTTCAAAGGTTGGGTGAAGTTCCAATCACCTTGCGGCGCTTGTATGCCGCGCAACCAATGCCCGCGCCTCCCAATCCAAGCAGAATGAACGTGCTGGGTTCAGGCACGAGCCCATCGCTTTGAAACAAGTACTGGACGACGGTTGATCCATCGCCGCCAACCTGGACAGTGGTTTGGTTGCTGCTGTACTGCAGAAAATTGTTTCCCTCGGGGCCAACTTCTTGAAACTGGAAAAAAGGAAGATTTGGATCCGGTCCTGGCAGTGCTGGCACGTCGGCGATTCCATCCGAGGCGCCGTCGAGGAGCGAGAAAAAGTACATAAAGCCGTTGCCGGGGAAACGGACCTGATCGGAAGCTTGCCCCGTCTGCTCAGAAATGAAGATGTCGCCGCGGTTGCCATTGAATCCGAGCGGAAAAGCCATACCTAGCTGGCCGGAGAACGGCTCCGGCTGAATGGTGCCGTTGGGCTGTTGGACACCGTTGATGAAATAGTTGCCTTGTTCATCAACCGCGATATTTTGGGCACGCGCTGACAATGCTGAGAGTGCGACGATTGTGAGAGCGGACAGGATTGTTGTTTTGCGTTTCATTGGAGAAGCCTTGTAGTTATTGATTTTCAATCGCTAATAAAAAGAGTTTGAGTAATCCACGGTTTTGAGTGGGTGCGCTGCGTTCGCTCGTTTTCCAGGCGCGACACGGCTCGTGGCCGCGCGGCGCTTCAGGCAAAGGCTACGATTCTTCGAAACAAGGCACCGCCGCTGCGGCGCCGCCAGCAAGTGCCGACTAAGCCGAAGAGCCCGAGGCCGCATAGGACAAGTGCGGATGGCTCGGGAACCAGGTTGCCGTCACTGATGCCGACGTACACGGCGCCTGCGGCATTAGGCGGATCAGGAATCCAGGTGAAGCCGTTGTTTCCCTCGGGGCCGATCTCACCGATCGTGGTAACTGGCTGCGGAAACGTGAAGGCATTAACATCAGCCAATTGCAAGGGATCGCCTGGATCGATGAGTGATGCGTAGTTCATCACTCCTTGCATTTGTCCGGACGGCAAAGGGACATTGAAGAACACCATCAAGTCGGAATCGCCGCTGGGATGTGCGGGATCGACGTCGACACTACTAGTTACCAGCACGTATCCCTGCACGACTGGCACGGGAAGATAGAAGTTAATTCCGCCGCCGGCGAGCGGGACAACAGGGAATGGATTTGGGCCACCATTGAGAAGGCTATTGCCGTTTTCATCAAACTGCAACGTGAAGCCCACACTGCCGGGAGCGGCGGCGCCGGGACCTTGTGCATTTACCGAAAGGGGCGAAACCAAGTAGCAGGTTGCCGCGATGGCGGCGACGATCAGGACTCGAATGCGAGTTGTCATGGGAAAGTTTCCTCAAAGATTGGTTCATTGATGGGACAAAGTGTCGGGCGGAACATCCGCCGTGAAAAAAATCTGTGATTGACTAACAAGGGAGGTACACCGATAGGGTGGCGATCAGCAGGGGTCGAGAGCGAGTTAGCATGAGAAGATTCCTAATGAGATGGTCATTGCCGATGGGTTGAGGTTTCGGGCGGAACTTCTGCTGCTGCGAAAGTGTGACTGGAAAATTTTTCGATCGAGCGGAATCGGGGGGCGGGGGTGGGCGGGCCGCGAAGGTGCTCGGCGCTAATCGTGTTTAGATCGAGAAGCTCGTCCAATAGCGCACGGCAATCCAATGCAGCGGCGGCGCTTTTGCAGACATAGAACGCGCCGAATCGGCAGGCCCGGGCTTCGTGCTCCGCGTTGTAGCAATCGGCCACGACGAACACGCGCGCGTCCGCCAATTGATCGCGGATCATTTCCAATAGATCGAAGCCCGACATGTCTGGCAGCCGCACATTAATCATCCACAAGGCAACGTGTGTCGAGCGCGCGAGCCTCATCGTGGCCGAGGCATTGGTCAACAGATGAATGTGCCAACCATTGTGGGAGGCCAGCGCTGCCAGTTCGTGATAATTATGTGGCCGCGGATCGACTACGACGATGTGTGATTGACTCGTGAGGAAGACAGTCATGTCGCGTCTCCAAGATTGAGGAGTGCCGTGATTGCGGCAAGCAGAGAAAGCACGCGATGTGCCGCAAAGCGCGCGAGACGTGCGTTAGTGCGATGGAAGAGCAATGGAGGGAATGAGTTAATTTTTTTCCACGCGCCGTGAGTGCGTGTGATTTTCGCGGAAGCGTTGCGAGGCGAGAGAAATTAAATGTTCGCCCGCGAGCAGAAATGCGGCATTACGCGGCAATCTAATTGAGCGAAAACGCAGCAATTATCGAACAAGCGAGACGGCAAGTTCTAACAGGACGCACGCGTACTTCACAAAACACCGCTACAGTGCCGCCAGTGATATCGATTAGGTCCGCTCATTCCACTGGGCGCGGCTGTATTTTTCGGCGACAAGTTGTGCGGCCAGCTCGCGCGGCCAGGCGGTTATCGTCTCGGTAGCATCAAATGCCGCAGCGAGCGCACGGCGTAAGTCGGCGGCCGAAAGCGGCAGGTTCATGAGAAATTCGGCGTGCGAGCGCTGGTGGCGATAGTGCGGCTGGCGGGCAGGCATTTTGAGCAATTGGCCGATTCGATCCAGCGGAAAATCGTACAAGAGCGTGCCGTGATATAGAAAATGCCGCCGCTTGCAGCGCAATGAATTGCCGGAGAACTTCCGATCTCCGATGGCCAAATCGCTCGTGCCGGCGCAATGCACGTCGGGTACGTTTTGCTTCAGCACGCCTGCGATTCGCTCGATCACGAACCGATGGGCCCGATCGATCGATCGCAGCTCGGGCCGCTGGTCGTAACTCAGCACGACGGCGTACATCAGGCAACCCGATCCGGTGACAATGGGCGCGCCGCCGCTTGCGCGACGCAAAATTGGTACGCCCTGCGCACGACAGGCATCGATATTCACTTCGTCAGCCGCGCGTGACGACGTGCCCAGCACCACGAATTCCCGCGGCGATTCCCACAATCGCAAAACTTCGCCCGGTCCAGTATCGCTCTCGGCAGCGTCGAGAAGCGCTTCATCGAGCGCCAAGTTCTCGGCAGGTGTTTCGAGCGTGAGATCGAGCAGTCGCATTTCTTCGGAGTCGCGCCGTCTGTTATTGCCAAGTTGAAGATAGGAATTTCGTTACGGCCTTGTCAAATTCCTCGGGCTGGTCGAGCATTGCGAAATGGCGTGCAGGCGAAATGGGGACAACGGTTGCCTGCGGTGCGCCTTTGAGCAAGTCCTTGTAAAAGGCGAGTAGCTGATCTTGCGATGGGGCCAGCGGCGATTTGGCGCTGTCGGGATCGGACGGCATGAATACTAAAAGCGGAATGGAGATTTTATTGAGATCCGGGCGCAGGTCGGTGGTGAGGTCTTCTTGGAGCCAGGCGGCAATCGCCTTAGGGTCGCTTCGCGATTCGAGCTTGGCGGCTGGTTCGACGAGTTCGGGTTTGTTGGTGCCGGCCGTGCTCATGAAGTTTTTCTGAGCAGCGAATTCGTCGTCCTTGGATTGGGATGCGAACATGCCAGATATTTGGCTTGCCACTGTCTGGCGCTGGTCGGCGGCGAGTTTCGCAACCGTCGGAAAGACCGGCATACCATCGACCGAGATCACGCCGGCCAAGCGGTCGGGATGTTCTTCGGCAAGGGCAATGCCCAAAGTGCCGCCGAGGCTGTGGCCAATGATGATGGGCTTTTCGATTTTGTGCGCGTCGAGCAATTGCCAGAAATCACGCCCGAAAGCGGCGAAGAGAGATTTTTCGTCGACCGCGGCGCGGCCATCGAAACCGGGAAGCGTAATCGCGTAAATGGTGCAGTCGGGCGAACGCTTGGCGATCGTTGCGTACCAAACCCACGGGCCCGATGCGAGACCGGGGATGAGCACGAGCGATTTATCGCCTGCGCCGAATTTATCGACGTGAAGCATGCCGACGTCGAAGGATTCGGCCGGCGTTGGAGCCGGGGAGAATGGATCGGCTGCCGGCGCGTAGAGGAATCGCAAAGAGAATGATAAACGCAAATACACAGACGTGCCGCGAATTTTGCAACATGAAAATTCCTCTAGGTAGCTTCACCATTGGGATCAAAAATCTCTTCAACTTTTTTGCCAAACAATTTGCTGAATTTAAACGCCAGCGCAAGACTGGGGGCATATTTTCCGTTTTCCAGCGCGACGATGGTTTGCCGCGCCACGCCGGCGCGGTCGGCCAATTCGGCCTGCGTCCAATCGTTTTCGGCGCAAAAACCTTCAGCCGATTTTTCATCGATAATGCCGCCGCACGAAAAAGCTGGCGACGATCCACACGACCATGAAGACGCAATACGACCACCATGCCGAAAGATATGGAAATTGATCGCCTTCAATTAGGCCATATCCGACCGCGAGCATCGCAGTCATTCCGCCTGCAATCGCCAACGATTCGATGCAAATGCGCCGGAATAATTCATCGGTGCCGCGAATTAGCCGAACGATGGCGGCTAACAGAAAGCACATGGGAATCAACGGAAATAGAGCGACTGCGATTTGCGTTGTAGGCGGTTGGTCTTTCAGCGGACCGTGTAAGAGCCAGTGGCGAACGCAGAATGCGATAATTGTCGCCGCAATGGAGACTGAGAATTCGACGTAGTAGCGGCGTGTGGCTCGAGTAACCGGATTGGAGGTGCTCATGGCTGGGATGGTATCTTAAGAACGACATAATGTCAAGTATAACGTACATTTAGACCTGTTTATATGACTCAGTGACCCTAACCTCTTCCCAGCATCAGATTTGTGCCGGTTCTTGTTGGGTAATGCAATGGAATGCGCCTAAGCCCCAGACGAGGTCGCGCGCGGGCAGGCCAATGATTTCGCGGCCGGGTAGAAGACGAGACAAAATTTGAACGACTTCGCTATCGGCCGGGTCGTCGAATTGCGGGACGATGGCGGCGCCGTTGAGCATATAGAAATTGCAGTAGCAGGCGGGCAAGCGCTGGTCTTCAAAGTAGATCGGGCGCGGCATCGGCAGCGCGACAATTTCCAACGGCTGGCCGTCTTGATCGGTCATGTGCTTCAGGCGCTCGAAGTTCTCGCGCAGCGGTTTGTAGTTGAAGTCGGCAGGGTCGTTTTCCAAGGGCGCTACGACGGTGCGCGGGCCGACGAAGCGGGCCAGCTCGTCGATGTGGCCATCAGTATCGTCTCCCTCAATGCCTTCCCCAAGCCAAAGAACCTTTTTTGCGCCGAGGTAATCGGCAAGATAGCGCTCGACGTCGGCTCGATCCAACTGCGGATTGCGGTTGGGGTTCAATAAACATTGTTCGGTCGTGAGAATGGTGCCGTGGCCGTTGGAATCGATCGCGCCCCCTTCAAGAATGATACCGGGCACGAAGCGGCGGCGGCCCGACCAGGCTGCAATATGCTCGGAAGGGACGGCATCGTCGAGATCGAACGGCGGATATTTTCCGCCCCAAGCGTTATAGCCCCAATCCACGAGCGCGGCAGGCGCACCGGGAGGGCCGACTAAAAACGTGGGTCCGTGGTCGCGCGTCCAGGCATCATTAGTGGGAATGTCGAGCAGGATGACATTGGGCACGCTGCCGACGAGCGATTTGGCCTGGGCCATAACTGCTTCTCCGCCGGCCAGCACATGCACGTGCTCGAAGCGGCTGATGGTGCGAATGAGCCGCGCGTAGAGCGGCGGGATCGGTTCGAACTTTCCGGGCCAGCTTTCGAGCTTGTGCGGCCAGGCTATCCAGGTGGCGGCATGCGGCGCCCATTCGGCCGGCATGCTATAGCCCAGCGCGGCGGGTGTTTCGGCACTGGCGGCAGTTGGTGCGTGTTGCGCGGACAATGGAAGGATTAGGGATGAGAAGGGAAACGTTAGAGGCGATTATGTGCTAATGGAGAAGACATTTCAGTCGACGTAGCGCCGCGTCAGATTTTGATAGGCATCGATGCGGCGGTCTCGCAGGAACGGCCAATGGGTGCGCACGACATCGATGCGATCGAGATCGCATTCGACGATCAATGTTTCCTCTGCATCGTGCGAAGCGCGGGCAAGAATATTCCCATTCGGATCGGCCACGAACGAGGCACCCCAGAATTCGATGCCTTGTTCCTTGCCGACGCGATTCACCGCCGCCACGAATACGCCGTTGGCGATGGCGTGGCTGCGCATCATGGTTTCCCAGGCTGCGTGCTGGCTCACGCCGTATTCGGCCTTCTCAGCATGCAACCAGCCAATGGCGGTCGGGTAAAAAAGGATTTGCGCTCCCGCGAGCGCAGTCAGACGGGCCGCTTCGGGATACCACTGGTCCCAACATACGAGCGGCCCGAGGCGGCCAAAGCGCGTATCGAACGCGGCGAAGCCTAAATCGCCGGGGGCAAAATAGAATTTTTCATAGTAGTTCGGGTCGTCGGGGATGTGCATTTTGCGATACATGCCTGCGGTGTTGCCGTCGGCATCGAACACGAGCGCCGTATTATGATAGACGCCGGGCGCACGGCGTTCGAAAATCGAACCGACAATGGCGACGCGATGCTCGCGCGCAGCAGCCGCAAGCGCAACGCTCGTGGGCCCGGGAATCGGCTCGGCGTCGCTAAACCGCGCGTGATCTTCGCTTTGGCAGGGGTAGAGGCCGTGAAAAAGTTCCTGCAAGCAGATGATGTTCGCGCCAGCCGCAGCGGCTTCGGCAATTCGGCGCAATGCTTTGTCGACATTGCGTTGCTTCTCGGCCGCGCAGCTCATTTGAATGAGCGCGATATTGACGCGGCTTAGCGCGGTATCGGCGTGTTTTGGGTGTGGCGGCGAATCGGCCATGGAAGCAATTCAGTTCGAGAAACTGCGGCTTTATCGATCGAACTACTCATGTTAGCGTAGATGTCGCCATGCGAAAACCCATCGGACTATTCGTGACCGGCACCGACACTGGCGTTGGTAAAACGCACGTGGCAGCGATGATTGCCCGCACGGTTGCGGCAGGCGGCATGCGCGTGGGCGTGTATAAGCCGGCGACCAGTGGATGCCGACTCGAGGGGGGCGAGTTGATTTCAGACGACGCGGTCCAATTATGGCACGCGGCAGGTTCACCGGGCGAATTAGAAATGGTTTGCCCGCAAAGATTCGCGGCACCGCTTGCGCCGCATTTGGCCGCACGTGCGGAAGGGAAGGAACTCGACGCCCAACTGCTGCGGTCGGGATTAGACTACTGGCAAAAGCGATCGGATTTTGTGTTGATTGAAGGGGCCGGCGGCTTAATGAGCCCGATGGGAGATGATGAGTACATTGCCGATTTGGCACACGATTTCGGATATCCGCTTCTGGTGGTAGCTCGAAATCAGATTGGCGTGATCAATCAAACGCTGCAAACGCTCATCGCCGCGGCGAGCTTTGAGCAAGGTTTGACGGTAGCCGGAATCGTCTTGAATCGCGCGACGGCGGGGGAGGGGGATCCGAGCTTGCGCGGCAACTGGCGCGAATTGGAATTGCGCTGTGTGCCGCCGCTGCTCGCGGAAGTTGAGTTCGGTCAAACGCACTTCGAGCCAGCAGCGGATTGGATTGCGATAACGGAGAATGCGGGCGCAAACCGATAGCGCGACGACCATCAAACAGAAACAGATACATCACTGCCGTGCGGCGACCGGCTGGAGTTCTTCCACTTTCGGCTGACGGCTTTCGGCCAACGAAGTGTCGAGGGCAAGCGACATGGTAATGCTCCAACGGCCATGCACGTCGGGCTGCAAGTGCCAGTGCGGCTGGACGCACACGGCTTGATGCACCAGCTCGAAGCCGCCTTCTGATTGACTGACAGTCTCGATGGGGTAGGTCCAAATCTCCGTTGGGCGGTCGAACTCCAAGGCTACGTTGATGCCCAGCCACTCGTCGGTCAAACCCAACTCGCGCACGTCGTTCAAATTCAAAAGCGTGCCAAGCTGTCCGAGGCGCTTTTGGCCGGAGTGAAAAAAGCGATCGTCGGTGCCGGCGGGGAGCCCTGCGAAATTGAACTCGACGCTGAAATGCAGCGGCCGGTCTTTGGGCAAGCCTTCGATGAGGTAGGCAATTTCCAAGGTCGAGCTGCCGGCTTGCAATGTGATGCCTTTGGTGATTTTGAGCGGAACGCCCCAGGCATTTCCTTGACGGGAGAGTTGCGCTTGCACACGGTCAGGATTGCGCCGCAGGCGGGCCTCGTAGGCGCCGGTGAGAAAATCGCCGCGCTCCATGGCTTGGTTATTGGCGATGGCATCAAGCGAAATCTGTTCGTCGTAGAAATGATCCAACAAGCTTTTGCGCGAGTAGCCGTCGTATTGCAGGCGGTGAGACAAGCCTTCTTGCTTAAATTTTGCCGGCGTATTGGCATCGATCACGCTGCCGCCTGCACCGGCGGGACCGGCTGCCACGCGCCGATGATACGATTCTGGCCGGCGGCTAAGCGTGGCAAGCAAATTATGGTGGATAATTCTCGCGTCGAGTTCGTACAACTGGCCCCCGCGACAGGCGCCACAAGCGCCAACAGTCGATCGTTGGCGAGCTGCACTTCCGGGCGGCCATCGAGATTAAAGTCGTCGGACGTGGCTTCGGCCCAGGGACCTGAGCGGCCAGCGACGCGGTCTAAAACGTTGTCAGCCGCAATCAAGTGATGGTAAATCGCGTTGCGCAAATGGGGCAGGTAAATGCCGCCAAATGCTCCATGCCAATATGGGCAGTTGCACTGGCCCCGGTAGAGTTCGCGGCGGGCTTCGCGGAGCAAATCGTCGCGAGAAACGGAGTGGCCGCTGCCATTTAACGACAAATGAGGCGGGGGCACGGCCGAATCGGGCTGCGAGGCAAGCCGCTCCAGTTTGCGGCTGACCATCATCATGCGGGCGTACATTTCGTCCACTTCCGGGTATTTCACCAGGAAGTTGCGCCAAAAGCCCCCGTGGACAAACTGCAGAAGCTTGGGGGCGTCGGGATGGTTTTTAATGATGTTGCGAGCTTGTTCGTAGTTGGTTAGCTGCTCGCTGGGAAGCACCCATTCGGTCATCTCGCGATAGCTGCCTTCGGGAATGTAGATTTTTCCTAGCGGCAGCACATGATCGATCGTTTCCGACGGCGTGGTTACTTGGATCCACGAGGCATTGGCTTGCACGAGGTCGAAGAATTGGCGCAGCCAGCCATCCTCGTAGACCGGCTTTTTCGTTTCGGGCCAGGAGCCGAATTTTTCGCCGTCGTCGGCGAACACCGCGACCACGCCCGGCTGGCGCTCGGCAATGCCGCGCAAGTAATCGATGGATGCGTTTGGAGCGGCGAAGGGAATTTCGTACCGCAGCCGCTCGCTGCCGGGAAAGACGCGCAGCAGTTTGCCGTTATCTTCGGTCAGGTAGTATCCGAACAATTGCTCTTCGGTTAGACCGGCCGACTTGAAATGCGCGTCGTCGAGCACGATGTACTCGACGCCTGCCTCAACCAAGTCGGTCGTCATGCTTTGTTCCCACACGCGTTCAGGCACCCAGACGCCGCGCGAAGTCGCCCCGAGCCGGTGCTTGAGCCAGGCGCGAAAATTGCGAATTTGGCCGATGCGATCGCGCGATGGGATCATCGGCAAAATTGATTCGTAGAACGCGCCGCCAACAATCTCCACTCGGCCCGACGCCACGAGCGCCGCCAGGCGATCGAGGTATTCGGGATGATTTGCATCGAGCCACTCCATCAATGAGCCGCTGGTGTGCAGGGCCATTTTCAAATTCGGATAGCTCTCGAACAGATCAAGAAATGGGCGGTAGCTATCTTGATAGGCCTGCTCGAAGACGCTGTCGAAGTTGCCAATCGGCTGATGATTGTGCAACACGAAAATCAGTCGAATGGGATGCGGCATCGGAGAAACTTCAAAAGGCAGGAAGCCGAAGGCAGTTTGATTTAAAAATAGGTTGCAACTGCCGAGTTGTGAAAAATCTGGCTAAGCTTCTCGCAATTCCTTCGCGGCGCGCTTAGGGGGGACGCTGTTGATGTAGCAGCCGGTCCCTATTTCCAAGCCACCCAAGGTCGTGATGCGCGGAAGAATCTCTATATGCCAGTGATAGTGGTCGGAACCAAAAGTGTCAAAGGGTGCGGTGTGAACGATATAATTGTAGGCGGGAAGTTTGATGATCCGCTCAAGTTTGACTAGCACTTGGCGAAACAAGCGGGCGAGTTGGGGCAAACTTTCCCGATTGATCTGGTCGTAATACGGCGCGTGCCGCCGCGGCAGTATCCACGTTTCGTAAGCAAATCGCGGTGCGGCCGGGCAGACGGCGACAAATTCGGCCGAACCGGCAACGATGTGCGATTCGTTGGCCGAGGAATTCTCCTCTTGGGCGGCCATTTCACAGCCCGGGCACTTCCCACTTGCCGCGCAGCACTGCTGGAAGTTTTGCAACCGGGTTGAAAGCAATACGGTCGACCTTACCAGAGCCACCAATTGGCTGTGGACGTGCGATAGCGTCGCCCCGCCGAGTGTGCCTGAGTTTTTGAAGATGGTGACTTCGCGAAATTGGCCGGTGCCGCGAATAGTGGCCAGCCGCTGGCGATAAGTTTCGAGCACCGCGGCAAATTGATCGTCGATTAGCTCTGTGACGCTCGCTAAATGATGCGGCGATTCGACGATGACTTCGTGAAGGCCTTTGAGTTGATCGTCGCTGTCTCGCGCTGAGAGAAGATCCGGGTGAGGGGGCCTGGCCACGGCATAATTCGACGAAATATCTCCAACAGCCGCAAATTTGTTCGGCACCACGCGCACTTGCCAGCCAGGACCGTCGGGTTGGCTCCCTGTCGCGCGCTGCGCCAGTGTTTCGGGCGGCGTGCGATGTTCATGGCCTTCGCAAAACGGGCAATGGAACTCGCGGTTGATCGATTGCGCGAGCGATATTTCTTGCGGCCGCTCGCCCCGATTCTCCGCCAGAATCACCCAGTGGCCGGTGATCGGGTTGCGGCGAAGTTCGGGCATGGAAAAGGAACGGCGAGGGGCTGGTGGCTAGTGGCTAGTGGCTAGACGACTCGGGTATTTGCAGCTCGCCGGTACTTTCATTTTGCATTCTGCACTCTGCACTTTCCATTTCGTTTTCTGCCTTCTGCCTTCTGCCCTGCGCCTTCAACCGACTTTCTTCGGCCATCCGCCGATCGCCTTCGGCATTACCACCCCACAACCAGTTGATTTGCCAAAACCGCCGGGTTGGATCGGCCTGA
Organism: Pirellulales bacterium; assembly: GCA_963820835.1. GTDB lineage: Bacteria > Planctomycetota > Planctomycetia > Pirellulales > JADZDJ01 > CAVRAW01. The sequence goes on along the minus strand of CAWGBP010000061.1, from coordinate 72,530 downwards.
TCGGGCTTGAGTTTGTTTTCCCACTCCACGGGTTGATACGTGCCAAACACGCGATCCCAAATATCGAGGCATAGCCCGAAATTATGGTGCCATTGATTGTGCGCGTGGTGCATGAAATGCACCGGCCGCGGCATCCAAAAACAGCGTCTTGGGTTTTCGTGCTGCACCTGGTGGCCGAAGGCCGAGAAGAAAATAAACGCGTTTGCGCCGACAACCCAACCGATGCCAGCGGGAAGCGAAATCAAAAACGGCGGCCACATTAATAACCACGAGTATTTGAAATAGTCCCAAAACTCCAGGAGCACCCCTTGAGCAGTACCCCGAGCATGGTGTTCGCGGTGCGTCTTCCCCGGCCCCCATGTAATCGCATGCATGAACCGGTGCCCCCAATACTCGACGAAGCTGGCGAAAATGAAACCGCCGATTGCCCATGCCGCCCCAATGACCATTGCCTGCCAATTCATGCCGATTTCCATTTCCAAGAGAGGCGCACCGCTCTTTTCTAGGTTGGCCGCTTACTGCGGATAGTTTACAAGCATTGCCAAGTTGGGGAAACAGCAAGGGGGGGTCGCTCCGCTTTCCGAGGCCGCTTGGCTCAGCGGGAGCCTCGCCCTCCCTATCGGCAAACGATTCGCCTGACGTCGGCAGAAACCTTACCGCGACGGCTCTGCCCGATATGCCCCTTGGTGCGAAGCGCTCTGGCCGGGTGCGATGGTGAGCCACTGGCCCGATGGGTTCCAGAGCCGGCAGAGATACGTAATTTGCCCGGCGTGATAGGCGGCATGCGCCAACCCGCGCAATAGCGCCTGCTGAGCGGTTTGCGGTTCGCCACGAACGGCGATGGTTTTGGCCAAATCGGCCGGCTGCAACGAATCAATCGTGCCAAACAGCGCGCCCCAACCGGCTTCCCAATGTGCCATTAGCGCGGCCCGTGTGTCGTCGGGACCAATGACGAATTCGCCATCGCGATTGCGGTTGGGCTTTTCTCCGTCGGTTGCAAGAAAGTCGGTCCAGCGCGAAAGCAAATTGCCGCCAACGTGCTTGACGATAATGGCAATGGAGTTAACGGCATCGCCCGGGCGGCGGAAGAATGCGGCCTCGTCCAATGGCGTCATCGCTTTGTCGGCGAGGCGCTTGTGCTTGGAAAAATCGTGGCGAATGTCGGAAAGAAAAGTGTTCATCGTGGGGCACTCGTGTTCGCTAGTAGATTTTAGCGATCACCCAGCGATATTTACAGCCGGTTCGAGGCACACCACGGTGCAATAGCGCCAAAGGGTTCGGTCGAGCCGCGCGACTGCCTTGCCGGCAACGACCATTCCCGATTGCAAGGCCGATTGCAGAGCGTCGCCAGCCGAAAAGCACGGATAACCGTTGCTGCGATCGAGCTGCGGACGCCGCGAAAAGAGCCACCACACCGCAATGCCTCGGGCCGATTGGTCAAACGTTTTTAACTGCTCCAAATCGGCGAGCAATTCCCCCTTCGGTTCGGTGCCGCAGAATTGGTCGCGGCGCAAGCGCGGGTCGGCCCCATCCCAAATGGTTTTGGTTTCGATGCGCCACAGATCGGTCGCTTCGGCCAATAGTCCAAGTTTTTGCTTCCGCGGGCCGTAGCAGATTTCGCGGCTGGTCGTGTAGTAGAGTCCGATAAAAATGAGCTCGAGCATGCTCAGGGCCGTCGCTTCGGTGAAGTTGGAAAGCGGCGCGTCGATTCGCGCAAGCACGGTGCAAGAGCTGCCGCGCGGCGGCCTCGGCCAGCCAATCGAGTTCCAGTGTGCCACGAAAATCGAGCACAGTGCCGAATCGACCGGGCAATGAGTGCACCCGGCGTAGCGGCGAAGCACGACGAAGGTCGAGATTTACATGCACGGTTTTCTAACAACCGAGGTTGCTCCTAGGCGATTGCTAGTTGAAGTCGCGTTACGTTCTAAACTCCCGCTAGTCTTTTGGGAGTTCACATACCCCCACCAAATGGTTATGTCAAACGAATTGTAACAGGCACTTTGTAGCGACTTAATAGGTAGGAGCGGCCTCCGACGGATTACTCTGAAAGTTGTTTGCGCCGCCGTTGCGAGTACCGAGCGCGCGCCACACGTTGAGATCGATGTTTTCCGAAATTGAATTGCAGTGACCATCGCCGAAGCAGACGTTCACAACGCCTTGATGCGAGCTACGCGCAGCGATGATCGCAGGCTCGCCCGGCACGTCAGGAATGGCTTGAAGCATGCCGCAGTCATATCCTTGCCAGTTCGGCGGTGCCACGTGGTTGTACATTGCCGATGTGTAGCATCCAAATGGCCAGCCATCAGAGTAGGAAATACCTGACGATGAATGGTATGAAACTCCGGCACTGTCCCAGCGCCCCATCGCCAAAAAGTCCGACGACGAAGGACCGCTGGGCACATATGTCGCACACGCTTGATAAACGGAATCAATCAACGCAGCTTGGGCCGCTGGGGTCGTCGCGGTCATATAGCCTCCCACGTAGGCCGATTCGGCCGCAGGGGCAAGAACGACGTCTCGCTTCGTTGGCATGTCTGAGCCAGTGAGGCCGAGGCTTCCTTTGTCGCGCTCCGCAAAGAAGGCAGTGTTAGTTAAACCGTCAGGGAAGTCTTTTTGCTTGAGCTGCTTACCAATGGTGAAGGCCCCGTTTCCGCCACTGTAATCGTTCGTGTTTTTGTAACATTGAGTGCACGGCGTTTTTAAGGTCGTGTAATCCAGCGCGCCCTGGTATGGCGTGGAACCGCCGAAATTGTAGCGATAATTGTTTTCAGATATTCGTGCCCCGGTATTGGGATCGCTGGGGCAAATAAATTGAGATGAGGCCGCATCAAAAGCTTGGAAATTGGCATTTGCACTATAATTCGCCGCAGTCGGCGCCCCAGAGAACACTGGGCCCATGACCGTAGTGATAGGCAAGCGAAAGTTCATCATATTGTAAATCGCTTGCTCTTCCATGTATGGCAAGAGCCAGACGTGAACTGAATAGAATCCTGTTTTTTGGGTTGGTGCTTCCTGAACGCCTGTGTAGGCATCGTAGTTGTTGTTTGTCGGATATCCAAAGTTGACATCAATCCAATCGGGCAGTTTTCGCCCTTCGGGAAAGGCCTTTTTTGCGCTATAAAAGTTGTTCACTCCCAAGCCCATTTGCTTGATCGTATTCATACACTGTGCGCGGCGCACAGCTTCGCGGGCCGCTTGGATCGCTGGCAATAAGAGCGCGATTAAAATCGCGATAATAGCAATGACGACCAACAATTCGACCAGGGTGAACGCCAGGCGCAGGTCGCAGCGACGAGCCGCGAGAACTGGCCGATGCCCGGCACTCAACCGGCGAGTGCGAGAATAAGATTGACGCAGACCGCTAAATGCCGAACCGCCCTCTGGATGGGGGTCAATTCGTTCTTCCATGAGCCACCCGATTTCTTTGTTAACGCGCCTTTCGAACTTGGGCTTTTTCAATTGCTAAATTCTCCAGGCCCGGAAACGCCTCCGTGCGACCGCGCCTATACCGGTCAGGCCAATGGCCGCCAGCACCAAGGCCGCCGGCTCTGGCACCGGTTGCACGCCGCCTGCGCCATTGAGTGGGATGGGGTTGGAGGCGTAGTAGTTGTAACCGGCTAAGAACAAGCCAAAGTCGGTGGAATCGACCGTGCCGCTGTAGTCGTAGTCTCCCACCGCCCAGCCCAGCGAGGCCGCCGTGCCCGGATCGTTGTAGCCGGCCAAAAACAGGCCGAAGTCGGTCGAATCGACCATGCCGTCCAGGTTCGAGTCCCCGATGTAGGTGTACTTGAACAACACCGAGTTCTGATTGACCGACGTGCCGGCGAACTGCGGCAGGCCGTTGGGATTGGTGGTGGGGCTGCCCGAGCCGTCGCTATAGAACAGCTCATCGGTGGCATCCCCTGCGCCGCCACCGGCCGTGCCGCTGCTATTATTGAGGATCACCGCCACGCTGGTGGGCACCCCCAGGTTATTAATGTCGTTGGCCACCGTGGAGCTGGTGATGCCGGGTTGATCCCAGGCAAAGCCATCCAGGGCATTGGTGACTTGCGCCCGGGACACCGTGTAGGCCGACACGGCGCTGGCATAGCTGGTGTTGGTGAGCACCATCTTGCTGGAGCCGATGTCGAGCGTGCCGGTGGGAGAGACGCCGCCGGCAATCGACACCGCCGGCAATACGACGGGCTTGCCGGCAACACCAACTGCTAACTTAGCCGTGGCCGAACTACTGATCGACAGCGCACCGGTACCCAAAGCGTTGACATTCGCTGCCACCAAGGTGCCGGCGGTGACCGAGGTTCCACCGCTATAGCTGTTGCTGCCCGACAAGGTGACCGTGCCGGTGTTTGCCTTGGTGAGCGCAATGCCTGGGAAGCCTTCGGCGAGATTGGCAGAAATAGAACCGGATTCAACATAGATCGAACCTGCAAATGCCGTGGCGGTGGCCGTGGTACCACTGGATGGAGGATCGATTGTTACCGTCGGCGGCGAAAGATAGCCGCTGCCCGGATCGGTAATGGTGATGAAGCTGACATTGCCACTGGCATTCGTGCTGGTGACGGCCATGGCAGTCGTTCCACCCGGCGACGGTGCGCTGAAAGTGACGTTTGGCGTCGTGGTATATCCCGAGCCGTCGTTGGCGGGGATGGTAATTCCGGTGACCACACCGGTAACCGTAATTGTGTTGCCCGTGCCATTGATCGAACCATTGATGAGCGAAATGCCGCCGGTGGTCTGATCGTGACCGCTCAAATTCACCGTGCCGCTAGTCGTGGCATCACCGACGGTTATGGAACCACTGGTGGCCAAGGCGTTCGTCACGCCGACATTCACCTTGCCGCCATCGACCACGGTCACCTGGGCGCCGAAGTTCGACATTGCGGTGTTCACATTCAGCGTGGCCTGATCGACGGTAATCGGCAGTTCTTCCTCGACGGTACCGTTGAGGTTCAACGTTCCCGGACCGCCAACATAAAGGCGCGGATCGAAGCCGGTGCCGGTGGATACGGCCCAATCCCCACTGAAGGTTGTCGTGTTATTAACGTAAAGTCTCGATGGGTTGGAGGATTGTTTATAGACCGAGACAGCGCCTTTGAATTCCATGTTCGATCCCGAAAATGTCGTCGGGAAGGAGAAATCGGTGCCTTCGCCTCCGAGAGAAAGGGAAAGCGAACTGGAAAAGGCATTGCCGCCAGTTAAGTCGGTTGCGGCGTAAAGCGTGCCGCTATTCAAGTTAGCGATGCCCGAACCTAAACTGTTTTGATCGTGAAGAATAACTGTAGCCCCCAAGCCGCCGAAAGAACCCAACGTGTATGAAGATGACAAGCCCGACGCACTACCTTGCACGTCCAAGATGCCACCGCCGCCGACGGTGACACGGCCACTATCGCTAAGCGAGCCGGTAATGGCCAAAGTGCCTCCAGTAGCCACATTGACGTTTTCGGCAATGGAGCTGAAATTCACGGAGCCTTGGATGGTTGCCGTGCCCGTAGTGTTATAGGCATTTAGGCCCCCACTCATTAAGGCAGTTGCGCTGCCGTCGCCAAACTGCGCCGTTCCGGTCGAAGAGAAGGACATTCCACCGGTAAGAATGCTGGAATTGGCCAGCACCACTTTTCCAGCGTTTGTTAGACTCAAGGCGCCCGTCATGCTGACGCTGCCGTTGACGGTCAGCGTGTTTCCAGCGCCCACATCCAATCCGCCGCCCGTGTTACCAGTCAAATTTCGTCCGGGGTCCAAGGACAGAGCACCGGCGGTGCTCTTAAGGATGCCTCCCTCCAGGTCGATGCTGTTGGAAGTGCTGCCCAAGTTGGCATCGCTGGAGATCGACAAACTGCCTGCGGAAAGCGTGATGCCGCCGCTGAAATCGTTGGCTGTGTTGGTTAGCACCAAAGTGCCGGTATGGAATAAAGTTCCTCCCAAGTTCAAGCCGTTGGTGCCCGAAACCTTGGAATCGATGGTGGCGGATACGCCTCCATCGACATCAATTGTGTTAAGCGGAGTTCCACCATCGCCGATGGTTAGGGTGCCGCCGGTAACATCGTAATTGTTGCTGGCAAAGTCGGCTCCGTTGATGGCCAGTCCGCCATTGGGAATGGTAACTGTGCTGGTGGCTTGCGATCCGCCAAAGTAGGCGTAGTTTGCAGAACTGTACGTGACATTCGAACCGCCGCTGCCGTCACTGTTTTGGTTCCAATTTAAACTGGAAGTGTCCCAAGTGCCGGAGCCTCCTTGGGCGGTTGAGGGACCGCCGGGGTACCAATAGATCACATTCGATGGGAGCGATGCTTGATATGGCGACATTGACATTAGGAGAAATTCCGGATTTGTGCCGCTAAAGACGTCGATGATTCCCGTAATATTCTGCCGCGCTGATGGAACTTGGGTGCCGTAAAAATTCTGATTGGGAAGAGAATAAGAACTTTGATAATAGTACAGCACCATGCTGTTGCTATTGAGGTCAGTAATCGTCAAGGCCTGATTGAAGCTGCTAGTTCCATCGAGGAAAGTGCCTCCCGCGGGAGTAATCGCCACACCTTGGACGTTAACCAAATAGCCGGCAATGGTTAGGGGCGGATTGGTGACGTTCATTGTGGGAATTGTTTCTGGCAGGGGCGCCGGCACAGTTCCCCCGTGTGAAACAAAAGAAAATGAAGTGGCGTTTGCTATTTCGGGAATGGCGTTAAACGGGGAGTACTTTCCCGAAATATTGACCTCGTCGCCCACTACTGGCGTGGGGGAACCATTAGGCAAAGTGCCGAAATATTCCAGTGAGCCGGTGCCATCGTTCAGCAAAAACGCCCAATTGGTATATGTTTTTCCATTCCACGTTCCGGGTGTGGAAAGAATGGCAGTGATTGTCGGGTTCGAATCCGTAGAAACCGTCGTGCCGCTCGATTGATTTTCAATCGTGTTAACGTTGCCCGTCACCTGCGCGTTGGATTTGTCGCAGCAGGCAAGCGAAATAATTGCGCTTGCCAATAACAAAACGCCGACTCGAAGGAATTTCGAAGCGAGGCGCGAGTTGGTCGAAATAGTTAGAGCGAATAGCAAGTACAATCGATTCATGTGATGACTCCACTGGGCTGTTTAAAAGATTTGGTTGATTCTGTGATTACTTGGTTTACTTGCGTTGATTTGGTGACAGGCGTTACGTGGCGCAGAACGAAACATTGAAGTCGGCAAAATCCGCAGAAAGAGCGAAGCCGGTGGATTACTGGAAATCCACAGCGTTTGTGCCCGGAAGACCGCTACGAACCGGTACAGGCGCATAACACCATTCTGCGGTCAGATGCCGGGATGTGTGCTTTGTATGACAGAGAGAATTACCTCCATAAATGGAACGCAATCCCTCCTCCCACCGCAGAACATAGAGGCCGATTATTTAACCGGTATTGTTAAATTGCAAGTACTTTATGAGAGTTTAATGAAGAATTGTTAGAATTCAACCCAATAGAGGGGTGCGGCCTACACTTTTGCCATTTTATTGGCGCGTGTTCGAGCGAGCGTTTGCTCGTAGAGGGCGACATACTGCTTGGCGCTGCGGTTCCACGACCAATCTTGCTGCATTCCGGCCGCCACAATTCGGCCCCAAACGTCGCCGCGCGTAAACAAGGCGACCGCACGGCGCAGCGTTTCGCTGAGCGCGAACGTGCTGTAATCGTGGAAGCTAAAACCCGTCGCGGTGCCGGCGGCGAGTGTTTCCTCAGTGGCGTTCACGACGCTGTCGGCCAGCCCGCCGGTCGCACGTACGACGGGCACAGTGCCATACTTCATGCTGTAAAGCTGATTGAGGCCGCAGGGTTCGTAGCGGCTGGGCATGACGAAAATGTCGGCCCCGGCCTCGTAGAGGTGTGCGAGCCGTTCAGAGAATTCAAAACGCACAGCTACTTTCTGCGGATATCGCTGGGCCAGTGTCTGCAATTGCTCTTGATATTTGGGATCTCCCGTGCCGAGAATCGCCCACTGCATGTTGCTCGATTGCACCCACTCTTGGACGACTGCCACGAGCAAATCGATTCCCTTCTGCTCGGTCAGCCGGCCGATAAACGCCGCCAGCGGCGCGCCGCCGCTGTCGCGTGGCAAGCCGATTTCTTGCTGAAGGGCGGCGCGATTTTTGGCCTTTCCTTCGCGCACATTCGCGGGCCCGTAGTTGGCAGCGATGGTTGGATCGGTTTTGGGGTTCCACTGCGAATAATCGACACCGTTGATAATTCCAGAAAGCACGCTACGGCGCTGCTGCAGCACCCCTTCCAGGCCGGCGCCTTGCGGCGCCGATTGAATTTCTTCGGCATACCGCGGGCTAACGGTGTTAATGGCATCGGCAAACACCAGGCCAGTTTTGAGCAAGTTCAGCTTGCCGAAGAATTCCAACTGGTGCCAATTGAAGTATTTCCAATCGAGCCCGGTCAGAAGCATATCCCAGTGCCAAAAAGTGCCCTGATAATTCAGATTGTGAACGGTGATGAGCGACGCAGCACGCTCAAAATGCGGAACGTTGCAGTACTCAAGTTTGAGGTAGGCAGGCACCAAGCCAGTTTGCCAATCGTTGGCGTGCAGAATATCGACATCGAGTTCCAGCAGGCGCACGGCTTCGAGCACTGCGCGGCTGAAAAAGACGAATCGTTCGCAGTTGTCGGGATAGTCGCGGCCGGCTATTTGATACAGCCCGTCGCGATCGAAGTAGTCAGGCTGATCGACGAAGTACACCGGCACATTGCTTCCGGGAAAGCTGCCTTTGAGCAATCGTCCGGGGACGGTTTTTCGGCCAATGGGAATCGTTAGCTCGATGCCGGCCGGTTCGACTTTGCCGTGCTGATGTACACCACGGTATGCCGGCATCACGACCGTGATTTTTTGACCTAATCGAGCCAATTCCAGCGGCAAAGCGCCACACACGTCGGCCAACCCGCCGGTTTTGGCAAACGGGGCCGCTTCGCTGGTGGCAATGACAATATTCACGGTGCGATTTCTTGCTGGCGCGCGGTGCAGAATCGGCGGGGCTTTGACCCTTCGCGGGCCAGTCGATTCCCCCTGAAATCATAGGCCGCTGTTTGACCTTTGCTTTAGCTGTAACCTAACAAAAAGGTGCCGGTATTTGAACCGTACCGAATTGGGTATCGATTACCAAAGCACGTCGATCAAGGGCTTAAGTCGCACGTCGCACTGAATATCGCGCAGAATTGACGCATTTGATGCCAGACCGAGGGCGGCAAAAGCAATCGTTCTCGGCGGCGCTGCTTGTGAGCATTTGCGCATTACTTTGCTTCCGCTTTCGATTCCTCAAGCGCTGCAAGCAAGTCGTCGATCATTGCCGGCGAGTGTGCCCAGCTTAGGCTCACGCGCAACAACGATTCGCCTGCGGGAACCGATGGTGGGCGTATGCCTGGCACGAACAGGCCTCGCTCCCGAAGCGCCTGGGCTAAATCCATGGTGCGCGCCGGGGCGCCGATGTAGAGGGGAATAATTTGGCTTTGGGAATTGCCAACGTTCCATCCTTGCGATTTAAGCTTCACACGCAACGATTGTGCGCGGCCCAGCAATTCGAGCCGCCGTCGCGGCTCGTCGCCCACGATTTTGATTGCCGCGGAAGCAGCGGCTGCAATCGCCGGCGGTAACGCTGTCGAAAAAACAAAGGACCGGGCGCGGTTCAATAGCCAATCGATCAAGCTTCGCCGACCAACAACAAAGCCGCCCGAGCAACCCAGCGCCTTGCTTAATGTTCCCATGCGAACGTGAACGCGATCTTCTACGCCGAAATGCTCAGCCGCTCCGCAACCGAGCCGACCAAATACCCCAGTGGCATGCGCTTCATCGACCATGAGCATGGCACGATGCCTTTCGGCGAGTTCGACTAAGTGCGGCAGCGGCGCCAAGTCTCCATCCATGCTGAATAGCGAGTCGGTCACAATTAGCCGTCGCCGGTACTGGCCGGTGTCGGCAAGTAATTCAGCCAAATGATCCACGTCGCAGTGGCGATAGATATGCACGTCGGCGCGTGATAAGCGGCAACCGTCGATCAGGCTCGCATGGTTCTTCCCATCGGCATAGATTGCGTCTCCCTTTTCTACGAGCGCCGTCACCGTACCCAAGTTCGCCGCGAAGCCCGAATTGAACACAATCGCTGCTTCCACGCCTTCAAATTCGGTCAACTGCCGCTCTAATTCCGCGTGTGCCGCGGAGTGCCCGCTAACCAGCGGGCTAGCGCCGGCCCCCAACCCTTCTTGTGCTATTGCTTGCCGCGCTGCCTCGGCCAATCGATTGTCACTAGCCAATCCCAGATAATCGTTCGCGCCGAAATTGATAAGCGCCTGAGGTTCTGTTTCAGCGCCTTTACCCGGACCCCGGCCCGGAATAACTGGCAACAAGACGCTCGCCGGACCCGTGCGCGTAATCAGCCGGCGGCGCAGATGCTGCGCATCGAGCGTCGACAGCGCGTCGTCGAGCCAAGCAAGAGGATCGGGCATATGCGTCATCCAGAGGTATAAAAACGATGCACGATAAATGATAAACGATAAACGCCGCCTGCAGATGGGCACTAATAAAATCGGCCAATGCCCTCTATACTTGTGCAAACTCATTGAGCAAGGAGCTATTGATGAGCACTTCAAACGACGAACAAGCATTGGTGCGGAAACGATTTAGGCGCGTTGTAGTTCAACGGCTGGAAAGTTTAGAGCGAGCGGGACTAACGCATATCAACAAAACAAGGCGGAAAGCCGCTGGGGAAAACAATCGAAGTCCTGTCGAGCGCATCGCGGCGCTCGATGTCATTCGCTGCGAAGTGGCCAGTTGCACGCGCTGCCCAGTATTGGTGCAAAACCGCACGCAAACGGTGTTCGGCGTCGGCAGCCCGACCGCGCGAATTGCCTTTTTTGGCGAAGCGCCCGGGGCCGATGAAGACCGGCAAGGCGAACCATTCGTCGGCCGCGGCGGACAATTGCTCAACAAGATGATTGCCGCCTGCAAGCTCAAGCGCGAAGAGGTCTACATTTTCAATACGCTCAAATGCCGTCCCCCCGATAATCGCAATCCGCTCCCCGACGAAGTCGCCAATTGCCGCGGCTACTTTGAGCGGCAAATCGAAATCATCCGACCAGAAATTATCTGCTGCTTGGGAGCGGTGGCGTCGCGAACGTTACTAAACACAGAGGTGGGCATCGGGAAGCTGCGCGGCGAAGTTCATGATTACCAAGGCATTAAAGTCGTATGCACTTACCACCCAGCATATTTGCTGCGCAATCCGCCCGCCAAGGCAGACGCCTGGGAAGATTTGAAGCTGATGATGCGGCAGGTGGGAGTGGAACTGTAGAACGATAATCGATAAGCGATCAATGATAAATGTTCGATAGTGCCTTCTTCGATTTATCGTTTAGCATTTATCGTTTATTCGTTGCCTCACCGCTTTTCCGCCGGCAGCACGCTTTCGATCATCTGCATTAGCTTCTTCATTTTGATCGGCGTCGTGGCCACCGCCCGACTCTCGCTCGTTTTGGCGTGTGGGACCCAATCTTGATGTTTCACCGCCAAGAGCAATATGGCCGGCACCTGCTTGGTGCCGTCTACGGCGCCGAACATGTTGAATGCATCGAGCGATTCTTTGCCCAAGCCCGACGTGCTGAAGATCACGCAATCGGCCGGCTGCTTATTTTCGGCGAATAAGCTCGCCGGGCGCTGCGGATCGGCCGTGACCAGCACGCGATAACCCTCGTCTTTGAAGTGGTTGCGCAGTGCTTCTTGCACGTTGGGATTTGGTTCCACGATCATGATCGTTCGCCGCTTTTGCGTTTCGCCTAGTTCGCGCGCCATGCCATTACCGCCAGCAGCGAACCGCTCGAAGACAATTTGCAAATCGGCCGCCAGCTCGCTCGGCGTTTGGTAGCGCTTTTCTGGGTTCAATTGCATCGCTTTGTTCAGCACGGTAATGACATCGGTCGGCAATTCGGGCATGAGCTGATGGATCGGCACGATCGAATCCAACCGATTGCGGCTAAGCCGCGCAATGCGGTCGCGCGTTTCTTCGAGCGCCGGCTTACCCGACAGCATGTGGTAATAAATGCAGCCCAAGAAGAAAATGTCGCTGCGGCTGTCGTCCTTGCGAACGCCGGTAGCGCGCTCCAGGGCGGCGTAGTCGATGGTTCGCGGATTCTCGATCTTCTCGAGTTCGGCGTCGCTGGCGGTTGGATCGGCCCCGGCCAGCCCGAAATCGACCAACTTGGCCTGCCCCAGACTGGAAACCAACACGTTGGAGGCTTTCAAATCGCGGTGCGAAATACCGCGCTGGAAGGCATAATCGAGACCGTGCGCAATGTCGAGCGCCAAACGCGTGGCCTCTTGCGGCTCGAATTTTTGGCGGCTCTTGAGAAACTCGCGTAGGTTCTGCCCTTCGATAAATTCCATCACCAAATAACAGGGCCGCGCTTCGGCATCGACTTCGTAAATTGGCACAATGTTCGGGTGCCGCAATGTGCGTCCCATTTCACCTTCGCGGCAGAATTGCTCGCGCTTCGCTGGATCGTCCATGAAGCGATTGCGAAGCACTTTCACCGCCCGTACTTCACGCGTCTCGCGGTGCATGGCGCGAAACACGCGGGCGAACGTGCCGGTACCAATCAGGTACAACACCTTGTACGGCCCGTGAAAATAGCCGTACCGCTCTCCCTTCAACAGCCGCTCAAGCTGATAATTGGTCACCAACTCGCGGCGCAACAAGAATTGCTTGAGCCGTTCGGGCTCGACTTCGCCGCTGCCGAGCTCTCCCCAAATTTCGCGTAAATCGCGTTGGTCGATCAAATCGCGATCGAGCGCACATTGTGCGATTTGTTCCGCGCTCAAATCTGGCATGGCAATGGTGCTAGCCTATGATGACAACTCGCCTTGATCTGCTCTTGGCGAGGAACCGCGACGGGCCACGTATGAATAATATTATGCCGTAAACGATTTAGATAAATTTGGACAGTCCGACAGGCGCCCCCCAACGATTTGCGATTTCCCAATTCGGAGACTGGCTCAAAGTGTCAAAGAAAGGGCGGGCAGAATTCTCCCCTTCTCCATATCGCCGCCGCGCAATTGCCTGCGCGGCTATCGCACTTTGGACCAGTTCCACGGGTGTTCCGCTTGTCCCGCCAAGGCCAATATGGCCTGTAGAGCTAACCTTGAACCATCCTATATCCATCGGCGAAACGCTGCAATGATGGGGGATTTTCCATTTCAGGCCTGCCACGAAAGACGGCAAAATCAGGTTGTCGGCAGCTCAGACCGAACCTTAGATCTCTTCATTTTGGCGACGATATTCGTCCCGTTCTCGCCGGGTAGCTTCCAGATCGAACATCAGGTATTTCATATCGAGCCGCAATTGGCCTAAGGCGTCCTGAACCAAGGTCAAAATGCGGCGGCGGCGGCGGGTGCTATCGACCACGCGCGACAGCGCCTGATCGAGCAACTGACGCTGATTTTCCGGCAGTTTTTCGAGCGCCGCCGTGAGTTCAACGATGTCGGCAGGCAACGCTTCGAAGTCGATTTTACCCAGTCGGCTGGCAGTGCTCATTTTCGGTGATCGCTCCAGAAGAGAATAATCTGCTCGGTCGGTAATGGCCTAGTTGCACTCGCTGTGCCGCGCCATAAAGTTGAACCGGCGTTTTGGCTGTAAAGCATGAATCCGCAAGAGCTTGCACCAAATCAAGAACCGGAAAACTGCGTCATTCGCCGTTGCGCAGACGCCACGGGCCGATCTGGTTCCAAAGCGCAAATCTTGATACAAGGCCAGGTTGCGGCAAACCCGCTCGCGCCGCAAAGGCGATGATGTTTTACAACAGCTAAACTGCTACCAATGCCGCTCGGCAACGATTGCCGAGTCCGACCCGCATGGATTGCGCCACAGTCAAAAAACTAGCAGTTCTTGTCTTAGCCACCTTGTTTTCGGTCGGCACCGTCTGCGCGCTGCGCGGGCCGCTTGGCACGACGATTTCGAGGGGACTACGTTCGGTTGGCAGGCTGGCGAGGCCGATGTCGATTATCAAGTTCAGGCGCATCAACTCATCCACAACGATGCCCACACAGGCCGCAGTTCAGAGCTAATTCAAATCGCCGGCTCGATGGGAAGCTATGTTTATTTCGCCCACGAACTGCCGCCAGCGCGCGTGGTCGCCGAACTAGTGCCAACGGTGTGGATCAAGGCCAACAGGCCAGGAATGCAACTTCTTGCGCGCGTGGTGCTGCCGCATACGCCCGACCCGCGCACGGGACGGCCGGTCGCGGCCCTTATCCGAGGTTCGAGCTATTCGGCAGTCGGTTCGTGGCAGCAATTGCGCATTGACGACGTACCCCTTTTGGTCAGTCGCCAAGTGCGCGTGCTGCGCGCGCAGATCGGTCCTCAAGTCGATCCTCGCGAGGCTTACATCGACCAAGTGCTTTTGAATGTCTTCGGCGGGCCAGGTCAATCGGTTGTGGAAACCGACGATTTGGAAATTGCCGGTCTTGTGCCGCGCCAGGCGGCCGTTCAAACCGTGGCCGCCACCAGCCCAATCGAAAACGCCGCTGGGTTATCGGCCGGCTCAACAGCGCTTGCCGCTCCGCTGGCGGGCTCCGCGCCCGGGGGTGAACCAGAGGTCTCGATCAACGGCTCGCTGCTAATGGTCAATCGCCGCCCCATGTTTCCGCGCATCATTCAGTGGCAAGGCGAGCCGCTGGCCTGGCTCAAAGAGCACGGGTTTAATGTGGTCCACAGCACCGGAGAACTCACGCCAGAAATGCTCGCCGAAGCGCAGCGCTTGGGCATCTGGCTCATTGGTCCACCGCCTTCGACAGGCTGGAAGGCCAACGACAGCAGTTCGCCGCTGGGCGAGATTACTGCCGCATATCAACCGGTTTTGGCGTGGCACCTGGGGAACAATTTGGCCGGCCGCGAATTGCCTGCGACAACGGCGCTGGTGAAACAGTTGCACACTGCCGACCGGCAATTGCGCCGCCCGATTGTTGGCGGAGTCGAAGAAGAGGCGCTGGCCTACAGTCGCCAACTCGATGCCCTTTCCGTGTTTCGCAATCCGCTGGGCACGAGCTTGGACTTGCGCGATTATGGCGCCTGGCTGCGCGAACAACCGCGCCTTTCGCGCATCGGCACGCCCCTGTGGGCAGTGGCCCAAACCGAACTGGCTCCAGAAGTATTGGCGCAAGCAGCAGCACTGGGCGGCCCGCAGGCAAGCGAGCCAGCGATCGACGCCGACGCCCTGCGGCTACTCGTCTATGAATCGGTCGCTGCCGGCATGCGGGCGATTGAATTCGCTTCTTCGTCGAGGCTCGATGCCAGCGATAGCCCCACGCGCATTCGCGCGCTATCGATGTCGCTGTTGAATTTGGAACTTGAACTGATTGAGCCGTGGGCGGCAGCCGGAAATTGGTCATCCACGGCAACCTCGACCGACACGAATGTGCGCGGCGTCGTGCTGGTCGACAATCTCGATTCTGCGCAGCTTGTGCTCGCGATCCGCAATCCGCAAAATTCTCAATTTCTAGCCGCGCCCCAGGAAGCCGGCACAGCTCTTGTCGTGCCAGGCGTTTCAGAAACGCAAAGTGCCTACGAACTGACGGTCGCCGGATTGCGAAAACTGCAATCCAAGCGGGTTGCCGGCGGGATGTCGATCGCGCTCGACGATTTCCTGCTTACTTCGACGGTGCTCATTACTTCGAATCCCACCGTCATAACCGCGATGACTGCCCGCACGAAAGAATTGGCGCCGCGCGGCGCAACTCGAGCGCGAGCTTGCCGCCGCGAAGTTTGCCCAAGCCGATGCCGTCGATAGGCGGTTGACCTTGCAGCCAAATTTGCCGCGCTCGAGCGCCAAGCTCGCCGAAGCCCGCGCCGCACTTGCGCGCCGACGAGTTGCTGGCCACGGGCGACTATGGCCGCGCCTATTTGGCCGCTCGCAACGCCATGCTGCCGTTGGGTCGGTGGAAGCACGAGGCCTGGGAGCGCACCGTAAAACCGTTGGCGTCGCCGGTAACCAGTCCGCTTGCCGTCAGCTTCGATTCATTGCCCGAAGAAATCAGATTCATCGCATCACTCGGGCCGGGGGCGGTCGGCACGACAGGCGTGCCCGGAATTGTTTCCGCAGCCGCGAACATCAAGCAACCTGGCGAAAATTTGCTTCCCGGTGGCGATTTTGAAGACCTCTCCGCCATGCTGCAAGCCGGCTGGCGGCATTTCGAGCACGCGCAATTGGGCGTGCAAACCAGCGTCGAGCTTTCGCCCAATGCTCCGTACTCCGGCAAATTGAGTTTGCATTTGCAGGCGCGCGCCGCTAAGCCCGATGCGACCCCCACGCTCGTCGAATCGACGCCGCTGTGGATCACTAGCGCGCCGGCGCATGTCGAAGCCGGCGATCTGGTTTGCATTCGCGGCCAAGTCCGCGTACCCAGCCCCATCAAGGGAAGCGTTGATGGTCTGATGATTATCGACTCGCTCGGCGGTCAGCCGTTGGCCGAGCGCATTACTGAAACCAGCGGCTGGCGGCAATTCGTGCTGTACCGCGCGGCAATTTACTCGGGCGACATGACGCTGACGTTTGCAATGACCGGCCTCGGCGAAGCATCGATCGACGATGTTTCCGTTCGCGTCCTGCGGCGACATTAGTTGCCAATGCGCTAAATCCTATGGCTGCGGTTCCAGAGTGCCGGAAATCGCGTTTGCCGCCGCCGGCGCTCTTGTCGAAGTGCTGCCGGCGGGCAGTGGATTGGGCGCCGCGGCCGCCGGCGCTTTGCGCGGCACAATCAGCCCTTTGCGCAACAATTCCTGCCAACGATAAACGCGCCCTTCGCGACTGACAGCCGGAGTTTCCGGGCGATAATCGAATGTCGAGCCGGTGATTTCTTGCAGATTGGTAAACGCCAACACACGGAAATCGAGATTGTCATTATCTAAATATTCAACGAGCTTCGCGGCATCGCCCGCCTGAAGCTGATCTTTCGTGTAGCCCCACAACATGCGATAGAGCTCCTGGCCAACGTCCTTTCCGCGTTGTGCCTGAAAAGCCTCCCGAATCTTAGTGGCGGTCGCGGGTCCGCGCGCCAAAGCAGCGCGCACATCGATCACCAACATTGGCCAAACAGCGTGTTCATCGGGATCGTTGAGCGCCACGACTAGCGGCTCGAACTGATCCAACAGGGCCAAACAATCGGCTGCCGCGGCTCGGTCTTCGAAGCGGCGCGAGTCGGCCATTTCACGCAATTCCAGCAACATCGGACGAGATTCATCCGACAACGCTTTCAACAGATCGTCGCCGGCGCGTGCAATAAGTGGGTTGGTTTGGTCGCTGGCGATCCACTTCGGAATTTGCTTGATTGCCTCGGGGGGCAGCACTTCATTAGGAAATGGCTCGACAACAAGCCGCTGGGGCCCGGCGAGTGATTGCGCTAGCCCTTCTGCGGGTATCCATTGCGCGTTGCCGCTAACGGCATAAATATCCGCGGCAATTCGCGGCTCTTGAACCTCTGGGTCCACCCCCATGGGGCAATACCGCCGTACTTCCAAGCCGACGGTTGCTTCTGCTTCTGGGAATACCAGCGTGCCTCGTCCCGAGCCGAAATCGATTCGCAGTTTCGCCCCGGCTTGCCCCGTGCTCATGAGTACCAGCCGCCCGAAATCGAGTTTGATGCCCGGCGCACCGCTTGCGTCGGCCCCTTGCAATTCAATAAGCGTTTCGGAAGGAACTTGCAGAGTAATGCCCGAATTAAGCTGCAAGGTGGGGCGAAATGTCGGCAGCACGAGCAACTTATCGCCTGCGGTTAATGGTGAGCCCGGCGCCATGCGATTCCATTGGCCGGCGGTATCGAGCTTGAGCAGAATAACGCCTTTGCCGGGCAGGAATAAGAAGCGGCCCAATAGCGCCTCATTGGGAGAGTGTGAAGTCACCACCAACGGCAACTCCGATTGCGGCGGCACGGCCGAGCGGCCCGATTCCGGCGGAGTTGCGCGCCGGCGCCTTCCGCTGGCATGGTTGTGCCTACCGCTGGTCCAGCTTCCGGCTTGGGAAGCGGGGGCACACTGCCCGCTTCGGGAGGAGTGCTTGATTCGAGTGGCGAACCTGAGGTGGACCCCGCGGTCGTTCCACGGGCAGGCGGATTCCCCGTCGCCGGCGCAGTGCCGCTTCCAGCGGTAGAACTGCCCGCTCTAGCCGCGCCGCCGCTTTCTGCGGCGGGCACAGGATTCAAATCGGCAGGCTGATCGAGTTTCACATTGGCATTGGCCGCGCCTCCACTAGTCATCGTGTTGCCTGGTGCCGCGGCAGTCGCGCTGTTTCCAGCGCCATTTTCTTGCGGTCTTGCACCTGGTTCGCCGCCGTTTGCCGGTGCAGTTTCCGCAGCGGCAGCACTACCGCCATTTTCAGCACTGGTTTCGGCCCCAGGATTAGCCCCGTTCGCGCCCGGCTGATTCTCGCCAGCAGGCTTATTCTCTGCGGCATTATCGCCCGCATTATTCTTCGCAACTTGATTTTCCGCCGCGGGCCCAACGCCCAACCACCGCAGCACAGGGTTGGTGCGGTCCAATGGTCCCAGCGCAATCGTGATCGCACCAAACAAGAGCACCAAAAGAACCAGCGCAGCGACCACTGTCTTCCAGCGCGATCGAATCGGTCGTTCGCGCAGATAATCTGGGATTTGGGGCTTATGGCGCACCGGAATGATGCCATCGTCGTGCTCGGGCACCAGGTGTTCGTCGGCCGAGCGCAGCGGATGATCGGCCACTGGCAGTTCGTTGGCGCGGTTCGCCAAATCGTACATTCGAGGCTTCGAGGCCGGATCGACATCGGCAGGCTGCCCAAGCACCATTGTCAAAATCTGATGGCACGCGGCCACCTCGGCCAGATGCATATCCGACTCGAGGCAAACCTTTTCGAAATCTGGCACGCGTTCGCCCGCCAACGTGTTGTCGAGATACTCGGCAACGGTATTGGGATCGAGCCCCATGTCCTTGCCCGATAATTTCGGCGCTCCGAGCCGCATTTTGCGCGTGCATTCGCCAATGCGTTCCATCAGTTGCGTTGCAAAGGCGCTCTCCTCGATTTTGCGGCCGATTTCATCCCGATCTGCCGGCTCGAGAATGCCGTCGAGATAGGCCAGCATGGTGCGCAAGGTTAAACGCATGATCGACTCCCAACGATTAAAAATTCGCCGGTAGGTTTTGGCTCGAATCGCCACTAGCCGGCGTGCAACGCTCGCGGAAAACACCACGAATCCGCTGTGCCTATATCCCCGCCAGTATTAATAGTGGGGCAAACGGCCCTTCGGCGTACAGAAACGCCAGAATTCTTGCTAGAAAATCGCTGAAAAGCAGCAGCCACCACCCGAGCACGGCGGACCAAGGCCATCGAGCGCCACTATTATCCTCACACTTCTCCTGCTGGCTCGCCTCTGGCTATCTCTGCCAGCACCTTTTCATCGAGCCATGTCCGAGTTTGAAGCTTCAATTCACCCGGCTGAGCAATCGTCGTTTTGAGCCGCACTCTTGGCGACTTTCCTCGCGATTTCGTCGGAGCAAATGCCACCAGTGCCATCAACGAAACGATTGCTACCAATAGCGATACAATAATGGGATGCGGATGCACCGACCACAAATCCACCGCGGCACTTTCCGAGAAATGCGCTCTCGACAAATCCGACACTTTTTCCCAGCCGTCAACGGTGTGCCGCCACATGCTGGCCACAAACGGCGTGTTGGCAATCGGTGAATCGTCGAGGTGATAAACCATCCATCCAGCCAACACGATAAGCAACACGATCGTTGGAATCCAGCGCACGTGGAAGTACTCCTGGCGAAATGCTGTTTGCCCGAACCGATAAGTGCCGGCGGCAACTGAAATTGCCGCCACAGTTTCGCCTATATCGCAAGCGCTGGGCCGCCGAACCGAAAGTTGCTTGCAAAAGCTGCTAAATCACAAGCGCCATTAGCACTTGCGACAAATCGCCATCTAATTAGCCCGCCATGCTCGCGATGCCTTGCTGCAACATCGCGAGTATTCCCCGCACGACAATGTCTACTTACGGCAACAACTCCCCGCCCCCGAGAAGCATCAAGCGGAAATACGCGGCTGCATCACACCTCAAGAGAATATCAACAACTGCGGACATCGTGAAAAAAGTCACTTGCGTCACACGGAAACGGTCGCCGTCCCCCGCCGTCATTTCTTTCCTGCCCGTTCGGTTTTGCGCCGCCGTTTTGCCCGACAATATTTTCTGAAAATTGCGCTCACGAGGCGCTTAGATATTTGGGAACCGCCCAATCGCTGTGTAAGATTGAGTGGATGGGCTGCTCTCGTGCGACAGATCGCACGCCATAGATGCACCTAGGATAGACCCGAACTTTTCGAGCGCCTTTTCGAAGTGCACCAAGCGGCTCAGAATCAAGCGGCAACCAGGCCGCTTGGGAGTGTGCTTGCCGTGTGTAGCATCGATCGATTGCGTCGTCAGCAGTTGGTGCGCGAGGCCGAGGGATACCTCGACTTGGCGATGCTGTTTTGCGATCAATGGCCATTGCCGGCCGAAGAGCGCGATCGCCTCGCTCGACGCTCGCTTGTGGTTATCGACCACCTCAGCGAACCCTCGGGCGCAAGCCCCCAGGTGCAATTCATCAAAGGCCAAGCGCTGCGAGCCCTTGAGCGTTTTAAAGACGCTCTGGAGCCTTTAAACCAAGCCGCCCAGCAAGACCCGCAAAATATCGACGCTTGGCTCTCCCTGGGATGGTGCTACAAACGCACCGGCCGCATCGATTTAGCCATCGAATCGCTGGAAGAAGCGCTCGACCTAGAACCGGGCAGCGCGCTGGTAAACTACAACTTGGCGTGCTATTGGAGCATGGCGCGCAACAAACGGCAGGCGCTAGCTTATCTCAATCAGGCGCTTTCGCTCGATAGCGCCTACCGCAACCTGATCGATACCGAAAGCGATTTCGACTCGCTGCGCACGACCCCGATTTTCAGGCGCTCACTGCGCGCCGTGGTGTGAAGCCTCCTCCGTGTCGCTTCCGTGGAAATCCAGTCGTTATTTTTCTCTTGACGGCGTTCACTTGTACGCTATATTGGCGTTCAATTGAACGCATACATCCGCGGAGATTGTCATGTCGAAGCGTCCCGCACTTGCCAAGTCAGAACTCGAAGTGGCCAGCATAGTCTGGCAGTTAGGCGAAGCCAGCGTTCGTCAGGTTTTGGAGGCGTTGCCGCAAGAGCGAAATCTCGATTTCAAAACCGTGCAAACTTATTTGCGCCGGCTTGAAGCCAAAGGCTATTTGCGCACCCGTCGGGAAGGTCGGGCCAAGGTGTATGTGCCCCTGGTGCGGAAAAATCAGGTAATCCGTGAAGTGATCGACGACTTGGTCTACCGGCTCTTCAACGGCGAATCGCTGCCGTTGTTTCAGCATTTGATACAAGACCGTGGACTGAGCCTAGCAGAGCTTAAGGAACTGCGAGCCATGCTGGATCAATCGGAGAAAAGAAAATGACGACAATTTTGAATTCTTCCGTAACGCAAATCGCGTGGATGCAAGTGTGGCAGGTAACCATTGTCGCTGCTGGCCTAGGTGTATTTGCCAGATTGTTTTGCTCGCGACGTCCGCATTTAGCATACATTTTATGGCTCGTGGTGCTGGTTAAATTATTGACCCCGCCACTATTGAGTAGCCCGACAAGCGTTTTCAGTTTATTGGCGATGCCAAGCCAGCACGCCGACGCAGTCGTTGATCCACGCTCTGTGCAAAACCAAATATTGCCAAGTCGTACCGAAGCCGAACAACCGGCGGTCAGCCAAAATGCGGATAAGACGTATTCGCCAATCAATTCGCTGCGGGAGAACGCAGATATTGTCATGCAGCCAGCAAGTCGAACGCACTTTTCATTACTATCAATAATGGCCGTCGTGTGGCTGATGGGAACGATTGTTTGCGGCGGATTCACGCTGTTCGTTGTGGTGCGCTGCTGGCGAACGGTCCGCAACGGACAAGTTCCCATGAGTGAACCGCTTCAATTGTTGCTTGCAAGTTTGAAAAGCCGTTTGAAAGTCGGCTGGCACGTGCGGCTTTATGTAGTCTCCCAACCGCTGGGACCGCTGACTTACGGTTGGCTTCATCCTGCCATTGTGTTGCCTCAGGAATTGGTGGCCACCACTTCCACGGAAGAACTTGAACCGCTGATCGCCCACGAGTTGATTCATGTGCGACGGGGGGACGCGATTGTCGGGCTGTTCCAAGCCGTCGCTCAGTGTTTGTGGTGGTTTCATCCGCTGGTTTGGTGGGTCAATCGTCGGATTGCTTACGAACGGGAACGGTGCTGCGACGAGGAGGTATTAGCCAGCATGCGATATCCGCCCAGCCAATATGCTCATTGTCTGTTGAATGTTCTAAGCCTGAAGCAGCATATGCGCTGGCTCAGCGCCTGCTCCGAGCATTCGCCCACTGGAAATCACCAAACAACGGATCGCGCACATTGTGCAGCATGCCGGCCAATTTCAACCGAGGATGCCCCGTACTTATTGGCTGGCTCTTTTTGCCGGGGTATTGTTCTTCGTTCCTGGGGCTGGCTTGACGACGTCCAACAATCGCAGTCTGGCGGCGACACCGGAGCAAAAACACTCAACGGATTCAGGAGACGCGAAGGAAAGGGCCAAAAACGGTGAAATCTCGGCGACGGCGCTGATGCAGAAAGTGTACGACAGTTTTTCCTGGATCGATAGAGCCCACTCGGTCCATATCATCATCGAGCAAAAAACTGCTTGGTCTCCCGAACAAATTAAGGCGGATGCGGAGACGCCGATTCGCAACCCAATTTCTGGGAAATTGGATCCCCGGCCAATTCACGCCACCGATGAATGGGCTTGGGACGAAACCCACGTTCGACACCAAACAAGTTTTCATCACGAGGGAGAGACAAGTGTTTCTTATCAAACAGAAATTTGGGACGGGAAGAAGTGGCTCACGTGCATGGCCTTCTCCGACAAAGGAGATACGCAATATTGTTTTGGCAAAAAGCTCGACGCCATTTTTAATGACCAAGACCCTGGTTACATGACATATCAGTCATGGGGACTAGGTTGGGGTCATCACTTTTGGTGGCTCCCGATCGATGTAAAAAAACAGAGAACAGTCAGATTTGTGTTGCCTGAAGATTTTGAAATGGCTGGCCAGGAGAGCTTTAACGGCCGGCCTTGCTACGTAATTCAAACGCGCCCCGGCCACTATCGCTTGGATGTGGGCGTAGCCGACGGTCAGCTGTATCGGTTAACGGAAATGATGATTGAACCTACAGATCCGGCCTATAACTTGCAGGCGATCTACAAAAAAATTGGCCATCCAGAGTTCAAAATGCAAATCGATTGGCAAAAGTGGTACGACAAACTTTCGCCTGACAAACAATCGCTCGCTTGGCGCGAATTCTATATCGCTGAATTCGATTTCGAGCGCCCGACCGAAGAGGTTTGCTTTGACGATTATCGCGAAGTGGCTCCCGGCTGTTGGATGCCGTTTCGACAATCAGTTAACAAAGACACACAGTTCACCGTAACGGAAGCATCAGTCGACAAACCGGTCAACGACGAATTATTCCACATCGAACTGCACGACGGAGTGAATGTTGCCAGTGATTCTCGCTATGACCCCATCATCCACTACAAGTACAGCAAAGATCAGACCGAGGAAGAGCGTCTAGCCCTGTGCGAAGCGACGAAAATACAATTCGCCAAGGCCACGGAAACCATGGAGAAACTGAAGCTAGTTATCCAATCGCGCATCGGGCACGCGCCCCGCCCCCCTTGCCGCAGACGGGTTGGATCAACGGAGGCCCCCTCACTTGGGATCAATTGCGCGGCAAAGTGGTTGTGCTCCACTTTTGGAATGTGAACTGCGGGCCATGCGATTTTGAACTGCCGTTCGTCGCTGGTTGGGGCGATCATGCGGATGAGAATGGGGTGGTTGTAATCGGCATTCACCCTCCGACAGACAATTTAGACGCCGTGCACAAAAAATTGGAAAAGTACAGCGCCAAATACCCAGTGCTGATCGATTCCCCACCGGAGAAAACCGGGGGCATTGGCCTCATGCACGATTGGTTTGGAAATTCCTGGTGGCCGCACACCGTGCTGATCAATAAGCAAGGCTTAGTCGCCGGCCATGGTCAGCTGATAGGCGGCGATATGCCCGAACAGATTAGGCGATTAGAAAAGGAAGACTACAAAGCCGACAGTGCCGATAAGAACCATTGAAAAATCCTTACGCCGATTTGGCAATCATCTCCGCCGGGCTAACTTGCACCAACTCCTCGGCCAAGCGGCTATAATCCTCCGCGCCGTTGGAATCGGGGGCGTACTGGAAAATCGACTGCCCGAAACTGGGCGCTTCCGCCAGGCGGATATTCCGCCGAATGCGGGTGGCAAAAATCCGCGCTTCTGACCAAGGGGTCTTCTTTTCCCGCTGACTGGCAAAGAACCCTTCGACGTCGCCGGCCACCTCGGCCGCCAATCGTGTGGCCGATTCGTACTGGCACAGCACGACTCCCGTGAGCTTTAATCGCGGGTTCAACCGCCGCGACACCAACTCGATCGTTTGCAGCAATTTGCTCAACCCGTGCAGGGCCAGAAAATGGGGTTGTAGCGGCAACAACACCTCGTCCACAGCCGCCAGTGCATTGAGTGTGAGAATTCCCAACGACGGCGGACAGTCGAGGAGCAAGTAATCTATCCCCGGTTCCGCCACGGTCTGCGAGCCCTCGCCGTTCGTCGCTCGCTTGCTGCCGACCAATTCGTCGAGCTTATCGCGCAAAATCACTTCCCGCCCAACCACGCCTGCCAATTCGACTTCGGCCGCCGCCAAGTCGATGTGGGAACCGACCACGCTCAAATTCGGCGCGACCGCGCGCCGCGCATCGGCCAAGGTGGCATCGCTCAACAGCACCTCGTAAATCGACTGGCAACCCTGCTCGCCCGGCGTGAGCCCCAGGTGCAGCGTCGCATGCGCTTGCGGATCCATGTCGAGCAGGCACACGCTGCGTCCCGCTGCCGCCAGCGCCGCGCTTAAGTTCACCGTAGTGGTCGTCTTCCCGACGCCCCCTTTTTGATTCAAAACTGCAATCGAGCGCATGCTGGAATTCCGTTTCCGTTTTTGCGATTTTCAATCGTCTGAGCCCTCTCCCTTTGGGAGAGGGCTGGGGTGAGGGTGCCTAGGGAGGGCGAGGCTCCCGCCGAGCCGATCGCTAGCGGGCGAGGATTATAGGCCCGCTGGTTCGACGCTACCAGTCCGATTGTGCCCTATGCTAGCGTGCTGAGATGCGGCTCACTGGAGAAGCTATTTTTCTTCGCGAACCGATTGCCGGCCCTGCTGAGTCTGCTCGTCGAAAAACGCCTTCGCACCGGTCGCGATCGGCGCGATCGATACGGTTTTGCCCCCCTCAAGCTTCATCATGCACGGCGACGAAAAATCGAAGGCAAACAAAAAATGCGACGACCCGTCGTGGAAATCCAAAATGTATTCCCATCGTCGCTGCTCCCCTTCGACCGGCTTATCCCACTCGTAGCTGGCGTCGCGCAGCAGAGCAAAGCGTAAATAGGAAAAGTCTGAGTCCGCCAAAGTTTTACGCCCGTCCACCTGATACACCACGTCGCCAATTCCCATCAGTTCCGCATGTTGGCTAGCGGTGGTCGTATCGGGAATTAGATGGAGCAACTCAACTTGCGGCGCGTGCGCCATCATTTCAACCGTCGCCGGCGTAAACTCCTCCATCACGCGGCGCATTTGCCCATGCAGCGACAAAACGCCCCAAATGCCGGCGGCCACTCCGGCCGTCACTAATAGCACTGCGATAATCGTCCCGCGTTTCATGAATTTCTCGGTTTTCAAGCTGCACTCGGTATCCAACAATCCGTCCATTGGCTCACTAGCAAACCGCCATTATACTGTGAACTTCCGCCGCTTCCCGATAGTCCAAGTAAGATGCTATTTCAAAACCGCCGGGGACTGTCCCGATTTTGCGCAGTCGGCGGAGCAAAATGGGACTGTCCCCGTTGCTGAGTCGGTTTTGAAACGTCCATTAACGATTAGCGACTCATGCCCAACGAATTCGATCCCTATCGCGAAGCCCTAGTCGTCGAGCAAACCACCGTTTGGCCCGACCAGTTCGACGATTGGGAAATGTCCGACCGCTACCGCGTGGAAACGGCGCTGCAGGCCGATCCGCAGAATTGTGCTGACTTAGTTTACCTCCGCCAACATTCGGGCTTCTGCCGCCAAATCACCGTTACCGAGTCCGATCTGGAACGCTTGGCGGCAAAGTGAAGTTTTCGTGTTTAATAGCGTCTAACAAAATGATCGGGGACTGTCCCAATTTTGCGTAGTCCGCGGAGCAAAATGGGACTGTCCCGAATGGCACTAAGTTAAGCTCCAGCATGCTGTCCGAGAAGGTGTTGGCGTAGCTGGCATCGTGGTCGATTCATCAGGTCAAATTGTTTGGGGCGTCTTTTTTTGACTCGCGGTTCACAGCGACCGCGGCGCACTGGATTGATTGCCAGATGCAGATCGGGCAGTCGCCAACAAGCGGAGGCCAGCCAGCGCAAGGCGTCGATGAAGCTGATCGATCGCACGCTCGTCTGCTGGTGCCGAGCGGCCTCAACCATCACGAGGCGAACCAGGTTATAGACCAGCGCAAACATGGCTGCCTCTTTCAGTACCCCCGGCACGCTCCGGCAGCGCAGCACATCCATGCCCATGGCTGTCTTCAGGTGGCCTAGATGCGTTTCGATCTGCCAGCGCCAGCCATAAAGCGCAGCCAGCTCCTGGGCAGGATACTCGTCCGGATCCAAAAGCGTCGTCACCAGCGTAATGATCCGCGTACGTCCGCCTTTCTGTTTCGTCGCAAAGCGCAGTTCACGCACGACGAGCTTGTCGGGCAGTGACCGAAACGTTGGCTCGTCTAGCCACTGTGGGACTGGTGAAGGTTTGCTGTATTCCACCAGTTGATCGTACCTGCCTAGCTTGCGGATCAGCCGCGCGTTGGAAAGCTCAGCGACGGTCCCGGCCGGCAATTTGCCCACGAGCTTCCGGTCGCGGCGGAAGCTAACCAATTGCCGCTGATGAGCGCGAAACATGCCATGCAAATTCCGCTGGCGCAAGAGGGCCAAATGCACGTAAGAGGTGAAGGCCGTATCGCCAACCAGGATGTCTTCTTCGGCCAATTCCGGATGCAACTGCATCACTTGGGCCATGTCGTGCGTCCGCAACGGGGCCGTCAACTGCTTGATCAACAAACCACTGTGCGCATCGAACAGCGTCAGCCAGTGGGCGACGGGAAAACCACAGCCAGCCAACTGCTGGCCCGGCTGACCGAATTTGGCCTGCAGCAGCGGCGTATCGGGCATCGAGAACGTCGAACCGTCCACCAGGAATGTCCGATGGCCATGCCACGTTGGCAGGCAACACGTCAGGCGAGCTGCGCGGCTGGTTTGCTGGAGCAACCGCTCCAAGACCGCCAGCGGCAGGCGCGTCCGAGCTTGACAATAGGCTTCGGCGGAGCAACTCAAACCGGCTAGACGGATGGCGTGCGCGCAGGCAGTGTTGCCATGCAAGATTTGCGTTAGAAATGTCCACACGGTTTGGACCGGTCCCACTTCGCGCTGCCGCCAACGGTGTCCGCAGTCGCGGCAAACTCTTTCGATCGACTCGGCCGTCAAGCACTTGGCCACCCCGGCCTTGATGCGGCCAACCGCCTCGACAATACTCAGCGTCATGGTGCGACCTCTTTGTTGGAGTGATGTTTAGTTCACACCAACATTCTGACATCGAGGTCCACCTTTTATTCAGCTCTCGGCCAATGACTCGTGCTAGCTGCCCTAAGTGCTGAGTCGCTCGAAGATTACGAACTAACTTAGTGCCATTCGGGACTGTCCCCCTCTCCCAGATCATTTTGATAGACTCTCTAAGTGTCTGAGTGTCTTGGTTTTAGAAAACCGGTTTCCGTTAAGTATTCGGTTATGCCACAAGACACGCATTCCTCCGTCCACGTCAATCTCGCCGAGCGAAGCTACGAAATTCGCATCGGTAGCAATTGTTTGAATGCGGCGGGTGAGTTCTTCTCCCAGCGCGGCCCGATTCGCCGCGCGACCGTCATTACCGATGCCAACGTCGCGCCGCACCACGCCCAACCGGTCACCGATAGTCTCGCTCGCGTTGGTGCAAAAGCCGACATTGTAACCGTCGAAGCCGGCGAGCAACTTCCAAAAGCGTCGCGCATGCCGAGCGACTCTGGAATCAACTGCTCTCGCTCGGCGCAGATCGCAAAACCTTCATCGTGGCCGTCGGCGGCGGCGTCGTGGGGGATCTGGCAGGCTTCGTCGCCGCTACGTTCGCCCGTGGCTTGCGCTTCGCCCAAGTTCCGACCACCCTGCTCGCGCAGGTAGATAGCTCGGTGGGGGGCAAGGTGGGCATCAACCTGCCCCACGCCAAAAACATGGTTGGCGCATTCTGGCAACCCGCAGCCGTCCTCATTGACACCGCCACGCTCGCCACGCTCCCCGAGCGCGAATATCGTTCCGGCCTCGCCGAAGTGGTGAAATACGGCGTCATTCTCGATGCCGACTTTTTCGCCACCCTCGAGCGCGACACTGACTCAATCGTCGCCCGCGACGCCAAAACGCTCGTTCGCATCATCGAGCGCTCGTGCCAACTCAAGGCCGACGTCGTCCAAGCCGACGAGCGCGAAGAAACCGGCCACCGCGCCGTTTTGAACTATGGCCACACGTTCGCCCATGCCTTGGAGGCAGTCACCGGCTACGGCCAGCTACTGCACGGCGAGGCGGTCGCCATCGGCATGATGTCGCCGCCCGCTTGGCCCACCAACTAGGCCGGATCGATGCCGAATTCGTCCGCCGCCAAGAATCGCTACTACAGCGCCTCGGCCTGCCAGTCGATTTGCCGACCGCCGCCAATCAACCGGCCGTCAGCGCCGACGAACTCCTCGCCGCCATGCAGCACGACAAAAAAACCGAAAGCGGCCGCCTGCGCTTCGTCCTCCCCACGCGCCTAGGCCACGTCGAAATCGTCGATGGCATTGAGCCGTCCCAAGCCCGTCTGGCACTGGCCGAGTTTAGCAAATTCTAGTGAAGCATGTCGTCGTCGTGACTAAAAATTACGCGGCCCGATTCTTCCGTCCGGTCCAACAATGATTGACCGATCCCTCAGCCGACTTCTTGATTGGAGAGCCTGGCCCGAATGATCTCCGTTATCATCTCGCTCTTCAGAATTCCTGGTGGCGCCGCGCTTCCGGGCAACATGTCTTTGATCCGTTTGTATTCCATCACGATCTGAAATGTATCGAGATCTTCCAATTCACGCTCTAATTGTTCCCTTGTGGACACGTTGGTTTCCTTTTCATGGCAAACGGATCGAGCTTGCGGTCGGTATAGGGCTCGGAGCAAGGAATTCTTCGCACCAGTTCACTTTGAGTCAAGAAGTCGTTGTCATCGTTCGAGCACGAGCCATTGCTTCTTCCGCTTCCGGAACTCTTCCCGCGTGCTCGTAAGTAACGCTGAGAGCGGTAAAGCTGACGGGATCATTCGGTTCCAATTTGCAGGCGCGCAGCCCATGAGAGACTGCTTCATCGTGCCGATTCATCCGGGTGTAGATGACAGCCAGTGCCGAGTGCGCAAGCGCATAGTCGGGGTCCTTTGCAAGTATCCCCATCAGTAATGCTGCCGCTTCTTCGAGCTTTCCAGCATCCTTCAGTCGGTCAGCTTCATCATAAAGAGCGGCTCTTCCCGATAATCGAAGTTGCTGCTTGGCTTTTCGGAACCCCACCCACGAATCAATACCTTGGTGGAACCCGGTGACGAGAAAATAAATTCCTGCAATCAACAGCAAGATGATAATGATAGCCATGGATCACGAGATTTTTCCCAGCGCTCGCAAGCGTCGCCGGCCAGGAGAAACGAGCGACGTTGCCCGCCGCGAATCGTAATCGTGCAATTGCCGCTCGATGACACGATCCAGTTCAGACTGATGATCGTAATAATACGCCAAAGCCGCGTGAACCTGGGCCAACGTGAGGTATCCGTTATGCTGATCGCAGATCTCCTCGGGACTTGCGCCATGCGCAATTCGCTCCAGCGCAACCTCGACGGCTTTGATATTGGTGTCATCAACCCAAGCAATACCCCGATCGTCTAAACGTATGTGTGTTTCGCTGGCGGAGGACATGGCGACTAAAATCCCTGGCGATTTCCCCAAATAGATCAGAAGCACTAAACAATTATAACCGACGGTAATTGCGCATTGAACGACGAGATTTCAGTCGTTTGTAAATCTCTCCCACGATCTCGGTGCAAAGATTTTACTTACAGCCTACAGACAAAACGTCGGGGACTGTTCCGATTTTTCGGCGCCCTGGGAGAAAAACGGGACTGGCCTCCTCTCCGCGAACGCTTTGTCCCTAGGCTCTTAAGAGGCCTTTCGAGATTCGTCTCGTAGGTCACACACCCCGTGCGTGACGCAGGCCCTGCGGGCCGTACGTAAATAGCCCGGACCGTCAGGTCCGGCTTGTCAAATCGCGCATAAATTATTCAAGGTCCGGAGGACCGGCACCTTTCGTCACGCAGCGTTAATTTCACCTCGGTCTATCGATCCTCTGGACGTCGCAAACCGAACTTTGTCCTCAGCTCCGCGCATCCGTGGCTCCGCAGTTAATTTCTGCGCAATATCACTAAAATTCAGTTGGTCGACAACCAAGCTAGCGAAGTCGCCACCATCGACGCCCGCGGAATTATCTTCTTCAACGCCGACAGCCAAGTCGTGGCCGACGAGATCATCGGCCGCCGCCGCGTCGAGGCCAATCCCACGCCCGGCAAAGACCATCGCTACGTCGAACTCGGCGTTACGGCAGATCACCACTCCTACATGGAACTAGGCAACAAAGGCGCCAACTACCACTCCATACTCTCCGACAGAGGAATTTTGGAAAGCAACTTTTAGAACGAACTATTTAGCCGAAGGTCAACAACCTCCGGGCCAAGACGCCCAAAAATTTCGCAACATCCGATCAATGCCGCACCCACTCAGCACAGTAGTTCACGCATTTCATTCGTGAGAGAACGGCAGAAGCATTCGTTGTCACTACTTGGCTTCAGCGAACATAAATTGTCTTGCCATCCAGCGAAATTAAAGGGAATTAAAAGGCACAGGAGGAGAGGAGTGATTGCTTATCCCCCTGTTTTGCCACGATGATCGCGATACCGATCACCACTAACACCGCCGACGCAGGCTCCGGCACCGGCGACCATTCAACTGCAAATAACGATCCGGCATCGTCATTTGCTAGGCCAAAGATATTGCCGGATTCATCGATTGAGGTAGCAGTCGAAAATTGCCAACTGTCGGTAGAGGGCAATTCATTCTGAAGATCGACCGCCGAAGCTGCCGTACCCGACCATACCAACGCGTGGCCCCCACTATCTCCAATTAGTTCGCCTCCTCCTACTTGTTGAATTCCGTTGGTGGCAGTCGCGGACGATGTGTTAAACCCGTCGGGATTCAAATCGACCCCACTATTTGCCGTGCCAGCCCATAACAACGCGTGAAATTGAAACTGCAAGCCGCCATTAACGATGCCAAGTCCCACCTGTTGCCCTCCGCCGACGCCAAGTGCACGAGAATACCCGAAGCCAGACGGATTGAGATCCACCGCACTGGCTGCAGTACCAGACCAAAGCATTGCGTGCAAAATGTTCATACGCGGTACCGTTACAACGAAGCCAACTTGCTGGTTGCCGTCTGTTGCGCTTGCACTAGAAAAAACGAATCCCGATGGATTCAGATCCACAATAGAGTCTGCTGTGCCAGACCACAGTAGAGCGTGGTAGATCGATTGAGGCGGAGTAGGGGTCGGTCCGAAAGCGGGACTACTGCCGTAGCCGACCTGCTGCATACCATAAATTCCTAAGAAGCTATTTCAAAACCTGAATTGGGTTGCTAGTATTTCGCCTTCTTGTTCCGCAAGGAGGCGAACAAATGGCTACATTAGTGCCGAATAAGCTATGGAACGAAATCGAACCGCTATTGCCCAAACGCATCCCATCGCCCCAAGGGGGACGACCGTCGGTTTCCGACCGGGCTTGTCTGGCGGGAATTATTTTTGTGCTCAGGAGCGGTGTGACTTGGAACATGCTTCCCTTGGAAATGGGTTGCGGCAGTGGCGTGACGTGTTGGCGACGGCTGCGAGAGTGGACCCGCTTGAACATCTGGCCCCAACTCCATCGGAAACTCTTGCGTCGCCTGGGAAAACGGGGTGCGATTCGGCTTTCCCGCGCCATCATCGACAGCGCCTCGGTGCGGGCTGTTTTTGGGGGGAACATACCGGACCCAATCCCACGGATCGCTCGAAAAACGGCTGTAAACGGCATGTGATTGATGACGCCAGGGGATTGCCGTTGGTGGTCGAAACCGGCCCGGCCAACGAACCCGATGGCAAGCGTGCGATTGCGATGTTGGACAAAATTCCCGCCGTCGCAGGCCGGCGGGGACGGCCACGCCGCAAGCCGAAAATCTTTCAAGGAGACGCGGCCTACGGCAGCGCGGCAATCCAGCGGCAAGTCGTGAAGCGGGGCATCCGACCGCTGTTGGCTCCCTACGGCAACTCGAAACGCGAACACGGCAGCGGCCTGGGGCGAACCCGCTACGTCGTCGAACAAACCCTCAGTTGGTTCGGGAACTTCCGTCGTCTTAAATTGTGTTACGAACGTACCGCGGAACATTTCCAAGCCTTTCACGAATTGGCGGCTTCCCTCATTTGCTTCAATCGGCTAACGCATCAGCGAAAATAGGTTTTGAAACAGCTTCTAATGCTTCAGAGGAATCAAAACCAGCTGGGTTGAGGTCGATGGCGCTTGCGGCAGTACCGGACCACAGCAACGCATGCACGTTACCACTTGTTGCGTCGATCGCACCAAATCCAACTTGGTTAATGCCGTTCGTGTTGTACGCCTGAGAGGTAACGAACCCGTTTGGGTTGAGATCCGTTAGGTTGCCTCCCGGATTTGACCATAGCAACGCATGATAGTCGCCACCACTAGCATTCGACCCTCCGGAGCCGACCACCTGTCCTGAATTCATTCCGCTGGTACTAACATTCGCGAAATCACTTGTCGGCGTGATGGGGGTATAACACAGTGCCGGTGTAATCACCCCTGGCGGGCGCAACAAAAGGAAAGACGCCAATCGCGGAAGCGCACACCACGCAAAGAGCGCGCGAAAGCGATTTGGTAGTCGGAGGAAGACCCTGGAATGGCTCGCTTCGAATTTGCAATTTCACTGGCGTCTCCATTCGTTAGCTCTGCTCCCCACGATGAAATTCCTGGGAAAAGCTTCGACAAGCGTTCGCATTCTACCACTGCAGGGGGGAAACGCAAGAATTTTTCGCCCAGATTCCGTGTGCCTGATTCTTTGATAACGAAGTCATCGCAAACAATACCTTCGATTGGTTAGAAGTAATCTGAACCCAGTTATTCCACGCCGAACACAAAAAATGAGAAGTGGAAGGTGCAGGAAACCCTTGGGGCCTGATGGGTTTCCTGCCCCACGCCGAGCGTCATGGCCTGCAAGTAACGAATTCCTCATTCGCGCGTATCTGCGTTCATTCGCGGCCAATCCCTGCCCGATCCGTGCCATCGGCGGCATCCGCAGTCCGTTTCAGCTACACGCTAATTGCCAATCGCTGACTGCTGAATGCTGACCGCTGATTGCTTTGCAGCGGTGGCCAATTTCCTCCTTCACATTCAGGCGGACTTCTGATATATGTACAAATGTATATTTTCATGATTTCTATCCGACCATTCACCGCCATGCTGCGCCTTCCGTCTACTGCCTTATGCCTTCTGCCGCCTGGCTTTACTCCACCTTCTGCCTTCCGAATTCCACCTTCCGTCTCCCCGCCGTTTTCCGCCGTTAATCAACCGTTTTCCATCCGTTTATTTTCCGTTTTCCACCGTTTTCTCGGTTTTCCAAAAACCGCCGGGCACGCACAAACAGAGCAACCAGCTTTCCAATCTCCGACTTCCGCCTTCATTCCCCACTCCCCATTCCGCATTTGCTTTTTCCCCTTGACAGCCACTTGCTTAGCCCGATTTACCCCGCGACGCGCACAATTTCAAACCACCAAAAAATGCATTCCAACCGACAAAATACGATGTTTCCACCTCGCGCGTTTTTCATCGCGCAATCCACGTGGTCAAATGCGGGGCAAATGTTTGGCCCAAAAACTTCGTTTTTCCCGAGAGTTTTTCACCAACACTTTCCCCTCGCCTCCACCCACTTTGCAAAAAAAGCAAAAACACCGTCGCGAGCCAGTTCGCCCGCGCCAAAACACTTCGCTATATTGATCGACAATCGAGACCACTCATCGGCTGCAATCCATTGTGCAATTCGCTAAGGGAAAATCTCAGGGCATCATGCCGAACACTTCCGCCATTGAAAACGATCCGCTAGTCGCCGCCGTGCGGCTGTCGCTTGTTTCCGGCGTTGGCCCGCGCATGCGCGGCAAATTGCTCGCGCGGTTCGGCAGCCCCGAAGCTGTGTTTCAAGCCGCCCCCAGCGACCTCCAGACCATCGATGGCGTGGGTCCCAAGCTCTGCCGCGCGATTGTCGCCGCCCGCGACGCAATCGACGCCGAAAGTGAAATCGAACTCTGCCGCACAAGCGGCATAACCATTCTAACCGAGGGGAGCGAAGCTTATCCGCGTCCGCTGTCGAACCTCCCCGATCCGCCGGGCGTGCTGTTTGTACGCGGCAGTTGGCAGCCGTCCGATTCCTTGGCGATTGCCATCGTCGGTTCGCGGCACGCGACTCACTACGGTTTGCAACAAGCCGAAAAACTCGCCGGCGGCTTGGCCCGCGCAGGGATTACTATCGTCAGCGGGTTGGCCCGCGGCATCGATGCCGCCGCGCATCGCGGCGCACTAGCAGCAGGCGGACGCACCATCGCCGTTTTAGCCAGTGGCGTGCTCAACATTTATCCGCCGGAACATACCGAGCTTGCCCAGCAAGTTTCCGAACAAGGGGCGGTCCTGAGCGAATCGCCCCCGCGCGCCGAGCCGCTTAGCGGAATGTTTCCGCAGCGCAATCGAATCATCAGCGGCTTGTCGTTGGGCGTGCTTGTGGTCGAAGCGGCCGAGCGCTCGGGCGCGCTCATCACCGCGCGCCACGCCATGGAGCAAGATCGCGACGTTTTTGCCGTACCCGGACCAGTAACCAGCCGCATGTCGCGCGGCTGCCATCGGCTGATTCGCGACGGCGCGAAACTGGTCGAAACAGTCGACGACGTGCTCGAAGAACTCGGCCCGTTGTTCGAAGCCACTCCTGCGCAAGCCGATGGCCGCGCAGTCCATCATCCAGCCGAGCTTTCGCTCAATGAACTAGAGCAGCAGGTGCTAACCGCAATCCAAACCGAACCCACCACCATCGACGCCGTCATTGCCGCCGCCAACTTGCCCGCGCCGCAAGTGCTGGCCACCGTAAGCGTGCTGGAAATGCGCCGCCTGGTGCGCCGCTTGAGCGGAAATTCCATCGTGCGACTGTAGAAAAAATTTGGAGTGACCTATGCATAAAGTCGTATCTGTCGAACCGATGGGCGATTACCAATTGCGCGTGACATTCGACGATAACACCACAGGAATCGTGTCGCTCGGCGAGCGCCTGTTTGGGCCGGTGTCCGAACCGCTGCGCGACCCAGCGATATTCCGAAAAGTTTTTGTCGATGAATTCGGCGTTATTTGCTGGCCAAACGGAGCAGATTTGGCGCCCGACGCACTCTATGAAAAAATTCGAGTGCCCTCAGCCGCAACTCGATGAATTCGCTCGCGAGAGGCATATCACCCCGGAGGCCAATCGAGTTGCCGGCCGCCCAACAGATGGAAATGCAAATGATCCACTGTTTGGCCACCATCGGGCCCGTTGTTGACCACTACGCGATAACCATTTTCGAGACCAAGTTGCTTGGCTAACTTGCGAATGACCAAATAAATTTTGCCTACCAGTGCCGCGTCCCCCTCGTCAAGCGCATCGAGATTGGCGATTTCCTTTTTGGGAATCACCAACACGTGCGTGGGTGCTTTGGGAGAAATATCGCGAATTGCCAGGCAATGCTCGTCTTCGTAAATAATGTCGGCGGGAATTTCGCGGTCGATAATCCTTTTGAAGATGGTCTTGGCCATGTGTAACTAACCCTCCATGTCCAACTGTTTCATCTTGCGATACAAGTTCGAGCGATGCAATCCGAGCAATTCCGCGGCGTCGGTCATGTTGCCGCCGGCCCGGGCAATGGCTTTGCGAATATACTCGTTTTGAAAACGATCGGTGGCGGAAGACAAGGGTTGATCGACCACCAATAACCCCTGCGATTCCTGCGCGGGCGAGATGATGAACGCCAAGTCGCCCGGTTCCACGTTGTCGCCCGGCACTAAAAACGCCAACCGCTCCATCAGATTTCGAAGTTCGCGCACATTGCCCGGCCACGGATGTTGCTGCAGGCGTTTTTTCGCCTCGGCAGAAAACTTTGGCATTTTGCGGCGCGCCCGCTTGGAGAATTCCAACAAAAAATGCTCGGCCAAGAGAAGAATATCGTCGCCGCGATCGGACAGCGGCGGCAATTCCAGCACCACCACATTGAGCCGAAAGTACAGATCTTGCCGAAATTTTCTGGCGCGAACCATGTCCGCTAAATTCTGGTTCGTGGCCGCGATCACCCGCACATCAACCGCGATTGGTTTGGAACCGCCTACGCGCACCACAACCTTCTCTTCGAGCACGCGCAGCAGTTTGGCTTGGCCGCCGGCGCTCAAGTCGCCGATTTCGTCGAGAAACAGCGTGCCGCCAATCGCGAGTTCGAATTTGCCTGGGCGCGACTCATGCGCATCGGTGAACGCGCCTTTCTCGTGACCAAACAATTCACTTTCCAACAGCGTCTCGGCAATGGCCGCGCAATTAACGGCCACGAATGGCCGGTCGCGCCGCGGGCTCAGGTAATGAATCGACTGGCTGACCACTTCCTTGCCCGTGCCATTGGCTCCCAGAATCAACACCGCCAAATCGGTGTTGGCGACACGCCCGATGGCGGAACGTAGTGCTTGGATCGCCGGGCAATTTCCCACCAGTTGCGCATGCTGTGCAGCCTGCTCGACCATTTGCCGATGACTGGCAAGCAATTTTTCGCGATCTTGGGTATTTTCCAACGCCACGGCGGCATGGGAGGCCAACTCGGTGAGCGCTACTTCGTCGTCGGAGGTGAATTCCCCTTCGCGTTTGTTGAGAACTTCAAAAACACCCAAGAGTTCGCCGCCCGCGGCGCGCAATGGCACGGCCAACAGAGTTCGCGTTTGATAGCCCAATTGTGTATCCACGCGTCGATTGATCGAATCGGCCTTATCGCGCGTCGATACGCGCTTGGGCTGCTCGGTACGTAGCACTTCGCCAACCACGCCTGAGTCATCCGGCACGCGCAACATTCCTTCCTTCACACCCAGTGCGGGCCGGCCAATGAGAACATGATTCGGTCGATCCCATAAAAAGATGCTGGCGCGATCGGCCTCGAGCAGTTGCGTCGAGGCAGTCGCCATTTGCTCTAGCAGCGGCTCCATCTCCTGCGTGCGGCCCCACTGCTGGACGATCGATAAAATGGTTTCCGCCTGCGCTGCTCGCTGGCGCAGTATCTGGCGGCTGCGAACCATTCGCAATGCTGAGCCTAGCGCTAATGCCAATCCGGTCAATGCCTGTGGAATGGCGGCCGTTCGTTCCGTAGACGCATGTGCATTTGCGGTCAAATGCACCAGCAGTACTTCGCCCTCGGCCTCGCGCGGCGAAAGTGGTGCCGCGATCCACGAACCAAGCGAATGAGCAGATTCGCGATCGAGACAGTCCGCAATAATCTCAGGCGGCCATGTTTGCTGAATTCCACTTTGGGCCAGTAGGCGCGGCGATTTCGCGGCAGCATCAATCTGCACCACGGCTACAAAATCGGCCTTGAGTGCCGGCAACAGCGCGGAAAGCACCTCTTTCAAGTAGCTGCCTGTATTGGTGGGCTTCTCGGCAGCGATCAAAAAATCGACCGCCAAATTGTCGCCAATCGTCGTTGGTCGCGGCGATTCACGATGACCGGCCGATGCCACTGCGCCGAGGTTCGAAGCCACGTATGCCATCGATTTTTGAAGTGCGACAAATGTCTCAAATATGATACTCCATTATAGGCCATTTGTATTCACACTGACAACGCGACGGAGGACTCATTGTTCGAGTGGTAGCGAATAGGTATCTTCATGTTCCAAGTGAATCTATCGGGCACATTAAGGAGAATGCTATGGGCCTATTCGATGGCAAAAAGGGGCTCATTTTAGGCGTCGCGAACTCAAATTCGATCGCCTGGGCCATTGCGCAGGAGATTATGCGCCAGCGTGGTCTGTGCGGCTTTTCGCACCTGCCCGATCGGGCTGACGACGAGCGGCAGCGTAATCGCCGCCGAGTTTCACAATTGACCGACGACCAGCCGAACGCAAAATTCTTGGCGCCGCTTGATGTAAGCAAAGATTCCGACATCAAAGCGTTCATGGACAAGGCCGCCAGCGAGTTCGGCAAAATCGATTTTCTGCTGCATTCCGTTGCATTTGCCAATACCGACGATCTGGCGCATTCGACGATCGAAACTAGCCGCGAGGGATTCAAGCTTGCAATGGATATTAGCGCCTACAGCTTGTTGGCGCTTTGCCAAGCGGCTAAGCCAATCATGAATTCCGGCAGCGCTATTCTCGCCATGACCTACTATGGCGGCGAGAAGGTGGTGCCCGGATACAATGTAATGGGTATCTGCAAAGCGGCGCTTGACGCCTGTGTGAAATACGCCGCCTTCGATTTGGGACCGCTGGGAATTCGGGTGAACGCGATTAGCGCCGGGCCGCTGCGTACTTTGGCCGCGCGCGCCGTCGGTTCCGAAGGCATGGAAGAGCTCTATAAAGAAATGGCGCCTATGTCGCGCAACATCACTCATGAAGAAGTGGGGCGCAGTGGCGCCTTCATGCTATCACCTGCCTCCGACGGAATTACCGGCGAGATTCTGCACGTCGACGCCGGCTACAACATTATGGGCTCGCCGGGCCGGTTGTTGAACAAACTGAAACCGGCATGAGCTCTGGCGTAGAAGAACCAATCCCCGTCGCAGTGGCGGTTGTCGAGCATGGCGGCCGATTCCTGGTCGGTACTCGACCAGCAGGAGTGCCGCTGGCCGGCACAGCCGAATTCCCCGGTGGCAAGGTCAAATCGGGAGAATCGTTCGCCACCGCCGCCGAGCGCGAATGCTTCGAAGAAACGGGCCTGCGTGTGGAGGCGATCGACGAATACCTCGCGACCACCCACCAATACGATCAAGGGCTATTGGAGATTCACTTTTTTCGCTGCACGCTCCTCGCTCAAAATGCGGATCGTCTGCCGCGCCCGCCCTTTCGTTGGGTCGCGCGGGACGAGCTAGCACTTTTAGAATTCCCTGCCGCCAATGCAGCATTATCAGATTTGCTTCTGGCCGATTCAAACGATCTCGCATAGAAGGAAAAAATCTCGCGAAATCGCTTCGCAAGTCAAATTCAATCTATGCACCGCTGACAAACTGCGGGTAGAATCGTGCAAGTTTTACAAGAGAATCCGGTTTGAGTAGCCCCGCAAATAATTCCTACCAAGCTCGAACTGCCGGTAAATGTGCGAGTCAGCAGCGTGACGCCGCCGCTTAATGAATAGCGGTGGCACAGAAGATGCAACTCGCCCGCCGACCCACGCCGAGGCGTGGCTTGTAATCTTGTTCGCATCGCAGGGATGGCGATCGCGACCTTACCCGCTTCGTTTAAATTCTCGCGGAGACCCAGAGCATGGAAGCTCGCTTCTTGCCCCTTGTCGTGGCGGTGGCGCTCGCCTCGTCACTTGGCGCCGGTTATCGCACGTCGAACTTCATTGTCGAGGCGCCCACGCCGCAATTGGCCGAAGAAATCGGCAAGGCGGCCGAACAGTATCGCCACGATTTGGCGATCACATGGACCGGCGCGGCCATGCCCAATTGGTCGCACCCCTGCCCCATTCGCGCCGAGGTCGAACCGAACCTGGGCGCCGGCGGAGCAACGAGCTTCGTGTTCGATAAAGGCGAAGTGTTCGGCTGGGACATGAAAATCCAAGGTTCCCAAGAGCGCGTCCTCGATAGTGTGTTGCCGCACGAGGTTACACACACCATCTTCGCCAGTTATTTCCGCCGCCCGCTGCCGCGCTGGGCCGATGAAGGGGCTTGCACCACGGTCGAGCACGTTTCCGAGCGCGGCAAGCAGCAAACGATGTTGATTAATTTCCTCCACACTGGCCGCGGCATTCCATTTGACGAAATGTTCGCCATGAAAGAATATCCGGCCGATGTGCTGCCGCTATATTCACAAGGATACTCGCTGGCGCGGTTTTTAATCGAGCAAAAGGGCCGCCGCGAATTTGTCGATTTCGTCGGCGAAGGAATGAAATCCGACAATTGGGCAGCCGACCTCAAGAAACATTACGGCTATTCCGATTTGAAAAATCTTCAAGGCCAATGGCTCGCCTGGGTAAAAGTCGGCAGCCCGGCGCAGAAGCAATCGCCCACGCAGCTTGCCTCCGCAGCGCATGAACAATCGGGTGGCGATTCACCGCTCTACCGAGCTCAAAACAATGATGGCGATTCAAATGTCGCCGCGGCCAAAGGCATGTTGGTCTCGGCAACTCGCGGCGGCTTTGCTGCAAACGGCGGTGCGGCCGAAAATAGCTGGGCTTCAGTCGATAGCGCGAAGCCAACAGGCGAAAAGTCGTCGGCCGGCGCCGCCTCTTCGGGTTGGTACGCTTCACAGGCCAGCGCCGCGAATGCGCCAACATCCGGCGGCGGTTCGCACCCGAGCGTCTATGACCGCAAGCCGCAAGGCACGCTATCACAAGGCGAAGCGCCACAAGCCAAGCCAGCTCCGCCGACAAATACGGATCCGTCGACCTCCGCGCCGCCAGCCCGCGAGCCGCAGTACTTGGCTCAGCGCGACATCACTGCGCCAGTCTCTGCGGACCATCGTGTGCTGATGGAATGGAACAAGCCAGAGTAAATTGCAGCTTAGATAAGCGCCGGGAAAAGCAATTGAATTGCGCTTGCATTTGAAACAGCGCGGCCCTGAGAGTCCGCCTAGAACTCCCAGGGCCGCTTAGTTGCTGTTGTTATCTCGAGCAAGCCGCCGCCAGATAAATCAGCATCCGGCTTAATTGGCTTGCAGTGTTTACATCTGTCGCACTGGGAACTACCGCACCGCCTCGTTCAACATCTTGTAGTTCGGAATGCTGTGGCGATTGAGCAACCCGTCTTCTTCGGTTTCCACAATCGTGGCGGTCGTGCCAACTTCACGCACCGTGCCTTCCAGGTGACCAACCGTTACGTGGTCGCCCGATTGCAGCCGTTGACGCACATAGTAGCCGGCCAAAATTCCGGCCATCACCTCCCGACCGCCTAAACCGAAGGCCAAGCCGAAGCCCAGCGCCAAGCCGCCGAAGACGATCAGAATTGCGTAGTTCAATAGCGCGAACTGAATCTTCAACTGGTCAAACGCAGCCATGAACACCATCAACGTCATGATGTAGTAGCAGCCGTTGGCCAAATGCTCGGCATAGCTGATGCCCATGCGATCGGCACTGGTGGCGATGATGCCCCGCAGGAAGCCGGCCACGAGCAAGCCGACGACAACCATGACGGTGGCCACAAGCACATTCGGAATGTACTCGACCACGCGGTCGATAGCGCCGGAAACTTGGGAAATGTTCAAGATGCTAAAGCCTGCCATCAAGAACACCAGCATCAAGCCCCAGAACACGATCGTGCCGACAATCGCCGGAACGTTCCGCTTGATGTTCATGTGGGTCATCGATTCCCACAATCCGCTGCGTTCAGCGGCCCGTTGCAAACCGGCTCGTTCGCACAATACGGTGACCGCGCGAGCGACGAACTTGGCCACAAAATAACCGACGACCAGAATTACGATCGCCGCCAACAGATTCGGCGTGTAGGCCACGACCTTGTGCCACGCATCGCCAAAGCTGGTTACCAACGCTTCTTTGGAATCGGTCACTGTTTGCGGTAGATTCAAAGTCAACGTGGTCGGCGCGGTGACAGGCGCGTCAGCAAAAATTGGAAACATACGTTCTGCTCCTTTTCAGTCCCGTGGACTGAGTTGGTGGACCGCCGTAGCGGTCGCGGGTGAAAGTGAACCTTAGAAAACCTATGAACGGCCTCCTGCCGTTTTGATGCCTTGGTTAAATTGAATCGGGCTCGTTGAAACTGCTCTCGATTACACTTCCTTGTCGAGCTATTCGAAGATGGCCGGGGCTTTTCCGGCCGAGACTTCGTCCTTCTGCCCTATTGGTTGCCGGGCAGATACGCCGAGTCACGGCATTTACGGTTCGGATGGCCGGTTTTTTGGGTCCTCAAACTTGCCCGTAAACGTTAGTCTCACTAGCCCCGCTAAAGCTTTGGCAAAATGGACGATGCCGAACCCAAAGCCTTTGAGGGCAAAGTCGATAATCTGCCAGGCAAAAAGCCGCTGATTAATTCGCTCGTGTACTGCGCGGTCGAAGACCTGCTCGGCCGGGGGAGGCGGAACAGGCGCGTCGGCAAGGCGTTCGAATAGGTCGGTGGACATTCTGAGGGTTCTGGGGTCAGGGTTCAGGGTTCAGGCTTGTCGGCAAATCGTTCTTGTATTTTATCGCGCGCACGGCTGATTCGCATTTTGCACGCGCTCACACTTAAGCCGAAAATCTCTGCGAGCTCTTCGTGGCTGTAATTTTCGGCGTATTTCAAAATCAATAGTGCTCGATCCTCCTCGTCCAAAATATCGAGCATCTGCATCAAGTCGAACGACAGTCCTTCGGTCGTAGCGGGCGTGCCGGGCGACTGCGCTTCAATCGTCTCCTCGCTAGCTACGTTTTCATGGCGTTGTCGGCGGCCGCGGCCGCGGCGAATCGTCAAACAGGTGCGCACCGCGATGCCGTGAACCCAGGTGCTGTATTTCGACCGTCCTTCAAACTTGGCGCGATGTAAAAACAGCCGCACGAACACTTCCTGCGCGGCGTCGTTGGCGTCGTGCTCGTTGCCCAACAGGCGATAGCAAATACGCCACACCCGCTGGCGAAAACGCTCCACCAGCGCCACGAAGGCGGGGCCGTCGGACCCTTCGCGGGCCGCTGCCGCCGCCAACTGTTCGTCGGTCAATTGCTGGGCTGTGCTCACATGCAATCCTACGACGAACTACAGCGGAACGTGCCGCCGGTGGTGCGTCCTTTCACCCTAGTTCGAAGCGTTAGATGCCGGTCGGTTCAGGCCGCGTCACACGGCAGTCCGACTGTAACGAATTCAAGGCAAATGCCTGCGAATGAGTAAGATAGGCAAGCCGGCCTGATCGAGATTAAGAGCAGAAAAGGGCTCGGCAGGTCAAGGTGAAAAACGGGTCAGACGGTGACGCGACTGTAAAGAACAAACCCAAGGGTCGTGAAAATTAGGAATTTCAAAACCGCGCCGACCCATGTTTCGGTACCGGTTCTAATGGCGATGTACCGTGAGCTCGCCAGCAACAACGACATCAAAACAAACGACACCGGAAAGAAGTTGTAACCCACGCTATGGCTTGAAGGAACTGGGGGGACAAGCATGAACAGCGCACCAGCGAGCAATGCATTCTCGCCGAAGCATGCGAGTAATTTGAAGTTCCGCATATCAGTACATCTGCGGGGAGGGTCACCACTTCAGGCCGAATTTTTCACCGAAAGCCGATTTGCCCAGCCCGCCCTTGAGCGGCACTTTGCGCTGTTTTTTGGGCAGCGGTGACGCCTCTTCCGCACTGCTGGACGAGCCGGTGCTGCCATCGGACGCCGCCTTATCTTTCTTCGTCGGCTCCGGCCGCGCTTCGAGTGCCTTCATCGACAGGCTGATGCGCTGATTTTCCGGATCGACCGAAAGCACCTTCGCTTCCACTTCCTGCCCTTCTTGCACCACTTCGCTCGGGCGGAATACGCGCTTGTGCGATAGCTCGGAAATATGCA
Source organism: Pirellulales bacterium (assembly GCA_963820835.1). GTDB lineage: Bacteria > Planctomycetota > Planctomycetia > Pirellulales > JADZDJ01 > CAVRAW01. The sequence goes on along the minus strand of CAWGBP010000061.1, from coordinate 28,414 downwards.
CCAGCCCCTCGACGCCCGGCTCCAGCTTCACAAAAGCGCCAAAATCCATGATCTTCGACACCTTGCCTGTCACTCTGCTTGTTACTGGATATTTCGCGCTAACGTTCGTCCATGGGCTCTCAAACAGGTCGCGATACGCGAGGCTGATCTTGTGGGTTTCGGGATCGATCTTCTGGATCTTCACTTTCACTTTCTGACCGACCGCGAGCACATCGCTGGGATGTTTCACGCGATCCCAGCTCATCTGGCTCACGTGGATCAATCCGTCGATGCCCCCCAGATCCACAAACGCGCCGAAATCGCGAATGGTTCGTACCGTTCCTTCGCGCACATCGCCAACGGCTAATTGCGAGAGCAACTGTTGCTTGGCCTCGGCCTGTTCGCGCTCCAACACTGCTCGGCGGCTCAGCACCAAATTTCGCCGCTGCGCGTTGGCCTCGGTCACCACACACGACCAGCGCTGGCCGACGAATTCTTCGAAATTCTCCACGCGATAGAGCGAAATTTGTCCGGCAGGAATGAAGCCGCGAATTTTATTTACTTCGCATTCCAGGCCACCTTTATTGTGCCCGGTGATTTGTGCTTCGACGATGATCCCTTCGGCCAAATCGGACCAATCGCCAACATCCACGCTCGCGCCGGGTGCCGCAAGTTCGTACAGACCCTCTTCCGGATTGAACTTCGTGACAACCACTTCCAGCATCGCGCCCGGGACCGGTTCTTTGGCGAACGAATGCAGCGCGAGCACACCTTGATTGCGGCCACCCAGATCAACAAACACATTATCGCGAAAGATGCGAGATACGGTGCCTTGCAAGCGCGTATCGGGTTCGAGCGCTTCGGAAGCTGCAGCGCCGGTCGCTTTGGCCTCGATCATTTCATCGAGTGATTGATTGCCGAGGGCTTCTTGCAATTCGGCTTCCAATTCGGGGGACAAATCCTGACGCAAGTTGGGAACTTCGATCTTGCTGGCCGGGGCGGCGGGAATTTGGAACCGCGGCTTGCTGGGTTTTGGTTGCAGCGTGTAGGCCGGCTGGGCGGTTGTCTGACTATCAGTTGCCCGGCCTTGCTCTTTCTGGTTTCCTGGTTCCGCAAGCGATTGAGCAGAGCGATCCTCAGATGTAGTTGAAGCAACAGATTTTGCTTCGGCCGATTTGACTTCGGTCGGCTGAGCGTGAAAGGCGACTTTTGTGCGCGGCTCGACTCGCGGTACGGGCGCGCCGGGGCGCTGCGTGCCGATTTTGATTCGCGTTTTACGTTCGGAGTCAACGGCCGCTTGGGCAGTTGGTTCAATGGATTCGGCCGCGGACGTTTCTTCAGATGCACTCGCAGCCACTTGCATGGCACCGCGAGCATCAGGTGTCGCCGACCCCGAATCACCCGCGTTCTCGGCAGCGCGACTTGTCGCGTCCGATACAAGGGGAGGAGAATTTTCTTGTTCTGAATCGGACGCTGGCTGATTCGGATCGATGTTCATAAGCAAGTGATGTCGGCCAAACGCGGAAGAAAGGGCAAACGAATAAGTTTAATTCGGCTGACAATAGTGCGAAAGTAGTGCCCAATCTGATGGAATAGCTTAATTTGGAGCCGGCCTCGGCCCCCTAGAATTCAGTTAACTACCCCCGGCAAGACTCGAACTTGCAACCCCCTGCTTAGAAGGCAGGTGCTCTATCCGATTGAGCTACGGGGGCAATGGTGCTGGCACGCTGCAATAGGCGGATCGGCAGTGCCGCCACGAACATTTAGCTAACAGATCGCACCGTAACTATCGCAATTTAATCCTAGTTTATCGGCGTGGCGTCGGAAAGCGACATTGTGTCTCATGTTCCCCTCGTATTGTCGCCGCCCGTGACTGGGCGCTATAGTGCGCTAAGAAGGCTCGCCCATGGAAACTACCGCCAACAAATCGCAGCCGCAGGATTCGCAGCGCTTAGAACCGCAGGAGGCGGTTGTCGAAGGAGCCGGCGAATCGAGCCTGACGCTCGATCAGCTCAGCCAAGCGTTTGCGTCGATGCTCGGGCAGGATAAATCGGCCGTCGCGGATGCCAGTACCGTTGGCGAAGCAGTTGTTGGGGCAGTAAGCGGCGGTCAATGCGAGCTTTCACCCCGCAGTATTCTAGAAGCGGCGCTATTTGTAGGAACTATCGAGAATCGACCGATTACGAACGACGAGATCGCCGGTATCGTGCGCGATACTGCGCCCGAGAAAGTCGGCGATGTCGCGCAGAAACTAAACGCTGAATATGCTGAGCAAGGGCGCCCTTACGAAATCGTTTCCAGCGCCGAGGGGCACAAAATGGTACTGCGCCCGAAATTCCTGCCGTTGCGCGATAAGTACTACGGCCGGCTAAGTGGAGCGAAGCTCTCGCAGGCGGCGATCGAAGTACTGGCCCTTGTGGCGTACAACGAGCCAACTACTTCGCACGATATCGCCAAGCTTCGAGGTACACCCAGCGGGCACATTTTAAGCCATCTGGTGCGCCGGCGTCTCTTGCGAGTCGAACGGCCGACAACCAAGCCGCGGCGCGCGAAATACTTCACGACGGACCGATTCCTGCAGGTGTTTGGACTAAAGAGCCTAGCCGATTTGCCCCGGAGCGAAGAACTTGATAAATAGACTTCAGCATCCGCACCAAGCGGCCGTATGTCCCCGCTTCGTTCCCCACAACGGTGGTAGCTTTCGTATAAAGATACTACCGTAGTCACGCTGCAACTCTTTGGGGGGCTTGCGCTTGTGACATTCGAATCATCCCGCGTGTACCGCTTTCGCCAAGCGTGGTACAATCGAGGCCGTGGCGACAGGTCAGAGAATGCGCCAACTGACAGAATGGATTTGCACGTTTTCGGCGTAATCTAGTGGGCCACCACCGGGAGTGATAAGCAGCGTTTTAAGTCCGCGAAAGCTATTCATCGGCTATCCAAGGTGGATGGCCGCTTGTCGATGGCACCCCGCTCCCGCCTCTCGTTCCGGGTCACATTCGTGATCAAGAGCCCTACGGTCACGCGAAGCAATTGCCAATGGTCAGTTGCCGATAAGGCGCATCCTTATCGAACGCCGGAACTCGCAATCGTATCCCAAAAGACGCTGAGCTGCGAATGTGCCGCAGCCGCCGGGCTTTTGTGATTTTCGACTTCGTTTATGGCCCAAATCATTCTTGTTCGACCCGGTTTGACCGATTACGACCAACAAATCCGAATACAGGGAACGCTTGATATTTCACTCAGCGAGGCGGGGCTGCGCCAAGCTGTGAAACTGACCGAAAAGCTTCGGCAATACTCGCCGACAGCGGTTTACTCGGCGCAGGGACGTTCGGCCAAAGAGACGGCTTCGGCCATCGCCGCTGGTCTGGGGCTAAAACCAAAAACGCTCGATAAGCTTACGAACGTGAATTTAGGACTTTGGCAAGGCATGCTGGTGGAAGAAGTTCGCCACAAACAACCCAAAGTTTACAAACAGTGGCAAGAGCATCCTGAGACGGTTCGCCCGCCCGAAGGGGAAGAGCTGCCCAACACCCTTGAGCGCATCGAAGATTCGCTGGAGAAAATAGCGCGTAAGCACCGGATGGCGACTGTTGTTTTGGTGGCGCCTGAGCCGTTGGCAAGCTTGTTGCGGCAGATGGTTGATGGATCAGCGATGGGCGATTTATGGAAGGCAACCAACGGCTGCGACCGCTGTGAATTGTTGAACTTGGAACCGACGTTTACCGCGGCTGGTCATGAAAATGGCAAATCGGCCGCAAAACGCTCGGCAAACGGTTTTGATACGCTAATGTATCGCGGTCCCATAGTGGACAAATCATAGGCAGCAACGGACCCGCCAAGGTTCGCAGTGCGGATAGAACTTAATCGCGCGTGACCGCCAGCGAACCAGCGGCTTCTAATCGTCGCAGGGAATTTGCAAATCGCGAGGAAACTACGGTGGCCGTCGGAAACGTTGAAAAACCTGCCGGTGGCGATAACCCTGCCCCGCGGCGACCGAAGCGCGGCGTGCCGGAAGGACTGTGGGAGCAGTGCGAAGGTTGCGGTGCAACCATCTACAAAAAAGAAGCACAGCGGCTGCTCAACACATGCCCCGAGTGCAATTTCCACATGTATGTGCCGGCCAAGGAACGCGTCAAGCAGGTTTTGGACGAAGGCACGTTTGAGGAGCTGTTCGACAACCTCTGGCCGACCGATCCGCTAGGCTTCACCGACAAAAAGTCGTATGCGGACCGGCTGAAAGCAGAACAGAAACGCACCGGTTTGCGCGAGGCGGCGCTGGTGGGGACCGGAATGATTCGCGCCCGCCGCGTGGCCTTCGGAGTCACCGATTCGGCTTTCATCATGGGAAGCATGGGCTCAGTCGTGGGAGAAAAGCTCACACGACTGGTCGAAAAAGCCACGGGCGAAAAACTGCCGCTTATCATTATCAGCGGTTCCGGCGGCGGGGCCCGTATGCACGAGGGGATTTTGTCACTCATGCAAATGGCCAAGGTCTCGGCGGCGCTAGCGCACTACCATCAAGCTGGCGGGCTGTTCATTTCGGTGCTTACCAATCCGACCATGGGGGGCGTGGCGGCCAGTTTTGCTTCGTTGGGGGATTTGGTCTTTGCTGAACCCAAGGCACTGATCGGCTTTGCCGGGCCGCGCACCATCAAGGCCACCATTCGCATCGAACTGCCCAAGGGTTTCCAAACCAGCGAATTCTTGTTGGAGCACGGGTTCATCGACCGCATAGTGACCCGACAAGATCTCAAGAGCGAAATCGCCCGCACCATCGATTACTGTGGGAAATAGTAGTTGGTATAATTTGTTTGGCGATTTCTTGGGGGGACCGTCTCATGCTTTATAAAGTTCCGCTCCTGTTGACACCGCAGCCTGAAGGCGGATTTACCGTTACTTCGCCGGTGCTGCCCGAGTTAATCACTGAGGGCGACACTGCGGAAGAGGCGCTGGAAAACGCGTCGGATGCTTTAGACGCAGTTGTCGAAATCTATCAAGACCTTGGTCGAGCGCTTCCTCCGGGTTTGCAAGTGGCAGACGTTTCGGAACCAATTTCGTTGGAAACGCTGGTCGCGGCATCCGAATAGATTTTCCGCATTCATGGCGCTCCAGTTTGGTACTTTTGTCTAAATGAAGTACCGAGATATTGAACGAAAACTGATCCGGCTTCGATGCCAAGAGCTGCCGCGCCCAGGCGGTGGATCGCACCGCAAATGGTATAATCCTGCCACGAAGCAAGCCGCGGTCCTGCCCGACTGGGGCGCTCGGGATCTAAAATTCGGGACCCTCCGAGGCGCGATCCGTCAATTGGGAATCGATTGGAAAACCTTTCAACTAGCCTGACTTCAAAATGTCTCTAGTGGTTCGCGATTTAGACGATACTCTCGCCCAGCTAATGGCAGCGGAAGCAGCGGGAAAAGTGTCTCCTGCAGCAGCGGCGAATGTGAAAATCTGGCTCACGCAGCCGCAGTATGCCGATTATGCACCATTGGTGGCACAGCACATTGCAAAAGGCCAATGGCGCGAGTTGGAAGACGCTTTTTGGACCACCATTCCCTTTGGCACCGCGGGCCGCCGCGGGCGCATGTATCCGATCGGCACCAATGCGATCAACGATCGCACTATGGCCGAGAGTGTGCAGGGTTTAGCGGTGTATGTGCGCAAATATCATGAGTCTAACACCAATTCCTCGCCCTTCGCCCCTCGCCCCTTGCCGCTGGCCTGCGCCATCGCTTACGACACCCGCCACCGCTCGCGCGAGTTTGCTGAGTTGGCGGCAGAAATCATGGTGGCCAATGGCTTTGAATCGCAGTTTTTCGACGGCTATCGTCCCACGCCGGAATTGTCGTTCGCCGTGCGCGATCTGAATTGCGCGTGCGGCGTTATGATTAGCGCTAGCCACAATCCACCCAGCGACAATGCGATCAAAGCCTTTTGGAGCACCGGTGGTCAATTGCGCGCTCCGCACGACGAGGGCGTGATCAAGTGCGTTGAGCAGGTGACGGCCATTGGGCGCGTGCCGTTTGCCCAAGCGGTCCGCGACGGTCGAATACAGTTCTGCCAAGTGAAAATGGATCGAGCGCTACCGCGCGGCTGTTTTGCAACAAAGCCAAGCTGGGCCGCGCGATCTCAATATTCTCTATTCACCTCTGCACGGCGTGGGTTTGACTTCGGTGCTGCCGATTCTCGAGACCGACGGCTTTAAGCAAATTGAGATTTACCAGCCACACGCCGCGCCCGATGGCGACTTTCCCAATGTGCCCGAGCATGTGGCCAATCCGGAAAACCCCAAAGTGTTCGACGCTCTCATCGAACATGCCAAGAGAACCGGTGCCGATTTCGTGGTCGCCAGCGATCCGGACGCGGATCGCATCGGATGCGCGGCGCAGGTGAGAAAGGGAGCAGATTGGTCCACCTTCAGCGGCAACCAAATCGGCGCGCTTTTGGGTGAATTGCTGCTGCGCCGCTATCAAACGGCAGGCAAGCTCACGCCGGAGCATTACGTCATAAAAACGCTCGTGACGAGCGATATGATCTGCCGTGTTGCCGAGCAATTCGGCGCCCAAGCCTATGGCGACGTGCTCACCGGCTTCAAATGGATTGGCAGCGTAATCGACGAAATTGGGCCCGAGAAATTCGTATTTGGCTTCGAAGAAGCGCACGGATATTTGGCCGGCACGTACGCCCGCGACAAGGATGCCGGCGTGGCCGCGATGCTGATGGCGGAACTAGCCGCCGAATGCAAGGCACAAGGCATCACGCTGCACGAGCATTTGGATCGGTTATTTTTGAAGTATGGTTGCCACCTAGAAAAATCGATAAGCATAACCCTACCGGGCGCTGACGGTGTCGCGAAGATGGAAGCCATCATGCAGCGGCTACGCTCCGTGCCGCCGCAAGGCGTGGGCGGCTTAGCGGTAGCTCAAGTGCGAGATTACTTGCGGCAGCAAATTGTTTTGCCGGGCAACTTGCCAGTCTCAATGGTTGCTACTGCTGGCCAACCGCCATCCTCCTCGGAAGGTCGCAGCGGTGGAAGCAAAAAGCAATTAATCGTTCCCAAAAGCGATGTGCTAATTTTTGATCTCGATCCTGTGGGCAACCGCGCCGCGGTGCGACCGTCCGGAACGGAGCCAAAAATCAAGTTCTATCTGTTCGCGTCCGAATCAACTGAGCAATCGCACGATTTAGAGGCCACCAAAAAGCGGCTCAATGAGAGATTGGCGGCAATCGAGGCAGATTTCTTATCAGTTGCGAAATAGCTCGATGTTCAGCGGGTCACCCGTTCACCTGCTCAACCCGTCACCCGCTCATCGCCACTTCGAGCCAGCCAAATCTCGCACCTCACGCCACGCCCACGGCCTTCCGCACACCGACATAGGCCTGGTGCGCTTTCATGCAAGTAGCGCGGAATGTTTCCGGATAGCCCACGCCTGTGATCCGAAGCGTTTCGACGGGTCCAAGTTTGAAGACCATGTCGCCCGCCGGATACCAGCCTTGGCCGGGTCGCACTTCGATTTCAATTTGGTCAAACCGGCTTAAATCGACATAGCGTTCCGTTTTGAATTTGGGTCCTTTTTCGACAATCAAACGCCGATTGGTCAAACGGTATCGTCGCAAGCTCCATGGGGCGAGCATTCCGAAAAACAGCATCAACCCCAGCGGCCAGGTGAGCAACATGAATAACCGGCCGAAAGTGAAAATCCAAAACCCGGCCTTGATGCCGTACAGTCGCCCCAGAAAACGTCCCAGACTCGTAGCAGCGATGGTAGGCCACTCGATGGTGACAGTGACTTCTTGCGATTGGCTGGGCACGACGCCGGCGATGGCTTGTTTCATTGCGGACCGGCACGACGATCAAGAGACATGAGGCATGGCTTATCGAGATTCAACAAATTAACAAACTCGCCACAGGTTTGCCAGGGCGAGCAGTTCGGGCAATACTATTGGCTCGTTTTGCGCAATCACCTGCGTCCAAGGACAGGGTATGACACTGAAAATTGACTGCGATGTGCTAGTGGTAGGGGCCGGCCCCGTGGGCTTGATGATGGCGGCCGAGTTGCACCGCCACGGCGCGACATGTCGGCTTGTGGAGCAACTCGCCGAGCGATCGCCCCACTGTAAAGCCTTGGGAATTACGCCGCGAACAATGGAAATCTGGGACGACTTGGGCATCGTCCAACAGGCGCTCAATTCAGGCATGCCTCTGAAGGGAATGGTAAGCATTGCCAACGGCGACTGGCAACACGGCGAGGAAACGGGAGTGGCGCTGGCCGATGGGGCCTACGGATTTTTGACGCTTGCGCAATACGATGTCGAACGAATTCTGGCTGAACACTTGCTGAGGCTCGGCGGCCAAATCGAACGAGGCGTCGAGCTGGTTGAAATTGCTCCAACAAAAGACCAGGTTACGGCCACTCTGAAGCGCGCTAGTGGACCGCAGGAAACGGTGACGTGCCGGTATTTGATCGGCTGCGACGGCGGTCGCAGCTTGGTGCGGCATGCGCTCAAGCTTCCGTTTGAGGGAGATCACTACGAGCAAGTCTTCATGCTAGCCGACGTTGAGCTCGATTGGCCTTTGCCCCGCGGTTACGCCTATAAACTGGCGCGACTGGAGAACGACAAGATTTTGGCCGGCGGCGCCTGCCTTCCGGTGCCAGGCAACGTGCGGCGCTATCGCATAAGCTCGGCGCACCGCCGGAAATCGTGCCCAAGGAACTTACCAGTGCCAGCCAAGCAAAGAGCGGCATTAGCGATTTGGGGCCGACGCTTGATCAGGTGCAGGGGTTGCTCGACGTCCTGTTTCCGTCCGGCGCGAAGGCCAGCAATATGAACTGGTCGGCGTTTTATCGAATTAGTCATCGAATCGTTTCTTCGTATCGAGTCGGGCCTGTATTTCTCGCCGGCGACGCGGCGCACTTGCATCCGCCGCTGGGAGGCCAAGGCCTGAACACCGGCGTACAGGATGCCTACAACTTGGCATGGAAGTTGGCTCTGGCGGCTCGCGGCGAGGCGGCCGCAGGTCTGCTCGATAGCTACGACGCCGAGCGACGCCCGACTGGCGAACAACTTGTAAAGCGCACGGCAGCCCGAATGAACCAATTAATGGCCGGCCAAGTTGAGGAATCGGAGCCGGTGCGCGACGATTCGCAATTATTTTTGAACTATCGCGATAGTCCAATAGTAGCCCGCCACGATGAAAACCCTCCCGGCGGTGCTACTCATCCTCAAGTCGGACCATTACCGGGCGACCGCGCGCCGATGCGCTTGGTTTGCGGCGGCATCAAGTGCAATACGATTTGAGGTTGTTCGACTTGACACGCGGCATTCATCACACGTTATTTCTGTACACGAATTTTTCGAATCCGATTTTCGACTGCGAGCAATTTGCGGCAATAGCCAACGAACTCACCCAGCATTATCGGTGCAACGTGCATGCGTATGCAGTCGTGCATCCTAGCTGTGGCCTGCAAGAATACGACGGATTGCCGCTGGTGGTCGATGGCCGCAATGAATTTGTGCGGCTGTATGGCGCAGTGCGCGGGAGTGGAGTTTCGATTCGACCCGATGGTTATATTGCATGCCGGGCGCATCCGGCGACGACACAGTTAATTCGCGAGTGCCTGGCAAAAGTATTTAAGTAATCTGCCGTTTATAGAAATGGCACTTGTCGTGTCAAAGCCGCTTACCGGCGTGCAAACCGGTCGTTTTCTAAGCCTAGCCGCTTCATTTTTTTGTAGAGCGTCGTGCGGTTGATGCCCAGTTCGTCGCTGGTCGCTTGCCGATTCCAGTTGTGGCGCTCGAGCACCTCGAGAATGATCTGCTTCTCGGGCGATTGCATGGCCTGCTTCAAGTTTCTTCCCGGATCTGCATGGCCGGAAATCGGCGCCTCGGCGGCCAATTGCGGCGGCAGATCTTCGACTTGCACCATCTCGCTTTTTCCCAAGAGCACGGCTCGCTCGACCACGTTTTGCAATTCGCGCACGTTGCCCGGCCAACGATAGCGCTGCAGGGCGGTCATGCAATCGTCGCTGAAGCCGGTCACCTTACGGCCCGACTCTTGGCACACTTCTTCCAAGAAGTGCTTGGCTAACAGCGGAATATCAGAGAGCCGCTCGCGCAAAGAAGGCAACTCGATGTTGATGACATTGATGCGATAGTACAAATCTTGGCGGAAGCGCCCCTCGGCCACGGCCTTCGACAAATCTTCGTTGGTGGCCAGTATCACGCGGCAATCGGTCTTAAACGTTTTCGTGCCGCCGACCGGCTCGAATTCAAGCTCCTGCAAAACCCGAAGCAGTTTGACTTGCATGGCCGGGCTGGCGGTGCTGATTTCATCCAGGAAGATCGTCCCGCCATCGGCCAATTTGAATTTGCCAATTTTGTCGCCGGTCGCGCCGGTGAACGATCCGGCCACGTGCCCAAACAACTCGCTTTCCAAGAGCGTTTCGGGCAGCGCGCCGCAAGCGACTTCGACAAACGGTTTATCTTTGCGGGCGCTGTGGCGATGGATCGCGCGGGCCACGAGCGACTTGCCCGTACCGCTTTCGCCCGTGATGAGCACGGTGGCTTTCGAATCGGCCACGCTGTCGATCATGTCGAAGACGCGGCGCATGCGATGATCGTGCCCCACGATGTTCTCGATGCCAAAACGCAGATCGAGCTGCGCTTCAAGTTCTTATTCTCTTCCATGACCTCGCGCTGGTTGATCGCGCGGCTGATGGCGATTTCCAATTCTTCGTCGATCAACGGCTTGGTGAGCAAGTCGAATGCGCCAGCGCGAATGGCTTCGATGGCCGTTTCGACAGTGCCGTAACCCGTTAGCAGAATGACTGGCGTCGAGGGATTTCGCTGGCGGCTAGCGGAAAGAATTTCGAAGCCGTCATGCTCAGGGAGGCGGATGTCGACCAAGAGCAGGTCGTACGCTTTGCGCTCGATTTGGGCGATGGCGGTCTGGTAATCGGCGGCGACATCAACCTTATAACCTTGGTCACGAAGCCAATCGGCCATGCTCGTAAGCACATGGCGATCGTCGTCAACCAATAGCAGGGTGCCTTTTTTCATGGTGGTTCAGCCGGGCTGTGGGCGTTTCGCGTTGGCGGCCGTTGCCGACAGTAAATGGTATATCCGTCGAAGTTTATCTACGTCATGGCTGCTCAAGGTCAACGCTGCGGCAGGCTTTCGACAAGGGGAGTTTCAGAAGTGCCGGTTATAGGGAATAATTCGGGGGCAGAGGCGGCGAGCAACGGGACAAGGGACGCGAACCGAAATTGGCGCGAAACTGGCCGCGCGGAATTCAATACCAAGGGCAAACTCCATGATTGTCGCAATTGGCTGCGATCACGCCGGGTTTCCGCTCAAAGATCACGTGATGGCGGAAGTGCGCGCCGCTGGGCACGAGGTGCTTGATTGCGGTGCGAAAACCCTCGTTCCCGATGACGATTATCCCGATTATGCACTGGCCGTGGCCGAGGCGGTGCGCACCGGCAAAGCCGACCGCGGCATTGTGGTGTGCGGCAGTGGAGTGGGCGTGAGCGTAGCGGCGAACAAAATTCCCGGCATTCGCGCTTGCATGTGCCACGATACGTTTTCCGCTCGTCAGGGCGTTGAAGACGATTCCATGAATGTGCTGTGCCTTGGCGCACGGGTCATTGGCCCCGAACTAGCCAGCGAAGTCATCAAGGCCTATCTGCCCGCGAAATTCTCCGGCCTGCCGCGCCACCAGCGGCGCCTCGATAAGGTGCTGAAAATCGAAGCGGATGCTAACGCCGGAAAATTGTGATCGAAACGCCAACGGGTGCAACCGACTGAATTGCAGCACGATATAGTCGTGTTTTATTGATGGTCGGCCCTGTCAACACGATTAGGGGATCGAACCCGTATTGACAATGGAAATTCGATAAGAGTCATCGGCAATTACAGAGGTGCTGCGTTGTAAAGATGCCGCAAGCCGGTTGCGGCGGTAGTTCACCACTTAATATTAATGCGGGCAGAATTGCGGACGCATTACTGATCATCATATGTTGTGATTGGCACTATCTGAAATTCACCGCGCTGCGATATAATTTCGCTCTGTCATCCCGCAACCAGGCCGGCGTCACAGTGCCTTGGCCGCAACCACAGCCGAAACTTGTCCGATTCAGCCGATAAACATGCGCCGATGGGTAACTCACCTGGCGGCCCTTCCGCCGCTAATGGCCAAGCTCCATTGGCTGATCCCACGGTCACTGCGGCGGCCTCGGCCGTAGCCAAGGCTGCCGGCACTGTGGCCAAAGCCGCCGATTCGCTTGCCGCGGCCGCGAGCGCCACCACCGCCGCGCCGGCGCGCTTCAAACGCTCGACCGCCAGCGCATTGCCGACCTGATCGATCAAATCAAAGAATCGGCCGATAAGCTCGCCGCCGATCAACCTTCGCGCGGCGATCTCAAAATCCTCAGCCGCACGATGCGCGAGCTGCGCTACGCCTTCAAAGTTTTTTCCCCCTACCGCTCTCGCCGCAAAGTCACGGTGTTTGGCTCGGCCCGCACCCGCCCCGACAAGCCCACCTATCAGCAAGCCGTTGAGTTCGGCCGCAAAATGGCCGAGTGCGGTTGGCTCGTGGTCACCGGCGCCGCCAGCGGCATCATGGAAGCCGGCCATGTTGGCGCGGGCGCGAAAACTCGATGGGTCTAAACATCATGCTCCCCTTCGAGCAATCGTCCAACCCCATCATCGCCGGCGATCCGAAGCTCGTGCACATGAAGTACTTCTTCACGCGCAAGCTGATGTTCGTCAAAGAGTGCGATGCGGTCGTCCTCTTCCCCGGCGGCTTCGGCACGCTCGACGAAGGGCTCGAAGTGCTCACCCTGTTGCAAACCGGCAAGCGCGACATGGTTCCCGTCGTTTTTTTCGACGAGCCCGGCGGGCAGTTCTGGCAACCCCTCATCAAATTCTTCCACGACAAGCTCTTGGCCGACGGTATGATCTCTGCCGGACGACCTCTCGCTCTACAAGGTGACCGATTCAAACGATGCCGCCGTCGCCGAAATTCTGCAGTTCTTCAAGGTCTACCACAGCATGCGGTACGTGAAAAACAAGCTTGTCTTCCGCCTGCACGAACCGATCAGCGAACAACTGCTGTCCGACGTCAATGACCATTTCAGCGACATTCTCACCGACGGCGAGTTCACGCTCGGCGGCCCGCAGCGCGAAGAAAAAGACGAGCCGTCGCTTACGGCGCTACCGCGCCTCATCTTCCACTTCAACCGCCGCTCGCTGGGCCGCCTGCGGCAACTGATCGACACGCTCAACCGCGGCAGCCTATCGCACTAGCGCAAGCTTCGGTGAAAAACATGCCGAGCAAGCCAACGATCTATCTCGATACGTCCATAATTTCGGCATATTGGTACGAGTCTGGGAATGTTGTTGCGAGTAGCCACCGTTTGCTTACTCGGCAATGGTGGAATGAAGAGCGCCGACACTTTACTCTGCGTGCTTCGCTGATCACGGAGGAAGAACTTGCCGCAGGCAATTTTCCTCGCCAGGAAGAGTGTTTGAAAATGATTCGCAAGCTGTCTTATTTGCAAATCGACTCCCGGGTTTCAAAATTGGCCGAAACGCTATTGGCTAAACACCTTGTCCCGGCTTCAAAACCCCGTGATGCACTTCAGATGGCAATTGCCACCATTTATGAGATAGACTATTTGTTGACTTGGAACTACGCTCATTTAGCCAACCCATTTGTGCAACAGCGTCTAGCTGCGCTGTGCGATCAGTTCAAGATTCAGGTGCCGTCGATGGTTTCTCCGGAAAGCATTCCTAAAGTGGCGATGAGCCAAATCATTCGAAGAAAGCCAAAATGACCAAAGATCCGATTGTTGAAGAAGTGCATCGAGCTAGCGAAATGCTCATCGCTAAGTACGGCGGCCTGCGCGGCTATATCAAGCATTTGCAAACCCTCGAAAAGGCGAAATCACATTCCCTTACTCGCGGGAGGCCTGCTCGCACCCGACCGTCCCGCCGCAAGCGCTCTGCTTGATTCTGACCGCCATCGGTCTAGCTGATAGTTTCAGCCGCTTCAATTACCGATTGCACCGCCGGTGCCTGTTAGATTGCTTTTAGAGCGTGTTTGTAAATTGAGAACTTGCATGAGATTGATGAAAAAGGTACGGCTCCATCCCCTTGTTGTGTTTCTAGAACACGGATGGAGCCGCACCCATGGACGGGCGAAAGTATCCCAGCGATTTGACCGACGAGCAATGGCAATTGATCCGACCTTTGTTGCCCCCGACGAGCCGCGTGGGACGGCCTCGCCAAGTCTGCCGTCGGCAGGTGATCAATGCCATTTTGTATGTGAATCGCACGGGCTGTCAGTGGCGTCAGTTGCCGCGCGACTTTCCCAACTGGCGAACGGTTTACCATTTGTTCTGGCAATGGCAACTGTGGAACCTGTGGCAGGAGATTCACGACACGCTCCGCGGGCGAGTCCGTCGCGCCGAGGGAAGAAAGGCAAAACCCAGTGCTGCGATTGTCGACAGCCAGAGTGTAAAAACCACGGAAGTCGGCGGAATTCGCGGGTACGATGCCGGCAAAAAAGTCACCGGCCGCAAACGACATGTGGCGGTCGATACGCTGGGGCTGATCTTGGCGCTGGTCGTGCATCGCGCCGATGTGCAAGACCAAGATGGCGCGCGAATGCTGCTGGACCAAATGCGGCAGGGCTTTGGCCGACTGAAGGTCATTTTCGCCGATGCAGCCTACGCCCGCAGTGGATTGCCCGAATGGGTGAAAGCCACCTTTGGCTGGGTCTTGCAAACCGTGCTGCGGCCGGTTGGGATTCGAGGATTCGTGGTGTTGCCCAAACGCTGGATCGTCGAACGGACGTTTGCCTGGCTTTCACGCTGCCGCCGCAACAGCAAGGATTACGAACGAACCGTACGCTCCAGCGAAGCCATGCTCCACATCACTATGATTAACCTCATGTCACGCCGTCTGGCACGGCTCAAAACCTAATTTACAAACACGCTCTTAGATCGCCTACGGTGCTACCGCGCCTTATCTTCCACTTCAATCGCCGCTCGTTGGGTCGCCTGCGGCAACTGATCGATACCCTCAACCGTGGCAGTCTTGCGACGTAAGTTGCCCGATGTTTCTAGGATGATTTGCTGATTCTAGGGAGGCGCGGGGAGCGTCATTTGCGTGCCTGTAGCGCTTGCGGCTTGCATATCGTGATAGGCCTCGAGCAAACCAAGTGTTTCTTGGAACTCGCCGCGCTGCGTGAGCGCTCGGTATTTGGGATCTTTGGCCACGGCTTGATAGCGCAGCGCGCCAGCGACGGCTTGCGGGGCCGGATGCTGATTGGGCGTGTACATTTCCGGCGGGAGCGCCAAATACTGCTGCCACCGCGCGTCAACGCGCGTGCCCAGGCGGCGCGAGGCATCGGCTAGGCGAGCGCGGATGGTCTCGAGATCGGAAGGAATTTGATTCAGTGCAAGCGCCGGCGGTTGCGCACTGGCGCAACGGGCAACGGTGCCAGCGTGCCTGGCGCCACCGGCCGGCTGGCCGGGCGCAGTGGCCTGCGCAGGATTCATAGGCTGGCCATTGGCGGGATTGGCGGGCTGTCCGGGTGCGCCGGCGGGGGCTGCACCGCCGACGATTGCACCAGGTTGGCCAGGAATCGCGGCAGGCTGGCCGGTGATGGGAACTGTCGCAGCGCTGGGCGCGGAATAATACGCGACGAGATTGAGCAATTGAATCGCTGTCGGCGGCAAGCGCGGCGGGTTGGCCGGCGGTCCGTCGCCTGGAATGATTCCCGAGCCGCGGTAGTAAGCCATCGTGGCGGTGTTATCCATCGAAACTTGCGAACCGTCGAGTGCCGCGCCGGCGAACAGTCCGCGGCTACGCGAATAGGAATAAATTTCGGCTTTGAACTGAATATCGGTGCTGGCTGAGGCATCGCGCCCCACTGGTCCGGCCGCAGCCGAGATATCGCCCCCGATGGTGAACTTGCCGTTGATTAGGCCCTGGATGCTCTTCTTTGTTTTGAACACCAAGATCACGTCGGTAGCTTGCACGCCGATTTGCCAGCCGATGCTGCCACCGGTAATCGTAATAAAGCTGGGGGCCCGCCAGTTCCCCGCATCGTCGCGCACCAACAGCACGCCGCGGCCATGCTTCACCCCAATGATGAAGCCTCCTTTGAGCAAGCCGGGCGAAATGATAATGCCTTTGGCATCGCGCAATAGCGCGAGCGGTATGGCGCGGGCTGGCGCGGCCATGATTTCGTTGATGACCTGCGTCGACGATTCGACGATGGCCGCTTCTTCGTTAGGAATGACGACAGGCTGCGCGTAGGGTTGGCCATAAGTCGGTTGGCCGGGCGCGGGCTGAGGGTATTGCGCGATAGCCGGCGAAATAATACTGAGAAGAGCGACTGTCGCCGCGATGTATCTTAATAACTTCATGGCCGCCGTGCCTCCACTCAAATTGCCCATCGTTTGAGCGGCTTAGTTTACCCCTTCGGCAAACGCAATATCAACGTCGATTCGATTGAAATAGCCTTTGTATTTTGTTGATCCGGCTCAATCTTGTGAACTATGTTCTGACAATTGCTATATTATTTTCCCTTGTCTGTTTTTTTGAAAATTGATCGGGGAGATCTTGATGCGCGACTATTGGGTCCGACACTGCGATGCGATCATCGAAACGATTATCGTGGGGCTATTTGCAATTAGTGTCTGGCGACGGCGCAAAACCTTCCTCGACAGCCCAGACCGGTGGAAGCGGGCAATTCCGGGAGGCACAATTATTCTGTTGTCGCTATCAGTCTATCGTTTATTTGTAGGCTACCCGGTTGCTTATAATTGGCAACGGATTTCGACAAACGATGGTGTAGCCTCCGTCGAATTCCCGATTCCGCCGAGTTCTAGTTCGGGCACTCAAACATTTGGCGGCGTCACGATCCAACGCGAAACCATCAAGTGCCAAGTTCCATACAAGAGAATCATTCTCTATCTAAGTTGTGTCGAGTACCCTCATGGCGAGTTAGTTCTTCAAGATGGTCTGGAAAGCATAAAAGCTTCGCTCAAAGCACAGGGTGTTGCTATTACATCAAGTCAACCAGAAAAACTCGGGAACAATGAAGGGTACCGTTTTACTTTTGAAGCAACCGATGGTGATCAGAAAGGATCGTCCCTTTTGGTTGCGGTTTCAAACAAGCTTTATCGAGCATTTGTCGTAACCTCGCCTGCAACGCAAGCCGATCCAGAAGTTGAGCGATTTCTCGGATCCTTCCAGATTCATCCGAAATGAATCGATTTTCCGAAGTACGGGCTCGTTCTACCGCCAGCGGAACCAGCGCAGCGCGAGCGTAAAACATACGACGGCCCAAGCCAACATCAGCGCGACCCGCTGCCACTGCGAGGCCAGCGTGGCCCCTTCGAGCATCACGGCGCAGGCTGTCGATGAGCGCGGTGAGCGGCAGCGCGCGAATCAGCGGTTGAGCGGCATCGGGAAAGCGCTCCGAGGAAAAGAAAATCCCTGAGACGATCCACATGGGAAGCTGCACTACGTTCATCAGTCCCGTCACGGTTTCGATCGTGTTGGCGCGGCTAGCGACGAGCAAGCCGATGCCGGAGAACATCACGGCACCAAGCACGATGAGTAGCGCCACCGCGGCGATGCTGCCTTGGTTCACGACGCCAAACGCGTACCGGGCAAAGACCAACAACAGAAGCACTTCGGGAATCATGAAGAGCATGCGGCTGATCATGATGCCTGCCAGGAAATGCCAACGCTTCATCGGTGTGGCAAGGAAGCGCTTGAGAAGTTTGCGAATGCGCATATCGACCGTTACAAAGCCGACGCCCCACATGCCGCCCCCCATGAGGCTCATGCCTAATAGGCCAGGCACGAGGAAGTCGATGTAGCGGCCGCCGGGTTCGTCGATGGCGGTTTGCTTGGTTACTGCGACATCTTTGCCCGGCGGCGCGCTGGAGCCGATCGTCGACGGCCCTGCGCAAGCACACTGGCCGGGCGCGTGGGATCGAAGAGGTATTCGTAATGAGGGGTGATGGTCGCATTCTTAGATGCGCTTCTTCCGCCTCACCCCGACCCTCTCCCGCCTGGGGAGCGGGAGACGAAGGGATCACGACGACGTCGGTCTTGCCAGTGCGCAGGCGCGTCCGAGCTTCTCGCTCTTGATACGCGGCGGCTTTGAAGTGTTGCGAGGGGGCTGCGGAGTTGCCGTCTGATGGCGCTTCGGTGAGTGCCGCGACGGTCGCTTCGGCTTGTGGACCATCGACAACATCGACCGCGATTGTTTCCACCGGTTGATTGCGAAACGCGATGCCCAGCGCCACCACCATGATCACCGGAAAACCATACACCCAAAACACCGCTTCCGGCTCGCGAAAGAATTCGCGCAGTCGGGCGAGAATTATTTGCCGTAGCGGAGCGTAGTGAGCGGGGGGCATTTCGGGTTCAGGGTTCAGGTTTCAAATGTGAAGAGGTGAAGAGGTGAACGGGTGAGTACGGAAATTGAATGGGTCAAGAAGCGGTGGTTGGCGCTAGTTCGTCGCTCGAATGACGCCCGGCGAGTTTCACAAACACATCTTCCAAGCTGGCATTGCGCGTGGTTAGCTCTGTCAGCCGCGAGTCGAGATGCTCCAGCCGCTCCAAAATCGCCGGCAGGGCAATGTGCGGCTCGCGCACCGAAAGGCAAATGCGGCCGTCTTCCGAGCGGGCACTGCTGACGGCCGAGAGATCGGCAAACTCCTCGGCCGTTGGCCGCCTGGCCGCGCTGTGCGATTCAAGAGTGAATTCGATGACATGGTCGCCGCCGAGGCTGGCAATTAACTCGCCGGCGTTCCCAGCGCAATGACTTTGCCATGATCGACAATGGCCACGCGGTCGCAAAGGCGCTCGGCTTCGTCCATATAATGCGTGGTTAAAAGAACCGTGCGGCCGGCCTCGCGAAATTGTCGGATGATCTCCCAGAGTTGGCGACGCGATTGCGGATCGAGCCCCGTAGTCGGCTCGTCCAAAAACAACAGCTCAGGATCGCCGACCAAGGCGCAGGCCACCGCGAGACGCTGCTTTTGCCCGCCGGAGAGATTTTTTACCCACGATTTGGCTTTCTCCTCCAGCGACACACGCGCCATCGCTTGCTCGGGCTCGATGCCTTGCCGATAAAAACTGCGAAATAGCGACAACGTCTCGCGCACCGAAAGCTTCTCAGAGAGGCGTGTTTCTTGGAGCGAAATGCCGATGCGCTGGCGAATTTCATCATCTTGGCGGCCCCAGCGATAGCCGAGCACTTCGACCTCGCCCGACGTGGCATCGAGCAACCCTTCGATAATCTCAATGGTCGTGGTTTTACCGGCGCCATTGGGACCCAATAAGCCGAAACACTCCCCTTGTTCGATGGCAAGATCGAGGCCGCGCACAGCCTCGACCGGCGGCTTGCCGTCGTACGTTTTCACGAGATTTCGACATTCGATGGCGAGCATGGACTCAGGGTTCAGGGTTCGGAGTTCGGGGCGGGAAGAGGTGAGCGGGTGAAGAGGTGAACAGGTGAATGCTGGCCAAGCTGCTGCGGCGATGCTGGCGCTTTAGCAAACTAGGAATCAATTTTCAAGAATTGGGAAGTGTACAGCAATGGCCGCTGGGCGGCGATGGGCGCGGAGCTTCTGCCGTTGGAATGTCTGGCTCTATGCGATAGACAATCTGGAAGGCACAATGTCCGGATAAGTTTGCTCCAACTGCCTCTTCCAGAACCCTGGGTCCTGAACCCTGCTTCATGCTCATCGGCCCTGTTTTCACACGCGAGCTGGTCACCGCCCCGCGGCGGATGCGATTTTATGTTTCGCCGGCGGTGTACGTTGGCGGCCTGTTGATTTTGGCCTCTACCGCCTGGCTATTGTTCACCGGCACACAGGCGGTCCGAAACGTCGGCGACACGGCGCGATTCGGCGGCACTCTGTTTGGCTTCTTCGCGCCGCTCCAGTTGGTGCTCGCGATATTCTTTTCGGCGCTGGCCACGGCAACTGCGCGCGTCGCGCAAGAAAAAGATCGCCGCACGTTAATTTTGCTCCTGCTTACGAATTTATCGAATTCCGAATTGGTACTGGGCAAACTATTCGCGAGTCTGCTAAATGTGCTCGTGCTGTTGGCCGCGGCGCTGCCGTTTTTCATGATGATCGCGCTGTTGGGCGGCGTTTCGTTCGGGCAGATATTCGCCGTATTCCTGGTGACGTTGATTAGCGCAATCGCCGCCGGCAGCTTGGGCTCGACGGTGGCGCTATGGCGCGAAAAAACTTTTCAAGCACTCGCGCGTCGCCGGCCGTCTGCTGCTGGGGCATTTTGGCGGCCTGGGAAGTAACGGTCGCTAGCGGCGTTGTGCACGGCACATGGCACGGAATTCCGCTTTCGCGATGGGCTGTCGGATTGAGCCCTTGGCAGGCACTCGTGGCGGCGGCCCGGCCACACATTTCAACCGCCGACCGCGCTACCCTGGTTCGGATCCACATTTAATCTGTTTCTGGCAGTGGCCGCTGCTTTCACCGTGCTCGTGAATCTGATCGCAATCGCGCACATTCGAGTGTGGAATCCATCGCGCGAAGCGCGGCCGCGCACGGAAGAAGATGCTGACGAATTTCGCACTGCGACCGTTGCGGCGGCTGGCGGCGAGAACGCGAGCCTCGCGAGCCCACCTGCCAAATCCGTCCATGCGGCTCCGGGAGCGGCTCGGCGCGTGTGGGATAATCCGGTGCTCTGGCGTGAGGTGTGTACCTGGGCCTACGGCCGCAAAGTCGTGGTCTTGCGGCTCATCTACATCGCGCTATTTTTGGCCGCTATGTTCGGCGTGCATGCGGCAATCGCCAGCGATCGCGCAAGCAACGTGCCGCTGGCGGTCGCGCCGCTGTTCGTGCTGAGCTTCGTGCTGGTCAATGCGCTGGCGGTCACGTCTATTACCACCGAGCGCGATTTAGGCGCGCTCGATCTGTTATTGGTAACCGACATTACGCCTTCAGAATTCGTCCTTGGCAAACTGGCGGGTGTGTTCTATGTGGCTAAGGAAATGCTCGCGCTGCCGATGGCTTTGTGCGTCTATCTGTGGTGGATCGAGGCGATTACTTTCGAGCACTTGCTGTATCTTGCCGGCGGCTTGGCCCTTTTGGATCTATTTGTAGCCACTCTCGGCCTGCACGCGGGGCTGGCTTATACCAATAGCCGCAGCGCTGTGGCGGTGAGTCTGGGCACGGTGTTCTTCTTGTTTGTGGGGGTCGCGGCGTGCATGCGAATCATGATCTCATTCAGCGGATCGTTTCAGTTGCAGCTTGCCCCGTTTCTGGCCTTCATGTTCGGCGGCAGCGTGGGATTGTTCGTGGCGCTCGGGCGCGAAACCCCTCGCAAGCCATCGGCCTGGCGTCGCTGCTTTTGCCGGCGCTCACGTTCGTGGCCATTACCGGCTTTTTACAGGGAGACTCCCTGGGCGTATTCATAGTGATCGCCATCACCTACGGCCTGACAACCACGGCGATGCTGGTGCCGGCCATTTCAGAGTTCGATTTGGCCACCGGCCGCACAACGGAATGAAGCGAACTGGCGAATTTCGACCTTCGTCATTTACTTGTTGTAGCCCAGCGATTTCATGACAAACAGCATTTCTTCGAATGTAATAAAGCGGCGGCGATGCGGCCAGCTTATACTGGTCGATGGCCAAAGCCAGTTCGTGCGCTTCAGGCGACAGGCCTTCGTGGCTGTTGGCGAATTGTCGCCGTTCGCGGCCAGGGTGCTGGGAGCCGGGTTCATTCTTGCGGCGATCGATGAAAGTTTCGTCGGTTTCGATAACGACGTTGGTCATGGCGGTGCGCTCCGATACGGTTGTGCTTGTTTGGACGTGTGATGGTTACGCCCGCCAGCCATTGCCCAATTAGCAACTTCAAGCGGCCGGCGGTATTACAATCCACGCAAATCTAGGTTGCCGCCAGCAGCACGCAATCCAGAGATAACCCCGCCATAGGTAGCGATTATGCAGGTTGTGCTGCGCGCGCTCGGTTAAGCGATTCTTGACCCAGAAGCCGAAGCACGTCGGCGACAATTTATGGGAGAGCTCGCGCCGATTGGCCGCAGAGCAACTTGAAGTTGCTCGCGCAGTGCCTGGCTGGGGGCGTGACGCGGATCAAGTGCCGAGTGCCTGCTCCACGGCCCGTTGAGCCTCTTGCTGGTGCCCCGCCGAAACTGTTCGCCGAGCCGGTACAGCAGCTCGGGGCTTGGTGCGCCGTGCTCCAGGGCCAGCGCGAAGGCGTCGGCGGCGTCAGAAGATCGATTGAGGGCTTGGAAGGCGAGCCCCTGCAAATACAGCACTTGCTGCGGCTCTTCCCCCGGGCCATACGTGTCGCGCACCGCGATTAATGTCGACAGGGCGCGTTGCGGCCGATTGAGCTGGCGATAGATTTCGGCCGTGTCGTACAGCAGCTCGCGATCGTCGCGGTGGAACTCTGGCGCGCCCGAGATCGGCCTGATCCCCGATCGAGCTTGCCCCGAAGCGGCGATGCACTCGGCCGCGCAGCGCCCAGGCGCCGCTGTCATTGGGGTTCGCGTCGAGCACCTGATTCGCCACGGCTTGGGCATCGTCCAACAATCCAAGGTCGAGTTGCATTTCGCCGGCACGCACGGCCAGCGTTGCATCGTCGGGCGATTGGGCGAGCGCCTTGCAGCAGTTTTGCAGCGCCAGTTCGCGCTGGCCGCTCTGCCACAGCGCTTCGGCGTAATGCCGGCGCGATTCGATATCGTCTGGGCATACCTTAACGGCTTGCCCCAAGAGTTGCTCCGCCGAGGCGGCATCTCCTTCTCTCCATGGCGCTTAAACTGCGCTGCGAAAGCTGCCGCGCTTGGGCCACCTGTGGCGTAACGGCCGATTGCTGGCCGAACATTCTGCAGCCGGGCGCAGCGGCAGCCACAACCAGCGCCAGCGCAACGATCGCCAGTAGCGCGCGCGGCGGCGAGTGCATCGATCGACTGCGCAGGCGATTTGCAGGATGAAAGAACATCGACCATCAAGAAGAGCAACAGCGCACACACGCACTGCGCAGCATCGAACCTGACCGATGCCACGGCCACAAAATGTGCGCAGATTTGGGCGGCGAATGATAGCGATTCACCCACGCCCCCTCAATGGCGGACCGCATGAAGACCGCCCGCGACAGCATCGGCTTGCCCGCCAGACTGGCCCGAAGCTACCGCCAGCGATACCATAACAGCACGCTAGCAAGCGGTCGAAAAGCGTGCCTTTTCGGCCGCTTAATTCATAATCTCCGCCTTCCGATTTCCGCCTTCGCCTGCCCACCACCCCGCATCCAGAACCCCGAACCCTAAACCCTGAACCTCGCCCACCGCCATGCCCGTTTTGTACGACGATCTTGGCATTCGCTTCCAGTTTCCTGAGAACTGGTCGCTGGAGGCCGACGACGAAATCGAGGACCGGCCCTCAGTTACGGTGTATAGTCCCGGCGGGGCCTTTTGGTCGGTCGTGCTCGCAGGCAAAGCTGACGATCTGGCGCAATTGGCTGACGAAGCCGCGGCAGCCTATCGCAAAGAATATCCGGGCCTCGATTGCGAAGCGGTCCAGCAACAAGTTGGCGACGTCAAATTTGAAGGCTTCGATATCAGCTTCATTTATCTCGATTTGATTAGTATTGCCAGCATTCGGGCCTGCCGCACGCCGGCGGGCACGTTCTTGATTGTCTCCCAGGCCGAAGACCGCGATTTTGAGAAGCCTGCGACGCGTTCGGCGCTCACGGCAAGCTTGTTGATGGAAGCGGCGAAAGCGGGAAAGAGTGCGTAGGCGAGTAGGTGGGCAGGTAGGTCGGAAGATGACAATCGATATGAACTTTATGTACTCACATGGCTGCGCAATAAAAAAGGGCCCGGCCGGCGGTGCGCGTTTCGCCGATCGGGCCCTTTGTGTGCCGTGAAAAACTGGCTGCGCCCACTTTCGGGCTCATGTAGTCGCCGTGGGCGACAAGGCCTAAGGTTCACGGTCGCGTCATGTTCGCGGTTAATTCGTTCTTGGCCCTGAAACTTGTTGCGGGCAAGTCTCAGGACCAACTGGGTCGAACATGGGCGGTGGGGTGGTAAAGCATAGGGCGTGCCAGATTCGATTGACGAGCGAATATTGTTGGCCAGCCGAGGTGAATAGTCTTGAATTACGCGAGTTTTCCCGAGGAATTCGCATTTTTTGGCCGTGCCAGCGTCTCTCAAATCGGCAGGCTCTTCGGCTGGCCGGCTTGTAAGCTTTACAAAATATTCATTCCAGCGGCGAAATTTTCCGGCAGCCGAGAGCGGCGGGCAAAGGAATAAGCTGCCACGAAATTGGCTGGCTGCATTGCCCGCGACGTACATTTGCTAGTGCGGGCCGACCCTTTGAGCGCCGCGCCCGCACAATATAATTCGCGACGGATGCTCGAATTGCGCAATTTGGAAGGGATGAAGTGATAGCACTGTTCAATTTAGGAGGTCGGCATTCATGGCCACGATAACTAAGCAATCGTGCCTGGCGGAAATCGGCGAAACTGCCGGTCAAGTATGGCACCTGTTGTCTGACAAGAGTCCTCTAACCATCGCCAAGCTGGTTAAGGAAGTCGATGCCCCGCGCGACACGGTGATGCAGAGCTTTCTGCGGGCTGGCTGTCGCGCGCGAAGACAAGATCGAGATTGAAGAAGACGGCCGGACGACACCGTTTTGCTGCGATAAGTCGGTTCGATACGCCTCGCCGGCGTCGGGTTGCCGCGCGCTATTGTTGGGTAATAGTGCCTTTCGAGAATCTCCAAACGCCAGAATTGAAAATCGAAACGCTGCTCGCCGATGCGATTGTGCCTGCGTGGTGGCATTGGGCGGTATTCGGTGGGGTTGTCGCCGCATTATTGCTGCTGGATTTGGCAGTGTTCCATCGCCGGGCCGACCAGCATGAGCCGACGCTCAAGCAAAGCGCTGCTGGACTGTGTTCTGGATTGCAGTCGCGGTCAGCGTTCAACGGGCTGGTGTGGTGGTGGGGGGGCTCGACCAACGCCATCTATTTTCTCACCGGCTACCTGGTCGAGTGGTCGTTGTCGATGGACAACGTGTTCGTATTTGCCCTGATCTTCCAGTTCTTCAAGGTGCCGCTGAAGTATCAGTACCGCGTGCTGTTTTGGGGCATTCTGGGGGCCATCGTGCTGCGGTTGGCGTTCGTGCTGTTGGACGCCACGCTGTTGCACCACTTCGCTTGGATCACTTGGGTGTTCGGCGTGTTCTTGGTCTATACGGGCGTGAAGTTGGCTTGAAACCGATAAGGAGATCGACCCCGACCAAAACCTGCTCATGCGGCTGGGGCGGAAGCTTTTCAATGTTTCGCGAGAAGATCAGGGGTCAAAGTTTTTCGTGCCGAAGGGGGGCGGAATTGCGTCACTCCGTTGTTTTTGGTCCTGCTGGTCGTTGAAGGGACCGATGTGCTATTCGCGGTCGACAGCGTGCCAGCAATTTTCGGCATTACAACCGACCCGTTCATCGTGTTCACCTCGAACATTTTTGCGATCTTGGCCCTGGCGGTGCCCTCTATTTTCTGTTGGCTGGGGTGATGAAAATCTTTCATTACCTCAATTACGGTTTGGCGGCAGTCTTGATATTTGTCGGCGCGAAAATGATCGCCGAATACTGGCTCGGGTGGCACTTTTTCAAAGATTACCCATGGGCATCGCTGGTGGTGATTGTGGTGCTATTGGGCATTTCAATAGTCGCCTCGCTACTAACCGCGCCGAAAGACCACGAGCAGGTTGCCCAGCGCCCGCCATCCATCGTCGTAGGATGCCGTCTATCCGGCTCGGTTGGCCATGAATCGAGCGGCTGAGCCGAGGTCAGCGAATTGATACTAAGGATCGGTCATCCGCAAAATCCGCGTCATCCGCGGCTAGACACTCTCCTCGGTTCGTTACGTTTTATCGAATTAAACAGTCGAATTAAGCAACGGAGGTCTCTCATGCCCGTCGATATCCACCGAACCGATGGCCAGTATCTCGAAGTCACGCTGAGCGGCAAGCTGGCCAAAGAAGACTATGCGAAATTTGTGCCGGTCGTCGAAGCGGCCATCAAAGAGCACGGCAAAGTGCGGATGCTGGTCGTCATGCACGATTTTCACGGCTGGACTGCAGGCGCGCTATGGGAAGACATCAAGTTCGACATGCACCATTTTCGCGATATCGGGCGATTGGCGCTCGTGGGCGAGTCTGAAATGGGAAGCCGGCATGGCAACTTTCTGCAAGCCGTTCACCTCGGCCACGATTAAAATACTTCGACCAGGCGAAACTAGACGAAGCGCGAAAGTGGATCGCGGAAGACAAGAATGAATCGAGGCTGCTCGACCTCATTTCACCTGTTCACCCCTTCACCCGTTCATCGCCGCGCTTGCAATAAGCTATGGTTAGATAATCGAGCTTTCTAGCCACTATCCACCAGCCACTAGCCACCCTTTGATGTACCACTTCCTGCACAAGCATCGCCATTGGTTTTTCGCGCTGATCGTGATCTCGGTCGGGCTGCTGATTTACTTCCAAATGCGCGACGACGGCGGCGTTCCGGTCGGACCTGCAAAATCCCCCGTCCCGCAGCAGCAAACAGCCACGCCGTGACGCAGCGTTCAGGGGTCAGGGTTCTGGGTTCAGGAAGCAACGATCAGCGGCCGCCGCTAGACTTCCCTATTCACCCCTTCACCCGCTCACCCCTTCACCCGCTCACCGTTTCAGCCCTGCTTGACTTTCCCCCCCGTGGCGGGCGAAAATAGATATTGTTCGTGCGGGCCGGCGGCGGCTGTATCATCATTTGCCGCAGCAGGGGACTTGGTCCGCCAGAACAGGAGAAGGCAATGCTTAGCCCCAGCCCCTCGGTTTTCCGTTCCCGTACTCTGCGCCGTGCAGTCGTGTGCCACTGCCGGCTTGCCCGGCAGTGCAGAACCAGTTGGAATGTTCCACTGCTGGACAAGCCAGCAGTGCCACCCGACGTCTCGTTGTGGCACGGTCTCCCCTAGTTGTGACACGGTCTCCCGACCGTGTCACCGTCTGTGCGGGGTCAGGAGACCCGCGCACAACTACTGCTGGACAAGCCAGCAGTGCCACCCAAATTGCAAATCGCCGCGGCCTGACGCTGGTCGAAATGCTCGTGTCGTTGGTGTGTGTGCTCTTGTTGATGATGGCCTATACGCAGTTGTTTAGCGATGTGGGGAGCAAAGTGGGCGAGTCGCGCTCGATGATCGAGCTGACCAGCCGCATGCGTTCGGCCGCCCGAGCGGCTGAACGCCGATTTGGAAGCCCACACCTGCGATATGAAACCTTGGCAGCGCCCGAAGCCGGCGCAGGCTATTTCGAATACATCGAAGGGCCGCTAAGCGATAAAAACAATGGGCTAAATAGCACTACGTACACGGGGAATTTTGATTCCGTTACCAACCCGCCTAGCGGAAGCCCAATCCATTCGATCGACTATTTCCCGCTCGGCGATAGCGACGATGTGCTGATGTTCACCGCGCGCAGCAAAGATGGGCCATTCACCGGACGATACAACGGCACTACCGTCCAATCCGAAGTGGCCGAAGTCGTGTGGTTTTTGCGACCGACGATGATGGCAAGCGGGACAGCACAAGTCGATCCTCCGACATTTACGCTCTACCGCCGAGCGTTTTTGGTGATGCCAACATACAACGGCAATCCCGTCACTGTTAATGAAGCAACGTATAGTGCAAATCCCCAAAACTATGACGTATCAATGCACTCCGACGGCAATGGAAATTATATTGGCAATACACTAGGCGATCTGACAAAGCGCAATGCAGGGCCGCACATCTTTATGACACATCAAAGCCGGCCAATGGATTTCCGCATCCGGTCGACCCAACGCTTTTGGTTCCGTTTGGCGGAGTAGTGACAGGTGGCGTTTACAAAATAGACCCATCGCAGAAAACCTATGCTCGATACGGCGAAGATGTGGTACTAACAAACGTGCTTTCGCTCCACGTGGCAGGCTTGGGACCCTGCGGCACCAGTGCAAATATCGAATAACATTGCGGTTGGTCCCAGCGATACGGGTTACACGAAAGGCGGGGCGGGCGCCTCAAACCTACGTCGATCTTGCCTATGACAACATGTTAAGCACTCCTACAGCATTCTCTGGCCAGGGAAATACTAAATCGCAATTGGTCGCTCAATCAGCAACAATTGATTACACCAAGCCTTGGCTGGACTACAAACCGACGGATCCGAACTAACAAACAGCCAGCCACATTCGATACTTGGTCATTCCATTACGAAATGGATGGCTTAGACCAAGATAAGGACAATACTCCCGACCAAGGCACCGATCAGATCGCGGCCATGCAAGACACAACGAATACGGGCTACGAAACGTCGCCACCGTACCCGGTGCCGC
>CAWGBP010000060.1:0-20672 GCA_963820835.1 Pirellulales bacterium | reverse complement strand
TTCCGGGTCCAGAACCCCACGAGGGCCAATCCGCCGCAGAAGGCCAGACATAGGCCCGAAAACCAATCGCCGTGCTCCAGATAGAAGCTATGGCGGCTGTCGAGTTGCACATCGGCAATGATTACTTCCGGTTTCATGCGCTCGGCTTTTTGCACTATGCGGCCGTCGCTGTCGATATTTGCGGAGAAACCGGTATTGGCGGCGATCACCAGGGGCTTGCGCATTTCAACGGCGCGCATCACTCCGCAGGCCAGGTGCATATCGAGTTCGCTTGAGCCGTGAAACCAACCGTCGTTGGTAAGGTTCACGAGCACATCGGGCTCTTCGCCTTTGGTGCACAGTGCGAGCACCTGCCGGCGGATGAGATGTGGAATGACGGTCTCGTAGCAAATGCTGGGCGCATAGCGCACGCCGCCCAGCTTTTGCGCCACCGGACGGGTGCCTGAGGTGAGGCCACCGGTTAGCGGCGTAATCTTGTAGAGAAACGGAAGGTATTCGGCCAAGGGAATGTACTCGCCGAACATGACCGGGTGCATTTTGTCATAGCGCGCAGGCGCGGCACCTGCCGGATCGACAAACAAGGCGCCGTTGAAATAGTCGCTGTGCGCGTTGGTGAAATAGGCGGCATCAATGCCCAACAGAAGCGGCGGCGGCAGCGGACCCTGCGCCGCGCTGTCGACCTCGCGCGAACAAGTGCTGCAAATCGACTAAGTTCTGCCGGCTAATGCGCGACCGCTCGGCAGGTGAAACTTTCCAATCGGACGGCGGCTGAAAATCGGGCGCGAAAGCCATAAGCGGGTAGCGGAACATGGTCTCGGGCCAAACCATGAGATCGAGTTTTTTCGGCTGGGCGATCGCTTGCTTTGAAAGCTGAAGATATTGATCGAGCACCTGGTTCATTTGCCGCTCGTCTTCTTTGACCTCCATTTCGATAGAGCCTTGGATGAGGGCGATGGTCGGGCCGGTGCGAAGGTGGTCCGCGGAAAGGCGGTGATTGCCGTAGATAACGGCCGCCGCAAGAAGTGCCGCCGCGGGAAATATGGGCCAGAACGCCAGCGATTCTCCGCGCCAGGGAAGCGCGCGGGCGACACAGGCGGCGATAAGGATTATGAGCCCGCTGATGGCGTAATCGCCGAAAATATCGGCGCCTTGAATGATTACGGGCCAGTGAATTTGCGTGTGCGACAGGCTTCCCATCGTGAAGCCGGAAAGAAGATGGCCCCGGGCAAGTTCGAGCCCGGTCCAAACGATCGGCGCGGCGAGAACGATGGAAATATTCAGGCGATGCACCGCGACGCGCAAGCGCCACAAACACCGGCAGGTAAAACGCCAGGTAAAACGAGAGTGCAAGCCAGCCAAAGTAAGTGGTCCAATGCGGGAGGCGCAGCCAATGAATGGCGGCCAGCCAAAAAATGAAACCGGCCAGCCATAGCACGCGATACGGATGGCGACCCGTTAATTGCGGCTGGCGGATTAATAAGAGCCACGGGACCGGTGCGATCCATGCAAGAGGCCATAGATTGAGTGGTGGCAATGATGCATACACCAGCGCAGCTACCCAGCAACGCCAGACCGAGTGTGGATTGCAGGCGACCGGCGATTGTTGCGCGGTGCTCGTCACGCCGCGTGGTTTGCGCACGGCGGCGATCTGTTGTGCTGACTGCGGAAGATGCCATGCGCGTAAGGGTAAAGCGCAACGGGGATTGGAGCCAGAGCGATTGTTTGCCACGCCCCGCTCGGACTCAGAGCGTGCCACCCGAATATGAACAAATGCGGCGTGGAGCGAATTATTCCAGCAACAGAACTTCAATCATCTCGCCTGCCTGATAGCTACGGTCGCCGGCAGGAAATATGGCAAGGGCGTTGGCTATTGCCAACCCGCGCAAGTCAGCCGAACCTTGCCACGCTATGAGGTCGACCGTTGGCCCACGGTCTTCGCCGAGCCTGGCGGGATGATATGTCGGCCGGTCGCCACGATGAGTAAAGTCTCGCGTAAGACGAGCCTTAAGCTTCATATCTGTAATCGCGAAGTCTGTTTGCAGCATGCGAACGATTGCTGGTTTCACAAACAGTATGAAGCACACTAGGCTGCTGACGGGGTTGCCCGGCAATGCGAACACCAACGTGTGTCGGCTGTTTCTTTCGTGCACGCCGAACCACAGTGGTTTTCCGGGCTTGAGATTGATTTTGTGGAATACCTGACGCACACCAAGCTCGGCCAAGATGCCCGGCACCAAATCCAGCACCCCTGCTGAGACACCGCCGGAAATGAGCAGAATATCGTATTCCAAGCCTGCAGCAATGCGCTGGCGCAATAGGTTGGCATCGTCGCGGGCGATTCCCAAATCGACCGGTACTACATCCTCGCGGCGGCACGCAGCAGCCAGCAGTGGACCGTTGGAATTGCGAATTTGGCTGGGGCCGGGCGTCTCACTGGCCGGAACCAGTTCGTTGCCGGTAGAAAGAATTCCGACGAGAATCTGTCCGATGGTGCGCACTTGTACGCGCCCGACTTCGGCAAGCAAACCGATGGCGGCGGGATTCAGTTTTGCGCCACTATGCAAAACGACATCGCCCTTACGCAGCGCAACACCTCTGCGCATGATGTTTTGGCCCGAACGGAAACGACTGTCAGCGATGCGCACCGTGCCGCCGTTGAGTTCGGTTCGCTCTATCATAATCACCGAGTCCGCGCCGTCCGGAATCGGTGCGCCTGTCATGATCCGTGAGCAGTTGCCCGTGGTAACGGCGCGCGTGGGCACGGCACCGGCGGAAATCTCTTCCAGCACGTTCAATTCAGCGCGGCAGTCATCTAAATCGGCGCTTCGCACCGCGTAGCCATCGACGATTGATTTATCGTGCGGCGGGCTGTCGACGTCGCTGACGATATCTTCAGCGAGATGCAGGCCGGTTGCATTTTCCAACGCGGTTTCTTTAGGCGTAAGCGGCCGAAGGTGTAGAAGAACTTGCTCAAGAGCTTCGGCAACGGAGAGCATGGAAGCCGTCAGTGGTCGGTGGTCAGTGATCGGTGGCCAGTTGGTTCAAACGCCGACCGCTGATGATACGGTTGTATTCAGAAAGTGCCGCAGAATATCGGTGCCGTTAATCGTCAAAAAGCTTTCGGGGTGGAACTGCAAACCAAACGTTGGGTGCTGCTTGTGTCGAATGGCCATGATTTCGCGGCTGCCGTCGGGGGCGTCGGCCCACGCGGTCATTTCGAAATCGGTCGACAGCGTACTGGGCTCGATTACCAGACTATGATAGCGCGTGGCTTGGAGCGGATTGGGCAGGCCTTCAAATAGATCGCGCCCGTTGTGATGGATTTTATCGACCTTGCCGTGCATCAATCGCTTGGCGCGCACTATCGTCCCGCCGGTCGCCTGGCCGATGGATTGGTGCCCCAGGCAAACTCCCAACAGCGGCAATCGGCCGGAAAAATGCTCCACGCAGGCGCACGAAATGCCGGCTTCACTGGGCGTGCAAGGACCGGGAGAGATGATGAGGTGTGTCGGCCCCAGTCGCTTAATTTCGTCAATCGAGATTTGATCGTTGCGGAACACCTGCACATCGAGCGCAGGATCGATCTCCCCTAGCCGTTGGACGAGGTTGTAGGTGAAGGAATCGTAATTGTCGATGAGAAGGATCATCGGATAGCGATGAACGATAAAAGACAAATGCTAAACGGGGCAAACAAAATATGGGCGTTGAACATCGAACGATGGACGCAAGGGCACACTAAAGTATGACCACAGTTCATTGCTCGATTGCATTTTACTCTGACACAAGCGTCGATGGATGCGGTTCACGGTTTACCAGCGGCAATATCTGAGGCTGATAAATCGTGGTGTAGGCTTTTGCCGTTCGGTGCTGATCGAGCGCGGCTTGCGATTGCCAGCGTTCGTGCAATAAAAACCGGATAGGATCGTTGTTTGATTGATAGACTTCAAACCGCGCACACCCGGGCTCGCCGCGCGAAAGCCGCGCCGCTTCGGCTAGCAATACTCGAGCTTTTTCGACGTCGGCAGGGTCTTTGACCGTTAGCCAAATATTGAGATAGAGCATTTGCAACGTTTCAGGGTTCGGAGTTTAGGTTTCAGGTCGGCAGCAATGAATCAAACGATGTCGCAGCGCCTGGCAGGCGTCTTTAGTGTCATGATTGTACATTCTGGAGAGGGCCTTGGGCACGGGGAATGGGAATCGAACACAGCCGCATCTGACCCTATAATTGGATGCCTGGCGGACTGATCAACTGGTGACTTGTACCACGGAAGAACACTGATCGGAGTACGCAGAGTAGTAGCCGAGACGGATAATTGCCCGACCAGCAATCAAGATAACGCTTCACTTACCACACTTGGTTCCATGCCTAATAGCGCACTTCAATCTGTCCAGGCGGGATCGCCCGCCTTTGAGTTCAAGCCGTATCGCAGCCTGGCGAACGAGGAGCTTGCGCGGCGCATTGCAGCAGTCCGTGCGGAAATGGGTCCCAAGCTGCTGATTCTAGGGCATCATTATCAGCAGGACGAGGTGATTGCGCTATCGGATTTGCAAGGGGACAGTTATCAGTTGAGTCGGATGGCGGCGGATAGTAGCCAGTGCCGATTCATTGCGTTTTGCGGCGTGCATTTCATGGCGGAGACAGCCGACATTGTTGCGAACCGGCCCGACAAGTTGGCGGAGCGCGGGGGCCAACGCGTGACCGTAGTGCTGCCCGATATGGCCGCCGGATGTTCGATGGCCGACATGGCGGCGATTGATCAGGTGGAAAGTTGCTGGGAAGAGTTGGGCGAGCTGATCGACACGGGAGATATTACACCGGTGACGTACATCAATTCGGCCGCGAACCTGAAAGCGTTTTGCGGACGGCACGGCGGCATCGTGTGTACCTCAAGCAATGCGGCGGCAGTGCTCGCGTGGGCGTTCAAGCGCACCAAGCGCGTGCTGTTCTTTCCCGATCAGCATTTGGGGCGCAACACGGCTAAGGCGATGGGCATTCCACTGACGCAAATGGCTCTGTGGAACCCGCATGCCGATGAGTTGGGGGGCAACGACGAGGCGACTATCCAAAACGCCAAGGTGCTGTTGTGGCAAGGGCATTGCAGCGTACACGCGATGTTTCGGCCGGAGCATGTGGATGCGTTTCGAGCGAAATATCCAGGCATCAAAATTCTGGTGCATCCGGAATGTGCCATGGAAGTGGTCGATAAGAGCGACGTGCAGGGGAGCACGAGCAAAATCATTCGCACGGTCGAGCAAGCGCCGCCCGGAACGAAGTGGGCGATCGGCACCGAGCTACACCTGGTAAATCGGCTGAAGCACGAGCACACGGAGCAGGAAATTCATTTCTTGTCGCCTGTGGTGTGCATGTGTGCCACGATGTACCGGATCGATTTGGCGCATTTGTGTTGGAGCCTCGAAAATTTGGAGGCCGGCACGCCGGTGAACGTGATTCGAGTCGATCCGGAGACTGCGCACCATGCTCTTGTGGCGCTTGAGAGGATGCTGATTGTGAAATAATGTAAACCCGGTGCGCATGCTATGACAAAGCGTGATAAACTTGTAGAACGGATGCGGAATGCTCCCCATGGTATTCGCTTCGCAGAAGTTAACACATTATTGCAACAGGAAGGCTTCGTGTTATTCAATCAACGCGGGAGCCACTGCACCTACCATCGTCGCGACGGCAAAGTGCTGACCGTCATTCGACCGCACGGACATCACAAAACCTGTCACCCTCTGGACGTGAAGAAAATTCTAAAGGTGTTGAACAAATGACGAGCACGCATGAATATCGGGGCTACGTATTCACCATCGAATATCAACCGGAAGATCCGGCTTACACGGTGGACTTCTCTGATTTTCCTGAGATTATCACGAGCGGCGAGTCGTTGGCCGAGGCTTTTGCCAATGCCTGCGAAGCATTGGATTTGCACTTAGAGAGTTTGCAGAAGCTCGGTTTGGCGATTCCGGCGGCAAAACATCGATTGGTTGTCGAATCAGCTTGAGTGCGCCTGCATTCCGATGACTAAAGGCCGGCGGTCGTCACAAATACCGCTCCAAGATTCGACGACTGGCGCGGTCGAGCGATTTAGTGTCGGGAATCAAATAGCGAATGCCGTGAGCATCGGTGACGATGGCGCGGCCGCCGGCGATGCGGCGAATGTCGTTATCGCTTTTGAGCACAAAGCGTGTGGGGCCGCGATCAGTTTCGACTTCCCACTGGCACGGATCGGTTTGCAACGACACGCTGACAATGCGGCGGATTTGCGGCACGAATTCGCGGCGGGCCAATTCCGCTTCGATAATGGCGCGCATGGCGGCGGAAAGTTCTCGCCAATCGTCGATCCACACCAATTCGTGACCGTCAGAATCGCACAAAGAGAGCCCCGTTTCCGGCGCGGAAATTGGAAAGCCGCGGATCGGCTCGACGCCTACGTGGTGCGTTCCACCTGCATCAATCAGCACCAGCCGACCGAAGCTATCGTGCTCCAGCCGAACTTCGACGGCCGGGTTATTGGAAATGCGGTTGGTCATTAATCGTTCGTTTTGCACTATTCAAAATTCAGTTGATTTACACGCCCACGCCCTGCATCAGGTCCATTTGGGCTTTGTGCAATCGGGCATAGGCCCCTTCGGCGCTGAGCAACTGGGCATGCTTGCCGGTTTCGGCGATGCGGCCGCGCTCGATGACCACCAAGCGATCGGCGCGGCGCAGCGTGCTTAGTCGATGAGCGATGGCGATCGTGGTGCGGCCTTCAATCAAGTTCTCCAGCGCCAACTGGATTTCTCGCTCGGTTTCGGTATCGACCGACGAGGTGGCTTCGTCGAGGATCAGAATTCGCGGATCGATCAACAGTGCCCTGGCGATGGAGACGCGCTGGCGCTCACCGCCGGAGAGCGACTGGCCGCGCTCGCCGACCATCGAATCGTAGCCGTCGGGGAGCTGCAAAATGAATTCATGGGCGCGGGCGGCGCGGGCCGCGGCGATAATTTCCTGCCGCGTGGCGTCGGGGCGGCCATAGGCGATATTGTCGGCAATTGTGCCATAGAACAAGAACGGATCTTGCAGCACAATGCCGATGTTGCGGCGGAATTCTTGCACTGGGAACGAGCGAATGTCGACGCCATCGGCCAAGATTGCGCCATCGGCGACGTCGAAGAATCGGCAAATCAGATTGATGAGCGTGCTTTTCCCGGCTCCGGTTGGGCCGACCAAGCCGACCATTTCGCCGGGATTGATTTGTAGATTGATCCCATGAAGCACTTCGCGTGTGCCGTACTTGAAGCGCACGTTATTTAATTCGAGGCGGCCTTCCAAGCGGCCGGGATGCACGGGCCTGGTGGGCTCGGGCACCGTGGGTACGCGGTCGAGGATTTCAAAAATGCGATGTGCACTGGCGGCCGCGCGCTGCGTGCCATATACGATGCGGATCATCGATTCCATGCGACCGTAGAACTTGTACATGAGCATTGCGAACACCGACAGGGTGCCGACGGTGAGGACGTTATCGGCGCCGGCGACCGTGCTGAACACCAGCCAGACGCCGAACACCCACACGCAAACAATGCCAATGTCGGTAAGCAGGGAAACCAACGGCCCAAAAAACGACCAAATGACGTTCAGGCGGTTATTCACGCCTAATAGGTGTTGATTTGCGCGTTCGAAGCGTTCCACCTCGCGGCCTTCTTGGGCAAACGCTTTGACCACGCGGATGCCGGGGATGGTGTCAGCCAGCACACTCGATAATTGTCCCGTCGCCACTGCCGATTGATTGAAACCGTGACGAAGTTTGCGTTTGACGACGTAGGTGAGCCAAAAGATAATCGGAAACGGCATCAGGGTGCATATGGCCAGCCGGGCATCTTTGTACAACAGCAACACGGCGGTGAGGGCAATCATTACCAGGTCGTTGATGAAGTCAACCAGGGTCACGGAAAGGAAAACGCAGATGCGATCGCTATCGGTATCGATCCGCGACATCAGATCGCCGGTGCGTTTCGCGCCGAAGAATTCCAGCGACAGGCTTTGAAGATGTTCGTAGGTGCGTCCGCGCAGATCCGCGGCGATATATTCGCTGACCCACGAGGTGACGAACAGGCGGCCCCAATTTAGTTGCCAGGCGATGACGGCCGCGCCCAACATGAGGATTAAGTAGTAGGAAGCTGCGTGGCCGACAATCGGTTGGCTGTGCTGCCAGGGGTTCAGCACGTTGTCGATGAGCGGTCCGGTAAGATATGCGGGCATCAGGCCGATGAAGTTACCGGCGATGGTGAGCAGTAGACCCAAGATCATCATGCCGGCGCGCGTTCTGGCGAACTTTAGCAGGCGGAACAGCGAAGATGTCGGTGGAGGCGGCGCTTGAGGAGCACATGCCGCGCACATGCCGTCGTCGCTGGTAATGACTTCGCCGCAACTGGGGCAGACGGTGGGGACGGTTTGACCATTTGTAATGCCGCTTGTTCCGCGCGTGCGCAGAGCCTTCCAGCGGGCATCGAAGCGGCGGACCAATGGACTTGCGGCGGAAGTGTAGCGCCAACTCGCCAGCCGCGATTTTGCATCGAGCAATTCCAGAGTGCCAACGCCACCCTGCTCGCGGTGGTGAAATTCTAAATCCGCTGTTAGCGGCCACGATTGCCAAGAAAGGGCGTGGCCGTTAGAAGACTCCGGGGCGAGTGCGTCAAGCGTATTTGTGAGAAGAGTTGTACCATTGACTTCCTGGCCGTGCGATTGATCGTGAGTTTCAACCCATGCGACAACGCGCCGATCGGTTAACGCAACCAAGCCTTGAGCATACTGGAGCCGCGAGCTCAGATCGGGCTGAAACCAGCCAACGAGCATCTCGTCGTTTCCAAGCTGCGCTTCAATTCGGGTGCGCCAAGCAGCGGGTAGGGACTTCCATGGATCGGCGTTACGGTCTAACACATTTTCTCCGGCAAAGGATTGGCCCGGTGTTTGCATCCATCGCTATTCAATTCAAAAGTTTAGTAAACAAGAATATTGAGCAAATTGTAGTCCCGATGTCGATGGTGGGCGCAGTTTGAAAATTGCATCACTCGCGGAAGCCGAACTGGAAGGTGAAATCGACCAGATTACCGTTTCTGCGCCGGATCGAATCAAGCACCGGAAATGACAAAAAAGGCCGGAAACGATAGCATTTAGCGACTGGTAGATAGGGTAATTCTGAATATCATGGGGCCAGACAGCGTTGGCATTGAATAGGAAACCCAGACAACTGCTTCCGCGTAAAATAGTATGAATCGGGAATCTCGGTGACCGTGACGCCGGCGAGCGATTGTCGTACTTACATTATATGGGCTGGCGATGCGCTGCGAAAATGATGGCGCAGCGCAGTCGGAATGGCTACGTATTTAGGGATGGCGATGGCTGGGCTGGGGCTTGGCAACAAACCAGCGGTAATTCCTAAAAAAGCGGCGTTCCGACCGGGAAATTTACGATTTCAACCCACCCCCGAGCGCCGGGAAGCGGCAATCAGAATCCTGTGGCATGAGGATTGATTTCAGAGTCTTAATGAGTCGATCGGCAAATGAAGCCGATGGTGTGTAACTTCTGCCGCGGGCCGGAAGGGAGCCCTACCCGCGAGGCACACAAAAAAAGAGTTTCGAAGGCGTTGCTCATGGTCGGCTGGTTTTGCTCATGGTCCGCTGGTTTATCGAGCAACGATGGAATACGGCAACATGCACAAGCATTGCCGAATGGTGGAGTTGTAGCGGCACTGCGTAAATCCGTCGCGCTTGGCGATCCGATACCAATAGGAATTCTCCAGCGCGCGGCAAGATAAAATATGTACTGGGACCTAGTTCAGTTCGCCGGGGCTGACCTTGGTTCACTTGTCAATAACCTTCCCAGGCGTTCGCTGCCGAACGAAGTGGCAGAGAATTTTGGACGCTATGAATATTCGGAAAGTGCAATCGTTGCGGGGTCCCAACATCTGGGCGAATTTCCCGGTGCTCGAAGCCTGGGTCGACCTCGAGGGTCTTAAAGATTCGCCGTCCGATGAGTTGCCCGGCTTCAACGACCGGCTCAAAGCGTGGCTGCCGTCGATGATCGAACATCGCTGCAGCGTTGGCGAGCGCGGCGGGTTTTTCGAACGTCTGCGCCGCGGCACTTACATGGCACATATTCTGGAGCATGTGGTGCTCGAGCTGCAAACGCTTGCGGGCTGCGATTGTGGTTTCGGGCGCACTCGCGAATCAAATGAAGACGGCGTCTACAAGGTGGCTATCGAACATCACGACGAGGCCTTGTGCCGCGCGGCAATTGAAGCTGGGCGCAATCTGTGCCTCGCGGCGGTTCATAACAAAGCGTTTGATTTGACGGACACCGTTAAACACCTCCGGTCCATTTACGAGAATTCCCGTTTAGGCCCGAGCACCGGCTCGATTGTAGCGGCTGCTGAAGCTCGCGGAATTCCACACCGACGTTTGAATAACGAGAGCCTAATTCAGTTGGGATGGGGAACGAAACAGCGGCGGATCGTGGCATCGGAAACCGATCGCACCACGGCGATGGCCGAAATGATCGCGCAAGATAAAGAACTAACGCGCAGCTTGCTCAGCTCAATCGGCGTACCCGTGCCGGACGGCCGACCAGTAGAAAGCGCTGACGATGCTTGGCAGGCTGCGACCGAGATTGGGTTGCCGGTTGTGGTCAAACCTCAGTACGGCAATCAGGGGCGCGGCGTGGCGACAAACTTGCGCTCCCGCGAGCAAGTGCTCGCCGCCTATGTGGCGGCGATTGAGGAAGGCTCGAGCATCATCGTCGAAAAGCACGCCACCGGCGGCGATTATCGGCTGCTGATCATCGGCGGCAAGCTCATCGCGGCGGCCCAGCGGCAGCCGGCACAAGTGGTGGGAGACGGGCTCCATGCAGTTTCGGAACTTATCGAGGAAGTTAATGCCGATCCACGCCGCGGCGAAGACCATGCCACGTGCTTGAGCAAAATTCCGCTGGATGCAGTATCGGTGGGGGTGATCGCCGAACAGGGTCTGACGGTCGATTCTGTTCCGCCTGCCGGTCAAATGGTCCTC
This sequence comes from Pirellulales bacterium, assembly GCA_963820835.1. GTDB lineage: Bacteria > Planctomycetota > Planctomycetia > Pirellulales > JADZDJ01 > CAVRAW01. Next base: position 9,623 of record CAWGBP010000060.1, on the reverse strand, counting down.
ATCCGCCGCAATGCGAATTTGAGCACCGGCGGAACGGCGGCCGACATTACCGATCAAGTTCATCCGCAAGTGGCTGCACGGGCCATCGAAGCCGCGCGGATGGTCGGGTTGGATGTAGCCGGCGTGGACGTGGTCTGCGACGACGTCCGCCGGCCGCTTGAAGAGCAAGGGGGAGTGATTGTGGAGGTAAACGCGGCGCCGGGGCTGCGGATGCACTTGCAGCCATCGAGCGGGCAAGCTCGGGAGGTTGGCGACGCGATTGTTTCGACGATGTTCGCCGATGGCGACAACGGCCGCATTCCAACTGTGGCAGTGACTGGCGTGAACGGCAAAACGACGACGACGCGGTTCATCACCCACATTCTCCGGCAAACCGGCCGCAAAGTTGGCATGACCTGCACCGAGGGGATTTATATCGACGATCGGCGGCTAGAAACCGGCGATTGTAGCGGGCCGCAGAGCGCAACGAAGTTGCTGATGAACCCGGCGGTTGAGGCGGCGGTGTTCGAAACAGCGCGCGGTGGAATTTTGCGAGCCGGCCTGGCCGTGGATCGCTGCGATGTGGCGGTCGTTACCAACATCGGCGAAGGCGATCATTTGGGCCTTAACGATATTGAAACGCTCGACCGCTTGGCGCACGTGAAGCGAGTGCCGGTCGAAGCGGTATCGAAGGAAGGCACTGCAGTGTTGAACGCGGCCGATCCGCTCGTGCTGGAAATGGCCAAGTATTGCCCAGGCAAAGTCCTGTTGTTTGCGCTCGATCCGCAGCATGCGGCAATCGTCGAGCATCGTGCAGCAGGCGGACGAGCGGTCATCGTGCGCGAAGGCATTGTGATGCTGGCCGAAGGGGAAGTGGAAATTCCGCTAGTGGCGATCGACCGGGTGCCCCTCACTCACGGCGGGCGAATCGGATTTCAAGTGGAAAACGCCTTGGCAGCGGCCGGGGCGGCCTGGAGCCTGGGAATGCCGCGTGACGTGATCCGCACCGGATTGGAAACATTCGCGGCCGATATCGACCACGTGCCCGGACGTTTCAACCTGCTGGAAGTGAATGGGGCTGCAGTGGTGGTCGATTACGGGCACAATATTTCCTCGCTATCAGCAATGCTCGACGCGTTGAAGGTATTCCCGCACGAGCAGCGGATTGCGGTCTATACTGCTGCCGGCGACAGACGCGATGCCGACATGGTGCGCCAAGGCGAACTATTGGGCGACGCGTTCGACCGGGTGATTCTGTTCGAAGACCACTATGTGCGCGGCCGGCAGCCTGGCGAAATCATGCAGCGATTCCAGGAGGGTCTTGTGCGCGGCAGGCGCGTTGCGAAGGTTGAGCAGCTATTTGGCGCAGTGAAGGCAATGGAAGCCGCGCTGGCCACGCTCCAGCCGGGAGACCTCGTCTTGTTGCAGGCCGACACGGTCGATGAAACGGTCGAGTTTGTCCGAAAATATTTGGTCGAGCATGGCACTGCGCGACAGATTAGTTTGGCCGAGGCGCTGGCAACCGCGCCAGTCGCGGAACCAATTGGACGAGAGAGCGAGCCGTTGCTGGCATCCGCATGCGATACTGTTGGGTCGCTCATCGGTGCGGAAACGTACGTGCCCGGAATGAAACTCGCGCCGACTGCGGCCACAGCTGTCGTTACGGTAAGCAGCACGCCACAGGCGACGGTCGTGTCGCTGGGTGGTCATGCCGAAACAAACGGCACAGCAGCAAACGGCTTGAACGGCCACAGCAGCAAGAATGGCCATGCAGCGGTTATGAAACTTAACGGCACAAATGGCCACAAGCCGCACGCTAACGGGCATAGCAATGGCCACTCTGTCGGACATGCAAATGGCAATGGCAAATCGACGGCCACGTCAGTGGACGAGCAGCAGCCGGCGATTACACCGGCGTTCGTCGGGGCGGTGGACTAAGGATGATCGGGTGAAGAGGTGAGCGGGTGAACGGGCGGGAGAACAGTTATCCACCCGCCTGTCAACTGGTGCCCCATTCCTTTTCAGGCGGCCGCGCGAACTTTCTGGCGGCGAATATCGGTGTTCGCGTCAGCTTCTTGCAAATACCAAATGTTAAGCAGGCTATTGCGCACACCGCTGGCTGGCGGTAAGGTCGAACGGCCGTGCCAGCTTTTCCAGGTGATGTTGTTGAGCACACTGAAGGCGTAGGCCGTGTTGCGCAAAAAGGGCATGCGCTTGACGATTTCGAAGCCATAAGGTTCGCGCGCCAAGTGCAATGGATTTAAGCTGCGCTTGTAGAACTCGGTGCCCAGATCGTGCTGCGAGTCGTCATCGGGCAGACTGATTTGCATGGTGATAACTTTACGACGCGTGTCGGGATGCGGCTTGATACGGTAGCTCGACAGTTCACGAAACAGTTCGGGCAGCGCGTGCGCCTCAATCTCGTTGACGGCCGACCGCTTCAAGCCGAAGCGGAAGCAAACACCGCAGTGTAGCTTGTCAAACACTGCCTCTTTAAGCTGCGGCGCCCCGAATGCCTGGCGCACCGCATACCAGAACGCTCGCTGCTCTCCCGAGAGCCGGTTTAGCCACTGGTCTTCCATGCGGTACCGCAGTCGGTTGCTTTGGCCATCTTTGGTCTGATGCTTCTCGTAGCTAAAAACTTCGTACTCGTCATTGGCGGGCAAAAACTGCATCAGATCGGCATAGGCATCGGCCGGAAAGAAGTTAGGAATGACCACGTGCGGAAACGGGTCGTTCGCGGCCGGCGATGCAGCGACAGCATCGACCATGTGCGCTAAGATGCGCGTAGAAAGCGCGGACATCGGTAATCCCCCCTGTTTCGAATTCGATCAAGACTTATGCGGCAATGCGGAATCGATTGTTTTCGCCAGCATGAACTGTGATTACTGATCGGTGACGAAAAGTGCTGGCAAAGCCAGCTTGATAAGACACTCCGGTTGCGGCGACTCTAGGTTGCCATTTCTACAACATCGGTTTCTCGCGGCCGGCTCTTGAAAAGTGTTGATCCTTACACGGTCCATTGGGGAGGAAGGCTCGAAATGCGGGCCATCGGACCAGGACAATCCCGCCCGCATCACCTGTAATAGGCTGGTCGTGCTCGTGCTATAATTACACCGATGATTAGCGCGCCACAACAAAACTGGGTAGACTACCAAAAGCTCTCGAAGCGAGTCGATGAAGCGGCGATTCGCAGCATGCCGCCGAGTGAACGGTTCGGACTGTATGCCAGCATGTTCGATCTGGTGTGGAGCGTGCAGCGGGATCCGGAAAGCGTTCGTCGGCTGGAGACTTGGAATTGGCAGCAAAAGCTCGCCGCGCGCCGACATCTGGTTGATGCGTTTAGGAAACTTGATGAGCTCAATCGTAAACGAAGCATTGCGCGTGACGGTAGCTGACGCAGCCGAGTTTCTCAAAAATCAAGCCGTACCCTATGCGCTCATCGGCGGGCTGGCGGTATCGGTGCGAGGGCAGCCACGGTTAACGGCGGACGTTGACATGATCATCGACGTCGACGTGGATCGTGCATTACGAATCGTTAAGACGCTTGGTAGTGCTAATTTCCAGCCGCTATTTGTTGATATTGAAGAAGTGGTTGAGAAATCGTTCATTTTGCCGCTCAAGCACCGCACTACGAATGTGAAACTCGACTTAGCAATCGGGCTGTCTGGGTTCGAGCAACAAACGATTGCGCGCGCTGAACCGATCGAGTTGGGAGGCACCACGATTCCTGTAGCGACTGCAGAAGACCTGTTGATTTTGAAGATACTCGCGGGCCGGCCAAGAGACGAAGAAGACGTCAAAGGTCTGGTAATTGCCGCGGGGGATCATATGGACTGGAAATACTGTCTTCGCGTCGCGGCTGATCTTGGAGAAGCGTTAGGTGTCGATCTGAAAACTCGCGTTGAGTTGCTGAAATCTCATAGCTAGGTAGCTATCACAACTCCAGCCGACGTAGCCGAAGTGCGTTGGTAATCACCGAAACGCTCGAAAAGCTCATCGCGGCCGCGGCGATCATGGGGCTTAATAGTGCGTGCCGGCCAAACAGCGGGTAGAGCATACCCGCGGCGATTGGCACGCCGAGCGAATTGTAGATAAAGGCGAAGAATAAATTTTGGCGAATGTTGCGCATGACCCCGCGGCTGAGGCGGCGCGCTTTGGCAATGCCGCGCAAGTCGCCTTTAACTAGCGTCATGCCGGCGCTCTCCATCGCCACGTCGGTTCCGGTGCCCATCGCGATGCCCACTTGCGCTGAGCCAGCGCCGGCGCATCGTTGATGCCATCGCCCGCCATGGCGACTATGCGCCCCTGCGATTGCAGTTGTTTGACCACGTTGCCTTTGTCTTGCGGCGCGACTTCGGCCCGCACTTCGTCGATGCCGAGCTCCTTGGCCACGGCGGCGGCGGTTATTCGGTTGTCGCCCGTGAGCATGACGATTTTGATGCCGTCGGCGTGCAGCAACTGAATCGCCTCGGGAGTAGTCGCCTTGATTCTGTCGGCCACGCCAAGCAAGCCGGCAGGCTGGCCGTCGATGGCCACGAACATGGCAGTTTGTCCTTGCTGGCGAAGTGCGTCGGCGCGAGACACAAGCGACTCGGGGAGTTCGATAAGAAGTTCGCGAAATAGCTTGGCATTTCCTATGGCGATCGCCGAATCGCCGATTCTTCCGGTTGTCCCCCGTCCGGCGATAGAACGAAAATCGGAAACCTTGGGCAAATCGATATTGCGCTCTTTCGCTCCAGCGACAATGGCGGCGGCCAAGGGATGTTCGCTGGCTTGTTCGAGCGCGGCGGCAAGGAGAAGAATTTTCTCCGCCTCATGCTTTCTAACGCCTGATTCAGGTAGGTGGAGCGCAGGTGGCGATTTATAACCACCTGAACCCTGAACACTGAATCCTGACGCCTCCACCGTCACCAGCCGCGGCTTACCTTCCGTCAGCGTTCCCGTTTTATCGACCACCAGAATATTGACTTTTTCCATCACTTCGAGGACCTCGGCGTTTTTCACAAGCACACCCGCCGATGCGCCGCGCCCGGTGCCGACCATAATCGACATAGGTGTTGCTAAGCCCAGCGCACAGGGGCAAGCAATAATCAGCACGGCCACGCTGTTCACCAGCGCGAACGCCAATCGCGGCTGCGGCCCCACCGCCGCCCAAACAATGAATGTCAAAATCGCAACGGCGATGACAGCAGGCACAAACCACGCAGCGACGACATCGGCAATTCGCTGAATGGGGGCGCGGCTGCGCTGCGCCTCGCTTACCATGCGGACAATTTGCGCGAGCAGGGTATCGCTGCCCACCCGCTTGGCCTCGATCACCAGCGTACCCGAACCGTTCACTGTGCCTCCGGTCACGCGATCAGTGGAGCGCTTTTCCACCGGAATCGGTTCACCGGTGAGCATCGATTCATCGATACTCGACGCGCCTTCGAGTACTACGCCATCGGTCGGAATTTTCTCGCCAGGACGCACGCGCAAGCGGTCGCCAACTTGCACGGTATCTAGCGGCACGTCGTGCTCGGCATTGTCGGCTTCCACGCGGCGAGCCATTTTTGGCGCTAAGTCCAACAGAGCGCGAATGGCGCTGGATGTTTGCCCGCGAGCGCGCAGTTCTAGAACTTGGCCGAGCAATACGAGCGTGATGATCACCGCCGCAGATTCGAAATAAACGTCGACTCGCCCGTGCTCATTGCGAATTGATTCGGGAAAGAGTTGTGGCGCGACGGTGGCAACTACACTGAACACGTATGCCGCGCCGGTGCCGACGGCGATCAGCGTGAACATGTTGGGGGACCAATAAACAAGCGATTGCCAGAACCGTATAAAAAATGGCCAGCCGCACCACACCACCACCGGCGTGGCCAGCGCCAATTCGACCCAGCGCAGCCCGGCCGGACCAACCCACTGGTCCATCGGCATGCCCGGTAGCATGTCGATCATGGCCAAGACCAGCAGCGGAGCGGTTAGCACCACGCTCGTCCAAAATCGCCGCGTCATGTCGACCAACTCGACATTGGGCGCTTCCTCTGCCGCAACGGTAACCGGCTCAAGCGCCATTCCGCAAATCGGGCACGAGCCCGGGCCATCGCGAATGATTTCCGGATGCATGGGGCAGGTGTAGCGGGAGGAGGCAGACGTTTGAGACTGGGGGGTAGGCCGCGCGGAGTGCAGTGAAGGAGATGGCAGACCGCCGAGACTGATAAGTTGCGGATCTACTGCGGAAGTTGAAGAGTTTCGCTGGAGATAAGGATCGGGGTTCGCTTGAAATTTCTTCAGGCATCCGCTGCTGCAGAAATAGTAAGTTTGCCCTTTGAGGTCGAATTTGCCAGCCGCCTTGGCCGGATCGACCGTCATGCCGCAGACTGGATCGATCGTTTTAGTTTGATCTGCGGCATTCATGGATTACCGTCCCCTGAGCCGCTGAGTCTCAGACGCAGCGTTTGTCATTCGAATGTGTACTTGACCAATCGCACAAGCAAATCGTTGGCTGCTCCGATATCGATTGCTTCCGCTGCTACGCGCCGTACCTTCGCGCAGCGTGGTGGTTTTTCCGGCTACCCACAGCCCCACGGCCGCGTTGGCCAGCACGATATCCCGGGCAGGCCCATTTTGGCCCGCGAGTACTTGGCGCACAATTGCCGCGCTTTGTAGTGCGTCATCGACGTTTAGGTCTTCGAGCGATTTGTAATCCGGCACGCCGAAATCGTCGGCATTCCAGCGAAGATCTTTCGCTAGCTGTCCGGCTGCGATTTCAGTAACGGACGTTTTGCCCGCGATCGTCACTTCGCCAAGATTGCCCTCGCCGGTGACGACAGCCGCGCGCTTGGTACCCAACAGAGCGAGTGCTTCGGCGATGCGGTGGCGCAATTCCGGCTGTGGCACGCCGAGCAATTGAAATGGCGCTCGCGGGATTCGTCAGTGGTCCCAGCAAGTTGAAAATCGATCGCACTCCAAGCCGACGGCGCACATCGGCCACGCGCTTCATCGACGGATGTACAAGCGGTGCGAAACAAAAGCAAACGCCCAGCTCATCGAGGCAGCGCTCGACCGTCGGTACATCGGCCTCGATGTTTACGCCAAGTGCGGCCAAAACGTCGGCCGAGCCGCTACGGCTGGTAATGGCTCGGTTGCCGTGCTTGGCTACAGGCACTCCGGCCGCCGCAATGACAATGGCGGCAGTCGTGCTGATATTGAAAAGCTTCGAGCCTCCTCCGCCGGTGCCGCACGTATCGATGACCCCTTCGCGCCGCGTGCGAATGGGGGTCATATGCTTGCGAAGCGAGGTGGCGGCGCCAGCCAACTCCTCGGCCGTCTCGCTCTTGGCATGCAGCGCCGTAAGAAACAGCGCGATGTGCTCATCGGAAACTTGGCCATCCATGACCGAATCCATGGCGGCGATCATTTCCGGCCGCGACAGGTTTTCGCCAGCCGCTAGGCGGCCAAGCGTGGCGACGAACATGGATTCCCCTGCAAAGTTGAACGAGTTTAAATGATTCTAGCCGGAGGCGGTGGACAGGTGAACGGGTGAAGAGGTGAAGAGGTGAATCGTGCCTCTGATTATTAGTGACGAAGGCTATTAGAAACCGATTGACTCACACAGTAATACGATGCTGGAATATTGCGAATGGTTCGGTTAGGATCGGACGGGAATTGACGATTTCCCGGCTGATTCTTTCCTGGCATTCTGCGATGTCGTATAAGCGAATATCAACAAGTTTTTTGGCGTTGTTTGCGTGTGCGCTCACATCGCCGCGCCCAAGAGTGGACCCGCTTTCGCGGTCCCAACGGGCAGGGGCAAAGCGACGCCTCGGGTATCCCAACCCAGTGGACCGCGAAAGATTACAACTGGCGCATTGAGCTGCCGGGCGTGGGGCATTCGTCGCCGATCGTGTGGGGCAATAAAGTTTTTGTGACCAGCGCCGATCCCGACAGCGCCACCATGCACGTACTCTGCGTGAGTACGGCTGACGGCAAAAAGCTCTGGCAGCGCGATTTTCCTTCGTCCAGCTATCACATTCACGATTTTAACAGCTTCGCCTCCAGCACTCCGGCATTGGATGAGAAGCGAATTTACGTCGCCTGGGCCACGCCCGAGCATTACACGCTGGCCGCGCTCACTCACGAGGGCAAGGACGTTTGGCAAATGGACCTTGGCCCCTATGAAAGCCAGCACGGTTTCGGCACTTCGCCCATTGTGGTCGATGGCGAAGTCATTATCACCAACGATCAAGATGGCCCAAACAGTTTTTTGCTGGCGGTCGATGCCCAAACTGGTAAACAGCGTTGGCGACTAACACGAAAGCACGCCGAGGGAAAGCAAAATGCTTCGTACTCGACGCCCTGCATTTTAAACACACCGCAGGGGAAAGAATTGATTGTGTGCAGTTGGGCCCACGGCATCAGCAGCCATAATCTCAAAACTGGGGCCGAGAATTGGGAGTCAGGCATTTTTAAATTGCGACCCGTGGGCTCGCCGGCGCTGGTCGATGGCCTAATTTTAGCTAGCGACGGCGAAGGGAGCGGCAAGAACACGATGTATGCGCTCAAGCCGGGCGATTCGCAGGGGCACGCTCCGGAACTGGCCTACAAAATCGATCGCAGCTCGGCCCCTTACGTGCCCAGCATGTGTGCCGCTGGCGATTTAGCCTTTTTATGGAGCGACAAGGGAATTGTCACGTGCATCGATGCGAAGACCGGCAAAATTCACTGGCGCGAGCGCGTGGGAGGCAATTTCTTTGGTTCGCCAGTGCGCGTGCAAGATCGCATCTATTGCATTTCAGCCGATGGCGACGTGGTGGTGCTGGCCGCCTCCGATCAATACAAGCTTATCGCCACTAATCCATTGGGCGAAACCAGCCGCGCCACTCCCGCCGTGTCCGACGGAAAAATGTACCTGCGCACGCAATCGCACTTGATTTCGATCGGGGGAAAGTAGCGCGATTTGCGACTAGCGTTTTCGACCAAATTTCCATACATCCACAATCGTCACCGATCGCAATCGCTGCTCCACTTTGAACTTGATAACCAGTGGCGGCATGAGAAGAATTCGGCGATCGGCTTCGCGCGATTCGCCGACTTCAATCGGATCAATCGCCAAATGTTGGTCAACCATGTTGATCGTTTCCGTGATCGACTTTCGCTCGTCGGAAGTCGAATCAATCCAAAGTTGCGCAGACAAAGCAGCCCGCGCGGAATGGACCCATTCGACGCGGAACATTAGAATTCCGTCATCCCTCGAGGACTTCGGCGGTCGAATAACGCTGCTCTTCACGCTCGCGCCGCTCCAATTCGTCGGGGACCGATGGCAGAATCGACACCGGCGTATGCATTAGCTGGAAGCGCGGGTATGAAATAACCTATCTTGCGCCCTGATGGATCGCAAAGTTCGAAGCGATCAGTTAAGTCGCCAAGATTTGCCCGAGTCGTAGGATCGAGCGTGCGTTTGGTCATAGTTCACCGAACCATCGCGAAAAAACGTTGCAACCGCTAGAACTCTTTAATTGTAGCCCAAACCCTCACATGCGTACAATTCATTGATGAAAGCCACGTTGAACATGCCGGATGCCGAGCGACGACGATTGGAACGGCTCTCGCACCACGAGTTGGAGGCACTGTCAGGTCGAGCACTCAATGCGCTCGTG
>CAWGBP010000059.1:0-33532 GCA_963820835.1 Pirellulales bacterium | reverse complement strand
TTGTTCGATTTAGACCTTGTCCGTTGCACCGAGAACGGAGCGCTCGCGGCACGCAAATGGATGGGGAAAGGAAACAAAAATGCCGCCGACAGCGCCGCCTCCGATGCGATTCGCGGCATGTTCAACTTGATTGATTGCCAGGGGGTCGTTCGGATTGGCGAAGGGCTGAAGGACCAAGCACCAGGAATTTTCACCGGTGAAAAACTCGGAAGTTGGAAGCCTGGATCGCCTTCGGTGGCCGTGGCGGTCGATCCCATCGACGGAACCACGCCGCTGGCCAAAGGGCTGAGTGGCTCGATTTCGGTGATGGCGGTCGCCACATGCGATACTCCGGACGACGATCCGCGCAAATTGTTTCCCAACGTGCCCTCGCACTACATGGAAAAGCTGGCAATCGGTCCGCGCGTGATCGAAACCGGCGCGAAAGTCAGCCTTGACGCCCCGCTTAAAGCGAATTTGAAAGCCATCGCCGAGGCGCTGCATAAACGCGTTTCTGATTTGGTGGCCGTTGTGCTCGATCGTCCGCGGCACGAGCAGATCATCGGGCAACTGCGCGAAGCGGAGTGCAGCATTCGCTTGATTCCCGACGGCGACGTGGCGGCGGCCATTGCGCCGTGTTTGCCAGATTCGGGCGTCGATTTGTATCTGGGCATGGGCGGCAGTCCGGAAGCCGTGCTGGCGGCCGCCGCGATCAAATGTCTGGGGGGTGAACTGCTGTGCCGCATGGCCCCCAAAGACGAACAAGAAACACAAGCATTGATGGAACGTCACGGCTGCGCGCCTGACGACATAAAGAAGATTTGGTGCGTGAACGAAATGGCCAAGGGGGAGCACGTGATTTTCGTCGCCACCGGCATTAGCGATTCGCCACTTTTGCGCGGCATCAGCTACGACGATCATCATTGCACGACGCACTCGCTTCTAATTCGGGCGCGACATCGAACGTTGCGGCGAATCGAAGCCGCTCACGACATCAATCACAAAACAATTCGCCTGGCTCGAGGCGAAGAAGTTCGTCTGTGAAGACAAACCGTCGATACAGATTTTAACTACTGCTGCGGCACCGCGAGCGTTTCAAATTGTGCCGCGCAGTTTACTTGATGGATTTGAGAGCGATTTGTAATGCCTTCGAGCAAATAGCGGAGCGTGTGATAGATGCCCAGATCGAGTTGCTGCTCGCCGGCGCCATCATGAACTTGGGCGTGTTGCAGCGTATGGGAATCGGCGCATATTTTTGCGGCGACTCGGCCCGTTCGAAACTCGTAACTACGCGTGGATGGACACGAAAACAGTTCGTATTCTTGCCCCTTGATGCGGCCATAAATGTGCGCCGCTTCATCACCGCAAAGAACGAAGAAGCCGTCGCGCGGGGCGGCTTGTTGCCACGATTCAAGGCTGCCGTGAAAGGTCGGCTTTTTAATATAGGGACCGCCATATTCGGGGCAAAATGTGTCGCAATTGCCGCAGTGATTGCAGAAATCGGCGTAACAGGCGATTTGTATTGTCTCAGTGATTTCAAAGCGTTTTGCGCTTCCTGTAGTCGTCGCATTTCCGGTCGAGTCGATGGAAAGGTCGAAGTAATCGAAAGCGACCTTGGGCGTCGGATACGTGAAGTTCGCTGCGTTGGGGCAGACCGGCAGACATTTGTCGCAGGTGATGCAGTCGAATGTTTCCAGGTGCGAATCGATGCGGCGCGGCACTTTCCGATTGGCAGCGGCGCGAAGCGCGGGTCTTGACGGTGCGCTCGGCTGCGATGGAGGTGTTGAGAAGTGAAGCCCAGCGGACGACGTTGTCGTCTGGGTGTTCAGTTGTCTGGGGGTCTGAGTTTCTCGTTCCTGATCGAGCGCGCTGGGTCGCGGCTGGTTCCTGGCCAAAGGCGCGGAGGATGTACTCGTCGATGCTTGTCGCGCCGACTTTTTTCATCGCTTGATCGAGCGCTTCCAAATAAGTGCAGATGCGTCCATAGCCGCCGGGGCGCAAGAGGTCGGAGCTGACCGTGATGGGCACGAAACCACATGCGGCCGCATCGGCGAAGTTCTTATTGTCGATGCCAGCGCTAAAACTGATGGGCAGATGTGGGCCGACGGCCTGACGAAAGATATCGGTCAGCGTAAGCGTGATAACGTACAGCGGTTGGCCGGAAAGATATTGAATTTTGTTGTCCGGAGTGAAGAATGTGCGGTGATTGAGCACTTCCAGCGTGTTGCTGAATTTGCAGCCGAAGCGGCGCCGACGCGAGATGGCAAGCTGTGTCATACGAGCGCAGAGTTGGACCGCTTCGTCGAATTGCAAGCCGGAAGTATAGGCGGAAGGATTGACCTTCAGTTCGGTGTAGCCGAGCACGTCGTAGAGCAAATGCTCGAGACGCTCTTTGCCGAGCATGGGCGGATTCATTTTCACGATCACATCGAGCTGGCGATCGACGATCAGGAATTCGCAGATGCGCTCGATCTCGTCGGCGGGGCAGCCGTGGAAGGTCGAGAGCGTGAGCGTGTTGGAAAGATGCGTGGGGTAATTGAGTTCGCGGGCGATCTTGTAGCGCGATGGGATGCGGCGCGAAGTTCTGCGACCGCCTGGCTGGCATCGCGCATGCCATCGAGGAACGATTGCACTTTTTCGCTTTTGATGCCGGCCAGATCGTAGCCGACGCTGAGATCGAGAATGGCTTCGCCGGCCGGGCCCAACAGTGCATCGTCGCCGAATACCGGATCGCGGCGGAACATTTCGATGAGCATGGCGCCGGCCACGTATTCGCGCAGCGAATGCTCGACGAGCAATTCCTGCGACCATTCGATGTTGTAGCCGACGTTGGTCATGTCGATGCAGGGTCGACCGATGGTAAGGCGGTCGTTCACCTGCACCGTTTTGAGCTCGAGGATTCGGCCGCCTGCCACGTAGCTCAGCAGAATGTTCTGGGCCATTTGGGTGTGTGGCCCAGCGGCGGGCCCGGCGGCGTTGCCGGCGAATTTGCCGTGGAAGTGGACGGAGAGATCGTGGCCGGCGGGCTTGGGAATGTGCCACCGGCGGCGCGGAAGCGTAAAGAGCGTGTCTTGCGCGTGGCTCCTCGTACAGCCGAGTCACCAGATCGGCAAACGGTGCGGGAATGAGTTCCACGCGCAATCTCTGCCAAAAAACAGTATTCGTCTTTCGTCAGATCATCTTCCGAAGCTGAATGCCGTGGGTCAACCGTAGCACAGCGCGCCTTTGGTTACTCAGACTATTCTTGGCAGAGTTTCGAGATACTTAGAAGAAATAGAGTGACTTCGCCATCACTAGGCCATTTGGCATATGGCCGAATGATAGCAATCGGGGCTCCGGCCGAGATGGGCAACGCTGAATTGCCCGCTAAGAACATTTGGAACACGTCGCTATTGCATGGACGGGCGCCAGAGTCATTTGAATAATCCAGGCTAGTTCAAAGTAGGCTTCCGACGGTAACTCAACAGACTCGCCAATCCCAGCACCGCCAGCAGGAAGGCCGCCGGCTCGGGCACCGGTTGCACGCCGCCAGCGCCAGTTGAGTGGCACGGGGTTGGAGGCGTAGTAGTTGTAACCGGCTAAGAACAAGCCAAAGTCGGTGGAATCGACCGTGCCGCTGTAGTCGTAGTCTCCCGACCGCCCAGCCCAGCGAGGCCGCCGTGCCCGGATCGTTGTAGCCGGCCAAAAACAGGCCGAAGTCGGTCGAATCGACCATGCCATCCAGGTTCGAGTCCCCGATGTAGGTGTACTTGAACAAGACCGAGTTCTGATCGACCGACGTGCCGGCGAACTGCGGCAGGCCGTTGGGATTGGTGGTGGGGCTGCCCGAGCCGTCGCTATAGAACAGCTCATCGGTGGCATCCCCTGCCGCCACCGGCCGTGCCGCTGCTATTATTGAGGATCACCGCCACGCTGGTGGGCACCCCCAGGTTATTAATGTCGTTGGCCACCGTGGAACTGGTGATGCCGGGTTGATCCCAGGCAAAGCCATCCAGGGCATTGGTGACTTGCGCCGGGACACCGTGTAGGCCGACACGGCGCTGGCATAGCTGGTGTTGGTAATCACCATCTTGCTATTGGTGATATCGAGCGTGCCAGTAGGCGAGGCATTACCCGCAATCGAGACGCTGGGCAACACGACAGGACCGGATCCGGTGCCGGTTTGCAATTGGGCGGTGGCCATGCTGTTAATCGTCAATCCACCCTGTCCAAGAGCGGAAGTGGTGGAGACGATCAGCTTGCCGCCGTTCACAAACGTGCCGCCCGTGTAGTTGTTGTGATTGCCGCCATTGTCGGTGAGGGTCAGTGTGCCAGTACCGCTTTTAATTAAACCAGTCGTGCCGCCATTAATTTCACTAACATTTTCCAACGTGCCACTCAGGAAATTGGTGGTGATTGGACCGTTTCCACTGTTAACCCCGCCACCGCCGCCGATCGAATTATTGTTCATATTTAAAGTGCCGCCGGCGAGGTTCAACGTTGATACTGTGGTTCCCTGCGTGCTGTTGTTGGTAATGCTGCCGTTGATATTAGCGGTCCCGCCATTGATCGTAAGGGTGGCTGTGGCAACTGCCGAGCCAACGGCAAAGGCATTCGCATTGGTGAACTGACCCAAAACAATATTGCTGGAATCGAATTCGCCGGTGGCCGCACTGTCGGGGCTATTACCCCCGATAGTAATGGAGGCCGTGGGGCCCGTAATGCTGCTTCCGCCGCTGTCGAGCGCCATCGTGATGGTGCCGGCGTAAAAGTTCCCGTATCAAACGTAATCGCCGCATTTCCGCCGCCGGCAAGATTCGCCGTGTTCTCTGCCATATTTATCGAGCCGGCTTGAACATTGACACCATAACCGGCGAAGTTAAGCGCGGCGGTCGCGGCGGTTTGCGTGCCGTTGGTACTGGCGATCGCCATATTGATGGTGGGCGAGCCGGTGAGAGTAAGATTGGCCGTTGATGGTGCGCCAGCAGTGAATTGAATTACGCCCGCACCCCGGCCAGTTCCAAGATTGATCGTGCTGGCGCTGATTGAGTTGCTGCCCGAGCCAAGGTTCAACACCGAAGCATTTCCGTTGGGATTATTGGTTCCCGTGGTGGCCATATTAATGGTGGTGGAACTGATCGAGTTCGACGGTGCATTGCGACCGACTGTCGTATTCGCAAGATTCACCGTGGCTTGTAAGCCGGCGCCACTGTACATGTTGAAGGTCGCCGAATTGATGGTGACGCTGTTCAAGCCGGATAGATCGAGAACCGCGATCCCGTTCGCCTGCGCTACAGTGGTATTGCCGCTAACGATCAGCGATCCGCCGCCGGTGGCTTGCAATGTGGTATAGACCGCGGCAGCTGCCGTGGTATCGTTCGGACCTACGGTTAGGGTGCCAGAATCAGTGAGAGTAACGCCGCTGGGAATCGTCAGAACGTTGGGCGTTGGGTTAACCGTTGTGCCGCCACTAGTGCTGGAGATGCTGCCGACAGTATCGGTCGGAACGCTGCTAATCAGCGTGATGTTCCCGACGGGAGTATTGGTTGGACCACCTGCAGGCTCAGGCGTTCCAAGAATCAAGCCGCCCGCACCCGAGCCCAACGAAGTAGCGGAGGTTTGCAAAATCGTTCCGTTATAGGCTTGAATAGCGCCCGAGAATCCGCTGTTGTCGGCCGCGGTGAGTGTCATCGTGTCTCCGCCGATTTGGCGGAATGCACCGGCCCCGGTGAGAGTGTTGGGAACTGACTGCGAACCAGTACGGGCGTAAATCAATGTGCCGCTGTCTGAAATATTCGTCGTGGCACTTAAACTGCCTGTGTTGCTGCCAGTGTCGATCTGCAGTGTGGCGCCGGAATTGATCGTCGTGTTGCCGGTGTACGAATTCGAGCCGGTAAGCGTCAACGTGCCAGCAGAAACCGTGAGACTTCCAGGACCATCGTCTTGAATGGAACCTGCAAAGGTGCCGGTCGCGCTGACCGTGAGCGTGCCAGTTTCTTGCAAGATGGCAGCCGCATTGGTTCCACTGAGTGCGTGGATGAACTGATCGGAATTGAAAGTAACACTGCCATTATTGGTTAGGTTAGGTGTATTCGAAATGGAAGCGCCCGATTGCGCGGTCAGCGAGGCGCCATTCGAGACGGAAATCGTCGTGCTGGAAATGGTTCCTCCCGACTCGGCCGTCACCGAACCTCCCGTAACGTCAAGCGTTGGGCTAGACAGGTTGCCGCTGCTTTGAATTGTCGCAGTGCCGCCGCTGACGGTGGCCGTGGTGGTGCTGATATTGCCGCCAGACGTTATGGTGAGCGTGCCGGTGCTTCCGAGCGCTGTGCCGCCCACGGAACCGCCTACAGAGAAATTACCGGCGTTGGTAATAGCCGCGGTAGTTGTTTGTCCGCCATTGTTAACGGTGACGGTTCCTGGACCCGCAATTGCCAGCGTCGTTCCAGCGATAGTGCCGCCGGAGCCGATGATTAATTGCCCATTATTAACATTCGTCGCACCGGCATACGTGTTGAAGTTGTTGAAGGTTACAGACCCGGCGCCATTCAACGTGACATTGGTGCCGCTTCCAGAATCGGCAATACCGTTGCCATTAAACACGTAACTGTGCGAGGCATCGTTATTGAAGGTAACTGAACCGGGCTGAACCGACGCAGCGACGTTAACGGTGAGATTTGATGAGATATTGTTGAAGGTAACGTTATCTTCGTTATAGAACTTATTTGGATCGGTCGGAGCGGTGCTTGTCCAGTTCGTTTGGCCAACGATATCCCATGTCGTGCCGTCACCTGTCCCGGTCCACGTGAGATTGGCTGCGTTGCCGGTGACCACTAAGTCAATTTGGCTAGACGTTTCGGAAACGCTGCCGGTGGTGCGGGTCGCACCGCCGCCGATATTCACGTTTCCAAATACTGAATTGCCGTTCAAATGAAGTCCACCGGTCGCTGAAACCAATGCGTAGGTGCCCGAGGGCATAGAGCCGCTCATGTTCACATTTACGGTAATCGAAGAATTCAGCGTGGCAGCGCCGGAAAGCGAAAGTTGATCGAAGCCGGTGCCGGGCGTACCGGAATTCGCCAAGAAGCTCAGATTTCCGCCGCCACTTCCGATTGTCAGACTTGTGGCATTGAGTAACCCCGTGGTATTGCTCAAAATCGCCGGGCCTGGTGTAAGCATGCCACCGTTATCAACGAGGATTGCGCCCATAGTCCCGGCCGCATTCAATGTGCCGTTTACATATGCGTTGGAGGTTGAATTGATATTTGCAATGCTCAGCGTGGCTCCGCCGCTGACCGTAGTATTTCCTGTATAGGTTTGAGGAGTGGTTGAAGTGAGCGTCTGGGTGCCGCCGCTTACGGTGAAGCCAACAGTTTTGCCAGACCCGCCATCTTGAATAAGACCGGCATATACTCCGGTGCCGATTCCGCCGCCATTGCTGATGGTCAAAGTGGCCGGGGAAGCGACGCTGTTGGTGATGATAGCCCCTGCTCCAGTGCCGCTGAGACTTTGCACGCTTTGACCGTTGCCGAACAAATCGAGCGTGCCGCCATTGACTGCCAGCGCGCCATTGCCATTTCCCATCGATTGCGGGCCATTGGCCACCAGTGTGCCGCCATTGACGGTGGTGTCTCCGTTGTACGAATTGGTGCCTGTTAAAGTGAGAACCTGCGCGCCGGTACCGCTCATCGTCAGACCTTGCGAACCGTTTCCAGTGCTGTTGATCGAGCTAACGTTATTGAGTAGACCGGCGGTGGCGTTGAGCGTGACTGCCTTCCCGGACGATCCGATCGCATGTCCACCCATATCGAGCGTGCCGCCATTGAGATTGATGGTGCCCGTCGTGGTATTCGACGTATTTGATGGGTTGTTATTAATGTCACCAGTCATGGCCAACGTAGCGCCATTGATGTTAATGATACCCGTGGCCGAACTTGTGCCGGTGGGACCCGTTTCGCCAAAGGTGATCGAGGCGGCGGTTAGCGTGCCAGTGCCGCCGGCCGCCAAAGTTAGCGTTCCATTGGCGGGCTGTCGTCCGGTGCGAGCAATTCTGATGACGTTGGCGATATTCAGCGTCCCATTGGCGAAATCCAACTCGCCAGTGGATGCGCCGCTTGAGCCGCTACTGCCTGCTTTGCCGGTAGCGATATCGATTTCGTTGACCGTGCCGTTGACCGTGCCGGCAGAGAAATCGACTAGGCCTGCGGCGCCGGTCGTGGTGGAACCTCCCGTTTCAAAGGAATAATTGGAGATGTCGATCAGAGCGACGTTGTTACCAATGCCGTTAGCTCCGTTGAGAGTGAGCGTGGCTCCACTGCCGAGCTTCAATGTTCCTAGGCCCCCCTTCGTATTACCGCCGTTGCGTCCGGCAGTGGTGGAGATCGTGTCGGCATTGATGGTGTTATTACCGTTGACGTTCAATACGCCGCCGGCTGTTGTACTGGTGGTTCCTTGGCCGAAGTTGTAGTCGAGAACCAATGTCGAGGCTGTAAGCGAACTGCTGCCGGTCATCGTCAGTGAGCTAGTGTCGGTCAAAGCCGAAGCAGGATTAAAAGCAACGTAAACATTGGATCCCGCCGAACCCAAGCTGGCGTTGCTGCTGAGCGTTGCCGAGATTCCGCTGCCTCCGCTACCGGTAAGACCGCTATTCTCGAAGATCGTACTACCAGTGTAGGTGCTGCTTCCCGAAATTGTGAATGTACCGGTATTCGACGTGCCGGTGTCTTTAAACACGAGACCAGTCACAGAACTTCCCAGGAGCGCGTAGGAGCCAAAGCCGCCGGCAATTGGTGCGCTGATGTTCGCGCTCACTCCTGGCGCTACAGCGATGATCGGGTTCAATCCGCTGAGCGTCAGCGTATCGGCGCCGCTCCCTGTAATTACATAGCTGCCGCTGCCCGGCGCGTTGAAAGTCAATCCTGCGGCGGTTACGGTTCCCGAGACATCATCGATCGTCACTGTGCCGGCAGCGCCGTTTGCGTGGCCGAACACGGCCGTGCTCACATTATCCCACACCACGTCGCTTGTACCGTTGGACCACCAGGCCGTGAGCGTATCCCAATTGCCTGGCCCATCGGCTGGATTTCCGGCAGTTGCGCCGCCGCTATCCCAGGTAAGATTTGCGGCCATCGATGGAGCGACTGCCAGCAAGAGGAATATGCCAGCAGTGAGGCGGATAAAGCGGGAGAGCGAAAGCGAGCGCGTAAGCATTTTTTGAATTCCTGTTGCGAAGTTCCACAGATGAAAGCGATGGGGAGATGTGATCGGTTCGTCGAAGCGCGAGCACTGTGCGGCGGCTGGCCACCAGCCGAATCTCGATTTTTCGCATCCGCACGGTCGCGCGTTGTTGCCTTTTCAATCGCGCATTTGCTAACTCGCGATTCAAACCACTAGCCTAAATGCCGTTAGCGGCGTCTCAATCACATTTCCATGTGATGCCGGTTAATTGAATCGTCGCAACCAATGAGCGGGCTGGGACTTATTTAAGAGCCTTTAAGAGATGCATTGCCGCGGGCAGAAATTGATATCCGCCGCCGATTCAGCCGCAATCATCGGGCGCCGTAGGCTGCGATGAAAGAATTAGCACGAGTAGTGCGTCAGGTAATTTTATCGGCGAGTCCTACATTCGTTGGGGGGAATGGAAACTCGCGACGTAGCGCCGTGCAGATCGGGGGGATTTAGCACGACGTGCCTCAATTTGCCTGACGCACTACTCAGCGTCTCCACAAGGTTAATCCGAAGCAGGAGCAAATCTATCACATATCTGTGCGATGGCGCATTACCGCCAACGATCGAATTTCATTCGCAAGATTCTCTTGACGTTGGCATAATAGGAACCGACGCGTATTTGGGCGCACCGCAGGAAGCCGTCGCAATTATTCAGGTCGATCGCATATGGTATTGCGCAATCGGAGACGTACCGCTCGGCTGCTTGTCTGGGCAACGCTATTTCCCTGCGCTGGGCTCATGAGTTGCTGCCAAGCCGTATTCTGTTGCGCTTCCGATGCCGCTTACTCTGTGCGCACCTGGCAAATTGAAGACGGCTCGAACAACGTCATTCAAGACGTCGCGCAAACACGCGATGGTTATTTGTGGGTGGGAACTTCGACTGGAATTAGCGAATTCGACGGCGTTCATTTCGTTCATCATTCAACGGGCAAACTCGATGGCTTAAATATTCCTTACGTGCGTATGATGTTGGCGGCTCGCAACGGTGGCCTGTGGGTGGTGTACCAAGGCGCTGTCATGTTCATCGATCGTGGTAAGCCGCCGGTCATTGTGCGCGATGACATTCCAGCACAACTGCCTGATAGTCTCGTCGAAGACACGAACGGCGCCTTGTGGATTGGGTATCGGCAGGGTCCCGTTTGCAAGATCAAGAACGGCCGTGCGAAGCAATATGACGCCGAAGCGGGCTTTCCCGATGGGAAAGCCACATCGCTGGCGGTTGATAATTCGGGCCGCCTCTGGTATGCGCGCGATGAGCGTGTCGGCATTATCAAAGATGACCGATTTACCGAAATTTTTACGGCTCCTCACCAAAGTGCTCTGGCACCGGCAAGCGACGGTGGACTATGGATCTCATCGTATTACACGCTGTTCAAATATCACGACGACACGGGACTCGTTCAGTTAGCAAGTCTGCCCATCAAACATACTGGTTCTTCAACCATGCACCCGCTGGAAGACACCAGCGGCACATTATGGTGTCGTACGCTCACCGGCGGACTGTTTCGCTTTAACGGTCGCACTCTCGATAAGGTCGAAACTCCGCAGTCGCGAATCATTTGCTTTACTGAAGATAAAGATGGGAATCTCTGGGCCGGGACCGACGCTGGACTCGATCGAATTTCGCCGCGGGCGATTGAACTAGAGCGCGAGGATGTAGGGCGGCCTTCAGCGTCCGTAAGTTCGATTTGCCAAGCGAAGGACGGGCAGATTTGGGCCGCCATGGTCGATGGCACCCTAATGGTTTTGGCGGATGGGCGGTGGAAACCCGCCCCTTTCGAGTTTCGAGGGGCTGCGACAACCGTCACGGCAGGTCCCGATGGTGCGGTCTGGTTTGCCACTCACGAACAAGCTTTGTTTCGCTGGCTCGATGGCAAGTTGGATAAGTGGGCTAACCACGACGGACTTCGTGGTCATATTACCACGGCATTGCTGGCCGCCAAGAATGGTGATTTGTGGATTGGTAGCTATGCACTCGACAGTCTCCAGTGCTTTCGAAACAATCGTTTCATTGATTTCGAGTTGCCCCAAGAACTCCATCGCATCGATGCCATTGTCGAAGATCGCGATGGAAACATTTGGGTGGCGTCATCGGGCATTGGCTATTTGCTGCGTGTCAAAAACGACAAGTTGATCAATGAGACAGGGCCGATCGGGCATAAAGCAATGCAGACGCTGGCTGTCACACCAGATAATGCCCTGTGGATCGGCTTCCGCGACGGAGGGCTAGGACGCCTAAAGAATGGAAAGTACCGAGAAATCACCCGGGAACAAGGACTGTACGACGACAGCATTACGCAAATAGTTCCTGACGCCAATGGCGACGTATGGTTCGGCTGGCGCACGGCATCTTCAAAGTCAGGCAGCAGGAATTGGATGACGTGGCCGATGGAAAGACCGAAAATTTGAAGTCGATTAATTTCGGCAGTGACGAAGGTTTGCCCCCCATCCAGTCGCGCGGCGATATATCTCCCGCGGCGCTGCGATCGACGGACGGTCGTCTCTGGATGCCGATGATCACTGGGTTGGCGGTCGTTCATCCCGAACGAGTTCAGAGCCAATTAGTTTCGCCGCCAGTGCTGATTCAGCGAGTATTGGTCGACGACAAGCCGATCGCAATGCTCGATGAATATCGATTGGCTGCTGCCGACGACTCAGGTTCGGAAAGCATTTCCAAGCTCATTTTGCCCCCCGACTATCACCATTTGGATTTCTTCTTCACTGCGCTCACCTTTAATTCCCCTGAGAACGTTCGCTTCAAGTACAAGCTCGATAATTTCGAGGAGAATTGGACCGAGGCGACCGAACCGCGCAAGGCCCCTTATCCCCGCTTACCGTCGGGCAATTACCAGTTTCACGTGATCGCTTGCAATGCCGATGGAATTTGGAATTTGCAAGGCGCCACAACCATCCTCACCATTGAACCGTTTTTTTGGCAGACCTGGTGGTTTCGGGCCGTTGTGGCGGCCGCCTGCGTTGTCATCGCTGGGCTATTGGTGCGTTATGTGCTGTTCCGCCGTTTGCGGCGGCGCTTGGTGGTGCTCGAGCAGCGCGCAGCGCTCGATCGCGAACGCCACCGCATCGCCCGCGACATTCACGACGATCTTGGCTGCGGCTTGACAAAAATTGTGCTCTTAAGCGAATTGAGCATGCAAGCCAACGATGATCTTCCCGACGATCATGTCGCGCAGATCGCCACCACGGCGAAACAACAAATCAAATCGCTTGATGAAACCGTGTGGGCCATCAATCCGAACAATGACACACTGGCCGATTTGATCGACTACGTCGGCCAATTTGCCGTTCGCACCCTTGGCGATGCCAACATTCGCTGCCAACTCGACTTGCCCGACGATCCGCCGGAGCTTTCCATGCCGGCCGAAGTTCGGCACAACTTATTCATGGTTGTGAAGGAAGCGCTCAATAATGTTTTGCGCCATTCGCAGGCCACTGAAGTAGTGCTCACCGTTTCCGTCGATGACCCAGCAATGTCAATTATCATTGCCGACAATGGCCGCGGTTTCGCCGAGAAGCCCGCGGAACTGGGACAAGATGGCTTGCGCAACATGAGCCAGCGAATGGACGATATCGGCGGCAGCTTCGCATTGCAGACGGCGCCGGTGCCGGCACCAAGATATGCATTTCGTATTCATTTACCTCGCGCATGAAAGTCCTGAATTAATATGGCGGCTCATATTTCCGTATCGATTGTCGAAGACGATGATGAAACGCGCGCCAGCCTGGCGACATTGATTCGCAAAACGCCCGGCTTGAGTTGCTTACACACTTATGCGACGGGCGAAGCAGCACTGGACGAGGTGCCGTTTCAGCCCCCCGATGTTTTGATGGTTGATATTCGCTTGCCGGGCATGTCGGGCATTGAATGCGTGGCGCAGTTGAAATCGCACATGCCCAATTTGAATGTGCTCATGCTGACGACCTACGAAGAACGCGAATTGATTTTCGATTCGCTGCGCGCCGGGGCGAGCGGATACATTCTGAAAAACTCATCTCGGGCCGAACTGGTTCAGGCGATCGAGCAGGCCAGCGCCGGCGGTGCGCCCATGTCGATGCCCATCGCTCGCAAACTGGTTTCCTATTTTCAGAGAGCGCCAAAATCCAAATCGGAAATGGAGAACTTGACCGGGCGCGAGCAGGAAATATTGCGGCTTTTGTCGCGCGGCGACCAATACAAGCAAATTGCCGATCAGTTGAAGATTTCGCTGGATACGGTGCGCACGCACATTCGGCATATCTACGAAAAACTCCACGTGCGCACGCGAACCGAAGCCACGCTGCGATTCTTGGAACAGGCGCCGCGAGGCTGAATCTTCGGCCGGGCTACAGCCGAATCGACCCGCAATTCTACTGCCGCCACTTGCTGACCGTTTGTGAATTTGGCCGGCGCGGTTATGCTGTTGGGCGCAAGTTGCTGACAGTTTGAATTCGAATTGGAGTCCGCACGTGGCAAAACCAAATATTCCCGCTGATACACGTGATAATCATGCGCAAACGCCTTCGTTTCGCTATGCGATGGAAGCCCAACAGGGGCGCGTGAACTCGGCAGGTTCGGCCAAAGAGGCGAATATCGATGAATTTCCCGTTTCCGAGGGAATTGCCGCGGTCTCGATGCGACTGGCTCCCGGCAGCATTCGCGAATTGCACTGGCACGCCATCGCCGCGGAATGGGCTTATATGCTTAGCGGCCATTGTCGCGTGACCATTTATTCGCCCGACGGCACGCGGGAGACGGCCGATTTCGGGCCGGGAGACGTGTGGTATTTTCCGCGCGGATATCCGCACTCGATTCAGGCACTGGCCGATGGTTGCCATTTCATTCTCACCTTTGACGACGGCAAGTTCTCCGAGTTTGGCACGTTTAGTCTCACCGATTGGGTTGCGCATACGCCCGCCGAAGTGCTGGCGAAGGATTTCGGCGCGCGGCCGCGACGTTCGCCAAATTGCCGAAGGAGGAAGTTTACATAATTCCGGGGAAGGCACCGCCGCCGATTCCAGTGGATGCGCCGCCGGGTTCGCTGCGTAGCGGACCACTGACCCACAAGTATCCGCTGGAGGCGCAAGCGCCGCGAAAATTCGCCGGCGGCGAGTTGCGGATCGTCTCGCAAGTGGAGTTCCCAATTTCGACCACGATGACTGGCGCGACTGATGTCGATCCGTCCGGGGGGCCTGCGCGGATTGCACTGGCATCCGCACGCGGCCGAGTGGCAATACGTGATTTCGGGCAAGGCCAGCGTCACGGTGTTTGCCTCGCATGGGCATGCGCGAACCGAAGCTCTGGGCAGCGGCGACGTCGCTTATATTCCCCAGGGCTTTGGGCATTACATCGAGAACGTCGGCAACGACAATTTGCGTATGTTGTTGGTGTTCAATAGCGGCGATTACAAGTCGATCGATTTGGCAGATTGGCTGGCGTCGAACCCGCGAGCACTCGTCGCGCAGAATTTCGGCGTGAGCGAAGACGTTATCGCCAAGTTCGCGACGGGCGGAACGATTGTTTAGGTTGCGGGTCATGCGCTGCGAGAATTGGGCTCGCGGGGGGAATTTGGCTCACGGCGGCCGATGCCAGGAATCTTCAGCGTTGGCGCTTTGCGGGTCGTTTCGTCGAGGCCGCGTTTGAAGGCCGATAGAATATCGCTGCGCGTGACAATGCCGACCAGTTCGTGCGGTTTGGCACGCGTGACGACTGGCAGGCGGCCGATATCGTGCCGCACCATGTGATCGGCGGCCTGTCGCACGCTGCAATCTTCGTGAACGAAACGCGGAAGCTGCGGAACAATCTCTTCCAGCCGCTTGCTGTCGGGAAATGTCGGATCGAGCAAGTTGCGGCGAGTGAGCACGCCGACTAAATTGCCGCGTGCATCGACGACGGGAAAGCCTTGGTGCTGCGAATGAGCGCTGCCGGCGGCCAACCAGCTTCGCGCTTCGCCGAGCGTTTGCGTGGCCGATAGTGTTACCACAGGCTTCGAGGCGACCTCGTGCACCAAAACTTGCGCAAGCACATCGGCCGTATAATCGTACGGAGTTGGCACACCACGGCGAGCAATTTTTTCGGTCATGATGGAATGCTTTATCAAGAGGGCTGCAACCAAGTAGCTTGCCGCGCAGCCGGCCAACAAAGGGAGCAATCCATAAGGCTGAAGGGTGGTTTCGAAGGCGAAAACTGCCGACGTTAATAGCGCCCGCGATGCGCCTGCGAACATGGCTGCCATGCCGACCAGCGCAGCCATCCGCAAATCGATCGCGGCGGCGGGAAACAATAGATTGCCTGCTGCGCCCATCACATAGCCCAAACCACCGCCGATCGTGAACAGAGGCGCCAGCGTTCCGCCCGAGGTGCCGCTGCCAAGCGAAATCGACCACGAGATGAATTTCATCAGGAACAAAACTGCCACGAAGCTGATCGTCCAGCGGCCGGAAATAATTCCGGTGATGTTGTCGTAGCCGACGCCAAACGTGCGCGGCGCGAAATATCCGACGATGCCCACAGCCACTGCGCCGATGGTAGGCCACCACATCCAATGGATTGGCAAGCGTTCGAAGCCATCCTCAATCGCATACACTATATATGTCACGGCCGCGGCCGCCACGCCCATGAAAGCGCCCAGCAGAACATAGAACGCCAGCGCGCCAAGTTGCGGTGCGGCAACATTGGGCATGTCGAACATCGGGTGCGCGCCTTCCAAGACCACTCGCATGCCAGCCGCAGCCGCGGCGCCAAGCGCCACGGGAATGATCGAGCGGGCGCGGAACTCGAACAGCAACAGCTCAATCGCCAAAAGCACCGCCGAAACCGGGCTGCCGAAGGTCGCAGCCATGCCTGCGGCGGCGCCGACGGCGAGCAATGTTTTTCGTTCGGCCGGAGTGGTGCGCATGATTTGGCCGACCACGGAACCGAGCGCACCGCCGGTGGCGATGATCGGCCCTTCGGCACCGAAGGGTCCGCCGGTGCCGATCGAAATGGCGGCCGACAATGGCTTTAAAAACGTGACTCGCGCCGGAATGCGGCTGCTGTTGGTGAGCACTTGCTCCATGGCTTCGGGAATGCCGTGGCCGCGGATGGCTTTCGAGCCGTAGCGGGCCATGAAGCCGATGATGACGCCGCCGACAACGGGGACGAGGATGACCCACAAGCCGAGGTGATTATCGGCCGGACTATTATTAGCATGCGAAAACGTGCCGTAGAACGAAATGTTGGTAATGAGTGCAATGAGCCACACCAAAGCGACCGCCACGAAGGCTGCCGCCAGCCCGATGCCAATGGAAACTGCGCATAAGGTGACGACGCGGCGATCGACGGTGCGCGATTCCTGCGGAATTTGCGCCGCCTCGATGACCAGATCGAGCGAGGGGGAAATGGTCAGGCCGTCGGGAGTGGCCGAGTGAACGCCGTCAATTTCCGCCATTTCATTGATGCTCCGCGTTGAGTAATGCGAATCAATTCTAGCGTAGTGGAAGGTTGAGGTCAGGGCGGGTTTCAGGAGTGAAGGGTTCAGGGGTCAGGGTTCAGTGCGGAATGGGGAGTGGGGAGTGAGCAGTTGAAGAGTTGAGCAGGTGAAGAGTTGAGCAGGTGATGAGGTGATGGGCTGAGCATTACGGATTGCGGACCGATAGTTGCTGAATGCAGATGGTGGGAAATTTGTGCATGGAGGGGCATGGGATTTAAAGAAAAAATCGTGCGCCTCGGCGCGGCGGCAGCCAGGCAGCAGGCTGCATGCGGCTGGCTGTTGGCCGTCGGGCGATCGCGATCAAAAAGAAAAATGGGTGGGTCCCGGCGGCCTTTGCCGGCCGAGGCGCACGAGGGAAACACTAGAGCGCTCCTAGTGGTGTACAAATTATCAGGTAAGGTCAGAAAAATCAAGAGTGAAATTGGCCGCGCGTGGGAGCGATGCCTGTGGGCTGGCGACGTGCAAGCTGTTGCCTGAGAAAACCGAAACGTACTTGAAGCGGCGACCCGCGTTTAGTGCCGCACTGCTGAGGGCAGCAGTGACACCCGGCGCATCTCGGCATTTCGTCGGATCGACACTCCGATCAGTGGGCGAAAGAATTGGCAGATGGTACGGCCAAAATATACTTCGCCGGATTTGCCGCGCTATTTTCGCCCATCAAAGAGGCGAAGTCATTCTCCACAGGTACAATCATAAATCGATCTCGAAGCGGTTGGTGTTGTTCGTAAAGCGTGAGGCGTTCACGATGCGAGTCCCGCACTTTGTCCGAAACTGCCACCTCGATGGCTTTTTTTGCGTCTCTGTCGCTTTTTCAAAATCTTCTAACTCCGCATAGGCTGCTGCTAGAGTATTAAGAATCTGACAATTGGTTTCCTTAGTTAACTCATTGGCAATTGTCGCATGTTCTAAAGCGATTTTACCGTTACGCACCTTTTCGTCAGAGCAGGTGGCTAGCAAGTATGCCAAATTATTGTGCCTTTCAAATGATTTTGGATCGATCTCTACCAATTCCTGATAATCGGCGGCTGCCTTCATGTACTCTGCTTTTTGAGTGTAAGCGATCGCACGAATACGCAGTGCCCATTGAATGCGCGGATTTAAGGAAAGGCATTGCGTCGCATCGGAAATCGCATCATCAAATTTTCCTTCACTCTGCCGCAGGTATGCTCGCGCTGCAAAGTTAAATCCCGAAGAGCTGTCAATATCGATCGCACTTGCGAGATCAGAGTCGGCTTTGTGATACTCCTGTTTGATTGCCAAATAGTAGCCGCGAACTGCGAGGGCCTCGGTTGATCGCGGATTCAAATGAAGCGCACTGTCGCAATCTTTGATTGCCGCGTCGACATTATGGTCGCATGCAAAAGTCATGCTTCGGTAAACCAGAGTCTTCCAATCATTCGGATACATTTGGATCAACTTGGTGGCATCGGCCGTTGCCCGGGAATAATCACCGAGTTGCATATACACGCGAGACCGACGCCAATAAGCCTTTGCGTCGGTCGGATCGAACAGTAGGTACGCAGTAAAATCGTCAACGGCCTCATTGAGTTTACCCTCGGCTAGAAATGCCTCACCACGGTTCCCATGATACGCGGCGACAGTGGGGCGAAGACCCAGTGCGGCACCGTAATCCGCAATCGCTTTATCCAAATCATGCTTAAGATGCCATGCATAGCCCCGTAAACCATAGGCTTTTGCCTTAGTGTCGTCATCCGACGCGTGCTTAATCGCCTCCGTAAAATCGGCGATTCCTTTGTCGACGTCGCCTTTTGTCGTTAAAAGATCGCCACGGCTAATTAGTGCGTCGCTGTCGTCGGGGTCTCGTTGTATCCCCTCATCCCAATCCGCGATGGCTTTGTCCGACTCGCCTTTCTCCGTCCACAATTGGGCTCTTGCTTTATAGATTTGCGACTCGTCTGGTTGAAGACGGATCAATTCCGTCACATCGGAGATCGCAGCATCAAAATTCTTGGCTATCCATGCGGCCTTGGCACGCGCTCTATGAAGCTCCCCGTTGTCAGGTTCCTTTGCAATAAGGGCAGCCAACTTATCGACTGCTATGTCCGGCGAGACTACGTCCACCGAATCAACCCAGCCTTTGTGCCCCGAGGTGACACCCAATAGTTTGCCATCTACCTCTTCCACGACCAGCATTGTTCCCAACGGAAGCATCGTATCTGAAGAACCGCTTGCACTTAGTGCAGTCTCTTTTACCACTACTACATAGTTGCCTATTTGATAGTGTGGCGCGTCCGTCGCATCGTCAACCGCCAACGCAGCCAAACAAAGGAGAACTTTCGCTAGCATGGAACGTTCCTTCCGCGTGTCAGGCCGAAACCCGTTGCCCCGCCAATTAGTGGGTAGGGCGCTCAACTTAATAAACCGCTTTGCACAGAGTCAATTTCAAACACCGTTCGCAATGACTGAATCAGCTACAAAAGTGCATTTGATTTTGCCCAGAGATCCCGGGCCAAACCCGATGCAATCGGTCCGACCGCCGATTCCACGTATGCTAGCGTTTACACAAACCGAGTAGGCCTGCACTGGCTCCCCGGCGAGGCAGCCAGTGGCACCCGGCGATTTCAAAACCGTCTCGGAGAAGGGACAGGCACAGTTTTGCTCCGGCAGACCTTCGCAAAAGTGAGCCAGTCCCCGACAAACTTCGGCGCTACCGCGCTGCGCTCGGTCGACGTTAAGTCGACCGTGCTCGCTTGCTCGTGCTCAGTTGCTCCAGAAGCTGGGCCTGCCGCCGGGGCACACGGCGGGCGGATTCGATCTGAATTGGCTGGGCTGGGGTTGAATGACTAACCCTCGCTCGCGCTTCCGGTTAATATCGATACGGAGTGGAGAGGCGAGCTACCGCGTTCGCGTTCGGTCAACGTTAAGTCGACCGTGCTTACTTGCTCCGGTCGCTTGCGTTTCGGGTTAGTTTGGGGAGTATTCATCTAAGTGGATTTCAAAACCTGCCTGAGCATGGGGGACAGTCCCATTTTGCTCGGCCGCACTCGCAAAATTGGGACAGTCCCCGGCGCTTTTGAAACAACGTCTGAAGAACAAAATGACCACCCTGTCTACTCAATGCACTTGGATCGTGTTTGTCGTCGGTGCGATCGCTGGCAGCGCTGCACTTTCTCGCGCGGCGGTTTCCCGCGCCGCCGATGTGAATTCCGCTGGGAATTCCGCTGGCCAAAAGGGGACCAAAGAAAAAACAGCCGAAATGGACGAAGGCGATTCCGATTCGGAGGAAGGAACCATCGTCAACAAATCGCCTAAGCCTGCGCGGGATGCCAACGGCGGTTATCGATCGCTGGGACTCAAGAGCTTCGAAGGGATCGAAGAGCCGACCATGAAATATGTGGTCGCCGACGGCAAAGCCGAGCACGACGATTTTGTGAACATCACCGACCAAGGGGACGGCATTGTGCGGATGACGCTACGCTACCGCGGCGATTGGTGGGATGGCGATCAAGCCACCATGCGCAAAGATCGGCAGCGCGCCGAAGTGAAAGGGCTCGGCCCGCACCAGAAAGACGGCGAAACCTTCGAGTACGGCACGACGTTTCGCACCGATCCCGATTTCAAAGGCTATGGCCGCTTCTGCCACGTGTTTCAGCTTAAGGCGGTCAATGGCGACAAAGGCGCGCCCTTGGTGGTGCTTTCCCTCTCGGGAAAAAACACCGCCCAGGTGCGCTATGTTTCCGGTCATCGCGGCTTTACGGTCGCCCGCGAGTTCACCTTCGAGCCCGGCCAATGGGAGACTGTGAAGATTCGCGTGAAGACGACTACCGGCGGCGACGGCGAACTGACTGCGTCGGTCAATGGCGATGCGTTCCAAGGCAAAACGGGCTTGGCGATGTTCCGCCCGCAGGCGGATGAATATCGGCCCAAGTGGGGATTTTACCGCGGCACGGTCAAAGGCATGCAAGACGACTGGGTAGAGCACAAAGATGCCACGGCGCGGAAGACTAGTGGCTAGTGGGGAGTGGCTAGTGGCTAGTGGGGAATGGGGAGTGGGGAATGAACGGGTGAAGAGGTGAGTCCCGCGCGCGAATACTGGGGGCTCACTTCGTTCGACCCCAGGCACCCGGCGCCGACAGAAATTCGCTGGGGCGGCGCTGCGCTTTGCCCCAGGCACCCGCGCTGCGCTTTGCACCAGGCACCCGGCACGAGGGCGTTGGGTGAGCAAACATTGACATCCGCGCTGGCTGCTCTCACGATAGTTCACAGTTGACAATGACGTGCAGCTTGAAGTTTCAAAACCGGGGGCTAGCGCCCCGCGGCTAATTATCAGCCGGAGAAGGAATCGTCAAACATGTTTCACCGTGCAAAAAGAATTTTCAGCAGTGGTTTCAAAACCCGCCTCGGAGAGGGGGACAGGCACATTTTGCTCGGCGGAAAATCGCAAAATGAGCCGGTCCCCGGCGGTTTAGAAACCGCTTCCAGTGCGGCCGGTCATCGGCTGTGGGGCGTGCTGCTGGCACTCGCTGTGAGTTTGTTGGCCTCAGGCGCGCACGCAGCTACTGATTCAAGTGCCGATTTCAAAACCGGCATCTCGCGAGGCGATCTTGATTACACGTACCCAGCGACACGCAGTGAGGAAGGAATGCCCGTTGGCAATGGGCGGATGGGAAGTCTGGTGTGGACGACCCCCTCGGCACTGAAGTTTCAGATTAACCGCTGCGATGTGTTCGGCGTGGACTCCTCTTCGGTCAGCTTTCCCCATCAGGACGACGATTACGCCAGCGGCTGCGGTTACGTGGATATCAATGTGGCCAGCGCCGGCCCGGACGTCTTCACCGCTAGTGGCTTCAACCAACACCTGGGAATTTACGATGGCGTGATGACGGCCAAAGGAACCGGCCTGACGGCACGCGTCATGGCGTGGAACGCACACGATGTGATCGCGGTCGAAATTGACGACCAGCGCCCGCAGCCTGAACCCATCAACATTGACCTGCGCATGTTGCGGTACACCCAACAATACTTCCCCGACATGAATTGGCAGCTCACGAGCAATCACGCAGTCATCTTCCGGACGGCCAATCACCTGGCCACTTCGCAGTTGCACATTCAGGACGGAGCGATTTTGCTGACGCAGCGGTTTGCGGAAAAGGAGTTCTTCGATTCCTCCGCGGTGGCGATTGCCGTGGTGGCACGCGAATCGCACGCGCGATTTTTGAATGAATCGACCGTGCAGCTTTCGGCCGCGGCGAGCGCGGGAAAGTTCACGATCTTGATCGCGAGCGCCGCAACCTTTGACCGCCAGCAGGATGTGGCGAAATTGGCGATGGATGCGCTGGATGCAGCTAAAGTGAAGGGGGATTTTGAAACGCTCATGTCGGAAAACGCCCAGTGGTGGCATGATTTCTGGGCCAAAGGCTACGTCGACGATGCACAGCACCGACGGGCAGGCGGATTTTGTCGGCGGCAACTACCTGTATTTTCTGTATCTGATGGCCTCGAGCTCGCGCGGCGATTACCCGCCGCGGTTTGGCGGCATGCTGTGGTACACCAACGGCGACATGCGACGCTGGGGCTCGCAATACTGGCACGCCAACACCGACGCCTACTACCGCGACCTGATGCCGTCGGGGCACCTGGACCTGATGGAGCCTTTCTTTTCGTTGTATTACGGCATGTACGACGCATGCGCGCTGGCTGCGCGGCAGCAATGGGGGACCAAGGGGATCTATATTCCGGAGGTTACTTTCTTCAACGGACCGGAGAAAATTCCGGACAACCTGGTGCAGGAATTTCAAGATTTGTATTTAGCACGCAAGCCGTATTCGCAAGCGTCGAAGGAATTTCTGGACTATGTGCACGTTAAAAATAACCTGAATAGCCGGTACAACTTTTTGAACTTCGGGAGCTATGTGAACGGCGTGTTCATCCAGCCGGACAAGGGGGCGGGAATTTTTGGCCACTGTACGCACTTTCTCTCAGGGGCAAGCGGCATCGCCTCGCAGTTCTGGCAGCGCTATCAATTCACCGGCGACAAACGGTTCCTGCGCGACAAGGGCTACCCGATGATCAAAGGGGTCGCCGAGTTTTATGCCAATTTCCCGAACCTCAAAAAAGAATCGGACGGCAAGTATCACATCTACCATGTGAACCGGATCGAGAGCGATTGGGATTCGCAGGATACGCGGAGCGAGCTGGGCGCGATGGCGTCGGTTTTTCCGTTGGCGATCCGCGCTTCCCAAATTTTGGGCGTGGATGAAACGCTGCGACCCAAGTGGCAAGATATCGCCGACAACCTGGCGATGCCTGCACGCGGCTCGGGCAATCGCGGGAATTTTGATGAGACGAAAGTTGTGTTTGCACACCAGGCGGCGATGGACGCGTCGGCCGCTTCGGGCTTGCCGGTGCCACAACATGAAGCTGCGGGTGATAACGCCCAACCGGCGACCGGACCAGCGGCGACACAATCTGCGCGCACAGCGGGAAGTGATAACGCCCCGCCGGCGACCGGACCAGCGGCGACGCAAGGGGGCGCGGCGCTGGAGGTGATAACGCCAAGTCGGCGAATGGACCAGCGGCAACGCAAGGCGCAGGCGGAGCAGGTGGTCGGCGGCGGGGCAGCGGGGTGTTTGGAAATTTTGTGGCTGGCGGCGAGGGCGCGGTTGAACCGCTGGGGGATGAAGCACAACTGAAACGGCGATTCCTCGGATTCGACATGACGGGCGGATTCATCGATACCCTCGGCGATGGCGGCGCGAAGATTTTCCGCAATCGACTTCGCCTGCGCGAAGGACCGGGGGCCATCGACGCCGAGCATCTGGGCGGGCTGGCTTTTGGGATTCACCAATCGCTGTTAACCAGTACGGTTGACGACGTGCTGACCACGTCGACGATCGAGGTCTTGCCTGCGTGGCCAAAGGATTGGGCCGTGAGCTTCAAACTGCTGGCACGCGGCGGCACGCTGGTGACGGCCACCCAGCAGGACGGCAAGGTTGTTTCCGTCCAATTGGAGCCGACGATGGCTGGCACGATCAACCTGAAAAACCCGTGGGGCGAAGCGCCGGTTAAGGTTTCGCGCGGGAAAATGACCGAAACCATCGATGGCGAAACCCTCGCTCTGGCGACCAAGCCGGGCGAAGTGATCAGGATTGCCCCGTAACATGGGCGGCCGGGCGTGACAGTCGGCGGAAGCTTTCGACGCCGCGCGCTGGCTTACGCCGGCGTCCCTCGCTTGCGCTTCGGGTTGGTAGCAGCGTGGGCAGACTATCGCTTGCGTTCTTGCAGACCGAGAGTCTCGATAATGGTTTCGCAGCCAGGAGTGAGCTTGCGAATTTTGTCGGCAATGACGCCCTTTTCGGAGACGGTCGCTTTCTTCAGGCGGCGCTTGAAGACGACCATTTTTTTGCGGCGCTTGCGCCGGCGTTTGATTTCCTGCATGCGATCGCTGATGCCGCCCACGAGAATCTCCTTGTTGGCCGAATGGAATTGGATACCGCTGTCTCGGTCTAAGCCGTTTGGTAAACCTACCTTGTATCAGCTTGGGGGCCGAGCGTCAACGCACTATCGAAGGGGGTAGTGATGCGCTTTGAGAAAAGAATTTTTGGGAATGGCACGGAAGTTAGCGTAGCTAGTCGATGAACTGATCGTATTGTTCTGGCCGCGCGTTGAGCTTTAATTTGCGGTCAATTTTATTCCAGAGATTGATAACGACTTTAACTGATTCGGAATCGGTAGCTGGGGCCATCCTTGCTCGCTGAATCAGCTTGGAAGCCCTTTCATTGTAGAGATCGCAACGCACCCTTATGAATTCCGATTCGCGGTCTGCAAGCCCGGCCCAAGCGTGATGTGCGGTCCAGAGTATCGCGTCTAACTCTCCAACGGTCTGCGCGTAGGCAGCGGGGCGTTTATAGTAATTGCCAAGCATGCCTTGCATGAACTCAAGGGGTTTTTCCGATGACTTTGCTTTCATACCGCCATCATACCTGATTCGCTTTGGCACATAAAAAAGCCGCGCGAAGGCGGTAGTGATGCACTTTGAAATAGTTGTTCAATCGCCAGTTTTCTCGTTGGTCTTTTTTTTGCATAGTGCCATCTCCAGCCCTACAGCCGCAACTGCCAAACACATCAGAATGGCAGCGGCATAAATAACGATTTCTCTAATGTTATTTTCAGGGGGATGAAACAGAGCCCCAATTACGCGCGGCGGCACCCCAAACGAACAAAATCCAACCCCATATCCGCCTTAGCATCGGCTCACCACATTACCCGGTCGTACAAATCTTCCAAGCTCCAAAGCGTTCCCGTCACGTTAGCCGCCATTGCTTGCGTCATTCGTAGCGTAGTGTGCCGCCGACAGAAATTGTAGTGGGCTACGTGCAGTGCGACAGGAGCGGCACGGTTCAGACGATTCGACTTCTCAATAAAAACATGCCGGCCATTGCGCCAAGGGCCAGCAAGATCGAGCTTGGCTCAGGCACATATTCGACGACGTAGCCGATGGGGTTATCGGCGCCTGTATCGTTGACCAGATCGTTCCAATTAGGCGCGCGGTTGTCATTTCCCTGCGCTAGAAAATCTAAGCTGTCTTCACTGGCGAGATAATTGTTCGGTTCGCCTGGCGACCAAGCGGTGTAGACAAAAGGTTCGCTCGTGACCCATTGCCAATTTTGATCGGGTTCGATGGAACCGTCGGGCTGAAAGCCGCCCAGCCACGGGCCTGCGCGTATCGATTCCGACGTTTTTCCAGTATGCGGGATCGTCGACAAGCGCGAACACGAAATCGTTCTCTGCTGCGGATGCAATCGTTGCTAGGTATCCGCCGGCGCTAGTGGCAAGGGCGCGTAGCAGCGGTCCAACTGACGCCGTCGGGAACCTGGACGGCTTCGTAGTAGTGGCCGTTGCCGCCGGAGCCGACATCCCATTGGACGGGCGCGGCCTGAATTCTGGAAATAAAAGAGAGCGCCGTGATTAAGACGATCGCACAAGCAAAAATGCAGCGATCGTTTATGCGAGTGATAGTGCGCGCCAGTCGGCGCAGAAAAGTATCGCACGGATTGATTGACTTCATTAGCAATCCCCTTTCTCGAGTGGCTGCGCGAAATTCGCGGAGACAGATTAGATGAGTGGCCGCATTCTCGCTGTGCACTTAGCCAGTGTCAAGTATTTTAGAAGCGAGATGCGCCGTCAATGAATTAAAGAAATCTAAATGCTGTGCAGACCCGGAATGCCCCGCAGCCAACAAAAGTGCGCTTGCGACCTTTGTGACAGATTCATGCACATTGAGAATACGGGGAACCTCGCGCGAGTTCGCATATCAAGCAGTGCGCGAACAAGTGAATAAGACACATCGTTAATGGCAATTAAGACGGAATTTATACGATCGATCGGATGTTGTGGCTGACGAAAATAAGGTTCAAGAAAAAGTTTGCGTTTTGTGTCCTAGGCCGTTAGCATGACGGCTTTCGCGCGTTTCATCAGATTCTTTGGAGGTGGAGCAGAGAATGCAGCATTGATCGCCGCGACTATCCCTTATCTCTTGGGATCCTACACAGGAGTGCGTTAAATGATTATCGCTAGCGAGCGTCTGTTGATGGCGGCAAGCGTCGTCGTTCTCGTGGCCTCGACCGCCACCGCACAAATTCCTGTGGGACTGTTACCCAACGGCAGCAACCCGCTTCCTTCTGGTCCCTATTCGGGCCATCCGCCGGATACGATGATTGAAGTGAACGATGTCCCGATATCGCACTTGATCAGTACCCCAAACACCTGGACCAAGACTTTTACATGGGACTATTCAGGTGGATCGATTAATCCAGGCGATGAGTTGTGTATTCAAGAGTTCATACCGCTGCTCTATCCACTTGGTACAACGCCGTCCGACATTTTGTCGCTGGCTGACTGGCACGAGAGTATTCTCCACGTCGACAATGGCATACCGCTTGGATGGGATACGTCGAACGTGACGGTTAAAGTTGACGGCAATCCTGTTACCAGCTCAGCCGCGGGTGATATGGACCTTTCGATTTCGTTCGCGCCGATCACGATCCCTGTGGATACGGGCACGACGACGCCGCTGACGTTTGAAATCGATAAATATCTGAAATACATCGGAAATAGTGTCATTACTAGTGGTGGGCAAGGCGACAGCTTTAGTATTACCGTCAGCGAAATGCCCACGACGCCAGAACCGGCCAGTATTCTTCTGATGTGCTTTGGTCCGGTCGGCCTTTGGTATCTTCGCCTTCAGCACAAAAAGAATCGTAAATAGCTGCTGGCGCGAGAGTGCGCGTCAGTCGGAAGAGCGCGCTAGCCCTTCATGTTCATGCTCATCAAGAATTCGGCGTTGGTCTTTGTCTTTTCCAAGCGGCTGACGAGAAATTCCATCGCGTCGGGCGGGTTCATATCGTGTAGCACGCGGCGCAGGATGCTTGTGCGGCGGTGCTCCTCGGGATCCAAGAGCATTTCTTCGCGGCGCGTGCCGCTTTTGGCAATGTCGATCGAGGGCCAAATGCGCTTATCGACAAGCGCCCGATCGAGCACGATTTCCAAATTGCCCGTGCCTTTAAATTCTTCGAAGATGACGTCGTCCATGCGGCTGCCGGTTTCCACGAGCGCCGTGGCCAGAATCGTGAGCGACCCGCCCTCTTCGACCTTGCGGGCCGAGCCAAAGAACTTCTTGGGGCGTTGCAGGGCATTGGCATCGACGCCGCCGGAAAGCACTCGGCCCGAACTGGGGCATTCCGAGTTCCAGGCGCGGGCAAGCCTGGTAATGGAATCCAAAAAGATGACCACGTCGTTACCATATTCCACCAGTCGCTTGGCCTTTTCCAAGACCATTTCAGAAACCTGAATGTGCCGGGCGGAATCTTCGTCGAATGTGCTGCTGATGACTTCGCATTGCGGACCTTTGACCTGGCGTTCCATGTCGGTTACTTCTTCGGGGCGTTCGTCGATCAAAAGCATGATCACGTAGACTTCCGGATGGTTGGCCAGCACCGATTTGGCCATTTTTTGTAGCAGAATGGTTTTGCCTGCGCGGGGGGCTGACGATCAAGCCGCGTTGGCCGAAACCGATGGGCACAATCAAATCGACCACGCGCATGTTGCATTCGTCGGCGGTGGTTTCCAGCACAATACGCTGATCGGGGTGCAGCGGCGTCAGGTCGTCGAAGAAAATTTTATCTGAGAGTTTGTTTGGATCGTCGCCGTTGATGGCTTCCACGCGCAACAGCGCGAAGTAGCGCTCGTTTTCCTTGGGGGGGCGAATTTGGCCGGCCACGGTTGTGCCGGTGCGCAAGCCGAAGCGGCGAATTTGGCTGGGGGATACGTAGATGTCGTCGGGGCACGATAGATAGTGATAGTCGGGACTGCGCAAGAACCCGAAACCGTCGGGCAGAATTTCCAATGTTCCTTCGCCGAACATCAGCCCGTTCATCTTGACCCGCTCTTTGAGGAGCTTGAAGATCAGATCTTGGCGCTTGATGCCTGCGATATCGGTCAGGTTTTCTTGGCGGGCTTCTTCGATGAGCTGAGTCATCGACATGCGCTGCAATTCGGCAATGCGAATATCGCCACCCTGTTTGACGGATTCGTAGTGTTCGTGCACCACGTCGCCCGAGCTCACTTCTTCGGCAATTTCCTCGGCCAGCGACAGCGGCTCTCCTTCGGCCTCGAGTTGGGCTTCGATTTCGTCGAGCGTGGGCTTAAGCGGGTCGTCGTTGGCTGACTTGCTGTCGCCCAACGCGTGCGGCGATTGCCGGCCACGGGTGGTTTGAGTGGCCTTTGACTGCGACATGATGGTCTCTCTCCTGACGCGAGAAACGTCTTACTGCGGATGGGATAAGTTTGCCATGGCAAACTGCTACGGCGGTGGGGAGGCGGGGGGGGCGGCTAAATCTGAATGACTAAATGACGGAATGGCTGAATGACTGAAAGACGGAAATGGCTGAATGACTTTACGACAACAACCTCGTGTTGTTTCGGCGGAAGCAACATTTCTGGATGGGCAGTCGGCGCGTCGGCAACTGCTTCCAATGCCGCGGCGCGCTTGTGGTGCGTGTAACGACGCTATCGAAAAATGCTGAAGTGCGTGCGCGAAAAAGGTGGGAGATCGAACACCAAGAAGGGAGGCCGCGTGGACATCCAATCCAACGACCGGTCTGGCTAGCCGTTCGCTTGGCCCGATTGGCCAACGAGGGCATGCCAGCAGCGTTCAACCTGAGTCTGAATATAGCTGGGATTGCGCGAATTATCTAGGACAAAATTGGCCAGTCGTCGTTTCTGGTCGCACGACTCTTGGGCCGCTTCGCGGCTGTTGAATTCCGCTTCGCTCCAGCCGCGCTTTTTAGCCCTGGCCAGCCGTTGGCCGCGAGGACAATCGATGAACACGAGCGCATCGCACATTTTGTCCCAACCGGCTTTTAACATTACCGGTGCGTCTAATACGGCCATTTTGGTGCCATTTCGAGCAAGTTCGTTGGCTTGGGTTAGCAGGCGTTTACGAATTTCAGGATGGGTAATTCGCTCGAGTTCGGCAAGTTGCCGCGGACCGTCGGGGGGCGGCGCAAAGACGATTTGTGCTAGCGAATGGCGGTCGATTTCGCCATCGGGCCCGATGACCGCCTGACCCCAGCGCCCCCCGATCGCCGCTCGCACGGCTGGAAGTTTAAGCACCTCGTGCCCGGCGGCATCGGCATCGAGTACGGCGGCGCCGCACTGTTGAAACAAGTCGGCCACAGTGCTTTTGCCGCTGGCCACTCCGCCCAGTAAGCCGATCAGTTTCATTGCAATTCTTCAAGATCCATTTCGGCAGTAAAGCGCGGCGCACCATGAAACGCCACCGCGTAACCGCCCACAAGCAAGTAATCAACCCCTGCCGAGTTTATGAGTTGAATAAACTCTTTGAAGTCGGGTGGTAGATGGATCGTATCCATAGAATATTTGCCGGGCGAGTTCAACTGCCGCGAAGCGCTGGGCTGGGTCACGGGCTAACCAGTAGGCGCAATTGCGCCCGTTGTGGTCGATTGGGACCGACTCCCACATCGTGCGGTCCATTCGGGATTGATCGAGAAGTCGAGGCATTGGACTAAAAATCGTTGCACTTAGCGATGCGATCCAATCAATTCTAGCATGTACGGCCGACGAAGCCGATGCGGCTTTTTTTCGTTATTCGCACTCGGCCCAATTGCGGCCAGCTTTTAAATCGACCTTTAGCGGCACTGAAAGTTTCATCACTCCGGCCATTTCTTCACGCACCAGGTCTTGCATTTTCGAGAGTTCGTCGGGTGGCACATCGAAAACGAGCTCGTCGTGAATTTGCAAAAGCATTTTACTTTGCAGCTTCTCCCGCTTCAGCCGCCGGTGAATATTCAGCATGGCCAGCTTCATTAGATCGGCCGCGCTTCCTTGAATGACGGTGTTGATGGCGGTTCGCTCGGGCAGCGTGCGCTGCCGGGAAGCGGGATCGCCGAGCTTGAAGCCGCTGACATCGCGCACCCCCTGAATGGCGCGGCGGCGGCCGAGAATCGTGGTCACATAGCCCTGCTTGCGGCAAGCGATGAGTATTTCGCGCAAAAACTTCTCTACGCCAGGGTAACCATTGAAATAAGCGTCGATGAACTTGGCCGCCTCGTCTTGCTCAATATCGAGCATCTTCGATAATCCGAACGGGCTTTGACCATAGATGACGCCGAAGTTCACCGCCTTGGCGACTCGCCGGTGCGATGAATTCACCTCTTCCAGCGGCACATTCAGCACCTGGCTGGCGACACGGGCGTGAATATCTTCGTCGCGCTCGAAGGCGGCACGCAACGTTTCGTCGCTGGAAAAATGGGCCAGCACGCGCAGCTCGATCTGCGAGTAATCCGCCGCCAATAGCCACCAATCGGGCTGCGCCGGCAAGAAGGCCGAACGAATTTCGCGCCCCTCTTGTGCGCGAATGGGAATGTTCTGCAAGTTGGGATCGCTGGAACTCAATCGCCCGGTGGCAGCCACCACTTGATTAAACGAGGCATGCACGCGACCGGTTTGCGGATGCACCAGTTCGGGAAGCGCATCCACGTATGTGCCTTTCAACTTGGCAAATTGACGAAACTCCAGAATTTTCGCCAACAGTGGATCGGGATGTGAACGGGCGAGTTCTTCCAGCACTTCGGCATCGGTGCTGGGGCCGGTTTTGGTCTTTTTGAGCACCGGCAATTCTCTTTCCTCGAACAGGACTTTTTGCAATTGCTTGGGCGAAGCAATGTTGAAGGTGTGGCCTGCCAGCGCGTGAATTTCCTGTTCGAGCGCCGCTAGTTTTTGACCGTATTGTTTGCTAAGCGCCGAGAGCCGCTCGACATCGACCTTAATGCCGTTGAATTCCAGTTCCACAAGAACATCGACCAAGGGCACTTCGAGGTCTTTGAGCAATTTTGTGAGATCGTTCTGCCGCAGCCTTGCTTGCAATAGCGGCACCAGCCGCAACGCGACATCGGCATCCTCGGCCGCATAATGCGTGATTTCGGAGACCGGCACCTGGTCCATGCGCTTTTGGCTTTTGCCGCTGCCGATGAGCGTTTCGATTTTGGTCGTTACATGGTTTAGATAGCGGCCGGCCAGTTCGTCGAGATTATGAATGCGCTCGCCGGCGTCGAGCAAATAGCTGGCGACCATGGTATCGAACTCGACCCCGGCCAATTCGACTCCAGCGCCGCGCAGCACCACCATGTCGTATTTCAAATTCTGCCCGATCTTATGAATGGCGGAGTTTTCCAAAACGGGACGCAGCGCTTCGAGCGCGGCGCGAGGATCGAGTTGCGGCTCGCCGGCCGGGGCCCGCACAGGAACGTAGTACGCTTCCCCCTCTTTCCAGGCAAACGAATAGCCGACAATCTCGGCCCAGCGCGGATAGATGCTGGTCGTTTCCGTATCGATCGAAATTTGGCTCTGTTTGCCCATCTCGGCGACCAGCCATTGCAGCCGTTCGGGAGTCGCGATGGTTTGGTACTGATGCGTAAATGCCGGCGCATTGCGCTGGCCGCGCTGGCGCATTTGGTTGGTAAGGCTGTGAAACCCGAATTCGGCGAACAGCTCTGCAGCACCGATTGGGTCGAAGCTCCCGGCAATTGCGTCGTTCCAGTCGGGCTCAATCGGCAGGTTGCACTCCAACCGGGCCAGCTTACGACTAATGGCAAGCTGCTCGCGCCCGGCTAAGAGATTGTCCTTCCGTTTTCCCTTTGGTAATTCCTCGGCGTGCTCGAGCAAATTGTCGAGCGTGCCAAATTTGTTGAGCCATTCGCGGGCTACTTTGGGGCCCACCAGCGGAACGCCGGGAATGTTGTCGACCGAGTCCCCCACCAGCGCCTGGAAATCGACAACCTGATCGGGCCGAATTCCCCAATCGGCTTGCAGTTCGGCGGCGTCGATCAGCGTGTCCTTCCGCACGTTGTACAACTTCACGCGATCGGTAATGAGCTGCCGGCAATCTTTGTCGCTGGTCACCAGCCAACATTCGCCCCCCGCTTCATCGACAATTCGGGCCATGGTGGCCATCACATCGTCGGCCTCATACGCCTCGTATTCCAACGCCGGAATTCCCAGCGCGGCAATTACGCGGCGGATAGACGGAATTTGCGGCACCAATGCCTCGGGCATTTCGCTGCGATGCTCTTTATAGCCGGTGAACAATTCGTGGCGAAACGTTGGGCCGGATAAATCGAAGGCGGCGAACAGATAGTCGGGCTTTTTTTCATCGACGAGGTACATCATGTCGCGCGTGAAGCCAAATACCGCGCCGGTCGGCTCGCCGCGCGGGCCGGTCATTTCCGGGATCGCATGGAATACCTGAAAGATGAGCGAATGCGAATCGACGACAAAAACTTTTTTGCCTTTCAAATTGGGTACAATTTGGCGTTTCGGCTGCGCTAAATCGGGCGAGTCTGGATCGCTATCCAGGCCGGGCAATTGAGTTTGTCGCAATTTAGTCATTGGGTGGATGGACGAGGGCCGGCGTCGCCCCGGTTGCAGTCAAACTGGCGCCGTGCGCGGCTGGAAGGGCTAGATACAGGATCGTAGGGGTGCCGGACACCCAGCGTCAAGCATTCGATCATCCGGCCATAAACCGCTGAACCATTGCACTTTGCGCCTCGTATAAATCCAAATTGAATGCCACTGCGTACGGTTGCGGACCACTATGAGAGCGATTAGGCTGAAACTAAGGGGAAGAGGAGTCTAAAAGCCGTTGGATATCGCTTCGTCCAACCGATCTGCCGGCCGGTTTGACCGCGTGGCAGTGTGCCGTTCGTAGCCTGCACCTTCTTAAGATTTTGCACCTCGGAGAATTGTCGTGTCTATTTGGAACTCGCTCGAAAGCCATTTAAGCAAATCTTCTCGCCGGAAAGCACGCGCCAAAGGTCGCCGCAATCATTCGCCGCGCTTGGTTTTCAGTCGAGTATCGAGCAACTCGAAACGCGTGCTTTGCTGATGCGCGTCGCGGGCGATTTCAATCACGATGGGGTGGCGGATGTTGCCATTAGCGTGCCGCATCAAACCGTCAATGGAATAAGCGACGCCGGCTCGATTCAGATTACCTACGGAACCCGCTACATTGGCAAATTCAAATTGCGGTTGACGCCGCCAGTGACGGCAACAATTACCGAAGCCAGCATCGGTGGAACAATCACTCGGGAGACGAGTTCGGCAGTTCGCTGGCAGTCGGCGATTTTAACGGCGACGGAATTATGGATTTGGCCATCGGCGTGCCCGGCAAGACGGTCAGCGGTCAGGCTGGCGCAGGTGCGGTTTACATTCTCTTTGGCAGCCGAGCGGGCCTTAAAACAACGGGCATCAACTTTGGACCCAGGACAGCTCGAACATTTTGGGTGTGGCGGAAGCCGGAGATCATTTT
Organism: Pirellulales bacterium; assembly: GCA_963820835.1. Taxonomy (GTDB): domain Bacteria; phylum Planctomycetota; class Planctomycetia; order Pirellulales; family JADZDJ01; genus CAVRAW01. The sequence goes on along the minus strand of CAWGBP010000059.1, from coordinate 34 downwards.
GGGGCGGCTTTGGCGGTCGGCGATTTCAATGGCG
>CAWGBP010000058.1:0-54788 GCA_963820835.1 Pirellulales bacterium | reverse complement strand
TGCGCTTTGAAAAAGACCTTGCTCTGCCACCTGATTATTTGCCCCCCATGTCCAGGATCGCTCCAGGTAATGGGCGTCTACTTAGCCACGCACTGCAATTGGATGGGTACTTGGAACTGCACTCGAAGTTCCCCTATTATCCGCGTAAGACCAGTCCGAAACTGCCGCGCTTTCTGGCGGAATTGAAAAGTGACCGCCCGATCGATGACGGTCCGGAACTGGCCGCGTACTGTGAGCAGTCGGGCTTGGATTCGCGAACTGCCATTGAGCAATTGCCGCCGATTTCATCATGGTCAGTGGCTGCACCCGGTTGAGTTTGTCAATCGCTGGTGTGAGTTCAAAGCTGTTTACGCTGATCTGACCGGCGTTCCCAAGCGGCAGATCGTCAAGCTGGATGCCGAGGAAAGCCTTACAGGCTACCGAGGCCTGCCAGTACGATTTCCTCGGTTCGCGGTTTGATCGCGAATCGACCTAGTTGGCGAACATCTGTTTTAGAGCCGGCAAGTTCCCTCGTTCGCATTCTGCCAGTGTGACCGCCTGCTGCGGTCACTGTTTCCCAAGAGTGCTTGGCGTCAAATGTGCGCGCCGAGCATTCGTTTCGATCTTTGAGGAACACCTCATGTCTCAATCCGATTTAGAACACGCTGTGGCCTCAGTCACGGGCGAATCCGTCAACGTAATCCGGCTCCGCGGATTCTCGTTGGCTAATCCGTTTGATCTGGATTTCGATCCAGAGCCCGATGAGCGCCGTCCGCTGACGGTTGATTGGGATGAACTTGAGAGCCGGCGGGCACAAGTTCGACCGTAGTTCTGGTTTTCAATAGCGCCGGGCGGCATTTCGCCGCCCGGCATTTCTTTCTTCCTTTCGAGGGCAACTCTATGGATGTTATTGCTTGGATTCTATTGATTTGCTTCGTGTTGTGGTGGCTTGGCAAGAACGTGAGGCGTCCACCACCACACCAACCAAGCCGTCGGCCTCCGCATTGCCGCTGCCGAAGATAAACGGCGCTCCGCTGGCCGCAAAACGTAACCCTCGCTGAGTGCCGTGGGTGAATCAGGTACAGTCCCGACGGCGTCTTACTGCGCCCAAAGTATCGCGGCAACGATGGCATGATTTCGCCATCAATTAGGGGCTGCGGGAACCTGGGCTATTCCTTAACTCTTCACCAAAGATCATGCATTGAAAACAACAGCCAAAGCTTGTCCCTACCGCCCTTCGGCGGAGGCAACAAAGCGGCCCAAAGCCGAGCCGCTGGAAGAGTTTCTCAACGTGCTGGCTCGATTGATCGCAACGCACCATTTACACGTTTCGCGCAGTGGCCCGTCGGCGGCGCCGAAGCGGAAGGCGCGACCGGAAGAGTCTCGTCGCGCTGCTGACCGGGGCTAACAACGATCGCCACAGTCGCGATCAGTTTTGCCCTTTCATTTACCACCCGTCTAATTTCCCACCCACACCTAAGGAGAGACATTGGGAGCAAGGAAACCTGTAATGCCGATGCACATGCGCCGGGCGTTTCATGAAGCAGGGCATGCCTATGCGGCGTACCACTATAACGTCGGAATTGAGCATGTGAGCCTATCTGCACCCGCCACCGAAGCGCTTTCCTCGCGGTTTCAGCGAATGGAGAGTTACTGCCGCCTTACGCCAGGTGTTCCTGCCGATCTCGTGAAGCTCGAACAGTTTATAATTTTTCTCTGGCCGGATCGGTTGCCGAGATGGTGGCCATCGAGCGCCACTACCAACTAGCGCCGCAATCGACAACACAGCGGCGATTTCGGCAGAAGTGGTTTATCGACGCCTGGGACAATCCGGAGCCCCGCGTTGATGCAGCCTACTTTGCGATCGTCGCGTGGATGCCGGGTGTCAGCGCCTCCCGACATTGCAAAAGAACAACGCCGGCTCTGGACCCGCGCGTGCGAACTGCTGGAATGCGGCGACCGCTGGTCGGGTGTTGAACGCATTGCGATTCGATTGCAAGCTGGCGACGGGCTAACCAGCTTAATATCGCGCCCTGCTCCGGCAGTGGAGCTAGCGGCACGACACTCGTGACGGAGGCTGGACACCTATCGTGACGCCAGCAAGATTGGCGTCGCTGGCGGGAATCAGCGTCTCAAAACTGCCTACGCATGGCTGGCGGCCGGCCGCTTGGACCGTGCTCACCCGGTGATATTCCCGGCGAGTTTCTCTTCTCTGACCGGTGCCCAGATCTTTTGTTCGTGGCGCACCGCGCGCGCATTGCTCGATGTAAGTTAACGCCCCGGTGAGTTGCTGGGGCGGTCTTGATATTACCAACAGGACCGCCCCGCAGGGCGGTCCTTTCCTCGTTAAGGAAGTACGCCCCATGATCGCGACATTCAGAATCAGTTCTGTCGACAACCAAACATTGTTAGTGCATGAGAAGTTTTTAGCGTTGCTACCGCAAATTCGAGAGCAGGCGGAGTTTGCCTTCCGTGGCCTGCGGGCCGAAGCCCGCGATGAGTTCATCCAGGAAGTCCTGGCCAACACCTACTGTGCGTTTGCCCATTTAGTGCGCCGCGGCAAAGCAGACTTGGCCTATCCGACCCCCTTGGTACAGTTTGCCATCCGTCAAGTTCGCGTTGGGCGACGGGTCGGCAACCGGCTAAACGTCTACGACGTGCTGTCGGAATATTCCCAGCAGGAAAAGCATTCAAAGTCCAGCGGCTGGACGATGTCGACCCGACCTTGGGCCAATGGCGAAGAGCGCTGGCCGAAGACCATCGCACTCCGGTATATGAGCAGGTGGCCTTTCGCATCGATTTCCTCGAGTGGTTGACGAAGCTTGCACCTCAGCAGCGTCAGATCGCTGAATTCCTGGCGATGGGAAATTCGACCAGCCAGGCCGCCCGCCAGCTTCCCTCTCTCTCTCTCTCTCTCTCTCTCTCTCTCTCTCTCTCTCTCTCCTTCTGGTCGCATCAGCCAGGTGCCGGCGCCAGGCTCCGCTCCGACTGGGAGCGATCCCAGGTGAAAAGCACTGGCTGACCGCCTGTATCTCCAACTGATCGTCACACTCGCGGGCCGTAAGCCTAGAATCCCGGAGCGGGGCAACAACAATTGTTGGTTTGCTGGCAATTGTCGTCGCAAATCCGATGGGCCGCCAATCTTCGGCCGATGGGGTATCGGAACTCTTGGAATTCGAAGTGCCAGACCGCCATCAAATCGGAGCTTCTCGACGTAATGGTAACCGGTCGCCTAGCTACCGCGACCAGCAGCGGCGAGCTTCGGGGTGTGCAGCTAGCGCCAAACATTGGGAAGTAGAGTCGCGGCCGCGGGCGACGAGTTGCCTGACAACTGGAGCAGCAGTTCGGCCGCACGTAGGCAATCGCTCAGGATCCCGTATATTCCAAGGATGCGAACGCGCAGAGGAGGCATCCGCGATGGCCATGTCACTGCTGGCCATAATGATTGCAACAGTGGTCAACGTGCAGCACTTGGCCGTGTAGTGGGCGTCGTCACCGCTACGGCGGTTCTTCATCTCAAATTCAATCGAATTAGTGAACCGCCTTGCACACGTCGCCATAGGTCGAATAGAACGTCGCGAGTAGGGTCCGCGGCCCGAAACACCGAGCCATCTGTTTCGCCGGAAGTGGGACCGACGAAAATGTAAACGTTTTTCTTCGTCCACGTTCATACACTCGGGTCACGTTCTGGGAATACGCGAATACCAGGTTCTGCATGATAGCTCGTCCTCGCCTTGAAAATGCAGGCGTGCGGACTCTGCGGCGATTACGCCGCCGATGGTGCTGCGAGTGTCGTGAAAGATACTGGCCACGGTTCCAAGGCCTTTTAAAGGATTAGGGAGCTGCAGAAGCCGAAAGGCAACGAGTCAGCATTTTATAACGTCGTGGGGCTGCGTCCAAGGCGACCAGGTTCAGAAGTGACTGGCGTCGGAAGCTGCTCGCCAGCCGCCGGCCCGATCGACTAGCGAGTGTCATTCGGCTTCATTCATTGCCTGGCTAGAGCGATGCGCAGAACGCAGAGCAATGGCTTAGAATCATAGAGCGGTGGCCGCCCCTTAATGTTGGCATGTGAACCCGTCGATTGCGGCCAAATCGCCGGACTTGCTTGTCATCAACAACTCCAGCCTAACACGCCGCGCGATGAGAGGATTGCTTGACGAATTCGGCGATGTCCACCGTAAGTCGTACGCAGCCTTTGGCCATCGTGGTCCTTTGTATTGTTTACCCGAAGGCGCAATTAAAGTTCTTTCCGCAAGACGTCCGAGAGGCGCAGCCGTATATCAGTGCGCCTAATGCTCATGCAGAGTGCGCATTTCGCGTGTTCTGCGACAACTTCGATGCCATTGGATTTTGGGGCTCGGTACCAATCATTTACCCGTGCCTGAGGCCGTTATGTAGGCTGCCTGACGTCACCGTATTGAAAGAGACGGGCTGGACAAAGCGGCAGAACGACGCTGTCGTTGCATTGACAGCCAGGACAGAAGATATGCTGGCGGCGACTGCGGGGCTATGCCGGTTGGCTTGTGCTGGATCCAGAGTTTCTCATCAGCAGCGAGATGAACTCGCGGCTGGATGGGCAGACTTCGCACAAAGGGAACGGTGTTGCTTTCCGCTCCGTGCCAGCGTTGCTGTTCCACACCGCTCGCCCGCTCGAATCGCACGACCAGCCTGTTAGCGAGTTTCAGGCAAAGCTCGACCGTTCCTCCTGCTTCACTGGGGACTGGCCGGGATGGCGACCTGGGATCTGCCCGAGCCGCAGGGACCGCTTATTCCCGCTCTAATGAAACCTGATTCGCCGGCAATGCCGCACCATGGATTACACATCGTCTTGCCGACGCACTATCCATTAACGAGCAACGATTTGCTGTTGGCGGAAATACGGCGGCAGCAGCAGCAAATCGCTGCTGAGACGAACCTCGACGCCGGAATTGCCGGCCTGCCGCACTTCGATGCCTACGGAAGGCTTTTCGAGGTGTACCACTTGGAGACGATTATTCGAACTCGCTATGGCAAGCGTGGCGGCGGTTTCATGGGTCAGATGGAAAAGCCCTTGCGCACGCAATTTGGCAAACGTCTCGTACGTCCAAAAGCTGCGCCAAGGGCATCTCTGCGATTCTGCGGGGAAAGCGATCCTCGATAGAGTGGCTGCACGTCAAGGACGATTCTGATCGGTAGCGTATCGCTCCAAATCGCGACTCAGAGCCTTTGAAAGGTTGGACCTGTTCTCGTCTCGGATAGGTCCAATCTTTTTTTTGGACGCGGCGACATACTCACGCCCGGGAGCAGCCCAGGGATCAATCGCGTGGAGTACTCGCAAACATGCTATCTCGCGAGAGGAGATTCGTCGCGCCTTCGACGGCGATGGCCGTTGGAAGCCGATCGTCACTCCAACAGAGGCTCGGCGTCACTGTTCGGAGTCAGCGTCAAGACAATCTACGCTTGGCTGGCCGCTGGCCGCCTCGATGGTGCTTACCGCAAGCGTGGCGAGGCATGTTTGATATGGCGCGATCGCGTAGTCGATCTGATCTTCAATCGGGCCCGACTGGGAAACCAAATTCAACCAATGAACAACAACGAAAATAGAATTCAAATCGGGGACCATGTAACAATGTACCCCCGCGGCAAGAATAAAGTTTGGACAGCCGATTTCTGGCGGGACGGCAAGCATTGCCGGCGATCGCTAAAAACGCGGAATCTTCGAATCGCCCGCCAACGTGCGATTAATCTGGAAAGCCGGTTCTCCTACAAGGACTGAGCCCCATGCAGCCACGGATCAAACGAATCTCGATCCGGCAGGCGGCTGATGATTTCTTGGCCTATCAATTGACCGAAGGACGACGATCAAAGACCCGTACTAAATATTCAGGTCAATTGAAAAGACTTATGGTTTTCGCCGGCGAGGAAGGGGTCACGGAACTGCGAGATGTCGATCTTCCATTTGTCGATCGCTTCCGAGCTGTCAGAGCGAGCGAAGTTGGCGAAAGATCGCTACACAATGACGGCGTCAATCTGAAGTTTTTCTTCAACTGGTGCGCCGAACGACAGTTGATTTTCTCCAATCCTCTAGCCGCCAGGAAGTTCCGTCGGCCAAAATCGACTCCTCGTGGCGGACCGACGTTGGAGATGGTGGATCTGATTTTGGCCGATGCTCCTGCCCGCTTGATTCCCATAATCGCGCTGTTGGCGTTCACCGGCAGACGGGCTAGTGACTGCCAACATCTCAGGCCCGAAGACGTGGATTTTGATGGGAATTGGATACACGTAGTTTCGCGGCCAGGCGCGGAGACGAAAAGCGGCAATGACCGGGACGTACCAATTCACCCGCGGCTCCGGAAACTCCTCGAGAAGTTTCCTAAACAAAATGGCAACTGGTTCTTTACAGCTCCGCCCAGCAAGAAATATCCACAAGGCGGTCACCACGTAAACATGAAGCACGCGAACGAGGATTTCCAAAAGATTCTGAGACAGCTTGAAATACCCGCCGGCAAGAAGAACGGCGGATTCACATTGCATAGCCTGCGGTCATTTTTCAAGACTTTTTGCGTCAATGAAGGCATTCCGCGGGAAGTGGTCGATTACTGGCAGGACCATGTCGGCGATCGGCGTCCCGACCGCCGGTGATGGCTATTACGTGCTGGCCCCAGAGAAGTCCCAAGAGTTTATGAACAAGGTCCCCTTCGGGGACGGCATGCTGCCGGCCAATGGCGGCGAATAGTGGAGGCTATTATGAAGACCAGTCGTACGCTCGTCGTCGTAGGGTTTTTGGCTCTCTCGATTGCGGCTGTGAAGCCTGCATGGGGAGTAATCATCGAGAGATCGCCTGAAGTAGCCGCTTCATCCGCGTCGCCATCGCGGGACAAATGCTGGACAAGCGAGGGGACCGCAAAAAGCAACGACTCGCAAGCTGCGTTCCTACCCGCACTTACGAGTCGTGTCACTTTCCTAGCGGAGGGCACGGGGCTCGAACCCGCAACCGGTTTCCCGGCACCACATTTCCAGTGTGGCCGCTAACCATTCGCTTACCCTCCGAAAACGCTTCCGATATTTTACGTTAGAACCTTCAAAACCGAAAGCTGAATGGCCAATTCGAGCGGGCGTTTTTGCATTGGCCAAGCCCGCTTGAATGCCTGTCCTCTGCCAGTGTTATTTGTAACGTCCATGCTCTATCCTTGTTGCCATTTGCTTTGGCGAGAAGCGGCCCTTGGCTGGGCCAAACGGGTCGCTCAATCCAGCCAATAATCGATGAGCCGTTTCAACAGCACAATTCCCACCGCCAGGCCGAGCGAAATATAACCCGTGGCGCGCAGTTCAATACAATCGGCTACTGAAAACGATCGCCACAGCGCGAAGATCCCAACTCCAGCCAGAATGATGAATGTCGTCCAGGTAATCACCGACCATTCCTGCGGGGTTGTCGGCTTATCGGGAAACTTCATCACGCTGCCGACTCCCACCAGCGATGGCTGATCCATAGAAAAATCGCGATGTTCACCGCGATCGTCAGGCACCAACTCGCCGGCCAGCGCCACGAAATCGTGCATGCACGCGATTGTCGGAATAGATAAAAGGCCATTCCAGCGACACTCAGCAGAACATTCGCCGCCGAAATCCACATGGGCGCATTCGATAGCGATAAATTCGCGATTGCCCCCGGCAACAATGCCACCGATCCCAACAAGCAGGCTTTTCCCAGAATGTTGTGATATTGTTTTCGTTCGACGGAGTCGAGCAGAAGCGATGATAAGGCCAACTGAACAATCCAGGTGAAACTGGGAACGATCAATCCGACGGCCAACACGTTAGCGAGACTGGCTTTCGACGTTAGATTAGCCAGGGAACCCGAGAAGACGGCCGTCGCCAAACCGCCGCCGACAAAGTATGCAGCCGTGATGGCACAAGCGCGAGTTGCATCCGTTTTGTTCGCAGGCTCGCCCATCGAATGCTTTAGCATAGCGCGCTTATTTGTCTTTATCTCGCCGCCCCGCCGCGGTGTTGCCCATGTAATCGACAATCGCCCGCTTGACCTCGAGCGCCTCAAACGGTCCTTCGTGCCGGTAGATGATTTTGCCTCCCGGCGCGACCAACAGCGTGTAAGGGACCGGCCCTGCCCATTTCGCATCGAGCGCTTCGGCCAGTTTGTCTTTGTCGCTCGAGTCGAACAAATAATTCTTGGCGGCCACGTGATTCTGTTTGAGCGATTCCAGCACGCCCTCTTTTTGATCGGCCGGGTCGATGCTAATCGTCACCAGTTCAAACTCCCGCCTGCGGTACATCCGATTCATCGTCACCAGGTCGGGCATTTCCTGCACGCATGGCCCACACCAGGTCGCCCATACATTCAACAGCCGCAACTTGTTGGTTTCGTTCTTCGCCAGACTTTTGACGCCGTCTTGATCGATCGTATTCACTTCGACCGGTTCGGCATCCCATTTCTTTACCGCGTCGGCAGCGCTTTGCCGCTTCTCCGACCATTTGGTCGAGCAACCGAACACGCGCGTCGTTTCCACCGGCACCGGCTTCCCATCGAGCAGGGCATCAATAGCATTGCGCGCGTCCTGCGAAGTAATCTTGTCGATATCCGAATTGTCGATGCGTCCCTCGTAGCGCAATTTCCGCTCGGCATCGAAAACAAATGCATGCGGTGTGGCCAGCGCGCCATAAGCGCTGGCAGCCTTTTGCGTGTCGCCATCGTAGAGATAGGGAAAATTAAAGCCCTTTTCTTTCGCGCGAATTTTCATTTCATCGAGCGAATCGCTCACGTCGGTGAATTCCAATTCGTCGAGCCGTAGCGCCTGCGGGTCGTTTGGATTGATCGCCACCAGCGCCACGCCTTTGCTTTTGTAATCCTTCACCAATTGCATCAGGCGGTCTTCATACGCCTGCGCTGTCGGGCAGTGGTTGCAGGTGAATACCACCACTAGCACTTTGGCGTCGGCAAAATCCCCCAGCGTGTAGGTCTTGCCGTCCACCCCCGGCAGGCTGAAATCGGGCGCCGGCTGACCGATCTCAAGCGGTTTTCGCTGTGGCGTGGCCGCGCACGCAATCGCGGCCGCCATAATGCCCAGTGTCGGAACTGCCGCTTTAGCGATTGAACGAATATGCATACAGTTAGCCTATGAATAGTGGGCAGAGGAAGGGCGCCAAAAGGTCGAATCGCCAGATTTTAGCCCATAGCGCAGAGGCGATCCAGTTGCCTTTGTCAGCACCGCAATCTCTATCCAGCGATGCAATGAGGTTACGTCGGCACACCTACGACTCTGTTTGCTTGCTAACAAACCGTAGATTGGCGACAATTGCGGCTTCAGATGCCGTTCGGCGGTCCTCAATGTGCGTCGCTGCTTGAAGAAACTGTCCCGCGAAACACAATTCAAGCGCTTCTGGAAGCGCCCACAATGGCTCAGCCATCCCAAGAACCGATAGGAACGTCCAGCCGCCCATGGTTCGTCGTTGGCCGCTTGCAAGAGTTCGACGGCGAAGTTAGAGCAAACCAACTGCGGATTTTCTGCATCGCCGCGTTTTATCTTATCGAGCTGCTCAACTATTATGGCCTCCACGCTGGCCCGATCCAGTTCGAGCCGGGCGTCGATCGCCAATTTCATATTACTGTAAGTGGATTGGCCGCCGCGTGGGTAATGGTCGCGTTTGGCACGTTCTATTGCCTTCGAATTCGATTTTTCCCCGCGGCGTTGAAGTACATAACGACCGCCAGCGACATCGTCATCCTCACCACCATTCTCACCGTTGCCGACGGTCCGCGCAGCCCGCTTGTCGTCGGCTATTTCCTGGTGATTTCCGCCGCCGCCTTGCGCATGCAATTGGCGCTCGTGTGGTGCGCTACGTTGGGCACAATCGCCGGTCATTTGTTCTTGCTCGGTTTCGCCAAGTGGCACGATACGTGGCTAGGTCTGCCGCATCGCGATTTGATCGTCCCCCGATATGCACAGTTGATTATGCTGCTCGCGTTGGCCGTGAACGGCATCATGGTCGGTCAAATAGTTCGGCGTGTGAAGGCGGTCGCCAACGACTATGCTCGCCGCCTCGGCACTTCGACGCATGAAAAAATCGACGGTGAATAACCTTGACTGCGCAAAACAGAAACTTCGACGAGCCGTTGAACTGTCCCGAGTGCGGTGCGGTCAACTTCGGCGCCAGCGAAAAATGTTGGTTGTGCGGACACATCTTGACGATCGGAGCGAAAACCACTTTCAGCCCCGATCGGCCGCCGCTCTCGATCGATGCCTCTCACGCGACTGATGCCAGCCGTACGTATTCACTCAGTACCTTATTTCTACTAGTCACCATGGCGGCCGTGCTGTGTGGCATAACTGCGGTAGCGCCGGGCTTGGGAATCGTGTTGATGATTCTCGCAGTGCCCGCGCTCGTGCGCACGTTCGCATATTCAGCCGGGCAAAAAAATATGGGCAAACGAGTTATGCCGTATGAAAACCTTGCGATGTTTCTTCTTTCGATGGGAATTGTCTTTTTGATAATTATTGCTGCCTCTATCGCATTCGTTGCGGCTTGCTTTGTCAGCGTTATTGCGCCGGCAAACCAGCTCGGATCAGCGGCGCTTGGTCCGGCAATGATCATCTCCGGCGCTGTCGCTCTATTTGTCGCCGGATTTCTCTTCGTCAAAACTTGGCCCAAGCGCAACCGCTAACAATAGACGCTTTAAATCGGCTATCTCGAATGAAACTTCGCGATCACACATTTCTGGGAACCACGCAAAGCCTCTGTCCCGAATGTCTTGCGGTCGTGCCGGCAAAAATTATTGTGCGCGGCCAGCGCGTCTATTTTCGCAAACATTGCCCGGCCCACGGCGCGCGGGAAGATTACATTTGTTCCGATGTTTCGCAGTACGATCGGCTGGAATATACCGTGCCCGGCAAAATGCCGCAGTTCGGCGTCGAACCCGAGCGGGGCTGCCCTATGGATTGTGGCCTGTGCACGGAACACGAGCAGCACACTTGCGTTGGCGTGCTCGAAATCACTTCGTCTTGCAATTTGAACTGCCCGATGTGCTATGCCCACAGCGGCCCCGGCGGCACACATCTGAGCTATAGTGAGTGCACCGCCGCCATCGACCGGCTGGTAGAGAACGAGGGTCGACCGGAAGTGTTGCAGTTCTCCGGCGGCGAGCCGACCATTCACCCGCAGTTTCTTGAATTACTCGATTATGCGTGCCGCCAGCCAATCGACGCGGTGATGATCAACACCAACGGCATTCGCTTTGCGCACGACCACGCGTTTGTCGAAGCGGTGGCGGCTCATCGCCAGCGCGTCGAAATTTATTTTCAATTCGATGGATTTAGCGACGAAATCAATCGGCAGCTTCGCGGCGAACCGCTGTTGGAAACCAAACTACGAGCGCTGGAAAACCTGGGCCGCGCCGGAATTCGCGTCACATTGGTAACGACGCTGCAAACCGGCATCAACCTGGATCAGGTTGGCCAAATTGTGCAGTTTGGCTTAGAGCGACCGTGGATCTCGGGCATCAGCTTTCAACCCGCGACATATTCGGGTCGCTTCGTGCTCCCCGAGCAACTCGAACAGCGCGTGACATTTCCAGACGTCATTCAGGCGCTGGTCGCACAAACCGACGGTCTATTTCGCACCGACGATTTTATGCCGCTGCCATGCGCACACCCCAACTGTCATACCCTCAGCTATTTATATCGATCGTCGCGCGGTCCCGTGCCGCTTATGCGAATCATGGACGCCCGGCAAAATGCCGATCTGCTCGCCAACGGGATCATGTTCACTCGCCCCAAAGCGCGCCAACTGATCGAACATTATCTGGCAAGAATTGGCGCCGGGTGCTGCGGCGGCAATGGTTGTTGCACTGACGATGCCGCCACAGCCAACCCGCTAACCACGACCCTGCCGATAATCGACGGCCTTTCGAACATGGGCAATCGCCAAGCTTTCATTTCGGATGCGAATCCGATCGCTACGGAATTCTTCAGCCGCGCTCTTGAAGAAAAGCTATCCTCGGCCGACGTTTTTCGCATCACGATCACTTCATTTCTCGATGCTTATAACTTCGACATTCGCCGGCTGATGAAGTGCTGCATTCACCACGTGCTGCCCAGCGGACATATTATTCCTTTCTGTGCCTACAATGTGCTCTATCGCGATGGCCACGTGCGGCTGCCGGCGCTGGGCAGCGGCCAGCTCGCCGCGCAAAATAAACTCCATCGCGGCGGATGATCTTCCCCTTATGGCGCTAGCATATCCAGCGATCATCGCGCTTGCGATTGTGGTGGGCTTGCTCATTGGCCGCGTAACGCAAGATCGCCTCGCGCTTTCGTCGGCGCAGAAAATTGGCATTGCCATCGGCGGCTTTATTGGCGCAATGATCGCGGCGAAAATCCCTTTCGTGCTGGCCGATACGACCGGTCTTATCAGCGGCGCTGCTTGGCTCTCTAACGGAAAAACGATTCTCCTGGGACTGGTCGGCGGCTATTTCGGCGTTGTAATCGCCAAGTGGGCACTCGAAATTCGAATTCCCACAGGCGATAGCCTTGTCGTCCCGGTGGCGACGGCGATCGCGATTGGGCGAATTGGATGTTTCATTGCCGGCTGCTGCTATGGCACTCCCACCTCGCTTCCGTGGGGCGTCGTGTTTCCGAATGTCGATAATCAGCCGCGCCACCCAACCCAGATTTATGAATTCCTCTTTCACGCCACGATGGCCGTCGTTCTTTATTTTTTCTGGCGAAAACAAATTCTGCCAAGGCAATTAAGTAAGTTATACATCCTCTGCTACATTGTGTTCCGGTTCCTAACCGAATTCATCCGGCCCGAAGCCCGCCTTTGGTACGGCCTGACTGGCTACCAATGGGCCTGCTTCGTGCTTGCGGGCCTCTTCATATGGCTGTGGTGGCGCGATTCTGATGCCGCAGTTCTTGCGATCGTCGCACCACCCTCGCGTCAGTGTGCCGAGCAACACCTTAGCGCCTCGCAGTCCCAACCATAGTCGAAGGCAGGTTTGGTCGTGCTAGCACGATCGCCGCGGCGGTTTGCTCATCTTGCGGCATACCGGCCGATTTGCCATAGTTTGCCGCTCGCACAACCTCGAGCGGGCGGCTGACTCATTTAAAATGGCCGCTTGCGCTATGTGCGGTCGACGGCCGATGGAGCGACCGGCGTTCACAATTTTTTCGATATATACCCGCACGGACAGAAAGGAATCTGTCGATGTGCCGTTTCACCGACGCCTGCGAAAAAGCGCTCCGCCGCGAGTGGCAATTGCTGGCGCTTGCGATCGTTGTCGCGGTCGTTTATTGGTCGCGCCTCACGGCGGTCCCGCGCGCGGGGAAGAAACGCGGTGGGCCGAAGGCGCTATGGAAATGATCCGCACCGGCGACTGGATCGTACCGCGCCAGCAAGGCGAAGTGTTCATCGACAGGCCCCCCATGTCGAGCTGGTCGATGGCGGCCGTCGGCACGCTGCGCGGCAAGGTCGATATGCTGGCCATCCGGCTTCCCAGCGTCATCTCCATTTTGCTCACCTCGCTTTTAATTTACGGCTACTGCCGCACGTTTCTCACTCCCACCGGCGCCATGGCCGCGGGCGCCGCGTTCGCATCGATGCTGCAGGTGCTGCAGCTTGGCCGCATGGGCGAAAACGAGGCGCTCTATACGCTGTTTGTGTGCGGGGCCATGCTCGGTTGGCATGCACTCTATGTCCGCGGGAAATCGCGCGCCCTGGCATGGTCGTTGGGATATGCGCTGGCCGGGCTGGCCGCCTTGCAAAAAGGAATTCAAGGGCCCGTTTACTTTGTGGCAGCCGTGGGAATGTTTCTCGTGCTGAAGCGCGATTGGAGGTGGCTGTTTAGCTGGGGGCATCTCGCAGGATTGCTCTGCCTCGCGGCGGTAATCGGCGCCTGGTGGGTGCCATTTTATTTCGCGACCAATTGGGATACCGCCGTCAGCATTTGGACGGCCACAGTTACGCGGCGTTTTGCTTCCTCGGGTATCTTGAACCACGTCCTTACGTATCCATTTGAAACTTTCGGGTGCTTGCTCCCCTGGTCGGTGCTGCTTTCGGGAGTGGTCTGGCCGTCGGTGCGAAGAACCTTGGGGCGCCCGCCGCAGCAAATTATTTTCGCAGCCTCGGCGATCGTTCTTCCCTATTCGATGCTGTTGGTTGCCTCCAACGCCAAGGGGCGCTATTTCATGCCGCTGTACCCGATGATCGCGGTGGCAATCGGCTGGTTTGTCGAGCGCTGCGCCGCGTGCGATCCGGCGCTATTGCCGCGCAAACGGTGGAATTTGTTTTTAATTCTCATCACCTTTACCGGCATGGTGGGCGCAATCGGCCTTCTGGTTGCCAGTTTACTCCCCCATCCAACAGGTATGGTTGCCGATGCCCGCCAGCCACTGTGGGTATGCGGAATGGTGCTAGCCGCCGCCATCGCGTTCGGCGGCATCATGCTGTGGGCGCGCCGCACTTCCGGTTCCCCCGCGGTCGAAATCGGCACCTTGGCCGTCGTTTGCCTGCTGGGACTAGCCTACACGGGACCGGTCATGAATGTCTTCGAGCGCCGCGCCAACGACATGGCGCTGCCGGTTGCCGAGTTTAAGCACTTAGTACCTACTGCCGAGAATATTGTCAGCCTCGGACCGATTCACCATCGTTTCGCCTGGTACTACGGCGCGCCGATTAAGCGCCTCGCTTGGCCCATGAAGCCTGCTGACCTGCCCCCCGACGTCACCTACTTCTATATGGAGTGGTCCTACGGCGATACGCCCGAATGGCGCTCGATGGGCCCGGGGCTCTTCGACCCGCCCACGCCCGGAACCCTGCCGTTCAAATGGGAAAAAATTGCATTCCTTTCGTGCGATCCCGACCAAAACAACAATCCGCACAGCGGTGTCATCTTGGGGCGCGTGATTCGAGAAGATCAAGCCGCCATAAATTCAAAGCCTAAGGATCGCGCGCTCCAATAGCGCGCCGCCTCAGATCGCGAGTCGTTATGCCCAGCCATTCCAGTCGAGCCCTCATTTCGATTATCGTTCCATGCTGCAACGAGCAGGACCTGATTGAACAAACGCACGAGCGAATTGCCGCCGCAATGTCGCGCGTTAATTGCGACTTGCAATTCATCTACGTGAACGATGGCAGCCGCGATGCCACCGGAATCTTGCTCGAAACATTGCACGAGCGAGATCCGCGAGTTTGTGTAATCGACTTCGCCCGCAACTTCGGACATCAAATGGCCGTCACCGCCGGCATCAATCATGCCGCTGGCGATGCCGTGGTGATTATCGACGCCGATCTGCAAGATCCGCCCGAAGTTATTCCGCAAATGATCGAACTCTGGCGGCACGGCTATCAGGTCGTGCATGGCCAGCGCACCGAGCGACCCGGCGAACCCGCTTGGCGAATGGCCGCCATTGGCGCCTTCTACCGCTTCATTCGTTGGTGCTCCGATACGCCCATGACGATCAACTCGGGCGACTTCCGCCTGCTCGATCGCCAAGTCGTGGAAGCGTTGCAGCGCATGCCCGAACGCGATCGCTATCTGCGCGGCATGGTTAGCTGGGCAGGCTTTCGGCAAGTGGCGCTCCCCTATCGCCGAGCCCAACGGCTGGCGGGCGTAAGCAAATACCCGCTTGCGAAACTCGTGAAGCTGGCGGCCGATGGCGTGCTGTCGTTTTCAATGGCTCCGCTCAGGCTGGCGACGTGGTTGGGAATAATTACGCTCGTTGCAACGCTGCTCGGGGGCGCGGGAATGTGCGCCGCGGCCGTTTTCGGCGGTGCGGCCTTCTCGGGCACTACTTGGTTGGCCCTGGCGATTTCGCTGTTCGCCGGCGCGCAGTTATCGTGCCTGGGCATTCTGGGCGAGTATGTTGGCCGCATCTATCGAGAGATTAAAGGCCGGCCGCTGTACCTTGTAAGCCGCACGCTCCCCAGCCGCGAAACCGCGCAGCAAACGGTTGTCCGCGCCGCGTGAGTGATCGTGTCCGGCCAAATTGGGCGTTCGAATCCTCTTACAATCGATTATGTCTCAAGAATCAATTCCCGCCTTGGCCCCCGCGATCAAATTGATGAACTCGCGGTTCGTTTTGAACTTGGCCAGCTTTGTTGTGAGTTGCTCCATCGCATCCACGTGGTGCATGCTCGACAGCGTGCGGCGCAGCATGGTGATCGCGTGCAGCGATTCCGAATCGAGCAACTTCTCCTCGCGCCGCGTGCCCGATTGAGTAATGTCCATCGACGGCCATACGCGGCGATCGGCCAACTTGCGATCGAGCACCAACTCCATGTTGCCCGTGCCTTTGAACTCTTGAAAGATCGCCTCGTCCATGCGGCTGCCGGTGTCGATCAGGGCCGTGGCCACGATCGTCAGCGAGCCCCCTTCCTCGAACAAGCCGCGCCGTGGCGAACAACTTCTTGGGAATATCGAGCGCTCGAATATCCAAGCCGCCGGTCGCCGTCCGGTCGCCGCGCGTCACTTTGTTGAACGCCCGCGCCATCCGGGTAATCGAATCCAACAGCAAAAACACGTCTTTGCCCATTTCGGCCAAGCGCTTGCAGCGCTCGAGGACCAATTGAGCCAGCCGCACATGGCTTTCCACGTCGCGGTCGAGGCTGCTGGCGATCACATCCCCTTTCACGCTGCGGCGCATGTCGGTCACTTCTTCCGGCCGCTCGTCGATCAGCAGCATAATCAGGTGCATTTCCGGATAGTTCTGCGCAATCGACTGGCTGATCTGCTGCAGCAAAATGGTCTTGCCGGTGCGCGGCGGCGCCACGATCAGCGCCCGCTGTCCTTTGCCAATCGGCGTGAGCATGTCCATCACGCGCGTGGTAATCGGCTGCTGGCCCGTTTCCAATTGCAGCCAGCTTTCCGGGTTAATGGGCGTTAGCTGGTCAAAACCTTTGACATTGGGGTAGTCTTCCGGCTTCATGCCATCGACATCGAGAATCTCCTTCAACCGCGGACCTTGCTGCCGCCGGCTCTGCTGCACCATGCCGTTGAGAAGCAAGCCTTCCCGCAGGCGGAATTTTTCGATCATCGTGCCAGGAACGAACGGGTCGCTCCGTTCGCGCGACAGATTGTTGGATATGTTGCGCAAGAATCCGTAACCGTTGGGATGCAATTCCAAAACACCCGCCCCGGGTTCCGGCGGCGGCGCATCGACCCCCTCCGGCAGTTCCATATCCTGCATCGGCGGGCGCGGAGTCAAATCGTTTTGGTGGTTATGGAAGCGCCTTGGCCCACCCATGCGGCCGTTCGAATAGCCGCCTCGGCTGCCGCCATACGGTCGCCCACCGCGACCTCTTCCCCCGCCACCACCCCCATACCCACCCTTTCGCTTTTTTCCCATAGCTCACCTAGAGTTGACCGATGCGCGCCGAAAGCGGCGCGTAGAAAGAGACTTGAAACTGCGCCATAACTGGCGCAAAGAAGTTGGAACAGACTCCAACACAAACAGACTGGACGCTCGGCTTCATCGCCCGATTAGCCCACGCAAATCAGATTGCATTTTCGCCGGCTCGACGAACTTAGCGTCGCCGCGAAAACAAAAATGGAATTCTATCAGCGGCACATCGCCACGGCGCACGCTTCGCAACCATCGTGCCCAACGACTGCTCTAAACTTTCGGCCTTATATCCGACGTTTGGGAGCCAATCACTCTTCGGGCTGCTGCTCTACTTGCCAAAGGTCTTTGCCTGCCAATGGCCAACCCAACTTAAAAGCATCCGCTCATCGGCGATTCGGCAAATTGCCAGTGCCAGCATGGCTATATCCACCCGGCATGGCTGTAGCAAAGCAGCGGTCAGATCTAACAGAAGCGTGCAAAAACCCGTGCCGAACAACTTGCCACGGGAAGCGGCCGCGAGATTTTACCCAAAACGGCCGGTCAATGCCTAACTGCTAGGCAGAACACTGTAACTGTGTGAAATCATATTCATTGTTCGACGCATGTCAAGCGGTGCATGCACCCAGACGTGGAAATTTGGGGAATTTTTCCGACACCATCCTTTTTGCCGACCGCAATCGCCCTGGTTTGCTTCCCTCGTGCGTTTTTGCCCGAAAACCGTCAATCTCGCTACGCGCGGAGTTTTTTATACGATCCACAGGGCTTCTGTGACCGATAAGCGGACTAGGGCGGGTTCCTAGGCGCTCGTTCGCAAACGCGCCGCGGAACATGCTATCGACCGATGTCTGCACAAGGGGGGAGTTCCAATGATTGGTCGGCGCTTTGCCGCAATTGCACTCGCGGCGCTCACGTGTTTTTCGATGGCCTGGCAAACGTCGTTTGCCGCCTGGCCCTTCACAAGCAAACAGGCCGCGCCCAATTCCGACGGCATGAAGTGGCAGCCGACGCTGGAAGATGCCATGCGCGCCGCCAGTCAATCGAACAAGCTTATTCTTGTGCATTTCTGGGCCCCCTGGTGCAAAGAATGCACGCGCCTAGAGCGCGACGTTCTCTCGCAAAAGAAAGTGCAGGAAGGCGTCAACGCCCGTTTCGTGCCGTTCAAATTAAATGCCGACGATTATCCCACGACCGTCAAGCAATACGGCGTCGATCGCTTGCCGACCGATTTGGTCATCACTTCCACCGGCCAAATTGTCGGTCGCTTGAAATGCCCGATTGAGCCCGATGCTTATTTGGCCCAGCTAAACACAGTAGCCAACGGTGCTTCGCCGACCGGCGTGGCGACAAACCCAATTGGTGCAGCGCCGCAAATCTCGTATGGCACTCCCGTTCAAACGGCCGCGCCGATCATGACCAATCCGGCAAGCGCCATGCAACCGCCGGCTAGCGCCGTCGCAACGCAGCCCGCGCAACAAGCCGCGCCAGCGTATGCATACGGATCTCCGGCCGTTGCGGCCGCGCCCGCTGCTGGCAACCCGGCTGCGGTACCGGCTTATGGCAACGACCGCTACTCCGAATATTACCAGCGTTTTGGCGCCGCACAGCCGGCCGCCCCGGCAGCTCAAGCCGCCGCCGCGACGCCGAATTACACGGCGCAATCGCCGGTCGCGCAGTACAATCCGCCGCCGGCTAGCAACGTTCAGTACAACGCGCCGCAAACTCAATCGCCCGCCGCGGTCAATTGGCCGGCCAATCAATCCATGATGGCCGCCAATCCTGCTCTGCCTGCCGCCACCGGCCCGTCGATCGTCGGCGTGCCGTCGGCCACCATCACCGGAGTTGGCGCAACCGCCGCCATGGCTGCGCCCAGCGCCGTCGGCAACGTTCCGTCGCTGGGGCTTGATGGCTATTGCCCGGTCACGCTCGCCGATCAAAAGAAATGGCAAGTCGGCGACCGGCGCTACGGCGTCATCCATCGCGGCCGCACGTATTTGTTCGCCGGTCCGGCGGAACAGCAGAAATTCTTGGCCAACCCCGATCACTACGCTCCGGCCATCTCCGGCGAAGACGTCGTCATCGCCATCGATCAAGGCCAGGTCGTTGAAGGCAAGCGGCAGTACGGCGTCGAGTTCCAAAACCGCACCTATCTCTTTGCCAGCGATGCATCTCGCCGCGCGTTCAGCCAAAATCCGCAGCGCTATGTGGCCGAAGTTTTGCAGGCCGAAAACATCAAGAATTCGACCGTGCGATAAGCCAATCCGACGTTATGGCATGGGTCTCCCGACCATGCCATTTAGCTGCCCCACGCCCCGCCGTCCGGTTATATCGCTTATCCGGCCGCGGTTTTTCGCCCGCCGGGTGCCGTCCGGGCTGCAATTCGGCCTCTCTGATTATACTGAAAAGGTGCCCGCGCTTGGCCGCGTGGCATTCCTTCCAGTGGCGTATGAAGCGCCGAATTCTCGACCTTCCGCGATGCCGTTCACGAAGCCAGCATCGCCGGACTATCGACGGCCGCATTTCAGAGCATGGCAATACAACATTGGCGCGTTCGCAAATTCGCATTCACGTTTGGCATCGCCGCGACGTTCAATTTCATTCTGACAACCGCGGTCGCGATTGCGCAGCCAAGCTCCACTCCCTCTGCGCCCGGAACCGATTCCGGCAGCCCGACCAACCCCGTCATGCCGGGCGCCAATCCGTTCGATAGCGGCGCTTCCGGCGCGACTCCCGGCGCTCCCGGCACAATGCCATTTAGTCCCGGAGCGATTCCGTCTGGTCCCAGCGCAGCGCCATCCGGCCCTGGCACTTCCCCCTCCGTTCCCGGCGCGGGTCCTTCAGGCGCAGAAACGCCCGGCCACCTGCCCGGCGAGCGTAATCCGTTCGAAGAAACACCCCGCGGCAATCAACCTGGAACAAATCCAACTCCGCCGCAAAATGGTGGCACCCAGCCGCCGAGCAATCAGGCCCCTGGCGAAACCGAACACGGCGCTACAACCGAGGCGCCGAACTTCACGCCCGCTCAACAAGAAATCGCCACCGCGCGCGATTTGATCAAGCAACAAAAGTACGACGAGGCGATCGCCCATCTCAATGCGGCGATCAAATTGAAACCCGAAGATAAAGATCTCGCCGACGCCTACTTCCAACTCGGCAACGTCTACCGCCTGCTCAACCGCTACGACGACGCCATCGACGCCTACACTACGTCGATCCAGCTCAACCCCGATGAGCCCGAAACGTATTTCCGCCGCGGCATCGTCTGGTTCTACAAAGGGGAATATGGCGTCGCTTGGAACGATTTCGACGACGCCTCTGCCATTTTGTACGACGACCCGCGCCCCGAGCTGTGGAAAGGTCTATCGCTGGCTCGCCAGAAGAATTGGCTCGATGCCGTGAACACCTACGCCGTCTCCATCCGCAACGATTCCCGCTTCACGCCCGCCTATGTCAATCGCGGCTTGGCTTACCTCATGCTCAACGAGCCTGAAAAAGCTATTGCCGATTTCGATCAAGCTGTGCGTCTCGATCCGCACAACGCTGGCAACTATTTCAAACGCGGCGTGGCGCTGGGTCGCGCCGGCAAGTGGCGTCTGGCAGTTGATTCCTACAGCGAAGCGCTGCGCTGAACCCGAAGTATGCCGAGGCGCTCTTCAACCGCAGCCTCGCCTACCAACAATTGGGCGATACCGACAAAGCCCGCGCCGATCGCGATAGCGCCGAAAAACTTAATCCAGAGATCGGCAAGCAACTCACCAGCGCCGGCTAACTGCTCACTGTAAACTGCGCACTGTCCACCGCTCACTGCGCACTGTTCGCTTTCACCTTCACCTCCACCACCTTGCCGTCGCGCGTGAATGTCAGCCCCGCTGGCTCCAGCACCGCTTTGAGCAACTCATCGACGCTCACGCGCTTCACGTCCACTTTCACCGCTTTATCCAGCGACAAACCCGCCGACTTAATCGCCGGCTCGTCGACGTGAATCTCCATCCCCAGCCGCGGCCCGAGCGCATCGAGCAACTTTCGCACCGGCACTTCGACCCCCGGCTCGAGCGTATAAACATCTTGCCCTTCGGTAACCGCAGTGCGATGAACCGTTTTGCCCGACAACAACTCCCGCACCGCCAGTTGATCTTCCTCGCGCCCGCGCACTAACAGCTTGGCGCCGTCGACCGAAATCTCGGCATCGGGCGATAGTTGCTTACCGAGCGTTTGCTGCACTTTGGCCGCCAATTCCTGCAAGCCGGCGATCTTTTCCTTCTCTCCTTGAGTGAGGGGAGCGTTGCTGCCACTTTTCTCCCTCTCCCCTTGGGAGAGGGCCGGGGTGAGGGTGTTTGCCGCATAACGTTGCTCGATCGTCGGCTTCTCTGGCACCGCCACTAAGCGTATCGACGCGCCGTCGGCCGCTGGCTCATATGTCAAATCGAATTGCGCGAGCACCAGCGTCAACCGCAGCGGAAGCGTAAGCGGCGGTAAATCGGCCCGATACCACAAATCGGCAGGCACCTTCTCCAGCCCCTCAATTTGCACCCCGGCATCTTTTGCCGCCGCCTGCAAAAGTTCGCGCGGCTTGGCCAAATCGTCCCATTTCCATGCCTTTTCCCGCAGCCACGGCATTCGCGCTTGTATGGGCAACTGCTTGGCTTCCTCGGTCCGCAGTGCGGCAATCGTCCGCAAATAATCGGTCGTGCTCGCCGGGCCGAAATACACGATCGGCCCGTACAGCGTTACGCCGATTTGCAATCGGGCGGCCAAACCTTGCAATCCTTCCTCCAGCGGAACGTTGTCGATTGAATATTCGATTCGCTGCCCCGGATCGATGCGTCGATCCAGCACAATCGCCACCCGTTTGGCCACCGAAAGCTCAGCCAGCGCCTGCCGCAGCGAAATATTCGACCACACGACGAGCGTTTTTTGCGCAAGCGCCGCGTGCAACGACTCGCCCGTCAGCCACGAGGCATCCGCGGCCCACGCACTGTTGCAAAATGCTGCACAAAATACCGCTAGCCAGCACGCTCTCATCGCGATTGGGCCTATCGCTTGTCCCATTTCCGCCTCGAATCCCGCGTTTGGCCATAATTCGGCCCGACTTTTTTTCGCCGCGCTACTCCCAGCAGTTTAACCTCGCCCTTCTCGTAATTACACTGGAGTGTGTGGGGTATGAAAGCCGGTTCTTCCTGTCGCCTTTTCAAGCTGGGTCGGGTGGCACGCCCTGAGGCCGCCAAGGGAGTGGCGAAAAAACTGAGAGTTCGATCCAATCGGTTTCGTGGGAGCCGCATTCATGAGTGAACCAACTGTTCGCCGGCCCGTGCTCAGTGAGCTTTACGAGCAATTCTTGGCCGACCGCGACCATGCCGCCTTCGTGCATCGCGTCGCGCAGCGCTACAACACCGCCACCTTGGAACGCCTCACAATCCACCGCTCGCGCTTGGCGCGTCGTGCCGCGGCGCTTGCCCTGGGCGCCATTGGCGATTATTCCTCGAACCCAGTTCTTGGCCACGCCCTGATCGATTCCGACCGCGGCGTGCGCAATCTCGCCGAAACCTCCATTCGCGCCCTCTGGTGCCGCGATGGCAATTGGAATCAGCAGCAGCAACTCACCCGCATCATCGCGCTCAACGCTGCCGAAAAACACGATGCCGCCCGCTTGGCTGCGGCAAGGTTGATCAACGAAAATGGCTGCCTCGCCGAAGCCTGGAATCAGCGCACCATCGCCTATTTCGCCCTGGGCCGCTTTGCCGAATCGCTGGCCGACTGCCGCAAAACTCTGGAACTCAATCCCTTCCATTTCGGCGCAGCCGCAGGCCTCGGCCAATGCCTCCTGCAATTGGGCGAACATCAATCCGCGCTCGACAACTTCCGCCACGCCCTGAAAATCAATCCCGGCCTCGAAGGCGTTCGGGCGAACGTCGTCTATCTGCAAAAGCGGCTGAAAAAGAAGTGACGAAAAGGCAGAACGCAGAAAGCAGAAGGCAACTACAATACACTTTCTGCATTCTGCCTTCTGCTTTCTGCCTTTGAAATGGAAATCATCGCCCATCGCGGCTCGTCGTTTCTCGCCCCCGAAAACACCCTGGCCGCCGCTCATTTGGCGTGGCAGGAAGGGGCCGACGCCGTAGAAGGCGACTTTCGCCTCACCGCCGACGGCCACATCGTCTGTATTCACGACGATTCGCTCAAGCGTACCGCCGGCATCGATCGCCCCGTTGCCGAAATGACGCTTCGCGACCTGCAGGCGTACGACATCGGTATCTGGAAAGGATTCGCTTTCGATCGGCAGCGCGTCCCCACGCTCGACCAGCTCTTCGCCGCCGTGCCCGCAGGCAAACGTTTGTACGCCGAGGTCAAGTGCGGCTTGGAAATCATCGAGCCACTGTCGCGCGCGATTTCCGGCTACGGGCCCGCGGCGGCCGAACAGATCATTCTCATCTGTCTTCAGTTACCAGTAATTGCTGAAATTAAGCGCGTCATACCTCAATGCCCCGCCTATTGGGTCGTTGCGCGCAGAACAGATTCGCCCGATTGGATTCGCCCCGCGGATGAAATTGTGCCCGCGGCGCTCGAAGCAAACCTCGACGGCTTGGATCTCGCTGCCGACGGTCCAATCGATGCAACATTGGTGCAAGACGCCAAGACTGCCGGTTTGCGCCTGTGCACCTGGACCGTGGATGATCCGTCAGTCGCCCGCCGCCTGATCGAATTGGGCATCGACGGCATCACCACCAACCGCCCGGGCTGGCTCCGCGAAAAACTCAGCTGAAATTGGCCGATCAAAAGTGCTCAGATAGGCAATTCGGGCGCGATTTCAAAAACCGATTGAACGCCGCTGGCTCGCCTGCGCGGCGGCAAATCGTGGGGAAATCAGATTAAGTGTTTCCGCCGTCCCACAAGCATTGTCCCGATCGCGCCGCAGGCGGCGAGGATTATGGTGGATGGCTCGGGAAGTATTTCAAATGTCACATCGGTCGCGGAAGCCAGCGTTGCGGGACTGGTTGAGCTATTTAGATAATTGGCATCGGCCGTTGAGTTTTGCGCTGGCGCGTTGCTGTCAACACTAGCGCCATAGGCGGGAACGATACCGTTTTGGATGCCTTTCACCCACGAGATATCCGTCGCGGATCCGAGGATGTTGGAAAGACTGCCGACGTGGAACGTTATGGTACCGACATAGAATTCAGCCCCTACGCCGGTCTCAGTATTTCCTAGAACATCGGTTCCGGCGGGCAGCGTATTGAAGGAGCCTGCGGGAAGCCCAGCGGTTGTGGTAAATACCGAATCAATTGGTGACGAGTCATTGAACTTGACCATTGTGGTGAAATTAACTGGACCGGCAGTTCCCCAATCTTGAACGCTGTCGGTCGTAATGTTTTGGGCCGTACCGGGCACTCCAAATGGCGCCTGAATTGTCCAGAAAGAATTCGGAACTCCTGTGCCAGTTACGCCCACGCCGGCACCACCGGCTAATGCGCCGCCGGCCAATTGTACAGACTGAATTGAACCGTGTACTCGGTTAATCCCATCGTCAGTGCTAAGAGTGTTTGTGCCGTACACCTGCGCCCAAACTTGAATGAGGTAGTCGCCAGACGCGGGGCTGATAATGAGCTTCGGCGTAGCGGCATTATAGCCAGGGTCGCTGGGGTCGAAGCGCAAATCGACAATGGTGTTTGCACGGGCGGCCACCGCGATGAGAACGATCGACGTCGCCGAGAGCACAGCGCATACCAGCGCCAAGTGGCGGACAAAAAGAGAAACGAGTTGTCGTTGATTCATGAGCAGTCCTCCGAATTTAATGTAAGTTGCCCGTTAAAATACCCGCCCACCAAGGCGATTTCAAGGAAATGTTGACAATTTCCGCGTACGGGTGCCACAGCGCGTTGGTCGCAGCAGTGAATGTCGCCATTACCTCTCGCAACGATGCGGTTCTCTAAGGCCACAGCCTGCACGCAGCCTGTCCTCTCGTCCGAATGTCTGTTGGCAACGCCGAAGGTGTTGAAGCCATTAGCCAGGGGTTGCGCTTCGCGCACCCCTGGAATCGATTGCGCAATTTCCATTTTCCATTCCTACCCAATGAACCTTGGAGGGGTTCCAGAACGCTGACTTTCCTTTTCTCTTCGAGAGCAAACTCCGACTTGCCAAATTACTGGTAGTTCACGCGGCAATTAATCCGGTTTCTTCTTCGCATCCCCGTCGTTAAAATTCCTTGGTCCATACGCTTCATGCGGCAGGCGCGAAACTGCACAAGGTTCTTTTGAAAGGTGAGCAAATGGCCGGTCAATTGCCCGATGAAGCTGTTGAGCAAATCCAAACCGCGATATTCGCCGGCCAGAAGATCATGGCTATCAAGCTCTATCGCCAAGCAACGAACTCGTCACTGGTCGACGCCAAAAACTTTATCGAGGCTTTGCAGCAGCGCTTGTGGCGGGAGTCGCCGCAAAGATTCACCGTACAACCCGGAAATGCCGGCTGCTCCAGGGCTGTGGTGGTCGTGGTGTTGGTTTTAATCATGATAGCGGCAGCCAAACTATTGCTCTGGGTGATTAAATGAATGTATCCAATGGCAAGCATCGTAACTGACCCAAGCGACAGTCGCGAAACTGAAACAAGAATTTCTAGCACAAAAGGCGGCTCGCAATGCCAAACGACAAAGAACAAGACCGTTCCCGACGCGAAAAGCGTCGCGGCCAACTAACCCGCGAAAAAGATGCACGCCGCGCAACGCAAGCGCGAGCGACTAATCAAGAATCCAAGGCGACGGATGAGAAAACGAAACTCAATCAACGAATCGGCAAGTTGATCGAACAAGGCTACTCGCCGGAATCAGTTGCCAAACGCCTCGGGGTGACTGTGCGAAGGATCAATCTAGCGCTCGACGCGCTTGGCAGACATTAACCAATCAACTCAACAGGCGAGCAAATGACACGAGCCGCAAACCACAGAACGCTTCCTGCCTGCCCAGTAAGTTGCCCTCTCTGTGCCTCCGCGGCTCTGCGGTTAAAAATTGCTTATCCGCATCTCCGTGACTTCGTGATAAAAAGTCCTCGGCCCAAAAAGGTGCGCTGCGGCGCACGCGACTATATCTGCTCAACCTTTCCCCGAATGGCAGCGGTGATCCCCAGATAGTCCGCTCCGGCTGCAACGATTCCCAGACCGAGCGTCCCGATCCCTACAATCAAACAAATGTAATCGTAAGGGCCGTAGTTCGTCTGCATGGCAGGGGGCAAGTCAGATGCGCTCCCATTCCGGGTGTAGAACTCGGCGATGCTATCCCTGGTCCGTTCTTTGGAGTATTCGTGTGCGGCGAGGGGGGCGAGCATGAGCAGCCCGCCAACGATGATCATCGCCATAACGACAGACAATTTCATCGGTAATTCCTTATAGGGCGGCCTGGAAGTCAGAATGGGTTGGAATGCCTCTTGCTAAGTGATTCGCTCGACAGCATCGATTATTGGGTGGTGTGTCGTATCGCTCCGGCTTTGCGAGACAA
The DNA here is from genome assembly GCA_963820835.1 of Pirellulales bacterium. Classification (GTDB taxonomy): domain Bacteria; phylum Planctomycetota; class Planctomycetia; order Pirellulales; family JADZDJ01; genus CAVRAW01. The sequence goes on along the minus strand of CAWGBP010000058.1, from coordinate 27,992 downwards.
ATTAGTTTTGCCCGAATAATGGCGCGTCTGCCCGAACAATCAACTCTTGGCGCAGCACCTATTTTTGTTCTTTAGGCGCGACAACGTTGAAGTTCAGGGTGCCGCTTTTCTGGTCTTGTGGCGCGACATTTTTCGCGTTCACGGCTTTCTGGTCTTTAGGCACGTCTTTAGGCGCGACGGTCAAAGTGACGGTGCCTTGTTCAGTTGGTGGCTTTTCCGCGTTGCTGCATCCACCGAACGTTGTGATTCCCAGGCCGAGAGCAACTACGCAAAAAACGTTATGTCGATTCGCTGCCATGGTCCCCTCATTTTGTTGATCGTTGGATTCTCCCCGGCATGCCCCGCATTGTAACCAATGGGCGAGGCTTTGCCCGACAATTCAATCTGCCCCGCAACTTCGGGTCTCTGCCCGAAAATTCATGGGCTGAGAAAAAAGCATTTACGGCACGTCATTGATTAACATCCCAGCGATGACGAATTGGATCATCATTCCGGCGACGGCGCCTATAATCGCTCCCACGATTGGCCGCTTGTAAAGCGATAATGCTCCGGCACCCACCGCCGCGCCGCCAAGAAACCAGAACACAACTCCGAGGTGGCTATGCGGTCGCACGACGATTCTGCCGGCTCCCAAGGCAATCAGCGTGACGGCAACGAAAATCGTCTAACCGAGAATTGGCCCATGCTCCGCATTGTATCCGCCGGGCACGGGGCTGCCACGTTGTACGTTGATTAACGTAGGGCCATTCAGCTTTTCGGGCTGCGTGGCACGCCCTGAGCCCGCCAAGTGCGTGGCGGACTTCCCGAGAACTACGCTCACCTCGAAATTGAAGGTGGCGCATCATCCCGCGACATTCGCCAGAAAGCCAAGGTGCATTTGGAATCTCTGTCCAGCGAAGCCGTGCCGTTATCGCAAGATCGCTTGCAATCGGATCATGCCCAATGAACCTAGGCAACTTGGTTTCGCGAACGATGTCGCTGCGCGAGGTCAATGACAGTTGCGCGGCTCCGTAGGCGAACGTGTGCAAACCCCGCTTGTACACGTCACATCGCGGCAGACCTGGAAGTTGGAGCTGAACTCCGGCAGCCGGCTCATCGGGGTGTTAATTTCGAAGATCGTCGGCGGCTCTAAAGTGTGGCCGTCCGAGAGATTCCGTTGTTCGCGGCGCAAGTGTGAATGGATATAGGGACCGCCCAACAGCGCTGCCAATCGGGCTTTCCAGCCGAATTCCTGGACTAATTCACGACGTAGCGCCTTTAGCTGAGCCGCCAAGTGCGGAAAACGGCGCAGGTAGCGGGCCGCTGCCGCGGCTGCAGGCGCATAGCTCGTCGCTAATTCCCTGGCTTCCCAGGCAATTCGGTCCCGCATCCGCGCATCCCCAATACGCTTGTATCGCCGCCAACCGGCCAGCGTGGTTCGCGCGATCCGCAGCACGCTTGGACCATTTACTTCGAAGTCCCGCCTGAATGCGCACAAAATCAGTTCCGCTTCCATTCCCTCGGGTATATGCGAATGGTGGTAGTTAAAGACCGCCTGGCCATGGACATCGCCCGGATGCACGTCCATTCTAATGCGACCCTGGGCCGCCAATTCCTTGTACAACGCCGTGCCCGGAATCGGCGTGTAGAGCATGAACTGGTGAAAATCGGTGTTGTGTGAAACGGCGAACTCGATGGCCTGGTCGATATTTGCCGGCGTATGTTCCTCCAAGCCGATAATGCTGGAACCAAGAACGCGAATTCCGTGCGCCTGCAATTCTCCAACCAGCGCGTGACTGTCAATACCGTGAAGCTTCCTGTATTGCGATTCTTCGCCTTCCAGACCAAGCCACGCCCAGCTGATCCCCAATCGAACCAGCTCTTCCATTTGATACGCCCCAATCGCGTTGGCGGAGCTGAACACCGCGATCGACCAAGGTTTGTTATGCTTCTCCATCAGTTCCAAAAGACGCAACGCACGCCGGCGATAAAGCAGGAAATTCTCGTCCATGATGAAGAAAGAGCGGACTTTCATTTCCTGCGCTAATTTCGACATGACGTCAAACAACTCGTCGCCGCTGGAATAAAAATTGACAAATTTGCCTTTTCCTCCAAACATCGCCGAGGTGGAACAAAAGTTACAACCCAGCGGGCATCCCACAGATGGTATAACGGTCGCCGCCACGTCACCCGGCTCGTCGCGGGCAGTGATCCCCATGCAACGGCATCCTAAGCCGGACTTGATCAGCGGATGTCGCAGCGGCTGTTGGGGATCTTCGCCCAGGAATTGGCGAAGCCAGCTCACGCCGTCGCCGCGCACAATATAATCGGCATCGATTTTGTGTTCCAAATCCGGCACGTTCGCCACATGCCCGCCGACCACGATCGTCGAATGAGGCGAGCGCTCGCGAACCACCTCGCACATCTTGCGAACCTTCATCCAGTTCGAAACGATGCTCGAGATCCCCACAATATCGTAATCGCGAATCGCGATTTCTTCCGTAAAGCGATCGAGCGTGGGAAAATCGAGCACTGCGCACGGGGCCGCCGTGTTCACTTGCATCAGCATAATGCCCCAACTGCGATGAAACATCCGCAGGGAAAACGGACCCTGCGCGGGTCACTTGATTGTGATACAACTCCATGGGATTGAGCGCTCGACTGCCGTATTCGTCGTCTCGCGCGTAAGGTCCGAAAACGCTCGACAGCAGAATTCGCGCGCGAGCTTCCCAAAGGATGTCGCGCTGCAGGCTCGCTGACGTTCACCGCCCGTTCGATTGTCGTGGCCATGCAACAGCTCCCTTGCGACATCGGAACGATCAGTAAGATTGCGATGTTTTATTTTCCGCGATATCACAGCAGGATTTCTAGGGAATGAGTGTCAAACTTCCGTGATGGCGATGTAAAACTTCTGCCACTGCCCCAGGGGATTCTGCCTTCGTCGTTCATTATTCACGGTTTCATTTCCTGACTCTGAGCCCTGGACTCCGCCACCTCCTGCTTGACGCCAATTTCTCGACCGCGACTTACACCAATCGCCGCGCCAAAACAAACGGGGGGAAAAAATGAATTCCACCCCCCAAATTCCCGACGCACGGCGCAATGAACATTTCTGTCGCGCAAACCACCTGTGCAAATGCAGGGAAATTGTTTGGCCCAAAAACATCGTTTTTCCCGTGAGTTTTTCACCAACACTTCCCCACCCACTTCGACCAATTCCAAAACATCGCGCACCCTATCGGCCGCATCGCTTAGAGTCCTACAGCTTACCGGCAGTCATTTATCATTGGTCAATTATCGTTTATCGTTCTCTCTATCCATTTCCCCATTTCGCGCTCCGCACTTATTCTTCACCCGCTCACCTCTTCACCCTGAACCCAAAACCCTGAACCCTGACCCCTGAACCCATGCCCGCTCCCGTCCTCATCCTCGGCGCTGGAATCAACGGTGCAGCCCTGGCCCGCGAACTCGCGCTCAACGGCGTCGGCGTCGTCGTAGTCGACACTCGCGATATTGCGTCGGGAGCAACTGCCTATTCCTCGCGGCTGATTCACGGCGGCCTGCGCTATTTGGAATACGGCGATTTTTCACTCGGTGCGCGAATCGCTCGGCGAGCGCACTCGACTGTTGCGCTTGGCCCCGCAGTTTGTCCGCCCGCTGCGACTCTTCATCCCTGTGCGCAATCGCTTCGGCGGCCTCGCCTCCGCCGCGCGCAGATTCGTCGGCCTCAGAGATCATCCGCATCCGGGGAAGCTAATGCACCGCGGGCTATGGACCGTTCGTTTCGGCCTCTGGCTGTACGACAATTACGCGCGCGATCCAACGCTCCCCAAGCACGAGTCCCATCGCACGAGCGATTCCGGCGTGATGCCCGTCGATCAGTCGAAATATCCTTGGGTCTGCTCATTTTCCGACGCGCAGGTCGTGTACCCAGAGCGTTTCACGCTGGCGCTCTTACACGATGCGCGGCAAATTGCGCAAGAGCGTGGCGCAGAGTTCCAAGTTCTGACCTACCACGAAGCGACGCTCGCCGGGCGCACAGCGAAAATCACTCGCGTGGGAACGTCCGATCTAGCGCTGGAATTCCAACCATCCATCATCGTCAACGCCACCGGCGCTTGGGTCGATCACACGTTGCGCGAGCTCCACGTCGACTCAAAGCGCTTGATGGGTGGCACCAAAGGAAGTCATCTCGTCACCAACCATGCGCGCTTGCGTGAACTGCTTGGCGGCCGTGCAGTCTACACCGAAGCCGGCGACGGCCGTCCAATTTTCATTCTCCCCTTCGTCAACGATATGACGCTAATTGGCACGACCGACGAGCCCTTCGAGGGCGATCCCGCCACCGCCGTCGCCACGCCGCACGAGCTCGAATATCTGGTCGCCGCGGTGAACGACGTCTTTCCCGATCTCGGCTTAACCGTCGGCGATATCGAGCTGCACTATGCCGGCGTGCGTCCGTTGCCCTATTCCGATGCGACCGTCACGGCCGCCATCAGCCGCCGCCATTGGATGGAGCCCAACGCCAATTGCGAAGTGCCGCTGTATTCGATCATCGGTGGTAAGTTGACCACCTGCCGCTCGCTCGCCGAAGAATCCGCCGATGCCATTCTCGAGCGCCTGGGCATCGAGCGCACCGCAGACTCCCGCGAGCGACCAATTACGGAGCCGCAGCCTGATCTCATTGCAACTTCCACCGTCACATCACCCCTTCACCCGCTCACCCCTTCACCCGTTCAGTTTGCCGACACGGGCGTCTCTGTGGAATCCATTCGCAAAATCATCAGCGCCGAGTGGGTTACCACGCTCGACGATCTCCTCGAACGCCGCCTCATGTTGCTCTATCAACCGGCACTCCAGCGCCAAACGCTGGAACAATTGGCCGATCTCCTGATCGAATCCGGCCGCTTGCCCGCACCCGAAAAATCAAACGCCGTAAATTCAACCATCGCTCGCTTATCGTCCCACTTTGGCAAGTCCGTACTAACCACTAACCACTAACCCCTGAACCTCGTCCCTCGCCTCTCGCCCCTCGCCTCTCCCACCATGCCCAAATACGTTCTCGCTCTCGATCAAGGCACCACCTCCAGCCGCGCGATTCTGTTCACGCACGATGGCCGGGAGGCGGCCAGCGCCCAACAAGAGTTTCCACAAATCCTGCCCGCGCCAGGAATCGTAGAGCACGATCCAGAAGCGATATGGAAATCGCAATTGGCCGTCGCGCAGGAAGCGATCAACAGCGCCGGGGCGAAACCGAGTGAAATCGCCGCGATTGGAATCACCAATCAACGCGAAACGACCATCATATGGGAGCGCGATACCGGCCGCCCCGTGGTCAACGCCATCGTGTGGCAAAGCCGCGTCAGCGCCCCCATTTGCGATTATCTTAAGGCCGACGGCCACGAACCGCTCATCCAGCAAAAAACTGGCTTGGTCGTCGACGCTTATTTCTCCGGCACAAAAATCAAGCACTTACTCGATTCAGTTTCCGGTTTGCGCCGCCGCGCCGAAAAAGGCGAAGTGCTCTTCGGCACTGTCGATTCGTTTCTCATTTGGCGCCTCACCGGCGGCAAGCAGCATGTGACCGACGTGACCAACGCCAGCCGCACCATGCTGATGAATTTACAGACTCTCCAGTGGGACGACGAATTGCTGCGGCTGCTCGATATCCCCCGCGCCATGCTGCCGGAAATTCGCTCCTCCAGCGAAATCTATAGCGAAACCGATGCCCAATTCTTCGGCGCGCCAATTCCCATTGCCGGCTGCGCTGGCGATCAACAAGCCGCCACTTTCGGGCAGGCCTGCTTCGACATCGGCAGTGCCAAAAACACCTATGGCACCGGCTGCTTCATGCTCATGAACGTCGGCAATAAACCGGTGCTATCGAAGAACAAACTCCTGACCACGGTCGGCTGGCAAGTTGCCGGCAAGACCGTCTATTGCCTAGAAGGATCGGTCTTCGTCGCCGGCGCGGTCGTCCAATGGCTGCGGGATGGTTTGCAAGCGATTACCACCAGCGCCGATGTCGAGAAACTGGCCGCCACCGTGCCGGATTCGGGCGGAGTGGTGTTTGTGCCGGCGTTCGTCGGTTTGGGCGCCGCCTACTGGGATCCCTATGCCCGCGGGGCAATTTTCGGTCTCACGCGCGGCACGACCGTCGGCCACATCGCCCGCGCCGCCCTGGAATCGATGGCCTTCCAGTCGGCCGAGGTGCTTCGCGCCATGGAGCAAGATTCCGGTGTTCGCCTCAAGCAACTAAAGGTCGACGGCGGTGCTAGCGTGAATAACGCCCTGATGCAATTTCAGGCCGACATTCTCAACGTGAAAGTAGCTCGCCCAGTGGTTTCCGAAACGACCGCCCTGGGAGCCGCATATCTGGCAGGCTTGGCGGTCGGCTTTTGGAAGGACACTGCGGAGGTAGCAAACCATTGGTCGTTGGATCGCGAGTTCACACCATCGATGTCGCAAGGCAACCGTGCCCAGCGCGAAGCAGTCTGGAAGCGCGCGATAGAGCGCACATTCGGCTGGCAGACCTGATCGCTTCGCACGCTGATGTGAGACGAGTTTTCCGCGTATTTCTGCAATTCAGGGCAATTATTTTCGAAATTCGCAGACTTTTTTTCGCGGAAAACGCGTTCGCGCGATCATGCCGCAAGCTTCCTAAATTCCCAGGCTTAAGGCGGCCGTCACTATCTTCCTTCTCATTGCCACGCAACTTCTCTAACTGAGGATAGCAGTGCGAGAAAGGCAAGCGCGCGACTTTAGGAATGCTGCGGCGTGCAGTAAATACTCCGCGCATCCGTGGGGGATTGAACACCCACTTCGCACACTGCTAGCCTCGGCACTCATCAATAGCCACCGCGCAATTGGCAATTCTGAATTCGCCAAATGTTCGGTCCCGCCTGACAGCATCCCACCAGTTCGTTCCCACCCGCCGTCATCCCACCAATCGTTCTCACATGAAACGCGGCTGCCGCCAGGAACGCGGCAACCGCCCACGTTGGTTGCCGACCGCGTCATCCGTTGCTGCCAGCGAGGCAGCCGCGGTCGGCGGATAGTTGTTCGTATGTAAGGAGGCGATAGTATGCACAGTTTCGTCATTATGTTATTGGCACTTGGCCTGCCAGATTCATCGGGCGCGACCGACCGCTCCGAGCCTGCCGCTCAAAAGGCGCCGGCGCCAACGGTCCAGCTCATGCCGGTTGAAAAGGAACAGCGGCTGCGGCAGATGTTGCCCCGCGTGGCCAATGCCGACCTGCAGAAAGTTTTGGACGACCCTCGGCTCATTCTGTACACCGAGCGTGAGATCCCCCGCGCCTATCAGTTCTTCACCGGCGGCATGCAGGGAATTCACTCGGCGTACTACAACATTTCGGCCAATGGTTCTGAGCCTTTCGGAAACGGAAATCGTGAATTTCCCTGGGGCCATCCCGCCGGAACGCAGCGAACCAAAGGGGTCGAAGTTTTTCGATTCCTGTGGCTCCCGCGCGACGCCCACGATCAGCCGCTGCCTGTGGTTTGGTATCGCAAGCGCCTCAAGGGAGACGCCAGCGACGGCTATGCGTGGACATTCCCCGTCGGCGCCATCGTGGGCGAGGTGCTCGCCATGACCGGCCCCGACGGCTACACCTACTCGTTCGAAATGCGCATGCGCACGCGCGAATATGGCTATTGGGATGTCGATGTCTATCGGCCGTTCACCTCAGCCGGCGAATTGGCCAGTCGCATCAAAGAGTTGCGGCCCGCTTGGAAAGAGAACTCGAAGCTCGCCGAAGCGGTTGAACATCTCGAAGCCCCTGTAGAAATGAAAGTGCTCTCTTTGGCCGATCAGCAACCGGCCAAGCGCACCTTCTCTTCGACCATGGGAGTCGATTCGCTGCCGCCTCTGGGCGACGACCGCCTTGTCGGCGAACTACTAACCAGCGCCACCTTCAAATCGGTCGCCGGCAAAGTCTGGCGCGAATCGCCCAGCGGTCGCCAAACCTATGCTCCCACGACGGAAGCTGCGTTTAATGTGGTGCCTGCCAAGTACGACTCCGGCTTTATTGCCGTCGATCATACTAGCTGCATGCGCTGCCACGATTCGGTAAGCAAGCCGGTTTCCGATTTCAACCCAGGTCGCGATTGGTACGGGCACATTCGCGGCAGCGACGGCATCTTTTCGTTCCACCCGTTCGCGCTCGATTCGATCAGCGACAACGGCTATGGCCGCGACGTGAAAATGCGTCCGGAACTGGAACGAGCCGGGGTGATTGCCAAGTACGATCCGAAGCGGCATCCGGAATCGATCTATCAATCGACCGAACCAGTGACAAATTAGGATCGCTAGCGCACCTTAAAACGCGTCATTAATTCCCGCAGCCCTTGGCAATGGAGTGCCGAGGGCGTTTCTTTGCGCCTAAAACGGCGCATTAGTTGCACGAAATTGCCCACTGGGGCTGCGAAATCTTTTGCTAAAGCGCCGGAGATTTATCCATGATCCGTAAACTTAAATCGGGCGAGTATCGCCTCTATTCCCGCAAAGCCAATCCGAAAACTGGCAAGCGCCGCAACCTCGGCACCTTTGCCACCAGAACGGCCGCCCAGAAGCACGAACGGGAAGTGCAATACTTCAAGCACCATTGAATAAACTGCCCGCTCAGCGCGCTTTGCTTAGGCTTATGGGAAGTGGATTGAGGCTTGCGAGTTAGCCTGCTCTGAGATGCTGGCTTTCGCCCAAAATCCCCAGAAAATCAGGCTATTTTCAGGACTTTCGCTTCATAGGCGAAGACCTATGCTTTAGGGATGGCCTTGCAAGGACATCTATAATGCTGTCGGAATTGACCACTTCCTTGCTTTCATCAATTGATTAGATCGAAAGTCTCGATGGCCGCCAATCAATCTTCAACCGAATCGGCCCCTCCCGTCGCGAAGGGTGAGCCTGTCGGGCCGCACCACGATGGCCAAACGGCCGGTGCACCTCAACCGCACTCCGAGATCGCGACTACGGCGCCGGCAAGCATGTCGCCGCACTCAAAACGCGGCAATAAACGCCGGCTGATTCTCTTTGCAATCCTCTTGATCCTGCTGGTTGCCGCCGGCCTCGAAGCGTTTCCGACCGTCATGCGCATGCTCAACACGATTTCGACCGACGATGCCTATGTGAACGGCCACGTCACTTTTGTCGCCGCGCGCGTGCCGGGTCAGGTCATGAAAGTGCTCGTCGATGACAATAATCGCGTAAAGAAAGGCGATATTCTCGTCCAACTCGATAAGCAGCCGTTCGAAATCGACGTCGAATTGAAGAAGGCAATCGTGGCGACCGCCAAAGCCGATTTGCTCGTGGCGCAAGACGACGTGCGGGCAATGGTGGCCCAAGCCCGGGCCAATCGCTACAAGCTGGAACATTCGATCGAAGATGTGAACAATCAAATCGCAATCTTGCGCGCCAACGTGGCGGCGCTCGAAACGGCCAAGGCCAAGCAAGTTCGCGCCAAGGCCGATTACGATCGCGCGCTCGACGTACAAAAAACGCCCGGCGCGATCAGCGAACAAGAAGTCGATCTGCGCAAAGAAGCGTATCGCGTTACCGAGGCGCAAGTGCAACAAGCGCTCCAACAAGTCTATCAGGTGCGCGCAAGCCTCGGCTTGCCGGCGGAACCGGAAAATGGCCAGTCGCTAAGCGACGTGCCCAAAGACCTGGATCAAAACTTTTCCACGGTGCGCGAAGCACTTGCGCAACTTTTGCAAAGCGCCGCCCCTTTGGGTATTGTTCCCCCTTCATACAATGCCTCACCCAAAGAAGTTGTCGCCGCCTTTTACAAGCGCGATCCGGAAGGAAACCTCGACCGCATCTATGCGAAAATCATCGGAGAAGCGCCGCAAATTAAGCTCGCCGAGGCCAAACTGCAGCAAGCGCAAAGCGACTTGGACCAATCGGAATTGAATCTGAGCTATTGCGACGTGCTTTCGGAAATCGACGGCGTCGTCACGCGGCGCAACGTAAACCCCGGCAACAACGTGCAGGCGGGCCAGGAATTGATGGCCGTCCGTTCGCTTTCGGAAATTTGGGTCGACGCTAATTTCAAAGAAACCCAACTGGCCGACTTGAAAATTGGCCAACGCGTCGAAATCGATGTCGATATGTATGGCCGCCATCGCCCGTTCGAAGGTCGCATTAGCGGCTTCACCATGGGCACCGGGTCCACGCTGGCGCTTCTGCCGCCGGAAAATGCCACTGGCAACTTCGTAAAAATCGTGCAACGGCTGCCCGTGCGCATTGAATTGACGAACTACGATCCAGACAAGCAGCCGCTGTTCATCGGGCTGTCGGTCGAGCCGCACGTGTTCTACAAAGAAGCGCCCATTGGGCCCCACGCCGGCGATGTATTGCAGCCGCTTGATCAATTGCCCACAGCCCCGATCGATCCTTCGTTGTCGGGCAGCGGCAAGACGATGGATAGATCGCCCGTCTCGCCAACTTCAACTGCGCCTTCATCGAAATAGGATGGAGAACGCACGTTGAGCACGGCGGCACTCTCACAGCCGATCAGCTTGCCTCCGCTTACGCGGCGCAGCATCAATCCGTGGATTGTTGCCGCGGCGGTCGTCGTGCCAACATTCATGGAGGTGCTCGACACAACCATCGCTAACGTCGCGCTGCGCTATATCGCTGGCGGCTTGTCGGCTGCCGTGGTCGATAGCGAATGGGTGCTCACTAGTTACCTAGCCGCCAACGCAGTCATTTTGCCGATTTCTGGCTGGATTTCGGCACGGCTGGGCCGCCGCAATTACTTCATGCTCTCGATCGGTGTGTTCACGGCGGCGTCGATGCTCTGTGGACTCGCCACGAGTTTGCCGCAATTGATTTTATTCCGCGTGATTCAAGGACTTGCCGGTGGCGGGCTGCAACCCAGCAGCCAGGCGATTTTGTTGGATTCGTTTCCGCCGGAAAAGCAGGGGGGCGCAATGACGGCGTTTGGCGTCGCTGCACTCATCGGCCCCGTGGTCGGCCCGACGCTCGGCGGCTATCTCACCGACAATTACAACTGGCGCTGGATTTTCTACATCAACGTGCCGATCGGCCTATTTGCGCTTGCCGCATGCTGGGCGGTCGTGCGAGATCCAGAATACCTGAAGACACAGCGTCGCGAGTTGCAACGCAAACCGCTGAATTTCGATTACATCGGCCTGGGGTTGTTGTCACTGGGTATGTCGTGCTGGGAAACGGTGCTCAGCAAGGGGCAACAGTGGGATTGGTTCAGCGATCCGTTTTGGCGCGTGCAAACACTCACATTCCTCTTGATATTCGCTTTCGGATTTCTCATTTATCGCGAAATGCGCATTTCCAACCCAGTCGTTAATTTCCGACCGCTGGGGGAACGCAATTTCGTAATGTCGTGCATTATCATTTTTTGCATTTATGGAGTGTTGTATGCCGCCAGCACGTCGCTGCCGGGACTGTTGCAGTCGCTATTCCATTACGACGCGTATCACTCGGGACTGGTGATGTCCCCCGCCGGGCTATTTTCGGTTTGGGTGCTGCTCATCGTCGCACGATTGATGGGACGCGGGATGGATGGACGCTGGCTGATTGCCGCGGGGCTGCTGGTCGTCTCCGGCGCGAATTATTGGATGTCGCAAATGAATTTGGAAATTAGCCCCTGGCAGGTAATTTGGCCGCGGGTAGTGATGGTGGCGGGCTTGTCGCTTGTGTTCGCGCCGCTCAATGTGGCCGCGTACAAATACATGCCGTTGCATTTGCGCGGTGCGGCGGTCGGTCTGTTTAGTCTGCTACGAAACGAAGGTGGCAGCGTCGGCACGTCGATGGCGCAAACCCTGCAAGAACGCCGCGAACAATTCCACATTCTGCGGCTCGATGAACACCTCGATCCGTTCAGCCCCAACTTGCGGCTATTCCTGCGGCAAATTCAAGCGCCACTCATGCAGCACACCGGCGATGCAACCCTCTCGCGCGAGATGGGGTTGCAGCTTGTGAAGAATATGCGCGATTCGCAGGCTTCTTCGCTGGCGTTCTTCGATGTGTTTTGGGCCTTGTCGGTACTTGCCGCGGGTCTGGCCGTGTTGGTGCTATTCATGAAGCAATCGGCAGCCGAAAAAGGCGCCCATGTGGCAGCGGATTAAGGGCCGCCAAAGAAGATTGGCGTTGCAACTGCGAACCTTTTGTCCCAGCAAACTACTTTGATTTATCCGCGGGCGCCCTCGAATCATGCGATTCAAATGTCCGACATGCTTAATCTTGCCAATGCTGGTTGTGTTCTCGTCCTCGACGCCATGGGCGTCGTTTTCAAATCGGGTGACGACGTGCAGGAATTACTCATTCCGTTTGTCGTCAAGCATGGTGGATTGAACGACGCGCTGGCAATCGAAGAGTTTTATCGTCAAGCCAGCCTGGGCATGCTTTCAGCCGATCAATTTTGGTGCAACGTAAACCTCTCGCCCGATTTGGAAGACGAGTATCTGCAGCTCCACGCCACCAACGAAGGGCTATTTGAATTTCTTGCGCGGTCGCCGGCCAGCATTGAATCGATCTGGTGCCTGTCCAACGACGTTTCGCGCTGGTCGCTAAAGTTGCGGCAGCGTTTCTGCCTGGCAAAGCATTTCGCGGGCTTTGTAATCAGCGGCGACGTAGGTGCACGAAAACCAGACCAGCCGATCTTTCACGCGCTCCTTGATGCCGTGAAGCGACCGGCCGAATACTGTATTCTTGTCGACGATCGCACGAAAAACTTGTGCACGGCCGCGGCATTGAAGTTCCGCACGATTGCATTTGGGCATAGTGCCACATACAGCGACCACACCGCTGAAGCCGCAGTCCAATCCTTTTCCGAATTGGCTGCGTATCTTTCTTGAATAACAGCCCATGCTTTTGGCACTAGGAATTGGCCATTTCCGGCGTGTCGTGCTTCGATTGCCACACGGCCCAAATCAGCGCCACGGCGCTAACAATAATGGCGCCCCAAAAGAACAAATCCGCCGGTTTGCCAGCCACGTCGACCCCTAAACCTTTGAGCATACCGATCGCCTTCGAATCGTACGGCAATACCAGCGCGATAATCAACAAGCTGACCATGTTCATCACTTTGATCAGCGGATTGATGGCCGGGCCGGCAGTATCCTTGAGCGGATCGCCGACGGTATCGCCGGTGATGGCGGCCTTGTGCTTTTCGCTTCCCTTGCCGGTGTTGTTTTCCAGATCGCGGGTTCATCTTCGATCGTCTTCTTGGCGTTGTCCCACGCGCCGCCGGCATTGGCCATGAACACGGCCAGCAATTGGCCAGAGACGATCATGCCGGCCAGGAAGCCGGCCAAGCCGATCACGCCCAGCCCGAAGCCGACCAGAATCGGCACGAACAGCGCCAGCAAGCCCGGCCCGACCAGTTCTTTTTGTGCCTCGCCGGTGCAGATATCGACCACGCGGCCGTAATTGGGCTTCTTGCGTGCCTTCCCAAATTTCCTTATCGCGGAACTGGATGCGGCATTCCTTCACGATCAAGAATGCGGCGCGGCCGACCGCGCGAATCGTCATCGAGCTGAACAAGAACGGCACGGCGCCGCCAATCAACATGCCGATGAACAATGTCGGGTTGGAGACCGTCAGCATCGCCGCCACGCCGTTGTATACGTCTTTCGAAATGGCTTCGTTTTCGCCTTTGCCGCCGGAGCCGACCGTGACGATGAAGCTGTTGAACAGCGACACGGCCGCGATCACGGCCGAACCGATGGCAATGCCCTTGGTGATGGCCTTGGTCGTGTTGCCCACGGCGTCGAGGTCGGCCAAGAGTTTGCCGGGCGTCCTTGTACTTTGCTTCGCCCATCGCGGCTTTGTCGTAGCCCATTTCGCCGATGCCGTTGGCGTTGTCGGCCACGGGGCCGAACACGTCCATCGAAATCGTGTTGCCGGTCAGCGTCAACATGCCGATGCCGCACATGGCCACGCCGAAGGCGACGAACGTCGGCGTTGTGCCGGCATAGACGAATACGCTGGCCATGATCGCCGCGGCAATAATCAGCACGGCCGCCACGGTGCTTTCGTAACCGACGGCAAAGCCTTGAATGATGTTCGTGGCGTGCCCGGTTTGACAGCTCTTCGCCAGGCTTTTCACCGGCGAGTACTCGGTGCCGGTGTAGTACTCGGTGCACTTGTTGAGCAGCACGGCCAGGATGATGCCGATCAAGCAGGTCCAGGCCGGCCGCATGTCGAGGCCGGTCATGCCAAACGTGGCCCAGGGCGGCAAACCGGCCGTCACGTTTTCTGCAGTTGCGCCCGGGAAAGCCCGGAACCGCTTGCGGATATTCTTGCAAATAGGCGGGCGTGAAGTGCAGATAGAGCAAGCCCAGGACGATGAAGCCGACGATGCTGAGGACCGAGCCGATGATGAAGCCCTTGTTGACGCTCTTCATGGCTTCGCCGGCCGTTCCCTTGTCGCCGGCCTTCACGCTGTAGGTGCTGATGATGCTGGCGATCACGCCGATGGCACGCACCAACAGCGGGAAGATCACGCCCTTGTGGCCGAAGCTGGCGATGCCCAAAATCATGGCCGCCACGATCGTCACTTCGTAGCTTTCGAAAATGTCGGCCGCCATACCGGCACAGTCGCCGACGTTGTCGCCGACGTTGTCGGCGATCGTGGCGGCGTTGCGCGGATCGTCCTCGGGAATGCCGGCTTCGAGCTTGCCGACCAGGTCGGCGCCGACGTCGGCCGCCTTGGTGTAGATACCGCCGCCGACTCGCATGAACAGGGCCAACAGCGTGCCGCCGAAGCCGAAGCCCAACAGGGCCTCGTAGGCGTGTTCGCCGTAGATCAAAAAGATGATCGAGCCGCCCAGCAGGCCCAGGCCGTCGGTCAACATGCCGGTGATCGTGCCGGTGCGATAGCCCAGCTGCAGAGCCTGGCCAAAGCTTGTCCTGAGCGGCCGCCGCCACGCGCAAGTTGCCGATCGTGGCCAACCGCATGCCGACGAAACCGACCGTGGCCGAGAACGTCGAACCGACGAGAAACGCGATCGCGCGACCCAAAGAAATTTCCTGTTGCAGCGCCGGAACTCTTGGCCGCGAAATACAACGCGACGGTGATTAGCACAATCAACACGCCCACCACGCGGAACTGCCGGAACAGATAGGCGTTGGCCCCTTCGCGCACGGCGTGGGCAATTTCCTGCATCCGCGGCGTCCCTTGGTCGGCGCTCTTCACCTGGCCGACCAGCATGAACGCGTAAAGCAAGCCCGCCAACGCCACGCCCACGTTCGCCAACAACAGCACCTTCTCAATCGTCGAATAGCGATTGCTCGTCAGCGGCTCCCACAGCGAAATCCCGCCGCTTGCGGTTGTGGCGCTGGGCGCGCTTGGTTCCACACTGCTGGGTTCCAACGCCGGCGTTGAACCACCTTGGGCGTGTGCCGGACCCGATGTGGCCAGCCATGCCGCCCCAAAAAGAAATGCAAAAGTTAGTAGCCCCAAAGTCCAAAGCGGAAGTGATTTGCGCTTCATATTACTCCTCGTCCCCCGGTCTTAAATAATGTGATTACTTGGTTTTAGAGCCGCCACGTTAAAGCAAGCTAGCGGGGCAGTCAAGACGACCTGTTTGGCCCATCCCGCGGCGACTGCGCCGCCATTTTCCGCATCAAAACTACTTACATTCATTTAGCATCTTTTCTGGTGGAAAAACGTGCGATTCCGCCCGAATTCGCCGCGCCGTCCGACTACATTCCGCACAGCAATCGGCATCGACCGCCGCAAAACGAGCAGGTACTCTACGCGGCCCGAATCGCTTTGCGTTTCGCGTACCCACGCTGACGCGGCCACTAGTCAACGAGCATTGAACAAATATGAATTCATTCAGCCGAACGGCTCGATCTTTAATGCGAATCTATGGCAGCCGGTTACCAATTGCCGCATCCTTCGCGCTGCTCTTGATTTTGACGATTTCCGGAGTGGCGCATGCTGGTCGGCGCTATCTGCAGCCAGCAACCAATGACCCGGCTTCGGTTCAGGCGCAATCTGAGAACCCTTCGACCGGATCAGTGCCGACAGCGCCGGTTCAATTACTTGGTCCGACCGCCGGCGCGCTACCAGGCGCACCGGCCAGCAGCGCAACCAGCGCGCCTGCGGGAACCCCATTGCCCCCGGCTAACGTACCTACCGCGGTTAGCGATACGCCTGCGCATCCGTCTTCTGCTCAACCCGCCGCCGCAACCGCGACGAAAGACGCGGCGATCAAATCGGCGCCGCCTGCTCCACTCCCTGCATCAAACACTACTGTCAAAGGCGCTGCCCAACCCAACTCGACAGAAACTGGAAAGACAACTCTCGAGAGCCTCTCAAACGATGCACTCGCGCAAAAAATTGAGCAGTTGCAAGCAGCAATCGACCCTAACGCCCCCGATCACGATGCGATCAAAGCTCTATATGACCAGGCTCTCGACAACCTCAAACATTCCGACGAACAAACCGCCGACGGCAAAAAGATCGATGCCGCGCGGCTTGCGGTTCCCTACCAATTGAAATCGCGCGAGCAGGAGGCGGCCAGCGCTGCAGCGTTGACGGCCAATACATCCGAGCTTCCGGCCGACAAGCCGCTCTCCGATTGGGAGCAATTGCTTTCCGCGGCCGAGCAGGAATTGGAAACGGCTCGCACCACTGCCGCCGACTTTGATAACGAGCACGAGCACCGGGCTGCGCGTCGGCTCGAAATTCCCAAGGCTATCGCCGCAGCGCGCATGAAAATCAACGAACTCGATCAATCGGCCCAGTCGCCGTCCGATTCCAGCGACTTGCCGGCGCTCGCCAAAACCAAAAAAATCCTTGCCGAAACTCAGCGCCGCGCCGCCCGCGCCGAGATCGCCACGCTAGACAAGGAACTGCAATCGTACGGGTCAGAATCGACCAATTTGCTAAAGCTCGATCGCGACGCGGCGGCGGCAAAAGTCGCAAAACTCCAGCAGCAAGTTGCCGCCTGGCGCGATGCGATCAGCAAGCGCCGGCAGGAACTGGCCGCCCGTGAAGCCGCCGAGGCCCATTGGGCGGCCGCCACCGCCGAACCCGCCGTGCGGCAACTGGCCGACGAAAACAGTTCCCTCGCCGATCAAAATCAATCGCTCGCCGACAAGATCAACACCATTGCCTCGGTCGCGCAAGACGTGCAACAGCGGCTCGATAAAATCACCGCGGAATTCAGCGAAATCAAAGATAAAGTAAAAGCCGCCGGGCTAACCGACGCCGTGGGCCAAATGCTGCGCAAAGACCGTGCCGATTTGGCAACTAGCGCCGATTTGCGCGCCATCCATTTGCGTCAAGATGAAATTGCCGCCGTGCAGTTGCAAATCATCGACCTCGAAGAGCAGTTGGCGGGCTTGCACGATTTGGATCGCCGCGCCAAGCAAATTGTCGCGGCGTTGCCTGCCGGCACCGCGGCCAAATTGGAAGACGTGCAATCGCTCTTGCAAAAGCAAGATAAATATCTTCAGCGTTTGCTGAATCACGAGAACGAATACTTCAGCAAGTTAGTCAACCTCGACGCGAAACAGCAGGAGTTCGTTTCCCATGCCGACGGGTTCCGCGACTACATCGACGAACGCGTGCTTTGGATCCGCAGCGCCCACCCGTATTCAACCACCGATTTTCGCAGGGCTGCCGAAGCCACATGGTGGCTCGTGAAACCGAGCAACTGGTGGACGGCGGTTGGGGCCGCGCTGCGAACCGCCGGGGCGAATCTGCCGGTTGTCGCGCTGGCGGTCGGGCTACTGGCCGCGCTCTTGGCCGCGCAGCGGCGGTTGCGAATCGCCGTGCGCAAGCTCGGGAATCCCACGGCGGTGGCGCGCATGGGTTGGGCTGCCGGCGGCCCGATCCGACGCGGTTGGGAAATGGCACTGGCCACTCTGTTGATTGCCGCGCCTTGGCCGGCTGCGCTCTGGTTTGTTGGCTGGTTATTCGCTACCGCGGAAGTCGTCGACGCCAGTGGCTTCTCAGCCGCTCTGGGAATCGGCTTGCAAGCCGCCGGCACGGTGCTGTTGCCGCTCATGATTGTGCGCAACATCTGTCGTCGCGAAGGATTGGCCGAGATCCACTTCGGCTGGCCCGAAACCGCGCTGGCCAATTTCAGGCATCACTTGAGCTGGCTCATGGCTTGCGGCGCGCCCTTGATCGTCGCGGTTGCCATGCTCGATTCGCAAGCAAACGATGCATGGAAAGATTCGCTTGGCCGCGCGCTATTCGTTGCCTGCCAAATTCTGCTCGCGGCATTTTTGTTCGTAGTTTTGCGGCCGCAGCATGGCGCGCTGAATCAACTCATGATGATGCGCCGCGGAAGTTGGGCGCAGCGATTGGCAATGCCCACCTTTTTGATGCTCGTAATGGCCCCCTTGGCGATGATCGCTTTGTCGCTGGCCGGCTATTTCTACACGGCCCAGCGCCTGGCCGGCCGCTTGCAGGCCAGCGTTTGGCTGGTGTTATCGCTGGTGGTCGTGCAAGCATTCAGCTCGCGCTGGCTAATGGCCTATATCCGCCGTTTGGCAATTCACGCCGCTGTGCTCAATGCCGAAACCGGCGCGACCGAAAAATCAACTGGCGCAGTCGCACTCTCGATCGCTGGCCAATCCTCGAAATCCCCAGCCGACGACCCGCCGCCGGAAATCGACCTGGAAAAAATCGACGAGCAAACCCATCGCCTGCTGCACACATTGGCCGTCGTGCTATTGGGCGTCGGCTTGTATTTCATTTGGGTCGATGTCCTGCCTGCGCTGCGTTTTTTCGATTCCCTCGCGCTCTGGTCCGACGGCGTTCAAACGATATCGCTCGCCAATTTGTTCGAGGGATGCTTGGCAGGCGCCATGACCATTGTTGCGCTGTGCAACTTGCCCGGTCTGTTGGAAATTGCTCTCTTGGAGCGCCTGCCGCTCGATAATGGAGTTCGCTACGCGCTTTTGGCGGTGACGCGCTACACGATCGTTGTCGTCGGTCTCACGCTGGCGGGCGGCGCAGTCGGCATCGGCTGGCCTAAATTGCAATGGCTGGCTGCCGCCGCCACTTTCGGCCTTGGCTTCGGGTTGCAGGAAATTTTCGCTAATTTTGTTTCTGGCCTCATTGTCCTTTTCGAGCGCCCCATTCGTGTGGGCGATACGGTCACCGTCGGGGATGTGACCGGCGTCGTTTCGCGCATTCACATGCGGGCAACGACCATTGTCGATGGCGACCGCAAGGAACTGATCGTACCCAACAAGGAGTTCATCACCGCGAAGCTCGTGAATTGGACGCTGACCGATTCGGTCGTGCGGCTGGTGATCCGCTTGGGAATCGCCTACGGGTCCGACGCACAGCAAGTGCAGCAGCTACTGTTGCGCATCGCCGAAAGCACGCCCAGCGTGCTTAAAAATCCCGCGCCCCGAGCTGTCTTCATGGGCTTTAGCGAGAAGTGGATCGATTTCGAGTTGCGCGTATTCGTCGGCAGCGTCGATGCGCTAGTGCCCACGCGCCACAAATTGAACATGGCGATCGATCGCACATTCCGCGCCGCCGGTGTGGAATTCGCCACGCCGCCGCGCGAGTTTGGCGGCCACGCCGAGGCGTCAGATGAGCCAGCCTCTGAAGCCGTCGGCACAAAGGCAGCTTAAGCTATAGTTGCTAGCCCGTCGTCAGCCCCTCTCGCGCGCCTTATAATGAATCCGCATGACGACGGATTCTTCGCCCGCTGTAATTGTTCCGCGCACAGGTTGGCTGCGCGGCCGCTATTGGCCTCTCGGCTTTATTTCGGCAGTGTGCGCCGCTGGAATTATTGTGCTGCGGTACCGCTTGGCCGATGGTGAAATCGACCGCGGCACCGCCAACGGAATCACTATCCTCGTTGTTCTGGGCGGTTTTGTCCTCGTTGCTCTGTGGTGCCTGTTCCTCTCGCCTTTCACTTGGCGCACAAGATTATGGGCTGTCGCCGTTCCGATCGCGGGTTTGGGTCTCTTTGCCAGTTTGTTCAAAATTCGCCAGGTCGATGGCAATCTGCAATTCTATTTCGCGCGCGCTGGATCAAACCGGCCGACGTTGTGCTGGCCGAGCAGAATTCATTGCAGACTGCCGCGGGCCACGCCGATGTGACGCCCACCGATCACGATTATCCCGGTTTTCTCGGCTCCAAACGCGATGCTTACGTGCCGAACGTTAATCTTGCAACCGATTGGGACGCGAATCCGCCCAAACTACTCTGGAAGCAGCCAATCGGCGGCGGGTATTCCGCTTTTGCAGTTCAGGGCAATGCCGCCGTCACCATGGAGCAGCGCGGCGACGATGAACTGGTCACTTGCTACGATCTGCACACCGGCAAGCTGTTGTGGGACCACGCAATTAAGGCGCGGCACCACGATATGATTGGCGGCGACGGCCCCGCGGCCACTCCCACGATCGACTCCGGCAAAGTCTACGCGCTGGGTGGCACCGGTGTGCTGCGCTGCCTCGACGGCGCCACCGGCAAGCTGCTATGGAGCCACGACATTGTCGCGGAGGTTGGCTCCGATGCCGAGCGCGAACATAATGCAATTCCCTGGGGGCGCTCCGCTTCGCCGCTAGTCGTCGATAATCTCGTTGTCGTGCCCGGCGGCGGCCCGATGGCATCGCTCATCGCCTTCGACAAAGAAATCGGCGAAAAAGTTTGGACCGGCGGAAAGCGGCAAATTAGCTACAGCTCGCCAAGCTTGGCCAACTATGGCGGCGTGCGGCAAATTGTCATCGTCAACGAAGATACAATCACCGGCCACGATCCCGCCACTGGCAAAGTGCTGTGGGAAGCCAAATGGGATGGCAGCAGCAATTCGACCGCCAGCACATCGCAATCGGTCGAGGTCGGCGACGATCGGCTCTTCGTCTCCAAGGGCTATGGTGGCGGCGCGGCACTGTACCAAATTAAGCGCGGCGACGACGATCGCTTTTCCACAAAACTACTCTGGAAAAACCACCGTGTGCTTAAAACGAAGCTCACCAACGTTGTGTCGAAAGACGGATATGTGTATGGATTATCCGACGGCGTCTTGGAGTGCGTCGATCTCCAAACCGGCCAGCGCGCCTGGGCTGGCAAAGACCAAGGACACGGGCAGGTGCTTCGAGTCGGCGATCTGCTATTAATCACGCAGGAATGGGGCGGCTTAGCATTGGTTGCACTCGACCCGACCGACTACAAAGAACTCGGTTCCATCCAGGCACTCGATGGCAAAACTTGGAATAACCCCGCGTTATCGGGCGATTTGCTTCTGGTGCGCAACGATCAAGAAGCCGCCTGCTATCAATTGCCGCTGAAATGATAATTGCCGCTGGGAAGGCGAGGCTCCCACCGAGCCGCGATTCTCCCTTCGCTTCGGCACGTTTACAATCGCTCCCCTGAACGGCACATCAAATCTTCTGCTCCAACAGCCAATCTTCGAGCACGATTTGTTGCACAAAGGGCGCCCGCAAAAGCGAGCTGCGCGTCGGCAACAGCTTCGCGAGCCACGGCCGCCGCACCGCGCGGCCCACTGCCCGCAAGCCCATTCCTTCCCACGACCGGTTCGCCATTTGCGTGGCCACGTTGGCGGCCAAACGCTTGAATGTCGCGAGCACCAGGTTCGGCTCAGGCCCCACATGGACGACGGTCTCGATGCCCATCGCCAGCGTTTCCGACACCGCATCCCACAATCGCTGCGGATGATCGATCCACTGTGTCAAAATCTCGCGGGCATTCACGTCGTTGTAACTTTGCTTGCCGGTCACGAGCGACAGCACCGGCGGCACCGGCGCGGTAAAGCCGCCGGGCAACGTTTGCATCATCACCGCCGACCGATTGGGAACGTTGTGCTGCCATACAATCGGCGTGTGCATCGGTGGCCAGCGGCTGTCATTCTTTCGTAGATAAAGCTTTTGCGGAATCCATTCCGGCATGAGATCGGCAAAATGATCGATCGTCTTTCCTTGCCCCATCAGCAACAGCGAGTTAGGCGACAAATAAGATGAAATGCCAATGACTCCTTCGCCCGTCTGATTGACGCGCAGGCACAGCCGCTGCACGGCTTCGGCATCGAGCGCCGGCCCGCGCGAAAACAGCACGCCCAGGGTCACATCGTGTGCCAAATCGACGCAATCCGCCGCCATGGCCAATGGAATCCGTAGCGCTGCCGCCATATCCATCACCCCACTGGCAACCAGCGCGCTAACTTCCCCCAGGCTGTAGCCGAACGCCAACCGCACCTTCTGATACTGGACATGGAAGAATTCTTCGAGCAGCTTGAGATGCGCCTGTTCCATGGCCACGATCAAGGCCACAGCTTCGGCATATTCTTCCAGCGTCATCTCCTGGTTGCTGCGGACACGGGCAACTAAGTCGATCGTTCCCCCGATGCTCTCGTGGTAAATCCTCGCTCCTTCCAGCAAATAATGCTCAACAATCGGCCCGTAATCGCGATGCTCCAAAAGTTCGCGCGTGCGGCCCAAATTCGTCACGTTGTAGCCGCGAAACACGAAGGCCGAGTTGGCCACATGCTCTTTAAGATCGATCGTATTTGATGATTCTGGCACGGCGCTTTACCAAGTTCTCAGCAATGCTGCTTCCAAGTCCTACGTGCGTGGCGGCATGATAACCGATCGCTCCCTTGCGTGCGATGCGGACTCTCGATTTCGACAACTTGCCGAGGCTCCGTGGTGCGATTACAACGAATGCAGCTTTGCTCGACTCAAAACTAAATAGCGCGCGATCAATGCATGAATGGACCCGCGATCATTTCTGAAAGCCCTTTAGAGGCGGCTCCAGTCGTCACCGACGGTGATTGGCCAGGTGTGGTCCGGGAACTTGTTCCAGCGCCCGATCCAGCCGACGTGTTCCGGCGTCTTTCCGCTTTGCCGCATTGTGTTTTCTTCGATAGCGCTCTGCCGGCTCCCCACGTGGGCCGCTATTCGTTCATTGCCGCCGATCCATTTTATTGGATGGTGGCAAACCCTGACGACGCATCGTTACTACAGCCGCTCTCGGCTCGAATGCATCGCTGGCAAGCTCCCACGCTCACCGATCTACCCCCGTTTCAAGGCGGCGCCGCCGGGCTTTTCTCCTACGATCTTTCCCGCAGCCTGGAGCGCTTGCCAACACCCCGATTCGATGAATTTCAGATTTCTGGCATGGCGCTTGGCTGGTTCGACGTCGCTGTGGTCTTCGATCATCTGCTAGGCAAAGCTTGGATCATCTCACAAGGCTTTCCGGAAACAGAGCCGCTGAAGCGGCATCGTCGCGCCAAAGCCCGGGCGGCGGATTTTCGCCGCCGACTCGAAACACTCGATCGCAGCAAAACTGCCGACTCATCGAACGGGCACCCGCGACGTCTCATTCCTGCCAGCCAGCTTTCCTCCCAGTTTCCTTCTGGACAGCTCGATGGTTTGACCAGCAATTTTACCCCCGATCAATATCTCGCCGCCGCTCGCCAAGTGATCGACTACATTTACGCAGGCGATGTTTTTCAGGTCAATTTGTCGCAGCGGCTTTTGCACCCGGCGAACGACGACTCGGTTTCTCTGTATCTACGCCTGCGAGATGCAATCCCGCGCCATTCGCCTGCTATTTCGACCTGGGCGATTTTCAAATCGTAAGTGCGTCCCCCGAGCGGTTCTTACAAGTGCGCAATGGCCGGGTGGAAGCACGCCCCATCAAAGGAACACGCCGCGCCACTGGCCGGCCGCAGGACGATGCCGCCATCGGCCGCGAGTTGCAGTCGAGTGAAAAAGATCGCGCCGAAAACGTGATGATCGTCGACCTCATGCGCAACGATATCTCGCGCGTTTGCCAGTACGGCAGCGTTGAAGTCAGCGAACTATGCCGTTTGGAACAGTATGCCTACGTGCAGCATCTGGTATCCGTTGTTCGCGGCCGCTTGCGTACCGAGTTTGGCCCGCTCGACCTGCTGCGCGGCGCGTTTCCGGGCGGTTCAATCACGGGCGCGCCGAAAATCCGCGCCATGCAAATTATCGCGGAGCTCGAGCCGACTGCCCGCGGAGCATACTGCGGCTCGATGGGCTATATTGGCTTCGACGGCACAATGGACACCAACATCCTCATTCGCACCATTACTGCCGGTCGCGGTTGGTGGCAGCTTCCAGTCGGCGGTGGCATCGTGGCCGATAGCGATCCACAAGCCGAATACGAAGAAACCTGGCACAAAGCGGAGGGAATGTTGCGGGCCATTGCATAGCCCCCTCTCCCTTCGGGAGAGGGTTGGGGTGAGGGTGCCGAGGCTCTTTCGGAATCAATACCAGCTCCAGAAAAAAACATACAAGACTCGGGGGAGTCATGACCAATTCGTCAGGCGCGGTCGATCCTGTCGGCGACCGGCTGATGCGGTTCATCTGGCGATGGCGCGCACCGCCCGCCGATATCGGCGAGCGCATGCGTCGCCGCATCACAGTTCATCTGCTGCCGTTTTTGTTTCTTCTCTATGTGCTTGCCTATTTAGACCGCTTCAATGTCTCGGCGGCAGCGCTGGGCATGAAACTGACGCCAGAGCAAAGCGGCCTTGGCTTTACCGACGATATCATCGGCCGCGGCGGCGGAATCTTCTTCCTGAGCTACTGGATTCTCGAAATTCCCAGCACGCTCAGCGTCTCTCGCTGGGGAGCGCGCTGGGTGTTCGCCCGAGTGCTCGTCCTGTGGGGAATTTGCGCGGCGCTCTGCGGGTTGATTGGCTTGCCCCTGATGCACCATCTGTTTGCCTGGGCCCCGGCGCCAAACGGCACGAACGAAGGATTATTTGCGAATATTGCGAACTTCGCCACCGACTTGCCCAATAACCCAGTGAATCAGTTCTATTTTTTTCGCTTCCTGCTGGGCTTCTTCGAGGGGGGATTTTTCCCGACCGTCATTGTCTATCTCACCTATTGGTTCCGGCCGCAAGATCGCGCCCGTGCCATCGCCTGCTTCATGGTCGCCACGCCATTTTCCGGCGCGGTGGGCATGCCGCTGTCCGGGCTCATTCTGAAATCCAATTGGTTCGGGCTGGCCGGTTGGCGCTGGGTCTTCATTCTAGAAGGCATCATGCCCGTCCTGGCCGGCATCGCGACGCTGTTTTTGCTCCCCAATCGCCCGCAAGAAGTCTCGTGGCTCCCCGACGACGAACGCCAACTGTTGTTAAACGCCCTCGACGAAGAACAGCGCGGCAAGCAAGGTCTCGGACATTGGATTTGGCTGCGTCACTTGGGAATGGTCGCGCTCTTGACGATGGTCTATTTCGGCCTGAATGTTTCCAGCTACGGGTTGTCGATGTTCATGCCGGCCATCATCAAATCGCGCACCGGCTTGACCGACATGGGGGCCACACTTTTGGCCGGCGGCTACTACACGATCGCCGCCGCAGCCATGTTGCTCAATAGCCGTCATTCCGATCGGACTGGCGAAAGAATATTGCACGTGTGCATTCCGCTGGCCCTGCAGGCGGCAGGCATTTTCCTGGCGGCGATGTTTTACGATGTGCCGGCAGTCGCAATCGCGATCGTGTTTCTGTTGCTCAGCACCACGCACTATTCCCATCTCCCGGCGTTCTGGCCCATTCCCAGCATTTTCATGGGCGCGACCGTGGCAGCCTCCGCCATCGGCTGCGTGAACATGCTCGGCTGCCTGGGCGGATTTTTTGGCCCGACCATCATGGGCACGGCCAAAATTGGCGAGGCAACGTACGCGGTTGGGTTGTTAAGGATCGCTCCCTTTCCGCTGATGTCGGCAGTGGTAATTCTGTTGGTTGCCTTCTTTCGCCGCCACAAGCCGATGGGTGCAGCCGAAACCGTCCCGCTGGAAGAACCGGGGGCGTAGAACCGTGTCGTGTGCCACTGGCTTTGCCAGTGCTGAACAGACTCCAGCTTCACACTGGCGTAGTCAATGACATCCGAAGAATTTCAATCCGTCCGTTTAAGTTTCTAAGCGGCGGCCCCTTCGCGCCCAAATGTTCGGTTTAGATTTCACTTGGGTAAAGGCTCCGCCTTCACATAGATTTCAGCAGGTGCCTGCTCAAAATATTGAAACAACGCAGGACATAGCCAACCTTTCATGGGTGGAACATCGGATTGATACCAGTTCCCTCCCATCTCCCCTTCGATTTGTTTTACTTTAACCTGATATCCCGGAAACGGCGCAGCGGAGAAGAGCAACCTAAAGCCACCTTCGGCATTGGGAATATCTTTCGAAAGAAACGTGAGAAATAGATCAGCACCAAAGACAAACGGCTCCTGGACGAGCCCATGCCGCTCGTCATCAAACACCCAGGTGTGGATCGTGTCGAGCCAGTACGGAGCGATGGCATTGATTTGGTTGGGCATAATCCACATCTCAAGCGAGTCGGTTCAAATGTGGTGCGGATAGCCGCGCGGCCTAAAGCAGCCCGTACACCGTCAGCGTCTTCCGCAGCTTGCCTTCGCTGGCCGCATCAAGTGGCGTCATCGGCAGCCGCAATTCGCCGGTATCGCGGCCGAGCAATTTCATGGCCGCTTTGATCGGAATCGGATTGGTCGACAAGCCCAGCATGTCGCGGCACAGTGGGAACAATTTGCGATGCCATTTCTGCGCTTCGGCGATGTTCCCCGCGTCGAACGCCTTGCACAGTGCGATCACGTCCGTCGGCACAATGTTGCCGACGACCGAAATCACTCCCCGTCCGCCGACCGCCAACAGCGGCAGCGTCAAACTGTCGTCGCCGCTGAAAGCACCGTCAGATTCGTAGTCGCGATAATCTGCGACGCCTGATCGAGCGAGCCGGTCGCCTCCTTCACCATCGTAATGTTCTTCAATTCCGCCCAGCCGCGCGAATCGTTTCCGGCTCGATGTTCTTGCCCGTGCGCCCGGGAATGTTGTACAACGCAAAGCGGCAATATCGACCGCTTCCGCCAGCGCCTTGAAGTGCTGATAAAACCCTTCCTGCGTCGGCTTGTTGTAGTACGGCGCGACCACCAGCGCCGCATCGGCCCCGTGCTTGGCGGCGAACTTCGTCAGCCGCAGCGCCTCGCGCGTGCTGTTGCTGCCGGTGCCCGGCATCACCTTGATCCGCTTGGTTGGCATACTCGATCGAGGCCGCCACCACCCGCTCGTGCTCTTCGTGCGAAAGCGTCGGCGATTCGCCCGTGGTGCCCACCGGGCAAATGCACGTCGTGCCGGCGGCAATTTGAAATTCGATTTGTGCTTTGAGCGCCGGATAATCGACCTCGTCGTTCTTCAGTGGCGTGACAATCGCCACCGACAATCCAGCAAAAGCTTCACCTTTGGTAGGCATGATCGGCAGGTTTTAGGGTTTGAGCTGTTCTGTGGAAAACCCGCCGGGGACTGGCTCATTTTGCGCAGGCCGCCGAAGTAAAATGTGCCTGTCCCCTTCTCTGAGGCGGGTTTTCTACAAGTCGAAATGGATCATTATTGATAATCACTGCACTAGCAACGAGCAACCCACCAGCTTCTAGCCCCTCGTCCCGCGCCCATCCCTCGCCCCTCATCCCACTAACTCCTTCATCTCCCGCACCGCTTGCTGCAAACCCACAAACACCGCCCGCGACACAATCGCATGGCCAATATTCAATTCGTGCATCCCGTCGATCGCGACAATCGGCCGCACATTGTGATAATTCAATCCGTGCCCGGCATGCAACGCCAGCCCCGCCTCGCGAATCCGCTTTCCGGCCGCAACCAACGTCGCCAATTCCGCCTCGCTGCTTGCCCGCCTTCGCCATCGCGTAGCTCCCCGTGTGCAATTCCACCGCCTCCGCCCCCACCGATTTCGCCAAATCCAACTGCTTTGGGTCCGGATCGAGAAATAAACTGACGTAAATCCCCGCGTCTTTCAATCTTGCCGACCGCCTCGGCCACCGCGCTCCGATGCCCAGCCACGTCCAGGCCCCCTTCGGTCGTCACCTCTTCGCGGCGTTCCGGCACCAAGCGTCGCCTGATCCGGCTTCACACGGCACGCAATGGCCACCACCTCGCTCGCGCAGGCCAATTCCAAATTCAACTTCACGCTCACCGTCTGCCGCAGCAATTCCAAATCGCGAAGC
>CAWGBP010000057.1:0-17020 GCA_963820835.1 Pirellulales bacterium | reverse complement strand
AGGCCTTTTGGGCAGGGGTTTTTAACCGCGGAGTCGCAGAGGCGCGGAGAAGCAGGCAGCGGCAGAACAGAGTGGAACACTGACAAACGCTAATGGCCGCTAATTCAGTGAATTGTCACGCACGCGGCGTGCGTGACCTACTAGACCGACTGCGATAAAATGTCACGCTGGGTGCCACTGCTGGCTTGTCCAGCAGTGCAGGATTACGACTACGCTGGCAAATGATAATGCATGTCAGTTAAAGACAGTCGGTCTACTACCTGGCTTTAATTTCCCCTTTCTGGATGCCGAGCCATGAGATTTCTGGTGGTGTTACAATTCTTTCAAATAGAGCCCTTTCAAGTTTGCGCTTTTCAGCACCTCACCAGCGACAGGCCCACAAAATAATAGTGGATGTTTTTCGTCACCACTTGCAAATTCGAGGTCGCTGCGGGCAAAGCCACGGTCGGGAAGAGCTTGCCCCTCTTTCAACCTTTCGGACGGACAGATGACAGACTCATAGATTCCACATACTGGACATTGCTTCTCAAACCGCGTGCCCGTCGGGTCCAGAGCAACCACCAACTCGGCTTGAATTTGGAAGAAGTTAGGGTCGTCCGGCAGTCGAATAAACCTCAGTCCGATGAGCGTACTCGAATCGTATATGTCTTTGAATCGCTGTGACACGACTTCGATTCCATCGAGGGTTCCAGAAATGTCATAGCGGCGCTTCTTAATCTTCAATCCGTTCAAGGGCTCATCCCATTTCGCCAGCAGCTCTGCGCACTTCCAGCAGCGACGCACACCCGGGCGAGATGCGCCCGACATATCAGGAACAATCTCTTGATGGATTTGCTGGTATTGCGTCAGTTGCGGAGAATCGCGAAAGGCATAACTATCGTTACCTTCTGTTATTACTTGATATCCGATCATTTTCGTTACCAAAGAGGGAATTAAAAGCGACGCGATTCAAATCATGCAGTCAATGATTACCGTCACCGGTGCCATCATGCTTTTGCCAATAGCACTAGCACTAATTCATCCGCGGTTCTCCGCACCGAAATTTCCCCTGGAAAAATTCGCACGGCGTTGGGATTTTCAGATTGGGCCATTTCTGCCAGCGCTTCCCACTGGGCAAAGCCCATGTCCTGCAGCGGCCAATTGTTTTGCCGCCAGAGTACAACAAACATTTCGCGGACCAGGTGCCGATTCGAATTTGAAAGCGGCGCGCAATTCAACCGAACATTTGCCACGTTGGTATCCATCACGCGGCATCGGTCCAGAAGCAGTTCGGCTTGTTGCTCGATGAACGCCTGCGCCTAGCCGCTACGCTCGACAATCGCAACAGCGCGCTATCGGCATCTCGATTGAATTTCTCGCGCATTAGCGGCAGCAGTTCGTTTCGAATCCGATTGCGCGAAAACTCCGGCTGTGTGTTCGTCTCATCGAATAAATATTCTTGCCCGATCGCTCGCAAGTATTGCACGACCTGTGCACGGCGCATGGTCAACAGCGGGCGAATGAGGGTTACCGATGGACCCAGCAGCCGTGCCTCGATGCCGGCCAGCCCCGCCAGGCTTGTGCCCCGCAGAATATTGAATAGCACGGTTTCGACCTGGTCGTCGGCCGTATGGCCTGTGGCAACATAGCGTGCGCCGAAGCGATTTGCCGTTTCGAGCAGAAACGCATAGTGCGCCTCGCGTGCCGCGGCTTCGATTCCATCTCCGCGTGCTCGCGTGCAGCGGTGCTCACATCGGCCGCCCCTTGCTCGTAAGCCAGCTCGAGTTTTGCAGCCAAAGAGCGAACGAATTCGGCGTCTGATTCCGATTTGGGCCGCAAGCGATGATCGAAATGCGCCACGATCAAGCCCCCGTCCGTCGCTTACGCGCTTTAGATTGGCCAACCCGCGCACTAGCGTCACGCTGTCGGGCCTGCCGAAACGGCCGCAATCACCGTCACGTCGCACCAGTCGCCCGGCGGCCAAGCGTCGTGAAGCTTGAGGTCAAATTCAGTCAGGTTTCCAGTAGCCATTCGAAATAAACGTCCTGGTTCGCACCGCTGGCGGCAAAATCATCCCTTTGTGGCCAAATAATCGGCCGGCCAACCCGACATCAAGCCGCAAAGTCAAACCCTGTTGCAGTTTGGCGCGAGTTTGATACTATCTTATTTGTAGGGAGTTTTTGCAGCACTAGGGTAAAGATCGACGATTTTTGCTCCAAACGAGCTGCAATCGCTTCGTACGAAAACCTAGTTTGAGACCGAATGTTACGCGGGCCTACTCGCCCGGAAGAACAACATTCGCGGCGGTTTTCCAGTTTGACCATTTTTAGCCATTTGGAACGACCAACCACCAGTTTCTAGGCCGGGCCATGATGAACCTTATCGTTCTCATCTGGAATTTGCTGCGAGGCGCACTGCCCCGCGGAACTGCCCGGCGCCGGTTTACGGGCGGCATTTTCCCGGCGGGAGCATTCCCAGCGGGATTATCGGGCTGTCGCAGGACCAGCGCAACTTCATTGGTTGGATACAAGCAGCCCCGGAACACCCTTTGTGCCGCCGCCGCCCTGCCAGCCGAGCACCGATCCCGGCTCGGCGAAGGCCGGCGGCTTGGCGCTAAGACGGCGTTTTTGATGCTGCCCTAATTGGCCCGGCATCGATCCGGGCCATGCGTTCTGTTGGCGTTAGGTCGTTCTGACCGCGGGCGTTTCTTCTTCCGCGCAAATCCGCTTGCGTTTGCCAGTTTCCCGATCGTGCTCCGCCGTTAGGACCGCAGGTCGCCGGCGTGCATGGTCGGAACAAATAACTAAACCAAATCGCACCAGAGGGGAGCGTGCGCCGTGGATCCAAATGTTGCCATTGCCATTCTGATTTCCGCGCCACTTGGCCGCCGGAATAACGTTTGTGTTCGTTCGTTTGTTGGACCGGTTGCGACGAAGGATGCCGAAAGCGAAGCCAAACGAATTGTCGACGAGGCGCACCGCGATGCCGACAACCGAAAAAAAGAAGCCGAGCTGGAAATCAAGGAAGTGGCCATCCAGCAAAAGGCCGCCGGCGAAAAAGAACTGTCCAAATTCGCCAGGAATTGCACGAACGCGAACGGTCGCTCGACAAGCGGCAAGACTGCCGTCGAGCAGCAAGCCGAGCAGCTGCGCAAGCAAGAGAAAATGGTCGAAACAACCCAGCGCAAGCTGGCCGAGCGCATCGAAGATACCAACCGCCGCAACGAAGAACTGCAAAAACTGCTCGACCTGCAGCGGCAAACGTTGCATCAACTGAGCGGCCTGAGCCGCGAAGAAGCCACCCGCCGGCTGCTGGAAATGCTCGACAACGAACTGCAGAACGAGCAGGGGCGCGATCATCCAGAAGCACGAACGCACGCATGCAGGAAATTTGCGAAGCCAAAGCGCGCGAAATGCTGGTCACGGCCATTCAGCGCTATGCCGCCGGCCACACGGCCGAAACCACCACCAGCACCGTCGATATCCCCAACGACGAAATGAAGGGCCGCATCATCGGCCGCGAAGGTCGCAACATTCGCGCCTTCGAAAAGGCCACCGGCGTCGACGTGATCATCGACGACACGCCGGGCGTGGTGATCGTCAGCGGCTTCGATCCGGTGCGCCGCGAGATTGCCCGCATCGCGCTGAACAAGCTGATCGCCGACGGCCGCATCCATCCGTCGCGCATCGAAGAACTGGTGGCCGAAACGCAAAAGGAAATGGAGCAAGCACATTCAGAAGTTCGGCGAAGAAGCGGTCGCAGGAAGCCGAAGTTCCGCGGCTGCATCCGAAAGATCATCCATCTGCTGGGCCGGCTGCACTTTCGCACCAGCTACAGCCAGAACGTGCTGCGGCATTCGATCGAAGTCGCGTTCCTGGCCGGCATGATGGCCGAGGAAATCGGGCTGGACGGCGACCTCGCCCGCCGCTGCGGCTTGCTGCACGACATCGGCAAGGCGGCCGATCACGAGGCCGAAGGCGGCCACCCGAAAATCGGCGCCGAATTGCTCAAGCGCTACGGCGAAGGGCCGGAAGTCGTGCATGCCGCGCTGGGCCATCACGACGACATTCGCATCGACATCCCTACACGGTGCTCGTCGCCGCGGCCGATGCGTGCAGTGCCTCGCGCCCGGGTGCCCGCCGCGAAACGCTCGAACGCTACATCAAGCGGATGGAAGAGCTGGAATCGATCGCCACGGGTTTCCCGGCGTCGAGCAGGCGTTTGCGATTCAGGCCGGCCGCGAAGTTGCGCGTGATCGCCAGCACCAAGGACACGACCGACGAATCGGCCGCCAAGATCTGCCGCGACATCGCCAACGCGTTCGAAGCAGCAGTTGACGTATCCGGCGAAATCAAAGTGACGATGATCCGCGAAACGCGCGTGACGGAGACTGGCCAGCAAGGTGATCTCTCGTCACAGCGAATGACTTGCGGGTTGGACAAGATACTGTCAGGCACGACATCCGTGCGACTTCTTGCTTATCGGCGACATTGTGGGCAAACCGGGGCGGGAGATTGTCTGCCGCGCGGTGCCGCTGTTGATCGAGCGCGAAGAGCTCGATCTGGTCGTCGCCAATGCCGAAAACGCCGCCGGCGGCTCGGGCATCACGCCGGCCATCTATCGCGAACTGATTGCGGCGGGCGTCGATGCGATTACGCTCGGCGATCACATCTATCGCCGCGCGGAAATCATGCCGGTGCTCGAAAGCGAGCCGAACATCGTCAAGCCGGCCAATTTTCCGGCCGAAGTCGCCGGGCGCGAATTGGCCGTGGTCACGGCGCGCAACGGCGTGCGCGGTCGCCATGTTCTGCCTGCTGGGCCGCCTGTTCATGAAGCCGGTCGATTGTCCGTGGCAGGCGGCCGATCGCGTGCTTGGCGAGCTTGCCCGGCGACGTCCGCGTGCGGCTGCTCGATTTTCACGCCGAAGCCACCAGCGACATGCAACTGATGGGCCGCTATCTCGACGGCCGCGTGTCGGCCGTGCTCGGCACGCACACGCACGTGCCGACCGCCGACGAGTGCATTCTTCCCGGGCGGCACGGCGTTTCAATGCGACGTCGGCATGACCGGCCCGTTACGAAAGCATCATCGGCCGGCGGATCGATCGCGTGATGGAAACGACGCTCACGTTCAATCCCACGCCGTTCGACGTCGCCACCGGCGACGTGCGGCTGAGCGGCACGATCGTCGAAGTCGATCCGGCGACCGGCCGGGCTCAGCACATCAAACGCGTAATTCTAAGAGAGAGCGACTTCGGCTAAGCGGAATAGAAATCCGCTCGCCATTTGAGAATCGCTGGTTCAATTACGATCAAAGCGTCCGGTAGCACTCGAGTTCCGCCATATTGGCTGCGTCGTCTTCAGAGCAAGTGGGAAGAGGCAATTACACTTCAAATGGATTGACCAAGGCTACGCCAGTGTGGCGGTAATCTTCAATATTGCGAGTGGCCAACGTCAGATTGTGCTCAACCGCAGTGGCAGCGATCAAACTATCTTTCAGCGGCATCGCGCGGCCCTTGCGCTTAATCTCGGCTAAAATTTCGGCCCAAATTTTTGCTGTATCGCGATTCATATCTAGCACATGCAGCCGAGCCACCCCATCTTCGAACCATTGTAAAAGACGTGTGCGGCGGCGGCCTTTTGGCAACAATAAAATGCCGTACTCCAACTCGCCGAGGATAATTGGATTTACGACTAGATCGGTTTCATGGTTGGCCAACCAATTGACGACCGAACTTTGCGGCAGCTGCTTGGTCGGCTCGCTGAGCACATTGGCGTCTACCAAGTACTTGGTCATCAAGTCTCCGCCAAAGATTTACTTCAAATCGGCCGTTGATTCTGAAGGTACGCTCTGAAACCAGTTTTTCTCGGGGCATTCCCGAAGCCACTTTAGTAGGCCCGGCTCCGTTTGCCCGGAAGCTTTAATCAGATATTGGCCGGCTTGGATGCGCTCGATTTCGAATTTTTGGCCGGAATGCAGACGATCGAGCTTGCGTAAGTCGGCCGGCAGCACAAGTTGACCCTTGCTGGATAGTTTGGTTTTCATATTAGTAAGATACTGTCTTACCGATGCACTGTCAAACTCTCCCAGACTACGGTGCTCTTGAACTTAGCCAACTTTCCAGAAATCGCTCTTGTCGCGCAGTGCTCGCCTGGATATTCTTCCCGCCCTCTTCTCGCTCCAGTAGTCTTTTCGAGGAAGTGCGATGGATCGCCTACGTTTGCGCGCTCTCGGGTTTGCCGCGGGTCTGGTGCTGTTGGCCGTACTGGCATCGCTGGTTGGCTGCGGCCTGATGTCGGTCATGCTCTACAATTTTGCGCCCGACGATATTCCAGCGGAATTCAATAAGCTGCGCGACAAGCGCGTGGTGGTTGTTTGCCGATCGGTGCGCGAACTGCAATTCACCGACTCGACGGTGCCCAATCAGCTCACAAGCGAAATCGGCAAACTGCTCAAGGAGCACAAAATCAACGTGGTTGACGACGAGGAAGTAGCGCAGTGGACCGACGAAAACACCTGGCAGAAGTTCACCGAAGTCGGCAAAGCGCTCAAGGCCGATATGGTGGTCGGCATCGAACTGGAGCGATTCACTTTGTATCAGGGCCAGACGCTCTTCCAGGGCAATGCCACCGTGCGCATCGTGGTTTACGATATGCAGGCCGGCGGCAAACAAGTGTTCGAAAAAACGCTGCCGCGGGTTCTGTATCCGCCACACACGCCCATTTCCTCGGCCGACAAGTCCGAAGGGGAATTTCGCTCGCAATTCTTGGGGGTGCTGGCCGAGCAAATCGCCCGCCATTTCTATTCGCACGATTCACGCGTGGATTTCGCCACCGACGCGGCCCTGTACGATAAGTAACCGATCGATCGCCGGATCGTGACAGGCTTGCCGACAGGCGACTGGTCGGCCGCAAGGCTATTGCGGCTCCTTCGTTGACGAGGGCTGCCGGGTGAATTTACGATAGCTATTAGGCCCGCATCGATAATGCGGGAAAAACATTCTATTCATCAGCGCGAGAGTTTTATGCGTCTCTGGCAGCGATTAGCTCACGTTCGTGTTCGTCGGGCGAAAGCGTGCGGGCTCTTTCTCGCGGCTTTGGTCGCCAGCGGCGTCGTTGCAAACTCCGCCTACGGCCAGCAGCCTGCAACGGCCGCCAAACAGCCTCCCGCGCCGGCGAACATCATGCTCAATACGCACGATGGCGTAACCCTGGGCGCCACATACTATGGCAGCTTGTTTGGCAAGGAAGCGGTACCGGTGATCATGCTGCACCAGTACAAAGGGAGCCGGGCCGATTTCAAAGATCTGGCGCTGGCGCTGCAAGCCAAGGGCTGCGCGGTGCTCGTGCCCGATTTGCGCGGCCACGGCCAAAGCACCCATCAAACCGAGCCCGGCATGCCATCGCGCGAAATCAGTTCGGCTTTTTTACGGCAGCAAGATTTCGCCGCCATGATCGAACAAGATTTGGAAGCCTGTAAGGCATACCTGATGGACAAAAACAACTCCGGCGAATTGAACATCAACAAGTTGGTGGTCATCGGGGCCGAAATGGGATCGGTGTTGGCTGTGAACTGGGCCGCTTGGGATTGGCACTGGCCCATGCTCACGACCGGCAAACAAGGGCAAGATGTGAAGGCGCTCGTGCTTATTTCACCCACTTGGTCGTTCAAAGGGCTGAACATGAGCGCGGTGGTGAACAATCGCGACATTGCCAGCCTATGGTCGTGGCTGATCATCGTCGGAGATCAAGAGTCCAGCGATTTGCGCGAAGCCAAGCGGCTCGATCAACAGCTTAAAATCTTCATGCCGACGCCAAGCGATCCAACCCAGGCGGCGGAACAGCAAAAGGTATTTTTTGTACCGATGGCCACAAGCCTTGAAGGATCAAAACTGTTGGCGGCCAAGAAGGCCGATGTGGCGGCCGAAGTGAGCAAATTCATCGAACGCCGCGTGGCCAAGCAAAGCTATCCCTGGGCCGAACGCAAAGGGCCGCTGGGGCCGCAGTAATTTGTGGCAAGCGCGCTTCACGGAACCACTAGCACCATGCCGGGGCGCAAATCGCCGGGATTGCGCATCGTGCGCCGATTGGCTTCGAACAAATCTTGGTTCTTGCGGCCGTCGCCGTAGAACTTGCGGGCGATATCGACCAGGTTGTCGCCGGTCTGCACGGTGTATGTTCGCGGGCCGCCAGCCTGTGTTGCCGCCGGCTTAACCGCGGGTGCAATTAATGGCACCAACGGTTTGCTGGCAGGCGCGAGGGTCGGTGCCGGAGTTGACGGAGCAGTGGACGCCGATTGATCGACGCTCTGCGGCATTTGTGGCATTTGCGGGACGGCAGCAGGCATTGCCAATCGCGGGGGGATTCTCAATTCCGCGCCAATGGGCAAAACATCGGGCGTGCGTAGCACATCGCGATTGTATTCGAATATTTGCATGGCGCGATTCGGATCGTCTAAATACTTCACCGCAAGCTTCTGCAGCGTGTCGCCATCGACAACCGTGTGCGTTTGCGGAGGTTCATTCAAATCGACCATTCCCGGATGCGAAGGCTTTACGTCGCCGAATGATTTTTGGTCAGAGTTAATTTCCGACGCGGCTTGCGAAACTGCGGCAGCGCTGGCGGCAGAGTCTTTATAAGGGATCGCACTGCTTTGTTGGGATGATTCAGCAGGGGAAGTCGCACCATCGGTTGATGCACTGCCCGGTTTGCGAAACTGGAGCGCAATGCCCGTCCCAGCGCCGATCACTACGACCGCCAGCGCAATTTTTTTCTTCCAATCCACGGCCAATTTCTCCCTGCGGACCGTACATGCCGCGCGGCCAAGTTGCATGAATCTGCGGCTGGCTAGAAGCGCGGTTCGCCATCTCTTTCTATCGGATGGCAAATAGCCGGCACTGCGAACTCGCCCGGGCCGCCGCCCCCACGGCGGCATCAGAGGCCGTTACAGATATTTCAACCCGCAGGGTTTCACACTCTGCCCGTGGCCGGCACCGCGGCATAGGTCGGCTTTTGGGCGCCGGCCTCTTTGTGTGGCCGGAACCAGAGCAGAATCGGGGCGGCGATGAACACCGAACTGTAGGTTCCCGTGAGCACGCCAATCATCATCGCGAAGGCGAAGGCATGCACCCCTTCGCCGCCGAAGAAGTACAAAATGAAGGTCACCAGGAACACGGTGGTCGAAGTCAAAATCGTTCGCGACAGCGTCTGATTAACAGCCTGATTGATCATGGTCGGCGTCAAATCAGGGCTCTTGCCGCGAATTTCGCGAATTCGATCGAAACACCACGATCGTGTCGTTGATCGAGTAACCGACAATGGTCAACAGTGCCGCCACCACTTCCAAACTGATACGGAACGGATCGACCTGCAAAAAGCCCAGCGGCCCCGCGAGCCAGTAGCTCAGCGCAAGCGCTCCGACGGCGATGAACACGTCGTGAATCAGCGCCACAATGGCGGCCCAGCCGAAAATCAAGTTCTGGAAGCGAATCCAAATGTAGGCCGCCACAAGCAAGTTGCTGACAAACAGCGCATAGTAAGCGGTCGTTTTTGTGTCGCTGGCCACTTTGCCGCCGACGCTATTGGCCGTGGGAAACACTGGCGTATCGGTCAGCTTTTGCTGCACTGATTTGAGCAGCGTTTCAGTCTGATCTTTCGGCAGCGATATTTTCACCGTCCAGTCTTCCACAGCCAGACTGCTGCCGGGCGTGTAATTCGGATCGGTGCTTGAAAGATCAAAAACCGCCTCAGGCAATTTCGCATCGTCGAGCCCTTGCTTGAGCGTCGCGTCGAGTTCGGCAAAAGTGATTTTGTCGGGGAATTTAAGCTTCGCCTCAGTTGTTAGTGTCGGCAGAAGCTGGAGTCGATGGGGTTTCCGCCGGCTTCGTTTCGGCGGGTTTTGTTTCGGGCGATTTGGTCTCCGACGATTTGCCATCTGCCGGCGCTACCCCGGTCGAATTTCCGCTACTCGAACTCGGTTCGTTCGCCTTCGCATCGGCCGCTTTGGAATCCGCAGCTTTCGCATCGGCGGTCTTGGCGTCGGCCCCTTTCGCATCGACTGCTTTATCAGCCGCGCTCTTGCCGGCAATCGCTTTGGCGGTTGCCGGATCGGCCTTGCTCGTATCGGCCACGAACAGCGTGCGCTCTTCAAGGCGGAAGTCGAATTGACGGCCGGCGCAGCGCCGCCAACGACACAATGTCCATCGAGTACGTCTTCAGCTGATCGCCGAACAATTGCTTCAATTTGTCTTTAAGTGCCTTAATCGTTTCGACGTTCGAGCCCTGAGTTTTCTCATCGACTTTATACGACGTGTCGATGTTGAACCGCGTATCGCGCTCTTCGGCCGACACGCTAGCCACGGCGCTTACCGAGGCATCGGGCAGCTCCGCCACTGTTTTGCGCACATTGGTAATATCAGTCGGCTTGTTGAACACCACTTGCACTGACGTGCCGCCGGTGAAATCAATGCCAAACAATCCCGCGCTATCAAACCAACCCATTTCGCGCGCCACCGCGCCTCCCATGCCGATCACGATCAAGAGGATCGACATGGTAATGAATTTGGGCATCCAGCCGACAAAGTCGAAATTTGTTTTCCCGAACAGCTTCATCATCTTCAGTTGCGTTATCCAACGATGCCGCTCGGCAATGTCGAAAATAATGCGCGAGCACTACACGGCCGTGAACAGGTTCAATAGCAAGCCGAGCACCAGCGTCGTCGCGAAGCCGCGCAGTTGATCGGTGCCGATCACAAACAGCACAATGCCCGTGATCAACGTCGTGCAGTGCGAGTCGATAATGGTCGACATGGCGCGGCCGAACCCGTTGCGAATCGCCATGCGCAAGGCCGCCCCGCGTTCGCGTTCTTCGCGCATGCGCTCGTAAATGAGCACGTTGGCGTCGACGGCCATACCGACGCTAAGCACCAAGCCGGCCAACCCGGCCAGCGTGAGGTGGGCTTTAATCAGAATCATCAGGGCCATCACCAGCACCAGGTTCATCAACACTGCCAAATTGGCCACGAACCCGGCGAAGCGATAGTAAATCTGCATGAAAATCAAAATGGCGATCGTGGCGACAGCCATCGACATCGCGCCGGCGCGAATCGTGTCTTTGCCCAATTGGGCGCTGACGCTGTATTCCGACACCGGCACTTTGCTGAGTGCCGCCGGCAAACTGCCGGCGTTGAGAATATCGACCAGGAATTGCACCTCGGCATCGGTGAATTGACCGGTAATTTGACCATGTTCTGTAATGCGGCTTTCCAGCCCCGGCGCCGACATGATCGTATCGTCTAAAATAATGGCCAGTTGATACTTGATGCCGCGCTTGGTATCGGGTTGATATTTATCGGTAAGCTCACCGAACGAGTTGGCCCCCTCGCTGTTGAACGCAAAGTTCACCGCGTTGCCACCATATTGATCGAACCCTGGCGATGATCGCGTAAGATCTTCGCCCCCCACATCATTTGGATCGAGAATGGTAAGCACTTCGAGGCCCCCTTTCTTATCTTTCCGAATGACTGTTTTTGTTTCGCGACTGTCGCGCACAATTTCCCGGGCTCGGTCAGAAGCAATCGGCACCCATTGCGCGATGAGTTCGTCTTTGCCGTCGGCCACTTTGATTTTCACATCGCGACCCGAAGTTTGCTCAGCCATCTCGATATAGCGGGCCTGATCTGGCGCAAGCGCATTGGCCAAAATGCGAAACTCAAGCGCACAGCCGTGCTGATCAAATTCTTAATGACGTCGACTTCGGCTTTTTCGACCTGCGGAATGATGACTTCCACGCGATCGGAACCCATGCGGCGCACCGTGACTTCCTTTTGACCGCCCGGATTGATGCGCTTGCTAATGCGGCTGATCATCAGATCCATATCGGCCGTGCCGGTCTGCCGCACGCCATACACGAGGACTTCCTTCCCCTCGCGCACCAATCGAGACTCGAGCACCAACTCCGTATTGGGCAAATCTTGCCGCAGCCTAGTGTTTTTGAGTTGCTCGACTTGCTGCTCTACTTTGTTGGATGCGGCGGCATCGGTTGAAGGGACGGAAACTTCGACATTGCCGTCGGAGTTGACGTCGACCTTGATTTCGGAACTCGGTTCGGCGTTCAATTCTCGCCGCAGCACATCGACCAAATTCGACAAATCGGCCTGGGCGGTTTTCGAGGCATCGACCTCATACACCAGCGTCACGCCGCCGCTTAAGTCCATGCCCAACCGCGGCGGCCAGCCGTATACGCAAATCACAATGCCGGCCGTGAGCGAAAACAAAATTACCCCGAGCTTCCAGCCGTACTCACTCATCCGCAAACGTTTGGCCAGCCAGCTGCCAACCAGAAACGGCAAAATGACGACGGCCGCCGCTATTAGCAAACCGAACCAGCCCTGCTGATGCCAGGGAAGTTCGGCCGCGGGCTGAACGGGCGCAGCAGCCTGCGCAAGAATTGGTGTCAGAAAATGAACAAGCGACATGGCGTGTGTGAAATCCTAATTAAGAATCAGTAAGAGCTTCGATATATCCCCTCTCTCTCTGGAGAGGACCGGGGTGAGCGGTGTTGCGTTTTGGAAATCCTGTAATTGCCCCGAACGAAGTTTGCAGGAGTTACTTTTCACTTCGAACTTTTTTCCTCGTCCGGTTCCCCGGTTAACACCCGAGCGACGGCGCTGAATGTAACGTCGATCTTCGTGTTATTCGCCTCATCGATCTTGAGCGTCACACGGTCTTCATCGCGCAGCACGTTGGTAACTACGCCATATATGCCCCCGATCGTCACCACGCGGTCGTTTTTCTTGATCGCTTCCAGCAGAGATTTGTGGTCGGCTTGTTTGCGTTTCTCGGGGCGCAAAATGAGGAAATAAAACAGCACGAAGATCATCGCAAACGGCACGAGCAGGCCGGCTATGTTGCCTGCGCCTCCCGAGCCTTCGCCAGCCTTACCGGCAGCAGCATCGCCGCCGGCTTCCGCAAACAGAATCAATCCGTGCCAAAAAACGGTCGTCACAGGCTCTCCCGCGCGAGGTATTTCAATGCAAATGCCCCGATGCACTTCGGGGCGCTAGGCGTATCATAAAGCCTTGCGCCGCAAAGGGGAAGGGCAGCGGGGCAGTGCAGCGGAAGCATCCCTCAGCCGGCGCCTGTCGTGTTCCAACCGGCCATTTTTTCCGTTTTGAACGTGTTGAATCGATCTTCGGCAATCGCCTGCCGCGCCCCGGCCAGCAATCGCTGGTAGTAGGTCAGATTGTGCGCCGAAAGCAGCACCGGTCCCAGCATTTCGTCGGCCATGAACAAATGCCGCAAGTAGACTCGGCTGTGGCGGCACGCCGGGCAAGGGCAGCCGGGCTCCAGTGGTCGCTCATCTTCCAGGTACTTGAGATTTCGCAGCCGCAACGTTCCCTCATCGCTAAATGCCATCGCATTGCGCCCATTGCGCGTGGGGAGTACGCAATCGAACAGATCGATGCCGCGCGAAATCGCCTCCAGCATATCTTGCGGCCGGCCGACGCCCATTAAGTAGCGCGGTTTGTTTTTCGGCAGCGCCGGAACAGTCTCATCCAATATGCGATACATCTCTTCCGGCGGCTCCCCCACGCTCAAGCCTCCCACTGCGTAACCGGGAAAATCGAGCGCGACGAGTTGTTCGGTGCACTCCAACCGCAGTCCGACGTCGAGGCCGCCTTGTACAATCGCAAATTGCGCCTGATCGCTTCTGCGATGCGATTCTTTCGCCCGCCGCGCCCAGCCGATGCTGCGCAGCATTGCATCGCGCACCAGTTCGCGCGAATTCGGCAGCGCCACGACATGATCCAGCAGCATGGCCACGTCGCTGCCGAGCGATTCTTGAATTTGAACCGCCCGCTCCGGCGAAAGTTCCACAAGCGTGCCATCTAAGTGCGAGCGAAAGAGCGCCAGTTCGTCGGTAATTTTCACGTTCGCCGCCAGGCTGAACACCTGAAAACCGCCGCTGTCGGTCAGAATTGGTCCATCCCAACCCATGAATTGGTGCAGCCCGCCGAGTTTCTCGATCAGTTTTTCCCCCGGACGCAGTGCCAAGTGGTAGGTGTTGGCCAAAATCATCTGCGCCCGGTAGCGCGCAACATATCTGTTCCCAAACCCTTTACGGTGCCTTGCGTGCCGACCGACATGAACGCCGGCATTTCGACCGCGCCGTGCGGCGTGATAAATGTCGATCGCCGCGCGCGCGATTGGACATCGTCGTGTTGAACGCTAAATGAAAAGCCCGCTGCGCTCATGGAATTTAATTTATTGCGCCGCAGGCGCCGGTGATCGTAGCCGCCACCAGGCGATCAAAAACAGTATGCCGAGCGACCCGTCTATAAGGCCGGCCGCGAACATGGGCGCAATCAGCCGATCGTTCAAAAACAGCACGGTCGTCGCCGCTGCAAAGCTGAATTTTTCCACAATGCCGGCCAGCATCATCGGTCGAAATCGCGCAGGATTTCCGCCGATCATTAGAAAAGCTATCTGCCAAGCGATCCCGACTCCAATAAAGCCGTAGAAGAATTCGGGATGCGTGATCGCCGGCGGATGATGCTTCGCGAGTTCATCTTCCATGAAATAATGCGGCGTAAGGACGATTAGCCCGTACACACCGGCGATCCAAAATACCCAGCGCGCGAATTTCACAGAGGATGTCCTCAAATACTGGTTGCATCAAAGATTTAGCCCCCGGCGAAAGCGCCGGGGGCAAAATGGATGAATTCAAAAAATCGGCGGCCGATTGGAAATGATTTCGAACCGCACTTGGCCCGTCTTAGTCCCCACGCAGCTTCATGCCCTTGATCGTCAGCTTTTCGCGCACTTCGTTCAGGCTAGTGACGCCGAAGTTCTTGCACTCGAGCAAGTCGTCTCCCGTGCGGCGCACCAACTCGGCAATGGTGTTGATGCCCAAGCGCACCATGCACTTGCGGGCCCGCACCGAGAGGTTCAACTCGCTGATCGGCCGATCCAACAGCGCCTGCTCGTCGGGCGTCATCACTTCCGGTTCGTACACCGGCTCGGGCTCGGTGAATTCCTTCGACAGCATGCCCAGCGACAGCCCCTTGGCGGTCATCATATCGCGAATTTCCACCAGCGACGTTTCGCCGAAATTCTTGCTGGCGAGCAATTCGGCCTCGCTTGTTTTTGCCAAATCGCCCAGCGTCATAATGCCCATTTTTTGCAGGCAATTGCGGCTGCGGACCGAAAGTTCGAAATCGGTCACCGGCACGTCGAGCACCTGGCTCAATCGATCGCGACGACGTTTTTCGTCTTCGTCGTAGAACATGTCGCGCGAGGCTTGCACGTCTTTCGAATACAACCGCGCCCGCGGATGATTCGGATAAGCTTCCAAAATGCGCTGATAGCAATTCCACGCTTGCTCGTACTGTCTGCGATCTTCGTACAGAATTCCCAGGTTCAACAGCGACCCGACGTGGGCCGGATACCTGGCCACCGAGCGCTCGTACAAGTCGATGGCAATTTCGTCGTTGCCGCGGCGATCGTTTTCCATCGCCAGGCCGAACAGCGCGCCGCTGTGCTTGGGATCGGCCGAAACGGCTCGCTCGAACAGCGCGACCACTTCGGTCGGATTGCCCGACTAGCGCCGACACGGTGGCCCCGCGCTGATACAGGTACTCGGCCGTTTGCTCGACTGCGCCGGAAAGCTTGTCGAGCGCTTCCAGCGCTTCGTCGCATTTTGCCGGCCGCACGCAACGTTTCGGCGCGAGCCAGCGCGCAAACGT
The DNA here is from genome assembly GCA_963820835.1 of Pirellulales bacterium. Taxonomy (GTDB): domain Bacteria; phylum Planctomycetota; class Planctomycetia; order Pirellulales; family JADZDJ01; genus CAVRAW01. Next base: position 1,296 of record CAWGBP010000057.1, on the reverse strand, counting down.
CGGAGTCGTAGCCCGCACGGGAGGCCGAGTTGTATGCTTCAATCGCCTGATCGTACTGCTCCAGCGCGTGATACGAGCGGGCCAGATAAAACAGCGCCAGCGCGCCGCCATCGCCCTTCTTCAATGTTTCGATGGCCTGGCGATAGCGGCCCAGCAGATAATAGCAGACGCCCAAGCGCACCGCGGCGGCGGGGCTGCGATCTTCGCTGGCTTCCATTTCCTGCACGGCTTCGCGCAGCAGCCGGTAGGCCAGAGCATCGTCAGTCAGGTGAGTCGACATTTGCTCGACTTCGTTGGGCCCGAACGACCCGCCCCCCAATGCAATTTGCTTAATGTTCACACCGGTCGCGTGCACCGTGCTCATAGTTACTCCAGATATCGAAATTAAATTGGCTGATTACTTTATTGCTGCGGCGCGGCCATGGTTCTTCGCGCGCCTTTGCGACTTGGCAGTGACGTCCCTGCCGCAAAATGAATCCCACATCATACGACGACTGCTATCGCAACGAAAAGCCGGCCGGCGAGTGGATAATCATTTTGCCCCGCAGCTTTAGGCTCGGCGCGACTCCCACTAGAGCCAGCAACGCCTTGCGCCGTAAAAAGTTGCGACTATTCTATCGGCTAATGCCAAAACCGACAAGTGATGGCCGTTCGATCGACTAATCCGACCGGCGATCACGGGCCAAATGGGACAGCGATACCTATCTTTTTCGCATGCGCTTTATGCGCGCTATCCGGCGGCCGCGCGGTCCATCGGCCTGGAGTTCAGCGCATTGTGGATGAATCCGATTCCACGAATACGTCGGTGCGCCACACACCGGGCATTTATTCGTCGCGGGCAGGGAATAAATCGGGCTGGGTTTAAGTTTGCTCATTGCTGCGAAATTCGCTGGGATGGTGGCTGAAACGGCCTCTGCGTGCCGAGAAGCTCTAGCACTTCTTTTTCGATACGATTTTCATCTGGTCGATTACTGGCGCACACCTTCCACTCGGGTGGCGGCCTTGATGATTGGAACTCGCTGACCCGCATATTGCAGCTCGCCTGTGAGCGTGATGGTTCCACTGCAAGCGGAAACAGTAATGCGCAATTGCGCACTGGTGCCTGTTCTAGCCAACCGCTGATTCACGACTTTCAAAAGCTCGGAATTCGAGAGCACATTGCGGCCAAACATACTGCGATCCCCTGGTAAGAGCCTCCACGCCGGCAGAGCGCCACAGCGTTCGGAGAGGGAATCGACCATATGGCCGAAGGCACGGTCAGTGAAAGAAGATCGCCAGTCCGGAAGTCATTCTACA
>CAWGBP010000056.1:0-52158 GCA_963820835.1 Pirellulales bacterium | reverse complement strand
TAGCACGCGGTTCATCAACTGTGCGGGAGAACCTTAAAACCGGCCACTCATCGGCGCAATAAAACCAGCCAGCTTCAGTAAGGACGATTTGGCCTAATGGGCTTTTACGCCCAAAATAATAGCTGCCTCAATTGGTTTGCTCGCCGTCGAGTGTGTCGAGGTCGGTGATGGTATCCTCGTTGGGCGATTTAAGCTTGGCGAAGAACCAATCCAGGCCGTCGCTGCCGGTCAGAATATCGGCGGAAGTGTCATCCTTCACTGTGCTGGAATTTAGCTTAGGCAGACCCGCCGCGCCGGTGGCGCCAGTTCGAAGTTGCGTGACACGGGTCGAATAATCTAAATCGTTGCGGTTCCAATAGGTGAGAAGTGCATCGATCGTGGAGGCATTGGAGGCGAAGCTGGGCATGCTTTCGAACAAAATGTCGTCACCCTCGCCGCCATTGAGTGTATCCGCCCCAGCGCCACCGAATAACAGATCGCGGCCGTCGCTGCCGGTCAGGTTATCCGCGGCTGAACCGCCCAAGACGACGTTGAAGTTAGTGATACCGCCGATGATGTTTGTGGCAGTGCCGGCGGCCAGATTTACGCTGATGGCTGTTGTGTACTTGCTATAATCCAGCGTGTTATTGCCCGCGCCGCCGTCGATGTGGCCCGATAGGCCAATGCCTTTGGCCAGGTTGAATCGATCAGCCAACGTACCGCCTGTCAAGTTCTCCACGCTCTTGAAGCTGAATTTGTTCAGTGTGCCGGCGTTGGCGGCGGTGATGCTCCAGATGTTGACCGCGTTGGTACCAATGAGCGTGTCGCCCGTGCTTGCGCCACCGGTGAGGGACTCGAAGTTGGCAATGGACCCTGTGCCGGTCGCGGTCTGAGCGGCCAGATCGACTGTGATGGGGGTGGCATAAGCGGCGTAGTTCAGGACGTCAGTTCCGGCGCTACCATCCAAATGGCCGCTAATCGTAGCGTCATTGGCAAACGTGAAGGTATCGTTCTTTGCGCCGCCGGTCAGATTGCCAATGCCGCTGAAGCTGATGCTGCTGGAGCCGCTGCTGCCAAAGCTGGCGCCATTGCGGATCACAGTGCCGGTATTGGTGCCAGTGATGTTCCAGGTGGCAGTTTTGTTGGAGCCGATAAGCGTGGTGGTCGCTGAACCGACGAACGATTGAATGTTGGCGAAGCTGGCAACGCCAGTGGCGGCGCTATTTTGCAAATTGATGACCGTGGCCGCCGCATTGTTGGATACATCGAGCACGTTGGCCGCCGTTTTGCCACCATCGAGCTTACCGCTTATGCTGCCGCCGGCACCGATTTGGAACGTGTCGGCTGCCGTGCCTCCCGTCAGATTTTCAAACGAGGAAAATGAGATACCGTTTACCGCGCCGGCGTTTGTGCCGGTAATTAACCACACCCTGGCCGTGTTGGGGCCGACAAGCGTGTCTTTGGTAGCGCTACCGCCAACGAACGTTTCCAGATCGGCAAAGCCGCCAGTATTGGTCGCCGCGCCGGTTTGCAAATTGACCGTGACCGCTTTGGCATAGTTGCCGTAAGTGAGCATGTCGGTCCCAGCGCCGCCGTCAATTTTGCCGCTAATTTTTTGCCCGGAGCTGAAGTCAAACGTGTCGTCCAATGTCCCGCCAGTCAGGTTTTCCACCGCGGCGAACGACACCGAAGTATCGAGCGTGCCGGCGCCGCTGCCAGTCACCGCCCAAGAGTTCACCATATTTGGAGCGATTAACGTGTCGGTACCAGTGCCACCATTGAAGGCAACTGCCAGTGACGGGATGGCATTCGCGGCGAGCGTATCATTCCCTTTACCGGCGTTAATCGCCAGACTTTCCAGCCCGTCGAAACTGTAATTGACCGCGCCTACCGATAGAGCCGACGCGCTCAATCCGTACACCGTTCCAGTGGCCGGGCCGTTGACGATCAATTTATCTGCCCCATCGCCTCCGTCGACACTAATTGGTTTTGAGAGGTTGGTCACTGTGATGGTGTCGGCGCCGTTGTATCCTAGAACATCGATCTGCGTCACGGTTGCGAGCGGAATGTTGTTGCTAATCACTCGGCCATTGAGCGTGACCTGAACATTCCTGCCTCGGCTGTCTGGCGCGATCAAAATGGTATCGTTCGCGTCGCTGCCACCGATGGTTAAGATGCCGGTGGCGCTGTCGAAAACAACCTGATTTACCGTCGTCACATTGACTGCCGTCGTGGCGTCTGCAGTGCCTGGAGCTGTTTCCACGTTTCCGGCGTTGTCGGTAGCGATGCTGTAGAAGCCATACGTGTGACTATTTGTGCCTGAATAGGTGTCCGAGGTCGTGGCCGCGCTCTCGTGTTTCCACACCGTGTAGGTACCACTGTTGTCGGAAACGTAAATGTCGAATCCCGCGATGCCCGATCCATTCGCGCCGTCGCTCCCCGACCACGATATTGGGATGCTATTGGATTGCTCTGTCGCCGGCAACGAATTAATGGCACTAGTCGGGGCTGTTAGATCGACGAGCGTTGTCGAGTCCGGCGTGGTGGGCGCCTGTTCCACATTTCCAGCGTTATCACTGGCGATGCTGTAGAAGCGGTATTGATGACCATCTTGGCCGCCAGTGAACATGGCCGAAGTTTGGGTTGTATCCGATTGAAACACCGTGTAGGCGCCGCCATTGTCAGAAACGTAAATGTCGTATGATGCAATGCCCGAACCGTTCGATCCTTCGCTGCCCGACCAAGCGACCATAAAGCCGCCGCTATTTTCATAGTTCGGCAAGGAGGAAACGCTGCTGCTGGGCGCGGTCGAATCGATAAGCGTTGTAGCATCGGCCGTTGCCGGGGCCTGCTCCACGTTGCCAGCGTTGTCGGTAGCGATGCTATAGAAGCCATACGTATGACCGTTTGTGCCCGAGTAGGTGTCGGTCATTGCTGCCGCGCTCTCGTGCGTCCACAGTGTGTAGCCGCCGCCGTTGTCTGATACATAGATGTCGACGCCTGCGACGCCCGAGCCATTCGCCCATCGCTGCCGGTCCATGACAATTGAACGCTTGCAGATTGCTGATAGGCGGACAGCACATTGATGTTGCTGGTTGGAGCCGTCGTGTCGATCGTCGTCGTGGCATCGGCCGTTGCCGGGGCCTGCTCCACGTTTCCGGCGTTGTCAGTAGCGATGCTATAGAAGCCATACGTATGACCGTTTGTGCCCGAGTAGGTGTCGGTCATTGCTGCCGCGCTCTCGTGCTTCCACAGCGTATAAGCCCCGCTGTTGTCTGAAACATAAATGTCGAATCCCGCGATGCCCGAACCATTCGCGCCATCGCTGCTGGTCCATGACAATTGGACGTTCGTCGATTGCAGATATGTCGATAGCGAATGGATGTTGCTGGTCGGCGCTGTGGCGTCGATCAGCGTCGTGGCATCGGGCGTGGCCGGCGCCTGCTCCACGTTTCCGGAGTTGTCGCTGGCAATGCTGTAGAAGCTGTATCGGTGGCCATCGGCGCCCGAATACGCGTCGGATAGCGTCGTGGCTGATTCATGCTTCCAGAGCGCGTAGGCGCCCCCGTTGTCCGATACATAGATGTCGAAGCTGGCAACGCCCGAACCACTGCCGCCATCGTTGCCGGACCAGGTTAGCTGAATGCTGGTCGACTGTTGATAGGTCGCCAGCGGATCGATGCTGCTATTGGGCGTAGTCGGAGCAGCGATGAGCGTGGTGGCATCTGGCACAGCCGGAGCCTGCTCTACGTTGCCGGCGTTGTCGGTGGCGATGCTATAGAAACTATAACTGTGGCTCACGACGCCCACGTAGGTATCGGAAGACTTGGCTGAAGCTTCATGCTTCCAGAGCGAGTAGGCGCCGTTGTTGTCAGAAACATAAATATCGAAACCGGCGATGTTCGAACCGTTCGGGCCATCGCTGCCGGTCCAGGCAAGTTGAATGCTCGTCGATTGTTGAGTTGCTGCAAGCGCAGTGATGCTGCTAGTGGGGGGCGTGGCGTCGACAAACCCGGCCGTATCGGCAGGATTGGGCGCAGGCTCCACATTACCAGCGTTGTCGGTGGCTACGCTGTAGAAAATATAGAGATGACCGTCTTGCCCATTAAACGTGGCAGAAGTTTGGGTGGTATGCGATTGGAACACCGAATAAGCGCCGTTGTTGTCGGAAACGTAAATGTCGTAGTAAGCAATGCCCGAGCCGTTTGCGCCATCGCTACCGGACCAGGAAACTTGGAAGCTGGTCGTTGTGATATACCCCGGAAGCTTATTGACACTGCTGCTGGGGGCGATCGAATCGATCAGCGTCGTGGCATCGGCCGCGGCGGGAGCGGTCTCGACATTGCCGGCACGATCGGTGGCAATGCTGTAGAACTTGAAACTGCCGCCGTTAAAGCCCGTGTATGTGTCCGAGGTCGTGGTTGCATTTTCGTGCTTCCACAACGTGTAGGCGCCGCCGTTGGACGACACGTAAATGTCGAACCCGGCAATCCCTGATCCGTTCGTTCCATCGCCGCCGGTCCACGACAATGCAATGCTCGGTGACTGTTGATCGGCGGAAAGAGTGTTGATGCTGCTGGTGGGCGCGCTGGTATCGACAAGCGTAGTAGCGTCGGCCGATGTCGGCGCTTGCTCCGTGTTGCCCGCGTCATCCGTCGCCACGCTGTAGAAGCTGTAATGATGACGGTCTTGCCCGTTAAACGTGGCCGAGGTTCCGGTGGTTTGCGATAGGAACTGCGTGTACGCTCCGCCATTATCCGAAACGTAAATGTCGTACGAGGCAATCCCCGAGCCATTGGCGTCGTCGCTGCCCGACCAAGAAACCGTGAAGCTGCCGCTGGTCTCGTAGTTCGGCAAGAGCGAAACGCTGCTGCTGGGGGGCGTCGTGTCGACCACTGTTCCCTGCGAATCGACAAAGAAGCTGCCGACCACTTTTCCATCGGCACTGGTGGCCTGCAACTGATAAACGCCTCCGCTGGGTAGCACGACGTTTTGGAACGTGACCACGCCGCCGGTTACTGTTTGGAAACCGCCGCTCAAATCGTGCTCGCCTTGGTTGTCAGCATACGTTAGCTTCGCCGGACCGGAATAATTCGAGTCGAACACGCCACGATCGTCTTCAGCCACAAACGATAAATTGAAAGCCGTTTCCGCGTCCACCGACAATGAATCTTGCGTGGCCACAAATCGTGACACGGGATGCACGGCCACCGGCAGGCTCACCGTCGCCGCGCCTGCCGTGATGGTAATGGTGTCGGTAATGGACGAACTGCCGGAATTATTCAAGGTGACCGGCCCGAGCGTGAACTGACTGGGATCGAAGTTGCCCGACGTGGAGTAAATCGTGTTGTTCTGCGGATCGGTAATTTGAATGCTGATCGGACCAGTGTAGCTTTCCAGTGGCTTGCCGCTGGCATCTTCGGCAAAAATGGTGCCACTGATCGAATGCCCGGCCAAAATGTCGCTCGGAAGTCCGGCAATCGCGAAGCTGCCAATCGGCGGCGTTCCGGCGGCGGTGGCCGTACCGTCGATTATCAAAGAAGGACTAAGGGAAACACTGCCATCGGCACTGGTGACTGTTAAATTGACCAAATAACTGCCAGCCTGACCTGGAGTGAACGTCAACGTGGGATCTGTTCCCTGTGCCTCGGGGATATACGCAAAGTCGGTCTGCAAATACACTTGCCACTGAAGCGTTGCGCCCGATACCGCACTGCCGCCAATTTCGCTTCCCAAAGTCAACGGAACTCCGACAGGCCAACTTGTCGGTGCGCCGGTAATTTGGGCGGTTAAGTTCAGCGCAGCAGGGCCGCTGGCGGCGACATTGATTTGCCCATCGGCGGTAAGATCGTCGTCGCCGCGGCCGCCATCGACAAGGTGCAACAGTATGTCGCCATTGGACAAGAATTCGGCGCCGGTCGTGCTTGCGTCGTCGGTGTCGGTCGGATGTTGATACAGGAAATCGTATGAATGGTCATCGTTTTCGGCCGGCGTGATGCCGTAATCGACAAGGTAGTCGGACGCGTTGATCGCTGTCGACGAATGCAGCGTGACGTCTGCACTACCGCCTGGCGTAACGCCTGTGACCGAAAAGGTGATATCCCCCAGAGGGAAGTTCCACAGATTCCCCGGGAAAAAGAAGTCGTCGTTATTAGCTTGAGCAGTTAACGTTGTTCCCACCGGCGAAGTTAACGTCAGCGTGCCGCCAGTGACCGAATCGAAAAGTTCCACGACATTCGCCGTGGGCGATGTCACGTGCCACTTGAACACCACATTGCCATCGGCGGTGCCATCGGTCGCATCGATTTCGACCGATACATCCGCTGGACTGCTAACCTGCGGCCCCATCGTACCGTGAATTTCTCCGGTATTTGGATCGATTGTCAAACCGACGGGCAAGTTTCTGGCTGAAAAGGTTACGGGTTGGCCGAAAGCTTGGAGTCCTTGAATGGGCAAATCGATAATGGCGCCAACTACCGAATTTTGATCGCCCGGATTGCCTATGATAATCACCGGCGTAACGGTCCAATTAAACGATTCGGAAACCGTGTAGTTGTACGTCTGATTTTGATAGGTAACCGTTGTCTCATAGGGCGATCCCGTGAAGGCATGCTGATCGATCGTGCCGCTGATGATGCCGCTGGCAGGATCGAACGTTAAGCCCGGCGGTAGGCCCGTTATGGACGTGATAATGACGGTGGATTTTTGATCGGGATCGAAGGCGCTGATAAATGTACTGACCGAATCTCCCGCGCGATTGGTTCGATCAAAGACACCCCTGTCTTGAAATCCCGGCTCGGTGCCAAAGTTAAAGCTGGTAGTAAGGTTTTGGTGCGTGTCGTTGACCGTAACTTGCACGGGAAAGTTGACAAAGTGGCCGTTTGAGTTGGAGTAATCGGCCAGCGTGCCGCTGATAAGACCCGTGTGGGGGTCGATCTGCAAATTACTGGGCAAACCAGTCGCGGAATACGTCACAGGCCCAGCCGGATTGAACGCCTGAATTTGCAGACTCACCGGAAGGTCTTCCGGGAATAGCTGCGTGCCCGGATTTGCAAGGAAAAACGACTTGAGCACCGTCCAACCGATGAAGATCGAGGCGGAATGCGTTCCGTCGGTCGCCTGCACATTCACGGTATAAGGCGAACCGGTTTGATCGCCATCGTTAATGGTGCCGCTGATGACGCCAGTCGCTGAATTGATCGATAATCCGGCTGGCAAACCTGTTGCCGTATATGTCAGCGTGCCGCCGTAAGTGTAGGCAGTTTGAATCGGCAAATTGATTGTTTGAGTGACCTGCGAAGTCTGAACCCCCGGCGAGGTGAGAATCAAACCGGACAAAGTAGACCACCCGAAATTGACTGAAACGGAACCGGTGTCGTCCGTAACGGTGACAACAACATTGGCACTGTAAAATTCCGTCGTGTTGGTGCCGCTGATGATGCCAGTCGCCGGATCGATAGTAACGCCTGCTGGCAAACCCGTGGCGATGAATACCTTCGTGCCGAAGCCACCGGTGGCCGGAATGGCAAAATTCACAGGAGCGTCAACTTGGATATTCTTGTTGCCAGGGTTAGTGACCGTTAACGCATTGAATGTATTCGACGATTCGATATTCAGCGCTTGGCCGGTTACTCGCGGGGCAATGTGTGCGGGCAGATTGATGACGTCCGAACCCGTGAGCATGCCGGCCTGATAGTACAGCGTGTCGGTGCCCGGGCCACCATCGAGATTGCCGGTTAAAGAGCCGTTTGTCTTAAAGAAGATATTGTCGTTCTGATTACCGCTTTGCAGACTGCCAAAACCGGAGAACGCAATCGTTCGATTCAGTGCGCCGCTATTGGCGCCGGAAATGACCCAACTATCGGTGACATCTGGCGCAACCAAATTATTGCTTCCGGTTCCACCTTTAAGCGTGAGATTCACCAAATTGCCCGTGATCGCAACGGGATTTGAAAGCAATCCGCTGAGTTGAAGATTGCCGGACATGTCTTGCGACATTGTCACGGTTTTGCTGGCGGAATCAGCCGAATCGTCGAACGTGATGGGAACGCTGGGCAGCGCCGCATTGTTGGCCAAGATGCTAACCGCGCCTTGAATGCCGGCGAGGCTACCGTTATTACCCAGCGTGACCACTCCTGTTGCGCCCTGTTCCAGCGTGAGTGGCCCAGTGGTCCCTTGGACGTTGACTGCGTATATTCCCGCGCTGATCGTCGTGCCGGAGGGGGCGGTATCCGTCACGGGCAACGTAAACAGGTACGCCAGATCTGGATCCACTGGCTGCGTATACAAAAGCAAGCTGAGGTGTGTCGTGGCCCCCTGATACGTTATGGCCTGGACATTGCCGCTGCTGCCGAACAGGGCATAGACGCCGTTGCCTACGCTGCCGAGTTTTATTCCACTGACAAGGGCCTTAGTAAAATCAATGGTTAAGTTGGTTGTCTCGGTGGGGCGCGTCGGATCGGGACCTATGGTGATTGCGTCCGCCGATTGAAATGATGGATTGATTGGCGGATCGATCAGCACCGAAGCCGCGCCGTACACAGAAACCGGCGCGATGTAGCTGAAATTCGTCGCTTTAGTTAGTTCGACATTGCTGCCGGCGCCGGCAAACAGCCGCGTGCCTTGGGGCGCCCATTGGAACGAATACTGGCTGGCGGCCACGCCGTAAATATCCAATTCCGACAATGTCAACGATTCGTCAATGTCGATGGGGGCGGGCGACAATCCGGCCAACGCAAATAACGACGTGCTGGGCACTTGCTTCGTCGTGACTTGCCGGCTGGTGGTGTCGGATCGATCGTCAATGGTTACTTGGCCGAGCGAGCTGGCGGATCCCAAAGTGACTGCTCCGGCAATGGCGCTTAAATTTCCATTGCCAATCGTCACGCTCTTGGTCAAGAATCTGCTGAATTCGCCCGACCCCCCATAAGGCATCCCGGCCAAATTTGCCAACCATAAGGGGCCGGTAGTGCCCAGCACGGTCAAGTCGTTGATTCCGTTGGTTTCGGTAAATAGTTCCGTGTTGGTGCCGCCCGGCGTGTTTTGAACTTGGACCGACTGCCCGCCATATGTCTGCATCCGCACCACTAAGCCTGGGAACTGATTGGCAAACGTGCCGGCATTCTCCGTTGCCAGCGAATAACTTTGTGTGAGATTGCTGAAATGAATTGTTCCGCCGGCGATGCCCGTGATTTGCGTATCGGTCAAAACAATTTGCGGCAACGTCGCCGGGGCGGTTGAGCCGGCCGTGTCCCCGTGAATCGTCAAGCCGGCGTGTCGCACGGTGACATCGCCCAGAATCGTGCTCAGCAGATTATCGCTGCCGCCGGTGGCTGCGCCCCAGCCTGGCAATAGGTTTGGAACGGAGATGTCGTATAACGTGGCGATGGATTTAGAATACAAAGGGTCCAGATCGACTCGAGTGTATTGGTCGTCGCCGACAACTTCCAATGCGCCCAGCGTGGCTCCGACTTCCACCTCTACCCAACTGTTGACGGTGTTGGTGTTAACAAAGTAATGAATTTCCCCGTTGACCGGATTGTTAATGATTTCGGTCGGCCCGCTTCGAAGGAAAGACGCGTTCGCAGGGCGGTTATAAGCCGGAGCGTAATCGAAGGTTTCGATATTGGAGCCCCAGATGATGTCGCCTACGGTCCGATATCGCAAATCGGCCTCAGTCGGATAGTTGGGATTAGCAAGAATGCCCTCTTCAGGACCGCTGTAATCCCCTTGGCTTGGCACGTAAGCATCGTTGGAGGCGTCGAATACCAACGTTCCCTGGCCATCGCCGGCATAGTTGTAAAACAAAGGCAGCGGCATCTGATTGGTAGCCGGACCATTTTCATTCAAGTAATTACCAACGGACACCCCAGGCAAGATATTGCTAGGACCATTAAACGTACCGGGCAAAGTCGCGAGAGGACCGCTACCACCCGTACTTATCAGCTGGGCATTGTGAATGAAGTAGTCGGTGCCAAAATAGTTTGTCGTATACCCTATTGTATTTGCAATTACTGTACCCGTTACCGCATACGTATCGTTGGCATTGAATACGTTATCGACTTTCCCGACAGCGGTGAGGGAACCATCCGCATTTAATCTTCGGCCAACATAAACCGAAAAATGCCCGTTGATGGATAGCGGCATTACGGTTTTGCCCATCACGTATACATTCGTTGTCGGCCCTGTGGTTCCGAAGTTCTCGATCGTCGTTTGATAAGCGGTGTTGGGGGTATCCTCGATTCCGAATTGATCGAACATGCTGCCCGAGAGCGTGAGGTCGCCTTGCAGCGTATCGAACGACAGTGTCCCTTGCGATCCGCTATCGGTGGCCCAGCCAGTGAGCGTCGTTCCGGTCAGAATCAAGTTTCCAGCCAGAGTTCCCAGTCGATCGTCGACATCTTTGAGCCATACATTGTGCACCGCAACGTTGCCCTGGATATCGGCTAGCGTGCCGGTCCCCACGGTCACGGTGGTGAAGGGAAACGGAGTGACGGCCATATTTATAGCGTCTACGTCCGGCAGAACGTCATTTTCAGGATCTTTCGCGAAAAAGTAGCTGGGAATTTGGTCGCCACTATTGATCGTGAGCGACAATTGCGGATTCACTTTAGAGACGACAATATTGCTTTGACCGAACGCCATCGGCATGAAGTCGGCAACGGTGGTGCCCCAGGTCCAGAACGGAGCGTCGAACTCGGTAGTCTCGGTGGCAACATTGCCAGAAAACGTCTCGTTCTCGAGTTGCCCGAGATAATCGTAATCGGGGGCCGCAACATTGAATTGGAAACTCCCGCGCAGTTGCGACGCATCCAAAGTCACGTTGTTGTTTACGGCAGTCGGATGGTCATTGACCGCCCATTCGCGGACGATGCCGTGATAGTAAACAGGTACCAGGGTTTCAACATTGTTTATTTCCTGCCAAGTCCAATCCGTGACAACGTAACCAGCAAATTGACCGGGCAGAGTGACTCCGTAGGGTATTTCGTCAAACGGATTAGGTGCATAGGCATTTCCTTGGCTGGGCGTATAAACGCTGTCCCACTGGTCCTCGGAAGTATTCATGAACGGAAAGAATTCCGGCCGGCCGCCTGACGCCCAACTGATCAAATAATTCGGGTCCGTTGGAGCTTCCCAATAATTGACGAACTGACCCTGGTTGAGATGTAACTGAAATGTATTTGTAATGGTAGGCGTCATCACGACGTTGGTGGGTATGCTCACCGCTAAGCCGTCCTGCGGCATCGAGCCCAGCAGGTAGACGTCTTGTCCTACGTCCAGCAGCGAATTATCAGTGCTCAGCGGCGTCAGATTAACCTGTCCGTAGCGGCCCGCGACTGAAATTGCATTGGGCGCGGTTGGATTGGTGCCGTTAAGCCGCGCTTGGCCATCGATATAAATCTTTCCAGGGCTAGTGTATTGCAAATTTGCGTCTACCGATCCGCCGGGCAAATACACATACGCTTCGTCCTGGTCGCGATAGCCGAAAATCGTTACCGATATACCAAGGGTTTGGTTGTCGGCTTCCAAAAACGGGGTGATTGGATTGATCTGCATATGCACGTAATCCACCTGAACCGGCAGCGACGAATCGCCCGCCGAGCCGCCGGAGATGGAATACTGCGCGCCGGCTGGGTCCAAATCACCATCGAAAATGGTATTCGTGCCGTCGTTGTCGACCGAGCTGAAATTAAACACGATTTGGACATTCGAAATCGGCGACAAACGTTTCGTTCGCTCCGTGGTGCCATTCGGGTTAATCCGCCGACCCAAATACAAATCGAAATCGCCGGTGATCAGCATGTTGCAAGTGGCGGCCACCACAAAGATGGCATTCCGGATGGTCGTCTTATTGTCGATCACGAGTGTTTCGACCTTAGGCGGAGTGCCTTCGATATCAATTTGATCCCCCGCGGCCGTGTGCAACGTTAGATTTCCCACCAAAGGCGATAAATCGTTGCCCAGGAAAATCGTCGGCTCGAACGTCGAGTTCGGAATCGACCAGCCCGTATACGAGTTGGTGGTCATCGTAAAAATAGACGCAGCGGCATTGGTGGAATTGTCGATCGTCAGCTCGGCCCCTTCCACGCTGACATTGCTTCGAATGTCCGATAGCTTAGTGTCGGCCACCGTCACTTCAGCTGGATTTGCCGGATCGGTGCCAGCCACGATCACGGTCATGTTTTCGGCCACTTTTAGCAGCTTGAGCGTTGCGCCCCCCGCATAAATGTGCAGTGTCCCCTGCATTTGCGACGCGTCGACCGTGGCCAGATTGCCCAAATCCTGCGTGGGAATGACGAGCGTGGTAATGTCTTGCGATCGATCGTCGTCGATCTCCACGTCGTAAGGCGTGCTGGAATCTTCGAGCTTTATCAGAATGTTATTGTTTGGATCGGGCGCCAGCGAAATGTTTTCCGGATGGGTGGTGACCGAGATATCGTCCACCGCCGTCGAATCGGCGGCCCGCACCGAACCGTCGATCTTGACCAACCCCATGCCTGTGCCGTCGAGATCGCCAATATTGACCACGCCGCCGTGCAACTTGACGTCCAAACTGTCGAAAGCGGTGAAAGCCAATCATTTCGACGTTCGCACCGGGCAGGCTGCCATCCCCTTGCAGCAAATCCAAATCGATTAAGTTTCGGATTTTGCACCGGGTCGACCGGACCGTGCGCGATAATATTGAGCGGATTTGGCAGTCCGGTCGCCGGGGTATCGAAGATCGCCGTGGTCGGCGGCGCCGCAGTGCTGCCGCGATTGACCAAAAAGTCCACCGGTCCCAGCGGACTCAGATCGCCCACGTCCAGCGTCCCGCCGGCCATGTTGATTGCCAAGGCCTCGTGATGGAGCAACTCCAGGTCGGTCACGTTGCCAGTGATGTGTAGAAATCCGGAATCAGCTCGCAAAATGACGCTGTCATTCGTGGCATTTTGCACGCCGTTGCGATCGATTATGACAGTGTTATCCGCGGTCGGGTCGTCGATCAAAGTGCCGGGAACGAAGGGAATCGATTGATCGGTCAGCCTGGCTTCCACCCGAAATTCGTCTTTGCCTCCGCCGCCGATGAAGGTCGCAGTCGCGGGGCCATCTAAGAAGTTATCCCACGGCCCACCGTCTAAATAAACATCGCTTCCGGCGCCGGCTACCACATCGCTGGTGTGGGGCGGAGAACCGCTCGGAGCTTGCACATAGGATTCAATCTGACTTTGAATATCGCTGGGCAGGAAGTTGAGCTTATTGGTGTCGAACGACGTATTGACCGTGTTGCCGAATACATACACGCCTTGCGCGGCATTGTTAAATGCGCGGAGGCTATTGTTGCCGTCGCCGCCGATGAGCACGGCTTTTCCGTGCCCGTCGTATTCGAGTGTATCGTCATCGGCGCCACCGATGAGCACCGCATTCACCGGCGCCCCGGAAGCATCGCCGTAAATGTCGCCGATGCTGATCGTTTGCTTACCGAGTCCGACCACGCCGGTAATGGGATCGGGCGGCGGCGGCACCGCGGTAATTAAGTTGTAGTGGACCAGGTCAAATCCTGGATCCGCGGAATCACCATCGACGGTCTTAAAGATGCCGGCAGTAAATTCTTGGAAGCCAGTCGGGGTGGGAATCTTTTCGTCGACCCATCGTTGTTCAAGATTCAAGCCCACGAGCTGTCCATTGACATGATGGTAGTAAGCAACGGGGTAGGCTTCGGTATGGTCGGGGTAGGTAACGACGATGGCCTCGATGTAGGCTTTCGGGTCGGACGTGTCGGGGTTGTCAAAAAAATACCCTTTGAAAGTGGTTCTGCCTGTGATCACGTCGCCCAGGCCCGGCGGGTCTATCCCGAAGACATCCGGTGCGAGTTGCTCCATTTGCACGTGAACCGATTGATCGTCCGTCGATTCCTTGATCGCGATCGTTTGGCCGTCACTAGAATTGGGCAGTTGATTGTTAATATCAAACGTCAACAAGGTGATATGGGCCAGGTTGACATGAGCCAGCACAATGTCTTCAAACGGCGCGGGAATGACAATCTCGATATCGGCTGAAACGAAAATACTGCCGGTGGCCGTGAAGGGGATCGTGCCATTGGAAATCTCCTCGGCCACTTTTGAGAGTCGCACCACGTTGCTGCCAGGATCATTCAGCGACGAATCAAGATGCAAATCAACGTCGGCGCCTATCCCTCCCTCAACTTTTATGATGATCGCTTTGGCCGCCAGCTCGATAGTACCTGAGATATCGATTCCCGTATTGTGCACCACGAGATCGGGGTAATCGTCATATTCCGCGGTGTGCGTGCCGTTGTCGATGTAAAAGCCGTCCAGCAGATCGGACGCCAATTGGGAAGTGTCGGTTGTTCCCTGGTTGACGTCTTGCACTAATTCCTTAAGGCCCTGCGTGTCGTAGCCCATACCCAAATTCATGGTGATCAGCAATTTGACATCCAGAAATAGCCCGGCAAACGGTTCAATGGCAATGACCGGAATTTCCTCGCTAAAGGGGAAAGAAAACTCCGGCATTTTGAACGAGAACAACGTGGCGTTTTGCCCGACCAGCAACTGGAATACGTTATGCAAGGGGTCGGTTAATATGGGAAATTGAACTCCACCAATGCTATTACTTTCGCCAAGCGCATCCAGCGTGCTACCGGCATCGGCCTTTGCTTGATCCATCACGTCTGACGCCACATTGGAACTCGCAATACTGGGGCCGGTAGAGCGTATCTCATCGCCAATGGTGAAGCTGCCAAAATCGATTTCGCCCGATCCAGTGAGCGAATTGACATCCAGCGCGTTGATTTGCTTGATGGTATTGAGCGCGGTCATCGCATCGGACGCGCCACTGGGATCCAACAACGTGAGCAAGCTGGCGTGAATGCCGATGTCACTGAGGCCTGGAATTTCCGTGGTCAACACGTCAACGACCGGCTCCAGCGGCTTAGTAAAGTACTGAATGTCCTTGATCATGGTCCCCACATAGCCGCCGAAAAACGAGCCAGCGTCCAGCTTGACATCGTCGAAGCCGATGTTGGCCAGGCTGCCAAACTTGGTTCCATCGATGCCGCTCGCCAACGTCGTGCCGGTCAACGACCAGTCGAAGTGGAAATCGCTGGTGAGTTTGGGATTGAACGGCAAATCGTTCGAACCAAAATCGAGCGTTGGATGCAAACCAACGTGCGCTGTGGCCGAGAGCGAGACATTAACTTGGCTGGCCGATGCGATGGTAACGCCATACGTGCCGGTAAATTGCGTGCCATTGGTGGTGGCGTTGGTGGCGGAAAGGTGCAACAGGCCGGCGAGTGTTCCCTCAATCGAAAAGCCGGCGCTGGGCGTGGCCGTAACATCAATGGCCATCGAAGCATTGGGCAGCAACGGATTGACCGTCGATAAGTTGGTCGTTTCCAATGCGATGGCGCTGGTCGTCGGATCGAACGTAAATTGCAGCAGGTAATCCATTCCCACTTTCAAATCCAAGTCGCCTTTAGTACTTAAAGTGATGAAACTGCCCATGCCGGTATCAAATTGTGCAGGCGCGCTGAACGTTGCGTAATCTTGATGCAACAGCATCTGGAACCGCCAAGTATTGTCAGAATTAATATCTGGCGTAACGACAATACTTGTGGCAGTTGAACCCAACTCGCTTTGCACAAAGCCGGAAATGACGGAATTCGAATCGCTAGGATTGTTGTTAATGTCAGTGGCGACGGCCTGAAATCCACTTTGCAAACTGTTGGCTTTGTTGCTCAGTGCCTGCGTTAATCCGGAGTTGGTTCCCAAGCTGGAGCCGATAACCGGAATCGACGGCGCCAGGTTTACCGCCGTTGTGATGCTGGTTTGCAAAGTCGATAAGGCATTGCTTAGATCGCCGGCCAGCATCGAAAAATCGATAGCCAGCAATCGTCGATCTTCCAGTCGTTCGAAGCGGCAGTTTCGGACGGTGGAGCCACCTACAAGCGATCTGCGAAACCGTTCTAACGCGGCGCTCTGCGTGTTCCTCTGCCGTCGTTTCTTCATGTTCACAATACCCTCCGAGTGCTAGCAGACCACAGGGTGCCCTGTGCCGCGTCCAGGCTGGCTGCCGCCGCTGCTGGTCCGAATCGCTCGATCAGATGGGTCATATCGATTTCCTTTCCGAAAGGAAGAAGCTTTAACAACACCCTTGCGCTCCGCTGACACCGCCTGGCCTCGACACAAACGCCTGTTTCAACAAGTGCGAGTGATTGGTCTCGAACCGATCAACGAAATCCCAAAAAACTCAATTTTTTCGTTCTCCCGACCAGCCGCTGTCGGCGAGCGATGGATTCCGCCATGACTAACACCGAATTTGGGGGACGGTTGGGGACAGGATCGAGAGCAAAAAGGGAAAAAATCACCGTTCCCTAACGGAAAAAGCCCAAAGATTAAGCATCCCTGGGGATTCGCCTGAAGGGGGTCTTTGTCTGGTCCCCCATCCTGCCCATTCCAGAAACGGTCTGCGTCTACGTACGCTGTCTGCCAGATGGTTTTTGCACGCAGATTGATGGCAGGATCTGCGCCTCTCCTGTCCCCAAAGCCAGCTTCTATTCGGTTAATGGGTTATGATAGGCCCCATGGTCACGACCTCGTCCATGTCTGAGACTTCCGATAAAAGCCAAACGATGCGCCTGGTGCAACAGGCTGCCGGTGGCGACCAAGCCGCCTGGACGATATTGCTCCGGCAGTATCACAGCCGGCTGCGGAACATGGTGGCCCTGCGGTTGGATCGGCGACTGCAAGGGAGGATCGACCCCTCCGATGTTTTGCAGGAAGGCGCCCTGGCGGCTGCTAAGCGATTACCCGAGTATGCCGCCCATCCCGTGATGCCATTTTACTTGTGGCTGCGGACGCTCACCGGGCAAAAGTTGTTGGACGAACATCGGCGGCATTTAGGGGCCAAGGCGCGAGGCGTTGCTCGCGAAATCTCCTTGTACCACGGCGCGTTTCCAGAAACGACGGTCATAGCCTTAGCCCATCAATTCCTGGGCAAGCATGCCAGCCCGTCGAGCCATGCGATTCGCATCGAGCAAAAAATTCGCTTGCAAGAGGCGCTCAATTCGTTGGACCCTATCGATCGGGAAATCCTGGCGCTGCGTCATTTTGAGCAGCTCACTAACGGCGAAGCGGCG
Organism: Pirellulales bacterium; assembly: GCA_963820835.1. GTDB lineage: Bacteria > Planctomycetota > Planctomycetia > Pirellulales > JADZDJ01 > CAVRAW01. The sequence goes on along the minus strand of CAWGBP010000056.1, from coordinate 35,045 downwards.
GAAGTGCTGGGACTGGACAAATCTGCCGCCAGCAAACGCTACATGCGGGCCCTGGCGCGCCTGAAAGACGTGCTCCTGACTAAATCTGGGGAATTCAACGAGTCCTGACGGTTCCGACCGTGCTCGGATCCAATATCTATGTCTGAGCCATCGATCCAGCAGCACGACATTTTGGAAAGCCTGATCGAGGCCTTTGTGGCTCGACTGCGCGCCGGCGAGCAAGTCAGCATCGAAGATTATGCCCGAGAGCACGCCGAATTCGCCGAGCAACTGCGTGAGTTCTTGCCCGCGCTGCTGTTACTGGAACAAAACGCCGGACCCGAGGAGGCAGCAGACTGGGGCCGGTCTCAGCCGGTGAAACGCGACGCGGCGCCGACGGAAATCGGCGAGTTCGTGATTGTCCGTGAAATCAGCCGTGGCGGCATGGGCGTGGTCTACGAAGCCGTGCAGCAATCATTGGGCCGCCACGTGGCGCTCAAGGTGCTGTCGGCGGCAGGCATACTCAGCGCCACCCACTTGGAACGCTTTCGCTTGGAGGCCCGCGCGGCCGGCCGCTTGCACCATAGCCACATCGTGCCAGTCTTCGGCGTGGGGGAGCACGGGGGCGTCCACTATTACGCCATGCAGTTCATTCAAGGCCAGAGTTTGGATCTGGTCATCGGCGCGTTGCGTGATATGGGTGGGAACCGCAGGTGTGATCGAACCACGCCGTTGGCGGGCGACGAGTTTACGCAGGCGGTTGCTGAGGGCTTACTAACGGGACGCTGCTCGATTCCTAGTTCGATTGATTCGTCCGTGGTCTCGCCGCACTCACCGCCGGTGCCGAATCCGCAGATACCGGAGACGGCGGCGGCAGACACCTTAACGTCAACTCACACTGAATTCTCCTCCAGCAAGAGTGGTCGACCTTATTTTCATAGCGTGGCCCGGGTCGGATTGCAAACAGCCGAGGCCTTGGCATATGCCCACTCCGAAGGCGTTTTGCATCGGGATATCAAGCCGTCGAACTTGCTGCTCGATGCCAAAGGCAATATCTGGATCACCGATTTCGGCCTGGCGAAGACTGAAGGCACGGATGGCCTAACTCAAACGGGCGATTTCGTGGGCACGCTGCGCTACATGGCGCCGGAGCGGCTGGAAGGTTGGTCCGATCGGCGCAGCGATATATATAGTCTCGGCGCCACGCTGTACGAACTGCTGACGCTGCACACGTTCCAGGAAAGCACAAGTCGCGGCAAACTGGTCGACCAGATTTTACATCAGCCGCCGAAGGCGCCCACCAAAATCGATCCGACCATTCCACGGGACTTGGAAACGATCGTCCTCAAGGCGATTGCCAAAGAGCCGGCCGCCCGCTATCGCAGCGCCGAGGAAATGGCTGAAGACCTGGGCCGCTATCTATCCGATCGGACGATTTTAGCGCGCCGTTCGAGCACCAAAGAGCGTTTCGTCCGCTGGTGCCGCCGCAATCCAGTGGTGGTTTCGTTGACGGCGGCTGTGATGTTGGTACTAGTGGTCGGCATCATTGGCACCAGCCTGGGCTTGTTGCAAGCCCAGCAGCAGCGGGCCGAAGCCGTGATAGCGCGCGACGACGCTGTGACGGCTCGCAAAGCCGCTGATCGCGAAGCACAGCGTGCCGATCAGCAAGCCAAACTGGCGAGTGAGGAGGCGGACGCTTCGAAACGCCTGGTCAATTACGTGGGCGCACAATATGCGCTTAGCCAAGGTCGGCTGGACGACGCCTATCAACAAATCACGTCAGCCATCCACAGCAAACCACAGTGGGAGTATGGGCACCTGCTGGCCACGATTGTGGCTGAAGCCAGAAAAGACTGGCAACCGGCGGCTCGTATTTTCTGCGAAACAGTTCCCCGCTGGGGATGCTTTGTTGGTAGCGGCCCGAAATGGCTTGTGGTTTCCGCAGGGGACTTCATCACGGTCTACTCAGCAGTTGACGGCCAGCAAATCAGCAGTTCAAAATTTTTAGCCGATGGTCGGCTGGCTTGCAGCATGGGGCCGGATCGGCTTGCCATTTCCACGACCCATGGCCAAGTTGCGATTTATTCTCTACCAGAACTGCAGTCGTGCGGCATATGCCAAATGCCTGACAGCGTGGTCGCCATTCGATCGGACGCCAACGGCAAGCAATTGGCGATTCTCGACGTGAAAGGTACTGTACGCGTGTTCGATGACGCGGCGCAGCAGCTCGCCGAACATCAATTCGCCTTAGCTCAGGGTTATTCACGCGGACCAAGCATTGATATTTCCCCCTCAGGCAGTGCAGTGCTGTTCGATCCTGTCGGGCAGTGGACCGAGAAAAGATCGCTGTGGAAGTGGGCAACGCAAGAGATCCGGACGTTTTCTTTAGCGGCGAATGTCCTGCGATTACAATCTGACGACAAGGTTGTCGGAATTGTTAATCCAAGCTCATCCAGTGAGACTTCAGAATTAGCATGGCTCGATATCATCGACTCTGCGGTCCGCACTTACACTTTTCAAAACATTTTGTACGCCCCCGAAACACGGTTGGAGGGAGTGGCGAACAGCAGGGGAGTGGCTGGTATTTCGCTGGTTTCAAACGACTTGATCAGTTCCTTCCCGACCAACATTGGGAAAACCAATGCGGAGCCAACGAGCGAGTCTGACGCCCAAATCGGGCAAAACACTATCCACGACAGCTTTGCCCGATATCACTCGTTATGGCCGCAACGGGCTGAGGCTCCTAAGTTGTTGGCCTTCGACGCCGCCAGCCAATCTCTGGCGTTATCCGGAGATCGGGAGATCGTGGTATTTGGCAAAACACAATCCTCCACTCGCGGGCGAACATCAACCAGGAAGCCCATGGACAATTGGAGCCTGGGCACGGCGGGTGGAAAGGCACTGTTTGCGACGAACAGGACGCTGCAAATCGTTAATTTCCATTTGAACCAAACTGTTCAAGTTTCGGTGGAACCGCCCCCGCCCTTCCCAGGCCGTGCGTTCTATGTTTGGGGTGTTACCGGGACTCCCGATGGTCGGTACGTGGCGGTGCGATGGCAGGAAACTTCGGGCGACACCAGTGATGCAGCAACCTATTTTCGAAAGATCGTGCGGGTGTATGAATTCGTTCCCTCGACAGACAAAGAAACGCGGGTATTGCCATTGGTTGGCGAGTTGGATTTCAAGGAGCTTGGCGGTATCCATGGTCTCACCAATAGACAAATCGTATTATCTCCCGATGGGAATACCGTGGCCTGCGGCGCGAAAGGAAAATTTGCTGGTTACCGCGTCGATAACGGGGCAAAAAAATACGAACTTGAGTTGGACAACCGGAGCACTTTTGCCACCTGCCAAGATCCGCCGTTGTTCGGCGCTGGGCGGTATGATCAGCCTGACGATTTCATCATTTGGGACATCCAGGACGGCAAGGAGATTACTCGTATCAAATTAGATGCTCCGATAATGAGCGCTGCTTTTTCGCCTAATGGCAAGCTCGTATTTATTGGTTTGAAATCGAATCTACTGCGGTCGTACCGAGTGAGGGATGGTCAGGCGGTATCGGAGATTCGCACTGCGGTAGCTCCCAAAGCTATCCCTCCGGTTGGCACCAGGTTTTTGGGATTCCTGCCAAATGGCGCCAGTGGGACGTTGTTAGGTAGCATGGTATTGGCCGACTTGGAAGATGGTCATGTACTGGAGGTGCTTAATCACGCCGCTCACGTGCTTGATGCTGGCTATTGCACCGATGACGCTGCTGCGTTTGTTTACGCCATCGATCGATCTGACTCCGGAGTGTTGCGGAGCGTTGGCATTGACGAAGCGGTTCAAATTCTTGAGCAAATGTCACCGCCGCTTATCAAATCGCCCCCTTAGCCGTTGACCCAGCAAAGGGAATCAGCCATATCCGTCAAATTGGTCCAAGTGGCCATGGCTTATGCCAAACAAGGCGACGCCGCAACAGCCCACCGCTGGTTCGATACCTCGGAACGCTCGACCGCCGACTTTGCCGCCGGCACTGCGGAGCTCAAGCAAATCCGCGGAGAGGCAGCCGAGGTTCTCAACCTGAAATTGGAACCACCGCCGCAGCTCAGCAAGACCACGGACCACTAACAGTACGGCCCCATGGGTCGCAAATTTTCAGGAGCGACTCTTGGTTCCTTTTGCCTGGAGAAGTTGCGTCCCATCGGACATGGCCAAAATGATGATGGAGCGGTAGTCATTCCGCCACAAAAGGTCGGTTTAGTGAAACTGGCCAACGTATTCGGCTCCGAAACATCGGTCTGCCGGCGGAATATCTCAAAACTCATGCCGGAAATCAAAGTGCAGTACCAACAAACAAAGTTACTGACACGAATGGCACTTGAATAGGTCTTAAGCGGTTTGGAGCAGACGACTTCGAGCTTCGGCCCGCGGGATCGTGAGGAAGTGTTGGGAGCGCCGACGTTTGACGGCGCGTGGTTCGACGCGGTCCGGTCGGTCGCCCACTTTGTGCGAGGCAATGGCGGCGAGCAGGATCGCGTGCCGGCGTAGATCATAACGATCGTTTAGTAAACCGAGATGCCGAAACGCGCCGAGTGTCTGCAGCGCGCCTTTGAAGCTGATCGTACAAGGCAACAGGTCGCTGCAGGCGGCGGCTTCCGCCATGATGCGGCGGATCAAATTATAGGCTAACAGGTGCGTGGCGATTTCTTTGCGGACCATCGACGGTGTTTGACAACGTAAATGGTCCATTTGCAGCACCGTCTTCAGTGCGGCAAATCGAGTTCCGCCTGCCAGCGAGCACGATACAAGCCGGCTAGGTCAGCCGCCGAGAAACATTGCGGATCCAGCAAGGTAGTCACCAGCACATAGCTACGGACGCGAAAGCCTGGCTGGCTGACCTGCACCAGCAGTTCCCGAACGACCAATTGGTCGGGCAACGCGGCGTAGGCAAGCTCATCCATCCAATACGGGCATTGAGTCGGTTTCCGCCAGCTTACCAGATGATCGCGCCGGCCCAGCCGCTGGCCGGAACGAAAGTCGGCTTTGCGCATTTGATGCTGCCGCGTGACCAGGTCCACGCCGCGCTGGGCAAGCATCGCGAGGTCGTAATAAGAACCGTAATAGCAATCGGCCAGTAAGATGTCGTCCGATTCAAGCCCGTCCAGGAGGCTGCGGAACAATTGGTTCTCGCCGCTTCGCTTGCCTTGATAGCGACCCATGGCAAACTCCAATACGGAGCCAACCGACAGTGAAAAGATCACCACCAATCGCGCGATTGGGAAGCCTAGACCCGGCTTTTGCACATTGTGCTGCGGATAGGCCAGTTGATTCTCTGGCGTATCAGGCATGGTCACGGTGGTGCCGTCGACGATTTTCACCGTGCGGCCTTTCCACAGCCATCCGGATCGTTGCCGTGCGTCAACGTGCGAAGCATGTCCCGTGGTCTTTACTAACTTGGCAAATAGCTCTTCCGGCAATTGACGGCGTGCCGTACAGTAAGCGCCGGTTTCCGGAGAGCAGGGCGATTGCCCCTGGCTGGTGCGCCACGCCAGCAGCCGAGCGACCGCCTCGCGGCAAGAGTGATCGGCCGATAACACCTGCGAGAGGAACACCCACAGCGTCACGGCGGGTCGATAGATCCGCTCGCGAAAGGTGCATCCCAACTGCTCCAGAAGCGCGTTGACGAGCTGTTCAGGAAGCCACTGCTGAAAAGATAGATCTCCGTCCTCTTGCAATTGTTTGACAATCCTCTCCACGCGTCGAGAAAATGACGTCGCTGAAATACTTCTGGACATGGGCGGCCTCCTTGCCTGGAACGTGAAAGATTTGTGATCATTCCTTCACATCCTCAAGAAGGCCGTCTCTGTCCAGATCAATTCTGCCACCGACTCGCGCTTATTTAAGTGCCATTCGTTACTGACACAGCTCTACAAGGCCTCGCGGCCATGTTGCACACCGGAGACTCACTTCAAAGCTGACATCTCCTTAGTGGTCCAACTGCCCCAGGTGACGTGACCTCAGTCAGCTTGCCCGATCTACTGAGGAGGGCATGACCATCACAACAACGCAGCTGACGTACCGAATAAAATCTCCAAGCTGCGATGCGCTAATATCTACGGGTATTTGAAAGGACCTCAATTTTCAAAGAAGTAGCTGCTGCGAGAGCGTTGAGGCCATCTTGATCTATTTAGTTCCAACGGCGTACCCTTGGCCGCCGGCGTCCCCTCCGCATTTTCTCCGAAAAAGAGTGGCCAAAAATGCTCTTGCATGTTTTTCAATAAGTGATATTATGTACACTATCGTGCTAAGTGTTCCCCTCGCGTCCCCCGGCCGGTAAATCGGCGGGAGTAGCCCGTTTTTCGTTTTTCCGATCGATCGCCCGCCGAGCCAGCAACCCTGCATCCCGGCGCGCCGGGGCCCTAACGGCAACCGACCGCAGGGCGATAGCGACCGCTCGCTGCTCTGCGCCGGGCGCACGATTTTCTTTAACTCCCCAGCCGCCCCTATGCGCCGACATCCCAAATCTGAAATCAGTAATCAGCATTCAGTAAATCTAAAATCAGCTCGCTTGCGCATTATGTCACTTGAAAACCCATTATGACCGCTCATTCCCGAACGTAAATTCAATTCGTTTAGTCCGCCGGTAATTTATGCTGCCCGTCAATTCCCAACTCAACTCCGTGCCCTGTGTGGACAAAACCCCTGAATTTTGTCCACTCGGTGTGGGACCCCCGCGCACGAAGCCAAAATGCCACAACTGCCTCCCATTCCCCATTCCCTATTCCGCACTCCGCACTCCGCACTAATCCTTCACCCGCTCACCTCTTCACCCGCTCAAAACCCCAATCCCGCCCCCGTCAACACGCCGGTTCCAATCGTGCCATTGGATATCTCGAACATCGAAGGGAATCGCTCCACCCAGCCCCGATTTCCTGCCGGGCAATACTGCCGCGCGTTCCCTTCGATCGCCGCCACGCCGGGAATTCGCGCCGCCAAACTTGCCGAATGCAAAAACGAAGCTCCCGGGCAAGTCAAATCTTGCACGCACAAAAACATGCCAAACTTTTGCGCCGCCGCTGCCATCAACAGCGCCCCCGAATGGCCTTTGCAGGCCTTGAGCGCCACTCCTGTGTATCCCAGCTCGCGCGCAACAGCAAACTTTTCAAATCCACCAGCGATTCATCGATCACCACTGGCTTGATTTCCGCCGCCTTGTGCATGCGATTTTCCGCATTCGCCCGCAGATCGCGCGCCGTGGGCTGCTCGGTGTATTGCAAGCGCTCGAGCGCCGCCGGCGCACGCTCGCGAATTCGATTCAGAAATTCCAACAGGTATTCGACATTGGGGCACCGTTCGTTGAAATCGGCCGAGTAAAACCACCGCTTGCAGCCACGTTTCGCCTGCGTCTCACTCGCCACCCGATCGATTGAAACGACCCGATCCACATCCCAAGCCAAATCATCCCCATTGAGTTTGATTTTCAAATGCGTCAACCCATCAGCCGCAATCCACTCCGGCAAAGTCTCGGGCAATCCATCGCCAATGCGCGTGGCGATGTCCGCATCAGTAAGCGGATCGAGCGCGCCGACGAGATGATACAGCGGCATCCGCTCTTTCGGCTCCCGCAACGTGTACTTGTCAAGATATTCCCCGGCGAACTCGGCGCCCAAATAGGCCGACAAGTCGGACGACACGAACTCCGCTCCCAGCAGGTTATACGAATTTTGCCCAAGCGCCTTTCCGTAGGCATCATGAATGGCTGCTTCAGTGGGACTGGCGGCGACAAGCTGCGCCAACCGCGGCATTGGCTCGTCGATTCCCAGCCCGCGCACGACTTCGCCGGCCAATTCAGCGAGCGAAGCTTCCAACGCGTGAGTAATTTCCAGCGGGTGGCCACTGTCCGAGTATTTTCCCGCGAGATCTGCCAGTCGCTTGCCCAGTTCGATCATCGCGGCAAGCGTTTTCTCGGGAGGCGTCCGCTGGCTAGGCCACGCCCAAATGTTTCCCATCGGCATCGAACCAGCACCTCGCGCCCGTCGGCCATCGCGAGTTTCGACTTCGACCGTAACATCCAGCAGCACCACTTCGGTCACGGTGCGTCCGCCGAACTTTGCCGCAGCACGATACTTGAAATACTGAGTGCCGGCGCTTGCGTCGCACAGCCGAATATCGGTCGGTTTCATGCACGCTCGCAGTCGGTTCGGCGCCTCAGCTTGAACGATCTCGCACGCTCACGCATTCTGCCACCAGCCATTCACCGCCGTCTTGCAATTCTTCAACGTTTCAACCAAGGCTTCTCGCGTGCGTTTGCCTTCAGCGGCCCACGGGTACTCAATGTGAACGCACAGCGGCGTGCGATAATTCATATTCTCAAGCAGCTTGAAGAAATCGGTCTTGCCAAGTTCCCCTTCGCCGAATGCACAGAATCGCGCCCCTTGTTTCACATCTTTAATATAGACAATGCGAATGTGCTCCTTGAGTCGTTCGAAATGTTTGTGCCACTCATCGCCGTGCATGATGATTGCATGGCCGATGTCGAAGGCCACCGCCACCTGCTCAGGATTGAAATCCTTTACAATTTCATAAAGCTGATTCAGATCGCCGCCGACAAACCCCTTGCCTGCTTCGCCCCCTTTTTTCTCTTCGCCCGATTTGCTGGCCGTCCCGGCCTTGCTGCCAACTTTTCCGCCAATGACGGAATGGTTTTCGAACACTGCGCACACGCCGATTTCACGGTTCAATCCAGCCAGCTTCTCCAGACTGGTTTTGATTTCGGCAGTCTGCTTTTCCGGCGCAACGTCAGCCTTCAGCGGCCAAAATCCCAAGCGGTAGAAATTCGCGCCAAGCGATCGCCCGGTCGAAAGAATATCGCGCGCGTACGGCGAATCGAGGCCGGTAATGTCGGTGGTCAAGAGCATCAATTTCGTGCCGTGCTTCACCAGTGCTTCGGCGTATTTCGGCATCTGCTCCGTGGCGTGCTCGGGAAGAATCTCGCCGCCGGTGCGCACAGGGCAATCGATGCCGTTGTAGCCGGCCTCGGCTGTCACCGCCGCCGCCTGATCAAAGTCGAGCTTCACCTGTTGGTAAACCTTGCTGAAAACCGCCAACGGCGGCAGCGGAATGGTCGATTTTTCATCGGCGAACAGCTGCGGGCCCAACGCCAAGCAGCCGGCCCCAAGTGCGGCCGATTTCAAGAACGTGCGGCGCGTAAATCTGTGGGCTCCGATCGCGATCGATTCGCCGAGATTAATGCTCGAAATGATAGGTCTTGCCATAATATTGCTCCTTACCCGAGGTTTGCCGAACGACGGTTAATCTTCGTTAAATTCTGGGCGTGTCGCAAGCGGTTAAAACGCATTGCCAGCCGCGACAATCGACATGGAACCAAGCCAGCGGATAGTGGAATTTAGCCGCCCGGTCGGATTACAATCGGAACCGGAAAGCATTCTTTTGCGGAGAAATACCCATGGCGCGGCGGACGTCTCGACGGCAATTTCTGAAAACAAGTGCGGCGCTCGGAGCCGGCGTTTGGATCGGCTCGCAGATCAGCCCGGCTCGCGCCGCGTCAGCCAACGAAAAGCTGAACTTGGCAGTGATCGGCATCGGCGGCCAGGGGCGCAAAGATCTCGATGCCTTCGCCCCGCTCGTGAATATTGCCGCGCTGTGCGACGTCGACGACGAGCGCGCCGGCGATGCGTTCACCGTGTTTCCCAAAGCCAAGCGCTTCCGCGATTTTCGCAAAATGCTCGATCAGATTCACGGTGAAATTGATGGCGTCATCATCGCCGTGCCCGACCATTCTCACTACCATCCTGCCAAGATGGCCATGGAACTAGGCAAACCCATCTATTTGGAAAAGCCAATGGCCCATTCGGTCTGGGAAGTGCGCGAACTCACCAAGATCGCGGCCCAGAAAAAAGTGGCCACGCAATTGGGTGTGCAACGCCACACGTTAAAAATCTTGCGCAGCCGTTGAACTAATTCAAAAAGGCACAATTGGCGATGTCAGCGAGGTGCATGCCTGGATTGGCGGCGATCGCGGCATGCCGCCGCTGCCAACCGGCACACCGCCTGTACCGACCACTTTGGATTGGGATATTTGGTTGGGTCCGGCGGCCGAGCGCGCCTACAGTCCCGAATATGTTCCCTATAAATGGCGCTTCTGGTGGGATTTTGGAACAGGGGAGGGGGGCAATTGGGGCTGCCACATTTTGGATATTCCTTTTTGGGCGCTGGGGCTGAAGTACCCCACGCGCGTCTCGGCGACCGGTCCCGAGCCCGATCCGCAGCGCACTCCCAAATCGTTCAGCGCGAAATTCGAATTTCCCGCGACCGATTCGCGCCCGGCTGTGGCCCTCCACTGGTATCACGGCGAGCCGATAGAGCTTCTGAAGCAGCATGGGCTGGATGGCAAAGATATGAACAATTTGTTTATCGGCAGTCGAGGCAGCTTGTTGTGCGGCTTCAAAGAGGCAAAGTTCGTGCGCGACAAAAGGGCGGAAAATATCGATTCGGCGGCTGTAACAAAAGACTCGGCGCTCTACAAATCGCCCGGCTTCTATCAGGAATGGATCGATGCCTGCAAAGGTGGTTCAGCGGCAAGCTGCAACTTTGATTATTCGGGGCCGCTCTCCGAAACCGTCCTATTGGCCAATGTGGCCTACCGCGCCGGTGGCGGATTCGAGTGGGACGCCACTAAACTGCAAGCAATCGGCAATGACAAAGCTGGGCAATTTCTAAAATCGTATTTCCGCAAGGGGTGGGAAGCTTAGGCAGAGGCGCGGTTGTAAGTCGGTTGGTAGCTGGCCGACTGTGGCGCGCCCTTCCCGCTAGCGCCGCGAATTTGCAGCGCTTCGTCGCGACCAATTTGTGTGCTGGCTGGCCGAATGCCGACCAACACGGCAGCGTCTCGAACGAGCGATTGCATCGGCGCGGCCCGAAATCGGCGATGGGCTAACGTCTTCAAAGCGCAATTCCTGCGCACAATCACAATTCTTCTTCTATCGCTATCGATAAACCCTATTTGCATTCGATAAGTCGCAGCATGGCACGCCAAGTGCAACGCCCGGATTCGGTCGCGTGTGTACGCGAGGGTTAGGGTCCGCTTCGAACCGAATCAATATAAGGAGTGAGTTATGAGAAGTGTTTTAAATCGCTGTGCGCTTGCGGGCGCGTTTGTTGCAGTGGTCGGATTTACGCAAGCCTTTGCGGCCGAACCGCAAGCAAATCCCAACCAGCCGGGCATGAATCCGCCGGCCGCCACGCAGCCTGGCGCCACTCAGCAAACAATGCCGCAGCGGCATCAGGCGAACATGGAAACGACCGACAAAATGGAGCATGGGACTGCGACCCACGTGCTGCGTTCGACGAAGATTGTCGGCGCGAATGTGCAAAATCCCAACGGCGAGAAGATCGGCTCGATTGACGATATTGTGATTGATGCCGATAACGGGAAGGTGGAATACGCGGCGCTTGCGGTGGGCGGTGTGCTGGGCATCGGCGAGAAGCTGTATGCCATCCCGTTCCATCAATTCAAAATTGCCCACGATTCCAGCAACAATCCGTATTTCGTTCTCGACGTAAGCAAAGATCGCTTCAAGAACGCGCCGGGATTCGACAAGAGCAACTGGCCAGATTTCGCCAATCCGCAGTGGAGGAATCAGGTCGATACCTACTATCAACACACGTCGAACGAACGTTCGACCGGACAACAGACGGCTGCCAGCCGACGATAACTAGCAGCCCTCGCTAGCCCCGGCGGCTTCGAAAGCATATCGAACAGAACTGCTTTCGAAACGCCGGGGCGTTGTTTTTTGCGCGGAGCGAAAATTCCGCCGCGTTGGCTTTTTCACCTGCCGAGAATGTGTGCTCGCTCGGGCCACAGCCATCGAATCAATTAATGATGAATTCATTCGGCAACTCGGCATCGAACATTGAACAACCACAACATTGTCGTCAGGAGGATGCCAACGAGTGCGGCGGAGAATCCCCAGTAGGAAACGTAGAGCGGCCAATTGCCAGCGTGATCAGCAATATCGGGATTTCCAAACACGAGCGACGGCGCAAAGAATGCCGCGAACGGGCTGGTCGCGTTCGCTTCTAGTACGATCGAGTTGGCACTAGCGGCCTGCGGAAAAAAAGTTTCGCCAAAAAAGCGCGCCGCTAGTGGAAGGCAGAACAGTGCGAGAATAATCAGGTACGTGGCCATCATGCTCTGGGATGTTTTTCGGAACATGATCGAGCAAAACAGTCCGATCGTCGTAGTTGTCACGCAGCATACAGCGACCACGGCAACCATTGCCCCGATCGACGGCAGATTACTCCAATAATAGGTGCCGGGCATCAGGCAGGCTAAGAATACTGGCCAGAGCAAGAACGCCGTCAGCACTCCGGAAACGCGCAGGCTCGCCGTGAACTTTCCCCACAGGATTTGCCATGGTGAAATGATCGTCGTCAGCAGCAGTTCCAAGGTTTGCCGTTCGCGCTCTCCTGAGATTGCGCCGGCGGAGAATACTGGGCTAACCAGCACATTGAACAGCGCCACGTAGCAGAAATACCAAGCGATCAGTTCTTGCCGCCAAAACAGGCAGACTGCCATCAGCGGAATAGCCAGCAGCATGCTCGCTTGAATCACCACCCGCAGCATGAGCGTGCCTTGCGCGAAAATTTCGCTGCGCATTTCTTTGTCGTAAACCGGATTTGCGCGGTCCGAGAGCAGCGTGGTTCGCTTGGCGGGTGCAAACAATCGATCGGGAAACTGATCGCGTTGGATGATCATGCCGACTGCCTCGCGCGATTCTTGATCGATGTCGACCACTTCGCTTCCTTCGCTGCCGACGTCGGGCGGGTAAAGCAGCCGGCGCGCTGTCGCACGAAACAGCACGACACACACGATCGCACACAGCGCTGGAAACGCTGTCACACACAACAGCAGGCGAAGTTGTCCGGCGCTGCCTGCGCTCAAAGCGTTCCAGAGAAGAATTCCCACAAGCGCCAGCGGGAGAATCAACAAATACGAAACAGCCAGCGACGCAGCGGTGCGCCGAAAATAACTGCTGCACGCCACGCTGATCATGCCGAAGGTGATGATCGATATCGCCAGTGCCAGATAAGTCGCCAGCACTTCGTAAAACGAAACGCCTCCCAGCGGTAAACACAGCACCACAATCGGCAGCGAAGAAAAAACCAAAATCCCCAGGTGCGCCAGCGACGCGAATAGCTTTCCCAGCACAATGGCGCCGGGCTTTAGCGGGCTGGCCAAGAGCATTTCGTACGTTTTGCGTTCTTTTTCCCCCGTGATGGCGGCTGCAGCGAAGCTCGGCGCCATGAGACACGTGAGCACATATTGGCTCAGAAAAAACAGATTGACGAGGCTTTTGGCTTCCTCGGGGTTGCGCGTCAAATCGAGTTGATGCGCCTTGGGCCAAGCCAACACAACCACCAGTCCCAACAGCGCGTTGTAAACAAACAACAGCGCAAACGATCGTGCGCTGCGAAGGTTGACTAGCAGTTCACGCTGGAGCACTGGGTTTTCGAGCAGATACATGACATCAGTATGACTTGCACGCCGCCCAGCGGCGAGTCGTCGGAATGGCGTGCTCGTTTTTTTCTTCCGCATGATGAAGCCGAAAAGTCGGGGAAAGTGTGCGCGAAGAACTCTCGGGAAAAACGATGTTTTTGGGCCAAAGATTTTCCCCTCATTTACCCACGTGGTTTGCAAAATGACAGGTGCACGTGCTACGAAGGTCGTGATTTGTCGAGTGAAATTCATTTTGCGCGGGATGTTTTTGGTTTACGGAAAGGGGTAAGTCGGGTTCGGGTGCTGGTTGTCAAGCATTTCTGGTGGTGATCTGGAAATTGTTTTTAGGAACGAAACGGCGCCAGGAGATCCGGCCCGCACTTGCGAGTTGCAGTACGCCTAGCGACCAGTCGATAATGAACATATGTATAGTATATCTGGCCAGCGAAATCAAGATGGAAATTGGCCGCGCGTAGAAAGCTATTGGCGATTAGCAATTGGCTGTCAGCGGACCGCGGATGGAGCGGACATAACGGATCGGGGCATGAATTGGCCGCGAATGAACGCGAATGAACAGTGGGCAGTGGGCGGAGTGGCTGGTGAGAGGTGAGTGGGGAATGGGGAATGAAGGTGGGCGCGGATTTTTGGCGAAGCCGCCTCGGGATGAGAGGTAATACCCAAGCTGCAGTTAGTGGGCGGCACTAGCGCGTTGGAGGCTGATTTTTGACGGCGGAGGAAAAAACAACGGGGGTGAAAGCGACTGCCACGGCGAACTTTTCCCAAGCAGGAAGTAACTCCAAGGGAGACCTGTTCTACAACGGCGCGTTGATGAGCGTCGATTTCAGGTGGTAAGGCGATTAGCAATCAGCAATCAGCGGTTAGCAACTAGCCAGCAGTGACAAGTGTGCGAATTGGCTGGTGAGTGGTGACTGATGGCTAGCAGCGGAAGGCGGAGGCGGCAGCGGTCACAGTTGAGAGCGTTTCCGCCGCGCCAACATCACGCCAAGCGCACCGCAGGCGGCGAGAATGAACGTGGACGGTTCGGGGATCGGTTGAAATGCGATCGAAGTTGGGCTACTGGTTGTTGTCGCAAAAACTCCGAGATCTGTGCCAGACGCGCTGTACTCTTCGATAGTGTTTGTATCTTCGCCGGACGCAAAGAGATTGCCGCTGCTATCGAAGGTCAAATAGACTCCGTTTGAATGAAAGATGTGGTTGGCAAAAATGCCCAAATCAATTCCGTTAGGATCGTATTTATGTATTTGCGCGTTGAGAAAACTACCTCCTGGAATCTCTGGAACGTAAAGGTTGTCTTGGCTATCAACAGCGAATCCGATGCCAGCTGCGTTTCCTAGATTCACTGGCGTTCCGAGCAAGACTCCTGCTGGACTGTACTTTTTAATCGTTCCGCTTCCAAAATTTCCCACCAGCAAGTTGCCCTCGGAATCAAAAGCTAAACTATCGTCGCTATTGCTAACTGTAGTGACGAACACACCCAAATCAGCGCCGGTCGGACTAAATTTGCGAATCGTCCCAGGGGTATGTTGCGTAATCATGCCAAAATTTGCGACATAAATATTGTTAGATTGATCGATCGCCAAACCATTCGGCTGATTCAATCCGGAGCTTACTGCGACACCAAGATCAGCGCCAGTCGGTCCAAATTTATGAACCGTATTGTCGAATTGATTTGCCACGAAGAGATCGCCGGAGCTATCGAAAGCGATGTCTCTTGGGTGATTTAGTCCGGTTGTTGCAAATGCGCCAAGATCGACACCGGCCGAGCTAAATACATGAATTTCGTTATTGAACGTGTAAGAAACGAAGAGGTTTCCGGTCTGCGCTGCAAATGCGGGTTTTATG
This sequence comes from Pirellulales bacterium, assembly GCA_963820835.1. Lineage (GTDB taxonomy): Bacteria > Planctomycetota > Planctomycetia > Pirellulales > JADZDJ01 > CAVRAW01. The sequence continues at coordinate 19,702 of CAWGBP010000056.1, read as the reverse complement.
AATGTGCCCGTAGTCAAAAGAGCCAAGCAGAAACGAATTGCCGCGCGCTTCATTAGCATCCCCCCTGGAAAAGTTGTCCCCAAAATACCAGCCTGCCAAGACGATTGCAAGGAAAAGATTGCCATTCTCTCAAAGCGTGCGCGTGCCGTCGAAAAGCTGGAATTCGGCCAAGATTTCGAGCGGGGTGGTGGCGAGGAGCGAATCAAGCCGGCGGTTAAGCTTTGCGATCTGGCGGTTGTAGCGCTTTGTGAATAGCGCCGGGGAGAGTTCACCGATCTGTGCGCGGAGGACTTGGATTCTGGCAACGCGCACTTTCGCGGCGGCTTTCTCGAGCTTGTGCGCGGCGGCGTTTTGGCGAACGAGCGTGCGCAGCGTGTCGGTGCGTTTCTCGAGCGTCAGCTTGGTTCGAGTCAGCTTGAGCATGGATCTGTGCATCCACGCAAAGTGACACGGTTTGGAGCGGGCGAGTTCGGGCGGGAGTGGCGGGGGCGGGGGATGGGGTGGGACTTTTGAATTGCCTGCTGCTCATCGGCTACAATGCGAGGCATGGAGATTCAAGATTTCGTCAACATCCAAAGACTGGCCGCCCTTTTGATGTTGATCGGCGTACCGCTGCCTCTGCTATTCACTAAGCATCGGAGTAGCTTATTCCGCCGTCTGACTGTGGCGGTCGTGGTATTCGCTGTTGCAATTGCCGACATTGGGCAATGTACTACTGCCATCTGCAATTCCAGGGAGTGATGCAGGAATTCCGGCACAGGAACCATTGAGCGAGTTTTTGGGCAACTCGGCGTTTTTAGGGAAAGCCGGGAACAACAGAGGATAATTCACGACATGGGAATCGATGTCTACTATCAGCCGATCGATGTTGGCTTCGTGCATGGAAAGTTATTGCCATTCATCTTTGACGACCGTGATCTTGGAGATGTCTCGCCAGAATCGGCCGAAGCCACAGAAGCCAGCGCAATGCTGGTTGAATTAAAAAGTGCAAGTCACTGTCTGGCACAAGGTATTGATTATCACAGTCCAAAATGGGGGCACTCTGATCCAGAGGATTTTCTCGCTGATTTTTGCGTCCCAGTCGTCTTGGAATTCTGCCGGGCTATTTGGCCGTACTGGCATGTCAGAGCGTTTACCTCGATCCAACTGCTACCCGACGGTTTTCCAATCCTCGAAAATTACTCGATGCCGACAGAATTATTCTCCCCTATCATCGAACGTTTTCCAAACATCGCAGCGCAGCTTGCGACTATTGCGGAATGTGAAAGCATGGGAGGAGTTGTCCTACGACGCAATGTTCGGAACGTTCGCGAAGGGATCGTTAGCGAGCACAAGAAGTGGACTCGGGACCCGGCCAATCCGTACGACTTTGACGCAGCGGAAAAGTTGATCGAAGCGCTGCAGTATGCGGAGGTAAATGGCTTGGACTTTACAGAGGCAATCACGTGACTCGGCAAATTGTCTTTGGTTAAGGTTTCAAACGTGGTTTATTGCAAGGCGGATCGGGGTATGATGGCCTGCAGCCCATTTCCTCGAATTCAGGAGCTTCGCATGCGCCGATCGACATTCGCACTCGCCCTATCGCTGTTGGCCGCCATGGCATGGTTTGGAATGCAGGGGAGTCAGCCAAGAGCCGCAGAAGACGCCAAGCCAGCCGTTCAGAAGTGGGAATACCGTCTCGAACAAATGAATGTGAGCAACCGGCCATTAGCCGCTGAAAATCTTAACAAGCTTGGAAACGATGGTTGGGAATTGGCCACCGCAGTCCAGTTGAGCGGCGGCGGCTATGAAACGGTCTACACCCTGAAGCGCCCGAAGCAATGAATGAAATTCAGGCAGCGATTAGCGATTAGCCCGCAATGGCAGCCGCGCGGAGTGGCTGGTGGCGGAGCGATTAGCAATTAGGCAGCAGTGGCAAGTGCGCGGATTTTTTCTCTCGGTGGGTAAATAGTTCTGACCCTTTAGTCTCGCTCTGTGGCCTAGCCGATAAGTTAACGTCCACGAGAATCCGCTAGGGATTTTTTTGCGCAAACAATAACGCAGTTTCCATTTCGATTTGTTCAATCATTTTGTTACTGCTTTTTCGTCCGTCCGCCGTGAGTCACTGACTAGCATTCACGGCTGCGCTCAATGACGTTTCCGACGAGTCTTAACTTGGCTGCTGGCAGTAATGGCTCGGCTTTTTCCGGCTCGCCATATAAAAATTTTGGTGCCCAGAGACCATAGCGAATTCATCGTGACTACCCCAGCCGAAAAACTCACAATTACCAAGAGAATTTTCCATCCAATACCCCAAGGTTTAATCATGCTGATCCGAGAAGCACCTGTCGCTGAATCCCAGGAGACGGCAAAACGCACGATACAGGTCTCGTCTCCTTGCTTGTACCGAAACACGACTGGGGAAATGGGTGAAATCGGGGAATACCAGATTATCAACTGTAGGCTATCATCTGCTCGTAATGGTCCGACTGATACGAAGGTATTCGGGATCAAAGTCTTAAAATCCTTGGACAACTCAACCCGCTGACCCTGATCCATAACACTCGTGGCCACCTTTAGCACGCCATCGACCGGAATCTTTACTTCGACGTCGGGTGCGTCTCGTCCGCCTGAATTCGTAAGCGTCCCATTGAGGATGTTATATGACACCATTCCGACTATCTTATCATTGGTCGCTGTATATCCGAGCTTCTTCAAGTCGTCTGACAAGCTGGTATCGGGTTTTAAGTAAACGAGGATATTACCGTTGAAATAAAGCCCAACGGCGGGCTGTCGGAGGTGATCGACAATCAAAAACCCTACGATTACGATACTTCCAGCACCACCGAGGTACGAGAGATTGCGGAGAAGTGGATTCTCGTGTAGGACAAATCGCTTAATCGCTTCCCACACTTTGATCATTCTGCTTTTCTCCGTGACCTAATTCTCCGAATTATTCTAGCGAATTGGAAAGGTATAAACGAGCGGCGCACGATAACGAGCAGCGATCCCGAACGCGCAGCGACGAGCCTAATCTTTCTTGCTTCCGCTCGTGAGTTTTTACTGGCTCAGCAGTTTCCACGATTGGAGACGGGCGCCTCGCCAAACGTGATGTGGTCGATAGGGCAACCACCCTCAGTTGCTCGCGCTGGCTACAGGTTGGGCCGTTGGCCCACGGCGCGACGGTTTTGGGCACTACCGCGTTGCGCTCGGTTGCCGTTAGGGCAACCGTGCTCACTTGCTTCCCGGTGAGTTGAAATGCGGCAGTGTACACGTCCATTTGCTGGCCGACATAAACGCCCGGCTGATCGTGGTCGATGGCGTAGATAACCTGCAGGACGCGCGTATCGACAAGTTCGGTGTTATCGCCGGTAAGCGGGCCTATCCCAACGTTGCCTACAGAGCGGCCGATCGTTCAGTTTGTCGGATCGACGCCATTGGATTTCAACCACGTTTCTAGCTGCGCGGCCAACTCGGCCTTTCCCTGCGCGCGGGCTAAAACCAGAGCCTGCCGGGCGGTGTCGATCGCTTGTTTGGGAAGATTCATTTTGGCATGCAATTCTAGGGATTCGCCCACGCGGCAGGCCGTGCAAACATTCCGTCCCCGAGCACACGGATAAATCGTTGTGCCCAGTTTTTTCGCTTCGAGGCAGAACGGGAGAAATACTCCCCTTGGAAGAGGGCAGGGCAAGGTATGGGGGGGTGGGGACGTTCGGAGAATGCCTCACCACAGCCCTCTTCTAAAGGGAGATTCTCGAGTACGCTGATCCTTACTCAATTCGTTCTGGCCGCGGCGATATTTGGCAGATTTCAGAAAATACGCTCGTGCAGGGCTAAGACGCTGTTTCAAGCCCGCCTCGGCAAAGGGGACAGGCACATTTTGCTCCGGCGGCCTGCGCAAAATGAGCCAGTCCCCGGCCGTTTTGAAACAGCGTCTAATTCAATTGGCGAATTCAGTGTGTTTGGTGTCGCAGATTCAGGCTCAATCTTAAACTGATCGGTAAGTTCTCCGGCATTTAAGTTATGGACGCGCCAACGCACCAAAGGTTCCGATCAAAGCACTTTGGCGGCGCTTATAATACGGCGGCTATGCGACGGCTTTTGTCACCGATTTGTAACAATCGACCGCACCGACGGATCATAGATCCTCCGTACGACTCGTGCCGATTCACACCAAATCCAGCCTCCGCACGCGCTGCCGAGCAGCGCGGCATTGGGCGCAGATGCCCGAGATGATCAGCCGGTGCCCGGTGACACGAAAATTGTGCTCGCGGGCCACCGCTTCGCGCAGCTTAAGTAGCTCCTCGCTGGAGAACTCGATGAGCTTGTTGCAATCTTGGCAGTGCAGATGATCGTGTTGCGGATAGCCATAGTCGTGCTCGTAAACAGCTCGGCCGCCCAGCACCATTTTGCGCAACAGTCCGGCATCAACCATTTCCGATAGCGTCCGGTAAATGGTTGGGCGGCTTACTTTGCGCCCGCGGCTTTGCGGCTTAAGTCGAGAATCAACTGGTCGGCGTCGAAGTGCTCGTGGCGTGAGGCGATTTGCTGGACCAACGTGCGGCGCTGCTGCGTGATGCGCTTGCCGCGCGCCTGCAAAAACTCCTCGAACCGCTCCAACGGCGTCAGCGCGACTTCGACGGTGCCTAGTGAGAAATCGTTCGACATGCTGACAGGGTGCAGAGCGCAGGGTTCAGCGCAAGCTGGACGCAAAAACACTATCCATAATCATTCTAGATTAGCATGGCGAAGCGGCAAACGAAAGCGTGGGGCACAGCGGGTGTTAGGACAGCACCGCAGAGCTGCGAGTGCTAAAACGCGAGTGGATATCGCCCACTCCGCTCAAAAACTCCAGTCGGTGCCACCCTAACGTGTCTCCGCCAAGCATGCCATTCGCGCGGCAAGCTAGGTCATCTTCCGCACCAACCAATCGCCGATGCGCGGGAAGAGTTGGATCACGGCAATGAACAATCGGGCAAGTGGCGGATATACCAGTTCCGGCTGGCGGCGGCGGCAGGCCCGCAAAATTGCCTGAGAAAGTTTGTCAGGCTTAACAGGGGAAATGCGCACGCCGGCGCCGGGCTTACGTGCGCTTGAGGGCAATCCTTCGAGTTGATCGGCATAGCGCTGGCTGGCGTCTTCTCTGGCGATCGGTCCAGGCGAAACGAGCAGCACGTGTACGCCCTGCGGCCCCAATTCCAAGCGAAGTTGCTGGGTATAGGCGGCCAGCGCGAATTTGGTCGCGGCATAGGCACCAACGTATCGGCTGGCCGATTTACCCGAGAGCGAGCCGATGTTCACCAGGTGCCCTCGGCTGCGAATCAAATGTGGGGCCGCCGCCCGAGTGCAGCGAACCGCCCCTAAAAAATTCAGCTCAAACAGCTCTCGAAAGTCTTCGGGAGCGACATCCAAGACGGCCCCTCGGGCCGATCGGCCGACGTTATTGACCAGCACATCGAGCCGGCCAAAATGCCCAATCGTCTGGTCGAAGAGCGACTGGACCTGCTCCTGCCGGGTAACATCGGCCGGAATAGCAAGCACATCGGCGCCATATTGGCGCAGCTCGGCCGCGACAACTTCCAATGCTTCGGCAGACCGGGCCGATACGACCACATCGCAACCGGCCATCGCGAAGGATTTGGCCAGCACATGCCCTAAGCCGCTGGAACCGCCGGTAACGAGCGCGACTTTACCGTCCCAATACGATCGCCGCCGCGGCTTAGCCCCTTCGAGCTCCGCCGGACGGCGCTTCGCAGCGGTGATGATTGGCAAAGCCGAGGCCATCGGATTTTCCCTAGCGGCTGCACGAGGGATCGAAAAGACGTGAGCACGATGCTCTGACGTTCAGTTTAATCGTCGGCAAAGAATCGTACCACCGCAAGCGACGCACATCCTGCTTGCCATGAATCGTCAAAGCACGTAGTATGCGACACAAACACGCGCGATCGGGCATTTTTATGACGACGACGGTTCGGCCTGTACACAGCTACCCCTACTGTTTCGCGGCGCGATGAAGCATCAAAAACTCGACGAGCAATTTCAAAGCATTATCGACCTGGCGGCTCAATTGGCGGCCGCCGTGTCGGCCGATGCACTTTTGATTTTGCTTGAGGCCATCGCGGATTGGAAGGAATTGCGCGAAGCCGTTGGCGCGCAGCGCGTAGTGTTAGCAGCCGATTTTGCCGCTGAACTCGAAGGGGCTGTTGACGCCGGCTTCCCGACCGTGGTTTTGAACATGGCCGAAAGCCCGGTCCACGAAAAAATCACCCAAGCGCTGTTGGAAAGCGTGGCCGACGACATTTTGGTGCCGGGCGCCCGCGTGGTGGCGATTTACAGCGGCTTCGAAGCCGACACGATCGATTCATTCAGCGTCATTCACTTAGGCGAGCATTTAGGTCGCCTCACTTCGCGCGACCTGCGCCAACTCGAAACCAAAGTTCCTTTAGACACGCTCAAGATCGTGGTCGATCTGGCCCTTGAAATCGGCCGCGAAGGGCGCGAGGGGAAGCCGGTGGGGACGCTGTTCGTCGTCGGCGATACGCGCAAAGTGCTCAACCGCAGTCACCCCGTCGGCTTCGATCCGGTGCGCGGCTACAGCCGCAAAGAGCGGAATCTGTTCGACCCGAAAGTGCGCGAGGGGATTAAAGAAATCGCACAAATGGATGGCGCGTTTGTCGTCAATCCCGATGGCACGGTGGAAGCGGCTGTGCGCTATATCGACGCTTCGGCGGAAACGATCACGCTTTCCAAAGGCTTAGGCGCGCGGCACTGGGCCGCCGCGGCGGTTACGCGGAAGACCAAGGCGGTCGCCGTGGCCGTAAGCGAATCGAACGGCACCGTGCGCATTTTCCATAACGGGGAAGTGATATTGCGCATCGAACCCTTCCGCCGCGCCATGAAGTGGAAGGATTTCGAATACGAGCCGCCGCCAGCCGATTAGCGCGCTGAAAACTTTACAATGCGTAATGATCGCGGGGATTGGCAGTGTCGATCGCTTAGCTGAACGACACCATTTGGAGATCGAAAATCAGATCTTCATTAGGACCAACGTTTCCCTGTCCTGTTGGGCCGTAGGCCAAATCCGACGGAATGTACACGCGCCACTCGGCATTGGGCACCATACCCAACAGCGCTTCGGCGAAGCCAGGGATGACGCCGCCGGCGGTAAATGTTTGCGCCCTGCCGTGTGCTGCCGAGCTATCGAAAACGGTGCCGTTGAGCAGTGTGCCGACATAATTGACGGTGACGTGGCTACTGGCGGTCGGATGCGAACCGCTGCCGGGGGTAAGGATTTCATATTCCACGCCATCGGCCAATTTCACACCCAGGGGCGTGGTCGAAGACGCTTGATTGAATACCCAAATCGAATTTCCGGCCGCTGCGACCGTATCGTCGTTGGCCGGCACGCCCATGACTAAATCGGTCACGCCATCGCCATTTAAATCGCCGGCCGCGAGAGATGCTCCAACGTGATCTTCGCCTGTCGGCGAGCCAAAGGCCGGATTATCGCGATCAAAAATGGTGCTGTTGGTCGTCGATAAACCTGTGCCGCGCACGCCAGGCAGCTTCAAAACAGCCCCTTCGTTGGTCGCACTGATACTAAGGTTTGGAATGCCAATGGCCAAATCGGCCACATGATCGGCATTGAATTGACCGGCCACCAAGGCCGCCCCGAAGCCGTCACCCGATGCGGCCGCGCTCAAACTGTCCGTGTCGGCATTCCACAACTGATTCTTGGTAATTGTGAGTCGCGAACTGCTGCCAAAGAGAATGTGCACAGCGCCAGAGTCGGTGGCCGCATTCGTATTTTCGCCCGGTGCTCCGATGGCCAAATCCGCTCGACTGTCTCCGTTGAAATCGGCGGCGGCCAGCGAAAAACCGAAATTGGCGTCGTCGTTCACGGTGCCGAGCATATTGCTTGTGGATTCGGTCCAAAACTGACTGTTAGCTGCAACTAAGCCGCCGCGCGTACTATAAAGCACGCCGACACCGCCAGCGCCGGTATGCCCGCTGACCGATTGCCCCGGCGATCCGATGGCCAAATCCTGGAAGCCATCGGCATTAAAATCGCCCGCCGCCAGTGCAGCCCCGTAATGGTCGCCGGTGCCCAGCGCGCCGACAATGCCAGCCATAGCTTGATCGAACAATTGATTATTGACCGATTTGAGTCCCGTCGAACTGCCGTAGATGACATTCACGGCGCCGGCATCGACAACGGCTCCCACATCGTCATCGGGAGCTCCAATCGCCAAATCGGCGTGCCGATCGCCATTGAAATCGCCGACCGCCAAAGCCGCCCCAAAATGATCTCCGGCTTCCGCCACACCCAAAATGTTCGAGCTGTCCTGGGTCCAAAGTTGAGCGCCCGTTGTTTTAAGGCCTGCTCGGCTGCCAAAGAGAATGTAAACCGCACCTGCGCCAGCCTGACCGCTGACCGTCTTGCCGGGCACGCCGATGGCCAAATCCATAATTCCGTCGCCGTTAAAATCGCCGACTGCCAGCGAACTGCCGAACTCGTCTCCCGAGGTGATTGTTCCACCGATGCTGGCTTCGGTAATTGTTGCCGTCACTGGCGGCGTCAACCGCAATTTGAATTTGCCAATGTAGCGGGTTCCGTAGGTAATCTGAATCGAGCCGGCGTCGCTTATTCCATTGACGGTTTGATGCGGCACGCTAATGGCAACATCCGCCACCCCATCGTGATTGAAATCGCCCGCGACGGCGCTCAGCAAAGCACGCGTTTCGAGTTGCTCGATACTCGACTGAAAACCAAGCTGCGCCGAATGATTGCGGCGACCTTTGGCGCGTGCTTTCCGGCGAGAAGATTTGCTTAAATGGCTTTCGAGCGAGTTCCAAATAGACACGACAATTCTCCGAGGTGCAAAATCTTAAGAAGGCGCAGGCTACGAACGGCACACTGCCACGCGGTCAAACCGGCCGGCAGATCGGTTGGACGAAGCGATATCCAACGGCTTTTAGACTCCTCTTCCCCTTAGTTTCAGCCTAATCGCTCTCATAGTGGTCCGCAACCGTACGCAGTGGCATTCAATTTGGATTTATACGAGGCGCAAAGTGCAATGGTTCAGCGGTTTATGGCCGGATGATCGAATGCTTGACGCTGGGTGTCCGGCACCCCTACGATCCTGTATCTAGCCCTTCCAGCCGCGCACGGCGCCAGTTTGACTGCAACCGGGGCGACGCCGGCCCTCGTCCATCCACCCAATGACTAAATTGCGACAAACTCAATTGCCCGGCCTGGATAGCGATCCAGACTCGCCCGATTTAGCGCAGCCGAAACGCCAAATTGTACCCAATTTGAAAGGCAAAAAAGTTTTTGTCGTCGATTCGCATTCGCTCATCTTTCAGGTATTCCATGCGATCCCGGAAATGACCGGCCCGCGCGGCGAGCCGACCGGCGCGGTATTTGGCTTCACGCGCGACATGATGTACCTCGTCGATGAAAAAAAGCCCGACTATCTGTTCGCCGCCTTCGATTTATCCGGCCCAACGTTTCGCCACGAATTGTTCACCGGCTATAAAGAGCATCGCAGCGAAATGCCCGAGGCATTGGTGCCGCAAATTCCGTCTATCCGCCGCGTAATTGCCGCGCTGGGAATTCCGGCGTTGGAATACGAGGCGTATGAGGCCGACGATGTGATGGCCACCATGGCCCGAATTGTCGATGAAGCGGGGGGCGAATGTTGGCTGGTGACCAGCGACAAAGATTGCCGGCAGCTCATTACCGATCGCGTGAAGCTGTACAACGTGCGGAAGGACACGCTGATCGACGCCGCCGAACTGCAAGCCGATTGGGGAATTCGGCCCGATCAGGTTGTCGATTTCCAGGCGCTGGTGGGGGACTCGGTCGACAACATTCCCGGCGTTCCGCTGGTGGGCCCCAAAGTAGCCCGCGAATGGCTCAACAAATTTGGCACGCTCGACAATTTGCTCGAGCACGCCGAGGAATTACCAAAGGGAAAACGGAAGGACAATCTCTTAGCCGGCGCGAGCAGCTTGCCATTAGTCGTAAGCTGGCCCGGTTGGAGTGCAACCTGCCGATTGAGCCCGACTGGAACGACGCAATTGCCGGGAGCTTCGACCCAATCGGTGCTGCAGAGCTGTTCGCCGAATTCGGGTTTCACAGCCTTACCAACCAAATGCGCCAGCGCGGCCAGCGCGATGCGCCGGCATTTACGCATCAGTACCAAACCATCGCGACTCCCGAACGGCTGCAATGGCTGGTCGCCGAGATGGGCAAACAGAGCCAAATTTCGATCGATACGGAAACGACCAGCATCTATCCGCGCTGGGCCGAGATTGTCGGCTATTCGTTTGCCTGGAAAGAGGGGGAAGCGTACTACGTTCCTGTGCGGGCCCCGGCCGGCGAGCCGCAACTCGATCCTCGCGCCGCGCTCGAAGCGCTGCGTCCCGTTTTGGAAAACTCCGCCATTCATAAGATCGGGCAGAATTTGAAATACGACATGGTGGTGCTGCGCGGCGCTGGAGTCGAATTGGCCGGGGTCGAGTTCGATACCATGGTCGCCAGCTATTTGCTCGACGCCGGCGAGCGCATTCATAATCTCGACGAACTGGCCGGCCGCTATCTAAACCATGTAACGACCAAAATCGAAACGCTCATCGGCAGCGGCAAAAGCCAAAAGCGCATGGACCAGGTGCCGGTCTCCGAAATCACGCATTATGCGGCCGAGGATGCCGATGTCGCGTTGCGGCTGGTGCCGCTATTGCAAGCAAGGCTGCGGCAGAACGATCTCACAAAATTGCTCAAAGACCTCGAAGTGCCCTTGGTCGATGTTCTTGTGGAACTGGAATTCAACGGCATTAAGGTCGATGTCGAGCGGCTCTCGGCGCTTAGCAAACAATACGGTCAAAAACTAGCGGCGCTCGAACAGGAAATTCACGCGCTGGCAGGCCACACCTTCAACATTGCTTCGCCCAAGCAATTGCAAAAAGTCCTGTTCGAGGAAAGAGAATTGCCGGTGCTCAAAAAGACCAAAACCGGCCCCAGCACCGATGCCGAAGTGCTGGAAGAACTCGCCCGTTCACATCCCGATCCACTGTTGGCGAAAATTCTGGAGTTTCGTCAATTTGCCAAGTTGAAAGGCACATACGTGGATGCGCTTCCCGAACTGGTGCATCCGCAAACCGGTCGCGTGCATGCCTCGTTTAATCAAGTGGTGGCTGCCACCGGGCGATTGAGTTCCAGCGATCCCAACTTGCAGAACATTCCCATTCGCGCACAAGAGGGCGCGAAATTCGTTCGGCCTTCTTGCCGGCGCAGCCCGATTGGTGGCTATTGGCGGCGGATTACTCGCAGATCGAGCTGCGCGTGCTGGCCCATTTTTCCAGCGACGAAACGTTGCGTGCCGCCTTCGAGCGCGACGAAGATATTCACGCCCGTGTCGCCAGCCAGGTGCTGAATGTGCCGCTGGAAGAGGTGAATTCATCGCACCGGCGAGTCGCCAAGGCGGTGAACTTCGGCGTCATCTATGGTCAAAGCCCGTTCGGATTATCGAAGATGCTCGATATTGAGCAAGACGAGGCGGCCAAGTTCATCGACGCTTATTTCAATGGTTACCCTGGCGTAGAGAAGTTTTGTGCGAAATACTCATCGCTTGCCGCAAGCAGGGCTATGTGACCACGATTCTCGGCCGCCGCCGCGCCATTCAGGGGGTGCGCGATGTCAGCGGCTTCAAGCTCGGCGATCCCGCTTCCCGGCAGTCGCACGCTGCCCGAGCGAACCGCCATCAACACCGTCATTCAAGGAGTGGCGGCCCGATCTAATGAAGCTGGCCATGCTGAATATTCACCGGCGGCTGAAGCGGGAGAAGCTGCAAAGTAAAATGCTTTTGCAAATTCACGACGAGCTCGTTTTCGATGTGCCACCCGACGAACTCTCGAAAATGCAAGACCTGGTGCGTGAAGAAATGGCCGGAGTGATGAAACTTTCAGTGCCGCTAAAGGTCGATTTAAAAGCTGGCCGCAATTGGGCCGAGTGCGAATAACGAAAAAAAGCCGCATCGGCTTCGTCGGCCGTACATGCTAGAATTGATTGGATCGCATCGCTAAGTGCAACGATTTTTAGTCCAATGCCTCGACTTCTCGATCAATCCCGAATGGACCGCACGATGTGGGAGTCGGTCCCAATCGACCACAACGGGCGCAATTGCGCCTACTGGTTAGCCCGTGACCCAGCCCAGCGCTTCGCGGCAGTTGAACTCGCCCGGCAAATATTCTATGGATACGATCCATCTACCACCCGACTTCAAAGAGTTTATTCAACTCATAAACTCGGCAGGGGTTGATTACTTGCTTGTGGGCGGTTACGCGGTGGCGTTTCATGGTGCGCCGCGCTTTACTGCCGAAATGGATCTTGAAGAATTGCAATGAAACTGATCGGCTTACTGGGCGGAGTGGCCAGCGGCAAAAGCACTGTGGCCGACTTGTTTCAACAGTGCGGCGCCGCCGTACTCGATGCCGATGCCGCCGGGCACGAGGTGCTTAAACTTCCAGCCGTGCGAGCGGCGATCGGGGGCGCTGGGGTCAGGCGGTCATCGGGCCCGACGGCGAAATCGACCGCCATTCGCTAGCACAAATCGTCTTTGCGCCCCCCGACGGTCCGCGGCAACTTGCCGAACTCGAGCGAATTACCCATCCTGAAATTCGTAAACGCCTGCTAACCCAAGCCAACGAACTTGCTCGAAATGGCACCAAAATGGCCGTATTAGACGCACCGGTAATGTTAAAAGCCGGTTGGGACAAAATGTGCGATGCGCCGTGTTCATCGATTGTCCTCGCGGCCAACGGCTGGCCAGGGCTAAAAAAGCGCGGCTGGAGCGAAGCGGAATTCAACAGCCGCGAAGCGGCCCGAAGAGTCGTGCGACCAGAAACGACGACTGGCCAATTTTGTCCAGAAATTCCCGAAATCCCAGCTATATTCAGACTCAGGTTGAACGCTGCTGGCATGCCCTCGTTGGCCAATCGGGCCAAGCGAACGGCTAGCCAGACCGGTCGTTGGATTGGATGTCCACGCGGCCTCCCTTCTTGGTGTTCGATCTCCCACCTTTTTGCGCACGCACTTCAGCATTTTTCGATAGCGTCGTTACACGCACCACAAGTGCGCCGCGGCATTGGAAGCAGTTGCCGACTGCGCCGACTGCCCATCCAGAAATGTTGCTTCCGCCGAAACAACACGAGGTTGTTGTCGTAAAGTCATTCAGCCATTTCCGTCTTTCAGTCATTCAGCCATTCCGTCATTTAGTCATTCAGATTTAGCCGCCCCCCCCCGCCTCCCCACCGCCGTAGCAGTTTGCCATGGCAAACTTATCCCATCCGCAGTAAGACGTTTCTCGCGTCAGGAGAGAGACCATCATGTCGCAGTCAAAGGCCACTCAAACCACCCGTGGCCGGCAATCGCCGCACGCGTTGGGCGACAGCAAGTCAGCCAACGACGACCCGCTTAAGCCCACGCTCGACGAAATCGAAGCCCAACTCGAGGCCGAAGGAGAGCCGCTGTCGCTGGCCGAGGAAATTGCCGAAGAAGTGAGCTCGGGCGACGTGGTGCACGAACACTACGAATCCGTCAAACAGGGTGGCGATATTCGCATTGCCGAATTGCAGCGCATGTCGATGACTCAGCTCATCGAAGAAGCCCGCCAAGAAAACCTGACCGATATCGCAGGCATCAAGTGCCAAGATCTGATCTTCAAGCTCCTCAAAGAGCGGGTCAAGATGAACGGGCTGATGTTCGGCGAAGGAACATTGGAAATTCTGCCCGACGGTTTCGGGTTCTTGCAGTCCCGACTATCACTATCTATCGTGCCCCGACGACATCTACGTATCCCCCAGCCAAATTCGCCGCTTCGGCTTGCGCACCGGCACAACCGTGGCCGGCCAAATTCGCCCCCCCAAGGAAAACGAGCGCTACTTCGCGCCGTTGCGCGTGGAAGCCATCAACGGCGACGATCCAAACAAACTCTCAGATAAAATTTTCTTCGACGACCTGACGCCGCTGCACCCCGATCAGCGTATTGTGCTGGAAACCACCGCCGACGAATGCAACATGCGCGTGGTCGATTTGATTGTGCCCATCGGTTTCGGCCAACGCGGCTTGATCGTCAGCCCCCCGCGCAGGCAAAACCATTCTGCTACAAAAAATGGCCAAATCGGTGCTGGCCAACCATCCGGAAGTCTACGTGATCATGCTTTTGATCGACGAACGCCCCGAAGAAGTAACCGACATGGAACGCCAGGTCAAAGGTCCGCAATGCGAAGTCATCAGCAGCACATTCGACGAAGATTCCGCCCGGCACATTCAGGTTTCTGAAATGGTCTTGGAAAAGGCCAAGCGACTGGTGGAATATGGTAACGACGTGGTCATCTTTTTGGATTCCATTACCAGGCTTGCCCGCGCCTGGAACTCGGAATGCCCCAGTTCGGGCCGAGTGCTTTCCGGCGGCGTCGATGCCAATGCCCTGCAACGCCCCAAGAAGTTCTTTGGCTCGGCCCGCAAGGTCGAAGAGGGCGGGTCGCTCACGATTCTGGCCACGGCGCCGTGGAAACCGGCAGCCGCATGGACGACGTCATCTTCGAAGAATTTAAAGGCACGGGCAATTTGGAAATCGTGCTCGATCGGTGGCTTGTCGACATCGCATTTGGCCCTCGATCGACATTGCCAAAAGCGGCACGCGCCGCGAAGAAATGCTCTTGGATCCCGAGGAGCACACCGCCGCACAAGCATCCTGCGCCGCGTGCTACACGATATGAACCCGCCCGACGCGATGGAATTTCTCGTCAGCCGCTTGGAAAAGACAAAAACCACGCCGAATTCTTGATGAGCATGAACATGAAGGGCTAACCGCTCTTCCGACTGACGCGACTTCGCGCCAGCAGCTATTTACGATTCTTTTTGTGCTGAAGGCGAAGATACCAAAGGCCGACCGGACCAAAGCACATCAGAAGAATACTGGCCGGTTCTGGCGTCGTGGGCATTTCGCTGACGGTAATACTAAAGCTGTCGCCTTGCCCACCACTAGTAATGACACTATTTCCGATGTATTTCAGATATTTATCGATTTCAAACGTCAGCGGCGTCGTCGTGCCCGTATCCACAGGGATCGTGATCGGCGCGAACGAAATCGAAAGGTCCATATCACCCGCGGCTGAGCTCGGTAACAGGATTGCCGTCAACTTTAACCGTCACGTTCGACGTATCCCATCCAAGCGGTATGCCATTGTCGACGTGGAGAATACTCTCGTGCCAGTCAGCCAGCGACAAAATGTCGGACGGCGTTGTACCAAGTGGATAGAGCAGCGGTATGAACTCTTGAATACACAACTCATCGCCTGGATTAATCGATCCACCTGAATAGTCCCATGTAAAAGTCTTGGTCCAGGTGTTTGGGGTACTGATCAAGTGCGATATCGGGACATCGTTCACTTCAATCATCGTATCCGGCGGATGGCCCGAATAGGGACCAGAAGGAAGCGGGTTGCTGCCGTCGGGTAACAGTCCCACAGGAATTCGTGCGGTGGCGGTCGAGGCCACGAGAACGACGACGCTTGCCGCCATCAACAGACGCTCGCTAGCGATAATCATTTAACGCACTCCTGTGTAGGATCCCAAGAGATAAGGGATAGTCGCGGCGATCAATGCTGCATTCTCTGCTCCACCTCCAAAGAATCTGATGAAACGCGCAGAAAGCCGTCATGCTAACGGCCTAGGACACAAAACGCAAACTTTTTCTTGAACCTTATTTTCGTCAGCCACAACATCCGATCGATCGTATAAATTCCGTCTTAATTGCCATTAACGATGTGTCTTATTCACTTGTTCGCGGGCCAGTACTTTTTGATATGCGAACGTCGCACGCGGTTCCCCGTATTCTCAATGTGCATGAATCTGTTCCACAAAGGTCGCAAGCGCGCTTTTGTTGGCTGCGGGGCATTCCGGGTCTGCACAGCATTTAGATTTCTTTAATTCATTGACGGCGCATCTCGCTTCTAAAATACTTGACACTGGCTAAGTGCACAGCGAGAATGCGCCACTCATCTAATCTGTCTCCGCGAATTTGCGCGGCCACTCGAGAAAGGGGATTGCTAATGAAGTCAATCAATCCGTGCGATACTTTTCTGCGCCGACTGGCGCGCGCTATCACTCGCATAAACGATCGCTGCATTTTTGCTTGTGCGATCGTCTTAATCACGGCGCTCTCTTTTATTTCCAGAATTCCAGCCGCGCCCGTCCAATGGGATGTCGGCTCCGGCGGCAACGGCCACTACTACGAAGCCGTCCAGGTTCCCGACGGCGTCAGTTGGACCGCTGCTACGCCCTGCCACTAGCGCCGGCGGATGCCTAGCAACGATTGCATCCGCAGCAGAGAACGATTTCGTGTTTGCGCCTTGTCGACGATCCCGCATACTGGAAAAACGTCGGAATCGATACGCGCGGCCCGTGGCTGGGCGGCTTTCAGCCCGACGGTTCCATCGAACCCGATCAAAATTGGCAATGGGTCACGAGCGAACCTTTTGTCTACACCGCTTGGTCGCCAGGCGAACCGAACAATTATCTCGCCAGTGAAGACAGCTTAGATTTTACCGCGCAGGGAAATGACAACCGCGCGCCTAATTGGAACGATCTGGTCAACGATACAGGCGCCGATAACCCCATCGGCTACGTCGTCGAATACGTGCCGAGCCAAGCTCGATCTTGTGGCCCTGCTGGCGCAATGGCCGGCATGTTTTTATTGAGAAGTCGGATCGTTCCGAACCGTGCCGCTCCTGTCGCACTGCACGTAGCCCACTACAATTTCTGTCGGCGGCACACTACGCTACGAATGACGCAAGCAATGGCGGCTAACGTGACGGGAACGCTTTGGAGCTTGGAAGATTTGTACGACCGGGTAATGTGGTGAGCCGATGCTAAGGCGGATATGGGGTTGGATTTTGTTCGTTTGGGGTGCCGCCGCGCTAATTGGGGCTCTGTTTCATCCCCCTGAAAATAACATTAGAGAAATCGTTATTTATGCCGCTGCCATTCTGATGTGTTTGGCAGTTGCGGCTGTAGGGCTGGAGATGGCACTATGCAAAAAAAGACCAACGAGAAAACTGGCGATTGAACAACTATTTCAAAGTGCATCACTACCGCCTTCGCGCGGCTTTTTAGTGCCAAAGCGAATCAGGTATGATGGCGGTATGAAAGCAAAGTCATCGGAAAAACCCCTTGAGTTCATGCAAGGCATGCTTGGCAATTACTATAAACGCCCCGCTGCCTACGCGCAGACCGTTGGAGAGTTAGACGCGATACTCTGGACCGCACATCACGCTTGGGCCGGGCTTGCAGACCGCGAATCGGAATTCATAAGGGTGCGTTGCGATCTCTACAATGAAAGGGCTTCCAAGCTGATTCAGCGAGCAAGGATGGCCCCAGCTACCGATTCCGAATCAGTTAAAGTCGTTATCAATCTCTGGAATAAAATTGACCGCAAATTAAAGCTCGACGCGCGGCCAGAACAATACGATCAGTTCATCGACTAGCTACGCTAACTTCCGTCCATTCCCAAAAATTCTTTTCTCGAAGCGCATCACTACCCCCTTCGATAGTGCGTTGACGCTCGGCCCCCAAGCTGATACAAGGTAGGTTTACCAAACGGCTTAGACCGAGACAGCGGTATCCAATTCCATTCGGCCAACAAGGAGATTCTCGTGGGCGGCATCAGCGATCGCATGCAGGAAATCAAACGCCGGCACAAGCGCCCGCAAAAAAATGGTCGTCTTCAAGCGCCGCCTGAAGAAAGCGACCGTCTCCGAAAAGGGCGTCATTGCCAACAAAATTCGCAAGCTCACTCCTGGCTGCGAAACCATTATCGAGACTCTCGGTCTGCAAGAACGCAAGCGATAGTCTGCCACGCTGCTACCAACCCGAAGCGCAAGCAGAGGGACGCCGGCGTAAGCCAGCGCGCGGCGTCGAAAGCTTCCGCCGACTGTCACGCCCGGCCGCCCATGTTACGGGGCAATCCTGATCACTTCGCCCGGCTTGGTCGCCAGAGCGAGCGTTTCGCCATCGATGGTTTCGGTCATTTTCCCGCGCGAAACCTTGACCGGCGTGTCACCCCACGGATTCTTGAGGTTGATCGTGCCGGCCATCGTCGGCTCCAATTGGACCGCCGACACCTTGCCGCCCTGCTGCGCGGCCGTGACCACCGTCCCGCCGCGGGCCAGCAGTTTGAAATTGACCGCCCAATCCTTCGGCCAGGCACGCGAAGACCTCGATCGTGGAGTTGGTCAGCGGCGTCGTTGACCGTGCTCGTCAGCAGCGATTCGTGAATCCCGAAAGCAAGCCCGCCCAGATGCTCGGCGTCGATCGCGCCGGGACCTTCGCGCAGGCGGAGGCGGTTGCGAAAGATCTCGCGCGCCGCCATCGCCGGCCGGGTCGATGAATCCGCCCGTCATGTCGAAGCCGAGGAAGCGCCGCTTGAGTTCGGGCTTCGGAGCCGAGCGGTTCAACCGCGCCTTCGCCGCCACCGACGAAGTTGCCGAAAACACCGCCGCGCCGCCGCCGCCACGACCGTCCGCCGCGCCGCCCGGATTGGAACTCGCACCCGCAGACCACCACCTCGTCGCCCGGCCTCTCGGGCCGGTTTGACGCCGCGTGGTTTGGGTGGCGTTTGTCTGGCTCCGATTGAACAGTCGTCGCGCTGGAAGTCTCGCTGTGCGGCAACGGCAATCCCGATGCGGCCGATGCTTCCTTCGCGACCTGATGCGAATAAGGCCCCTTGGTCTGATCGAAGGTGCCGCGATTGCCCGAGCCGGGCGCCGGCGAAGCCAGGTTGTCGGCGATGTCCTGCCACTTCGGGCGCAGCGCTTCGTCCACGCCCAGGATTTGCGAGGCGCGGATGGCCATCGGGAAAATCGTGCGCATCGCGCCGAGTTCGCTCGACGTGTCCTGCGAATCCCAATCGCTCTCGATCCGGTTCACGTGATAGATGTGATACTTGCCGTCGGCTTCCTTTTTGAGGTTCGGGAAATTGGCGTAGAATTCGGCGACGCCCTTGATCATCGGGTAGGCCTTGTCGCGCAGCCATTCCTTGTCGCCGGTGAACTCGTATCGCTGCCAGAACTGCGAGGCGATGCCGCTCATTCCTGACAGAAAATGCGTGCAGTGGCCGAAGATTCCCGCGCCCTTCGTCGGCACGATGAAGACGCCGTTCACGTAACTGCCAAAGTTCAGGAAGTTGTAGCGGGCATTGTGGCGATTCTTGGTTTGCACGTAGGCGAGGAATTCCTTCGAGGCCTGCTCGTACGGCTTGCGCGCCAGAAACAGATCCTGGAATTCCTGGACGAGGTTGTCGGGAATGCGTCCGGCCCGTTGAAGAAGGTGACCTCGGGAATGTAAATCCCCTTGGCTGCCCCATTGCTGCCGCGCGGCCAGCGCGCAGGCGTCGTACATCCCGAAATACAGCGAGAAGAACGGGTCCATCAGGTCGAGGTGGCCCGACGGCATCAGGTCGCGGTAGTAGGCGTCGGTGTTGGCGTGCCAGTATTGCGAACCCCAGCGTCGCATGTCGCCGTTGGTGTACCAGAGCATGCCGCCGAACCGCGGCGGATAATCGCCGCGCAAGTCGAGGCCATCAGGTACAGAAAATAAAGGTAGTTGCCACCGACAAAATCCGCCTGGCCGTCCGTCGCTGTGCATCGCCACGTAGCC